>NZ_JAPPUW010000025.1 GCF_026712205.1 Pelomonas aquatica
GTGGTTGCGGCGGGGTCTTCTGCTCATACTCTCGTTCCTTTGTCGCCTCGCTCTCACGGGCCGATCAATGAACCGAGTTTCCACTCATCGCCGTGTTCAGATTTCCGGCACCAGCTCTGAGTGGTTCGCATGGCAGTCCTGCTCGTTGGGTTTGGCTGTGATGTCAGCGAGGTGCTTTGTCGTCGGCCGGGTGTTCACACGTGCCGTCGCAAAGAGACGAAAAGGCCGTTGCGCAGGCCGAGGGGTCGCCGTTGCAGCAGTCGGACATCAGGTACTCCAGCAACCAGCGCATGCCCGCCATGCCTGCTCGGTAGACGACGGAGCGGCCCTGTCGGGAGCTAGTGACGAGCTGCGCACGGGCAAGGATCGCCAGATGGCCTGACGTAGTGTTCTGAGGGCACTGCAGCGCCGCGGCCACTTCGCCCACGGTCAGCCCGCAGGGCTCGTGGCTCACCAGCAGACGGAAAGTGGCCAGGCGGGTCTGCTGCCCCAGCGCAGCCAGGGCGCCAAGGGCTCGCGCGCCGGAAGTGCCGAGATCCTCTGGCGCTGCAACAGAAGCTTCTGCAGATTCAAGGACTTCACTGCTCATGTAGCGACATATCGGGATACCTGGAGATATCGCTAGTTTTCCGTTCGCTTGTGACGGACGCGTGACAGATCCGTGAACCGAACGGCCTACGACGCCGCGGTGCGACCCGGTCGGCTTTTCAAATCTACGTTATTTCCACTACAATCGAACAATGGAAGAAAAAGACGTCGTGCGCCTGCTTGGGGCGCTTGCGCAGGAACACCGCCTCAGAGTCTTCAGGGCTTTGGTGGTGACGGGGCCTGCCGGCCTCACACCCGGCGTGATCGCCGAGGGCACCGGGTTGGCGCCAGCCACGCTGTCGTTCCACCTGAAGGAATTGGTGAACTCCGGCCTTGTGACCCAGGAGCGCCAAGGTCGCCACCTGATCTACCGGCCGTCTTTCGAGCACATGAACTCGCTGCTCGCCTACCTGACCCAGAACTGCTGCCAAGGCAAGGCCTGCCTCGAACCGGCGGCGGCGTGCGACTGCTGAGCAGACCTCAGATGAAACGCTTTCACGTACACCTGAACGTCGAGAACCTCGCCCAGAGCGTGGCCTTCTATTCCAAGCTTTTCGGTGCCGAGCCGACCCGCGTCGAGGCGGACTACGCAAAGTGGATGCTGGAAGACCCACGCATCAATTTCGCGATCTCGACCCGCGGCAGCCAGGCAGGCATCGACCACCTGGGCTTCCAGGCCGACAGCGCCGAGGAACTGGCCGAGCTGAAGGCCCGCGCGCAGTCGGCTGACGTGGCGTTGCTCGATGAAGGGGCGACCAGCTGCTGCTACGCCGAGAGCGAAAAGCACTGGATCACCGACCCGCAGGGCATCGCCTGGGAGCACTTCCACACGCTGGGCAATATTCCTGTCTTCAGCGAGAAGCAGGATCCTGCTCCGGCGGCGAGTGCCTGTTGCGCGCCGCGCGGCAAGCCCATCGGCATTCCCGTGAAGTCGTCTTCTTCCTCTTGCTGCTGAGACCGCAATGTCTGACCGCGCTTACAACGTTCTCTTCATCTGCACCGGCAACTCGGCGCGCTCTGTCATGGCCGAGGGCCTGTTGAATGGCTTGGCCAACGGCCGTTTCAAAGTCTACTCAGCCGGCAGTCATCCCAACGGCACGGTCAACCCGCTGGCCTTGCAGACGCTGGCCTCGCTGCATCTCCCCACTGAGGGCTATCGCAGCAAGAGCTGGGACGAATTCGCCAAGCCGGGTACGCCCATCATGGATTTCGTGTTCACCGTCTGCGACTCGGCCGCCGGCGAGGTGTGCCCCATCTGGCCGGGCCAGCCCATGACCGCCCATTGGGGAGTGACCGACCCCGGCCACGCGGAAGGCAGCGACGCTGTCAGGCTGCAGGCCTTCCTGGACGTCGCCATCACCCTCAAGCGCCGCATCGAATTGCTGCTGGCGTTGCCCATCGCCAAGCTGGAACCCCTGGCCATCCAAGACGAAATCAAACAGATCGGCACTCGCTGAGCGCTCCCATGACCACCCACGTCCTCATCCTCTGCACCCACAACTCCGCCCGCAGCGTCCTCAGCGAGGGCATGCTCAACCACTGGGCCCAGAAGCTCGACAAGGACGTCAAGGCGCATAGCGCTGGCAGCGCCCCGAGCGGTCGCATCAATCCGTTTGCCGTCGAAGCACTGCAGAACGCAGGGGTGGACACCAGCGGGTACTACAGCAAGAGCTGGGACCAGTTCAGCCAGGACGGCGCGCCACCGCTGTCCATCGTCATCACCGTCTGCGACAGCGCCGCAGCTGAGCAGTGCCCGGTGTTCTTCGGCGGCAACGGCCAGCCGGTGAAGGTGCACTGGGGCTATCCCGACCCGTCCAACGCTGAGGGCGGCGACGAGGGCAAGCGCCGCGCTTTCGAGCTGACGCGCCAGGCCATCGGCTACCGCATGCTGCAACTCCTGCAGTTGCCCTTCGAGGACCTGAGCAAGGCTGAACTGCAGCAGGCCCTGGTCGAGATCTACAAGAGCTGAGCATGAGCCTGTCCCGCAAACTCCTCGCCGAAGGATTGGGCACGGCGCTGCTGCTGGCCGTCGTGATCGGCTCTGGAATCATGGCCGAGCGCCTGTCCGGCGGCAATGTCGCCATCGCGTTGCTGGCCAACACGCTGGCTACCGTCGGCGGCCTCTACGTGTTGATCGAGGTCTTCGGCCCAATCAGCGGCGCGCACTTCAACCCCGCTGTTAGCGCCGTCATGGCTTGGCGCGGCGAGTTGCCCGTCGGCGCCCTCGTGCCCTACATCGCTGCCCAGCTCGTTGGCGCCATGTTGGGCGCGTGGCTCGTGCACGCCATGTTCGACATGAGCATCGTGCAGTTCTCCACCAAGCTGCGCACCGGCACCGGCCAGTGGATCGCCGAGGGCGTCGCCACCTTCGGCCTGCTGCTCGTCATCCTGCGCGCGCCGGCCGGCCGTGTCTCTGCGATGGTGGCGGCCTATATCGGCGCGGCCTACTGGTTCACGGCGTCAACCTCCTTCGCCAACCCGGCCGCCGTTTTCGGCCGCATGTTCAGCGACAGCTTCGCCGGCATCGCGCCCAGCAGCGCGCCGGGCTTTGTCGGCGCTCAATTGATCGGTGCGGCCGTGGCTGTAGTTGTCCATCAACTGCTGTCGGCACCGGCCACTGCGGCCGAGTCGACCGCCGCTGGCGAGGCCCGCCATGTCTGAGCCACTGTTCCCCGACGCCACCTTCCCCGCGCTGCGAGCCGACCTATTCGACGTGCCTACGCAGGAACGGCTGGCCGTCTCGGTGCCGCCGCAGCACCGCCCGCGCTTCTTGATGCTTTACGGCTCGCTGCGCGAGCGCTCCTACAGCCGGCTGCTGACCTTCGAGGCCGCCCGCCTGCTGGAGGCCATGGGCGCGGAGGTGCGCATTTTCAATCCCAGCGGCCTGCCGCTGCCCGACGACGCGCCAGACACCCATCCCAAGGTGCTGGAGCTGCGCGAGCTGGCGGCGTGGTCCGAAGGCATGGTCTGGTGCTCACCCGAGCGACACGGCGCCATGACCGGCATCATGAAGGCGCAGATCGACTGGATTCCGTTGTCGTCCGGCTCCGTGCGGCCCACGCAAGGCAAGACGCTGGCCGTCATGCAGGTGTCCGGCGGCTCGCAGTCCTTCAACGCCGTCAACCAGATGCGCGTGCTGGGTCGCTGGATGCGCATGCTGACCATCCCCAACCAGTCTTCCGTGGCCAAGGCCTTCGCCGAGTTCACCGAAGACGGTCGCATGAAGCCCTCGTCTTTCTACGACCGCGTCGTGGACGTGATGGAGGAGCTGTTCAAGTTCACGCTGCTGACCCGCGACCTCGGGCCCTATCTCGTGGACCGCTACAGCGAGCGTAAGGAGAGTGCCGAGGAACTGTCCAAGCGCGTGAACCAGCGCGCGATCTGACACCCCACGGGGCCACGGCCCCGTTTCTCTGGCACAGGTAGTTGCTATTCACATCCAAATGCCCGAGTCCTCAGCTGGCAGCCTGCTGCGCGAAGTCGCCCGCATGTACACCCGCGCCCGGCGGGGCGTGGCGCGACGTGAGCTGGCGGCAGCCCGAGGTTGCAGATTTGGAGTGCAACGCATTGAAGTCGGCTGCCACGCCTCCGCTGGGGTGCCTTGACCCGCAGGACGTGAGCTACTCGACCTGGGGGCAGGCGTGCGACGACTGAGTTCCCTTGCGGCAGCTCTGGGTCAGATAGCTAACGACGGAGTCCATCCGGCCGCAGTCCGCGCGGTAGATCAGATTCCGGCTGGCACGCTGTTGAGTCACAAGGCCGGCGTTGACCAGTTCCTTGAGGTGAAAAGACAGCGTGGCCGGCGCCACTCCCAAAGCTTCATGAATCGCGCCAGGCGTCAATCCAGCGTCGCCGACCACCACCAGCGCGCGGAACACCTGTAGGCGCATCGGTTGCGCCAACGCAGCCAACCCCTTGACGACATCAGCTTCTTCCATATTTCCGTCTTTATGGAATCAATTTGACATTGCAAGCACGCGTGAGGTGGCAGAAGTGCCGGAAATCTCCCCCTGAGATACGGGGGTAGACGCCGGTGAGAGTGGAGCGATCGGTGCGAACGCAGGTCGTGGTCCCGCGGCGCCGTTTCTCCCATGAGACAGCACCCATTTCTCAGATCTGAGTGCGTCCCGAAATCCATGATCTACACGCTTCCAGGTGCATAAGAACTAAGCAACTAGGGATGTGTGCAGAAGACGGCCTTGTCTATTATGAGCATGCATGCACACACCTGCACGCATTTTTATTTTTAACCGGAGCGGTCATGGATGCAATGGCACAAACGCAGGGCGGGTCGCGAGACGCGGCTCTGCAAGCACTTTCCAGTTCGCGTGCAGAGCGGCACGGCAAGGACAAGCGGTACTTCGACCTGATGGCCTACATCGTGTCGAACACGATCTCTGGCGAGATCATGGCTGTCGAGAACTACTCGGAGATGGTCCCCATCATGGGCGACACCGAGGCCAAGATCGAGACGGTCAAGCAGGCCAACGAGGAGTCCAAGCACATTCGCATGCTGGCGAGCCTGGGCAAGCGTCTGGACTACCCGGTCAAGACCGAGATCGTCGAGCCGCAGTGGAAGGCGATTCGCGGCCACTTCTCCTCCGCGGTCAAGAAGAAGGACCTGGCGGCCTGCCTGATCATCCAGGACCTGATGACCGAGACCATGGCCATCGTCTTGTACAAGACGCTCGGCCGCGACACGGACTCCGACACCGCGCAGGTTGCCGGCCTGATCCTGTCCGACGAGATCGAGCACCTGGGTATCGGCGCCCGCCGCATCAAGGCCATGCTCGAGAAGGATCCCGAAACGGTGCACGACGCACTCGTTTGGGCGCATCACCGCGTGATGCCCGAGCTGTTCAGCATGATCAGCACGAGCTGCCACTCGCTGTGCGCCGAGCTGTCCGTCGACTGCGGCGGCATCGGCCTCGACAGCATCGCCACGGACATCGAGAAGCTGCGTGTCGACGCCCTCGATGCCTACATGGAGACGCTGGATCTCGTCGGCTTTGACCACAAGGTCACGATGCCGCTGATCGCCAGCATGTCCAGCTACGGCGTGCAACCCAAGGCGGACCTGCGTCTGCGCTCGGATGCGCCTTCGGCCTGCAGCACGCAAGCCGGCGCCTGCTGCTGAGTCGTCGAGCTAGACAGTAAATGAGGCGGCGCTATGAATGACTTGAGAGCGATGCTCGAGTTCATCGTCTATGAAGGCGCAATCCTGGCGCTGCTCTTCTTCACCATCGCGTTCGCGGTTGCGATGCTCCAGCAAAGTCTGGGCAACAAGCTGAATGACGCGCTGGGGAAGACTTCGCTTGAAACAGGCACGGTGCTGGCGGCGACCGCCGGGGCAGTCACGCCGTTCTGTTCATGCTCGACCGTGCCTGTGCTGTCCGGCATGTTGCGGGCGAGGGTTCGCTTCGGCATTTGCTTCACCTTCCTGATCTCGTCGCCGGTGATCAACGAGGGCGTGCTGCTGGTGCTGCTGCGGGAGTTCTCGCTGGCGATTGCAGTCGTGTTCCTGCTGGTGGCCGGCCTGCTGTCGATCGCATTCGGCATCGCGCTGGATCGGCTTGGGTTTGCCAGGTTTCTGCGGCTTGCCGGGCCGGGCTTCGACATCGATGACGCCGTGAGGGTGAGTTCGCCAGGCGGGGCTCCGGCGACGCCGTGGGGCATGCGTGCGCGCTTCGCGGTCATGGCAGCGCTCAACGAGTTGCGCGCCTCAGGACCCTACCTCGCGGTTGGCATCGCGATCGGCGCCCTGATCTACGGCTATGTGCCGGAAGACGCCATCGCGCAACTGCAGCACCAGTTCCCCGGGCTGCTGCTAATCCTGGTGATGGCCATTGCGGGCCTGCCGTTCTACGTCAACGCGACCATGGTGATTCCGATTGCCGTGGCGCTGCTTGGCAAGGGCGTCGCCATCGGCCCCGTCGCTGCTTTCCTGGTGTCCGCCGCGGGCACCAGCATCCCCGAAATGATCCTGCTGACGAAGCTCTTCCGCGCTCCGTTGGTGGTGTCGCACGTGGTCGCCATCGTCGTATCGGCCACGGTCATCGGCGTCGTCCTCGAGTGGGCGTCGCGGTTCATTTAACAAAGGAGACGAAGGTGTTCAACCCCAGCAATCTGCTCAAGATGATCTTGCCCTGCTGCGCAACCGGATCGTCTGACCCCGGAGCGATGAAGGCCCTGCTCGACAAGAACAACATCGGCATCCTTTCTGCCGCCTGCTGCGACTCGACCGCAGGCGCCAAAGACGAGGGCTTGAAGAAGAGCCTGCGGGAGGCGATGGAGAAGTCGGGCGACAACCGCGCCGTCATCGTCGACACGATCACCAGCGCCCAGCAGCAGTTGCGCAGCCTTGAAGCACAAGCCGACCCCGGCCAGAAGCAGCTGATCCAAAGCGTGGTCACGCTGTTCCAAGCCAACGGCCTCTCGATCTTTCCGCTCCTGATCATCAACGGTCGCGTCGCCTTCTATGGCGGCATCCCGACCGCGGAAATGATTCAAGAGCGCCTTGAAAAACAACCCTTGACCGCATTGGGTGCCTGACCATGGACAAGACACTGCGCGCCGTGCCCTTTACGGCCAGCCACATCCTCGTGACCGGCGCGACCGGCTACATGGGTGCACTGATCGTTGCCTCGTTGTTGCGCGATACGGCAGCGCAGGTCACTTGCCTCACGCGGTCCATGCATGACCGCCAGGCACTGCTCGAGCCCATCATCGAAGAATGGATGGCGCAAGGCCCGGAGCCCTGGACGCCCGAAGTGGCCCAGCGCATCGCGCAAATCCAACTGCCTGCCGATCTCGCCGACGTGCCCGACCTCGGGCCGCAGCTGGACGGTGTCGACGAGATCATCCATTGCGCGGGCTGCCTGGACTACTACGACCTGCCCAAGCTGCAGGAGGTCAACGTTGCCTACACCGCGCACCTGCTGATCCTGGCAAGGCATCTGACCTTGAAGCGCTTCGTCTACATCTCGACGGCGTATTCGTCGGGCTATCAGCCTCACATCACCGCCGAAGCGCAACTGCCCGACCCGCCGGCCGATCCGACGCAATACACGCGCACCAAGCGCGACGCCGAGCGGCTGGTCGCCGCGAGCGGCGTGCCTTTCCTGATCATCCGCCCGTCCATCCTCATCGGCAGCAGCACCACGGGCCGCTACAGCGGCAAGCGCTACGGTCTGTACCAGCAGTGGATGGGGCTCGAGCGCCTGGCATGCGATCGCTATCACGCCGAGTTCCACACCGTCGCGCCCGAACTGCCCTTGAATGTCCTTCATCAGGACGCCTTCTGCGACGCATTTAAGGACGCCTATCACTGGCTGCCCAACGGCGCTTGGATGAATCTCGTGTCCAACCCGCAGACCTCGCCATCGATGCGAGACCTCTGGGACATGTGGTTCGAGGTCACGCGCCCGCAGACCATTTACTACTACGCCGGCTTCGACGACGTGCCGTTCAAGGCGATCCCGACCCGGCAGCGCGCCTACCTGACCTTCGCCCAGGTCAATCTGGAAATCGCCTCGCATCACTGGCAGTTCGAGACGCAGTGGCTGGATCTGCTGAAGGCCGCTGGGCTGCAGTTCGCCGACGCGACGGTGGACTCGGTGCGGATCTGCCAGAACCGGTTCGTCCAGTCTTCCGAGCAAGTGGGCAAGTACCTGGCGGCGCACGGCGCGGAACTCGCTCCGCATCCGAAGGTCATCGAGGTCCCCTCCGAAACAAAGGTGGCTGAGCGCGCGGTCGCGCACAGCTGAGAAGTGTTGCCATGAATCTCCGACTCCCCACTCTCGCCGCCACACTCGCTCTCGGCCTTGCGCTCGTCGCACCTGGCCTGGCCGCGGCGCAGGGCATCCTCGAACGCGTCAAGCAGGCCGGCGTCGTCCGCATCGGCACGGGTAACGACACGCCGCCGATGAACTACCTCGACGACACCGGTAAGTGGACCGGCTTCGACGTGGAGCTGGGCGATGAGATTGCCAAGCGCCTGGGTGTGCGCGTCGAGCGCGTCGCGGTCAACAACAAGACGCGTATCGCCTTCCTCGCCAACGGGCAGATCGACATGGCACTGTCGAACATCAGCCGCACGCTCGGGCGCGAGGAACAGGTCGACTTCGTCGATCCGCCGTACCTTTTCACCGCCAAGGTCTTCTACGCGAAGAAGGGCCGCTTCAAGTCCCTGGCCCAGCTGGGTGGGAAACGCATCGGCGTGAACCAGGGATCTAACGCCTTCACGGCGGCGCCGGCCGAGCTGGCCAAGCACTCCAAGCTTGAACCGCAGATCCTGTCCTTCCAGAAGAACGCTGAGTGCTTCCTCGCGCTCAAGCAGGGAAAGATCGACGCGTTCACGCAGGACACCCCCATCATCGCTGCGGTCGTCGGCGCAGAGGGCTCCGCGTTCGAGGCTGTCGGCGCTGGCTACAGCCCTGGCCTCTACTCGATTGGCGTGCCGCAGAACGACAGCAAATGGCGCTATGCCGTCAGCGTCGCGCTGCAGTCCGTCATCAAGGACGGCACCTACGAGCAGCTCTATCAGGCCTGGTTCGGGCCCAAGGGCAAATATCCCCTGCCACTCAACGCGCGCCCCCGCCTGCCCGCCGATGTCTACGGCGAAGCAGCCATGGTCTGGCCGGACTGAGTCCTTGCATCTGAGCTGATCCCAGCGCTCCAGGGAGGAGTCATGATCGATTGCAAATGTGTGATCAAGCGCCTGGCGGGACGTGAAGTCCTCAAGGGTGTCGACCTGCACGTCGTCAGTGGCGAGACGCTGGTCCTGTGCGGCCCAAGCGGCGCAGGAAAGACGACCTTCCTGCGCGCCATCAACGGCCTCGAGCCCATCGACGGCGGAAGCATCACGATTGACGGCTGCCCGGTGTGGCCGAGCAAGAGGGGGGCGCGCGAACTCAAGGGCAAGGTCGGCATGCTGTTCCAGCACTTCAACCTGTTCGATCACCTGAGCGCCCTGGACAACATCTGTCTGGCACCGCGGCAGGTTCTCGGCGTGTCCAAGGCGGAGGCCGAGCGACGAGCACTGGAGCTCCTCGACGATCTCGGACTCGCAGGCAAGGGGGCCCATCACCCATCGCAACTATCGGGCGGCGAGAAGCAGCGCGTGGCGCTGGCGCGCTGCCTGGCGATGAAGCCCTCGGTGATGCTGCTGGACGAACCGACCTCGGCGCTCGATCCGGCCAGAACCGCGCAGATCGCGGAACTCGTGCGCAAGCTCAAGAGGTCCAACGTGGCGACCATCATCGTCAGCCACGACCAGCAGTTTGCCTATGAGGTTGCCGATCGCATGGTGTCGCTCGAATCCGGGCGCCTGGTGAACCTGCACGACGACTCATCCTGCTGTGCGGCCGTTGCATCGCTGAAGCATGCCGCGCGCTCGATGCGCCCCAGCTTCTCTGCACCTGCGCCGGTCTGAGGCATCGCCATGATGACCTACGACTTCGACTGGGCGTTCCTGGCCAAGCCGCAATTCCGCGACATGGTCTTGGATGGCATCGCGAGCACGGCCGCCCTGGCCGTGCTCTCCGGTCTGCTGTCGTTCCTGCTGGGCAGCCTGCTTGCTGCAGCGCGCCTGTGGCCGTCGGCCTGGGTGCGCGTCCCGGCCAACTCGGTCGCGGAGGTCGTGCGCAACATCCCCGCGCTGTTCTGGATCCTCTTCTTCTACTTCGTGTTGCCGGAACTGCTGCCGGATCCCATGGGCGCGGCACTGCATGCCTGGGGCGGTTACTCCTTTGCCGCTGGTGTCATGGGACTGGCCGTCGACAACGGCGTCTACCTCTCCGACATCGTTCGCAACGGAATGATCAAGGTGTGTCGAGGGCAGCGAGACGCCGCTGCCAGCTGTGGCATGTCGGTATGGCAG
Source organism: Pelomonas aquatica (assembly GCF_026712205.1). GTDB lineage: Bacteria > Pseudomonadota > Gammaproteobacteria > Burkholderiales > Burkholderiaceae_C > Pelomonas > Pelomonas aquatica. The sequence goes on from NZ_JAPPUW010000025.1 coordinate 10,469, forward strand.
GAGTGCATGTGGGTGCTGTGCCCACAGTCGCTGCGAAACATGATGCCGGCGATCACGAATCGCATGATTCACAACTTCAAGAACACGTCGCTGTGCGTGGCGATCGCGCTGCCGGAGTTGACGTGGGCCACGCAGCAGATCGAGTCGATCACTTTCAAGGGCCTCGAGGCCACGCTGGTCGCCACTGCCGTCTATGCGATCGGCTCCTTGCTCATCGCATCGGCGATGTCCTATCGGCGCCGCATCAAGCTGGATGCGCCAACCGCTGCTGATGCAGCCGCGTGACCATGGACCTGCGGCTTTTCCTCATCGGCACCTTCCCCGAAGGCGTCATCGGCGGTCTTGGACTGAACTTGATGATCGCCTGCTCGGCATTCATCACGAGCTTCTTGCTCGGCCACATGCTGGCAGTCGGCCGCCTGAGCCGTCTTGCCCCGCTGCGGTGGGCGTGCACGGGCTATATCGAGCTCGTACGTTCCGTTCCGCTGCTGATCGTGCTCTTCTGGTTCTTCTTCGCGGTGCCCATCCTGCTGAAGACGCCCGCGTCCCCGATTTGGACGGCGCTGATCGCGCTGACCGCCTATGGCGCGGCCTACCAGGCCGAGTACATCCGATCAGGCATCCGCTCTGTCGCCGCTGGCGAGATCGAGGCCGCCCGATCGCTCGGACTATCCGCCGCCAACGTCTGGCTGCAGGTCATCTTGCCGCAGGCCCATCGCCGCATGCTGCCGACCTACGCCAGCTACTTCACCTCCATGTTCAAGGACAGCTCGGCGCTGTACCTCGTAGGCCTCGTCGACCTCATGCAGACAGGCTTGATTGCCGCCGAACGCAACCCCGACCGCATGTTGCAGTCCTACCTGACTGTGGGCGGCCTGTTCTTCATCGTTTGCTGGCTGGGCACGCGCGCCGGGAAGTTCCTCGAATGGAAGTTCGCACTGCGTGATCCCGGTTCGGCTGGCTCAAGCGCGCACCCACCCTCGCCGTCACCCAACCCCATCAAGGAGAACAAGCATGCACATGCGTAATCAGACTGAGCGCCACTTTGGCGCTCGTATCGAGTTCGTCGAAGGCTTCAAGTTCAAGTCGCAGGCGTTCGAAGGCGAGGCCCTGCATGGCGCGCCGGTCATCACCGATGAGCCCGATCCTGTCGGCAGCAATGCCGGGCCGTCCACGCCTTCGATGCTGGCGATGGCCGTCGGGCACTGCCTCTCGGCGAGCCTGGTCGAGACGCTCCGGCACACGGGCATCTATGTCCTGTCCTTGTCCACCGAGGCCATTGCCATCGTTGTTCCCAACGATGAAGGCAACCCGCGGATCAAGGAGATCAGGGTCACGATCACGCCGGTCGTGGAGAAGCCGTCCGGGAACATCGCCCGCTGCATCGCGGTGTTCGAGAACTACTGCACCGTGTGCCAGTCGATCCGGCCGGCCATTCCGGTGCATGTCGAAGTCCCGGTCGTCATCAAGTCGCCCGTCGCGGCCTGAGCCGAGAGCGTCAAACAACCAAGCAAGGAGACACCAAGATGTCCAAGCAAGAGCAAGTCGTCGTTGCCGTGAGCGGCCTGACCAAGGGGTATTCACAGGGCGGCGCCAACGTCGCGGTGCTCAACGGGTTGAAGATGTCGATCCGGCGCGGCGAGTCCGTGGCCATTCTTGGAGTCTCTGGAACTGGCAAGTCCACCTTGCTCAACATCCTCGGCGGCATCGACCCGGCGGACAGCGGTCAGATGTCGGTCGAAGGACAGGACATCGTCAAGCTCGACGCCGAGGGACTGGCGCGGTATCGGCGCGAGAAGGTCGGCTTCATCTTTCAGTTCTACAACCTGATCCCGACGTTGACTGCGGTCGAGAACGTCATGACCGGCTGGGAAGCAGCAGGCAAGCCTTCCAACCTGGGCGACAAGGCCGCGCGGGACATCCTGGCCTCGCTGGGCTTGCGCGACAAGCTGGACCGTTTTCCCGAGCAGTTGTCGGGCGGTGAGCAGCAACGGGTCGCCATTGCGCGCGCCCTGGTCAAGCGGCCCGCCATCGTGCTCGCCGACGAACCCACCGGCAATCTGGACCCCAAGACGGCGGCGGCCACGACGGAGCTTCTGCTGGAGCAGGCCAGGCAGTTCGCGAGCGCATTGATCATCGTGACGCACAACCCGTCCATTGGCCAGCACACCGACCGCACGCTCGTCCTGCGCAATGGCGTCCTGGAGGAGCAGCAGCACGCTGCTTCGGCCCCAGAGGCGTACGCAGCATGATCGCGCGCCAACTTGTCGCAGCCATGCGCCGCGCGGCATGGCAGATGAAGGGGCGACTCTTTGCCGCCGGACTGATCATGGGCACGGCGCTCGCCATGTTCGTTGGCGTGTACAGCGCCATCGACAGCCTCTTCGACTCGAGGGCGGGTTGGTACAAAGAGTTCAACGTCGCCAAGCTCGAGTTGCGTGTTGTTCCCGAAGACAACATCAACATTCCGAGGCTTGAGGGCATCGATGGCGTTCAGGCCGTCGAGCGCCGTTTGATGCTTCCCGGCAATATCGATACCAAGGCCGGCGCCAAGCTCTACGCGGTGATGATCGCGACGGAGAAGTCGCCCATCGTGAACCGGCTGCGCATTGACGAGGGGCAGGATCTCGATCCGTCTCAACCGACGGCTGTGGTGATCGAGCGGTCGATGGCGCAGCATCACGACTACAAGGTGGGCGACAAGTTCCGCCTCAACATCGGCAAGGATCACTACGACCTGACCGTGCGCGGCATCGCCATGTCGCCTGAGTTCCTGATCGACAGCGCGAACCCGAACTTCTTCCTGCCCAGCAAGGGCTCGCTGGGCGCCGTATTCGTTCCCTACTCCCTGGTGCAACCCCGCCTGGGCTACCAGTTGGTCAACAGCCTGCTCGTCGACATCAAGGACGGGGCAGACCATCGCGCCGTTGAGAAAGCGGCCCTGAAGGCGCTCAGCAAGAAGGTCACGGTTGAGGAAAGTCTGCCGCTGGAGCGGCAGTTCGGTCACCTCTATCTCGAGCTGGACCTCGGTGCGTTCGAGATCTTCGTGCCCGCCATCGTGCTGATCTTCGTGTTGACCGCGTTGGTGATCACGGTGTTCCTGCTGTACCAATGGATCAACGAGAAGAAGGCCGAGATCGGCGTGATGATGTCGATCGGCTATCGGACGCGGGACATCATGCTGTCCTTCGCGATGCCGGCGGCCCTGATCGGGATGATCGCCATCATCTCGGGCACCTTGCTGAGCTTCGTTCTCCTGTACGGCTTCGGGACGGACTACGCCAAGGCCCTCGGCCTTCCAGAGCCCAACCTGACCCTGCGCGCGTTGCCCCTCGTCCAGGGCTATCTCGGCTTGTTAGCGATCCTGATCGTCGCGACCGCGATCCCCTTGCGCAGCATCCTGCGCATGACGCCTCGAGAAGCGGTGCGCGGCAACACGCAAGACAGCGGCACCGTCGCAGGCAAGGTCAGCGCAGGACTCGGTCGACTCAGCCAATCGGTGGCTTGGCGCTATGCCGTGCGCAACCTGCAACGCGGCAAGGGCCTGGCCCTGATGTCTGTCGTGGCGGTGGCCTTGTCTCTGGGCGCCTCGCTGTCCTACTTTGTTTCGCTCACCTCCTTCGAGCAGAGCATCGTGAAGCGATTCAGCACGGACGATTGGGACGTCGCGGTCGACTTCCTCGCGCCCGTCTGGACGGACGAGCTCGCCGACATCAAGAAGACGGCTGGTGTAACGCGTACCGACGCCTACCTGCGTGGGACCATCAAGGTCCAAAAGGGCGACAAGGTCGAGCCGTCCTTCCTGCTCGGCATCGATCCCGCAAGCGGCGCCCGTCAGCTGCGCATGATTGCCGGCCGCAAGGTGCAGGCGGGTGAACGAGACGCCATCGTGCTTGAGCGCAAGACGGCGGACACCCTGGGCGTGGGCGTCGGGGACGAGGTGTCCATCGATGTGAGGGACAAGGCCTGGAAGACCAAGGTCGTCGGCATCTTCTCCGGCGTGCTGCCCGGCGAGTCCTACGCGTCGCTGGCTGATGCCCAGGCTTGGTTTGACATGGACGACCAGGTCACGGGCATGTTCCTGAAGACCGGCGCAGGCTTCGGGCAACTCGACGAGCTCTACAAGCTCGACCGAGTGGGCCGAGTGACCTCGAAGGCGAACCTTGTCCACGAGTTCGTCGTCCACCTGAAGGAGATCGCCGGCATCGTGTACCTCGCCTTCATCTTCAGCCTCCTGGTGGCGGTGCTGTTCCTGTTCTCCACCACGGCCTATGGGGTGCTGAGGCGGCTGGCCGAGTATTCGACGCTGCGCACGATTGGCTTCGCCGACCGCACGGTCCTCAAGATGATCCTGTTCGAGGTTGCCACCATCGGCGCCGTTGGCACCGTGGTCGCCGTCGCGGCCGGCATCGCGATATCCACTGGGCTGAATGGCGTGTTGAGCAATGCGTGGTTCCAGGTCGATACGACCATCACGCTGCAGGACATGCTGGTCGTGCTGCTGCCCGCACTGATCTTCCTGCCTCTGACGGCCATTCCTCCCTTCAAGACCATTGTTCGCGCCGGCATGGTGCCGACGCTTCGCCGGAGGGCGTTCGGATGAGCAAGCAGACCTACATCACCACAGCCCTGCTGGTGCTGGCTTCGGCAGTCAACGCTGCCGACGGCAACAGCGTCATCAAGGATTCCGAGCGGCGCATCAAGAGTGCCACCGAGAAGACCATCTATCGGATGGAGCTGCTGGACGGCGCCGGGCAGGTCCAGCAGACGCGCGGCATCGAGCTGTACTACAAGAAGGTCGAGGGAACCGAGACCACGCTGTTCAAGTTCACGACGCCCCCGGTCATCCAGGGCACCGGCCTGCTGATCGTGGATGGTGGCAAACCAGTCAACGACATCTGGATGTACCTGCCGGCGACGCGCAAGATCCGTCGCATCGCCGGGTCGGAGAAGTCCAACTGGTTCATGGGTACCGAGTTCACCCATGAAGATTTCGAGGACTACAAGACCAGTGCCTACAGCTTCACGCTGGACAAGGAAGACGAAGCCTGCGGCGAGCAGCAAAAGTGCTTCGTCGTGACGGCTTCGGCTAGCGATGCAGCCGAGAAAGAGGCGTCTGGCTACGGCAAGAAGACGTACTGGATCGAGAAGCAGACGCTGTATCCCGTCCGGATCGACTACTTCGACAAAGCAGGCGCGCCAGCGAAGCGGCTCGACGTACGAAAGCTGGCCAAGTCGGGCGAATACTGGCGGCCGCAGGTCTACGAAATGCGCAACCTGGCCAACGGCAGGACCACGCGCCTGACCGCTTCCTCTCGCGAGGTTGACGGCAAGCTGGATGACTTCTACGTGTCCCAGCGCTATCTGCGATCCGAATGAGGCCAGCCAAGTGCGCTGCCTGGGCGCCGCTGGTTGCGAGCCTCTTGCTGGCTTCTGGCGCGCAAGCGTCTGACGCCACCTGGGGGCTGAAGTCGACAGCCCTGGTCGGCACACCAATCGCGGACGCCGGCGACCGCTCCAGCCGGCTGACCTTGGAGCCATCCCTGAAGTGGCAGGTGCAAGGCATCGAGCTTCGCGCCAGAGAGCGCCTGCGCCGCATCGCCGGCGCGGGCGCTCATCGCGGGGACGCTGACCTGCGCGAGCTCACGGCAGCATGGCGCGGGGATGACATCACCGTGACCGTGGGAGCCCAGCAGTTGAACTGGGGGCGTATGGACATCCTGCGGGTAACCGACGTGATCAATCCTATCGACACCTACGACTTGTTCTACGAAGAGCTGCCCGAAGCCAAGCTCGCGCAGTGGATGGCCAACTTCGAGTGGCAGGGCGAAGGTCAGACACTGCAGTTCATCGTCTCGCCTCAGGTGCCCGTCGACCGTCTGCCGACCCAGGCCATGGGCCTGCCCGTCCAGACGGATCGGCCGTCTACGTCGCTGAGCAACGCCACGCTTGCCGTCCGCTACGGCGTGGAAGCCGCCGGGTGGAACGCGGATTTCCTGGCTCTGCATGGATGGCTCTCTGCACCGACCTTGCAGCCCGTGATCGAGTCGACTGGGCCCAAGCTGCTCGGCCGGCTGTCACGGCAGACGGGTGTCGGTTTCTCCGCAGACAAACCCGTCGGCCCGGCTGTCATTCGCCTGGAAGCGTTGTACGCGCGCATAACGCCCGAAGTTGATGCCGTGGGAACTGCGCCTGGCACCAGGACGCAGGCCTCGTTCGGATTGGGTGTCGACGTGAGGCACGGCCCATGGTTCTTTGCGGCGCAAGCCATCGCGGCCCACGACCGAGGCACGACCGCCGGCTCCGGCAACAACGCCTTTCTGAGCCTCATCGTGCAACGGAAGTGGCTTCAGGATCGCCTGGCGGGCCGGGCAATGCATATCCGCGATTCCAGGAACGGGTCGTCGTGGAGCTCGTTGCAAATGGCCTATGAACTCACCGCCAACCAGCTGCTGCAGCTGCAATGCGATCGGTTCGACGGCGCGCCATCGACGCCATTCGGCGCTTTTGCAGACCGAAGCCGCGTTGCCGCGTCGGTCAGGTTGCAGTTCTAGGGTGTTCAGCGAAGCTGATCTGGGGGGCAGCAAACCTGGGCGGCATGTCGCAGATGCGACAGGAGCAATTCGAGCTTGCCAATGATGGCGGGACCATCGAGCTCGTACTCCGTGAACCGTTGGACGCGGTGGCTGCGCACGAAGCCGGCTTGCTCCAGAAACGCGAGGTGCCTGGACACCACCGACCGATCCTGGACGAGGTGTTGGGCGACCTCCTGGACGTTCGAACGGCCTTCCTGCAGCAGGATCAAAACGATCTGCTGGCGAACTGGCTCCGCAATGGCCTTGAAGAAGTTCGCATCGAGCGTACTGGCCAGCGCTTCGACGGCGTTGTTCTTGGCCCGCTTTGATATGGCGCGTGGCTTGGGTTGCTCTGTCGCCACCGGTGCTTCCATATCTCGAGGTTTCTTGGCGACCAACATGGCTGTGATGCTAACTGTGAGTGGATGCCCGTGCCAAGGCGCGGATGTTTGCAAAGATCAAAAATGAAACGTCTGCCGGCTCACAGAGGCCGGCCTGAAGAGCTACAGCTTCACCGTTAGGCGCCACGAGATCGCATGAGGCCGAATGCTGGCGCATACCGGCCCCCCATCGCCAGCCGTTCCAAGAATACGAGCTTCGATGGCGCAGGCTGGGTCACCCACAGCGGACTCGATCAGGGGGCGAGGAATCGCGGCCAGCTTGACCTTTGCTCTGCGCTCCCAGCACGATGCCGATTGGCCAGCGAGAGTGCCGGAGTTCAGGTAGATGAAGCGGTCGGCCGGCGCGCCTTGCGCATAGGGGCCGCGAAAGTTGAATGCCCCATCCACAAGGGGCGGCCCGAGACGCATGGTGATGGCAAACGCAACGGATTCGACATCCGATGCATAGGGCGGCAGCAGCTCGTCGCGGCCCCGTTGCACAGCAAACACAACCCCAGGTGGCGGCGCCAAGACCGTCAGCAAGAGTTGAAGTACAGGTGCGGCGCTCTGCTGCATGGGTTCCGTCCAAGTCGTCAGCCGGCGGCTAGCGTCGATGCTCGGGGAGCGAGCATCTTTACCTCCGGCCTCACATTGGAGCAGCAGCGCAGTCACTGCTCTGAACCTGGCCTTCAGATCGGCGAGCTTGCCCTAGTTGAAGTTGGTCACCAACGTAGCGCTGTCCAGAACTCGGCGTCGCATCAAAAGTCGTCAGGCAGGGGCTGCGCCGGCATCCACAACGGTTGCTTGACGCGGGCTTAGTGGTTCAGTCCGCCGTCAGCGCATGGATGATGGGGCAGTTGCCCTGCGCCTCCCCCGTGTCGCACTGCTGCAGCAAAGCCGTCAGCGCCTTGCGCATCGCCCTCAGGTCGGCGAGCTTGTCCTCGATGACCTGCAGCTTGTGCGTGGCCAGCTCGCGCGTCTCGGCACAGGCACAGGCCTCGTCCAGTGCGAGCAGGCTGCCCACCTCTTCGAGCGTGAAGCCCAGCACCTGGGCCCGCTTGATGAAGCGCACGCGCTTGATGGCGGCCGGGTCATAGCGCCTGTGCCCGCCCATGGGCTTATCGGGCTCGGCCATCAGGCCGCGGCGCTGGTAGTAGCGGATGGTCTCCACGTTCACGCCGGCCTCGTCGGCCAGCCGCCCTATCGTCAACTCACTTGTCATCTGCCCCCTTGACTCCGTACCATGGTACGGACTCTAGACTGTCGGCCGTCGTGTAGGTGCACCCCGGTGGAGGGCAATGTCCAAGGTCAAGAGTTCGTTGGTCGCCAGCGTGCTGGCGGCGGTTGGTGCGTCGGTGTGCTGCGTCGGGCCGCTGGTGCTGCTCACGCTGGGCATTGGCGGCGCCTGGGTCTCCAGCCTGACCGCGCTGGAGCCGCTGAGGCCCTGGTTCATCGCCCTGACGCTGCTGTTCCTGGGCCTGGCGTTCCGGCGCCTGTACCTGCAACCGCAGGTCTGCGAACCCGGCTCTGCGTGCGCCGAGCCCATCGTCCTCCAGCGCCAGCGGCTGATCTTCTGGGCCATTGCGCTGGCGTTGTTTGTGTTGTTGTCGGTGCCCGGACTGGCGCCGCTTTTTCTCTGAAGGGACTCCCCATGCGCAAGTTGCTCACCGCCGCGCTCGTCACGCTGATGCCACTGGCCGCGTTCGCGGCCACACCGCAGACCGCCGTGCTCGACCTCCAGAACATGACCTGCGCGCTGTGCCAGGTCACGGTGAAGAAATCGCTGGAGCAAGTGGCCGGCGTGAGCCAGGCCCGCGTCGACTTCACGAAGAAGACAGCTACGGTGACGTTTGATGCCGACAAGACCAACGCGACGGCGCTGGCCAAGGCCACGACCGATGCAGGCTTTCCCTCAACGGTCCACAAATGACCCCGACCGCGCCCCAGCTTGAGTCAGTGCTGACCTGCCCCGAATGCGGCCACGCCAGACGCGAGGTGATGCCCACCGACGCCTGCCAGTTCTTCTACGAATGCGAGCACTGCAAGGCCGTGCTGCGGCCCAAGGCCGGTGGCTGCTGCGTGTTCTGCTCGTATGGCTCGGTCAAGTGCCCGCCGGTGCAGATGCAGCAGGGCTGCTCGAGCTGCGGCGCCTGAAGGCTACCAACTGATTGGGTACCCCCCAATGACGAGGGTCGCCAATGTAGCCGCGCAGGCCCGGCGCCTAGTGGCCGTGGACTGAGCGCAGGTGGCTGTGCTCCTTCGTCGCAGCCGTAGCGGCCGCTGGGTCTTGTGCCGCCTCGGCCAGGCCGGCCAGGATGCCGCACTGGTCGGCCGCCCGCGCGGCGCCGCAGCGCAGACGCAACTCCTTCAGTTCGCGCTCCAGTGAGCGCAGTTCCTTGATGCGCCTGGAGACATGGCCAATGTGCTCGTCCAGCAGTGCGTTCACGTCCCCACAGTCACCGGAAGGCTCGTCCTTGAATCGCAGCAGCACGCGCACCTCGTCCAGCGACATGTCCAGCCCACGGCAGTAGCGGATGAACTGCAGTCGCTCCAGGTGGGGCGGCTCGTAGATGCGGAAGTTGCCGCCCGTGCGCGCTGGTGGCGGCAGCAAGCCTTCGCGCTCGTAGTAGCGGATCGTCTCGATCGGCGTGGCCGAGGCGGTCGACAGCTCGCCAATTTTCATGAACAGCCCCTGAAGGATTGTGGAAAGTGTAGAGGGGCTTGACTCTGGAGCCACTACAGGTTGTCCAATGGCGATCTTGCTGAACGATGCCGCCCCCAATGCCCCACTCTGAACATGCCCACACCGGCCACGAGCACGGGCACCACGACCATCACCACGGGCATGAGCACAACCATGCGCCGGCGAAGGCCTGCGGCACAGCCACCTGTGGTGGTGGAGCCTGCACCTCCGCAGCGGCTCCGGCGGCCGCGCTGGTTGACGGTGGGCTGCTCTTGCGCATCCCGTCCATGGACTGCCCCACCGAAGAGGGGCAGATCCGTCGGGCGCTGGAGGGCTTCGCCGAAGTGCGGCGCCTGCAGTTTGATCTGGCGGGGCGGGCCCTGGCCATCGATGCGCCGCCTGCCTCCTGGGATGCCGTCACCACAGCCATCAACGCTGCCGGGTTCAAGACCGAGACGCTGTCCGCACCACCGGCTGCCGAAGACACCGCCAAGGCGCAACGCGCCGAATTGGGGCGGCTGATCGCGGCCCTGGTCGTGGCCATCGGTGCCGAGTTGGTCCACTTCCTCGCGCCGGACGCGCTGCCGTGGCGAGTCGCGGGCATGGGCATCGCGGCGGGCGCCATCGCTTTGTCGGGCACGGCGGTCTTTCGCAAGGGCGTGGCCGCGCTATTCCGGGGCCAGCTCAACATCAACGCGCTGATGAGCGTCGCCGTTGCTGGCGCGTTCGCCATCGGCCAATGGCCCGAGGCGGCGATGGTCATGGCGCTGTACTCGCTGGCCGAACTTATCGAGGCGAGATCGGTCGAGCGCGCGCGCAACGCCATCACGGGCCTGCTGCAGCTGTCGCCGGCTCGGGTCGAGGTGCGCCAGGCCGATGATGTCTGGACCAGCGTCGAAGCCAAGGCCGTGGCCGTGGGCGCCATCGCACGGGTCAAGCCCGGAGAACGCTTCGCGCTCGACGGCCGGGTGACCGCAGGGCAAAGCGCTGTCGACCAGTCTCCGGTCACGGGCGAGAGCATTCCCGTCGACAAGGCGATCGGCGACGAGGTGTTTGCCGGCACCATCAACCAGAGCGGGTCGCTGGAGTTCGAGGTCACCAAGCCGGCCAGCGATACCGTCCTGGCGCGCATCATTCACGCCGTCGAAGCCGCCCAAGGCCAGCGCGCGCCGACGCAGCGCTTCGTCGACCGCTTCGCGGCCATCTACACCCCTGCGGTCTTCGTGCTCGCGCTCGCCGTGGCCGTGGGCACGCCGCTGGCGCTGGGCTGGCCATGGCTGACGGGGATCTACAAGGCTTTGGTGCTGCTGGTCATCGCCTGCCCCTGCGCCCTGGTCATCTCCACGCCCGTCACCGTCGTGAGCGGCCTGGCCGCCGCGGCGCGCCGAGGCATCCTGATCAAGGGTGGTGTCTACCTGGAGAATGCGCGCAAGCTGAGCGTTGTGGCGCTCGACAAGACCGGCACGCTGACCGAGGGCAAGCCCAAGCTGGTCGCGCAGGTGATGAGAACCCAGGCGCTGCCGGAGGATCAGGTGCTGCGCATCGCACGCAGTCTTGCTGGCCGGTCTGATCACCCGGTCTCCAAGGCCATTGCCGCTGGACTGGCTGGCGAGGCGTCCGTGGTCCAGAACTTCGGTGCCGAGTTGGGGCGCGGCGTCCACGGCTCGGTGGACGGCCAGGACTACGTGCTGGGTAACCACCGCTGGATTCACGAACGCGGCCACTGCTCAGCCGAGCTTGAGGCGCTGATGCATGAGCATGAGGCTCAAGGTCGGACCATCACCGTCCTGGCTAACGCCCAAGAGGTGTTGGCGCTCTTCGCCGTTGCCGACACGACCAAGGAGTCCAGCAGGCAGGCCATTGCCGAGTTGAAGGCACTGGGCGTGCGGACCGTGATGCTGACCGGCGACAACCCGTCCACGGCGCAGAACATCGCCAAACAGGTGGGCATCGATGATGTTCGCGCCGACCTGCTGCCGCAGGACAAGCAGAAGGCGGTCGAGCAGTTGGGCGCCAGCGGCGAGGTCGGTATGGTCGGTGACGGCGTCAACGACTCCCCCAGCCTCGCGGCGGCGGCCATTGGCTTCTCGATGGGCGGCGCCGGCACCGACACGGCGAAAGAAGCGGCCGACGTCCTCATCATGAACGACGATCTGCGCAAAGTGCCCGAGACCATCCGCTTGTCGCAAAAGACCTACTCGGTGCTCTGGCAGAACATCGCACTTGCGCTGGGCATCAAAGCGGTGTTCTTCGTCCTGGCAGTCTTCGGCAGCGCCACCATGTGGATGGCCGTCTTTGCTGACATGGGTGCGAGCCTGCTGGTTGTCTTCAACGGCCTGCGCCTTTTGAAGAGCACTCGCTAAATTTTTCGGCCACACAGGCTCGCGTCGCGCGGGCCATCTTTTTGCACAAGAACCGAAATGAGTCTCACTAAGACAGCACGCCGCGGCGCCCAAGTCCTCGCAGTCCTTGCTGCGGTCCTCTTCTCAGGCGTGCTGCAAGCGTCAGAAGCCGACGTGAAGCGCGTTTGGCAAATCCTCGACTACCTGGCCGTCGACTACGCGGGTGCGGTCAAGGACGGCAAGGTGGTTTCGCAGTCCGAATACGACGAGATGAAGGAGTTCGTGCTGACGGCGCGAACCAAAATCACAGCATTGGAAGCCAAGAGCGAGCAGGCTGCGCTGATTGCCCAGGCTACTGAGCTGGAGGCGGCCATCGGCGCCCGAGCCGAGGCGAGCAAGGTCGGCACGCTGTCCAAGGCTTTGGCCAAGCATCTTGTCGCCGCCTATCCGGTCCCGCTGGCGCCTTCGACCATCCCAGACGTCAAACTCGGCGCGAAGGTCTACGCGGAAAACTGCGCGAGTTGCCACGGCACAACCGGCGACGGCATGGGCCCCGTCGGTAAGGCCCTGAACCCTCTGCCGGTCGCGTTCACCGACAAAGAGCGTGCGCGCCAACGCAGCCTCTTTGCTCTCTACCAAGCTGTATCCCAAGGCATCACCGGGACAGCGATGCCCGCGTTCGGCCAGCTCTCGGATGACGACCGATGGGCGGTGGCCACCTACCTGGGCACCTTCGCACACGACCGCAACGAGGTTGAGCAAGGCAAGAAGGTCTGGGCTGAGGACGAGAAGGCGAAGGTCGCGGTCCCCAGCTTTGACCGCTTCGTTGGCCTGACGCAGAACGACTTGGCCGAGTCGCTGGGCACGAAAGACGCGAGCTTGGTCATGGCCTACCTGCACGCAAATCCGGACGTGCTGAACCAGGTTCCCGCAGGCGGCATGACGCTCGCGCGCAAGCAGCTCATCGATAGCTTGGCGGCCTACAAGGCAGGTGACGTCAAGAAGGCCCAAGACCTTGCCTTGTCGTCCTACCTGGATGGAGTCGAGCCCTACGAGCAGGCCCTCGCGGCCAAGGATGGCTCGTTGAAGAACCAGATTGAAGTGGCGATGAGCCGCTACCGGTCGAACATTTCGGACAGATCCTCCGTGGACATGGTGGCCGCATCGGCGGCTGAAGTGGAGCAGCTCTTTACGCTTGGCGACAAGGTGCTTGCGGACTCACGGGCGGACGCAACGGCTGCCTTCTTGGGCAGTCTGACCATCCTGCTGCGCGAGGGTCTTGAGGCCCTTCTTGTCGTGGTGGCCATGATTGCGTTCCTGCGCAAGGCGGAGCGTCCAGATGTCCTGGCATACGTTCACGCGGGCTGGTTGACAGCGCTCCTCGCAGGCGCGGCGACCTGGGGTGCGGCAACGTATCTCGTCACCATCACCGGCGCGAACCGGGAAGTGACGGAGGGGTTGTCGAGCCTCTTCGCTGCGGCCGTGCTTGTGAGCGTCGGCGTCTGGATGCACCAGAAGAGCGTCGCCGGACAGTGGCAGGCCTACTTGCGCGAGCGCATGTCCGCAGCCTTGAACCGAAAGTCGGCGTTCGTCATGTTCGGCCTGGCCTTCATTGCCGTGTATCGCGAGGTCTTCGAGACCATCCTGTTCTACGCGGCGCTTTGGGGTCAGGGCAACGACCACGCCATCCTGGCCGGCCTGGCTGCCGGTGTCCTGTCTCTGGCAGCAATCACCGTCTTGCTGCTGCGCTTCAGCGCGAGGTTGCCCATCGGCAAGTTCTTCTCCGCCAGCTCCTGGCTTGTCGCCGTGCTTGCCGTCGTTCTCACCGGCAAGGGCGTAGCAGCGCTGCAGGAGGCCGGGTGGATTGCCCCGAGTGCGCTCACCGCTCCAAGGTTGGAACTGCTTGGTGTGTACCCATCCACCATCGGGCTCACCGCGCAGGCGGTCGTTCTGGCGTTCGTGCTGGGATTCTTCCTTTGGCATGGCCGCACGCAGTCCAAGCCGGAGCAGCACGGATGACGACACGGGGCCAGCGTGTGTGAACCCAGGCCGCTAAACTGCCAACGCTGATGACTATCCGTCGCCTCCACCGCCTGACCGCTGCGTTCCTCGTGGCGCTGTCCTTCCTGCTGCCGCTTCAGGTCGCGTGGGGCGCTGCGGCCGCGTATTGCGAACACGAGACGACGACTCAGGGAGCCAAGCACTTCGGGCACCACCAGCACGAGCACAAGGCCGACGCGCACGATGCTGAAGCGAAGAAGTCCGTGGCGAAGAAGTTGGTCGTCGACAACGACTGTGCTTCTTGCCACATCAGCAGCTCGGCCATAGCCGCCGATGCAGCAGCTGGCCTGTGGCCTGCAGGCCTCGCGGCCGGCTTGGTCGCCGTCACCTCCGACGCACATGCGTCTGCGCCCACCAGGGCGCCAGACCGCCCTCAGTGGCGCCGTCTCGCCTAGCCGGCGAGACAGGAGGACTTCCAACCACACCCCTCTCGCCGAATCCCTGGTTTCAACCTATGAGATTCGATGAGAAGAATTCTTTGGCCGCTCGGGCTGGCGGCAGCATTGCTCAGCCCATTCACCGTCCGCGCTCAGCAGACGACAGACACCCTCACCCTTGAACAGGCGCTCGAGCTGGCGACATCGCGCAGCTTCGTGGTGTCGGCAGCGCAGCGTGAGCTTGAGGCCCAGGACGGCTCCGTCCGACAGGCGGGCGCATTTCGCAACCCCGAACTCGCGGCAAGCGTCGAGGACACGCGCAGCGCGACACGGACGACAACGACCACGTTGAACATCCCGTTGGAGCTGGCCGGCAAGCGCACGGCCCGCGTCAATGCGGCACAGCGGGCTCGCGACCTGGCTGAGGTCGAACTGACCAATGCGAAGGCCCAGGTTCGCTCGTCAGTCATCGCCGCCTACTTCACCGTCCTCGCCGCGCAGGAGCGCTCCAAGCTCGCTGCCAACTCGGCGGACCTCGCGACCAGCGGTGCCCAGGCCGTGACCAAGCGCGTGGCCGCCGGCAAGGTCTCCCCCGTGGACGCCACCCGCGCCCAGGTCGACCAGGCCAACGCGCAGCTCGAAGTCACAGAGGCACAAGCCGCGCTGACGACTGCCCGTCACGCCCTGGTCGCGCTTTGGGGCGACACGGAACCGCGCTTCGCCAGCGTCGCGGGAGACATCAGCGTCGTCCCTGAACGCGCACCTCTCCCTGAGCTGGTGAGCCGACTTGAGGAAGCCCCCGCGCTGCTGGCTGCCCGTACCGAGGTAGAGCGTCGCAAGGCCTTGGTGGACGTCGAGCGCAGCAAGGCCGTGCCCGACGTAACCCTCAGCGTCGGCGCCAAGCGCGACAACGAGATGGGGCGCACCCAGGCCATCGTCGGCCTGTCCATCCCGCTGCCGCTCTTTGACCGCAACCAGGGCGCGGTTTACGAGGCCAGCAAGCGGGCCGACAAGGCGGAGGACGAGTTCCAGGCCGCGCGCCTGCGCGTCCTTGCCGAGTTGCAGACAGCGGCAGTGCAGCTGTCCATCGCACGCACCTCGCTGCAGGCGCTGCAGTCGACGGTCCTGCCCGCAGCGCAGCTGGCTTATGACTCGGCCAGCAAGGGCTTCGAGGCTGGGAAGTTCGGCTTCCTCGACGTCATCGACGCGCAGCGCTCGCTGCTGCAAGCCCGGGCGCGCTACCTGAGCACGCTCTCCAACGCATACCAGGCCGCCACGGCCATCGACCGTCTGCTCGGTCGGTAAGAACGGAACACGAACATGGCAATCACAAAGAAACAGCGCATCGCGATGGCGGTCATCGTCCTTGTCGGCCTGCTGGCCGGCGGTGGCCTGCTGCTCACCGAGCGACACAAGACCGGCGAAGCGGCCGAACAGGCCGAAGCGGCGGGGCACGCTCACAAGGAAGGCGATGGCGACGACAAGAAGGCGGCGTCTGCATCCAAGGAGGCGCACGAAGAACATGAGGAGCGCTCGGTCAAGTTGACCGAGGACCAGGTCAAGAAGGCGGGCATCGCCGTGCAAGTCGCAGGTCCGGCCAAGCTCCAAGCTGCCGCCGAGTTCACCGGCGAAATCCGGTTCAACGAGGACCGTACGGCCCATGTGGTGCCGCGCATGGCCGGCGTGGCCGAGCAGGTCGTCGCCAACCTGGGCCAATCAGTGCGCAAGGGCGAGGTTCTGGCCGTCATCGCCAGCAACTCGCTGTCCGAGCAACGCAGCGAACTGCTGACTGCCCAGGAGCGCCGCGATGCGGCCCGCGTCACCTACGAACGCGAGAAGAAGCTCTGGCAGGAGAAGATTTCTGCCGAGCAGGACTACCTGCAGGCCCAGTCCGCGCTGCGGGAAGCCGACATCGCCGTCCGCAACGCGACCCAGAAGCTCGCGGCCGTTGGCGCCACCGGCTCATCGGTCAACCTCAACCGCTTCGAGCTGCGCGCGCCCTTCGACGGCACGGTGGTCGAGAAGCACCTGGCGCTCGGTGAGGCCGTCAAGGAAGACGCCAGCATCTTCACCGTCTCCGACCTGAGGACGGTTTGGGCGGAGTTCAACGTCGCACCTAAGGACCTGGCCACGGTCCGCGTGGGTCAGCGAGTCTCGGTTTCTTCTACGGCCTTTGAGAGCAAGGTGCAGGGCACCATCTCCTACGTGGGCGCGCTGCTCGGTGAGCAAACCCGCACCGCCCGTGCCCGCGTGACGCTCACCAACCCTGATGGCGCATGGCGGCCGGGCTTGTTCGTCACCGTGTCGGTGTACGGCGAGAACCAGGACGTGGCGCTGACGGTGCCGGCCGATGCGGTCCAGACCATCGAGAACCAGACCATGGTCTTCAAGGCCGTGTCCGGCGGCTTCGAGGCGCTGCCTGTGAAGGTCGGCCGCTCTGACGGTCGCGTGGCGGAAGTCGTGAGTGGCCTGAAGGCTGGCGACCAAGTCGCGTCCAAGAACACGTTTGTCCTCAAGTCCGAGCTGGGCAAAGCCAGCGCCGGGCACGAGCACTGAGCCGGAGGACTCACATGTTTGAACGCATCATCCGCTTCTGCATCGAGCAGCGATGGCTGGTCATGCTGGCCGTGCTGGCCATGGCCGCCCTCGGGACCTACAGCTACACCAAGCTGCCCATCGACGCTGTCGTCGACATCTCCAACGTGCAGGTCGTCGTCAACAGCCAGGCGCCGGGTTATTCGCCGCTGGAGACCGAGCAGCGCGTCACGTATCCCATCGAGACCGTCATGGCGGGCTTGCCAGGCCTCGAGCAAACACGCTCGCTCTCGCGCTACGGGCTGTCTCAGGTGACGGTCATCTTCAAGGATGGCACCGACATCTACTTCGCGCGCCAGCTCGTCAACCAACGCCTGCAGGAGGCGCGCGAGCGGCTGCCCGTCGGCGTGACGCCCAGCATGGGCCCCATCTCCACGGGCCTCGGCGAGATCTACCTGTGGACGGTGGAGGCCGTGAAGGGGGCCAGGAAGCCGGACGGCACGGCCTACACACCCACCGATCTGCGCGAAATCCAGGACTGGGTCGTCAAGCCGCAGTTGCGCAACGTGCCGGGCGTGACCGAAATCAACTCCATCGGTGGCTTCGCGAAGCAGTACGTCGTGGCGCCCAACCTGGAGCGGCTGGGCGCCTTCGGCCTCAGCCTGGCCGACGTGGTCAACGCGCTGGAGAAGAACAACGCCAACCTGGGCGCCGGCTACATCGAGCGGCGCGGCGAGCAGTACCTCGTGCGCGCGCCGGGCCAGGTCAAGTCCATGGAGGACATAGCCGAAATCATCATCGGCACGGCACAGGGCCAACCCATCCGCATCCGGGATGTCGCCGCCGTCGAGCTGGGCCGCGAGCTGCGCACCGGCGCGGCCACCGAGAACGGCCAGGAGGTCGTGCTGGGCACCGTCTTCATGCTGATGGGCGAGAACAGCCGCACCGTCTCGCGTGCAGTGGACCGGCAGATGGAGGCCATCAACAAGACGCTGCCTTCCGGCGTCAAGGCCGTCACGGTCTATGACCGGACCACGCTGGTCGACAAAGCCATCAAGACCGTCCAGAAGAACCTGGTGGAAGGCGCGCTGCTGGTCGTCGCGGTGCTGTTCGCCTTCCTGGGCAACTTCCGCGCGGCGCTCATCACGGCGACGGTGATCCCGCTGTCCATGCTCTTCACCTTCACCGGCATGGTGAAGTACGGCATCAGTGCCAACCTGATGAGCCTGGGCGCCCTGGACTTCGGCATCATCGTCGACGGCGCCGTGGTCATCATCGAGAACGCCGTGCGCCGCCTGGCCCACGTCCAAGCGCACAAGGGCCGAGCGCTGACGCGGGCCGAACGCTTCCACGAGGTGTTCGCTGCCGCCAAGGAGGCTCGTCGCCCGCTGCTGTTCGGACAGCTCATCATCATGGTGGTCTACGTGCCCATCCTGGCCCTGACCGGCGTGGAGGGCAAGATGTTCCATCCCATGGCCTACACGGTGCTGCTGGCGCTGTTGGGCGCGATGGTGCTGTCGGTGACCTTCGTGCCTGCCGCCGTGGCGCTGTTCATCGGCGAGCGCGTCACCGAGAAGGAAAACCGCCTGATGGACTGGGCCAAGCGACGCTACGAGCCCGCACTCAAGGCGACGCTGGGCAATGCGCTCGTCGTGATGACCTTCGCAACGGTCATGGTCGCCCTGTCTGTCATCGTGGCCACCAAGCTGGGCAGCGAGTTCGCCCCCAACCTCAACGAGGGTGACTTCGCCATTCAGGCGCTGCGCATCCCGGGCACGAGCTTGACGCAGTCCGTGGAGATGCAGAAGCAGCTCGAGGCCACGCTGACGGCCAAGTTCCCCGAGATTGACCGCATCTTCGCCCGCACCGGCACGGCCGAGATTGCGGCGGACCCGATGCCGCCCAACATCAGCGATGGCTACATCATGCTCAAGCCCCTGGACCAATGGCCCGAGCCCCGCAAGACGCGCGACGAGCTGCTGGCAGCCATCCGCGAGGAGGCCGCCAAGGTCCCTGGCAACAACTACGAGTTCTCGCAGCCAATCCAGCTTCGTTTCAACGAACTCATCAGCGGCGTACGGTCGGACGTTGCAGTCAAGGTCTTCGGCGACGACAACGACCAGCTCAACAAGACGGCCAACGAGATTGCCGCGGCGCTGCAGAAGGTGCCCGGCGCCACCGAGGTGAAGGTGGAGCAGACGACGGGCCTGCCCATGCTCTCGGTCAACATCGACCGCGCCAAGGCCACGCGCTACGGCTTGAACATGACCGACGTGCAGGAAGCGGTGGCGACTGCTGTCGGTGGCCGGGAAGCCGGTACGTTCTTCCAGGGCGACCGGCGTTTTGACATCCTCGTGCGACTGCCAGAAGACGTTCGGCAGGATGTGGAAGCGCTGAAGCGTCT
Organism: Pelomonas aquatica; assembly: GCF_026712205.1. Lineage (GTDB taxonomy): Bacteria > Pseudomonadota > Gammaproteobacteria > Burkholderiales > Burkholderiaceae_C > Pelomonas > Pelomonas aquatica. The sequence continues at coordinate 29,826 of NZ_JAPPUW010000025.1, forward strand.
CCCCATCCCGCTCCCAAAGGCCGGTGGCGAAGGACGCGCGGCCTACATCCCGCTCGGCGAGGTGGCAACGCTTGAGGTTTCACCAGGGCCCAACCAGGTCTCTCGCGAAAACGGCAAGCGCAGGGTGGTGGTCAGTGCCAACGTGACCGGTCGCGACCTGGGCTCGTTTGTGGCTGACGCACAGTCTGCGATGACGAACGTGAAGATTCCGACGGGCTACTGGACCGCCTGGGGCGGCACCTTCGAGCAACTGCAGTCCGCCTCACAGCGCCTGCAAATCGTGGTGCCGCTGGCGCTGGCCATGGTGTTCGCCTTGCTCTTCACCATGTTCGGCAACGCCAAAGACGGCCTGCTGGTCTTCACGGGCATCCCGTTTGCGCTCACCGGTGGCGTCCTGGCGCTGTGGCTGCGTGGCATCCCGCTGTCGATTTCAGCGGCGGTTGGTTTCATCGCTCTATCGGGTGTCGCGGTACTGAACGGCCTGGTCATGCTGTCGTTCATCCGCAGCCTCCGCGAGGAGGGCAAGAGTCTCGATGAAGCCATCTGGGAAGGCGCCTTGACCCGCCTGCGCCCGGTGCTGATGACGGCCCTGGTTGCATCGCTTGGCTTCGTGCCTATGGCCATCGCGACCGGCACCGGCGCCGAGGTGCAGCGGCCGCTTGCGACGGTGGTCATCGGAGGCATCCTGTCCTCGACCGCGCTGACGTTGCTTGTGCTGCCGTTGCTGTATCGGTGGGCACATCGACGGGATGGCGACGAGGTCGAGGTTCCAACTGCGAGCCTGATGAAGGCCTAGAAGGAAGTAGCGATGTCCGCTGGCGATGGATTGCAGCTGCTCGATTTCACGTCGCCAGCGCATTGGCTCTGGACTGACCGGCAGCTGCGGGAAGAGGTCGGTGATGGCAGCGGCAAGCGACGGCGATACAAGCTGGCGAATTGGCTCCGGCGCGAAGAGCGCGCCTACGAGCTGATCCGGCCGCTGGTTGAGGGCCGAACGCTGGAACAGATCGTGTTTGACGGCGCATTGCCTCGGCTGCTCCGCGAGCGCGCTGAGCAGCTGGACTGCTCGCAGGTGGCGGTTCGGCGAGCACTGAACGCCTACCTGTTTGGCCTCTGCAACCGACGCGCATTGCTGCCGTGGTACGGCCGATGCGGTGGACCTGGGCGCCAGCGCTACTGCAAGGCAGCAACCGGGCGGCCAACATCACGCCCATCGGCCTGCTTGGCGGGTTCGGCGCAGCGGGCTTTGTCATCTGGTTCAGCACCAGGCAGTCCAGTGCATTGGACCGCGACGGCTAGCGACGGCGCTTGAAGACCTTTTCCACAGGTCCGAGCAGCTCCCATGACTCGCAACCGAGGCCCTTAGGGACACGCTGATCAATAGGCCAGTAGAGCGATCTGCGACCGGCCAACGCACGGTTCGCGGCGAAGCGATTTGAATTCGATCCGATCGGCGACCGCGTCTCTGCTTTTGGGGCCGTTTGCAGCCCCATCTGGCCGTTCAAGACGCACCTCGGGCTTGCAGGTCCAACAACGATCGCTTGGCGATCACGAGATTGGCCAGACCGAACAGGCTGAACAGCTGCCCCTGGTTCTTCGCCATGCCCTTGTAGCGAGCCTTGCGATGGCGGAACAGGTTCTTCACCACATGGAAGGGGTGCTCGACCTTGGCTCGCATGGCGGCCTTCAACTGTTCGGCTTTGTCCAGCAGCCGCGCCCACTTCTTCGTCAGGTCCAGCGCCCGGCGCTTGCCCGGCTGCATGGCGACTAACCAGGTCGGCCCCATGGCCTCTTCGCGCTTGTCCACGCCACGGTAGCCGGCATCGCCGAAGGCCGACGTCTCCTGTCCATGCAGCAGAGCACCAGCCTGCGTCACATCGTTGACGTTGGCCGCCGTGCCGATGACCGTGTGCACCAGCCCCGACTCGGCATCCACACCGATGTGCGCCTTCATCCCGAAGTGCCACTGATTGCCCTTCTTCGTTTGGTGCATGTCGGGATCGCGTTCGCCCGTCGCGTTCTTCGTCGAGCTGGGCGCGGCGATGATCGTCGCGTCCACGATGGTGCCCGAGCGCATCAGCAGGCCTTGCTCGGCCAGGTGGGCGTTGATCTCGTCGAACAGCGTCTTGGTCAGGTCGTTGGCCAGCAACAGGCGCCGGAACTTCAGCAGCGTCGTTGCGTCGGGCACCGCCTCACGCGACAGGTCAATGCCGACGAAGTCGCGCATCGACTGGCTGTCGTACAGCGCGTCCTCCAGGGCCTCGTCGGCCAGGCCGTACCACTGCTGCAGGCAGTACATGCGCAGCATCTTCGGCACGCCGATGGGCGGGCGCCCGACCCGGCCGCTGCGTGGGTACGACGGTGCAATGGCCGCCTCCAGCCGCGACCACGGCACGATGCGCTCCATGTCGGCGAGAAACATCTCGCGGCGCGTGCGCTTCTTCTTCAAGGCGTACTCGGCGCTGGCAAAGCTGCGTTGACTCATATCGCGATGCTGCCGTCGCCAGGCCCAACGCGCATCGCGGTCAGCCCGGATAAATCAGCGTCTCCTTAGCCAGCTTGAGCAGCGCAAGCAGCGTGGGCTGGCTTACTCCCCGCTCGAGCCGGCTGATATAGGAGCGTTCGATGCCCGTCTCCAGGGCCAGCGCTTCTTGGGACATCCCGGCCTTCAGTCGCGATGCCTTCGCCGTCTTCCCGAAGACCTTGGCAATGCCCTCGTCGAGGCTGCTGTAGCCCTTGGGGCGACCGGGTTTAGGAGCGTTCTTGGGGCGGATTGGCATCCGCCCAAGGCTCCGAGAATGGAGCTATCTAAGCCACGTTATACATAACTCAAATCCATCGGGAAATGCATCAGGATGGCGGGCGCTCGGATGCCTTTCCGCGCAGCACGCGCAACTGGGACGTGCCGTACGGCCCCAGTTCGGCATGCAGCTCGCTGAGGAACTTGATGAAGTCGATTTCCAGCGCGATCAGCCAGTCGCGAAGCTCGATGACGTCGAGCCTGCGTTCGCCGCTCTCCACCTTGCTGACCAGGGCCTGATCGCGGCCCAAGCGGTCGGCAAGGTCGGCTTGGCGGAGGCGCTTTCCGAGGCGCGCAAGCTGAAGCTTCTCCAGGAATATCTCGTTGTGACGGGTGTGAAGAGTCTTGGCCATGGTGATTTCAGCGCCGGACCCTAGCTCATGTCGTGCCGTATTCGGTAAGCGCATTTTTGCCCCGATGGCGGGCTCGCCCTTGGGCTGTTTTGCTTGGGGTAGATGCGCGGGCCGCGCAAAATTACTCTGAGTTATTTAAACCTCAGGCGATCACCTTGTGGTCGCCGCCATCACACCGCAACCTATGTTCGTTTCGCACCCCGAGTACGAGTTCCCGATCCCACCCGCCCTCGAAGAGCCAGGCTCCCAGCACTGGCGCATGATGGAGCTGAGTCTGCATGCGCCATGGTTCCTGCTCTCGGTGGAGGTCGTCGATCCGGATGTGCCCGACCTGGGCATCACGCGCACCCTGTGCATCGCCTGGGAGTACGACTTGGCCGACGTGCTGCGGCCGCTCGACGCCGACCGGGTCAAGGGCATCGTCTGCATGATGCCGGCCTGGCAGTCGCCCACCGGCCAGTGGTGGTCCCGCGAGATCCGCGAGGTATGGGTCTATAGCTCGCCCGGTGGCAAGCACGTCGTTCTGGCCGACATCGCCGGCGAGAAGTTCGACTGCGGCCTGATCCCGGAGCACGTCGGCGACATTGAGATGGAGTTGCTGCTGCGCGTCGATCCGAAGCCAGCAGGCCGAGGCCCCAACCGCCGAGCACACCGAGCCGCTCGCCACGGGAAGAAAAGCTCATGAGCAGCGCAGGCGGTAGAGGTGTTCACGGCATCGTTTCAAGCGGGCGCGAGGAGCATCACGTCGAACGCCACTTTGATATCCGCAAGCAGATCATGCTGGGCTTCTTCAATGGCCGAGAACAGTACGACGTTTTGATCGATCCGGGCCAGGGGACGCTGATGTTCAACGGCCGAGATATCTACTGGCTGACCGACAACGAGCAGCGGATGTCGGACACGATCAACAACGCCATCGAAATCTGGCTCAGCGACGGCAGCATTGAAGAAGTGTTGGTGCCATCAAGCGCTTCAAGAGTGGCTAGATCGGACGGGCCCTCAGGCCGAAAGCATGAGGAATAGCCCACCCCCATCAATGGTGACTCGGCTGAAGCGCCGTCCCGACGGTACCCGGCAAGTGGTGCTGCCTGAAGGCACTGTGCCGTGGCGGCTGGGTCAGCGCGTGTGGTTCTATGTCGGCTTTGGTCAGATTGAAGTCTCACCGAAGCCACAGGGCCGCCGCGGCGATCGCCGACACACCGGCCGTATTCGACGGGGCTTCAAGTCGCTGCTGAACAAGGGCTAGGGCGAATGGCCATGGGGCGGCGTACGACAGTCGCCACCATCTTCGGCGCTGGCGACTTTCGCCGGCCCCGCAACCGTCCCGTCACCGACGATTCCCGCATTTCCCGCTGAATGCGGAAGTTCCGCATCGAGCGGGAACGTGCGGATTTCATGAGATTCGAGAGACGCAGGCCGCCGTTCGAGACGGGCCTCTACAGCAGACGGCTGGCCATCAGTCGGGCATCGCATTGGCCAGCGCCATGCGCACTTCATCGTTGCCCGCCAATCCCAGCAATACGATCCAAGCGGTCTCAGGATTGGCCGGCACCCGTATATCGTCCTTGCCAGGCTCGAATGCCAGGCCAATCTTGACGTGGGTCCAGAGGACATCTTTCAGGTATCGAACCTCCACCTCGAGCCTGGCGCGGGACTGCGCCAGCATCAGCTGTTGATTGGCAGCAGCCTCTTCGTCGAACGGGTTGGATACATGCAGGTGCTCACCAGCGAGTTCGTAGATCTGCACGAAGCGCTCGACCGTCTCCTTCTCCTTCCCGGCCTCGAAGTGCTTGGTGCCATCTTTGAGCAGCAGCATGTCGCCCAACGGGCGTGGCAGGTAGTGCGGCGTGATTTCGGCCAGGCGCTTCAAGATCTGCCCCACCTTCCAGTCACGCCGGTAGTTCGGGTTGTCCTTCGCCTCGGCTCGGAGCGCCGCATAGCGGGCCTCGTCTGCCATGACGCCACCGAAGGTCACCAACTCCACGATCTTGCGGACCTGCAGCCACATGAACTCGTTGTCGAGGTCGGCCGTCAAGGTCCTTGGCTTCTTGGCGCCCAACACTCTGTCGATGGCGCGCAGGCGTTGCTTGACCTCCACCATCGCCGACCGGTAACGCTCGTGTGGCTGGATTGGCGATCCTGAACTGTCGCTCATAAGGCCTCAGGCTCTTCGATGAAGGAGTTTGTCGATTGTGGGCGAGCTCGGTTGGTCGCTGGCTGGATGACATGCCCTTCACCGATCCGAGGTTTGCGATCAGACAAGCGGCAGCCCCGCGCCGCGCGCCACCGTCACCACCAGGCGGTGCAGGTTGCCTGTCTCAACTTCAATCAAGCGCTGCCTACTGCGCGTGCGAATGCCGGGCAAGACCGGCTCGAAGAGTGCAAAGCAAATGCCGCCGTGCCGCTGAGCCGAGTGATAGGCCAGGCCGTCGTAACCCGCGGCTGCCGCCTGAACGGACAGCGCCTGGGTTTCGGCGAACCGGGTGGCCTGCAACACGGGCCACTCGGCGGCGTGCAGGGTGAGATCCAGCAGGCTGAGCTCCTTGCCAGGCTGGGCCCACACAACCTCGCGGCGTCGGAGGAAGTCGAGCGACAGCCATTCCTGCTCGCGGCGGCCGAAGGCCTCGTAGCCAGCCGTCTCGGGAGAGTCGGCAAAGTAGGCGACGCGTTGGTCAGGCTGACAGAAGCGGCCACTCCGAGCGCCGGCGGGAGCTACGCGAAGTTGGCCGATGGGGCGGTGTCCCGGGCGCGAGCGAGCCAGTTGAATCCTGTAGAGGTCTTGGCTCGGGATCAGGCGGTAGGGAGGATGTTCATCGAAGGTGTCTAGATTCATCGTGGAGGGTCAGAGACCCTCCGCGCCGGCCAGCAACAACACCCGATCAGCTTGACCCTGTTCCAGCGCCTGGCGAGGGGTAGCCCCGCCAAGCCCGCCGTGAGGGGTCTCAAGGAACGACAGCATGGTCCAGCCATCGACTGTGCCCAGCGCCTTGGCCAGCTTGGGTACGACGTCCCACAAGGCCGGTTCGAACTGCCACACGGGCAGTCTGAAGCCGCGAGTCGTCCGGGGAAGGCCGATGGCGCGTCCCTTGGCAATCCATGCGTTGATCGTCACTCGACTGGTACCGGCAATCTTTGCCGCCTGATCAGTGTTCACCATGTCGTCGGCCTCCAGACGCGAGTTGCGCGCGGCCAGGCTGCTGCGAAGCAGAGCTTGGGTTTCAGAAGCCGAGACATAGGGTGATGGTTGTTCGCCGTGCGCCTCATCGGGGCGCTGCGCGGAGGTGGTTGAGGGGTAGGTCATCGTTGATTCAGGCAACGCGTGCCTTCAAGTTCGCCCTCATGGGAGATTCCGCCCATCAACCTTCGCGGCGCTGAAAAAGCCTAGCGCCCGACGCACCACGGACATGACGCGAACCCGCCGCGGCGCGGTCAGCTTCATCGACCGGTAGAACGTATTCAGCAGGCTGACGAGGTTGCGCCATCGCAATCGCCGGCTGAGCAGGAAGCGCTGAGCACCCGACAGGACTTCCAGCGCGGCGCTACGGTAGGCCACCGCCCAGCGGTACTGGTCCAGCGCAGCGCTGATCTCGTTCAGGAAATGCGGGGGCAGCGAAACCGTCGCTGCCTTGATGCGCTGGGCCTCGCGCAGCACCTCCAGCATGATGTCGTCGACGCCAAGTGCATCTCGAACCTCGCGTGCATAGCGCACCACTTCGTTCCAGCCTGCGGCCCCGGCTGTCCGCTCCCAGTCGGTCACGCCATACCGGCGCAGACGTTGCATTTCCGCCAGGACTGTCTCCAGTCGGGCGTCGTGCGCTGCCAGCAGGTGGTAGTCGTACCAGGTCACGAATTGGATAATTCAGTGAAGTTCGTTAAGTTCGATTATAGGGGTCATCGCCGACCACGCAAGTCCAGAGGCCGCTTGATGGCGCTCCTGGCGCTTGATACCGGCGTCCGCATTCAAGTGATCGGCTTTCAGCGTCATACCCGGCGGGACTTGCCGAATATCTCGGGCTTCGCCTGCTGGTTCCCGGCCAACGCGTCACGCTATTGATCGACAGAGGAGTGCGGGGTGGTCTCCGCCCACGGGTGGTTTCAGAGGCCGACGTCGTATCAGCCTGAGCAGCCGGACGGGATGGTGCGTCCCGCCGACCAATTGGTACGAATCGCAAGCGGCACCTTCGCCTAGAGCCGATGGCCCGATGCACACAACCCGCCCGGCGCATTCTTCGGAAACGTGCCGGGCTTGGTGACCGAACTAGCGCTTCGACTGCTTCCGCATGGACTCGCCCTTGAGCTCGATTTGATGCGAGCTGTGGAGGACGCGGTCCAGAACAGCGTCGGCGATCGTGGGGTCGCCGATGTAGTCGTGCCACTTCTCGATGGGCAACTGTGAGGTCAGCACCAGCGAATTGGTGCCGTGGCAGTCATCGATGAGGTCGAACAAGTCCTGCCGCTGACGGGCACCCAAGGCGGTGAGGCCCCAGTCGTCAAGGATCAGCAAACGAGCCTTCGCCAGCTGCGCCCGAAGCTTTGGCAGGCTTCCATCGGCGCGGCACACCTCGAACTCCTCGAGCAGCTTGCTGAAACGCCGGTACAGGACGGGCATCCCTTTTCGGATGGCCTGATGGCCAAGCGCACAGGTCAGCCAGGTCTTGCCCACTCCCGTCGGTCCAGTGACCACAAGATGCTGAGTGCCGATCCAGTCACAGCTGAGCAGGGCGCTGAACTTCCTCTTGTCCAGGCCACGCTCTGCACGGAAATCGACGTCCTCCGGCGCTGCGGTCACCTTGAGTCGCGCCGATTTCAGCAGGCGAGCCATGCGGCCACTCTCGCGCCGCGAGATCTCGGCGTCGACCAGCATGGAGAACCTGTCCTCGAAGGGGAGGTCTTGCAAGCTGCTGGATGCACGTTGGCGCTCGAACGCCTCTGCCATGCCATACAGCCGGAGCGTGGCCAGCGATTCCACCGTGTTTTTAATCAGCATGACGTGCCCCCCTTGTTGGCGTAGTACCCGGCGCCTCGGACGTTGTGATGCAGTGGCAAGCCGACTTGCCGCGGTTCGTCTTGATGGGCGTCGCGGTACCGGCCGGTGCTCAGTAGGGACCGGACGGTCTTGAGCGTGGGCGACTTGATCTGTAGCGCTCGCTCGCAGGCCTGCTCAAGGCGGTTTTCACCGTACTGGCGGCTGAGCTTCTTCAGCGAGTCACAAGCCGGGAGCCCCAACGCCGGCACTGGTCGGTCAAACTGCTGTTCGACCACGGCCACGGTGCTCGCGCCGACAGATCGTGCCCAGTCCAGAAACCGATCGGGCGTGCGTTCCGCATAAGCGCGGTGCTTTGGTGGCAGGTGCAAGGGGTCCGTGCTGGTCTTGCCCTCGGCGCACCGTGCATGCGCGGCAATCCGGGCGCCCCTGTGAAAGATTTCGATGGTCTTCAGGGCCGCGCGAGCTTCTACGGTCTCGCCGACCAAATGGAACGGCACGGAGTACCACGCACGCTCGACGTTGACGTGGTAGTCCGGTCCGACGGTCAGTGGGGCCGTCCAGTTGGCCCATTCGAAACGATCAGCCGGCAACGGCTGGAGATGTTGCCGCTCTTCCTGCTCAAGGCGTTCTTGACGGCAGCCAGGCAGCTTCTTGAAAGGACGCAGATTGAGTGCGTCACAAAGGCGTCGAATCTCTGCGTTGAGTTCACTGAGCGAGAAAAACTGCATTCTTCTCAGACATGCCAGGATCCACCGTTGAGCTATTTGCACGGAGACCTCGACCTTTGCCTTGTCTTTAGGATGCCGGCTACGGGTTGGCATGACTACCGTGCCATAGTGGTTTGCCAGTTCAAGGTAGATTCGATTGAGCTTGAAGTTCGCCCCTGGCTTGATGACCGCCGCTTTCAGATTGTCAGGCACGATGACCTTCGGAACGCCACCGAAGTAGTTCAGCATCTGGACGTTCGCCTCCACCCAGTCGGGAGAACTCTGGCTTTCAACTGCAAGCGCAAACGTGAAATTCGAGAACCCTAGCACCCCGACAAACAATTCGACGACTACTTTCTCGCTCGTTTCCTTGTTGATGTAGTGCGGCCGCTTCCCGCTGAAGTCCACGAAGGCTTTATCGCCGGGCAGGTGTACTTGGCGCATGCTCAAGGACAAATGCCCCTTGAACTCTCGATAGTGGTGTGTAAATTGAGAATACGAGAGTGCATCATCGGGCGCAGGCAATCGATACTCTTCCCAGAGCAATTGCAGCGTCACCATTGGGAGCGCCATCTGCTCATGAATATGAGCGAAATCCGGCATGCGCCTAATTGTCAGTTGGCCAGTTTTCTTGTTGAGAATCTCGTCCAGCTCGGCGGCAGTCTTCGTACATATCTGTTGCCATTGCAAGCCATGCTCGGCTGCCAGCAATCTGTAGCGACGTACCGTGTTTTTTGACACCGCCACGGCCTGGCCGATCTCTCGGTCAGAAAATGAGGTGGTCAGAATCAGCCGCAAGATGTCGCGGATCTTGTTCATTCAGTCTCCTTGCTCGCTGGCCCGTCGCCAGCAAAGTTCCGGATGACGCCTGGTCGTCAGCACGCACAGCGATGCTTGACACGCGAGCATGGAAGGAAGAGACTGAAGGCGGATCTAGCGATAGTCCACTTTCACCGGGGCCTCGTGAGCTGTAACTCTCGAGGCCCTTTTTCCATTCCGATCGTGACCAGACGCAGGTGTCGATGAAGGACGTTGCTGGCTAGGTCATGCTGAGGTCCTCCTCTGAGGGGGGTTGGCGGTTTATGCCGCCACTCGGGCCGTGCTGCGACGCTCATAGAGCCACCGTGCGACCTCCTGAGTGAGTGCGAAGCGGCCACGTCGGTTCGGGACGGTGAACGTGGGCACGGGCACGGTTCCGCGCAACGTCGCTTGACGAAAAGCGCCTGCAGTCGAGAAGCCCAACACCCTTCTCAGCTCTCTACCCCCGAGGACCGGCCCGTACTGCTCCAAGAGCTGCGCTCTCAGTTCCTGCTCCGTCATCGTGGCGGTGGGTGCGCGGCAGTCCTCTTGCGTCACGTTGTTCTCGCGTCAGTTGCGCTTCGTGACGAATCCTAGGACCGGCAAGTTGTGCCGTCGAGGAGTGACAATGCGCTCGAACTTTACCCCTCCGGCCGATGCGAAAAATTCGCCAAGTCATTGGTACAGATCGATTTTCTCTGGAGGAGTTCTTTGCCCATGCCGGTTTCCAGGCGGGCACGTCAATCAGCGGCGGTCAGCGCCGCGACGTCGTAGACGCCCTGGCCACGGTGGCTTGGTTCCGGCACCTACGAGGGCGCTCGCAGGACACATCCCCGTACGCCATAGGCCGCAGCGTTGAGCCAGACGCCTACTGGAAGACGGAGGAGCGAGTCCGCTTCCACCGCAATAAATGGCCGAAATACGAGCGCGGGAAGCATCGTCCCGATGCTGCGTTGACGAACCTGGCTGAGCAGGTTTATCCCGGGAGTGCTAGGGAGCTCAATTCCGCGTTATGGCGGTTTCTGAAAAAAATCCCTGAATCTTCCAAGGCTCTCGGCGAGCTTGAACAACTTCTCGAGCCCGAAGTGCGCCTTCAAATTGCTCGATGGCAGCCACGAATTCAAGCCAGTAAGAATGGCTCAATCGGAAGACTCGCTACAGCTTTCGAAAGAATCGGCACAGTAGATGCGCTGACTGCAATGCTGATTCTGTGTCAATCTGCGCGACTGGAGGGCCGAACAGCGCAGGCGCATGAGTGGACCCTTTACATTTACCGCTGCATGCTGATGCTTGGCTCATTTTGGATGTCTCGCGGTATTGCAAGGCCGCTATTCGAATTGATCGAGCAGCGATTCTTGAAAGAAGTTTCGCACCTCGGCTGTCGCTATAGCTTTCCGGCGGTTCTTTATGGCCAAGCTATTGGAAAATTGGAGAGCGTGCTCTGGCACATAAAGGATGCTCCGTATCATCTGATGAGCGAACGTCAAAGGAACAGATATACCCAGCGAATATTGGATGGCAATTTTGGCTGGGATCTGAAGTTCGCCTTTAATCCGTACGAAACGCTCCTTTCGTCCGATTCAGCAAGCGAGGCAACAGCGGAATCATGCTTGCGGAAAATGCGAATATTTGTCTGGGCATGGAATATGCTGCATAGTTACAGGGCGCACCCAAATATGCCGCCAAGCTCAGTGTTTGACGGAACGGACCTGACAGCTCGTCGAACCGATTGAGGTCGCGTAGCGGTTGCGGTCAGGCTCAGCGCCTTGGTCAACGCGCCAGCCGCGGTGATCAACGTCAGCGCGATGGTCAACGACAGCACCTTGGTCGGCGACAGCGGATAGGTCAGTCCAAGCGGGCCGGTCATCACCGGTGCGGTGAGTCAGCCTATTCAGGCACGGTGGTCAAAGCAGGCCAGCGCCCGCAGAAGATCGACGGTCGACTGCTGCTCCGTGGCGATGAACGCGTCTGCCGCCTGCCCGAACGCATGTCGTTCGGCCGCCGATGCATCGCTGATTTGTTGCGAAGAAAAGCCGACGATCCTCAGCAACTGCGTATGCACCTGGGCCGTGTATGCCTTGATGACCCGCGCGTGGTCGAAAGGGGCGGCTGACGCGCCTAGGTGCAACTCGACCTGCCGAAACAAGCCTGCCAACTCACTGATCAGCCCGTGGACGTTGTTCGGATAGGCGACGCCAACACCGACCGGATCCAGATTGATGTGTCGATAAGACGGGATCGAGCTGGAGGCGCCGAAATCGAGAATGGCCGCGTTGCAACTCCAGTTCGACAGCGTGGGACTTCCCTGGTTCAAGCGGTGTGCAAAGAAATAGCCCAGCTGCATCGCCGCAGCCTCGCCTACGAGGTTCAGCCAACGAAACACACCGTCGCTGCCCTTCGCCTCGCGAAAGCGCATGAGCATGTCAGCAACTCGCGCGTCATCCGCAGAGCCGTCACGCTCGACGAAACTTTTGAATCCCAATGCACGGGCGAAATGACCGATTCGCATAAACCTGCGGCGAATTACCAGCACCAGCGTTTCGGTCTTGTCAACGGCATCCCAGAAGACCGATTGCCCGTAGGTCATGATCGCCAACGTCCGGATCGCGCCGAACGGGCACTCGGCATGGAAGATCTCGGCAAAGATCGCTTCCCTGACCGCCTCTTCCAGGTAGGCATCCCCGGAGGCATGGCTGAAATCGTCGCTTACACCCAGCAGCGGTGTCCTGCCCACGCCCTTCACATAGTATTGATTTAGGAATGCCGCGCGGCCCGCGCCGCCGTTGCCGGCGAGCCCGCGTCCGCCGTAGCGATCCGCCGCTGCGAAATGCTCCCCGGGCCCGTGGCTCGTCACCCTGTAGGCGCATTGATCGAGGAGGTGACTCCTATACGCCTCCTCATCTCGGCCAAGGGCGCTGAATACAGGATCATCCTCCGCCAGCGCCCAGTTCACCCATGCGAGGCTGGCTTGCTCGACGCGAGCCATCGGCATGCGAACGGATGCAGCGACGGGCCAGTCTTGATGCAATGGTGGTTGCAGGAGGTCCAGCTCGCCGTGATCAACCATATGTCCGATGGTTCCATACCATTCTGACGGCAAGCGCCGGATCGGGTTTTTGGCAGGGGCGGGTCCGATACCCTTCGCCAAAAAAACGGGCGATGCCGGCGATGGGGGTCAGGAGCCAATCGCGAAGGCCCTTTGGGATGAGCATCAAATGGCGCATCCATCGCGGCCAACGGCGCGCCATGCCTAGCGCACCGAGAATTGCATCCGAATTCGTGTCGATGCGTTCGGCTGACAGTAGGATGAACTTGGCAAGCGGTGCACGCCGCCGCAATGCCACGCCCATTTCGGATTCGGCGGATGTAAACAGAAGGTCACCGCCGGTGGCCGCAGCTAGAAACTTCACCCAGATATTGCAGGTCGCGCATTTGCCATCAAACAGGAACACCTTGTCAGCGGGCTGCAGGACGACCGGGACCGGGGTGGCGGCGGTGAGTTTTCGCAATGACCTCATTTCGCCTAACCGTTTGTCAGAATCGCCTGCGCCTTCTCTGCCATTGACTTGAGCAGCGCCGTCGACGTGGGAAACCTGCACTCGCCCAGCGCCTGATCGCCGCCGACAAACAGGAACGACGGTATGGACGTCAGAGAAAATGCCTCCCAGACGTCGGGCATTGTATCGGTGCAAACCGTTCCAAAATGAATCGGCAGGCCGGCAGCCTTCAATTCGTCATATAACGGCTTGGCCACGCTACAGGCTGCACAAGATTTGGAATAGATATACAACAGCCCAATTTGATCCCGAGCTCCGATCATGGAATTGACCTGCTCCATGTCGAGGTCGTCGCCGAATGCCATCCGCGCTCCTACTTCTCGCCTGCTGCAGGGCAGTTGTTATGTTCGTCGATCATTTTTTTATACACATCAAGGCTTGGCCAACCAATAGCGGCACGACGCGCATTCACCGCCTCGAGGCTGTCATATGGTTGAAATTGAAGGTTACATTTCCCGTGGACCGCAAGCTGCGTCCCATACTTCTGTTGTTTCCCCTCGCTCACCGCGACGCGGTCGACGAGAAATGCAAGCTGCTGGCGCTGTTGCGTGTCGCCTTTCGCAATTGCACGCTCAATCAGGCCAACAGCATGCTTCTGCAACGTGGCGTCTCGATCCGCGTGCTGCGTGATCAACCATGCGTTGTCAACGTCGGCATCCGAATGCACCGGCCTTGCCGGCCATCCGCATGCAGACAACAGCCCCTTGAGTCGCCGCGTGTTTTCTCGATCCACGATTTCCGTGAGATTTAAAAACCGCGGCGTTTTCCTGGCGGTGGCCAGCTCGTCAAGATCCCATGTACTGCGCACGGCTTGATCGGAACTTGCCATCTGCGCGAGATCGGCACTGAAGTTCTTGCAATCAGGTCGAATATTGGTGGCGGAGATGGCTTGGCTGAGCGCCACGAGGAAAAATGCGTACATTCAATCGGACTCGCCAGAGGACTCGCAATAAATTTAGCAGCTACCCGTGCCGTCGGATGCGTTGCGATGCATTCATGTTAGGGGTGGGGGAATATTCACCTGAATCGCTGCACCTTTCGTAGAGGCCAGTTGGTGTGAGTCAAACCTCGACGGTCTGACGTTCGGCGAGTTGCCGGTAGTAGTGTGCTACGCGCTCTGCCTGATTGAGTCGTGGCCGCCGGATGCGTGGCAGCGATGCGATGGCTCACGTTTCCCCGTGTCTGGCTAGCGGTGAGCGAGCGTAGAGCGCACCTTATAAGGTGTAGTCCTTTAAGGTACGGAATGAGCCAATGCGGGTCGATTGACGCCCGCAATGAGTTCCAAGGCTTCCATTCCCGACTTCGGCAAGGCGCTGCGCGCCGTGAGGCTGGAGCGCGACCTCTCACAGGAAGACTTCTACGAGGTCTCCGGGCGGACGTACGTCAGTCGGCTCGAACACAACGGCGCCGATCCATCGCTGAACAAGATCGTCCAGTTGGCCCAGGTCATGGGCACCCACCCCCTGACGCTCCTCACGCTGGCCTTCTGCGGCAAGGGGACGCCCGCCGAGGTCGAGCGGCTGCTCGACGGCGTGAAGGAAGAGATCGCCTCATTCAAAGACCTGCGCCTGGGGCGGCGCGACCGGCGCAGGCCTGGGCAATGACCGCTCGGGCGTGCCAGGGATTGGCCCACGCCGTGTTCCTTGACGAGCTGGTTCGACTTCGCATGCAGGCCAGTCTCACTCCGCAAGAGCTCGCTCAGCGCTTGGGCGTCAAGGTATGTATCGTGACGCGGGCCGAGGCAGGCATGCGGCGCGTCGGCGTCGTGGAACTGCAGCTCTGGGCTTTCGCGTGCGGATCGACCCTGGAAGATTTCGGACGGCGCCTGGACGCCCGTGTTCCTCAATAGAAATGCCGCAGTATCACCAGCAAGCTGTATCGGCGGCCTTTTGAGCAGGCCGAACTCACGCGCATACGCTGGAACAGGTCCCTGGCGGCCGCCAGAACATTGGCGTACTGAATCTGCAGCGACTCCAGGTCGTGGTCACCACAGTCCCTGATCATGGCAAACGCGGGGTAGCGGATGAGCAGCTCGGCCGACGCCTCGCGCCAGTTTTCGGGCAGTGCTACGTCGACTGACTGCTCCTCAAGCGCCTCACGCCCCCAGATCAGGTTGCGCCGTCTCTCGTCTGGCGTTGTCATCGCCGCACCTGTCGCTTGGCGGGCTTCGCCTGCGCCGGCGTCGCCGTCGACTGGTCCATGGACAGGCCGGCCTGTACGAGTTGGCTCAACGGACTGCGCGCCAGCCGGTGGGGAGGCTTGGCCCGTAGTCGTATCGCCTCAAGAAGCCGCAATTCGACATCCAGCTCGTTCAAGAACTCCAGGAACTCGACACCCAGGGCGGCGAGCCACTGCCGCAGCTCAATGATGTGGAGGGTTGTCTGGCCGGATTCGACGTAGCTGACCCAGCCCTGGCTGCGGCCGAGCAACTTGCAAAGGTCGGCTTGCCGAAGCTGGCGGGACTCTCGCAGCTTGCGAAGCTTGTCCAGGAAGATCTTGTTGTGACGACTGTGCAGGGCTTTGGACATGGACGCGATGGTTCTCAGCCTCGCACCGTAGCTGAGCCGGCGCCATATCAGGAATTTTGATATGGCCGCGTGGGTCGAACAATTCATGGGAGTTCAACAATCCGGCCGCTGAACCTGTAGCTGTTCACGACCGCGCACCCAATGTTCGTGTCCCAGCCGCAATATGAATTTCCGTTCCCGCCGGCCCTGGAGCAGCCCGGCTCCCAGCACTGGCGCATGGTCGAACTGACCTTGCATGCTCCCTGGTTCCTGTTGTCGGTGGACGTCGTCGACGCTGAGATTCGCGACTGCAGCATGACGCGCACCGTCTGCATCGCCTGGGATTACGACCTGGCCGAAGTGCTTCGGGGGCTCGATCCCGATCTTGTCCGGGGGATCGTCTGCATGATGCCGGCCTGGGCATCCCCCAACGGTCAATGGTCGTCGCGAGAGGTCCGCGAGGTTTGGATGTGCAGTTCCCCGGCCGGGCAGAGCGTGCTGCTGCTTGACGCGGCCGGTCAGGAGTTCGACTGTGGGTTGGTGCCGGAGCACGTGGAGCCGACTACGAAGGATCTTTTGCTGCGTGTCTCGCCCGCCAAGCCTGGGCGCCAGCCGCACAGCCGGCGCAAGACACCGCCTGCGGGAAACCGCCGCACTCGTCGGGCCGGCGCGCGCAAGGACGCCGCATGAGCGATAGCGAGCCGGGGGCTCCCGCCATTGCCTTCGTCAATCTGAGGGATGCGCCGGCGGCCGACGCACAGCCGCGCATGGAGGTGCATTCCTGGCGCTCTATCCGGGCGCCAGCCGGAACTCTGCACCTGGTGACCCTCAGGGACCTTACCGAAGAGCGCGGTACCGTTCGCGTCACCTCGGCGATCACGGCCGTCGACAAGGAAGCCGGAATCGTGACCACCTCATCGGGTCGACAGTACGCGCTGATGCGCCCGGCCGAGGAGCGCGAGTTCGAGCGCGACCTGCTACAGGGCGGGGCTGTCAGGTTGGGCCTGGGCGACGCCGTAGACGTCAGCGTGCTCGCTTGGGATCAGGTCGAAATCGGCTGATGTCGAGTTGCGACTTCGACGTTCAGTTGCGACTTTAACGAGAAACGCCAATGGTTATTTCCGCCAGCGTCGCTGCCTTCATCGGCGGGCAGCGCGAGCTACTGTTCCGGCTGGAGCAATTTGCCGATACCCCGGATACCGTCACCTGCTGGCCATTGCGGCGCCCATGGCCGACGGCGACTTGGCGCCCTGGCTCGCAGAATGGCCGATTCAGCCTGCCTTCACCCTGCGGGTGTTGCCCATCGACGCGCTGGCCCGGAAAGGCGGCTTGGAGTTGGTCGAGCAGCAGTTGATCCGGATCGCCGCCTGCGTCGTCGCATAGCCTTCAGAAAGTACGTACTTCGTGTGTTGTAGCTACTTCAAGTGGGCGACTCTGCCGCAGGCCAGGCACCTCACGACCCTTGACCAGGGCACGCCTGCATCTCCAGTCGTCCGGCAAGGGAGCGATCCTCTCGGACGAAGGGACTGGCGCGGTGGCAGACATGGAATGGCGGTCACCGTTAAGCTCCACGGGGAGCGAATCAGCTGATGGATGCCCGCCTGATGATCGATGCACCTACCGCGGAAGCCCGGTTCTGGGCTGCGATCGAGGACCTGGATGCGGCCCAGCCGGACGAGTATTTCTATCGGGTCGACTCGCACCGCAGCGTGCGGACTATCCGGCGCCACCCGGTTCTGCGGCCATTGCGCTGGGATTCCAAGGACCGCTTTCCGCATAGGGCCCTGATCGAGGCCACACGCACCATGCGCCCCGGGCAGGCGATCTTCCGGCTGTCGTTTTGGCGCGCGCTGGCGCCGGCCATGAAGGATTGGAAGTGCCGGTCCAGCGAACACACCATGATCCTCATGCGGGTGCGGCGCAGTGTGGTGGGTCAGGCGCTGCCCGGCTGGACCTTCGACAACGACGACCATCTGGATGACGCCGAGCTCATTTGGAAGGTGGGCAGCGTCGAAGAGGATCTGAACGACTTCTACGCCGGCGGCGTGCCGCTGGAAAAGGTCGAGGTATTCGACGCAGAGGGCGGTCGATGGTCAGCTTGGCACGCCAATACGGCGACGGCGCCAGATCGCGTCCGCCTGCCTGCGATCGGCTGGTCGCCCGTCGCCATCCACCCTCGCCAGGGGCCAGGCATGGCGTACTGGGCAGCCGTTCCGGAGCCCGGGCCGCGGACTCGCGAAGCCGCCTTCTGGTGTCTGCTCACACTGGACGAGGAGGCGCCCGGCAACCTCGGCGGCGAAATCCCCGCAATCACCCGCGTCATGACGCACCTGCTGCTGGGGCAGCTGCGCGAACTCGCCCTCAGCCGTGTCCATGTGCTGACGCTGGCGCCGGACCGCGACCGCGTCTGGGCCGAGCAGTTCGACACGTCCTGGTCGGCTGGCGCGACGCGTTGGCCCGGCTGGCTACGACCTGAGCCTGAGCCGGTGCTCCAGCTTGAGCGGTGCGCGCGCTTGAGGCGCGAAGAGCTGGCGGCGCTGGTGGCAGCGTCACGCCTTCCGGACGCTCGGCCGGAGTTCAAGCGATCGATCTGGACATGGGCCTGGGACCGTTGAGCCTCCCGGCTCGGCTTCATGCAAGTGGCAGACCGCTGCCCCGGGCAACAGTGGCCACGACGCGGTGCAGGTTGCCGGTCTCAGGGTCGATCAGGCGTTGGCGCCAGCGGGCGCGAATGGCTGGGAGGACGTGCTCGAAGAGTGCATAGCAGATGCCGGCGTAGCGCTGTGCCGACAGGTAGGCGATGCCGTCGTAGCCAGCTGAAGCGGCGCGGGCGGCCAGGCCCTGGGTCGGGCCGAAACGGGTCGACTGCAGCGCCGGGTAATCGGCCGCATGCGGCGTCATGTCGAGCAAGGTTATGCCGTCGGCCACACCGGCACAGAGCAGCTCGCCGCAGCGCAGGCGGTCCAGCGAAAGAAGCGTTTGCTCGCGGCGCCCGAACGCCTCGTAGCCGGCTGTCTCTGGCGAGTCGGCGAAGTAGGCGACGCGCTAGTCCGGCAGGCAGAAGCGGCCGCTCAGCGCGCCAGGCAGCGACACGCGGAGGGGGCCGACGGCGCGGTTGCCGGGACGTGAGCGCACCGGCTGGATCCTGAAGAGGTGTCGGTCTGGCGTCAGCCGATACGGTGCGAGTTCATCGAAGGCTTGGAAGTTCATCTTGGAGGGTCAGAGACCCTCCGCGCTGGCCAACGCCAACACCCGATCTGCTTGGCCCTGTTCGAGAGCCTGGCGGGGGGGAACCCCACCAAGGCCGCCGTGCGGGGTCTCCAGAAACGCCAGCAGGGTCCAGCCATCGAGGGTGCCCAACGCCTTGGTCAGCTTGGGAATCACGTCCCACAGCATCGGCTCGAACTGCCATGCCGGCAGCCGAAAGCCGCGCTGCATGCGTGGCACGCCAATGGCGCGCCCCTTGGCAATCCAGGCGTTGATCGTCACTCGAGTAGTCCCGGCCAGCTTGGCCGCTTGATCGGTGTTCACCATGTCGGAGGCCTCCAGGCGCGCGTTGCGCGCGGCCAGACTGCTGCGGAGCAGTGCTTGGGTTTCAGAGGCCGAGACATAGGGTGTTGCTTGTTCGCCGGGCGCCTCATCGGGGCGACGCGCGGAGGTGGTTGAGGGATAAGTCATCGTGGAGTCGCGCAATGCGCGCCAATTGAGTGAACCCTCATGGGAGATTCCGCCCATCGACCTTCGCGGCGCTGAAAAAGCCGAGGGCCCGGCGGACCAGCGAGATGCCTCGGACCCGCCTTGGCGGCCTCAACCTCACTGATCGGCAGAACGTGTCCAGCAGGCTGACGAGGTTGCGCAGGCGCAGCCGTCGGCCCAGCAGGAAGCGCCGGCAGTCGTTCAACAACTCCAGCGTGGCGGTCCGGTAGGCCGCCAGCCAGCGCTGCTGTTCCAGAGCAGCGCTGATCTCGTTTAGGAAGTGGGGCGGCAGCGAGACCGTCGCCGCCTTGATGCGCTGCACCTCGCGCAGCACTTCCACCATCGTGTCGTCGAGGCCCAGTCCGCGCATCTCGCGGGCATGGCGAACCACCTCGTTCCAGCCGGCGGCGCCGGCGAGCCGCTCGCGCTCGGACAGGCCGTACCGGCGCAGCTGGCGCATCTCCGCCATGACTGAGTCCAGTCCGGCGTCATGCGCTGCAAGCAGGTGGAGGGTGTCCCAGGTCAAAGCGGATAGCTCGGTCAAGTTCGTTAAGTTGGATTATATACAACAGCGCTAGGGATGCAAGGCCAGCGACTCCACGCACCTAACCGGGGCGCACGCGGAGAACGGACCCCAGTAGACACACGGTTTAAAATACATATGATTTACAACTATGTGTTGTAGATGGCAGTCATGCCAACCCCTATGCGCGAACTAAGAGCCCTTGCCACGTTGTTGAAGGCGGCCGAACTCGGCAGCCTGACCAACGCCGCTGCCGACCAGGGCATCACGCCACAGGCCGCGAGCAAGACGCTGGCACAGCTGGAGCGGCAGCTCGGAGTCAAGCTGCTGGAGCGCACGACGCGGCGGCTGGCGCTGACACCCGAAGGTCAGGTGCTGGTCGACGCATCCCGACCGGCACTGGAGGCGATGAACGCAGCGTTGGACGCCGTGCGCAAGGCGTCGTTCAAGCCGCTCACCGGCCACCTGTCCATCGCAGCGCCGCGGATGGTGGTGTCGACCGTACTGGCGCCGGTGGTCGACGCCTTCAGCGCTTTGCATCCCAAGCTGAACCTGCACGTCAGGTCTGTCGACCAAGCGACGCCGGCGATTCAGGGGGAAGACGAGGTGTGCTTCAGTTTCGGGTCGATGCTGGAGCAGGACGTCAGCAGCACCTTCCTGTTGGAAGCGCTACTCCTGTACTGCGCCTCGCCGGGCTACCTGGCCAAGCACGGCGTGCCGCGTTCGGTAGAGGCCCTGTTCGCGCGCCAGGCCGGCGCGCCGGTGCCTGAGGTCCGGACGGGTAGCAGGGAGCGCGAGCCGATGCTGTCGACCAACGACGACCAATTCGAACTGCAGATCGCCCGGTCCGGTCGCATGGCCATGCAGCTGATCTCGCTGACGGCGATGCCGTACATCGAGGACGGTACGCTTGTGCCGCTACCGTCGCTGGGGGTCGATTCGGCCCACCTGTTCATTTGCCACTACAGCGGTGAAGTGCTGCCGCAGGTCAGCGCCTTCGTCGAGTTCGCCCTGGACCGTCTGCAAGGTAGCCAGGCATTTGCACCATCGGAAACCCGCCTGGCGGCGCTGGAGCGGGCGGCCACGCGGCGACGGCCTTCACCGAAGTCCTTCCGGCGACTGGAAGCGACGAGCTTGGCGCCATGAGCGCCACCGTTGAGCAGTACGTCCTAGCGGCCGACCGGGATAACACGGTCAAGAGCTATGCCGCAGCGCTGCGCAACTTCGAGCAAGTCTGGAGCGGGCTGCTGCCAGCGACGGCTGACACGGTGGCGCGCTACCTGGCCGAGCACGCCGAGGTCTACCGCATCAGCACGCTGCGTCTGCATCTGGCGGCACTGGCGCGATGGCATGCCGACAACGGCTTCGGCGATCCCACCCGGTCGCCGCTGGTGCAGAAGGTGCTGCGCGGCGTCCGGGCCAAGCACGCCGTGCCGCAGAAGCGGGCCCGGCCGCTGCAGCTCGACGTGCTCGAGGCGGTGTCCGACTGGCTGCTGAAGGCGCAGGCGTCGGCACGCGAGCACGGCCGCCAGGCCGAGCAGCTGCGCCGCAGCCGCGACCGCGCGATGCTCCTGCTGGGCTTTTGGCGCGCCTTCCGATCCGACGAGCTGGCCAGCATGCGCATCGAGGAGGTCCAAGCCCAGCGGGGCAAAGGGCTGACCTGCCGGCCTCGAAAGACCAAGACCACTGACGAGGGCGAGGACCGTGCATTCCATTGCCCGGCGCTGTCGCGGCTGTGCCCGGTGGACGCCTACCTCGACTGGATCGAGCTGAGCGGCCGCAAGATCGGGCCGGTGTTCCCTGGCATCGATCGTTGGGGCAACGTCTCAGAAGAGCACATGCTGAGCAAGACCGTGCTGCCGCTGTTGCGGCGCATCCTGCACGAGGCCGGCGCCGAGGAAGCCGCCACCTATTCCAGCCACTCGCTTCGCCGTGGTTTCGCCAACTGGGCCAGCAGCAACGGCTGGGACCTCAAAGAACTGATGGAGCACGTCGGCTGGCGCGACGTCAGCTCGGCATTGCGCTACGTCGATGTGTCTCACGCCGCGTTGAAGGGTAAGTTCGAGCGCGGCCTGGCCAATAGCCCTCCAGCGTCAGCACTGGGCACCACGGAGCCGAACAACTCGATGCAACCGACTGGCGGCGATGATGCGCTCGCGCAGCCCAACGAGCGGCATCGCGTCCCACCACACTGAATGTCGACGGCCTCCGACTCGCACCGCCTCGCACTGCTCAGCGCCGCGGAAATCGAAGCCCTGTATGGCTTCCCGAATTTTTCCGAGGAGGACCGGCAGGCCTACTTCGAGCTGTCCGAGCAGGAACTGGCTGTCGTCGAGGCGCGATATCGATCCGTCGGACTTTTCTTGGCGCTGGAGCTCGGCTACTTCAAGGCCAAGCAGCGGTTTTTCGACTTCACGCTGGAGCAGGCCCAGCAGGACTTGCGCGTCCTCGCGGCCCGCTATTTTCCAGACTTCTCCCTCAAGTCACTCAAGCTGCCGTCCAGGCCGACCCGGACCGGGCTGCAGCAGGACATCCTCAAGCTGACCGGCTATCGGCTGTGCGACGCCCAAGGCATGAAGGACCTCGAAGGGCGGGCCGAGCGCCTGGCGACGCGCTCCACGCAGCCGCAGTACGTCCTTCGCGAGCTGATGCAGCATCTGGCCAACGAGAACGTGGTTCTGCCCGTGTACACGGCGCTCCAGGATCTCATCGGCCGGGTGTTGAACCGGGAGCGCCAGCGCGTCGTCAGCCGGCTTGAGGCGAGCCTTCCGCGCCGCGTCAAGACCCAGTTGATGGAATTGCTCGCGACCGGCGACGACGACAGCCTGTACCAGATCACCGCCCTCAAGAAGGAGGCCCGGGACTTCAGCCGCCGTGAGCTCAAGCAGGAGGTCCAGCGGCGCCAGGTGTTCAAGCCCCTGCACGATTTCGCCACCCAGTTCCTTGCAGAGGCCGGCCTGTCCAATGAAAGCAGCCGCTATTACGCCTCATTGGTCAGGTTCTACACGGTCTACAAGCTGCGGCGCCAGCCCCAGGGCACGTCCAGGCTGTACCTGCTGTGCTTCGCCCATCAGCGATTCCGGGAGATCAACGACAACCTGATCGAGGCCTTCATGCACCTGGTCTCGTCCTACAAGAAGGAAGCCAAGACGGCGGCCGACGA
Source organism: Pelomonas aquatica (assembly GCF_026712205.1). Taxonomy (GTDB): domain Bacteria; phylum Pseudomonadota; class Gammaproteobacteria; order Burkholderiales; family Burkholderiaceae_C; genus Pelomonas; species Pelomonas aquatica. The sequence goes on from NZ_JAPPUW010000025.1 coordinate 52,917, forward strand.
GGCCATGCGGCAGGCCCAGGTGGATGCCGCGAAGAATCTCGGCGCGGCGGGCCAGGTGCTACGCCTGTTCATCGATCCGGCCACCCGCGCCGAGACTCCGTTTTCAAAGATTCAGGCCAAGGCGTTCAAGCTGCTGAAGCGAGAGCAGTTCCCGACGGTCGCCGACTACCTGCTCAACATCGACTTCGACCGGACCGCCTACCAGTGGGCGCAGTACACCAAGCTGTCCAGTCGGTTCAAGATCAACCTGCGACACCTGTTCTGCGAGCTTGAATTCGGCGTCCGCGTGGACAACGCCCCGCTGCTCAAGGCCGTCGAATTCCTGCAGCGGGTGCTGCGCGAGGGCAAGTCACCACAGCAGATCCCGCCGCAGGATTTCCCCCAGCGCTTCATCGCCCAGGCCCACCGGCCTTATCTGTACCAGGACGCCGAGAACTTGCGCGGCAATGCCCGGGCAAAGAGGCTCATCGTCGATCGCTACGAATTCCTGGTCTATCGAGAGTTGTGTGATGCCTTGCAAGCCGGCAACATCTTTGTCCGCCACAGCAACGAGTACAAGCGCTTCGAGGACGATCTCATCAGCGATGAGCGCTGGGCTTCCAAGGACCAGCTCCTGAAGGACATCGGCGCGCCGCTATTGACCACGCAGATCGAGACGACGCTGGCCACACTGCGCCAAGCGCTGGCGGATCGTTTCGACGAGGTCAACCAGCGCATCATCGACTCGACCAATGAGCACATCCGTGTCCGCGGCAAGGGCGAGAACCGGCGCTGGACGCTGGCCTACCCCACGTCCGACGAGCCGGTCAACAGCCCTTTCTACACCCAGCTGCCGGGCATCGATATTGCCGACCTGCTGTGGTTCGTCGCCGGGCGCACGCAGTTTCTGAGCAAGTTCACCCACGTCCTGGAGCGCTACGTCAAGCAGCCGCCCGATCCGCGGCTGATCCTGGCCAGCCTGGTCGCCATGGGCACCAACATGGGCCTGGGCAAGATGGCGGAGGTCTCGGGCCTGGGGCTGGCGCCCTTGCAATCGGCCTCGCGCAACTTCCTACGTCTGGAAACGCTGAAGGCAGCCAACGACGCGATCAGCAACGCCACCGCGCAGCTCCCGGCCTTCAAGCTCTACAACATCCAGGACAAGTTGCACTCCAGCAGCGACGGCCAGCGCTTCGAAACGCAGATCAATACCTTCAACGCCCGGTACTCACCGAAGTATTTCGGGCTGAAGAAGGGCGTCAGCGCCTGCACCCTGGTCGCCAACCATGTGCCCATCAACGCGCGCATCATCGGCACCCAGGAACACGAGAGCCACTACGTCTTCGACCTGCTGTACAACAACACCTCGGACATCAAGCCCGAGCGCCACTCGACCGACACCCATGGCACCAACCAGGTGAACTTCTGGATCTTGCAGGTGTTTGGCCACGGCTTCGCGCCGCGCTACAAGAACCTGCGCAAGAAGACCGAGACCCTGGTCGGCCCTGAGCCGCCGAGCCACTACGCCGACAAGCTCATTCAGCCGCAGCGCAAGTTCAACGAGAAGTTGATCGTTGCCGAGTGGCCCAACATCCAGCGCATCATGGCCTCGCTGGCCGACAAGGACGTGAGCCAAGCCACTATCGTGCGCAAGCTCAGCAGCTATGCGCTGCAGAACCAGACCAAGAAGGCGCTCTGGGAGCTGGACGACATCTATCGCACGCTCTACGTGCTGGACTTCATCGACCATGCCGACCTGCGCCAAGCGGTGCAGAAGGCGCTCAACCGCGGCGAGGCCTACCACCGCTTCCGCAAGGCCGTGGCCTTTGTGAACACGGGCGCATTCCGCGTGAAGACTGAAGCGGAGCAGGCGCTGTGGAACGAATGCTCCCGGCTGATCGCCAACGCGGTGATCTTCTACAACACGGCGTTGCTGTCCAAGATCTACGAGCAGAAGCTGGCCGCCGGCGATGACGTAGCCATCCAGATCCTGCGCGGCATCTCGCCTGTGGCCTGGCAGCACATCAATCTGTTTGGCAGCTTCGAGTTCAGCGAGACGCCGGCGACGGTCGACCTCGATGGCCTGGCCGCGCTGTACGAACGGGCTGACTACTGGCAGCAGGCGATGGCTGGGGACGATGCAGCCCCCGAGGTCTAACGGCGAGATTGGGAGAAAGGGTGGTCAGCACCTGGATCTTCGCGACCCGCGGCAGGTCGACCGGTATGGCATTGAAGCCAAACCCACACTTTGGCGGGAGCATGCGGGCGTGTGCGGCCGCGTGCGCAGGCAAGTCCCATACTCGCGTTTCGATCAAATCCGCCGGAGGGCAAGCTTGCATCGCAAGTTCCTGCTCGTGTCGAGCGAGGGGGGGACAGGTGCCGCAGAGACGGTCGCTGGATGGGGCGGGGGAGGCGGATTTTTGGAAAGCCAAGCGCATCAAATGTAGGGAGCGTCCGCGCCCATCAAATGGGAGCAAAGGGTGCTCATAAGCAGAATAAAGTCTTTTCAAATCATATGCTTACGACAATTCTTTCATTTTCGGGGGTTGGGCAAAAATAGCCTCGTCGATCCTTCTGTCGAGTTCATCCATGTCGGCATGTGGGAAGGCAAGGAGCGGCCGGTCCAGCCTGGCATGTCCGAGGGACAGAAGTCGGCCCTGCAGATGCTGTGGCTCATCCGCGAGTCCGAGTACCACCTGGAATGCGCGGTTCGCCGGCATTTAGGCGGCGGCTCCAAGAAGCGGCTGCGCAGCCGATCGCAACGCGTCCTGTTCTTCGACGGTCTCTTCAGCAACCTGACCGATCGTCGTCTCATCGACGAGGCGTTCAAGGGGCTGGGTGAGGCCGACAGCAGCCTGCAGCTGATCGGGCTTATCCACAACCCCGAGTACCGCAACAACTCGAATATCTTCCCGACATATGTCGTTGGCCGGCGCGTCGGCAACCGCGATACGGAAGGCGGGCGAAGCTACATCCGGTTCGAAGACGGGCGGCCGGAGGGCTCGATGGGTCTGGCCACCTTCATGCACAAGCGCCAACCGAACGGCAATGGGGCGCTCGATGGATGAAGTCGTCGGCCCTTTGCTCGTGTGGTTGCGCCGGACCTCAGGTCCCAAGGGGCGCAAGCTCCTTGCGGCGGACGTAGCCTCTCGCGCGGCGAAGGCGCTCCGGACCGACCTGGTCTCTGTCTACGACGCATTGCGACAGCTGCGGTCGAGCGAGCTGGTCTCGTACAAGCCCGACACGATGGGGATTCCATATGCGGGCTACCTGACCGTCGTCCCCGCCGAGGTCGATGTTTCGGCTTCGGAGACGGCCTGGCGCGAGGCCCTCGCGGCAGTCAAGGACGACGCTCAACTCGCCGACGCCCTGGCGGTGTCGCATGCGCTCTTCGACGGCCTGGAGGCCCTCGATATGCACCATGTCGTCCAGGGACTGATTCGAATCCGGGGCGTTGCGGCCTCGTTGGAGGACGAGTTCGGATTCAGCGTGAGCGCGCAGCACATCCTCGGCTCCTCCAAGGTGTTGAGCCGCCTGCCGCTGGCCACGCTGAGGCTGCTGGGGGTGGATCGACTGCCGTCGACGCCTCGATACCTGGTGGTCGCTGGCCCACCGCAGCCCGTGGCTGTTCTCTTCATCGAAAACACGACCAGCTTCGAGGTGGCGGTGAAGGCCGGGCTCGACGCGCAAGTGGCCCTGGTCGCAGCCTATGGCTACGGCCTGAACATGATGTCGGACAGCAGTGCTGGCCTGGCGTTGTTGGAAAGCGTGAGGAGCAGGGGATGTGAGGTGCTGAGCCGCACTGGAAGCGGGCACAGCCTGGATCAGCTGTTTGGCCACCCACGGATGTTTTTTTGGGGCGACCTCGACCGGGAGGGGCTGCGAATCGCGATGGCCCTGAGGCAGCATTTGCCACAGCTGGAACTCAGCGGTTTATATGCGCCGATGCGGGCATTGGGCGCTCGGCGCGAGTCCTCGCATCCCTACGTTGGGCTCAGCGGCAAGGCGCTGCAAGCGGCCTGGATACCCGCGGGCGACAGCTTGCTGGACGGCCTCGCAGCTGCCTGCAACGACCGCGCGGTCGATCAGGAGACCCTTGACGTCAGGCAGTACAAGCCGCTGGCCCATGTGGGCTTGGCCGAAGCGTCGAGTCTGGCGCTCGGTGCTTGAGGCCATCCACGAATCGCAACAATTGAGAAGATCGCGGCCTCTGGCGGCCATGCAAGTCGGGCAGTCGTGACCAGCCGACGCAAGAACTCGCTGGGGCAGGGCGCCCAGGCGCCGGGGGAGGGCGGCGAGGCTTGGAAGTAGGGCGGTTCGGTGCCCAGTCAGCCGGAGTAGGGCGGTAGCACAGCGCCGCCAGAACCGAGCCGTTGGTGAAAACCAATGGGAATTGAGGGGAGAAGCAATGCCAGATTACGTCTGCTCAGCGTGTTTTGAGGACGAGGACCTGAGCGCGTGGATAAGCCGGAACGGCGAGCACCAGCGTTGTGATTTCTGCGGCAGGATCGATGCGCCGGCCGTCGAGTTCAAGGGGGTCAGCGACTTCATTACAGCGTGCATTGAAAAGTACTGGGGCCGAGCGGTCGACCAGATGCCCTATGAGACCGCCGAAGGCGGCTATATCGGGGGCAACACGTGGGACACCTACGACCTGCTCAGAGACGAGATCGCGCTTTCCCTTCCGCGGGACCACAAGGGAAAGCTTTTCTACGCCTTGCTGCACGCGCTTCCGGATGAGACATGGTGCGACCACGATTGGACCTGCCTGGATCTTGATCAGGCGCTGCTGACGAGCTGGGAGAGCTTCTGCGAGACGGTGAAGCACAGGCGCCGCTTCTTTTTCCACAGCACCGGATCAGACGATGTCGATTCATACACGCCGGCTTCGCTGCTCGCCACGATCGCAAGCGCAAGCCGGGAGATGGGCCTTGTCAGGGAAATAGAGGAGGGCACGTCCCTCTGGCGTGCGCGAACGAATCTGCCGTCTGACCGACGGGAGCTGGCCAGTGAATACGGCACGCCGCCTCTCGAGTTTGCGACCCAGAGCAACCGCATGAACCCGCCTGGCATCCCCATGCTCTACGTGGCTTCGTCCCGCAGAACGGCGGTCATGGAAACGCGGGTAACGCGCGCCGACGTTGGCAGATGGCTGGCGTTGAAGCCTCTTCGGGTGCTGGATCTGCGCGAGCTCCCGGCGGTCCCGGGCTTGTTTTCAGAAGTCGGGCGCCAGCGGCGCCTGGTGCTTCGATTCCTGCACGCTTTTGCCGCCGACGTCATGAAGCCGGTCGAGCGTGATGAGCGCGTGCACATCGACTATCTGCCGTCCCAGGTGGTGACCGAGTTCCTGCGCGACTTTGCTTTCCCTGGCGGCCGACTGGACGGTATCGCCTATGGCAGCACGGTTCATAGGCAGGGCTGGAACGTCGTCCTCTTTGCAGAGCCTGTGCATCTCGGCTTGCAGGAATCCAACTGGCGAAAGGTGGACCCTTGGTTGAGATTTGACGGCGCATCAGCGTTCAGTACGGAAAGCTGAAGCGGCTTTTGCGGCGAGCGAGGCTGCCGGACCTAGTAGCTTGACGCACTAACCATAAAAGTCTGCTTCCCCCGGAGGTCTCGACTTGAAGCGCTTGTGCAGCCAGAAGTATTGATAAGGCTGGCGCCGGATCTGGGCTTCGATGACGGCATTCATGCGCGCCGCATCCGCAGCTGCGTCATTAGTCGGGAAGTTGTCCAGCGCAGGCTCGATAACCAAGGTGTAGCCGGTAGCCTCGCGCCTTGGGTAGCAAGGCAGTACTGCCGCGCCAGCGACCATGGCCATGCGCGAGAGGCCGGTGATGGTCGCGGCGTTCACACCGAAGAAGGGCACGAAAACTGAGTCTCGGTGTCCGAAGTCCTGGTCAGGCAGGTAGTACAGCCGGTAGCCGTCCCTCAGCGCACGAATGACGGCGCGTGTGCCTTGCTGTCGCGAAAAGATGATGCCGGTACCCAGCCGCAGCCGGCGGGTCCGGAAGAACTCGTCCAGCCAGGGGTCCTTTTGGCGCGAGTAGATGCTGACGAGTTCCGTCTCCAGCGACACGCGCAGGCCGGCCAGGTCCAAGCCGGTGAAGTGCGGCATCATCAAAATCACCGGTCTGCCTTCGTGCTGTTTCAGATGCTCCAGGCCTTCGATGCGCATCAGGCGCCGCAGGCGTTCGGGCGACGCAAACCAGCAGTACCCGTACTCCAACAGCATCTGAACCATGGCGACGAAATGACGCCGAAGCAGCCGGGTGCGATCGGCCTCAGTCCAGTCAGGCAGGCAACGTCTGAGGTTTACTCGACCGATGTGGCGCCGGGAGGACGGGATCGAAGCGATGAGGTGGCCAACGAGCCAGCCCAGGGCCGAAATCGCCTTGAACGGTAGCCAGCTCAACAGCCAAACACAGGCAACGGTCGCTTTGAAGAACACTGAAGGACTCTTGTAGCTATGCAGATGCGGATCAGCGCTGAGCCGGCACAAAACCGGAGGTCAACGCTGTGTGAGGCGGCCGTCCGCGTGGAAATGGGTGGTCAACGTTGTTCTCAGTGCGCCAGCGGGGGTCAACGCTGTGCGGACTGCCGACGGCGTGCAGGTCTGCGCGACGGGGCCGGCGCTGAGGACAGGTCTGTGCGACAGTGCCAACCAGCTCACCGGGCCGTACGCTAACGTTGGGCGAAACGGCCACAAGTAGGTGAAGGTTGGACAGGACGACCACGCCCAACGTTGCTGTCATATCGGCGGCCACCGCCGGTAAACGTTGGGCGACGGATCCAAGGCCCCCACGGCGCATCATCAGGCGGCTCCGCCGGAGGACATCGGTACAGGGATCACGTTGTCCAGCCATCAGGCCCATGGACCGGCTCCGTGCGCTTTACGGCAATCAGCAGGGTTCGCTCCGACGATGGATTTTTTATTTGACATAATGCACATTGTCGCCAATGGATGGCGGCGACGAAGGGGGCCATTCTCTATGAGCCTGACCTTCTCCAGCATCAACACGATTCCCCGGAACCTGCCAGTTTGGCATTTGATCCTGGGCGATCTGGGCGACCCGCCAGCGGACCGGATTGCCAAGGTCCTGGGCGTCGGCGCGCGCACGGTCTACCGCTGGAACCGTGCCGGCAACGCGCCCCGCAGTGCCTGCCTGGCCCTGTTCTGGCTCACGCGCTGGGGCCGCTCGCAGGTGCACTGCCAGGCCCAGAGCGACGCTGTGCTGGCCGTCCAGTATTCCGTCGCGCTCAAGGCCGAGCTGGCCCGGGTCCAGCTCCGTCTGGACAGCGTCCTGGCCATGCTCCCGCCGCCTCCGGGGGCTGGGGGCGAGCCCCCAGTGAGCCACGAAGTGGCGTGGCCTCAACTGACCGATTTACCAGCGGAGCGATCATGAAGAAAACCCAATCGATGCCGCGTGGTGCGCTGGTCCGGGAAAAACCGGTGGCCGTTCCGCGCCATCAGAAACCTGAAACCTCAGCGGCAGGTCGACGGCTGCCCGCCCGCCGAGGCGCGCGGGCGCGACACGTCGGGCGGGCGGCTGTTGGCCTGGCCGACCGCGCAGCGGGCGGTCCGGCCGCAGGCCGGCCGCTAAATTTATTACTAGGACACTTTAGAACACACACAGGGGAAATCGGGGTTGAACGTGATGTCAAGTTGCTATCATCGGGCGATGGCGACCCAGACAACCACGGTGCGGCTCCCCGAGCTGCTCAAGTCCGAGGCGGAGTCCTTCGCGGCCTCGCTCGGGATCTCGCTCAACGCCTTGATGGCCGTTGCCCTGCGGGATTACCTGGATGGGCGTACAGGATCGGCCTCCCGGCCGTCGCCTGCCTCGTCGGTTCCGTCACCTGTTACGGAATCCGCTCCGGTGGCGAAACCCGCCACGCAGGCCCAGACCTACCGGGCGCCTCGCAGTCGCTCGGACCCCTGCCCCTGCGGTGCCCGGAACGGCGATGGCCACCCGCTGCGCTGGAAGCAGTGCCACGGCAAGCCCTGAGCGCGTCCCGCGCCCTCGGGAAGGGGGTGGCCTATGCCTGACCGATATCGCGCCTCTGCGGCCGTTCTGGTGGCTCGCCGATGGTCTTGGCTGACTCGCTGGGCACTCGCGGAGCGGGTCTACCCCCTGCCCTGGCCTCGTCGCTTCGCCCTGGTCCTGGCTGTCCGTTGCATCACCGTTGACCTCGTTAGGTCGGACCTGTGGATAACGGTCAAAATGTGCCTGTGGAAAACTTGCACATTGTCGCCAATGGATGGCGGCGACGAAGGGGGCCATTCTCTATGAGCCTGACCTTCTCCAGCATCAACACGATTCCCCGGAACCTGCCAGTTTGGCATTTGATCCTGGGCGATC
>NZ_JAPPUW010000026.1 GCF_026712205.1 Pelomonas aquatica
CAGCCGCTGGGCTACGTCCCTCCGGCCGAGTTCGAGGCCAACTACCATCAACAACGCGCTGGTCAGGCCGCGACCGTCTGACTTAAACCAACGGGCCTCCGCGAAACCCGGGGCGATTCAGGTCAAGGCCGGCCTGGTGACCTTTGGCGCATCCGACAAGCCACTGTCTCCAGAGGATTTGAAGGCCGCTGGCCTGGTGCAGTTCCCGCTGGTGATCGGTGGTGTCGTGCCGGTCGTGAATCTTGAGGGCGTCAAGCCTGGGCAGCTGAACTTCACCGGCGAGCTGTTGGCCGACATCTACCTCGGAAAGGTCACGACCTGGAATGACCCGGCGATCGTGGCCCTGAACCCCGACGCCAAGCTGCCGGCGCTGAAGATCATGGTCACACACCGGTCCGACAGCTCGGGCACGACCTTCAACTGGGTCAACTACCTCTCCAAGCTCAGCCCGGAGTGGAAGGCCAACGTCGGCGAAGGCACGACGGTGAAGTGGCCCACCGGCACGGCCGGCAATGGCAACGAAGGCGTCGCTCGCTACGTCAACTACGTCAAGGGCTCCATCGGCTACGTCGAGCTCGCCTACGCCGTCGAGCACAAGATGACGTTCGCCAAGCTCAAGAACAAGAGTGGTGTCTTCGTGACGCCCTCGCTTGACAGTTTCCAGGCCGCTGCCGCCAACGCAAGCTGGAAGTCGCCGGACTTCTACGAAGTACTCACTGACGCGCCAGGCAAGGACTCGTGGCCCATCACCGCAACGACGTTTGTGCTGATGCCCAGACCGTCCAAGGACATGTCGAGCTCTGCCGAAGCGCTCAGGTTCTTCCGCTGGTCGCTTGAGCAGGGCAAGGCCGACGCGAAGAAGCTGAACTACGTGTCGCTGCCCGACACACTCGTCCAGCAGGTCGAGGCGTACTGGGCAGAGAACCTGAAGTAATCGCCGAGCCGCGACCTGGACTCGACGGCCCAGGAACGGGCTCCTGGATAGGATCGAAACCGCATACGGCTTCGTCGACAGGGCGGCATTGCTCCAGGCTCGCGAGTCGTTCGACATGGCCGGCCTGCTTCACCGCATCGAGGAACTAAAGCAGGCCGCGGATTCTCTGGACTCAGAGGGCGGGCTAAGGGATTCCTTCATGCGCCTCTATTGCGTGATGGCCACCATCCTCTTTGGTGCCAGCACGACCGTGCCACCTGGGGACGGGGATCTGTCGTCGCTGCTACGCGACATCCGTTCGGGTTTGGACGACAACATCGCGTTTGCGCAAACCTGCATCGCGACGATCGAGCCGTTGGAGCGACTTCAAGGGGCGCAGGAAGTACGCCGTTGATTAGCGATCATGTGAGTGCTCGGCGGGAAGGTCAGGACAGCAAGCCATGGGGTGATGGCCAGCCCGCGGCGTTCGGTGTCCGTGCCGCCACATTCGAAGTTTGAATACGCTTCGGCGCACGCCATGCTGCGCGAATGTCGACGCTGGAAGAACGCCTCAGATCACTGCGCGACGGCCGCTTGTTGCTTGCGGCCCTAGTCAGCGCTGACGCCTTGTCTCCGGCATTGCGAGATCTTGCAGCGGGCGCGTTGCAGCGCTATCCGGACGATCAGGCCATCCATCACAGACTGCGCGGCACCGAAGCCATTCAGGCATTGGCGTGGGGAGAGGCCCTAGCGGCGACTCGTACCCTGATCGAGGCCTTGATGGAACGGCGGCCTGGCGACGATCCCTGGAGGCAATGGGCTCGTGGAGTGGATCGGCACTTTCCTGAGGCCCGCTACCTTCCCAGCGGCATCACTTCGTGTGAGCGTTGGTCCGCGGCATTCCTTGACCCCTGGGTGGGCTTGGAGAGTGGGAGCTAGCCATGTGGGCCCGCCAACGAGATCAAAGACGGAAAACGACGACCCTCGGCTTAGTTATCCACAGGTGGATTTCTGGTCAGGACAAGAACTGAGAGGCCAATCCGGTCAGTGAAGGCCGGCACTAGCGGTCAGAGGTGCCGGAATACGCAATCTTCTGCAGAACACCGATGCGAGCGGCGAATGGAATCGCTACGACACGCAATTCGATGCGATGGCGCGTTGCCTGCATATAGCGCCTGCGCACCCACGCAGTTTGCTGCGCAGCGTCAGGCCACAGCTGTGCAGGGAAGCCGTCAGGGACAAACTCTATGCAGCGGTCGATTCAAACCGCAAGGCGGCGTCGGAACGGGACGTCGCGCATGTGATTTCGAGCTGGGTCGCGCGCAATCGCCGCGACACCCGATCCGCCGCTCGCGGCAGCCGGCCGGTGGGATTTTCGGTGTCCGCCCACCGTTCGCTGGCCCTCCACAGGGACGGAGCCCAGTTGGTGGGAATTGATGAAACCGCCGGTGAGTGGCGGCTGTTGGGAGATTGGCAGCGTGCCGACCCTGCATTGGTCACCCATTTAGAGGAATTCGGCGACCGTTCGCCGGAAGCGGAAGGCTGCCCGGTCTAGCAGCCACTTTGGAGAACGATATGCAACATGCTCAACCTCAAGCGCTCAAGCGAATCCAATCCCGCGTCCTGATCCAGGAACTCACGCCGGAGGAGCTCGAACTGGTGGCGGGCGCCGGCTGCAAGACGACCGGCGGCGGCGGATGCAGTGGCGGCAGCAGCGGCACCAGCTGCAGCGGCAATGTCGACTACGAGTGCACGTTCTAAGAATCTGCTGCCTGCACTCGTTGAACGGGCCGATCGGCCCGTTTTTCCATGAAAAATACACCGCGCCTCGCACCTCCATTTCCCGATTCCGTCGACGGCATGATCAAGGCACTGGACATCCGCTGCCTGCAGCCGCAGGTGCAGGCGTTGACGCTCGGATTGGCCTGGAAAAGCCAGCTTTCAAATCTTGACCATCTGAAAATAAGGAATACCAACGCGATGGCGCGTAAGCTCATCGAATATATTTCCAATCGATCGATTCAATTGTATTTCGACACCTACGGACGCGTTCATGGGCATCTCGCTTGGCACCATGAGCACAACGCTGGACCAGTGCGGCAGGTGGAAATCGATTCAGTGGCGATGACCCCTCGCGTGCGGCGCAGCGTCCTTCAGGATATCAGGAATCTCAGTGCGGCATATGGTGCCGACATTGCCTACACACGCGTGCAGCGAACCGGACTCGTGCGGCATGTTTGTCGCCAAACGTCTAGCCATTCCGAAAATGATCCGTTCATCGTGGCATTCGGCAGCATCAACCTGCCGCCAATTTTGGAAAACATCAGGATCTCGATGCTGGAAGGGGAGATGCTGCAACTTTTCGCAAGCTCGTCGCTGTCTGCATCTGCCAATCCTTTCCGCCGTATTGCTACGCCCATTTCCTGCGCGCAGCATGCAATCGCCTACGGCGCGCGTGGCGAGGCCGTGGGCCTCGTTACGTGGGCATGGACGTCCGCGCGATCCAACGACCGGTGGAGCGATATTGCTTCGGTCCACAACACCCGCTGGCGGTGCGGGCCAAGGCTGCTCTTGATCGACGGTGTCGGCGACTGGCAAGCCGCACGCGCGGCTGCTGTCTCGAGCAACAAGTTGTCTGCCGAAGAAACAAGCTCGCTCGTTCCCCTGCATCGATTTTGATCCCACCATGCGCCATCGCTTCCTGATCGCCGCCCCAGCGCACGACATCCATGCCAAGCTGGTGGCTGAAAAACTGGTCGACAGCGGCAAGGCCGTCGATGTCGTCGACTTCGGCAACTTCCCAGAGCGAAGTTTCATCGACCAAAATATTTCAGATGAATCCGATACGGTGGCCCTGCGTGAACTCGGTGTAGTCATCGATGACGCCACAGTCGACGTTGTGTGGTGGCGTGCTTACTATGGATTTCAACCGAGCCTGCAATCGGTGCATCACGACGATCGAGAAATGGTTGCACGTGAGAATCAGGTTTATTCGCGGTATTTTCCATACCACGTCGCCCGCCGGGCGCTGTGGATCAATTCGCCGCAGGCCGAGCTGGAATCATGCAACAAGCTGCTTCAGCTACGCATCGCACGCGATTGTGGAATGTCTGTCCCAACTACCGTCGTCACGAACGACAGCGCAGTTGCTCGCCGTTTCGTCGAGGATGCCGAAAGGGCAGGCAAGAGGACAATCTACAAGTCGCTAATTCCTCCCGAGACGAGGTTTTTTGAATCGCTGCCTGCCGGCGCGATGGGTGGTCTCACCACATTCGTGGACGAAGGCAGTATCGTCGATCAGGATATTTTTAAAAAGTCTCCGGGAATTTTTCAACATGTGGTCGACAGCCAGTATGAACTCCGAATATTCGTCATTGGCGCCGCGTTTGTTGCGATTGCACACAATTTCCGTGACCTGCCCGATTGGAAAATCGACTCGCGCATAGTGCTCGGGCGCAATCGCCATACGAAGTACCACCCCATCCCCCAGCATTTCAAATCACGATGTATGGAATTCATGACACGCATGGGGTTGTCCATGGGATCGTTCGACGTAATGGTCGATCGAACCGGACGCTATGTTTTTCTTGAAGTCAACCCGCAGGGCGCGTGGCTGTGGATGGAGGACGTGTGCGATGAGATCCGGATCCTCGACCCCTTCTGCAGCTTTCTGTGCGGAAATGAGGTCAGCGACCGGTCGTTCATCCGGGCCTAGCGATGGACCGACAGTTGTTTCGACCCGAGGTGGTCGACAAGATCACGTCCGAACATGGCGCGCCTTTGTTTCTTGGCTTGCGGCAACTCTCGATGCTCACCTGGGCGACGATGCTGGCGCTGGTGATCGTCTGCGCCGGGGCTTGCCTGATCCCGATAAGGACGTTGATCCCCACCCCCGGCGTGATCGTGCGCGACGGCACCACCGATGTGGCCGCATCGTCGTCGGGGCGCATCGACCGGCTGTTCGTCAACCCGGGCGACAAGGTGACCGTCGGCCAACCGCTGTTCCAGATCTCCTCCGACGTGTCGTCACCCGATCAATCATCGGTTGAAGGGCTCAGTTCCAGCTTGCTCGCCACACGTCGCAAGCTGGCGATCTCTGAAGGCGCCCTGGACGCCGTCGAGCTTGCAAAGAAGGTGGCGTCATGGAGGGCCCAAGCCGACACCGTGTCGAGCGACATCCAGTCACTCGGCGCCGAACACCGTGCGCAATTGCGGCGCTTGGACTACGCTGCTTCGGACTTGAAGAATCAGGAAGCGTTGGTGGCCAACGGATTCATTTCGAGCGGTGCTCTGGTGGCTAAACGCGACGCCATCATCGTCCTGGAGCAGGGCGCCCTCGCCATCGCCCGATCAATCGCGACCAAGACAAGGGAGCTCGCAGCGCTACAGGAATCTATCGACGGTCAAAGCGTTCAACGCCAGCAAATTGAGTTGCGGCGCGACAAGACCATGCGGCAACTCGATGCGGAGTCAATCGCTTTAAGCGCCAGGACCTTTTCCGTCGTGACCGCGACCACGTCCGGTGATTTCAGCGGCCTGGCGATGTCGAAAGGTCAGTTCGTGACAACCGGGCAATCGCTTGGGCGCATCTCCGACGCTGCTGCAACGACGCGGGTGGAATTGTTCATCGCCAACTCGTCACCCGCGCTGCCAAGACCGGGAATGCCGGTGTTCATCCGCTTGAGAGCTTATCCACACCAACTGTATGGGTCGCTGCGCGGCGTCGTATCGAAAGTGGCGGGTGGCGCGGTGACTGGGCGGCAATTCGCTCACCTGCCGATCAAGCTGATTCCGGACGAGCTCTACTTTCGTGCGGAAGTCAGCCTGTCACCCGATGGCATCCCAGGCTCCATCCTGATGGATGGCATGGCGGTCGATGCAGATATCCAGGCTGAACGATCGAGTGCGATCCAGTGGCTGTTCAAGCGGTTGATCGTGCAAAAGCGAGCCTTGGCGGCATGAGCATCTTTAGGCCGATCAACCGGCGGAAATGTCCCGTCGTGCTCCAGGCGGAGATGGCGGAATGTGGCCTCGCCTGCGTCGCCATGATTGCCGGGTTCCATGGGCGAGAGGTCTCGCTGCCGTGGCTGCGGAACGCATTCTCCGTGTCGTCCCGTGGCATGACGCTTCGCAGCATCATCGGCCTTGCCAACACCATCGGCCTGGACAGCCGACCGGTGAAACTGGATTTGGACGGTCTTCAGGAACTCCAGCTGCCGGCGATCATCCATTGGGACATGACCCACTTCGTCGTGCTCGAGGCTGTCGACAGGAATGCAGTCGTGATCGTCGACCCGGGCGAAGGACGGCGCCGACTGTCACATTCGGCATTTGCTGCCTCATTCACTGGCATCGCCGTGGAACTCTGGCCGGGTGAAGACTTCCACAAGTCCGCCGCGGACACGGCGGCGCAGAGGCAAGGTGGCGCGCTGTTGACGCGTCAGCTCACCAGCTTTCCAGGCATTGGCAGATCGATCTGGCAGTTTGCGTTCCTGGGTCTGCTTGTGCAGCTGTTAGGCCTGACGGCCCCCTTTTATTTGCAGTGGCTGGTCGACGACGCTCTGCCAAACAACGATTTCGACCTGATCTGGATGCTGGGCGCGATCTTCATGTGCCTAGTGGGCGTACAAATCCTGCTTTCAACCATCCGCAGCTGGCTGCTGGCCGTGATCGCGACCCAGGTTCGAATGCGATGGAACACGAACGTGATGTCGCACTTGTTGAAGCTGCCCGTCGATTATTTTTCGAAACGCAGCCTGGGGGATACCACTTCCAGGCTGGGAAGCATCGAGCACATCCATCAGACGCTCAGCATCTCGCTGCTGGAGGCTGTGCTCGACGGTGTCGTCGCCATCGCAGTGGTGGTGTTGATGCTGAACTACAGCGTGGTCCTGACGGCGGTCGCCACTGCGACAGTGGTCTGCTACGCCCTGCTGCGCCAGGTGACGAACCCGCTGCTAGCAGCGCGCAACCGCGACCAAATGGTTGCTGCGGCGCGCCAGCAGTCGATATTGATGGAGACGATAAGGGGCATTCAGGCAATCCGCATTTTCCAGATCGCCGCAGCTCGGAAATACACCTGGCTCAACTCGTTTTCGCGCCAGCTAAACATGGAGTTGAAGCTGACGAAATTCAACATCGGCTTCTCGGCAGCGAATGCGGCATTCTCCGGCTTCGAGCGCATTCTCGTCATTGCGCTCGGTACCAGGATCGTCGCTGACGGCGCGATGTCGCTCGGCATGCTCGTCGCATTCCTGGGCTACCGTGAACAGTTTGCACAGAGGGCGATGCGTTTGGTGGATGTGATGGGGCAGTTCGTGCTGCTGCGCGTCCATTTCGAACGGCTGTCCGACATCACCGCAACCGCCGCCGAGGACCCTGGCCCCGACACCACGGAGAAGGTGAGCCAGACACCGCACCTGTCGCTGCGGGATGTCAGCTTCAGGTATGCCGACAACGAGCCGGATGTTGTGAAGGGCGTCAATCTTGAGATTCCGTTCGGCAGCAACCTATGCATCACCGGCCCGTCGGGCTGCGGTAAGTCGACTTTGGCCAAGTTGCTGCTGACCATCCTGAGGACGCGCAGCGGCGGCATCTTCATCGACGGATTGAGCATCGACGACTTCGGCATCGAGCGGTATCGCTCCTTGTTTTCGGCAGTCATGCAGGACGACATCGTTTTCGCCGGCACCATCGCGGACAACATCCACCTCTCCGACCTCGCACCCGACTCGACGCTCGTACAGGACGTCTGCGAATCCGTTGGCTTGCACACGGATATCGCAGCCATGCCGATGGGTTATCGAACGCTGTTGGGCGAGGGTGGTAGCGGGTTGTCGGGCGGGCAAAAGCAGCGGATCTTGCTGGCACGAGCGCTGTACAGGAAGCCGAAGATCTTGATCCTCGACGAAGCCACCAGCCATCTCGATGTGCGCCTGGAAGCGAGCGTCAACAGTGCAATTAAGAAGTTCAACGTCACCCGCATCGTGATCGCCCACCGTCCCGAGACCATCAACGCTGCGGATGTGGTCGTCACCATGGAGGCCGGCGCCATCGCAGGCGCCTGAGCCGAGGCGACAGGCCATCGTCTGTGCAGCCGAGTCCGCGCGTGACAGCCACCGAGTGGCCCATCAGGATCTTCGCCCTAGCGGTCGCGTTTGCGTTGTGCCTGGGGTTTGTCAGCGCGTTTGATGCAAGCCGCTCGCCGGTTGCGGCAGCCCCGGCAGCGAAGCCCAGGATCCAGGTGGTTGCCACGGCGTCCCTGCGCCCGAGACCTGAGCGTCGGATCCCTCATGCCTTAGCACCGCCCATGCGCGCTGCTGAGCGCATCCTGGGGGGGCGTGCATCCGCCCCCCAACGGGTCGAGCGTCTGAATGAGGCCGCGCACGAGCCAGTTTCCGGGACGGTGGATGCGGGCGTCGTCGACGCCACAGCACCGCAGTCCCTGCAGCCGCTCAGCATTGACATCCAACGGGCCATGAGCGACAGCCAGAGCCACGTCCTGTCGATGAGTGTGACCGCCGGCGCGCCGACCAGCATTGGCAGGCGCACCGCGGCGGAGCGCTTCGCCGATGACGTATCCAGTACTGAACGGCGGGATTGCCTCGGCCCGCAGCCGAACATGAAAGCCGATCTCATTCAGTTGGCGATCTATCTCCAGACGGCGGTCGCCGGCAAGTGCAAGGGGCAATAGCCGCCACATGCCGGCTGATCGCCCCGCCGCGCGACCACGCGCAGGGCGGGGGCCGGCCCATCATCTGCGGCCCAACTGCACACCGAGTCATCCATGACCCGTGCCACCAAGCCCCGCGCGCGTCAGAATAGTTGTCGCCTCCATAGAGCGACTCTGGGGGCGGCGATGAAGGACGGAGTGGGCTCGATACGGACAAGCATTCATGGACAAGGCGGTGCCGAGGTCGGCCGGCCTGCGAGACCACCGGCATCGATGTAGGCCCTTGCTCGCCGTCGAAGACCCCGCCAAGTCGGTTCTGATCAACCTCAACTGGGACGACGTTCGCCTTGGCCTCGTCCGCAAGAACAGCGGGCAAGCGCGCTTGTGGCCCCGGCTGGAGGCAGGCCAGCCGAAGCCTGCGGAGATCGCCAAACTACGAGCCGAAGCCACGCACACGGTGTGGGCTGCGGCGCGCGCTGTGTGCGTGTCTGAACAGCAATGGATGGGCTGGGAGGGGGGGGCGCTGCTGTGCGCCTTCGACGTCCGGGGACCCTAGGGTGAGCACTTCGCAAAGGAAGCCGTGGCTGGCCCACGAGTTCGAGGCCAGCGATGCAGCGGTGGTGCTCGCAACTTTTCCTGGCACGCCGTACGTCGTTGTGACTGACGGTGGCAAGGCGGCCAACGCTCCCACTCGGTGGCCAAAGGTCGTTGCAGCCGGCCGTCCCGTCGTCGTGGAGCGATTCCGGGCCGACGCGGATCAAGCGCCGGCGCCCGAGAGTTCGGGCGCAGGCCCCCCACTGATTTTTCCCATGGGGCTCGTTTTGGGCCAACCAGGCTGATTTCTGGGGTTTCGTGCACCGCCAGACGGCTCCGAGGCGCTGGCGCCAGCCTCAGAAGGAGTAATTCGATATTAAGACTTCTCAGCAGTTCACAGATTTCTGAATCTTTACATCTATATCGTGGTACGTAATACTGGCATTACGTACTACATACGAAATTGGTGGCAGACATGGCACGAGCAGGCGTGACGAAGGGCGAGGTCCAACGGGCCAGGCTGGCGCTGATCAAGGCGGGCAGGCATCCGTCGATCGACGCCATCCGCATCGAGCTCGGCAACACCGGGTCCAAGGCGACGATCTTTCGTCACTTGAAGGACATCGAGGCCGACGAGGGCGGTGCCGGCGTGCCGCAAGGATCGGTCAGCGAGGAACTACTGGCCTTCGTCACCAACCTCGCCGGGCGCCTCGAATTCGAGGCGCAGGAGCGTTTCGACACGCTCAAGGCCAGCCATGTCGAGGAGGTGCGCGGCCTCAAGGAACAGCTGGAAAAAGCCCGTGGCGAGGCGCGATCCGGCCGGTCTGAGGCTGAGCGCAGCCAGGTCGACTTGTCGGCGGAACGCGCCGCCCGACAGCGCGTCGAGGCGGACCTGACCACGCTACGCCTGGAGCACGGTCAGACGGCCACGCAGCTCGCTACCCAGCTGGAAGGCGTCCAGGCGCAGCTCAAAGCCTCCCAGGCTCAGGTGGCCTCGCTGGAGGAAAAGCACGCCCACGCGCGTGACGCTCTGGAGCACTTCCGAAACGCGTCCCGGGAGCAGCGCGACCGAGAAGCGCGCCTGCACGAGCAGCAGCTCCAGTACCTGCAGCGGGAGGTCGCCGGTGGCGCGGAGGCCCTGACCGCCAAGCAGACCGAGCTGCGCGCGGCGCTGCAGGAGAAGGCGGACGCCTTGGCGTTGCTCACCGTCGCCCGGGCTGAGCGGCGTCAGGTGGATGAGCAACTGCGCGAACTCAAGCCCGCGGCCGAGCGACTGGCGGTACAGAATCAACTGGTGGAAGATTTGCGTGAGCAGGCGAAACTGGCTGCTCAGCAGTACGAAACGCTTCGGGCACGCACAGGAGAGCTTGAACTGCGCAACGGGGAACTGGTGCGCCAGCTGGCGGCCGCCCACGCCTGTGCACAATCGCAGGAACAGTTGGTCCGGGAAGTCCTCGACCGCATCAGCCAGGCTGGCAACAGCACGGAGTCGGGCAAGAAGCGCACGAAAGCCGCCGCGCCGGGCTAGACCCATGGAATCAGAACCGGACGACATCGCGGCGACGCCTGCCACCGATCAAGAGACTCCACCCGCACTGGTTGCCGTCGCCAGGGCGATGGGTGACCTTGACGACTTGGTGCGCCTGCTGGCGAAGGGGCTTTCGCGAGCAAAGCCTTGGCAGTTGCACCTTGCAGCACACCTGGCCGAAGCCGACCGGCTGATGCAGGTCTTGCGGCTCACGGTCGCCTTGGATCGGCCGAATGCCGAGATCGTCGAGGCTGCCGTGGATCTGCAACTGGCTTGCCGGCGAGCGAGACACTCTCTTGCTGGCACGCGCGCGGACCGAACCACCGTGGCTGCCATGCAGCTGAGCACAGATCTGGTGGCGTCTATCGTCCACGCCTTGCAGCGATTCATGACAACGCGTTGACGTGGTCGCCATGGCGGTGGTCAGAGTCGTCATCGGGCGTGCGGATAGGCGAAATTTCCGGGGCATCCGATGTACATCAAAACGACCCAAACCCCAAAAATACAGGCTGAATTTCTTATGCGCAGCAATCACTTGCGATAATTTTTGCGTTTATGGGGGATTCGCAAAATTAGCCAAATAGTCGACGGCGCGGGCCTCGAAGGCCTCGACGGCGTACTGGTCGTAGGCTGTCACGAAGACGACGCGGGTCGCACCCTCGATGCCCTGGGCCACTTCCAGGCCGGTCAGGCCCGGCATCTGGATGTCGAGGAAGGCCAGGTCGGGTTCGAGTTCGGCGATGGCCTCGGCGGCCTCGACGCCGTTGGCGACGGTCCTGACGATCTGCAGCCCGGGCCAGGCCTGGGCAAGCTGGGCCTTGAGGTACTGGACCAGATGGGGTTCGTCGTCGGCGATCAGGGCGGTGGTCATGGGCTCAGGGCAGTGGCGGGAATCTGGATGCGGGCGAGCGTGCCGCCGCCGTCGCGAGGCAGCAGGTCGAGGCTGGCGCCGGGGCCGAAGCGGGCCGCCAGCCGGGCGCGGATGTTGTCGAGGGCGACGCCGTTGCCGCTGCGGCGCTGACCGCCCGGTCTCTGGCCGTCGAGGCCCTGGCCGTCGTCGGCGACCTCGATCCACAGCCGGCCGTCGACGCGCCGCGCGCTGACGGCCACGGTGCCGCCGGCGATCTTGGGTTCCAGGCCGTGGTGGATGGCGTTCTCGACCAGGGGCTGGGCCAGCAGCGGCGGCAACGCGATGGCGCCCAGCTCGGCCGGCAGCGACAGCTCCACCTTCAGCCGCTCGCCCATGCGCAATTGCATCAGCGCGAGATAGGCGCCCAGCATGCCGAACTCCTGGGCCAGCGTCGTCGAATCGCCGCGCAGCTGGCCGAGGCTGGCGCGCAGATAGTCGGTGAAGCGCTCCAGCATCTGCTTGGCCCGCTCGGGGTCGAAGTCGATCAGGCTCTGCACATTGGCCAGCGTGTTGAACAGGAAGTGCGGCTCGATCTGTCCCTGCAGCAGCTTGAGCTGGGCCTCGGTGACGCGGGCCTGCAGGGCCTCCTGCTTCCAGCGGGCGCGGTAGCGCAGGCCCATGATGAAGGTGACCAGCATCGACACCGACAGGAACTCGCCCCAGAAGCCGGGCTGGGCCAGCAGCTTGTCCAGCCCCTGGCTCAGCCAGATGCGGTCGACGACGCCCAGGCCGATGACGACGCCGAGCAGCGAGCAGGCGATGGAGAACACCGAGAAGAACACGCCCGAGCGCCAGTCGCGCCAGCCCATGATGGTGTCCAGCCAGCGCTGCGGCGCGAGCCGCTCGAAGCCGCGGAAACCGATGACGAAGCAGGCCGTCACGCAGGCGCTGACGAGCATATGGCCCGGCACGTCGTTGAGCCACCAGCCGGCCGATCCCAGGCGGCCGCTCTGCAGGCCGTTGATCGTCGCGAAGAACAGGCCGAAGCCCGCCAGCCAGAGCAGATAGACCAGCACGCGCATGCGCAGCCGGTCGGGTCGGTGTTTCATCAGCATGCGCTGGTGGCGCAGGGCCTGGCTGAATTCCTCGGTGAATGTCATGGGCCGCAGTGTAGGAAGGCGCCTGCCCTGTCCCGCGGTTACAGCGATGAATCGACAGCGGCGCCGACAAATGGAAAGCCACGCCGCCTGCCTACAATCCGGCGCGCTTTTCAAACCCAGTTTCCCGAGGCATCCATGCAGGTTCACGCATCCATCTTCAAGGCCTACGACATCCGCGGCGTCGTCGGCCAGACCTTGAACGAGGAACTCGCCGAGCACCTGGGCCGGGCCTTCGGCACCGAGGCCAAGGCCGCCGGCGAGAAGGCCGTGGCCGTCGGCCGCGACGGCCGCCTGTCCGGCCCCGGCCTCGTCACCGCGCTGATCCGCGGCATCGCGTCCACCGGCCTCGACGTCGTCGACATCGGCGCCGTGACGACGCCCATGCTCTATTACGTCGCCGCCACGCGCGCCAGGCACGGCTGCAACTCCGGCATCCAGGTCACCGGCAGCCACAACCCCAAGGACTACAACGGCTTCAAGATGGTCCTCAAGGGCGCCGCCGTCTACGGCGAGCAGATCCAGGGCCTGCGCCGCCGCATCGAGGCCGAGGACTACGCGAGGGGCCTGGGCCGCGTCGGCGCGATGGACATCACGGCCGAGTACACCCACCGCATCGTCAAGGACTGCAAGCTGGCCCGGCCGATGAAGATCGTCGTCGACAGCGGCAACGGCATCCCCGGCGCGACGGCGCCCGCCATCCTGCGCGCGCTGGGCTGCGAGGTCGTCGACATCTACTCCAAGGTGGACGGCGACTTCCCCAACCACCACCCGGACCCGAGCCGCCCCGAGAACCTCGAGGATCTCAAGCGCATCGTGCACGCCTGCGACGCCGAGCTGGGCCTGGCCTTCGACGGCGACGGCGACCGCCTCGGCATCGTCACGAAGGACGGCGAGATGATCATGCCGGACCGCCAGATCATGCTGATCGCGGCCGACATCCTGAAGCGTCAGCCCGGCGCCGAGATCATTTTCGACGTCAAATGCACGCAGCGCCTGGCGCCGTGGATCCGCGAGCATGGCGGCAAGCCGCTGATGTGGATGACCGGCCATTCGCTGGCCAAGGCCAAGCTGAAGGAGACCGGCGCGCCGCTGGCCGGCGAGCTGTCGGGCCACATCTTCTTCGCCGAGCGCTGGTATGGCTTCGACGACGCGATGTACACGGCCGGCCGCATGCTCGAGATCCTGTCGCGCAGCGCCGACCCGAGCGCCACGCTGAAGGCCCTGCCCAACAGCTTCAACACGCCCGAGATCAACGTGCCCTGCGCCGAAGGCGAGCACCACGAGGTCGTCAAGACGCTGAAGGCCCGGACCACGCTGGCCGACTTCCCCGGCGCGTCCGAGCTCATCACCATCGACGGCCTGCGCATCGAGTACGCCGACGGCTTCGGCCTGATCCGCCCGTCCAACACGACGCCCGTGCTGGTGCTGCGCTTCGAGGGCCACACGCCCGAGGCGCTGGAGCGCATCCAGCACGACGTGCTGGCCCAGCTCAAGCGGGTGAAGCCGGACGCCACGTTTGCCGCCGGCCATTGAACCCGCCCGGTGGCTTTATGCCACCGCACTGCGGCTGCTGACGCCGCTCTACCTGCTGCGCCTGTGGCGCCGCGGCGCCCGGGAGCCGCTGTACCGGCAGGCGCTGGGCGAACGTCTTGGCGTCTACCGTGGCCGCAGCGAACCCGGCCGGCTGTGGATCCACGCCGTGTCGCTGGGCGAGACGCGCGCGGCCGGCGCGCTCATCCACGCGCTGCGCGAGCGCGAGCCTGGCCTGCGCCTGCTGCTCACGCATGCCACCGCCACCGGCCGCGAGGCCGCCCTGCCCCTGCTGTGCGACGGCGACGCGCTGACCTGGCTGCCCTACGACACGCCGGGCGCCGTGCGCCGCTTCCTGCGCCACTGGCAGCCGTGCCTGGGCGTGCTGATGGAGACCGAGGTCTGGCCGACGCTGCTGCGCGAGGCCGAGCGCACCGGCCTGCCCATGGTGCTGGCCAACGCGCGCCTGTCCGGGAAGAGCCTGCGCCGCGGCCTGCGGCTGGCGGCGCTGATGCGGCCGGCCGCGCAGCGGCTGACACTGGCGCTGGCCCAGACCGAGGCCGACGCGGCACGGCTGCGCACGATGGGCGCACCGCGCGTCGAAGTGGCCGGCAACCTGAAGTACGACATCGCCATCGACCCGGCCCTGATCGCCCGCGGCCAGGCCTGGGCGCAGCGGCTCGGCCGGCCCGTGCTGATGCTGGCCGTCAGCCGCGAGGGCGAGGAGACCGCGCTGCTGGCCGAATGGCTGAAGCAGCCCGCCCCGCGCCCGCTGCTGGCCATCGTGCCGCGCCATCCGCAGCGCTTCGACGACGTGGCCGCACTGGTCGAGGCCGCCGGCCTGACGCTCGCACGCCGCAGCGGCTGGGACGATGAACCCACGCCAGCGGCCCTGGCAGCGGACGTCTGGCTCGGCGACTCGATGCGCGAGATGCCGCTCTACTACGGCCTCGCCAGCGTCGCGCTGCTGGGCGGCAGCTTCGAGCCACTGGGCGGCCAGAACCTCATCGAGGCCGCCGCCTGCGGCTGCCCGGTTCTGGCCGGGCCGCACACCTTCAACTTCGCGGAGGCCACCGAGCTGGCGCTGGCGGCGGGCGCGGCCGAGCGCTGCGCGACGCTGGCCGAGGCCATGGCCCGCGGCCTCGGCCTGTGCGCCGATGCGCCGGCCCGCGCGGCCATGGGCCGCATGGCCCTGGCCTTTTCGAGCGCCCATCGCGGGGCGGCCGCGCGCATGGCGCAGGCCTTGCTGGCGCTGCCCTGAGTCAGCGCTCTTCGCCGCTCGCCCGCCAGACGAGGACCGGCACCTCGGCATGGGCCAGCACGCGTTGGGTTTCGCTGCCCAGCAGCAGGCCCGCCAGCCCGCGCCGGCCGTGCGAGGCCATCACGATCAGGTCGCACTGCAGGCGCGTCGCCGCCTGGCAGATCGCGTCGTGCGGATGGTCGCTGCTCTCCATCAGGGTCTCGCAGCGGACCCGGGCCTCGGCGGCGGTGGCGCGGACAAAGTCCAGGTAGCGCTGCGCGTGCGCCAGCACGTCGGCGGCGAACTGCTCGCGGGACTCGGAGAGCTCGGCCACCCGGTAGCTGAGCACATGGAATTCGGGCGCCGCGTGGATGCCCGTCACCTTCGCGCCGAACTGGCGGGCCATTTCGATGCCACAGAAGACGGCGCGCTCGGAAAAACGCGATCCGTCGGTGGGAAGCAGGATGTGCTTGAACATGATGCACCTCCATGGAGGCCGGGTGCGCGGGCGGCAAGGCTCAATCGGGCCCTCCCGGCGGCCCGACCGGACCCGGCTCACAGGCGGGTCGCTTCGATGGAAATGCTACGCCGGCCCGGGCGCCGGCGAAAGCGGGCATGCCGCGAAATCAGCCGCCGTTGGCCGCCCAGCCACCGCCCAGCGCCTTCACCAGTTGCGCCGTCGCCGCCCACTGCGCACCACGCAGCTGGGCCAGCGCGCGCTCGGTGGCCAACGGCGTGCGCTCGGCCTCGGTCACGTCGAGGTAGCTGACGGCGCCCTTGTCGTAGCGGCTCCTGGCCACGGCCAGGGCCTGGCTGCTGGAGGCCAGCGTGCGGTTCTGGGCGTCGACCACGGCGGCGCGGCCCTGCAGTTCGGCCAGCGCGTCGTCCACCTCGCGCAGCGCCTGCAGCATGCGGCCGCGGAAGCCGGCGAGGGATTCGTCGACCTGGGCCTTGGCAGCGCCCAGGTTGGCCTGGTTGCGGCCGCCTTCGAACAGGGGCAGCGAGATGCCGGGACCGAAGCTGTAGAGCCGCGCCGGGGCCGACACGAGGTCGCCGAGCGCCTTGCTCTGGTAGCCGAAGCTGCCGGTCAGGTGGATGGACGGGTAGAAGGCCGCCTCGGCGATGCCGACCTGGGCGGTCGCGGCATGCAGCTGCGCGAGGCTCTGGGCCAGGTCGGGGCGGCGCTGCAGCAGCTCGGACGGCAGGCCGGCGCGGATCTGCGGCGGCGCGGCCAGCGGCGCGGTGGCCTGCAGCTTCAGCTCGGCGGCGGCCTGGCCGGTCAGCGCAGCGATCTGGTTCAGCACCAGGGCCTGGCGGCGCGGCAGGTCGGCCACGTCGGCATCGGCCGAGGCCAGCTCGGCGCGCACGCGCTCCAGGTCCTGCGCCGTCGACGAACCGGCATCGAAGCGGGTCTGCGCGACCTGGAAGGCCTGGGCGCGGCTGTCGCGCTGGCGCTGCAGGGCCTTGGCCTCGTCGGCCAGCGCGCGCCACTGCCAGTAGGCGGCGGCGACGTCGGCCGTCAGCGCGACGCGCGCCGCGGCGGCGTCCAGCGTGGACGCGTCGAGCTGGGCCTGGGCGCCCTCGGCCTGGCGCTTCACGCGGCCCCAGAGGTCGATCTCCCAGCCCAGGCTGGCCTGCAGCCCGCTCTGCCAGCCCTCGAAGGTGATGGCCTTGCCGCCCAGCACGGGCGTCGTGACGGACTTGGCCGACGTGCGCAGCCCGGTCTCGCTGGCACCGACATCGACGCGCGGCAGCTCGTCGGCCCGCGTGGCGCCGAAGACGGCACGCGCGCGCTCGATGCGCGCGGCGGCGGCGGCCAGCGTCGGGCCGGCCTGCAGGGCCTGGGCTTCGAGCGCGTCGAGCTGGGCGTCGCCGAACATCAGCCACCAGTCGCGCTGCAGCTCGGCGCCGGCCGCGGGAGCGGCGCTGCGGTAGGCGGCCGGCGCGTTGGCGGCCGGGGCCTGGTAGTTGGGGCCCAGCGTCGTGCAGGCGGCGAGAGCGGCCGTGGCGACGAGGGTGAGGACGGTCTTGAGTTGGAACATCTTGTTTTCCCGGAATCAGTGGGCAGCTTCCGCCGAGGCGGCGCCGCCCATCACCTTCTTGCTGAGCCAGACGATGGCCACGCAGCTGAACAGCGCGATGCCCAGCACCAGGAAGGCGTCGTTGTAGGCCATCACGAAGCTGTCGCGGCGCACGACGTTGTCCAGCGCCTTGATGGCCATGTCCTGGGCCGCGGCGAGGTCGAAGCCCTTGGACGCGAAGTTCTGGGTCAGCGCGTCCAGCCGCGCCTGCGTGGCCGGGTCGTAGAGGCTGACGGCCTCGCCGACGCGGTTGCTGTGCAGATGCTCGCGGTTGGTCAGCAGCGTGGCCAGCGTCGCGATGCCGACCGAGCCGCCGAGGTTGCGCAGCATGTTGAACATGCCCGAGGCACTGGGCAGCAGTTGCGGCGGGATGCCGTTGATCGCGAAGTTGGTCAGCGTGATCATGATGAGGGGCTGGCCCAGGGCCCGCACGATCTGCGCGGCGAGCAGTTCGGGGCCGGCCGTGTCCGCGCTCATGTGGGTGTTCATGAAGCAGGACGTCGCGAACAGCGCGAGGCCCAGGCTCATCATCACGCGGTTGTCCAGCTGGGTGGACAGCTTGGCCGCGAACGGCATGATGAAGAGCTGGGGCAGGCCCATCCACATGATGACCAGGCCGATCTGCATCGGCGTGTAGTTGGCGATCTGGCCGAGGTAGAGCGGCAGGATGAAGGCCGAGCCGTAGAGGCCCATGCCGGTCGCGAACGCGATGACGCCGGCGATCAGGAAGCTCGGGCGGCCGAGGATGTGCAGGTCGATGAAGGTGTTCCTGCGCGTCAGCCCGCGCCAGGCCCAGCCGTAGATGCCGGCGATGGCGAGCATGGCGGTCGCGATGATGAAGGGGCTCTGGAACCAGTCCTTGGCGTTGCCCTCTTCCAGCATCGCGGTCAGCGAGCCCAGGCCCACGGCCATGAAGAGGATGCCCCACCAGTCCACGTCGCGCAGCAGCTTGAGGTTCATCGGCTCGGGGTCGAGGCCGGCGCTGACGCCCAGCATCAGCAGCACGCCCGGCAGCCAGTTGATGTAGAAGATGCTGGGCCAGCCGTAGAGCTCGGTCAGGTAGCCGCCGAAGGTCGGGCCGAGGGTGGGCGCCAGCGTGGCCGTCATGCCGAACAGCGCCAGGCCGATGGGGCGCTTCTTCAGCGGCAGCTTGCGCGTGACCAGGGTCATCGCCATCGGGATCATCACGCCGCCGGTGAAGCCCTGGGCCGCGCGGAAGGCGATCATGCTCTCCAGGCTCCAGGCCATGCCGCACAGCGTGCTGAAGACGAGGAAGAGCGCGACGTTGACGACGAGGTAGCGGCGCGTCGAGAACACCATCGCCAGGAAGCCGGCCAGCGGGATGACGACGATCTCGGCGACGAGGTAGGCGCTGGAGATCCAGGAGCCCTCTTCCTGAGTGGCCGACAGCGCGCCGAGGATGTCCTTCAGCGAGGAGTTGGTGATGGCGATGTCCAGCACCGCCATGAAGGCGCCCAGCAGGCTGGACAGCACGGCCAGCCAGGTGCGCCCGCCGACCTTCTGGCCCGGTGGCGGCGGGAGATAGTTTTCATTGCCCATGGCGGCCCCGGCTTACTCGCCGATTTCCACTTCGACCTGGACGGACAGCCCCGGCACGATGCGTGCGGCCTGCTCGCCCAGCGCCTTCAGGCTCTCGGGTTCGAAGACGAGCTTGACCGGCACGCGCTGCACGATCTTCGTGAAGTTGCCGGTGGCGTTGTCCGGCGGCAGCAGCGCGAAGCTGGCGCCCGAAGCGGGCGAGAAGCTGTCGACCCTGGCCAGCAGGTCCTGGCCGGGGAAGGCGTCGACCTTGACGTGCACCTTCTGGCCGGGCTTCATGCGGGCGAGCTGGGTCTCCTTGAAGTTGGCGACGATCCAGGTCTCGGGCTCGACGATGGCGGCCAACTGCTGGCCGGCCTGCACGCGCTGACCCACCTCGACCGTCCGCTTGCCGACGCGGCCGTCGCTGGTGGCGCGCAGCTCGACATAGCCGAGCTGGTTCTGCGCGTCCTTCAGCTGGGCCTGCGTGGCGCTCTTCTGCGCGGCGGCCGACTGGCGGGCGCTCTCGGCGGCCACGACCGCCTCCTTCGCGGCATTGGCGCCGGCCTTGCGGGCCGCGAGGTCGGCGCGGGCCACGTCGCGGGCGGCCAGCGTGGCGTCCAGCTCCTGCCTGGAGGTGGCACGCAGCTCGGCGCCGAACAGGGCCTGGCTGCGCTTGGCGTCCAGCTCGGTGCGGGCCAGCACGGCCTCGGCCTGGGCCACCTGCGAGGCAGTGGCGGCGGCCTGGGCCTGGGCCTGGGCGATCTGCGCGGCGCTCGTCGCGATGGCGGCGTCGGCCTGGGCGATCTGGGCCTTCAGGCGCTCCACCTGCACGGCCGCATCGGCCGGGTCCAGGCGCAGCAGCACGTCGCCGGCCTTGACGATGGCGTTGTCCTGCATGCGCATCTCGGTGACGACGCCGGCCACACGCGTGGCCACCGGATGCAGGCGGCCGGCCACGAAGGCGTTGTCAGTCTCGACCAGATGCTGGCTGCGCCACCACATGCGGCTGCCCAGGCCGATGCCGCCGACCAGCAGCAGCGCGCCGATGACGAGCAGGGGCACGGGCGGGCCCTTCCTGGCCGGCGCCTTGATCGGCTCGGGAATGGCCTCGGTGAGCTGCCTGAGCGCGATGTTCTCTTTCGGTGCGTTCATGATGGGGGACTCCTTGATGGGGATCGTTAGGCTTGTTGTTGTCGCGGACTGAGGCGGCCCATGCCGCCGGACTGGAAGCGCTGCAGCGCGGCCACGACCTGGCCTTCGTCGCTCATGACGAAGGGGCCGTGGCGCACGATGGGTTCGCAGAGGGGGCGGCCCGAGAAGCAGGCCAGGCGCAGCGGTTCGCCGGCGATGATGGTGCTGCTGCCGCCCGGCGCCAGGCCGAGGGCGCAGCCCGCGGACAGCGGCAGCTCGCCCGCGTCGCCGCTGCCGTGGATGACGACGGCAAAGCCCTGCTCGCCGTCGCGCAGCGCGAAGTCGAAGCCGGCGCCGGCATCCACGTCGACGACGGCCAGCGCCGTCGGCCAGGGCAGCGCCAGTTCGGCCGTGCCGCCGAAGACCTGCACGGCCCGCCAGCCTGCGCCGATGCGGCGCGGCATCTGCGCGGCGCCCAGGCGCATCACGCCAGGGGCGCGCAGCTTCTGCTCGGCCGGCAGGTTGACGAAGATCTGCAGGCCATGGGCTTCGCGGCCGGCCTCGGCGGGGAATTCGTCGTGCATGAGGCCGCGGCCGGCCAGCGTCCAATGCAGGCCGCCCGGCAGGATCTCGTGCTCGCCGCCCAGGGAGTCGCGGCTGACCAGGGCCGTGGCCGAATCGTCGAAGAGATAGGTCACCGCCGAGAAGCCCGCGTGCGGATGCGGCGCGAAGGCCGCCTCGCTCATGCGGAAGTGGTCGACCAGGATGAAGGGGTCGAGCTGCACCAGCGGCTCGCGCCAGCCCTCGACCTGGAAACCAGTGCCGATGCGATGCCGCTGGGGCTGGAGCAGTCGGGGCGTTGACATGATGGCCGCGACTGTAGAGAGTTCCATTTACGGCGAATAGCCGCAGAATTCAAACGGACCGTTCCGGAAACGAAACGAAATAAAACGAGATGAAGATCGACGACCTGCTGCTGCTGGCCCAGGTGCACAAGGCCGGATCGCTGTCCGCAGCGGCCCGGCTGCTGGACCTGCCCAAGGCCACGCTGAGCCGGCGCCTGGCCGCGCTGGAGACCTCGGTCGGCGCCCGCCTCTTCGTGCCCGGCGCCAGCCGGCTGACGCTGACCGAACTGGGCGAACAGCTGGCCGAGCGCGCGGCGCGGCACGACGACGACATCGCCGAGACGCGCCAGTGGCTGGCCTCGCGCGACGCGACGCCGCAGGGGCGGCTGCGGGTGTCGGTGCCGGCCGAGTTCGCGATGCTGGTGCTGGCCGAGAGCCTCTCGCGCTTCGTGCGCCGCTACCCCAGGGTGGAGCTGGAAATCGACACGACGCCGCGCCGCGTCGACCTGTTCAACGAGCCCTACGACGTGGCCGTGCGCATGGGGCCGGTGGACGAGCCCGACCTCGTCGCCCGCCAGTACATGCTGCTGGAGCGCGGCCTGTACGCCAGCCCCGTCTACCTGCAGGCGCGGCCCGCGCCGCAGTCGCCGGCCGACCTGGCCGAACATGATTTCGTCGTGCTGAGCCAGGCCAAGGGCCTGTACCGCACGCTGCTCAACGGCAAGCAGACCGCCGAGGTGCAGATGCACGGGCCGCTGGAGACCAACTCCATCGGCCTGGTGCTGTCGCTGGTGCGGGCGGGCGGCGGCATCGGCAGCTTTCCCTATGGCATGGTCGCGTCCGACGTCGAGACCGGCACCCTGGTGCAGGTGCTGCCCGACTGGTGCTACGAGCCCCTGCCCGTGACGCTGCTGACGGCGAGCCGCCGGCTGATGCCGGCCAAGACCCGGGCCTTCATCGACCACCTCTTCGAAACCGCGCCCGGCTGGGCGCGGAGCCACTTCCTCAACCCGTCGCCAGCAAGGCCCTCAGCCCCGCCTCGTCGAGCACCGTGACGCCCAGCGTGCGCGCCTTCTCGAGCTTGCTGCCGGCCTCCTCGCCGGCGATGACGAAACTGGTCTTCTTCGACACCGAGCCGCTGACCTTGCCGCCGGCCTCCTCGATGAGGGCCTGGGCCTCGTCGCGGCTCAGCGTCGGCAGCGTGCCGGTCAGCACCAGCGTCCGGCCCAGCAACGGGCGCGGCCGGTCGTCGGCCTCGCCGGCGCTCTCCTTGGGCGCCACACCGGCCGCCAGCAACTGCTCGACGACCTCGACGTTGTGCGGCTGGGCGAAGAAGGTGTGGATGCTGGCCGCGACGATGGGCCCGACGTCGGCCACCTCCAGCAGCTGCTCGACGCTGGCCTTCATCAGCTTGTCCAGCGTGCCGAAGTGGCGCGCCAGCTCCTTGGCCGTCGTCTCGCCGACCTGGCGGATGCCGAGCGAGAACAGGAAGCGCGCGAGCGTGGGCTGCTTGCTCTTCTCCAGCGCGTCGGCGAGGTTCTGCGCGCTCTTCTCGGCCATGCGGTCCAGCGCGGCGAGCCTGGCCACGCCGAGCTTGTAGAGCCCGGGCAGGCTCTGCACGATGCCGGCATCGACGAGCTGCTCGACCAGCTTGTCGCCCAGGCCCTCGATGTCCATCGCGCGGCGGCCGGCGAAATGCAGCAGGGCCTGCCTGCGCTGGGCCGGGCAGAACACGCCACCGGTGCAGCGGTATTCGATGCTGCCCTTCTCGCGCGTGGCCGCGCTGCGGCAGACCGGGCATTCGCGCGGCATGCGGAAGTTGGGCACATAGCCGGGCCGCTCGCCGGGCACGCGGCCGACGACCTCGGGGATGACGTCGCCGGCGCGGCGGATGATGACCTTGTCGCCCACGCGCACGCCCTTGCGGCGCATCTCGAACACGTTGTGCAGCGTCGCGTTGGACACCGTCGTGCCGCCGACGAAGACCGGCTCCAGCCGCGCCACCGGCGTCAGCTTGCCGGTGCGGCCGACCTGGACGTCGATGGCCAGCAGCGTCGTGACCTGCTCCTGGGCCGGGTATTTGTGCGCCACGGCCCAGCGCGGCTCGCGGGTCTTGAAGCCGAGCTTGAGCTGCAGCTCGCGCGAGTTGACCTTGTAGACGACGCCGTCGATGTCGAAGGGCAGCGCATCGCGCCTGGCGGCCATCGCGCGGTGGAACTGCACCAGCCCGCCCGGGCCGGACGTGACGACGCGGTCGCCGTTGACCGGCAGGCCGAAGGCGGCCAGCGCGTCCAGCAGGCCCGCATGCGTGGCCGGCTGCTCCCAGCCCTGCACCTCGCCCAGGCCGTAGGCGTAGAAGCACAGCGGCCGCTGGCGCACCAGCGCCGGGTCGAGCTGGCGGATGGCACCGGCCGCCGTGTTGCGCGGATTCACGAAGGTCTTCTCGCCACGCTCGCGCTGGCGCTCGTTGAGCTTCTCGAAGTCGTCGCGGCGCATATAGACCTCGCCGCGCACCTCCAGCACGGGCATGTCCTCGGCTCGGCCCTTCAGCCGCAGCGGGATCTGGCCGATGGTGCGCACGTTCTGCGTGACGTCCTCGCCGGTCTCGCCGTCGCCGCGCGTGGCCGCCTGCACGAGCAGGCCGGCCTCGTAGCGCAGGTTCATCGCCAGGCCGTCGAACTTCAGCTCGGCGGCGTACTCGACCGGCGCATCAGCTTCCACGAGGCCAAGCTCGCGGCGCACGCGGGCGTCGAAGGCGATGGCGCCGCCCTCGGTCGTGTCCGTCTCGGTCGTGATCGACAGCATGGGCACGACGTGGCGCACCGGCGCCAGCCCCTCCAGCACGGCGCCGATGACGCGCCGCGTCGGCGAATCCGGCGCCAGCAGCTCCGGATGGGCCGACTCGATGGCCTGCAGCTCCGCGAACAGCTTGTCGTACTCGGCGTCCGGCAGCTCGGGCGCGTCGAGCACGTAGTAGAGATGGGCGTGGCGGTTGAGCTGGGCGCGCAGGTCGGCGGCGCGTTGGGCGAGGTCGGCGGGGGCGGTCATCGCCGCATTGTCGCGGGCAGACAATGCCCCGCATGAGTTCGAAGATCGCCCTGCACGCCGGCCCCGCCGTGGGTTTCGACCAGCCCTTCGAGATGCTGGCTGCCTGCCACGAACGCGTGCGCCGCAGCCTGGACCTGCTGCAGCGCCTGCAGGCCCATGTCGCCCGGCATGGCGTGGACGCCCAGGCACGCGACGCGGCGGCCGACGTGCTGCGCTACTTCGACCTGGCCGGCCCGGCCCACCACGAGGACGAGGAACGCCATGTGCTACCCCGCCTGCGCCAGCAGGGCCTGGCGGAACTGGCCGCGCGCCTGCAGGCCGATCACGCCGAGATGACGCGGCTCTGGGCCGCGCTGCGCCCGCCTCTGCTGGCCTGGGCGGCTGGAAAGGCAGCAGATTTGCCGGATGATCTGTTGCATAGCTACACAACCATCTATGCAGCGCATATGCCACTCGAAGAGGAGCAGGCCTTCCCTTCGGCCGCAGCGAATCTGGATGAGGCCACCTTGAAATTCATAGGCGTAGAGATGACCGCGCGGCGCCAGGGCAGCCGGCAGTGACGCGCTCCGAAGCGCCTCCCTCGCGCTCAATCTAGGGATATTTTTCGTCGATAGGTAGTTTTGCTACATCAATGATGCCGGCATTTACCTAGAGTCTGGGCACTTTCCCGGATCGGGAAAGGCGGCCGGGTCATGCAGTCGATCGGCCGAAGCAGCCGCCCCGCGACGAGGGCGGCGTCGAACCCCACGGAGACAGACCCATGCAAAAGCTGCCGCCGAGCCGCCGGCTCTTCCTCGCCCTGACGCTGGCCTCCAGCACCGCGCTGCTGGCAACCTTCGCGCCTCCTGCCCTGGCCCTGAACCCGAACTCCACGTCCGTGCAGATGTTCGAGTGGGCCTGGCCCGACATCGCCACCGAATGCACGCAGTGGCTGGGCCCCAAGGGCTTCGGGGGCGTGCAGATCTCGCCGCCCGGTGCGTCCAAGAACGCCAACGGCTGGTGGGGCGTCTACCAGCCGGTCAACTACGTCAACCTGAACAGCCGCATGGGCACGCCCGCGCAGCTGCAGAGCATGATCGCCAGTTGCCACGCGGCCGGCGTGCGCGTCTATGCGGACGTCGTCGTCAACCAGATGGCCGACGGCAGCGGCACGGCCACCGACGGCTCGACCTGGGATGCCGCCTCGCTGAGCTACCCCTACTTCAGCGCCAACGACTTCCACGCCAACTGCAGCATCGCCGCCACCGACTACAACTCGCCGGCCGGCCGCAGCAATGTGCAGAACTGCCGCCTCGGCGGCCTGCCCGACCTGGCCACCGAAAGCAGCTATGTGCAGGGCCAGATCGTCAACTACCTGAAGGCCCTGCTGGCCCTGGGCGTGGACGGCTTTCGCATCGATGCGGCCAAGCACATGCCCGCGAGCGCCTGGGCCTCGATCATGGGCGCCGTCAAGGCCGCCTACCCGACGACGCTGCAGGGCGAGCCCATCTGGGTCACGCAGGAAATCATCAACGACGGCGAGGTGGACCGGCCGAGCTATTTCCCGGTCGGCACGCTCAACGAGTTCCAGTTCACGTCGGCGATGCGCGACGTCTTCCGCGGCAACAACGGGCTGAGCCTGTCCAGCATCCCCGGCGTCATGGGCACCTGGGGCAACTGGGGCGGCAGCTGGGGCTTCATCCAGCCGCAGAACGCGACCGTCTTCATCACCAACTGGGACACCGAACGCAACGGCGGCTCGCTGAACATCAACAACGCGGTCAGCAATGACGCCGCCAATATGCGCTACACGCTGGCCAACATCTTCATGCTGGCCCAGGGCTATGGCGAGGCCCAGCTCTACTCGGGCTACAAGTTCAGCGACACCGGTGCCGACCGCCCCACGACCAGCCCCTACAGCGGCGGCGTGGCCCAGATCAATGTCGTCTGGGACTTCGCCCACCGCTGGACGCCGCTGGCCAATATGGTCGCGTTCCGCAACGCCAGCACCGGCCAGGCGCAACAGAACTGGATCGTCGGCGACAACGCCAACCAGGTGGCCTTCAGCCGCGGCAACGTCGGCTTCGCCGCGCTGAACAACAGCGGCAGCCCCTGGACGCGCAGCTTCTCCACCGGGCTGCCGGCCGGCACCTACTGCAATGTCATCAACGGCACGAAGAACGCCGCCGGCACCGGCTGCACGGCCGATTCGGTCACGGTGGACGCCGGCGGCAACGCCAGCTTCACGGTGCCGGCCAACAGCAGCGGCAGCACGCCGGCCGTGGCCATCTACACCGGCCAGGCGCTGACGGGCGGCGGCGGTGGCACGGGCTGCACCGTGAGCTTCACGATCGCCAACGCGAACACGAGCTGGGGCCAGAGCCTGCGCATCGTCGGCAACGTCGGTGGCCTGGGCGCCTGGGCGCCGGGCTCCGGCTTCGCGTTGACCATCCAGGGCTCGGGCGCCAACGTGCCGTGGACGGGCAGCGTGGGCCTGCCCGCCGGCGCGGCCATCCAGTACAAATATGTGAAATGGAACGGCTCGACCGCCGTCTGGGAAAGCAACCAGGCCACCGGCAGCGGCAACCGCGAGTTCACGAGCTGCGCGGGCGGCGGCACGCAGTCGCGCAACGACGGCAACTTCAAGTTCTGAAGGCCTTCGCCGGCGCCCGGCCGGCCTCGGCCGGCGAAGCGCTCGCGGATGCTGCGGCGCGGCTTGTAGGGCCTGGCCGGGGACGCACAGCCCCGACCGTTCGATTTCGGCCTCTGGGTCAGGACATGTTCGACGGGGCGATGGGCGTGATCATCACCTGGTCCACCCGGTGGCTGTCCACGTCGACGACCTCGAAGCGCCAGCCCTCCCATTCGACGACGTCGGTGCGCCGCGGGATGCGGCGCAGCATGACCATCAGGAAGCCGGCCAGCGTGTCGTACTGGCCGGCATGCGGCCAGCCGTCGATGCCCAGCGCGCGCTCCACGTCGGGGATGGGCGTGATGCCGTCGGCCAGGAAGGAGCCGTCCTCGCGGCGCACGATCTGCTCCTCGTAGTGCGGCGCAACGAGGCTGCCCATCACCGTGCTCATCACGTCGTTCAGCGTGATGACGCCCACCACCAGGCTGTACTCGTTGACGACGACCGCGAAGTCCTCGTGCGCCTCGCGGAACTGCGTCAGCATCTCGGACAAGGTCAGCCGGTCCGGCACGATCAGCACCTTCTTGACCAGGCCGGCGCCCCCGTCGCGCAACGAAAGCGCCTCGCCACGCAGCACGCGCTGGAACAGGTCGGTCGCGTCCACATAGCCGGCGACCTGATCGATGCCGTCATCGCACACCAGGTAGGTGGAGTGCGGCGTGTCGGCAATCCGGTTGCGGATCAGCACATCGTCTTCGTCGCGCGAGAAGAACACGATGCTCTCGCGCGTCGTCATGACCGTCTCGACGGTGCGGGTGTCCAGCTCGAACACATTGGCGATGACCTGCTGTTCCTCGTCGGCGACGACACCGGCCTGGTAGCCGGCCTCGGTCAGCGCCAGGATGTCGCGGTAGCTGATGGTCTCGTCGCGCTTGGCCGGCAGGCCCAGCAGGCGGATCAGGCCCTCGGTGATGCCGCTGAAGAACCAGGCCAGCGGCCGCAGCAGCCGGCACAGCAGCAGCATGGGCCCGACCAGCGCCATCGCCACGCGCTCCGGCTCGCTCATCGACAGGCGCTTGGGCACCAGGTCGGCCATCACGATGAAGAGGGCCGTGATGCTGGCGAAGGAGCCGGCGAAGCCCAGCGTGGCCGCCAGCTCCGGTGCCATCACGACGCGCAGCGCCGCCTCGAAATGCGGCGTGAACGCGCCCTCGCCGACGATGCCGGCCAGGATCGCAACGGTGTTGACGCCGATCTGCACGACGGTGAAGTAGTCGCCCGGGCGCTCCTGCACGGCCAGCACGCGGGCCGCGCGGGCGTCGCCGGCGTCGGCGCGCTGCTGCAGGTTGAGCCGCCGCGAGGCCGCCAGCGACAGCTCGGCCATCGAGAAGAACGCACTGCCGAGGATCAGCAGGCTGATCAGCAGCAGGCTGGTCGTCATCAGCTGAACAACCTGCGGGCGGCCGGTGACCCCGCCGCCAGGTCGCGCTCGGCGAGCGCCTCGTAGAGCTTCTTCAGCTCGACGTCGATGGACGCGAAGGCATGCAGGCCCAGCACCTGGCCGCGGTCGTCGCAGACCTCGGCCTCCAGGTCGCGGGCCAGCGCGCGGGCGGCCTCCTGCCAGGCCGCGAAGGGCTCGGCCTCGGCCGGCGTCTGCGGCACGTCCAGGGCCAGCGTCAGCACCCGCAGCGACAGGGCCTCGGGGTCTTCGGCCAGCGCGGCCTGGGCGTCGAACTGCAGGGTCAGCACCGGTGGCGCACCCTCCTCGGCGGACGGCAGCACGAGGCGGCCCGGCAATGCACCGGCGACGAAGCCGTGGCGGGCCGCGGACTGCTGCACGAAGCCCGGCGTCCAGGCCGCGGCCTTGGCGCGCAGCAGCAGGGCCAGCTGCGCATCGTGGCTGGCGGCGAACTGGTCCAGCTCGCGGGCGCGGGCGACGACGTCCAGCATGTCGGGGAACTGCACGAAGCCGCCGACGCCATCGGCAAAGGCCTGGATCTTCTGCACGAACTCGGAGTATTCGATCTCGTTGAGCGCGCCACTGCGGTTGGCCATCTTCAGGCCGGCCTGGAACTCGCCGTAGCGCTGGCCCGGCTCGGGCAGTTCCCAGTCGCCGCTCTCGGCGTTCAGGCCCTCGATCTGCAGCGGCTTGGTGCCGGCGCGGCGGCTGCCGGGCTGGTGCTGCAGGGCCAGTGCACCGGCGACGGGCTGCTCGACGGTGATGGTCGCGATCGCGTCGATCAGCGCATCGATGCGGTTGGAAGGCCGGCGCGCCGGGCGTACGACCGCGGGCAGGTTCACTTCCAGCGGCTCGGCCTCGCCCGCGACTTCACCAGGACTCGGCGGCGCGTCGAAGTGCGGCTCCTCCATCGGCGACGGCGCGGCGCGCTTGGGGCCGGCCTTGCGCGCGGCCCAGGCGCCATGGGCGACGACGCCGGCCAGCACGATGCCGCCGGCCATTGCGAGAAGTTGGGTCAGAGTGACGGTCATGCCATTTCGGCCATTGAAAGAGCCTTGTCCATGTCGACGGCGACGATACGGGACACGCCCTGCTCCTGCATCGTCACGCCGATCAATTGTTCCGCCATCTCCATCGCGATCTTGTTGTGCGAGATGAAGAGGAATTGGGTCACGCGGCTCATCTGCGAGACGAGCTTGGCATAACGCTCGGTGTTGGCGTCATCCAGCGGCGCGTCCACCTCGTCGAGCAGGCAGAAGGGCGCGGGGTTGAGCTGGAAGATCGCGAACACCAGCGCGATGGCCGTCAGCGCCTTCTCGCCACCCGAGAGCAGGTGGATGGTGCTGTTCTTCTTGCCCGGCGGCTGGGCCATGACCTGCACGCCGGCGTCCAGGATCTCGTCGCCCGTCATGACCAGCCGGGCCTGGCCGCCGCCGAACAGCTCGGGGAACATGCGGCCGAAGTGCTCGTTGACCTGGTTGAAGGTCGAGCCCAGCAGGTCGCGCGTCTCGAGGTCGATCTTGTGGATCGCGTCTTCCAGCGTCTTGATGGCCGCGTTCAGGTCGGCGCATTGCGAGTCGAGGAAGGTCTTGCGCTCGCGGGCCGCGGTCAGCTCGTCCAGCGCGGCGAGGTTGACGGCGCCCAGGGCTGCGATCTCGCGGTTGATGCGGTCGATCTCGCCCTGCAGGCCGTGGAGCTTCACGGCGCCGTCCTCGATGGACTTCGCCAGCGCTTCCAGGTCCACCGCGGCGGCTTCGAGCTGCTCGCAGTACTGCGCGCCGCCGAGCTGAGCGGCCTGCTCTTCGAGCTGCAGCTTGGTGATGGCCTCGCGCAGCGGGTCCAGGCTGCGCTCGAAGCCGAGGCGCTGCTCGTCGGCCTTGCGCAGGCGCAGCGACAGGTCGTCGTAGCTGGCACGCACGGCGGCCAGCGCCTGTTCGCGCTCGACCTTCAGCGCCAGCGCGTCCTGCAGGCCGGCCTGCGCGGCGGCGTCGTTGAAGCCGTCCAGCTCGGTCTGCAGGCTGGCCGCGGAACTGGCCACCGTGGCGATCTGGGCCTGCGCCGTCTCGATGCCGCGCTGCAGCTCGCCGCGGCGGGCGGCCAGCGTCTGCGTCGCGAAGCGGGCTTCCTGCGAACGCCGCTCCAGCGTGCGCAGCTGCTCGCGCGCGTCGGCCAGCTTGCGCTCGGCGGCGATGACGCCGTCGTCGAGTTCCGCGTGGCGCTGCTGAGCGTCGCCGAGCTGAATGTCCAGTTCCTCGAAGCGCGCCTCGCCGACCGCGCGGCGCTCCTGCAGGCTTTCCTGCTGGGCGGCGATCTCGGCCAGCTCGGCATCCAGCGCGCTGCGGCGCTGCTGGCTGGCCTCGGCCTGCTGCGTGAGGCGCAGCAGTTCGACATGGATCTGGTGGGCGCGCGTCTGCGTCTCGCTGGCCTCGCGGCGCAGCGCGGCCAGCCGGCCGTTGGCGTCGTTGAACTGGTGCTCGAAGCGGCCCAGCGACAGGCGGGCCTCGTCGGCGATCAGGTTCTGCGCGCGCTGGGCCGTCGTCAGCTGCTCGATCTCCTGGGCGCGGGCCAGCAGGCCGGCCTGCTCGGAGTCGGGCGCGTAGAAGGTCACCGAGAACTGGCCGACCGCATGGCCCTGCGGCGTCAGGATCAGCTCGCCGTGCGTGAGCTTGCCGCGCTCGGCCAGCGCCGCGTCGAGGTGGGGCGCCGTGTAGACGCCTTCCAGCCAGTCGTTCAGCAGCGCGACGAGGCCGGCGTCCTCCAGCTTCAGCAGCGCGCTCAGCTTGGGCAGGGTCTCGTGGGTGTTGGCTATTGAACCCGCCGGCGTCGAATAGAAGGCCAGGCGGGCCGGCGGTGCGTCGGCCTCGAAGGCGCGCACCGTGTCCAGCCGGCCCACGCTCAGCGCGCCCATGCGCTCGCGCAGCGCGGCTTCGAGGGCGTTCTCCCAGCCCTGCTGGATGTGCAGGCGCGTCCACAGGCCCTGCAGGCCGTCGAGGCCATGCTTGGCCAGCCAGGGCTTGAGCTTGCCCTCGGTCTGCACCTTTTCCTGCAGAGCGCGCAAAGCCTCCAGCCGCGCGCTCAGCTCGGACTGCCTGGCCAGCTGGGCATTGGCATCCTGCTGCGCGGCGCGGCGCTGCTCTTCCAGCTGGGGCAGTTGCTCGGCCAGCTCGTGCAGCCGGGCATCGGCGAGGTCGCGGGCTTCGTCGGCTTCCGCGCTGCGGGCCTTCAGCGCCTCCAGCGCCTCGTGATCGGGGGCGCCCAGCGCGCGCGACTCGGCCGTCAGCCGGTCCTCGCGCTGCCGCAGCGCCCTCGCCTGCTCGTCCACGCTGCGGCTCTCGGCGGCCAGCACCTGGATCTGCTGCTGCACCTGGGCCACCAGCGTGCGCTGCTCGTTGCTGCGGGCCTGGGCGGCGCGCAGCGCGTCCTCGGCCAGCGGCAGCTGGGCCTGCTGCTCCTCGGCCTGGGCGGCCAGGATCTCGCTCTGCTCGTCGGCGCCGGCGATCTGCTCGGCAATGCCTTCCAGCTCGGCGGCCGACTGCTCGACGCGCTCACGCCACTGCTGGTCCTGCGCATGCAGCTCGGCCAGGCGCTGCTGGGCGCGGTTGCGGCTCTCGACGACGAAGCGGATGCGCTCCTCCAGCCGGCTCACTTCCAGCTGCGCCTCGGCATAGCGGCTCTGGCTGCCGTGCAGCTCGTCGCCGGCCGCGTAATGCTGCTGGCGCGTTTCTTCCAGCGTGGCCTCGACGGCGCGCAGCTCGGCGGTGCGCGACTCCAGCGCATTCAGCGCCTCGGCATGCGCGGCCTTCACGCGCGTGGCCTCGTTGCCGGCATCGCGCAGCTTAAACCACCAGAGCTGGTGCAGCTTCAGCGTGCCGGCGTCCTGCAGTTGCCGATAGCTGGCCGCCACCTCGGCCTGGCGCTCCAGCTTTTCGAGATTGCTGTTGAGCTCGCGCAGGATGTCGTCGACGCGGGTCAGGTTCTCGCGCGTGTCCTTCAGGCGGTTCTCGGTCTCGCGGCGGCGTTCCTTGTACTTGGACACGCCGGCCGCTTCTTCGAGGAAGAGGCGCAGCTCCTCGGGCTTGCTCTCGATGATGCGCGAGATGGTGCCCTGGCCGATGATGGCGTAGGCACGCGGCCCCAGGCCCGTGCCGAGGAACACGTCCTGCACGTCGCGCCGGCGCACCGGCTGGTTGTTGATGAAGTAGCTGCTGGTGCCGTCGCGCGTCAGCACGCGCTTCACGGCGATCTCGGTGAACTGGTTCCACGGGCCGCCGGCGCGGGCGGAACTGTTGTCGAACACCAGCTCCACGCTGGAGCGCCCCGCGGGCTTGCGGTTGCCGGAGCCGTTGAAGATGACGTCCTGCATGGACTCGCCGCGCAGCTCGCTGGCCTTGCTCTCGCCCAGCACCCAGCGCACCGCGTCCATGATGTTGGACTTGCCGCAGCCGTTGGGGCCGACGACGCCGACGAGCTGCCCGGGCAGCTGGAAGGTCGTGGGTTCGGCAAAGGACTTGAAGCCGGCCAGCTTGATCGAATTCAGCCGCATGAAGGAGGCGCGTAAGCCGTTGATTTGGCTAAAGAAAAGCGCCTTTCAGGGGCGCTTAGATGGGGCTGGATGATAGCATTCGCCCCCTCGCAAGACCCACATGATCATGGCTACCAAGAAGTCCCCCGCCCCCGCTGCCGCCAAGAAGAAGCCCAAGATGCGCGAGGTGCCGCCCAACCCGCCGAGCAAGCCCAGCAAGGACATCCTGGTCTTCCCGAACCCGAATCCCGAGCGCGACTACGTCATCCAGTTCCAGGTGCCCGAGTTCACCTGCCACTGCCCGCTGACCGGCCAGCCCGACTTCGCCTACTTCACGATCGACATGATCGCGGACGAGTTCTGTGTCGAGCTCAAGAGCCTGAAGATGTACTTCTGGAGCTACCGCGACGAAGGCGCCTTCCACGAGAAGGTCACGAACAAGATCCTGGACGACATCGTCAAGGTCACCGACCCGCGCTTCATCCGCATCACGGCCAAGTGGTATGTGCGCGGCGGCATCTACACCAATGTCGTTGCCGAGCACCGCAAGCCGGGCTGGACGCCCGCACCGCGCGTGGAGCTGCCGGCGCATGGTTTCGAGAGCGGGATGCTGGGCTGATGAATCCGTTGCTCGACCGGCTGCAGCCCTACCCCTTCGAACGCCTACGCGCGCTGACCGCCGGCATCACACCCAACCCGGCGCTGGCGCCGATCTCGCTGGGCATCGGCGAGCCCCGCCATGCCGCGCCGGCCCTGATCGAAGAGGCCATCAAGGGCGCGATGAAGGGCCTGTCGGGCTACCCGGCCACGGCCGGCTCGCCGGCCCTGCGCGAGGCCATCGCCGGCTGGATCGCCCGCCGCTACGGCCTCACGCTGGACCCGCCCACGCAGGTGCTGCCCGTCAACGGCTCGCGCGAGGCGCTGTTCGCCATCGCGCAGACGGTCATCGATTCGAGCCGCGCGGGCGCCACGGTGGTCTGCCCCAACCCCTTCTACCAAATCTACGAGGGCGCGGCGCTGCTGGCCGGTGCCGAGGTGGCCTACGCCAACTCCGACCCGGCGCGCAATTTCGCCGTCGACTGGTCGCAGATCGACGACGCCACCTGGGCCAGGACGCAGCTGCTCTACGTCTGCTCGCCGGGCAACCCCAGCGGCGCGGTGATGCCGCTCGCCGAATGGCAGGCGCTGTTCGAGCTGAGCGACAGGCACGGCTTCGTCATCGCTTCCGACGAGTGCTACTCGGAGATCTATTTCCGC
Source organism: Pelomonas aquatica (assembly GCF_026712205.1). Taxonomy (GTDB): domain Bacteria; phylum Pseudomonadota; class Gammaproteobacteria; order Burkholderiales; family Burkholderiaceae_C; genus Pelomonas; species Pelomonas aquatica. Next base: position 33,924 of record NZ_JAPPUW010000026.1, read on the forward strand.
GACGAGGCGCCGCTCGGCGGCCTGGAGGCCGCCGCCAGGCTGGGCCGCAGCGACTTCAGGAACCTGATCGCGTTCACGTCGCTGTCCAAGCGCTCCAATGTGCCGGGCCTGCGCTCGGGCTTCGTGGCCGGCGACGCGGCGCTGCTGAAGAAATTCCTGCTCTACCGCACCTACCACGGCAGCGCGATGAGCCCCATCGTGCAGGCCGCCAGCATCGCGGCCTGGGGCGACGAGGCCCATGTCGTCGACAACCGCGCGCGCTACCGACGCAAATTCGCCGAGGTCACGCCGCTGCTGGCCGAGGTGCTGGACGTGGCCCTGCCCGACGCCGGCTTCTACCTGTGGGCGGCTGTTCCTGAATGTTTCAGCCCCCATGCCCCCCGAGGGGGGCATGGCGCCTTGGGGCGGCCCGGCGCCGCCTTGGGTGACGACATCGCCTTCGCCCAGGGCCTGCTCGCTCAATACAATCTCGCGGTCCTGCCGGGCAGCCTGCTGGCCCGCGAAGCCCACGGCAACAACCCCGGCGCCGGGCGCATCCGCCTCGCTCTCGTCGCCGACGAGGCCGAATGCCTCGAAGCCGCCCGCCGCATCGTTTCCTTCACGAAATCCCTGTCATGAACACCGCCGAACTGCAAAGCCTGATCGACCTCGCCTGGGACAACCGCGCCTCGCTCGACCCCACCAATGCCCCCGAGCTGCGCGAGGCCGTCGAGCATGTCATCGCCGAGCTGGACGCGGGTCGCCTGCGCGTGGCCACCCGCGAGGGCGTCGGCCAGTGGACGGTGCACCAGTGGATCAAGAAGGCCGTGCTGCTGTCCTTCCGCCTGAACGACAACCGCCTCATGGGCGACAAGGACCTGACCTTCTTCGACAAGGTGCCGACCAAGTTCGCTGGCATGAGCGAGGCCGAGCTGCGCGCCACCGGCGTGCGCGTCGTGCCGCCGGCCGTCGCCCGCCGCGGCAGCTTTCAGGCCAAGAACGTCGTGCTGATGCCCAGCTACGTCAACATCGGCGCCTACGTCGACGAAGGTGCCATGGTCGACACCTGGGCCACCGTCGGCTCCTGCGCGCAGATCGGCAGGAACGTGCACCTGAGCGGCGGCGTCGGCATCGGCGGCGTGCTGGAGCCGCTGCAGGCCAGCCCGACCATCATCGAGGACAACTGCTTCATCGGCGCCCGCTCCGAGGTCGTCGAGGGCGTCATCGTCGAGGAGAACTCGGTCATCTCGATGGGCGTCTACATCGGCCAGAGCACGCCCATCTACGACCGCGCGACCGACACGGTGAGCTACGGCCGCATCCCGGCCGGCTCCGTCGTCATCTCGGGCTCGCTGCCCAAGGACGGCGGCCGCTACTCGCTGTATGCGGCCATCATCGTCAAGCGCGTCGATGCACAGACGCGCTCGAAGACGAGCATCAACGAACTGCTGCGCGCCTGACCATGGCTCACCCCCTACGCGCTTCGCGCGCCCCCTTCGAGGGGGCACCGCCGATGGACCGGCAAAGCCGGATTCATGGCAGTCGCTGGGTCAATACCGAGGAGGCTTCGGCATGAGTGGGGGGAACATGGAGCGCATCCTGCGGCTGATGGCCGACAAGGGTGCTTCGGACTGCTATCTGTCGGCCAATATGCCGGTGCTGATCCGCATCAACGGGCAGACCGTGCAGCTCTCCGACCAGCTCCTCACGCCGCCGCAGCCGCGCCAGCTCATCGCCGAGGTCATCGACCCGGCCAGCCTGGCCGAGCTGGACAACAGCGGCGAGCTGAACATGGCCGTCGGCGTGTCCGGCGTCGGCAGCTTCCGGCTGTCGGGCTTTCGCCAGCGCGGCTCCATCGCCGGCGTGTTCCGGCACATCCCGCACGACATCCCGACGCTGGAGAGCCTGAGCCTGCCGCCCATCCTCGGCCAGATGATCAAGGAGAAGCGCGGCCTGATCCTGATGGTGGGCGCCACCGGCACCGGCAAGAGCACGACGCTGGCGTCCATGCTGGAGCTGCGCAACCAGACGATGACCGGGCACATCCTCACCATCGAGGACCCGATCGAATACCTGTTCAGCAACAAGCGCTCGGTCGTCAACCAGCGCGAGATCGGCCGCGACACGGCCTCGCTGCAGGTCGCGCTGAAGAACGCGCTGCGCCAGGCGCCGGACTGCATCCTGATCGGCGAGATCCGCGACCGCGACACGATGACGGCGGCCATCAGCTATGCGCTGTCCGGCCACCTCGTGCTGGCCACGCTGCACGGCAACAACACCTACCACGCGCTGAACCGCATCCTGTCCTTCTACACGCCCGAGTCCCGCCCGGCGCTGCTGAACGACCTCGCGGCCGGCCTGAAGGCCATCGTGTCGCAGCGCCTGGTGCGCGCGACGGCCGGCGGGCGCGTGCCCGTCATCGAGATCCTGCTGAACACCAAGCTGACGGCCGAGCTCATCGAGCAGGGCGACTTCGCCGGCGTGAAGGAGGCGATGGAGAAATCCATCGCCGAGGGCTCGCAGACCTACGAAGAGCATTTCGCCAAGCTCATCACCGACGGCACCATCAGCCGCGAGGAAGGCCTGGCCTTCGCCGACTCGCCGACCAACCTGCTGTGGCGGCTGCAGAACGAAGCGCCGGGCGCCCGCCTCACGGCCGCGCCGCGCAAGGAAGAAAAGGCGGGCGACGAGGCCAGCTTCACCGAAATCACGCTCGACGTGCGCACCCCTTGAAACTGATCGCCTGCATCGAATCCCAAGCCGCCCGCCTCGCCCAGGCGGGCTTGTTTTTTGGCCACGGCACGACCAACGCCTTCGACGAGGCCATGTGGCTGGCGCTGTGGCGCCTGGGCCTGCCGCTGGACGCGCTTGACGAGCATGAGGAGCGCGAGCTGACGGCGGACGAGGAAGCCGCCATCGCCGCGCTGATCGACGAGCGCATCGCCACCCGCAAGCCGGCCGCCTACCTGACCGGAGAAGCCTGGCTGCAGGGCGTGCCGTTCACGATCGACGAACGCGCCATCGTGCCGCGCAGCTTCATCGCGGAGCTGATCGCCGACGCCAGCATCGACCCCTGGCTGAACCCGGCGAGCCGCCGCGTGCTGGACCTGTGCACCGGCAACGGCAGCCTGGCCGTGCTGGCGGCCATGGCCTGGCCGGACGTCGACGTGGATGCGCTGGACATCGACGTCAACGCGCTGGCCGTGGCCAGGCTGAACGTGGAACGACACAACCTCGCGCTGCGCATTCGCCTGCTGCAAGGCGACGGCCTCGCCGGCGCCGAAGGCCGCTACGACCTCATCCTCTGCAACCCGCCCTACGTCAACAGCGCGAGCATGGCCGCCCTGCCCGCCGAGTACCGCGCCGAGCCCGAGCTGGCCCTGGCCGGCGGCGCCGACGGCATGGACTTCATCCGCGAGCTGCTGCGCGCCGCGCCCGCCGCGCTGGCCGACGACGGCGTGCTGGTGCTGGAGATCGGCAACGAGCGCGAGCACTTCGAGGCGGCCTTCCCGACGCTGGAAGTCGTCTGGATGGAAACCTCCTCCGGCGCCGACCAGGTGCTGCTGGTGACCAAGGAAAACCTGCTGTGATCACGCTGCGCGACATCACGCTGCGCCGCGGCGTCAAGGTGGTGCTGGACGCCGCGTCCGCGACGCTGCAGCCCGGCGAGAAGATCGGCCTCGTGGGCCGCAATGGCGCCGGCAAGTCCAGCCTGTTCGCGCTGCTGACCGGGCGCCTGTCGAACGACCGCGGCGAGGTCGAGGTGCCGAAACACTGGCGCCGCTCCGAGGTGGCCCAGAACATGCCCGAGACCGAGGACGGCGCGACCGACTTCGTGCTGCAGGGCGACCTGACGCTGATGGCCGCCCGCGTGGCGCTGGCCGAGGCTGAAGCCGCCGAGGACGGCCACGCGATGGCCGAGGCCCACGCGGCGCTGGCCGACGCCGGCGCCTTCGACGCCCGCTCGCGCGCCCAGGCGCTGCTGATGGGCCTGGGCTTCAGGACCGAGCAGCTGGACGCACCGGTCAACAGCTTCTCCGGCGGCTGGCGCATGCGCCTGCAGCTGGCCCGCGCGCTGATGTGCCCGGCCGAGCTGATGCTGCTGGACGAACCCACCAACCACCTGGACCTGGACGCCCTGGTCTGGCTGGAAGCCTGGCTGCAGCGCTACGACGGCACGCTGATCGTCATCAGCCACGACCGCGAGTTCCTCGACGCGATCACCAAGGTCACGCTGCATCTGGACGAAGGCAAGCTGGTGCGTTACGGCGGCAACTACACCAGCTTCGAGACGCAGCGCGCCGAACGCATGGTGCTGCAGCAGGCCGCGTTCGCGCGCCAGCAGGAGAAGGTCGCCCACCTGCAGAAGTTCATCGACCGCTTCAAGGCCAAGGCCAGCAAGGCCAAGCAGGCGCAGAGCCGCGTGAAGGCGCTGGAGCGGATGGAGAAGCTGGCGCCCGTGCTGGCCTCGGCCGACTTCGACTTCGAGTTCCGCGAGCCGCTGAACCTGCCCAACCCGATGCTGATGTTCGACGAGCTGTCGGCGGGCTATCGCACCGACGAAGGCGACAAGATCATCGTGCGCGGCGTGGACCGCTCGGTGCTGGCCGGCCAGCGCATCGGCATCCTCGGCGCCAACGGCCAGGGCAAGTCCACGCTGGTCAAGACCATTGCCCGCGCGCAGGCGCCCATGGGCGGCAGGCTGACCGAGGGCAAGGGCCTGTCCATCGGCTACTTCGCCCAGCAGGAGCTGGATGTGCTGCGCCTGGACGAAGGGCCGCTTGCGCACATGGTGCGCCTGGCCCGCGATGTCGGCCCGCCCGGCCGAGAGCAGGAACTGCGCGACTTCCTCGGCCAGTTCCGCTTCACCGGCGACATGGTCAACCAGCAGGTCGGCAGCCTGTCCGGCGGCGAGAAGGCGCGGCTGGTGCTGGCCATGCTGGTGTGGCAGCGCCCCAACCTGCTGCTGCTGGACGAGCCGACCAACCACCTGGACCTGAACACCCGCGAGGCGCTGTCGCTGGCGCTGAACGAATTCGAAGGCACCGTCATGCTGGTCAGCCACGACCGCGCGCTGCTGCGCGAGGTCTGCGACGAGTTCTGGCTGGTGGCCGACGGCGTCGTCAAGCCCTTCGACGGCGACCTGGACGACTACCAGCGCTGGCTGCTGGACCAGAGCAAGGAAGCGGCGCGCGCGGCCAAGAAGGGCTCGTCAGCCCCTGCGCCGGCGCCCGTCGTCGCTGCCGCGCCAGCCCCGGCGCCCGCACCGCGCGAGGACCGCAAGGCCTCCGGCCAGGCCCGCGCCAAGCTCGCCGAGCAGACGCGCCCGCTGCGCAAGGAGATGGAAGCCATCGACAAGCGCCTGCACGCGCTGGCCGAGGAGCGCGCCGAGATCGAGGCCCAGCTCGCCGAAGGTGCCGCCGCATCGGCGATCGCCGAGATGGGCAAGCGGCTGAAGGCGATTGCCGACCAGCTCGAAGCCGACGAGATGCGCTGGCTGGAACTGGGCGAGCAGATCGAGGCGATGAGCGCCTAAAGCGCGAAGACCGCTGCCAGCGCGAGCGCGCCGGGCAGCGCCTGCACGAACAGGATCTTCCTGGACGCCGTGGCCGCGCCGAACACGCCGGCCACGACGACGCAGCCCAGGAAGAACAGCAGCCAGGGCCGGCCCGCGCCCGCGGCGCCCTGCATCAGCCCCCACGCCAGGCCGGCGACGAGGAAGCCGTTGTAGAGGCCCTGGTTGGCCGCGAGCGCCTTGCTCTGCTCGGCGAAGTCGGCCTTCAGCCCGAAGGCCTTGCGGCCCAGCGGCTTGGTCCAGAAAAACATCTCCAGCACCAGGAAGTACAGGTGCAGCAGCGCCACCAGCGCGGCCAGCACGTTCGCAAGCATCAGCATTGCCACTCTCCTCGTCGTTCTCTATTGGTCGGGCCGGCGCATCGTCGCAGATCGCCACGAAGCAGCCTGCCTCCCAAAAGACCATTTAACTTGCACGCAATTAAATTGCTGACTACATTATCAACCATGCCACGCAGCAAGCCTCCCGCCACCGACGTCCGCGAGCAATGGCTGCTGCTGGACCGCCAGCTCTGCTTCGCGCTCTACAGCAGCTCGCTGGCCATGACCCGGATCTACAAGCCGCTGCTGGCGCCGCTGGGCCTGACCTATCCGCAATACCTCGTCATGCTGGTGCTGTGGGAGCTGGACGGCCCGAGCGTGTCGCAACTCGGCCAGCGCCTGTCGCTGGACTCGGGCACGCTGACCCCGCTGCTCAAACGCCTGGAAAGCCTCGGCCACATCGAGCGCCGGCGCGCCCGCGACGACGAGCGCCGCGTCGACATCTTCCTGACCCCCCAGGGCCGCAAGCTGCGCGAGCAGGCCTTGGACATCCCCGGCCAACTCGCCTGCGCCAGCGCCTGCGAGCTGGACGAGGTCATCGCGCTGACCCAGCGCCTGCAGCAGTTGCGCCAGCAGCTGAACCGGGCCGCCGATGCGGCCGCCTAACTTTTCCCCCACCCACCACCCAAGGAGCCCACCCATGGCCATCGAGAAAGCCCTCTACACCGCCACCGCCACCGCCACCGGCGGCCGTACCGGCACCGCCAAGTCGTCCGACGGCGTGCTGGACCTTGCCCTGTCCACGCCCAAGGAACTGGGCGGCGCGGGCGGCCACGGCACCAACCCCGAGCAGCTGTTCGCGGCCGGTTACTCCGCCTGCTTCATCGGCGCGATGAAGGCCGTGTCGGCGCGCCAGAAGATCGCGCTGCCGGCCGAAGTGAGCATCACCAGCGAGGTCGGCATCGGCCCCCACGCCAACAAGCCGGGCGCCTTCGGCATCCAGGTCGCAATGAAGATCTCGGTGCCCGGCATGGACCGCGCCCATTTGGAAACCCTGGTGGCCACGGCCCACGAGGTCTGCCCCTACTCCAACGCGACGCGCGGCAACGTCGACGTGACGCTGACCATCGTCTGATGGCCCTGCGGCCGACCTTCAGCCGTCGGCTAGCAAGGCCAGGATCAGCTCGATCCTGGCCTTGACCGGGCTCAGCGCTCCCGCGCTGGGCAGCAGGCCGGGCAGGTCCATGACCGGCCCCGCATCGCAGCGCGTACTGCGCCAGACCCTCACGCCGCCGGCCTGCGCATAGCGCAGCGCAGCCTCAAGGCCACGGCTCAGCGTGCCATTGCCCGTGCCGGCGGCAACCAGGCCGTCGATGCCGCTGGCCCACAAGGCCCGCACGACGGCGCCATCGGCGCCCACGTGATTCATCACGATCTCCACGCGCGGCCAGCGCTCGGCAGGCGCGGCGATGCGCGTCAGGCCGACGGCCTCGCCCGCGGGCCAGCGGCCGAGCAGGCGCACGGTGCCCTCCTCCACCCGGGCCACCAGCGCGCCATCGGTCGACTCGAAGGCATCGACGCGATAGCTGTGGGTCTTGCGCACCTGCACCGCGTCATGCACGCGGCCGGCGAATGCGACGACCACACCCGCCGCGCCCTCGGCCGCGGCCACCTGGACCGCGTCGAACAGGTTCTGCGGCCCGTCGGGCGCCAGCGCCGTCGCGGGGCGCATCGCCGCGGTGAGCACCACCGGCTTGGCCGGCGCCAGCACGCGGTGCAGAAAATAGGCCGTCTCCTCCAGCGTGTCGGTGCCGTGCGTGACGACCACGCCCGCGACCTCGGGGCGGGCGAGGTGATGCTCCACGACAGCCGCCAGCCGCTGCCAGGTCGCGAAGTCCATGTCCTTGCTGTCGAGCTGCGCGACCTGGTGCGCCTCCAGCCGCTGCCCGGCCAGCGCCGGCACGCCGGCCAGCAAATCCCCGACGCTCAATTGCGCGGCGGTGTAGCCCACGCCATCGCTGGCGGTTTTGGCGGTGCCGGCAATCGTGCCGCCGGTACCCAGAATGACGATCAGTCGATCAAGAGTTTGCAATTTCCTGGCTTCCTGGACAAAAATACAGGTGCTGGACAAATTGCCAGCCCACTCAGCCCTTTCAATCAAGGCCGCCCGTGCAAGACCGACCCAAGCTTACCGCCCGCCAGCAGCAGATCTTCGACCTGGTCCGCAATGCGATCGAAAGCACCGGCGCGCCGCCGACCCGCGCCGAGATCGCCGCCGAGCTGGGTTTCAAATCCGCCAACGCGGCCGAGGAACATCTACAGGCCCTGGCCCGCAAGGGCATGCTGGAACTCGTCGGCGGCACCTCGCGCGGCATCCGCCTCAAATCCGACATGCTGAGCGCCGTCAACCGCGCGCGCCAGTTCAGCCTGCCGATCCCCAATCTGGCACAACTGACGCTGCCGCTGATCGGCCGCGTCGCCGCCGGCGCGCCCATCCTGGCCCAGGAGCATGTCGAGCAGACCTACAGCGTCGAGCTCGGCCTGTTCGCCAAGAGGCCCGACTACCTGCTCAAGGTCAAGGGCATGAGCATGAAGGACATCGGCATCCTCGACGGCGACCTGCTGGCCGTGCAGTCGGCCAAGGATGCCCGCAACGGCCAGATCGTCGTTGCCCGTGTCGGCGACGAAGTCACAGTCAAGCGCTTCAGGCGCGGCCCCGAGGGCATTCAGCTGCTGCCCGAAAACCCCGATTTCGAACCCATTCTGGTCAACGAGCACAGCGAGAGTTTCAGCATCGAGGGCCTGGCCGTCGGCCTGATCCGCGGGCAGGGCTTCAACTGAGCCCACGGGCGGGGGTTCTATTCCCCCGCACATTCGATTCGAAATGGAAAAAGGCCCGTGTCACCGACACGGGCCTTTTGCTTGGATGGTGGAGCCGGGGGGAATTGAACCCCCGTCCGCAAGCCATCACCGGGCAGATCTACATGCTTAGCCGGCTGGTTTGAATCTCGCGGTCAACTCGCGCAGTGGCACGCTAGTTTTCCCGCCAGTCACTTGATCTCGCAACGCACTGAGTGACCCAGCGCGCTGCCAGCCGATGTGAGTGACTTCTCAGCCTCGCCCCTTGCGGAACTCGGCCCGGCCCATCGGCCTGCCGTTGAGAAGCTCAACCGCAATTAAGCGGCGAGTGCGAACGTAGAGTCGTTTGCAGTTACTTTGTTTCCAGTGGTTTTACGAGCGGACTGGTGCTCGGCATGCCCTACTCCGGATCCGCACCCACGTCGAAACCAGGTCGGCCCCAGAACTCGCTATTTTAGGCCAGACCGAGATGCTTCAAGAGCTCGCCGGGCGCGGCCAGTTCAATGTCGGCCTGCCAGCGCCCAATTTCGGCAGCTTGCCCGAGATAGCCCCAGGCCGCGGCGGCGGTGGCCATGCCGGCAGCGCGGCCGGCCACGACGTCGCGCTCGTCGTCGCCGACGTAGAGGCAGGCCGCTGGCGTCACGCCCAGGCGTCGGGCCGCCTCCAGCAAGGGCGCGGGATGCGGCTTGAGGTGCGCCGTCGTATCGCCGCCCACGACGGCAGCCGCACGCAGGCCCAGCGCCTCAACCAGGGGCAATGCGAAACGCTCGGCCTTGTTCGTGACGATGCCCCACGCAAGGCCGGCACCGGCAAGCGCGCCGAGCTCTGCCTCGATGCCGCCGAAAGGCCGCGTGCTGGCGTACATCAGCAGTTCATAGCGGTCGAGGAATTCGCGCTTGAGCTCCTCGTACGTCGCCTGCCCGGGCGCAACGCCGAAGGCCTGGGCCAGCATGCCGCGCGCGCCCGTGCCGCCATGGGGGCGGTATTGCGCCAGCGGCAGCGCCTGCAGGCCTCGCTCCACGCGCATCGCATTGGCCGCCGCGGCCAGGTCGGCGGCGCTGTCGATCAGCGTGCCATCCAGGTCGAAAAGCACGGCCCGCAGATGGGCCCAGCGGCCGTCGCGCTTCACGGCGCGCGACGGCAGGCGAGCAGGTAGTTCACGTCGGTGTCGGCGCCAAGGCTGTAGCGCTGGGTCAGCGGGTTGTAGCCCAGGCCCCGGCTGGACTGGAGTCCGAGGCCGGCATCGCGGCAGAACTGGGCCAGTTCGGACGGCTTCAGGAAGCGCGCGTATTCGTGCGTGCCCTTGGGCAGCATCCGCAGCACGTACTCCGCGCCGACGATGGCCAGCAGGAAGGACTTGGCGTTGCGGTTCAGCGTCGACAGGAAGACCCAGCCCCCCGGCTTGACCAGCGTCGCGCAGGCGCGCACGACCGACGCCGGGTCGGGCACATGCTCCAGCATCTCCATGCAGGTCACGGCATCGAAGCCCGCCGGCTGTTCAGCGGCGAGTTCCTCGACGGCGATCTCGCGGTACTCGACGCCCTGCGTGCCGGCCTCCATCGCATGCAGTTCCGCCACGCGCAGGGGCTTGGTCGACAGGTCGATGCCCAGCACGCTGGCGCCGGCTCGCGCCATCGAATCACTGAGGATGCCGCCGCCGCAGCCGACGTCGACGACGCGCTTGCCCGCGAGGGGGCAGAGCTGCTGTATCCAGCCCAGCCGCAGCGGATTGATCTGGTGCAGGGGCTTGAAGTCGCTCTCTGGGTCCCACCAGCGATGGGCCAGCTCGCCGAACTTGGCGAGCTCTTGCGGGTCGGCGTTGATCGTCATGAGATCCTGGAAATAAAAAAGCCCCGACGGCGAGCCGGCGGGGCCTTGCGCAAAGCGCCCATGGGCGCAGAGCTTACTTGTTGCGCGTACCGACGACTTCGATCTCGGTGCGGCGGTTCTTGGCGCGACCTTCCGCGGTCTTGTTGTCGGCGACGGGCTGCTTTTCGCCCTTGCCTTCGGTGTAGACGCGGTTCGGCTCGACACCCTTGCTCACCAGATAGGCCTTGACGGCTTCGGAGCGGCGGATCGACAGCTTCTGGTTGTAGGCATCGCTGCCGACGGAGTCGGTGTGACCCACGGCGATGATGACTTCCAGGTTGATGCTCTTGGTCTTGCTGACCAGGTCATCCAGCTTGGCCTTGGCTTCGGGCTTCAGCGTCGACTTGTCGAAGTCGAAGAAGGCATCAGCGGCGAAGGTGACCTTCTCGCTGACCGGAGCCGGGGGCGGCGTCACGGGCTTCGGGGGGACCGGAGCAGGGGCCGGGGGCGGCGGAGCGACCGGCTTGGGTTCTTCAACCTTGGGTGCCGGCTTGATTTCGCCGTCGCAGCCCTTCGCAGCCGTGGCGGGCGTCCAGAAGTTGTCGCGCCAGCAATATTCGCTGGTGCCGTTCTTCCAGACCGTGCCGTCGGCGGCGCGCCAGTTGTCGACAGATTGGGCCAGCGCGGCCGACGAAGCCGCAGCGGCGACCGCAGCCACCGCAAACAGCGACGCCACGCGATTCAGTTTCTTCATGATTCTCCTCTCAAGGAATGCCGCAGTTGCCCTGCGAGAGTCAATACTCAACCTCTAACCTCAGGAGCACTTTAGGGTTTCTCCTAGGGACTCGACGATTGTGCCATAGGGCACCGGGACGAACGCATTGTGGCGGCCTACGTTCGTGGGCACGGTGACGATGTTGCGCTGCTGCTACAAGGTGGCGGCCCGCTTAGAATCCGCGCCTTTCGCCACCCACCCCGTCGCGCCCGTGTCGCGCACGCGAGAGCCAGAGCCCGCATGACCCAGTTCGCCAAGGAAACCCTGCCGATCAGCCTCGAGGAGGAGATGCGCCGCTCCTACCTCGATTACGCGATGAGCGTGATCGTCGGCCGCGCCCTGCCCGATGCGCGCGACGGCCTGAAGCCCGTGCACCGCCGCGTGCTCTACGCGATGAACGAGATGGGCAACACCTACAACGCCAAGTACCGCAAGAGTGCGCAGGCCGTGGGTGAGACCATGGGTAAATACCACCCGCACGGCGATTCCGCCATTTACGACACCATCGTCCGCATGGCGCAGCCCTTCAGCCTGCGCCACATGCTGATCGACGGCCAGGGCAACTTCGGCTCCATCGACGGCGATAACGCCGCTGCGATGCGATACACCGAGATTCGTCTCGACAAGATTGCTCACGAAATGTTGGCCGACATCGACAAGGAAACCGTCGATTTCGGGCCCAACTACGACGGCAGCCATAAGGAACCCCTGGTCCTGCCCACCCGTTTGCCGAATCTGCTGGTGAACGGCGCGGCGGGTATTGCCGTGGGCATGGCCACGAATATCCCGCCGCACAACCTCAACGAGGTCGTCGACGCCTGCCTGTTCGCATTGAAGAACCCTGAGGTCAGCGTCGACGAGCTGATGGAGATCATCCCGGCGCCCGACTTCCCGACGGCCGGCATCATCTACGGCCTGGCCGGCGTGCGCGACGGCTACCGCACCGGCCGGGGCCGCGTGGTCATGCGCGCCAAGGTGCACTTCGAGGACATCGACAAGGGCAACCGTCAGGCGATCATCGTCGACGAGATTCCCTACCAGGTGAACAAGAAGACCCTGCTGGAGCGCGTCGCCGAGCTGGTGCAGGAGAAGAAGATCGAGGGCATCGGCCACATCCAGGACGAGTCCGACAAGTCCGGCATGCGCGTCGTCATCGAACTCAAGCGCGGCGAAGTCCCCGAGGTGGTGCTGAACAACCTCTACAAGCAGACCCAGCTGCAGGACAGCTTCGGCATGAACATGGTCGCCCTCGTCGACGGCCAGCCCAAGCTCTGCAATCTGCGCGACATGATCGTCGTGTTCCTGGAGCACCGCCGCGAGGTGGTGACCCGCCGCACGATCTACGAACTGCGCAAGGCCCGCGAACGCGGCCACGTGCTGGAAGGCCTGGCGGTGGCCCTGGCCAACATCGACGAGTTCATCGAGACCATCAAGACCTCGCCGACCCCGCCGGTCGCCAAGGCCGCGCTGATGGCCAAGAGCTGGGACTCCTCGCTGGTGCGCGAGATGCTGGCGCGCGCCGAAGGCGGCGGCCAGGCCTACCGCCCCGAGGGCCTTGAAGCCCAGTTCGGCATGCAGGCCGACGGCCTCTACCGCCTGTCCGAGGCCCAGGCCGGCGAGATCCTGCAGATGCGCCTGCAACGCCTGACCGGCCTGGAGCAGGACAAGATCGTCGGCGAGTACCGCGACGTGATGGCCGAGATCGCCGATCTGCTCGACATCCTGGCCACGCCGTCGCGCGTGACCACCATCATCGGCGACGAGCTGGTGCAGCTGAAGACCGAGTTCGGCCAGACCAAGCTGGGTGCGCGCCGCAGCGTCATCGAGCACAACGCCCAGGAGCTGGGCACCGAGGATCTGATCACGCCGACCGACATGGTCGTCACGCTCTCGCATACCGGCTACATCAAGAGCCAGGCGCTGAGCGAATACCGCGCCCAGCGCCGCGGCGGCCGCGGCAAGCAGGCCACGGCGACCAAGGACGACGACTGGATCGACCAGCTCTTCATCGCCAACACGCACGACTGGATCCTGTGCTTCTCCGACCGCGGCCGCGTCTACTGGCTCAAGGTCTGGGAGGTGCCGCAGGGCTCGCGCAACTCGCGCGGCAAGCCCATCGTCAACATGTTCCCGCTGCAGGCCGGCGAGAAGATCACCGTCGTGCTGCCGCTGACCGGCGAGTTCCGCGCCTTCCCCGAGGACCATTTCATCTTCATGGCCACGGCCATGGGCACGGTGAAGAAGACGTCCCTCAAGGACTTCAGCAACCCGCGCAAGGCCGGCATCATCGCCGTCGACCTGGACGAGGGCGACCACCTGATCGGCGCTGCGCTGACCGACGGCCACCACGACGTGATGCTGTTCAGCGACGGCGGCAAGGCCGTGCGCTTCGACGAGGACGACGTGCGCCCGATGGGCCGCACGGCCCGCGGCGTGCGCGGCATGATGCTCGAGCCCGACCAGCGCCTGATCGCGATGCTGGTGGCCGAGGACGAGACGCAGAGCGTGCTGACCGCCACCGAGAACGGCTACGGCAAGCGCACCAGCATCGTCGAGTACACCCGCCACGGCCGCGGCACCAAGGGCATGATCGCCATCCAGCAGAGCGAGCGCAACGGCCGCGTCGTCGCCGCCACACTGGTGCGCCCCGAGGACGAGATCATGCTGATCACCGACAAGGGCGTGCTGGTGCGCACCCGCGTCGCCGAGATCCGCGAACTCGGCCGCGCCACTCAGGGCGTCACGCTGATCGCGCTGGACGACGGCGCCAAGCTGTCGGGCCTGCAGCGCATCGTCGAGAACGACGCCAACGAGGCCGACGCCTCCGCCGAACCCGACGAGTCCGGCGACAACCCCGAAGCCCCCAAGGACTGACATGACTTCTCGCAAGCTGGGCCTGGCCCTGGCGCTGTCCCTCGCATTGGCCGCCGGCACCGCGCTGGCCGAACCCTCGCCCGCCAAGAAGGCCCTGATCGACAAGCTGGTGCAGCTGCAGCAGCCACAGGCCGAGCTGCTGGCGCGCAATGTCGTGCAGCAGCCCATCGGCCCGCTGATGCAGAGCGCCGGCCAGGCTCTGCAGCAGTTGCCGGCGGACAAGCGCGAAGCCACGGCCAAGGCCATGGAGGCCGAGATCAAGAAGTTCGTCGAGGACAACGTGGCCTACGTCAAGGACAAGGCCGCCAAGATGGCGCCGACGACGACGGCCGCCTTCCTCGACGAGCGCTTCACCGAGGACGAACTCAAGCAGGTCGTGGCCTGGTTCGAATCGCCGGTCAGCAAGAAGTTCGGCCAGGTCCAGATGGAGCTGAACAAGGCGCTGCTCGACAAGGTCCTCGGCGAAGCCGGCCCGACGCTGCAGGAGCGCTTCAAGACCCTGCATGCCTCGCTGGCCAAGCAGCTCGGCATCCCGGCCCCCGCCTCCGCCGCCAAGCCCGCCCCGTCCGCTCCCGCGAAGAAGTAGGCCCGCCTCTATGACCTCGCACCGCCCGTTCAATTTCGCCCCCGGCCCCGCCACCCTGCCCGAACCCGTGCTGCGCCAGGTGGCCGCCGAGATGCTGGACTGGCAGGGCAGCGGCATGAGCGTCATGGAGATGAGCCACCGCGGCAAGGAGTTCATCTCGATCTACGAGCGCGCCGAGGCCGATCTGCGCGAACTGCTGGCGGTGCCGGCCAATTTCCGCATCCTCTTCATGCAGGGCGGCGGCCTGGGCGAGAACGCTTTTCTGCCGCTGAACCTCAGCCGCGGCGGCAAGGTCGACGTCGTCGTCACCGGCTCCTGGTCGCGCAAGAGCGCTGCCGAGGCGCGCCGCTATGCCGACGTGCAGGTTGCCGCCGATATCGGCAGCGGCCACAGCATCCCCGGCGACTGGGCGTTGCGCGGCGACGCGGCCTATGTCCACGTCTGCACCAACGAGACCATCGACGGCATCGAGTTCCATGAGCTGCCCCGCTTGACCCACGGCGTGCCGCTGGTCATCGACTGCTCCTCCCATCTGCTGTCCCGCCCCATCGACTGGAGCCTCGTCGGCCTGGCTTTCGGCGGCGCGCAGAAGAACATCGGCCCGGCCGGCCTGACGATGGTCTTCGTCCGCGACGACCTGCTCGGCCACGCGCTGGACATCTGCCCCTCGGCCTTCAACTACGAGACCGTGGCGGCCGCCCAATCCATGTTCAACACGCCGCCGACCTTCGCGATCTATGTCGCCGGCCTCGTGTTCCAGTGGGTCAAGGGCTTCGAATACGGCGGCCGGCAAGGCCTGGCCGCCATCGAGCAGCGCAATATCGACAAGGCTGCGCTGCTCTACGCCGCGCTCGACGCCTCCGGCCTCTACGAGAACCGGGTCGACGCCAGTTGCCGTTCGCGCATGAACGTCCCGTTCTTCCTGCGCGACGAAAAACTCAACGATGCCTTCCTCGCCGCGGCCAAGGCTGCCGGCCTGCTGCAGCTCAAGGGCCACAAGTCCGTCGGCGGCATGCGCGCGTCCATCTACAACGCCATGCCATTGGAGGGCGTCCAAGCCCTGGTCGACTTCCTGAAGGACTTCGAGGCCCGTCATGGCTGAGCCTGTTTCCACCCCTGCCCTGCTGGCCCTGCGCGACCAGATCGACGGCCTGGACCGCCAACTGCTGGAACTGCTGAACCAGCGCGCCCGCGTGGCCGAGCAGGTCGGCGAGATCAAGCGCGCCGAGGGCACGCCTTTCTTCCGCCCCGACCGCGTGGCCCAGGTCATCGACAAGATCCGCGCCGCCAACCCCGGCCCGCTGAAGGCCGAGCATGTCGCCGCGATCTGGCGCGAGATCATGTCGGCCTGCCTGGCGCTGGAGTCGCCGCAGCGTGTGGCCGTGCTGGGCCCCGTCGGCACCTTCTGCGAGCAGGCCGCCATCGAATACTTCGGCGGCGCGGCGGACATGATCTATTGCGCCAGCTTCGACGAGGTCTTCCACGCGACGGCGTCGGGCAGCGCGCAGTTCGGCGTCGTCGGCGTCGAGAACATGACCGAGGGCGTCGTCACGCGCTCGCTGGACCTGTTCCTGCACACGCCCTGCCATGTGGTCGGCGAGGTCAGCCTGCTGATCCGCCACAACCTGATGCGCAAGGAGCCGTCCCTGCATGGCATCGAGGCCGTGCTGGCGCATCCGCAGGCCCTGGCCCAGTGCCAGAACTGGCTCAACAAGCATCTGCCGGATGTCGAGCGTCGCGCCGTGTCGAGCAATGCCGAGGGCTCGCGCCTGGCCGCCACCAACCCGGCCTGGGCGGCGCTGGGCAGCGAGCGCGCGTCGACGCTGTTCGGCCTGCACATCACGGCCCACGCCATCCAGGACGAGGCCTACAACCGCACCCGCTTCGCCGTCATCTGCCTGCCGCAGACCATGGCCACGCCGCCCGCCACCGGACGCGACTGCACCAGCCTCGTCGTCTCCGTGCCCAACCGCCCGGGCGCGATGCACGACCTGCTCGTGCCGCTGAAGAAGCACGGCGTGTCCATGACCCGCCTGGAGTCCCGCCCGGCCCGCACCGGCCAGTGGGAGTATTACTTCTACATCGACCTCGACGGCCATCCCAGCCAGCCCCATGTCGCCGCGGCGCTGGCCGAGTTGCGCGAGCTCTGCGCCTTCTTCAAGATGCTGGGTGCCTACCCCGTCAAAAACTAGGGCCCGACGATGTTCAACCAGCTTGGCGTGATCGGATGCGGCCTGATGGGCGGCAGCTTCGCGCTGGCGATGAAGCGCGCCGGCCTGGTCAAGCGCGTCATCGGCTACAGCAAGTCGCCCTCCACCACCGAGCAGGCCAAGAAGCTCGGCGTCATCGACGTGGCCGCCGAGTCCGCGCTGCTGGCCGTGTCGGGCTCGGACATCGTGCTGATCGCCGTCCCCGTGTCGGCCACCGAGATCACGCTGAAGGCCATCCGCCACCTCGTGAACCCGGGCGTCCTCTTCATGGACGTGGGCTCGACGAAGTGCGACGTCATCGAGTCGGCCCGCCGCGCGCTGGGCGACCGCGCCGCCAGCTTCGTGCCCTGCCACCCCATCGCCGGCAAGGAATCGGGCGGCGTGCAGCACGCCGAGGCCACGCTCTACGAAGGCCGGCAGGTCATCCTGACGCCCCAGCCCTTCACCAATCCGCAGCTGGTGCAGAAGGCCACCGACGTCTGGTCGGCCCTGGGCGCGACGGTGCTGAAGATGCGGCCCCACAACCACGACGCGGCCTTCGCCGCCGTCAGCCATCTGCCGCATCTGCTGGCCTTCGCCTTTTTCCAGGCCATCGCCGAGCAACCCGCCGCGCGAGACTACCTCAGCCTCGCCGGCCCGGGCTTTCGCGACTTCACGCGCATCGCCGCGGGCGAGCCGGCCGTCTGGCGTGACATCTTCCTGGCCAACAAGCATGAGGTGCTGGCGCAGTCCAAGCGCTTTCGCACGATGCTGGACCAGCTCGAAGCGCTGATCGAAGCCGGCGACGCCGCGGCGCTGGAAGCCGCGCTGCGCCCCATCTCCGAAGGCCGCTCGGCCTGGAGCCTGCCCACGATCCCTCCCGGCCGCCCTGCGGCTAAGTGATGTTCAAGATCCCCTTCCTCGACCTGCCGCCGCTGCGCGGCGCCGCGGGCACGGTGCGCCTGCCCGGCTCCAAGAGCATTTCCAACCGCGTGCTGCTGCTGGCGGCGCTGAGCGAGGGCAAGACCGTCGTGCGCGACCTGCTGGCGTCGGACGACACCGCCGTCATGCTGGAGTCGCTGCGCACGCTGGGCTGCGGCGTGTGGCGCGAAGGCGATGCGGTCGTCATCGACGGCCTGGGTAGCCGCCTGCGCGCCAAGCAGGCCAAGCTCTTCCTGGGCAACGCCGGCACGGCCATGCGCCCGCTGACGGCCGCGCTGGCGGTGCTGGCCGCCACGCAGGGCGGCGACTTCGAGGTCTCCGGCGTACCGCGCATGCACGAGCGGCCCATCGGCGACCTGGTCGACGCGCTGCGGGCCTTGGGCTGCACCATCGACGACCTCGGCAACCCCGGCTACCCGCCGCTGCGCCTGCGCGGCCCGTCCGCGCTCGCGCTGGACACGCCGGTGCGCCTGCGCGGCGACGTGTCCAGCCAGTTCCTGACCGCGCTGCTGCTGGCCCTGCCCCTGGTCGCCGAGCAGGACGTGCGCATCGAGGTCATCGGCGAGCTGATCTCCAAGCCCTACATCGAGATCACGCTGGCGCTGCTGGCGCGCTTCGGCATCGCGGTGAAACGCGAGGGCTGGGAGGCCTTCGTCATCCCGGCCGGCAGCCGCTACGTCTCGCCGGGCGAGGTCTTCGTCGAGGGCGATGCGTCCTCGGCCTCCTATTTCGTCGCGCTGGGCGCCATCGCGGCGACGGAGGCGCCGCTGCGCATCGAAGGCGTCGGCAGCGAGTCCCTGCAGGGCGACGTGCGCTTCATCGAGGCCGCGGCGGCCATGGGCGCCGAGGTCCAGGCCGGCCCGAACTGGCTGGAAGTCCGTCGCGGCGCCTGGCCTCTGCGCGGCCTGACGCTGGACTGCAACCACATTCCCGACGCGGCGATGACGCTGGCCGTCATGGCGCTGTACGCCGACGGCCCGACCACGCTGACCAACATCGCCAGTTGGCGCGTCAAGGAGACCGACCGCATCGCCGCGATGGCCACCGAGCTGCGCAAGCTCGGAGCAGCGGTCGACGAAGGCCCGGACTGGATCCGCGTGCAGCCGCTGCAGGACTGGAAGCCCGCGTCCATCCGCACCTACGACGACCATCGCGTCGCGATGTGCTTCTCGCTGGCGGCCTTCAACGGCCTCGTCACGGAGCAGGCCGTGCCGGTGCGCATCCTCGATCCGCACTGCGTCGCCAAGACCTTCCCCGACTACTTCGAGACGCTGTTCGGCGTTGTCGCAGCCAACGCCGCCGACATCCCCGTCATCACGATCGACGGCCCGACCGCCTCCGGCAAGGGCACGCTGGCCGACGAGGTCGCCAAGGCCCTGGGCTTCGGCGTGCTGGACTCGGGCGCGCTGTACCGCGTGACCGGCCTCGCCGCCCGCCGTGCCGGCCTGGACCTGGACGACGGCGTCGCCGTCGCGGCCATCGTGCCCTCGCTGAAGCTGCGTTTCAGCAACGGCAATGTCTTCATCGGCGCTGAGGACGTGAGCGCCCGGCTGCGCGCCGAGGCCACCGGCCTGCTGGCCTCCCAGGTGGCCGTGCACCCGCAGGTGCGGACCGCGCTGCAGCAGCTGCAGCTGGACTTCCGCCGCCTGCCCGGCCTCGTCGCCGACGGCCGCGACATGGGCACCGCGCTGTTCCCCGACGCGGCGCTCAAGGTCTTCCTGACCGCCAGCGCCGCCACGCGCGCCGAGCGCCGGTATAAGCAATTGATTTCCAAAGGGATTTCCGCTAATATCGAAGGCTTGCGCGAAGATCTTGAGGCGCGGGACGAGAGGGACAAGAACCGCTCGGCCTCGCCACTTGAGCCCGCGCAAGACGCGCTGCTGCTGGACAACTCGGCGCTGGGTATCGAGGAATCGGTCACCCAGGTGTTGGGCTGGTGGCAACAGCGCCGGCCGTTCTGACGCCCGTATTCCCCGGGTTTCAGGCGGCCCAGGCCTGAGAAGCCACGGCCCGCCAGGTCTCCCTCCGAGCGCCAGCTCGTGATGCCAGGAGGAACGCAAGTTCCTCGCGGCCGGCGATGTCAACAACTCAACCCGCAGCTCGTCTGCACGCCGCGCCGGGGCTCCCTGGCGCATCAGGATCAATCAACATGTCCCAAACCCAAACCGCCGCTTCCGGCATGGAATCCTTCGCCGCCATGTTCGAGGAGTCGCTGCAGCGCTCCGACATGCGCGCCGGTGAAGTGATCTCGGCCGAAGTCGTTCGCGTCGAGCACAACTTCGTCGTCGTCAACGCCGGCCTGAAGTCCGAGGCCTATGTGCCCATCGACGAGTTCAAGAACGACCAGGGCGAACTGGAAGTCCAGGTCGGCGACTTCGTCTCCGTCGCCATCGACGCCATCGAAAACGGCTACGGCGACACCATCCTGTCGCGCGACAAGGCCAAGCGCCTGGCCTCGTGGCTGAGCCTGGAAACGGCCCTGGAGTCCGGCGACTTCGTGACCGGCACCGTCTCCGGCAAGGTCAAGGGCGGCCTGACCGTCCTGGTCAACGGCATCCGCGCCTTCCTGCCCGGCTCGCTACTGGACACCCGCCCGGTGAAGGACATGAGCCCGTTCGAGGGCAAGACCATGGAATTCAAGGTCATCAAGCTCGACCGCAAGCGCAACAACGTTGTGCTGTCGCGTCGCGCCGTGGTGGAAGCCTCCATGGGTGAAGAGCGCGCCAAGCTGCTGGAAACGCTGTCGGAAGGCGCGATCGTCCAGGGCGTGGTCAAGAACATTACCGAGTACGGCGCCTTCGTCGACCTCGGCGGCATCGACGGCCTGCTGCACATCACCGACATGGCCTGGCGCCGTGTCCGTCACCCGAGCGAAGTGGTGACGGTCGGCCAGGAACTGACGGCCAAGGTCCTGAAGTTCGACGCCGAGAAGAACCGCGTCTCCCTGGGCATCAAGCAGCTGGGCGACGACCCGTGGTTCGGCGTGGCCCGCCGCTACCCGACCGGCACCCGCCTGTTCGGCAAGGTCACCAACATCGCCGACTACGGCGCCTTCGTCGAGATCGAGCCGGGCATCGAAGGCCTGGTGCACGTCTCCGAGATGGACTGGACCAACAAGAACATCGCTCCCAGTAAGCTGGTCTCGCTGGGCGACGAAGTCGAAGTCATGGTCCTGGAAATCGACGAAGACAAGCGCCGCATCAGCCTGGGCATGAAGCAGTGCAAGGCCAACCCGTGGGAAGAGTTCGCCGAGAACGTCAAGCGCGGTGACAAGGTCAAGGGTCCGGTCAAGTCCATCACCGACTTCGGCGTGTTCGTGGGCCTGGCCCAGGGCATCGACGGCCTGGTGCACCTGTCCGACCTGTCCTGGGACGAGTCCGGCGAAACCGCCGTGCGCAACTTCAAGAAGGGCCAGGAAGTCGAGGCCGTCGTGCTGGCCGTGGACGTCGAGCGCGAGCGCATCTCGCTGGGCATCAAGCAGCTGGACAGCGACCCGTTCACCGCCTACACCACGATCAACGACCGTGGCGCCTCGGTGACCGGCAAGGTCAAGACCGTCGACCCGCGCGGCGCTGAAGTCGAGCTGGCCGATGGCGTGATGGCCTATCTGCGCGCTTCGGAAATCTCCCGCGACCGCGTGGAAGACGCCCGCAACGTGCTGAAGGAAGGCGACGAAGTCACCGCCGTCATCGTCAACATCGACCGCAAGACCCGCAACATCCAGCTGTCGATCAAGGCCAAGGACAACGCCGACCAGCAGGAAGCCATGCAGCGCATCAGCCAGTCAAACGAGCGCGAGAACGCCGGCACGACCAGCCTGGGCGCCCTGCTGCGCGCCAAGCTGGACAACCAGGGCAACTAAGTCCTCGGTTGACTGCCCGGCCTCTGTGGAGGCCGGGTATGCTCCCCACAGGCTCGCCGGCCTCGCCAGCGGGCCTGTTTCAATTCTGATTCCTGCAAAGCCACGCCATGACCCGCTCCGACCTCGTCGCCGTGCTCGCCGAACGCTTTGGCCAATTGACCCAGCGCGACACCGAGTTCGCGGTCAAGACCATCCTCGACGCGATGAGCGACGCGCTGGCGCGCGGCCACCGCATCGAGATCCGTGGCTTCGGCAGCTTCTCCATCAGCCGCCGCCCGCCCCGCGTGGGCCGCAACCCGCGCAGCGGCGAGCAGGTCATGATCCCCGAGAAGCTCGCCCCGCACTTCAAGCCCGGCAAGGCGCTGCGCGAGGCCGTCGACGAGCATCTGCCCGTGGAATGATGCCCCTCGTCCAAGGACTACATTGGCCGGTCCCCCGCGGGGACGGCGATGCTTGCCGGATTGACCGGCAAGCACATCGCCACGGCGGGCCGGCTTGGGAGCGGCCCAGCGCTCGGCCCGAAAACCAGAGCGGCCTCTGAGCCAAAATCCTGGACATGCGCACCCTCGTCTGGCTCCTGCGGGCCCTGCTCTTCTTCACGCTGTTCGCCTTTGCGCTGAACAACAGCCACGAAGCGGTCGTGCGCTGGTTCTTCGGCCACGAGTGGCACGCGCCCCAGGTCATCATCGTGCTGCTGGCCTTCGGCCTCGGCGCAGCCTTCGGCGTGCTGGCCATGGTGCCGGCCTGGTGGCGCCACCGCCGCGCCGCCCAGCGCATCGAGCCCCTGCCCACCGCTCCCACACCCGCGCCCGAGGCGCCTGCCGTTCCCTACGCCGCCCACCAAGATGGAGTTTGATCCGCGCTGGCTGCTCTTCGTCCTGCCCGTCGTCTTCGTCCTAGGCTGGCTGGCCTCCAAACTCGATTCGCGGCAGTGGAAGCTCGAACAGCGCGAGTCGCCCAAGGCCTACTTCAAGGGCCTGAACCTGCTGCTGAACGAGCAGCAGGACAAGGCCATCGACGCCTTCATTGAAGCCGTCCAGAACGACCCCGACACCTCCGAGCTGCATTTCGCCCTCGGCAGCCTGTTCCGCCGCCGCGGCGAGACCGAGCGTGCCGTGCGCGTGCACGAACATCTGCTGCGCCGCGGCGATCTGCCCAAGGCCGACCGCGACCGCGCCCAGCACGAGCTGGCCCAGGACTTCTTCAAGGCCGGCCTGTTCGACCGCGCCGAGGCCGCCTATGCCGAGCTGCGCGGCACCGCCTTCGAGCGCGAGGCGCGGCTGGCCCTGCTGTCGCTTTACGAGCGCTCGCGCGACTGGGCCAAGGCCGCCGAGGTCGCCGCCGAGCTGGAGGCCGCCGGCACCGGCTCCTTCTCCGGCCGCATCGCGCATTACCTGTGCGAGCAGGCCCTCGTCGCGCAGTCCCAGGGCCATGCCGACCTCGCCCAGGAACTGCTCGGCCAGGCCCAGCGCCGCGCCCCCGAGGCCGCGCGCGCTTACGTGCTGCAAGGCCAGATGCTGCTGAAGGCCGGCCGGCCCGACGCCGCATTGGAAGCCTTCACGAAGCTGCTCGCCGCCAACCCGCCGGCCTTCAACCTCGTCGCCGCCGACTGCGCCGCCGCGGCCAAGGCCCTGGGCCAGCCCGAGCGCGCCATCGCGCTGCTGGACGAGCAATACCGGCGCAGCCCCGGCATGCAGCTGCTGCGCGCGCTGGCCAGCCTGCAACCCGGCCCGCAGCGTGAACGTCTTGCCGCCCACCTGCACGAGCAGCCGGTGCTGTCGGCCGCGACCGACCTGCTCAAGCTGAACGCACCGGCCCTGCCCGCCGACGAGGCCGCCCCCATGATCCAGGCGCTGGAGAAGGCCGCCAAGCCGCTGCAGCGCTACCGCTGCGCCGCCTGCGGCTTCGAGGCCGCCCACTATTTCTGGCAATGCCCCGGTTGCCTGAACTGGGACAGCTACCCGCCACAACCCGTCGAGGAACTCAGCTGATGAGCGCCACCATGGCCTCCGAAGACCGCTTCGTCATCTGCATGAAGTGGGGCAGCAAATACGGCCCCGAATACGTCAACCGCCTCTATGGCATGACGGCCCGCCACCTGCGCGGGCCCTTCCGTTTCGTCTGCTTCACCGACGACACCCAGGGCATCCGCCCCGAGGTCGAATGCCTGCCCCTGCCCGAGACGCACGCGGCCCAAGGCAAGCGTGACGGTGGCTGGAAAAAGCTCGGCACCTACCAGGCCGACCTGTTCGGGCTGAAGGGCACCGCGCTCTTCCTGGACCTGGACGTCGTCATCGTCGGCGACATGACCGAGTTCTTCGAGCACCCCGGCGAGTTCCTCATCATCAAGGACTGGAAGCGCCCCTGGCGCGTGACCGGCAACTCCTCGGTCTACCGCTTCCGCATCGGCGACCATGCCGACGTGCTGGCGCACTTCATCGCCCACCAGGACGAGGTGCGCGCCAAATACCGCAACGAGCAGGAATACCTCAGCCACTTCCTGGCCGACCAGGGCAAGCTCGGCTACTGGCCCAAGGACTGGTGCGCCAGCTACAAATACCACTGCCTGCCGCTATGGCCGGCGAGCTTCTGGCGCGATCCTTTCATCCCGGCGGGCGCCCGCGTGCTGGTCTTCCACGGCGTGATGAACCCGCCGGACGCGCTGGTCGGCCGCTCCGAAGGCAACTGGCGCCACGCCCGGCCCGCGAAATGGATCGCCGATCACTGGCGCGAATGAGCATGAACGACCGCATCGTCAGCGTCGACAGCCGCGACTGGGCCAGGCCCATCGCCGGCCTGGTGCCCGAGCTGGAAGCCGGCAAGGTGCTGTTCTTCCCCGAGCTGCGCTTCGAGCTGACGCCCGACGAGGCGCGGCTGCTGCGCGCCGACGTGCGCGAAGAGAAGTCGCGCAACATCAGCCTGCGCAACGACGGCGTGCTCGCCGGTGCGGCCGTGCAGGGCGACGAGAAGGCCCGCCTGGCCGCGATGATCGGACGCTTCCGCACCCAGGCCTGCGCCCTCATCGACGCCATCGCGCCGGCCTACAAGCCCGCGCTGCGCCTGGCGCCCACCAGCTACCGCCCGACCCAGGTCGAGTCGCGCGTGCAGTCCTGGCGCGCGGACGACCGCCGCCTGCATGTCGACGCCTTCCCGTCGCGGCCCAACCGCGGCGAGCGCATCCTGCGCGTGTTCACCAACCTCAACCCCGACGGCGAGCCGCGCGTCTGGCGCGTCGGCGAGGCCTTCGAGGGCATCGCCCGCCGCTTCGTGCCGCGCGCCAGGCCCTATTCCGCCTGGCAGGCCCGGGCCCTCAAGGCCCTGCACGTCACCAAGTCGCTGCGCACCGAGTACGACCACCTGATGCTGCAGCTGCACGACGGCATGAAGGGCGACCTCGACTACCAGCGCGACTGCCCCCAGGTCACGATGCCCTTCCCGCCCGGCTCGACCTGGGTCTGCTACTCCGACCAGACCGCCCACGCCGTCATGTCCGGGCAGTTCATGATGGAGCAGACCCTGCACCTCGCGGCCGAGGCCCAGGTCAACCCGGCCGCCAGCCCGCTGGGCATCCTGCGCCGCGTCACGGGCCGGCCGCTGCTCTAACCCATTCATTGCACGCCATGAGCTCCCTGTTCCTGCGCAATCTCGACGAACACCTGCAACTGATGACCGCGCTGCGCACGCTCGAGCCTCAGGTGCAGGCCGCCGGCCAGCGCCTCGCCGCCGTGCTGAGCGGCGGCGGCAAGCTGATGTTCTGCGGCAATGGCGGCTCGGCGGCGGACAGCCAGCACCTCGCCTCAGAGCTGACCGGCCGCTTCATCAAGGACCGCCGGCCGCTGGCCGGGCTGGCGCTGAGCACCGACAGCTCGGCGCTGAGCTGCATCGGCAACGACTATTCCTTCGACGACGTCTTCGCCCGCCAGCTCGAAGGCCTGGGCCGCGCGGGCGACGGCCTGGTCGCGATCTCCACCTCGGGCAACTCGCGCAACGTCATCCGCGCCGTCGAGGCCGCCGGGCGGCTGGGCATCTTCACGCTGGGCCTGCTGGGCCGCGATGGCGGCCAGCTCCTCGGCCTGTGCGACCTCGGCCTCGTCGTGCCGCACAGCGTCACGGCGCGCATCCAGGAGGCGCACATCCTGATCGGCCACACCCTGTGCGGGCTGATCGAGGCTGAGATGGGGCTGGCCTGATGCTGCCCTCTCGCGAAACCCTGGCCTCGCGCCGCGTGCTGGTCGTCGGCGACGTGATGCTGGACCGCTACTGGCATGGCGCCGTCGAGCGCATCTCGCCCGAGGCGCCGGTGCCCGTCGTGCGCATCGAGCGTGAGGAGGAGCGCCTGGGCGGCGCGGCCAACGTGGCGCTGAACGTGCGCATGCTGGGCGCGCGCGCCACGCTGCTGACCGTCGTCGGCAACGACGAGCCGGCCCGCCGCCTGCGCGAGCTGCTGTGCGAGCGCGACATCGACACCGTGCTGCGCGAGGACAGGCAGCTCTACACCATCGTCAAGCTGCGCGTCATCGGCCGCGCCCAGCAGCTGCTGCGCGTGGACTTCGAGAACGAGCCCGACCACGAGGCGCTCGGCGAGATGCTGGACGACTTCGCCGCGCAGCTGCCGCAGCACGACGTCGTGCTGTTCTCCGACTACGGCAAGGGCGGCCTCACGCACATCCCGCGCATGATCGAGCTGGCCCGCGCGGCGGGCAAGCCGGTGTTCGTGGACCCAAAGGGCAGCGACTACCGCCGCTACGCCGGCGCCAGCGTCATCACGCCCAACCGCGGCGAGCTGGCCCAGGTGACCGGCGCGTGGAAGGGCGAGGCCGAACTGCTGAAGAAGGTCGATGCGCTGCGCGCCGACATCGATGTCGGCGCCGTGCTGCTGACGCGCTCCGAGGAGGGCATGACGCTGTTCGATGCCGGCGGCGTCGCGCACGAGCCGGCGCGCGCCCGCGAGGTGTTCGACGTGACCGGCGCGGGCGACACCGTCATCGCCACGCTGGCCGTGCTGGCCAGCGCCGGCCTGCCCCTGCACGACGCCATGCGCCTGGCCAACAAGGCCGGCGGCATCGTCGTCGGCAAGTTCGGCACTGCCACGGTCAGCTACGACGAGCTGGCGGCATGAGACATCCAGTGTCAACCCCCGCCAGAAGAAGTGGCTTTGAGGGCGGACAGATGAAGGCTGGCGTCGTAAGTCTTGCGATCGGTCCAGGCGCGCCAGAGCACGCGCAACCAGGC
>NZ_JAPPUW010000027.1 GCF_026712205.1 Pelomonas aquatica
GAGCCGCTGGGCTACATCCCGCCGGCCGAGTTCGAGGCCAACTACCATCGACAACGCGCTGGTCAGGCCGCGACCGTCTGACTTAAACCAACGGGCCTCCGCGGAACCCGGGGCGATTCAAGTCGACGATCTTCGATGCCCATTCGGTCCTGTTGACGCCGCCCCAGCGGCTGCGACTCAATCAAGCATCGAGGGACTCGGGCAAGGTACCTGATGACCGGTCCGTGCTGAACTATGTGCGCGGCGTCTGGGGCACCGCGCAAGGCGAAGATGGCCGTGGGGTCGCGAAGACCTTGCGGAGCGGGACGACCTGGTCTGCGATCGCGGAGGTCTACCGGAACAAGGCAGGGAAGGTGGTCACGTTGGCTCACCTGTACTGGGTCAAGGGTGCCAGCAACGACCTGCACCGGCGCTATCTCCTTGCCGAGAGGGAGTTCGATCTCCACGAGCTCGAATTCTTCGCCGAGGCGCAGTTCGACACGGCGCGCTTGAATAGAACGTTGAAGCCCGCCGGGGTCGAACCCTTCGAGTCGTTCTCGCGGTACATGGCCGCCTTCTCCAAGGTCCTCGGTATTCGCGACGAGATGGCGCTCTTGCTGCTGCACAAGACGCAGTCGACCAAGAGCGTCGACAGCATCACCGCGTTCCTTCGCGAGTTCATGCTTGACGAGCCGAGCACGTTCGGCGTCGCCAAGGACGTCGTCAATCAGTTCCAGAAACTCAACGAGGCTCATGCCGACTGGGTGACGGCGACCCAGCAGCGCGATGTACTCATGCCAGCACGCGAGGCCCATCAAAGACTGCACTCACTAAGCTTGGAGGCCGTGCGTCTCCAGGAAATCGCGGCCGGGATTCCTCTGTTTGCGACACCGCTGGGAATCGAGGTGCACGACGCGGCGATCACGGCGGCCGGCCCTCGCATCGCCGCGATGCAGTCCCTTCTGGAAGCCCGCAAACAGGCGCTGTCGGCAGCGGAGACCAGCCACTCCGACGCTATCCGGCAAGAGGCGCTGGGTGGTGGTGACGATCTGAGGCGGCTGGAGGAGGCGCTGGCAGCCGCTCGCACGCGCTGTGAAGATGCGAAGGCGCAGCGACAGACGCTCGAGGCCGCGTGTGCGACGCTCAAGCAGTCGGTTCCGAGCGACGAAAAAGCATTCACGGATCTGTACGCGGTTGCCACGACCATCGTTGATGAGGGCGCCAAGGTCGATACCCGTCGACTACAGGAAGCCGTCTCCAAGCAGGCCGTGTTGAAGACGCCGCAGCGCGATGTTCAATTGCAGTTGGCGGCGCTGGCGACCCAGCCACGCTCCAACGTGCCACCCGAGCAGCAGAACATTCGACGGATGTTGGCCGAGGAACTCGATGTCGACGTCGATTCGTTGCCGTTCGCGGCTGAGCTGATGTCGGTCAGGCCGCAGGACAAGCGATGGCATGGCGCCCTGGAGCGCCTGATGGGGGGATTTGGCGTCACGATGCTGGTTCCGTCGGATCTGTTCGACGACGTGCGCCGCTTGGTCGATAGGAAGCACTTGAAGGGCCGGCTCACCTACCGCCCGGTCCGCCACGTCACGGAATCTGTCCATGCGCGCCTGCCGGCCAACGCGGCTGGCAAGGTCGACGTCGCGAAACACGAGTTCAACCGCTGGCTGGTCAACGAGATTCAGCGGCAGTTCGACTATGCCTGCGTCGAGTCAGCGGATGACATGGGCGTCTATCCTCGGGCACTGACAGTCAAGGGGCAGATCAAACGGGGTGGTGAGAACTACCTCAAGGATGACCGCTGGTCGATCGACGACGAGACGCGATGGGTGCTCGGCACCGATACCGCGTCGCGGGCCGAGGCGTTGCACAAGCAGTTGGCCGACATCAATCGGCAGCTGAGCGATGCGCAGGTTGTCATTTCAGCGCACGAAAGGGAAGCCCAGGAGGCGGGCCATCGGCTCCAGGCCGCCGTGGCCGTGCGAGGACTTTTCTGGAATGGGATGGACGAATCTGGCGCGCGTCTGCAGGTTCTCGAGATCGAGAGGCAGATCGCGTCGGTCAAGGTAGGGAGCCCGAAACTGGAGCAATTGCGGGCTGAGGTCGCCAGGACATCGGATGTACAGAAGGCTGCTCAGAATGCCTGGGCTGACCAGCATGGTCTGGTTCGCAACGCCGAGCGGGAGCTCGACGTGTGGAACACGGAGCGCACTAGGCTTGCCAGCCTGCTCGTCGTCGAACTCACGCCGACTCAACAGCAAGCCATCGACGAGATGCGTGGCCGGCGGACGGTCACCAGCACGCCGCAGACCTATGACCGGGAGCTCAGCTGGCTGCGAGATGAGGCCAAACAGAGCGTGAGGGCCAACGAGACCGCGCAGACGGAACAGCGCGCCGCGATTCTGACGGCGCTCGCCGTGTTTTGCTCGAGGACAGAGTGGAAGCCTGCGACCAAGGGGCACGACCCGGTCATGGACAGCTTCGAATTCTTCGACCAGCACCTCACGAGCCTGTTGATGGAGGGGGTCTCTCGCACATGGGAGCGGTTCCTGCTTGAACTGCAGGAGCACAACAGCCACCAACTGACGCTGCTGTCACAGAGCCTGACCGGCGAACGCGCGGACATGGCGAAGCGTCTGCTGGCGGTCAACAACAGCCTCTTGCACACGCCCTACAACCCCGGGACCCACCTGTTCCTGCACAAGGTCGACTGCGAACCCGAGGAGTCCAAGGTCTTCCGACGCGACCTGGCCGTGGCCATGAGCGAGGTGGTGAACATCGACAACGCCGATGCCGCGACGACGCGATTCGACAAGCTGCGGCGGATCGCGGAGCGCCTGGGAAGCGACAAGTCCGAAGACATCCGCTGGCGTGCGCGCGTCCTCGATGTACGGCAGCACGTGCAGTTCGACGCTCATGAGATTTTGGACGGCACCAACCAGGTCGAGCAGGTCTATAGCGGAAGCGACGGCAAGTCGGGCGGCCAGAAGCAAAAGCT
Organism: Pelomonas aquatica; assembly: GCF_026712205.1. Lineage (GTDB taxonomy): Bacteria > Pseudomonadota > Gammaproteobacteria > Burkholderiales > Burkholderiaceae_C > Pelomonas > Pelomonas aquatica. The sequence continues at coordinate 2,981 of NZ_JAPPUW010000027.1, forward strand.
TGCGGCGACCTGCATGGCTGCGGCGCTGCGCTATCAGCTTGCCAATCCAGGCGCGACCGTCCCGCAGTTCGCCGCGGTAGTGGTTGACGAGGCGTTCGACCGCTCGGATCCGGACTTCACCGAGGCAGCGTTGAACGTCTTTTGCGAGCTCGGCTTCCAGATCATCGTTGCGACGCCAGGCAAGATGGTGCAAACCATTGAGCCGTACGTTGGCGGTGCCGTTTGGGTCTATGCCAAGCGGGGCGACCGATCCAATGCCGTGCCGCTTCAGTACGACCAGGCGTCAGGTCGCATCGACTACAGCCCGATGGCGACACAACAGCCGAAGGCGGACAGTGCTGTCGCCCACTGACGTCCGCACATGGGCACGTCAACGGCTGGCCCGTCAGCGGCGTGCCTGGGTTGATGGCGAAGGAACCTGGCCCCTCATCCGTGGCCTCGAGCCTCCGCGGGCGGTCGACATTCGCGGCGGGCTCGGCGCAGTCACGGCGTGGACGTCTGCCTGGGCGGCGGAGCGCGAACTGGTGGGCGTGCGAGTGATGCGAGAGACGCGTCTGATGAAAGGTATCGGTAGCCAGACCATGCCCGTGCGTGTCGAGTTCGAGTCGCCGCGCGCAGTTGCGGAGTTCGCTGGCGAAGCACAAGCGTGGGATCGGGTTGCGCGGCGCCGTGCGCTGCTGCTGGAGCGCTGGCCTCAGCTGGCAGCTGGCGTTGGGTTGGGCCGACTCTACGACTGGATGGATCAAGCCGGCGATCTGGATGTCGACCGGCTCGTTGCGGTGGCTGACTGGGTTCTCGCCAACCCACGGAGCGGGCTCTATCTGAGACAACTGCCGGTCGCTGGTGTGGATACCAAGTGGATTGAAGGCGGCCAGAGGCGTGCGATCGCCATGCTGGTCGCGCTTCTTCAGGGGGACGAGAACGCGACCGGCGAGACAGAGAAGGAGTTCTTGCGCCTTTGTGGACTGCTGGCTCCCGTGGCGCGGATCCGTGAGCGTCCGGGCGCGCCACCTTGACCAGGCCGGGACGCGAAGCTACTTGGACGCAGCTGCCGATCCGACGAAGGCGATGCACTCGACGAGGTTGAGCGTGGCAAGCACCAGGTACTTCTCAGCCTCGGTACGCACAGCCCACAGGTCGTGGTCGCCGAGATAGCCGTAGACGAACGCAAGCAGGAAGCGCTCGGCATGCTCGTCACAGAACTGCTGGACGATCTGGGCGACCAACTCAGGCGGCAGCCCCTCGTTGAAGCGCGCACGGGCTGTCAGGCGCTGCAGGCACCCCTCTTGGATGTCTTCAGTAACGACGGGCCACTGGTGACCGCTGCGCTTCATCGCCTGGAACGCGACCAGCAGGACGTGTATCGCCACATCCACTTGCTCCATGGCCACGCCCATGCGTGGCAACACCAGGATCGAGGCGAGCAAGGTGGGCTGCTCCTTGAAGATCTCGTCGGTCAGCGCCACCTTCTGCGCCAGGCTCATCCGCTCGACACCGAGGTGGGCCTGCGCGATCACAGGGGTCGTGATCCTTCCCATCGTCAGGCCGGCCGCCAGCGGTGCGGCAGCAGTTCTTCCAGGCGATGGTTCGGGTGCGTGTGGATGCGCGCCAGCACATCACGCAGGTAGGCCCACGGATCCAGTCCGTTGAGCTTGGCCGACTGCACCAGGCTCATCACCACCGCCGCGCGCTGGCCGGCCAACGCGCTGCCGGCGAACAGCCAGTTCTTCGCCCCGAGCTTCCAGGGCTTGATCTGCCGCTCGATGAGGTTGTTGTCGATGGCCACGGCCCCGTCGTCCAGGTGCAGCGTGAGCGAGTCCCAAGCGTTCAGGCTGTAGTCGATCGCCTCGGCGATCTTGCTGCCGTCCAGCACCTGCGTGCGCTGCACCTTCAGCCACACCTCGAACTCCTCCCACAACGGCCGGCTCACCGCCTGGCGTGCCTGCCGGCGTTCCTCGTGGCTCATCTCACTGAAGGCCGCTTCGGCGCGGTAGATCCGAGCCCAGCGCTGCATGGCCTCGGTCGCGACGGCGCTGGCGCTGTGGCCAGCGCTGCCGCCCCGGCTGAGTTCCTCGAAGCGCCGACGGGCATGCGCGGCACAGGCCGCCGACTTGCGCTGCGGGTAGCGCTTGGCGTCCAGCACGGCGTTGTAGCCCCCGTACTGGTCCGTGATGAGCGTGCCCTGCCAGGCGGGCTCTCGTCCCGGTGGTCCGTTACCGCCGAGGAAGGCCAGCGGGTACTGCGATCCTCGACCCAGGCAGAACTCGTAGATCACGCCCGGGTGTGGGTCGTGATGGCTGCGCGCCCAGGCCCAGACATACGCCTTCTTCGTCTTGCCGGCGCCCGGGTCCAGCAGCGGCACCGGCGTCTCGTCGGCATGCAGCACCCGGCAGCCCAGGATGAAGGCCCGGTGCAGCTCGTACAGCGGCTCCAGGCTCGCGCCGCCAGCGCCACCCCAACTGGCCAGCGTTGAGCGCGGCGTGTGCACGCCCGAGCGCGCGTTGATCGGCTCTTGGCGGTAGTAAGGCAGGTGGTCGACGAAGCGGCTGATCAGCGTGTGCGCCACCAGGCCGGCTGCCGGGATGCCGCCGTCGACGACGTCGGGCTCGGCGGGCTCCTGGTGCAATTGCTGGCAGCACCGGCAGGCCCACTTGCCGTAGATGTGACGGTGCACGAAGAACTTGGCCGGGATGATGTCCAGCTTCTCGCTGACGTCCTCGCCGATGCGCAGCATGGGCTGGCCGCAGTCGGTGTTGGGGCAGTGGGTGTCCTCGGGCTCGTGGCGGTGCACCACGCGCTCCAGATGTTCGGGCAGCGCTTGGCGACGCGGCTTACGCGGCGGTGCCTTGGGCGTGTTGGGCGCCTCAGGCAGGCCGCGCTGCAGTTCGGCCAACTTCGCGCGCAGGCTGGCCTCGTCCTCGGCCAAGGCTTCGGCGAACAGCAACCGCTGCGCGGCCGTCATGGCCTCGGTCTTGGCGTCGAACTGCCAGCGGCGCAGCCGGGCCAGCTCGAAGTTGAGCTTGTCGATCTTGGCTTGCGCCAAGGTGAGCTCACCGCCACGGCGGGCCAGTTCCTGCGCGTCGGCCTTCGCCTGCTGTTGCAACCGCGCGATCAACGCAGCCACCTCGGCGGGCAGGCTCGTCAGATCAATGGCGGTGGCAACTGCACTGGGCATGCGCAGCATGGTGCCGCATCGAACATCGGCCGCCCATTGGCGATTGCGCTGTCAACCGCCGAGCAGGTCAACGCAGACGCTCAGGCGCGCCGGATCGTGGCCAGCTCACCCAGACGCTGCCAGGGCAGTCCGAGGGTCAGGGCCTCGAATTGCTGGGCGCTCAGCTGCAAGGCCGGGGCCGCCGAGCCCGGCTCGCCGGCATGCCAGACGAAGCGGCCGGCATGCAGGCGCCGCGTGGCGCACCACACACCGAAGCCGTCATGCACGAGCAGCTTGATGCGGCTGGCCCGTGCGTTGGCGAACAGGTAGCCGTGGTGGGCGCGGGCCTCGCCGAGTGTGTTGACGACGGCCGTCAGCAACCGGTCGGCGCCGGCGCGCATGTCCTGCGGCTGACTGCACAGCCACAGGGCATCGATGCGGATCATGCCTTGAGCGCCGTGGCGGCGAGTTCGCACAGCCAGGCGGCACACGCGTGGGCCTGCGCCGACGGCCAGCGCACGCTCAGCTGCGTGCCGCCCCGGTTGAGTTCGACGTGGATGTCGGAGGGAGCAGGCGCTGAGGCAAGGTCAGTGGCCATCGCCTCGGGCGCAAGCGCCACAGGAATGAACTGCAGCGCCGCAGCCGTCGGCGGCGTCACGGCTGCAGGCATGGGAGCCACGGTCCTCGGTGCTGCCAGTCCGGCACGCTTGATGCCGCGGCCAACCAGCCACTTGCGCACGAGGTTGACGTTCAGGCCGTGTGCCAGCGCGATGGCCGCCACCGACGCGCCGGGTGCTTGGCACTCGGCCAGAACTTGTGCCTTGAACTCGGCGCTGTGCACGCGCCTCTGTGATCTGGGTTGCATAGGTGCCCACCTGTTCGTATTGGTGGGCACCATCGTCACGGGTGCTTCAGCGCTGTTCAAGATGGGACGGCCGGACGCTCACGCCTGTCCGCTGCCGTCATGGCATGTGCCGCCAGCAACTGCAGTCCCGCAATCGCCTGCATCAACTGGGCGCCCGGCTCAGGCAGCGCCTCCTCGCGGTCCATGCCGAGCAGAAAAAGCTTGTTCCCCGGCAGGTGCAGTTTGACTGCGATCCCGGTCTTGTAGCCGTACGGCGCCTGAGCCTCCCATATCTCGCCCGCACCGGCGCTGGCGTAGGTTTGCTGGTCATAGACGATGGGTACCGACTGCATCATCAGCTTGACCATCACGGGATCACGGCGCGCTTCGCCGAGGTTCTTGGCAACTTCCAGATAGCCTTCGGGCGTATTGCCCAGCGACGTGATCCGCACGTCGGCGTCCTGCAGCAGGCCGCGCATCAGCACGCCCGAGATGATGGGGAAGCCCAGTGCCTCGGCCGTGGACACCAGCCGGCGCTCGAAGCTGGCGAAGTCCTCGCTCAGCCCGACGTCGATCAGCTGCTGGTAGTTCATCTCGGTCATCTCGGGCCGGCCCATACCTGTCAAGTCTGCCAGCTTGTCCGGTCTCCGTGATGACCGGAGACTGCGCGCCGATCACGAACCCGGCAAGAAAGGCGCATCGATGTCGACCCTGATCCATCTCCCCGAGGGCAGCGTGTGCTGGCCCGCCGCCGCGCTGTCGGGCGCGGCCCGGGACGTCATGCATGCGCAGACCAGCGTGCATCGGGCCCGGGCGGGCGAGCGGCGCGCCGGCACGACGCGCTGGGAGCGCAGTTATGCCGATGCCTGCGCCTGGCTGGAGTGGGACTGGGTCGAGCTTGCCAAGGGCACCGTCGTGCAGGCCGATCCGCTCGGCGTGCGCTGCAACGTGCTGCTGCTCGACGAGCGGCAGCGGCCCCTGCTGTCGTCGCGCCGGCGCGCCATGCTGGCCACGCTGGTCTATCTGTTGCCCTGGCAGGGGCCGGTGCTTGACAGGCTGCGCGGCGCAGCGCCCTTGCGCCGCGTCGAGCGCGATGCGCAACGCCTGGCCGCCTGAACTCCGGCCGTCAGGACCGCAGCGCGGCGGCCTCGGTGGCCAGCTGGGTGATGCGCGCCCAGTCCTTGGCGTCGACCGCATCCTGCGGCGTCAGCCAGGAGCCGCCGCAGACCTTGACGTTGGGCAGCTTCAGGAATTGCGGCGCCGTCTCCGGCGAGATGCCGCCGGTCGGGCAGAAGGCCACGTCGGGAAAGGGGCCGGCCAGGGCCTTCAGCAGGTTCAGGCCGCCGACGGCGACGGCCGGGAAGAGCTTCAGGAAGCCGTAGCCGGCCGCATTGGCCTGCATGACCTCGGAGGCCGTCGACACGCCGGGCAGCAGCGGCAGGCCGTGCTGCCGGCAGGCCGCGCCGATGGTCTCGGTGAAGCCGGGGCTGACGCCGAACCGGCAGCCGGCGTTCTTCGCGTTCGCCACGTCCTGCGGGCTGCGCAGCGTGCCGGCGCCGACGATGGCGCCAGGCACCTTGGCCATGGCCTCCATGGCCTGCAGCGCGACCGGCGTGCGCAGCGTCACCTCGAGCACCCTGACGCCGCCGGCCACCAGGGCCTCGGCCAGCGGCACGGCGTCTTCCAGGCGCTGGATGACGATGACGGGGATGACGGGGCCGTGGCTGGCCAGGCTGAGGGTTTCAAGCATCTCGGTTTCCTTGATCGGCGTCACAGCCAGGTGACGGCGCCTTCCTCGGCGCTGAGCACATTGCGGCGCAGGCCGGCGAACAGCTCGCGGCCCAGGCCGTGGGCGTTGACGTCGGCTTCGGCGGGGGCGAGCGTCGCCACGTCGCGCGCGGCCCAGTCGGCCTCGGCGACCAGGGCCTGCAGCGTGCCGGTCGGCGCGCAGACGCGCACGAGGTCGCCGTCGCGCAGCCGGGCCAGCGGGCCGCCGGCCAGGGCTTCGGGGCTGACGTGGATGGCCGCCGGCACCTTGCCCGACGCGCCGCTCATGCGGCCGTCGGTGACGAGGGCGACCTTGAAGCCCTTGCCCTGCAGCACGGCCAGCGGCGGCGTGAGCTTGTGCAGCTCGGGCATGCCGTTCGCGTGCGGGCCCTGGAAGCGCACGACGACGACGACGTCGCGCTCCAGCTCGCCGGCCTTGAAGGCGGCCAGCATGGCTTCCTGCGTCGTGAAGATGCGGCACGGCGCCTCGACGGTGTGGCGGTCCTCCGGCACGGCCGAGACCTTGATGACGGCGCGGCCCAGGTTGCCGGCCAGCAGCTTGAGGCCGCCGGTCGCGCTGAAGGGCGCGGCGGCCGTGCGCACGACGGCCTCGTCGCCGCTGGCGGCCGGCAGGGCCTCGCGCGCGACCGCGCCGCCCTGCCCCACGGCGCGTGGCACGAAGGTGTAGGGGCGCAGGCTGTCGCCGGCCACCGAGATGACGTCCTCGTGCATCAGGCCGGCGTCCAGCAGCTCGCGGATGACGAAGCCCGGACCGCCGGCGGCCTGGAACTGGTTCACGTCGGCGCTGCCGTTGGGGTAGACGCGGGCCAGCAGCGGCACCACGGCCGACAGCTCGGAGAAGTCGCTCCAGTCGATCAGGATGCCTGCCGAACGCGCGACGGCGACCCAGTGGATCAGGTGGTTGGTCGAGCCGCCGGTGGCCAGCAGTGCTGCCATCGCGTTGACGATGCAGCGCTCGTCCACGACATGGCCGATGGGCCTGGCGGCCTTGCCTTCGACACGGCCGCTGATGTCCAGCGCCGCACCGACCGCCTCGCGGGTCAGCGCCGTGCGCAGCTCGTCGTGCGGGTGCACGAAGGCGCTGCCGGGCGTGTGCAGGCCCATGGCCTCCAGCAGCATCTGGTTGCTGTTGGCCGTGCCGTAGAAGGTGCAGGTGCCGGCGCCGTGGTAGGCGGCCGATTCGCTCTTCAGCAGCTCGTCGCGGCCGACCTTGCCCTGGGCGTAGAGCTCGCGCACCTTGGCCTTGTCGCTGTTGGAGATGCCCGAGCTCATCGGCCCGGCCGGCACGAAGACGCAGGGCAGATGGCCGAAGTGCAGCGCGCCGATCAGCAGGCCCGGCACGATCTTGTCGCAGATGCCCAGCAGCAGGGCCGCGTCGAAGACGTCGTGGGTCAGCGCGATGGCCGTGCCCATCGCGATGGTGTCGCGCGAGAACAGGCTCAGCTCCATGCCGGGCAGGCCCTGCGTGACGCCGTCGCACATGGCTGGCACGCCGCCGGCCACCTGCACGGTGGCGCCCAGCCGGTGGGCCTCCGCGCGGATCAGGCCCGGGTAGTTCTCGTAGGGCTGGTGGGCCGACAGCATGTCGTTGTAGGCCGTGACGACGCCGAGGTGGGGCGCCTTCTCGGCGACGATGCGCAGCTTGTCGCTGGACGGCAGGGCCGCGACCGCGTGGGCGACGTTGGCGCAGCCCATGCGCTCGAAGCCGCGCTGGCGGCCGTTCATCCTGGCGATGCGGGCCAGGTAGTCGCCGCGCAGCTTGGCGCTGCGCTCGCGGATGCGGTCGGTAACGTGAGTCAGTGTGGCGTGCATTCGGGTCTCCTGGGCCTGGATTCTGTAACTTGCCCTTGGGAATTTAGGTAACCATATTACTTGCCCACGGGGCGGAGCGGGTTACGGCCTGGGTACCAGGCGTGACAAGATGGCGGCCGATGTCGTCACACGCCCTGAATATCCCGCATGGCCCGGCGCGCAGCGCTCATATGCTGCAGCGCACCGCGGCCGAATGGCGGTCTGGCGGCGATGACCTGCTGCTGTTCGCCTACGGTTCGCTGATCTGGCGCCCGGATTTCGAGTATGCCCAGGTGCTGCCGGCTCGGGTGCGGGGCTTCCACCGCGTGCTGCGCATGCGCTCGCGGGTGAACCGCGGCTCGCCGCAGCAGCCCGGCCTGGTGCTGGCCCTGGTGTCGGGCGGCAGCTGCCGCGGCCTGGTCTACCGCGTGCCGCGCGCGGCCGGCGAGGCCGTGCTGCCGCAGCTTTGGGCCCGCGAGATGCCCAACGGCGTCTACGAGCCACGCTGGCTGAACTGCGACACGCCCGCCGGGCGGCAGCGCGCGCTGGCCTTCACGCTGTCGCGCCAGAGCCCGAACTGGACCGGCCCGCTGCACGAGCCCGAACTGCTGCACATCTTCCGTCACGCCCAGGGGCGCTACGGCACGACGCTGGACTATCTGCTGCGCACCGTGCAGGGCCTGCGCGAACACGGCATCTGCGACGCGGAGCTGGAGCGCCAGGCCCGCCTGGCCGCCCACCACGGGCTGTGCGCGCCGCTTTGATTCAGCGGTTCAACCGCGCCAGGTCCTCGATGGTGTCGACGTCGATGTGCACGCCGGGGTCGTCCACCTCGATGGGCTGGGCGGCATAGCGGGCCACGATGCGCTTGGCGCCCTCGTCGCCGCTGAGGGCCACCAGTTCGGAATAGAGCTCGGTGCCGAAGCCCACCGGGTGGCCCTGGATGCCGCGGTACTGGGCATAGCAGACCGGGTAGCGCTCCAGGCCTTCGGCCACGGCCACGATGGTGGCGGGCCGCACCAGCGGCATGTCGGCCGGCAGGATGAGCCAGCCGTCGGCGTCGCCCGCGGCACCGACGCCGGCGGCGATGGAATGCCCCATGCCGACCGGCTGGGGCCGGCCTTGGGCATCGCGCCCGGCCAGGGTCACGACGTCACGCGCGGCCACGAACTGGTGCACGGCCGGCGCCAGGGCCGGCGTCGTCACGACGACGACCGGCAACTGCGTGGCGATGGCATGGCGCAGGCTGCGCGCCAGCAGGGTTTCCGTGCCGGCGGCGCCGCCCAGATCCTGCTCGAGCTTGTGGCCCGGGCCGCGGAAGCGCGAACCGCGTCCTGCTGCCAGCACGACGACGGCGGGGCGTCGTTTGATCATTCTGTGGTCGTCCTTGGCAATCCCTGGCAGCACGGTTTTGCGTCCTTTGCTGCACTGCCACAAGCATGCCGAGTGCCCCTGCGCTTGAAACTGGGAGGTTCACTTAAGGGAAGGTCTGCATACTTCGGCCTCATGAGCAAGCTGAGTGAATTCCGGAAGAGTTACGAACTGGGCGAGTTGGACGAGGCCCAGGCCACCGATGGCCCGCTGGCCCTGTTCAACCGCTGGATGGACGAGGCCATCGCGCACGATGTATCCGAACCGACCGCGATGACGGTGGCCACCGTCGGCGCCGACGGCCGGCCGTCGACGCGCGTCGTGCTGCTGAAGGGCTGCGACGCGCGCGGCATGGTCTGGTTCACCAATTACGAAAGCCGCAAGGGGGAAGAGTTAGCGCACAGCCCTTGGGCCGCGCTGCAGTTCCATTGGGTCGAGATGGAGCGGGTCGTGCGCATCGAGGGGCGCGTCGAGAAGACCTCGGCCCAGGAGTCGGACGAGTATTTCAGGAGCCGCCCCCTCGACTCGCGCCTGGGCGCCTGGGCCTCGCCGCAGAGCCGCGTCATCAGCTCGCGCGCGGTGCTGGTGGCCAACGCGGCCAAGGCCGCCGTGCAGCATGGCCTGAACCCCGAGCGTCCGCCGCACTGGGGCGGCTACCGCCTGCTGCCGGACCGCTTCGAGTTCTGGCAGGGCCGCCGCTCGCGGCTGCACGACCGGCTGGTTTTCAGGCTCGACGCCGGCACCAACGCCTGGCTGCGCGAGCGCCTTGCGCCCTGAGGCGGCTCAATTGACCGCGTTGCCGTCGTCGACGCGGTAGTACAGGCCGTAGGGGTCGTCGGTCAGCACGGCCAGCTGGCCTTCGACGACGACGGGCTCCAGCGTGTAGCGCACCGGCTTCTTCGTGCGCACCTCGACGAGGCCCTCGGGGCCGGCCGGCACGCAGAAGGCGCAGGTCGTCGGCACCGACGACAGCAGGAAGTGCTGCTGCTTGTCGCCGGCCTCCAGCGGCATCATGAAGCCCTGCACCTTGACCGTCTTGCGGTCCAGGGCCTGCACGGTCGCCGGGAAGGTCGGCACGATCTTCTTTTTCTCGGCCTTGGCCGTGACCTGGGACAGCAGCTTCCAGGACACGATGTCGGCCCGCTCCTCCAGCGGCTTGAAGGGGCTGCGCGGGTCGTGGTAGCCGGGGCCTTGGCCGATGGCGGGCGGAACCTGGGCGAATGCGCAGGCGGCGGCCAGGCCGAACGTCAGGGCAATGGCAAGAGCGGGCTTGAACTTCATGATGGCGGGATTGTCGAACTTCAGCGCGGAGCTTGCAGCAGCGTCGTGACATCCAGGCGATAGGCCCGCCACGCCGGCCAGGCGGCGGCCAGCAGCGCGAGGCCGCCCGCCAGCAGCGGCACCAGCCATTCGGCCTCGCTCCAGCCTAGCGGCCCCAGCCGCAGCGACTGGCGCTCGGCCAACAGCCGCTCCAGCACGGCGACGAGGCCGTGGCCGGCGGCCAGCCCCAGCGCCGCGGCCAGGTCCGCCAGCAGCAGCGCCTCCAGCGCGATCAGCGCGGCGACGCGGCGGGCCGGCGCGCCCAGCATGCGCAGCATGGCCAGGTCGCCCTGGCGGGCGCGCACGGCGTGCAGCAGCGCGACCCAGACCGACAGGCCGGCAGCCGCCAGCAGCACGACGCCGAAGCCGCGCAGCACCTCGGTGCCCGCCCCCACCAGCCGCATCAGGCGGGCCGTTTCCAGCGCCGGCGCGGCGGCCTGCAGGCCGTCCTGGGCATTGACCCAGCGCGGCAGCATCACGGCCGCCAGCGGGCTGCGGTAGCGCACCAGGGCCAGCGTGATCTCGCGCTTGTCGTCGGTGCCCTCGTCATGGGCCTCGCCGGCATGGTGCTCCTCGTGCACCTCCCAGACGGAGGCCAGATCGGTCAGCACCAGCCGGTCCAGCACGCTGCCCGATTCGGCCAGCACGCCGACGACCTCGAAGAGGTGCTCGCCATGCGTGCCACCGCCCTCGGCCAGCCCATGGCTGCCGGCGAAATGGTCGCCCGGCTTCAGGCCGCTGCTGCGCCCGACCTCGGCGCCGAGCACCGCCTGCATGGGCCGGGTCCACGGCGCCCCCTGGGCGAGCTTGCCGCCATAGAGGTCGAGATAGTCGGGCGTCGTGCCGGCGATGCGGTAGCCGCGGAAGGAGTCGCCCAGCGACAGCGGCACGGCCTGGGCCACCAGCGGCTGCTGCTTCAGCAACTCCAGCGTCGCGAGCGGGATGTTGCCGGTCGGCGCGTCGAGGTGGAAGACGCCGGCCAGCATGATCTGCATCGGGCTGCCCTTGGCACCGACGACGAGGTCGATGCCGGCCAGGTCGCGCCTGAGCCCGGCCTCGACCTGGGCGCCGGCGCGCAGCACGAAAGTCACGGCCGCGAGGCCGAGGGTCAGCAGCAGCAGGTTCAGCGCCGTTGTCAGCGGGCTCGACCACAGATAGCGCCAGGCGAGGCGGATCACAACACCACCTCCGACACATCGTCCCGCGCGCCCAACGCCTCGACGACGCGCGCATCGTGGCTGGCGACGACCAGCGTGCAGCCCTCGCGCTCGGCCGCATCGAGCAGCAGGGCCAGCATGTGCACGGTGTGCTCGTCGTCGAGGCTGGCGCTGGGCTCGTCCGCCAGCAGCAGGCGCGGCCGGCGCATCAGCGCGCGGGCCAGGGCCACGCGCTGGGCCTGGCCGACGCTGAGCTGGTGCGGCCGGCGGCCGGCCAGCGCGGCGATGTCCAGTGCCTCCAGCAGCTCGGCGGCGCGGGCCGGGTCGGCGCGCTGCCCTGCGGCCAGCGCGGGCAGCGCGAGGTTGCCGGCCACCGTCAGCGCGTCGCTCAGGTGCAGGCGCTGCGGCACGAAGCCCAGCGTCGCGCCGCGCCAGGCGTCCAGCTCGCGCGGGCCCAGCGCCGTGAGGTCGGTGCCGGCCACTTCCAACGAGCCCTGCTGCACGCGCAGCAGGCCGGCCAGCAGGGCCAGCAGCGTCGATTTGCCCGAGCCCGAGGCGCCGCGCAGCAGCAGGTGCCGGCCGCCGCGCAGCGCGAAGTCGGCATAGCGGATCGACTGCCCGGCCCCGGCGTAGCGGTGGCCCAGCCCCTGCCAGGCCAGCATCACTTCACGAGCCGCTTGAAGCTGGCCAGGAACTTGTCCACCTTGCCGGCGACGACGAAGGCGCAATAGCCCTGCTCGGGGTTGCGGGCGTAGTAGTGCTGGTGATAGGCCTCGGCCGGGTGGTAGTTGGCCTCGGGCAGCAGCTCGGTGACGACGCGGCCGCCATGGTGCTCGTTGGCCTCGCGCAGCACCTCGGCCGCGAGCTGGCGCTGGGCGTCGCTATGCCAGTAGATGCCGGAGCGGTACTGCGTGCCGGCGTCGGCGCCCTGGCGGTTCAGCGTCGTCGGGTCGTGGATGGTGAAGAAGATCTCCAGCAGCTCGCGCAGCGAGACCTCGGCGGGGTCGAAGTCGACGCGCACGACCTCGGCATGGCCGGTGTGGCCGCTGCAGACCTGCTCGTAGTTGGGATGGGCCGCCTGGCCGTTGCTGTAGCCGTTCTCGACATGGTGCACGCCGCGCACCCGCTCGTAGACGGCCTCCAGGCACCAGAAGCAGCCGCCGGCCAGGGTGATGCGTTCGAGCTGGGATGCGGTCATGGTGGTCTTTCAGTGGGCGCCGAGGGACAGTTCGACATGGGGATGCCAGCCTGCGGCGCAAGCTGCGTCGCAGAGCTTGGGCGCGGCGACGAAGACGCGGGCGTTCGGCGCGCCGCGCGCCAGCAGCGCGTCCCGCACCGCGACGGCGCGGGCCACGGCGAGCTGGCGCAGGGCCTCCGTGTCGACCGCATAGCTGGCCAGCAGCAGCGCACGCATCTGCTCGGGCGGGATGTCCTTGGCCATGCCGATGAAGTTCTTGGGCTTGTCGGGCAGCTTGGTGGCCTGGTAGAGGCGCTTGAGCGCGTCGGCCGGCGTGGCCGCGTTTTCGGCCTTCAGCGCATTGCCCAGCCGCAGCTCGCGGATGGCGCCGGCCTCGGCGGCGGGGTCGACCCAGCCGGTCAGCGTCAGCTGCACGCCGGGCTTGTCGGTCAGCAGCTGGGCGATGCGGTCGAGCTTGGCCGTGTCGGCCAGTTCGGCGCCTCCGGGCGCGAAGGCGATCTCGGCCTCCTCGGGCGCGTCGCTGCCGCTGAACAGCGAGAACGGCGAGGTCAGCGCCTTGCCGATCAGGTTCAGGATGAGCTTCCAGACGATGCCGCCGACGCTGAACTGCGGGTCGTTCAGCGAACCGCTGACCGGCAGATTCACGTCGATGACGCCGTTGCGGTCCTTCAGCAGCGCCACGGCGAAGCGCACCGGCAGCGTGGTCGCGTCCGGGCTCTCGACCTTGTCGCCGAAGGTCAGCTGGTTGAGGATGATCTGGTTGCTGGCGCTCAAGATCCCACCGGGCTCGACTTTGTAGTGCAGCCGAGTCGACAGCTTGCCGCGCTCGATCGCATAGCCGGCGTATTTGCCGGCATAGGGCGTCAGCGGCGCGAGCTCGATGTCGGTCGCGTTGGCGGCGATGTCCATGGCCAGCGGCGCGCCCGGCTTGAGCTGGCCGTCGATCTCGAGCAGGCCGGTGCCGGCGACCTTGCCGCGCAGCGTCAGCGGCGCCATCACGGGGCTCGTCGAAGAGAACGCGCCGAGCGAGCCCTGCAGGTCGCTGAGCTGGGCGCTGTAGTTGGGGCGCACGAAGTGGTCGTTGAAGTCGACGAAGCTGCGGTTCACGCGGATGCGTTCGACGGCGAATTCGGGCGCCGGGCCCGACGCTGCCGGTGCCGCCGCCGCCGCCTCGGCCGGGCCGACATCGCGCAGGTTGAAGCGCCCCTGCTCGCTGACGATGAGGCGGGCATAGGCCTCGTCCAGCACGGCCTCGCGCACGGTCAGCCTGGGCGGCGCCGCGGGCGCCAGCGCGAGCTTCAACTCGTCGAGCTGCAGCGCCTGCCAGCTCAGCAGGTCTTCGCCGACGACGCGCTGGCCGTCGATGGACCGCACCTGCTTCAGCGCCAGCGGGCCCAGGCGCATGTCGCCATCCACGCCGGCCTGCCAGCCGCCGGTCTGCTGGGCGGCGTTGACCTCGGCCTTCAGCCCCAGCTCGGCGCGCTGCAGATGCAGGCCCCAGGCCGGGTCGAGATAGGCGTTGAAGAGCTGCAGCGGCAGGGCCTTGGCCTGCAGCCGGCCGCGGGTCGACAGCGGCGCCAGGCCGACGCGGCCGCTCCACTGCAGGCTGCCGGCGCTGGCGGCCACGGGCTGGTCGTTGGCGCCCAGCGCGGCCAGTTGGGTCGACAGCCGGGCCTGCACCGGCGCGGCCGACGGCCAGGCCAGCGCGCCGAGCTGCAGGCGCAGCGGCTCGACGGCCAGGGCCACGGGCGCCACGCCCTCGGGCACGGCGGCATCGCGCCAGCGCAGTGCGCCGCGCTCGATGTCGAGGCCGGCCAGGCGCAGCGTCCAGGCCGGGACGCGGGCCGGGGCTGGCGCGGCGCCCTCGCGCGGCAGCAAGGCGGCGATGCTGAGGCGCCCGTCGGGCTCGCGGGCGAGCTGGGCACGCGGCGCGTCCAGCTTCAGCCGCCCCAACTGGATGGCGTGGTGGCCAGGGTCAACCTCAGCCTGGTCGAGCTGGGCGCCGGCCAGCGTCAGCAGCGGCTTGGCCGCGCCAGCCAGGCTGACGCGCACATCGCTGGCCCGCAGCTCCTTGAGGCTCAGGCTGGCGCGGTCCGCGGCGCCGTCGGCCAGCGGCTCCTTGACCTGCAGCGCGGCCTGGGTCGACACGCCGGCCGCCACGCGCATGCCGGCCGGCAGCGGCAGCCATGCGGCCAGGCGCTCGACGGCGAGGCCGTTCAGCTCGGCACTGGCGTCGAGCAGTTCGGGCGCAAGCTTGGCCTTGGCGCTCAGCGTGGCCTGGTCCAGGCGCAGGCTGGCGTCGAGCTGGGCCGGCTGCTTCAGCGGCCAGGCGGCCGGGCCGAGCTTCAGCTGGATGGCGTCCAGCACGAGATCGCGGGCCGTGAAGCGGCCGTCCTTGACCTCCAGGCCGGCGACGCTGACCTGCCAGGGCTGGGCCGAAGCCGGCGCCGAGGCGGCCGCGGCCGGGCTGGGCGGCAGCGGGCGCAGCCAGGCGCTGGGCGACTCGATGAGGATCCGGCCAAAGCCGAGCCGGCGGCGCAGCGGCTGCACATCGGCCAATGGCAGGCTCAGGCGCTTGAGGCCCAGCAGCGGCTGGCCGTCTGGGTGGTTCAACGCCAGCTCGTGCAGTTGCACGCCGCCGCTGAGCTTGACGCCGGGCGGCTGCTTGGGATGCTCGGCAAAGTCCACGGCCAGGTCGACATCGAGCTTGCCGGTGGCGAGGCGCAGCGGCGCGCTGGCCGGGATGTAGGCGGCCAGCGGCGCGAGGTCCAGGCCGGCGAGCTTGAACGACAACCGGGCGCTGGCGTCGTCCTCGAAGGGCAGCGCCTCCGCGTGGCTGTCGAAGGCGACGCCGTCGAGCTTGCCGCTCAGCCGCGGCAGCAGCTTGACGGCCACATCGGCCGGCAGCGTCGACACGAAGGGCAGCGCCAGCCGCAGGCCGGCCAGCTCGTGCTTGCGCTGCACGGGTCGGTCGTCGAAGGCGAAGAAGCCGTCGCTGAGTTCGATGTTGTAGATGGCGAACTCGGGCTCCGCGGGCTCGAGTTTGGCGGCGGGCTTGCCGGCAAAGCGCTGGATCAGGTCGTCGATGTCGTAATGGCCCTCGGCGAGACGGGCCACGCGCAGCTCGGGCCGGGTCAGCGCCAGCGACTCGACGACCGCGCGGCCCCGCAGCAGCGAGCGCAGCGACAGCGCGGCGTCCAGCTTGTCGAGCTTGAACAGCGGCTGCTGGTCGGCGGCGGTGCCGGCGATGCTGAGCCCTTCGACGACGACGGCCAGCCGCCAGGGCTGGAAGCGTGCCCGCTCGATGTGCACGGGCCGGCCCAGGGCCTCGGTGGCGAGGGCCGCACCGCGGCCGGTGATCCAGCCGGGCAGCGCGAGCGTCGCGGCCAGCAGGGCCAGCATGACGACTGCGGCGAGCGCGGCCAGGGTCCGGAGGGCGAAACGGAGGAGGGAGCGGCGGTCGGTCATCACGGTTCCGCATTATTGATGTCGGCGATGATGCCGGCCGTGAGCCTCGCCCTCGATTACTCCGGTTTCAAGACCTTGCTGCTGGCGGCCGCGCTGCCGCCCGCACCGATGCTGCTGCTGGCGGCCTGGGGCGGCTGGCGCCTCAAGCGCGGCCGGCGTTGGGGCGGCTGGATGCTTGGGCTGGCCTTGGCGCTGGCCTGGCTGTCGGCCACCGAGGCGGCCGGCGAACTGCTGAGCCGGGCGACCGGCGCGCCGGCGGCCCTGAGCCGCGCCCAGGTCGACGCGCTGCAGGGCCGCCGCGATGGTGCCGTGCTTGTGCTGGGCGGTGGCGCGCATCGCCATCTGCCGGAGTACGACGCGGGCGCGCCCAAGCGCCTGACTGCCGAACGCCTGGCCTATGGCGTCTGGCTGGCCCGGCATACGGGCTGGCCGCTGGCCTTCGCCGGCGGCATCGGCTGGACGGCGATGGAGCTGAGCCAGCCCGAGGCCGAGATCGTGGCCCGCGTCGCGGCCGAGGACTACGGCCTGCCGCTGCGCTGGGCCGAATCCCGCTCGCGCGACACGCGCGAGAACGCGGCCAACTCGCTGCCCATGCTGGCCGCCGCGGGCGTGAAGCAGGTGCTGCTGGTCACCGACGACGGCCATATGCGCCGCGCCGTGCGCGCCTTCGAACGCATGGCCGGGCCGCTGGGCATCGGCATCGTGCCGGCGCCCGTCGGGCTGCGGGACGACGCGCTGACCCGCTTCGACGACTGGTGCCCGTCGGCCGAGGGTTTTGCGCGGGTGCGCAACATCGTCTACGAAACGCTGGCCTGGTGGGCCGGCCGCTGAACGAGCCGCACAAATAGAAACCCCGCCGGGCTTGAAAGGCCGGGCGGGGTGGGTGGCGAGGCCACCTTGGGGCTCAGAGGCAATCTGCCACTGGGCTCCTGGCGCGCAAAGATTGCGCCAGAGGTTGTGCCTGAATAGGCACTCCAACAGTAGGCGAGCGGCTTCAGGGCTTCAAGAAGAGTTGCCCGAATAGCGCCTCGGCCCGCTTCGTGACCTCGGCCGGCAGGCTGATGCCGCGGCCCCACTCGCGGTCGGTCTCGCCCGGCCATTTGTTGGTCGCGTCCAGTCCCATCTTGCCGCCCAGGCCGCTGACCGGCGATGCGAAGTCGAGGTAGTCGATGGGCGTGTTGTCGACCAGGGTCGTGTCGCGCACCGGATCCATGCGGGTCGTGATGGCCCAGATGACTTCCTGCCAGTTGCGCGTGTCGATGTCGTCGTCCACGACGACGATGAACTTGGTGTACATGAACTGGCGCAAAAAACTCCAGATGCCGAACATCAGGCGCTTGGCGTGGCCCGGGTAGGCCTTCTTGATCGACACGACCGCCATCCGGTAGCTGCAGCCCTCGGGCGGCAGGTAGAAGTCGGCGATCTCGGGAAACTGCTTCTGCAGGATGGGCACGAAGACCTCGTTGAGCGCGACGCCCAGGATCGCGGGCTCGTCCGGCGGCTTGCCGGTGTAGGTGGAGTGGTAGATCGGGCTGCGGCGCTGCGTCTGGCGCGTGATCTCGAAAACGGGGAACCAGTCCTGCTCGTTGTAATAGCCGGTGTGGTCACCGAAGGGGCCTTCCAGTGCGTGCAGATAGCCGCCCTTCTCCTTCAGCGGCACGCCGCGCTCGCTGACGCCGGTGTAGCCGGGCTCGGCCGGCGGAATGTGCCCTTCCAGCACGATCTCGGCCGAGGCCGGCGCTTGTAGCGGCAGGCGGCCAACGCCGGTATTGACGAGCTCGGTGCGCGAGCCGCGCAGCAGGCCGGCGAACTGGTATTCGGACAGGCTGTCCGGCACCGGCGTGACGGCGCCGAGGATGGTGGCCGGGTCGGCACCCAGCGCCACCGCGATGGGGAAAGGCTCGCCAGGATGGGCCAGCGCATGGTCGCGGAAGTCCAGCGCGCCGCCGCGGTGGGCCAGCCAGCGCATGATGACCTGGCGCGCGCCGATGAGTTGCTGGCGGTAGATGCCGAGGTTCTGGCGCGTGCGCGTGGGGCCTCGCGTGATGACCAGACCCCACGTGATCAGGGGGGCGGCGTCGTCCGGCCAGCAGGTCTGGATGGGCAGGCGGCCGAGATCGATTTCAGCGCCTTCCAGCACTTCTTCCTGGCAGGCGGCGCGGCGCTGCACGGCGGGCTTCATGTCCCACAGCGCCTTGGCCATCTGCAGCAGCTTGGCCGTGTCCTTCAGGCCCTTGGGCGGCTCGGGCTCCTTCAGGCTGGCCAGCACGCGGCCGACGTCCCTCAGATCGGCCAGCGACTCGGCGCCCATGCCGAGCGCGACGCGCCGGGTCGTCCCGAAAAGATTGGTCAAGGCGGGCGTGGAAAAGCCGGTCGGCGACTCGAACAGCAGGGCCGGTCCGCCGGCCCGCAGCACGCGGTCGCTGAGGGCCGTCATCTCCAGTACGGGCGAGACTTTTTCACCCACGCGCTTGAGCTCTCCCAGCCCCTCCAGGCCGCTGATGAAGTCCCGCAGGTCGCTGTATTTCATAACTTAAAGTAGTTTCGATCGGCCAAAACAGCCTTGACGGGTTATCTTTGACCCGTGGAGAATTCGTCGCCTCGGGTTTGTACTGAAGCCCAACCGGCCGGGTCCACCGGGCACTGAGGTGCCACAGACCCAGAGCAATGGCCGGGAAATTATCACCGTCGCCCCGTCCGGACCGCCCGCTTCGACACGCAGGCAGCCTGTGGCGGGCCGCGACACAAGGAGTCGCATGACGACACGTCAAGACCTGATCAGCCTGGCTCGCCACACGCGGGATGCAGCGTCGCTGTTCGTGAAGGACATCGGCAACGGTCTGCTCGTGGTCAGCCACAACACGCTGGCCCTCGTCGGCCTGGCCGTGGTGACGGTGCTGCTGGTGTTCACAAGCCAGGCCGGCCTGCGCGAGAGCCTGGAATCGGCCGCCCTCGGCTGGCTGAGCGCCCGCCAGGAGGCCCGCGCCGAGGCCGAAGGCAACACGCTGCTGGCCGCGGCCGAGCCGGACGCCATCGCCCGCGCCACCGCCACCGACCCGCGCGAGCTCAGCCGCCAGCAGGCCGCCGTGGCCCACTGGCTGGCACGCCGCTACCACGTCGCCCCCGAGCCCATCAGCCGCCTCGTGCAGGAAGCCTGGGCCGTCGGCAACCGCGCCAAGGTCGAGCCGATGCTGATCCTGTCCATCATGGCCATCGAGTCGGGCTTCAACCCGTTCGCGCAGAGCGCCGTCGGCGCCCAGGGCCTGATGCAGGTCATGACCCGCGTGCACGACGACAAATACGAGGCCTTCGGCGGCACGCTGGCCGCCTTCGACCCGGTGACCAATCTGCGCGTCGGCGTGCAGGTGCTGAAGGAATGCATCCAGCGCGGCGGCAGCCTGGAGGAAGGCCTGCGCTACTACGTCGGCGCGGCCAACCTGCCCGAGGACACCGGCTACGCCTCGCGCGTGCTGGCCGAGCACGACCTGCTCAAGGCGGTGGCCGCGGGCCGCGCCGTGCCGCCCAGTGCCAGCGCGCGCCCGCTGCGCGAGGCCGCATCCGCGCCGGCGGGCGAGTCGGCGCAGGTCGCGCTGCTGCGCTGAACTACACTGGGCGCTCACGCGACTGGCGATCAGGGTCACGAGCTGACCCGAGGTGGGCCACCACCGGGGAGCGTGAGGCGGATCAACCCGCCATCAGCCGTTCGCCTGGGCAGCCCCGCGCACGCACGCGCCGCGAGCGCCGGGGACGCATCGCCTGACCTTCGGAACACCAGCCATGTTTGACCGCAACACCTCCACCCTCGCCCTGGTCGACCCCGAAATCTGGACCGCGGTCCAGAACGAGAACCGCCGCCAGGAAGACCACATCGAGCTGATCGCCAGCGAGAACTACACCTCGCCGGCCGTCATGCAGGCCCAGGGCAGCCAGCTGACCAACAAGTACGCCGAGGGCTATCCCGGCAAGCGCTACTACGGCGGCTGCGAATATGTCGACGTCGTCGAACAGCTCGCCATCGACCGCCTGAAGCAGCTCTACGGCGCCGAGTTCGCCAATGTGCAGCCCAACAGCGGCTCCCAGGCCAACCAGGGCGTGTTCTTCGCGCTGCTGCAGCCCGGCGACACCATCATGGGCATGAGCCTGGCCGAAGGCGGCCACCTGACCCACGGCATGGCGCTGAACATGAGCGGCAAGTGGTTCAACGTCATCTCCTACGGCCTCAACGCCAAGGAAGAGATCGATTACGACGCGATGGAAGCCCTGGCCCGCGAGAAGAAGCCCAAGCTCATCATCGCCGGCGCGTCCGCCTACTCGCTGCGCATCGACTTCGAGCGCTTCGGCAAGATCGCCAAGGAGATCGGCGCCTACTTCATGGTCGACATGGCCCACTACGCCGGCCTGATCGCCGCGGGCGTCTACCCCAACCCGCTGCCCCACGCCGACGTCGTCACGTCCACCACGCACAAGAGCCTGCGCGGCCCGCGCGGCGGCATCATCCTGACGAACAAGGAAGACATCGCCAAGAAGATCAACTCGGCGATCTTCCCGGGCATCCAGGGCGGCCCGCTGATGCACGTCATCGCCGGCAAGGCCGTGGCCTTCAAGGAAGCGCTGTCGCCCGAGTTCAAGGCCTACCAGGCCCAGGTCGTCAAGAACGCCAAGGTGCTGGCCGACACGCTGATCGAGCGCGGCCTGCGCATCGTCTCCGGCGGCACGGAGAGCCACGTCATGCTGGTGGACCTGCGCCCCAAGAACCTGACCGGCAAGGAAGCCGAGGCCATCCTCGGCGCCGCCCACATGACCTGCAACAAGAACGGCATCCCCAACGACCCGCAGAAGCCCATGGTCACCAGCGGCATCCGCCTGGGCACGCCGGCCATGACGACGCGCGGCTTCAAGGAAGAGCAGGTCCGCCAGACCGCCCACCTGATCGCCGATGTGCTGGACAAGCCGCACGACGAGGCCAACCTGGCCGCCGTGCGCGCGAAGGTCGCCGCGCTGACGGCCGCCTTCCCGGTCTACCGCGGTTAAACCGACCCGATGCGCTGCCCGTTCTGCTCTCACACCGAGACCCAGGTCGCCGAGACCCGGGAATCGGACGAGGGCGACGTCGTCCGGCGCCGGCGCCGCTGCCTGTCCTGCGACAAGCGCTTCACGACCTATGAGCGGGCCGACATCGCCCTGCCCTCGGTCGTCAAGAAGGACGGGCGGCGCGCCGATTTCGATGCCACCAAGCTGCGCGCCTCCATGCAGCTGGCGCTGCGCAAGCGGCCGGTCAGCGTCGAGCAGATCGACGCGGCCATCAACCGCATCGAGGAAAAGCTGCTGGCCAGCGGCGCCCGCGAGATCGCGTCCACGCGTCTTGGCGAACTGGTCATGCGCGAGCTGAAGCGCATCGACAAGGTCGCCTATGTGCGCTTCGCGTCGGTCTACCGCAGCTTCGAGGACGTCGACGAGTTCCGTCAGCTGATCCGCGAGATCTGACCCCGGGTTTCCCCCTCCCTCTTCGGAGGGAGGCAAGGGGGATGCGCCCCACCCCATCCCCCGCCGATCCGCCCTCGGAGGGAAAGACGCGGCGATGCCTGCTTCCTAGAGTTCGTTCCACAGCAACGAACCGAGGGAAGCGCGATGACCCGCAACACCAGCACCCGCCACGGCAACCGCGGCTTCACCGTCGTCGAGGTCTGCGTGGCCCTCGGCATCGGTGCCGTGCTGCTCGGCCAGGCCCTGCCGGCCATGCAGCAGATGCGCCAGGAACAGGCCTTGCGCGCCCATGCCGAAGCACTGGCCAGCGACCTGCGCTTCGCCCGCAGCGAGGCCGCACGGCTGAGCGACTCGGTCTACTTCCGCGTCAGCGGCAAGGGGGCCAACGCCTGCTATGTGCTGCACACCGGCACCCGCAATGGCTGCGATTGCGCCGGCGGCCAGGCGATCTGCAGGACGCCAGGCGGCGAAATCATCAAGGCCGAATGGCTGCCTTCCAGCCGACCGCTCACGCTGCAGAGCAATGCCGAGACGCTGGAGTTCCAGCATCGCCAGGGCCTCGTGACGCAGACCGGCAGCGTCGAACTGAAGCTGGCCGGCGGCAGCGGCGTGCGCCAGGTCATCGCCATCACGGGCCGTGTGCGCAGCTGCTACACCGGCCCGAAGATGTCTGGCATGACGAAATGTGCCTGAACCCTTCATTCGCGGTGGATTCCGACCAGCGGCAGGATTGACAGGACAAGCGGCAATTCACCCCAAAGAGGGCCGGGCCGTGCTGCTGAGAATCGGTCCATGCGCCAGTCTCTTCGCCAGGCCCATTGCGGCTTTTCGCTGATCGAGCTGATGGTGGTGGTCGTCATCGCCGGCATCCTGGCGGCCGTGGCCTATCCGATGTACACGTCCTTCCTGCAGCGCAGCCGGCGCGCCGATGCGATGGCCGTGCTGACGGCCGTAGTGCAGGCGCAGGAGCGTTACCGCACGAACCTCAGCAGCTATGCGTCGGACCTTGTCGCTCTGAACGTGAATACCAGCGCCATCACGAATTCCTATGCCGTCAGCATCGCGGGCATTGGCAACCCGCCCTCGCTGACGTCCGGCTATGTCGTCTCCGCCGCCGTGAATTCCTCAGGCCCCCAGAAGAACGACACGACCTGCGCCACGATGGGCGTCCAGCTGGACGGCGCCGTCCTGACCTACCTGGCCACCGATGCGAACAATGTCGACACCCGTTCGACTTGCTGGGCGCGCTGATCATGCAACAGCTCCGCACGCCCCTGCATCCGACAACCTCGTGCCGCGGGCTTACGCTGGTGGAGGTTCTGGTGGCCTTGGTCGTGCTCGGCGTGATCGTCGCCTTGGCCAGCCCCTCTCTGGCCGACATGATGGAGCGCCGCCGCGTCGTGGCCGCCATGGGGGAACTCACGAGCATGATCAACTTCGCGAAGTCGGAGACGAATGCGGTCGGCGATGTGCTGGACCTGCACCTGGAGCCGTCGGTCGACAGCCAGATCAGCTGCGCCCGTCTGGTGACGCAGAGCGTCTTCGATACCTGCGGCTGCGATGTCGCCAGCGCCAAGGTCTGCAGGAACGGCAGCAGCGCCATGGTGCGTGAGTTTCTGCTGCCCAAGAGTACGGGCGTGTCTTTCCTGGCCACGGCCGATTCCTGGCCGGCGGGCAATGCACTGAGCTTCACGCGCAACCTGCATTACGCGACCCCGCAGAACTTCCGGCTCACGGTGACGGGCCAGCGCACCGGCGCCCAGTTGCGCATCCAACTTAACGACATGGGGCGGGTGCACGTCTGCTCGCCCAGTGCCAGCATCGGCGGGTACCCAGCATGCTAATGAAACAAGCCGGCCGGCATCAGCACGGCCTGGGTCTGGTCGAGCTGATGGTGGGCATCACCGTCGGCCTGATCGTGGCGGCAGGCGCCTCTCTGGTCGCGGTCAACCAGATCAGCGAACACCGCCGGCTGATGCTCGAAACCCAGGTCCAGCAGGATCTGCGCACCGCAGCCGACCTGCTGCAGCAGGAGATGCGGCGTGCCGGCTTTCGAGGCCAGGCCGACCTCGGGGTCTGGGCGCCGGCCAAGGCGGTCGGCAGCGGCCCCAGCACCGCCATCGCCAATCTTTATGCGCCGCTGACCGTGACCACCGACAAAGATACCGGCAACGTGGTCGTGAGCTATCTCTACGCCCGCCAGGATCCCGTCACCTTCATCTACTCCCCCACCGGCACGCCCTCGGGCAACGAGCAGTTCGGATTCATGTGGGACAAGCAGACCGAGGTGCTCTATTTGAAACTGGGCCTGGGTGCCAATGGCCAGCCGAACTGGCAACCCATCACCGACCCGGACAATCTGCGGATCAAGAACTTCAGCGTCAATCTGAGCGACCAGTTCGTCAATCTCGGCGAATTCTGCGACCAACCCTGCGACCCGACGACGACCACTGCATCCGACTCCTGCCCCCGCCAGAACGTGCGCGAGGTCAGCTTCCAGATCGTCGGCCAAGCCAAGCACGACGCCAACGTCGTCAGGACGCTGACCGGCACCGAGCGCATTCGCACGGAAGCAATCATCGGAGCATGCCCACCATGATGCGCAGCCCACTTCCGTCAAGACGGCGCGAACAGGGAGCCGCGACGCTGGTCGTGGTCATGATGCTGTTCCTCGTGATGGCCCTGCTTGCGGCCTATGCCAACCGCGGGCTGATGTTCGAGCAACGCATCGCGGGCAGCTATGCACGCGCCGCGCTGTCCCAGGAGGTCGCGGAAGGCGGCCTCGAGTGGGCACTGGCGCAACTGAACGGGCCCGCCATCGACGCCAACTGCAAGCCGCTGGCGGTCGGCGGCAAGCGCTTCGCCGACAAATACCTGCAGATCAACCCGGCGGATCGCAGCATCGCGCTGACGCTGTCCTCCTACAACGGCATCTTGGCGGACTGCACGCGCGACGCCGCCAACCTGGGGTGGGCCTGCCGCTGCCCCGACATCAACACGCGCGTGCCGCCGGCCGCGGCGGCCGGCACGGACCTGACGCCGAGCTTCGGCATCCTGGCGCAGGCGGGGTTCCGCGGCGGCACCATAGAACTGCGCTCGCTGGGGTGCACGGACAGCGTGGTCGACCATTGCAACAGTTCCGACATCGGCGGCCGCAGCAAGCAGCAAATGGCCCTCGTCCGCTTCTATTCGAAGATCGCCCTGGTCAGCGCGGTCCGGACGCCTCCGGCGGCACCGCTGATCGTCAAGGGCGACCTCGGCATTAGCGGCACGGGTCTGGGCCTGCACAACACCGACCCGCGCTCGGCGGGCTCGCTGCTCGCCATCGGGGGCACCTGGTCGGGCATGAACGACAGCCTGATGCAGAGCGTGCCCGGCACATCGCTCGATCAGGTGCGCGTCCAGAACGACCCGACGCTGAGCCTGCCGGGCACCGACGTCTTCAAGATGTACATGGGGGCCGCGTCCCCGCGCTACTTCCAGCATCCATCGCTGCGTACCGTGACCTGCAGCGGCGACTGTTCGGACGCGCTGCTGACGGCCTACAACGCCGGCACGCGCATCCTCTGGGTCGCCGGTTCGATGAATTTCAGCAGCAACAAGACGATCGGCTCGCTCGCCGATCCGGTGCTGATCATCGCCGACGGCGACATCAGCCTCAGCGGGCCTTTCGTCATCAACGGCATGGTGGTGGCAACCGGCAGCCTGGGCTGGAACAACACCACCGGCAATCCTTCGCTGATCAACGGCATCGTGCTCGTCGGCAAGGGTATGCAGACCAGCGGCGCGATGGACATCGTCTACCAGCAGGCCATCGCCGACCAGCTGAGCAACCGCATGGGCAGCTTCGTGCGCGTGCCCGGCAGCTGGATCGACAACTATTGAGCCGGCCATGAAGTCCAAGCAATTCCTCCTTCGCCGCGTTGCCGGGCATCAACGCGGCGTCACGCTGATCGAAGCCCTGGTCGCGCTGCTGGTGATGTCCTTCGGCATGGTGGCCCTGGTGGGCCTGTTGGCCAATCTGCGCCGTGGTGGCGACGTCGCCAGGCAGCGCGGCGACGCCATGCGGATCGCCCAGGCGGAGCTGGCGAACCTGCGGTCGTTCGCCTTGCTCCGGAGGCCGGCCGGCAACACGACGACGCAGGACTACGACAACAGCATCGTGACCCAGGACCCGCAGAACGTCCCGGGCACGAGCCTGAACGCCATCTACACGCTCACGCGCATCGTGACGCCCCTCGTCAATGGCTCCGCCGAACCGCGCGCGCGCACCATGTCGGTCCTGGTCACCTGGCAGGACCGCGCCAACCAGCAGGGCAGCATCAAGCTGGAGAGCATCGTGTCACGGACCGACCCCGCCTTCTCGGGCGCCACCGGCATCACGCCGCCGACCAGCGGCATCCGGACGCCGAGCGGGCGCAATCCAGCCATTCCCGCTGATGCCAAGGATCTGGAAAACGAACATGGGCAGCGCAGCACCTTCCGGCCAGGCGGCGGAGGCCAGACGGTGTGGGTGTTCAACAACCTGACCGGCGTCATCACCAGCACCTGCACGATCGACGCCACCGTGTCGCTGCGGTACGCGAGCGACCTGGTGAACTGCAGCAGCACGACGGCCTATCTCGTCAGCGGCAGCATCCGCTTCTCCAGCACCAACCCGGCCAATCCGACCGCACCCGAGGCGCCTGCGCTGCCGCTGGTGTCGGCCACGGTCACCCTGATACCCAGCCAGTTCTCGGACCCCAACAACAGGACGCGGCTGGCGCCCAATGCCGGCTACACGGGAACCCCGCAATGCTTCAGCGATGCGCCTTCCAGCCCCGTTGCCACACGCAGCTTCGTCAACTACAACTGCATCGTCTATCCCAACACCCAGACCACGCCCAACTGGTGGGGGGTGGTGTCGCTCACCGGCTTGAGCGTCGGAACCGACTCGGCCCAGTTCCGCGTCTGCCGCTACAGCGCCGACTACAACGGCAACGGCTACACCTTCCTGGCCAACACGGCGAATGGCTACGACTATCTTGCCGACGGCAAGCCCAGCAAATTCCTGATCGACAACGAAGAGCACCCCGACCTCTATCGGGGCGTGGCCCGTCCGCTCGCCCGTCAGAACTTCCTCGTCGTCCGCGGCGACGTGGCCTGCCCGACCGCGCCGGCCCCGGCCCCCGCATCCGGCATCTTCATCGACTACAGCACCGTGCAGTTGCAGCCCTAGCCTTGCGCCCTGGCTAGACTGGGCGGATGCCCGTCCTCGACATCCCCGCCGCTCTGCGCCAGGCCCTCGCGCTGGCCGAGCAGGCCATCGGCCTCACCGACCCCAACCCCCGCGTCGGCTGCGTCATCCTTTCGGCCAGCGGCCAGGTCCTCAGCTCCGGCCACACCCAGCCCGCCGGCCAGGCCCATGCCGAGGTCATGGCGCTGCATGATGCGGCCGCGCACGGCCATGATGTGCACGGCGCAACCGCTGTCGTCACGCTGGAGCCCTGCTCCCACCACGGCCGCACGCCGCCCTGCTGCGATGCGCTGATCGCCGCCGGCGTCGCCCGCGTCGTCGTCGCCGTCGAGGATCCGAACCCGCTGGTTTCCGGCCAGGGCATCGCACGCCTGCGTGCCGCCGGCATCGCCGTCGAGCTGGCCGACGCCGCAAGCGCCGACGCGGCACGCGAACTCAACACCGGCTTCTTCTCGCGCATGCAACGCGGCCGGCCCTTTGTGCGGCTGAAGTCGGCCATCTCGCTGGACGGCCGCACCGCGCTGCCCGACGGCCGCAGCCAGTGGATCACCGGCGAGGCCGCCCGCGCGGACGGCCATGCCTGGCGCAAGCGCGCCGGCGCCGTGCTGACCGGCATCGGCACCGTGCTGGCCGACGACCCGCGCATGGACGTGCGCCTCGTGCCGACGGCCAGCCAGCCCTTGCGCATCGTGCTCGACCCGCAGGGCCGCATGCCGGCAGGGGCCCGCATCCTGCAGCCACCGGGCGCGGTCCGCGTCATCGGCCCCGGCCGCGCCGACCTGCCCGCGCTGCTGGCCGAGCTGGGCGCGCAGGGCATCAACGAACTGCATGTCGAGGCCGGCCCGACGCTGTCCGGCGCCTTCCTCGACGCCGGCCTCGTCGACGAACTGCTGGTCTACCAGGCGCCGCTGCTGATCGGCGCAGGCCGGCCGCTGGCCACGCTCGGCGCCCTGGCCGGGCTGGACCAGGCCAGACGCTGGCACCTCGTCGAAGCCACGCCCGTCGGCGCGGATCTGCGCCTTCGCCTGCGCCCAACCTAGGAGGCTGTCGGGCTTGGGGCCGGGTGCGCGCCGAGGCGAGTTGCGGGGCAAGGCTAGGCGCCGGCGAGGCGTTGGGTGGTGCCCAACAACGAGCCGGCAACGACGGATTGCCCCGCAAATCGTCTCGGCCCTTCGGGTTGGGCCTGCCAGGGGGCTGAGGCGTTGTTGCTCCTCCTCGCGGGCGCGAGCCCGCAGCGTCGTCGTCGCCTAGCCTCAGCCCCCTGGCAGGCCCAACGCGCACCCGGCCCCAAGCCCGACAGCCTCCTGGTCGCCACCTACAATCACAGGCTATGCCCATCTCCCCCATCCCCGAGCTGGTCGCCGAGCTGGCCGCTGGCCGCATGGTCATCCTCGTTGACGAGGAAGACCGCGAGAACGAAGGCGATCTGGTCCTCGCGGCCGACCTCGTCACGCCCGCGGCCATCAACTTCATGGCCAAGCACGGCCGCGGACTGATCTGCCTGACCCTGCCGCGCGAACACTGCGAGCGCCTGCAGCTGCCGCCGATGACGCGGCGCAACGGCGCCCAGCATGGCACGGCCTTCACCGTGTCCATCGAGGCCGCCACCGGCGTCACGACCGGCATCTCGGCCGCCGACCGCGCCCGCACCGTGCAGGCCGCCGTCGCCGCCGACGCCAAGGCCAGCGACCTCGTCCAGCCCGGCCACATCTTCCCGCTGCAAGCCCAGGACGGCGGCGTGCTGATGCGCGCCGGCCATACCGAGGCCGGCTGCGACCTGGCCCGCATGGCCGGCCTGTCGGCCACGTCGGTCATCTGCGAGATCATGAAGGACGACGGCACGATGGCCCGGCTGCCGGACCTCGAAGTCTTCGCCGCCGAGCATGGCCTGAAGATCGGCACCATCGCCGACCTCATCGAATACCGCAGCCGCCACGAGAGCCTCATCACGCGCGTCGCCCAGCGCCGCCTGAACACGGCCCAGGGCGAGTTCGACTGCCAGGTCTTCACCGACCGCACCGGTGCCACCCATCTCGCGCTCAGCCACGGCGCCTGGAGCGCGGCCGACGAGGTCCTCGTGCGCGTGCACGAGCCGCTGTCCGTCATGGACCTGCTCGAAGCCGGCTCCTGCGGCCATTCCTGGGGCCTGCCCGCCGCGCTCGCCGCGCTCGCCGCCAGCCCGGCCGGCGTCGCCGTGCTGCTGAACTGCGGCGAAGACGCGGCCGGCGTGCTGGCCCGTGCCCAGTCCGAAAAGGCCACGCCGGCCCCGCGCGGCGCAATGGACCTGCGCACCTACGGCGTCGGCGCCCAGATCCTGAAGGCCCTGGGCGTGCACCGCATGAAGCTGCTCGGCAGCCCGCGCCGCATGCCCAGCATGACCGGCTACGGCCTCGAAGTGACCGGCTTCGTCGCCCCCCCCAACTGCTGACCCGGAGAGACCCGCGATGCAAGACTCCGACCAAGGCCGGCCCGGCTTCGAGGGCGCCCTCGACGGCAGCGAGCTGACGATCGCCATCGTGCAGGCCCGCTTCAACGATTCCATCACGTCGGCCCTGGCCAGCGCCTGCCTGGCCGAGCTGTCGCGCCTGGGCGTGCCGACCGAGGCCATCCGCCACGTCACCGTGCCCGGCGCGCTCGAGGTGCCGCTGGCCCTGCAGGCGCTGGCCGAGAGCAACGACTGCGACGCGCTGATCGCGCTCGGCTGCATCATCCGCGGCGAGACCTATCACTTCGAACTGGTCGCCAACGAGAGCGGCGCCGCCGTGACGCGCGTCGGCCTGGACCACGGCATTCCGATCGCCAACGCGATCCTGACCGTCGAGAACGAGGCCCAGGCCTGGGCCCGCGCCGAGCCCAAGGGCCGCGACGCCGCCCGCGTCGCCGTCGAGATGGCCAACCTGCTGAAAGAGATCGAGTGAACGCACCGCAGAAGACCGCACCCAAGACGGCCGCCAAAACCGCCGGCAAGCCCGCCACCAAGCG
Source organism: Pelomonas aquatica (assembly GCF_026712205.1). GTDB lineage: Bacteria > Pseudomonadota > Gammaproteobacteria > Burkholderiales > Burkholderiaceae_C > Pelomonas > Pelomonas aquatica. The sequence continues at coordinate 32,774 of NZ_JAPPUW010000027.1, forward strand.
CGCACCGGCCAAGTCGGCCCGCCGCCGCTCGCGCGAGGCCGCGCTGCAGGGCCTCTACCAATGGCTGCTGACCGGCGAGGACATCGGCGCCATCGAGGCGCTGGGCCGCGAGCAGGACGGCTATGCCAAGCTCGACGTGAAGCACTACGACGCCCTGCTCGGCGGCTGCGTGCAGGAGGCCGCCGACCTCGACGCCATCCTCGCCCGCCACGTCGACCGCAAGACCACCGAGCTGTCGCCCATCGAGCACGCCATCCTGATGATCGGCGCCTACGAGCTCAAGCACTGCCTCGACATTCCCTACAAGGTCGCCATCAACGAGGCCGTCGAGCTGGCCAAGTCCTTCGGCGGCACCGACGGCCACAAATACGTCAACGGCGTGCTGGACCGCGCGGCCGGCGACCTGCGCCCGGTCGAGGTGCAGCGCTGACCCGATGAAGCTCGCCGCGCGGCTCGACCGCATCGAGCCCTTCTATGTGATGGAGCTGGCCAAGGCCGCGGCCCAGGTCGCGGCCGGCCCCTTGTGCGACCCGGCCCGAGGTGGCCGGCGCATGATCCGCCTCAACATCGGCGAACCCGATTTCGGCGCCGCGCCCGCAGTGCGCGATGCCGCCGCCCGCGTCGCCCAGGGCCCCACGCCCTACACCGATGCCCTCGGCCTGCCGGCGCTGCGCGAAGCCATTGCGCGCTGGTACGGCCAGCGCTTCGGCCTCGCCATCGCGCCGGAGCGCATCGCCGTCACGGCCGGCGCGTCGGCAGCGCTGCAGCTCGCCTGCCTCGCCCTCTTCGAGCGCGGCGACGAGGTGCTGATGCCCGACCCCTGCTACCCCTGCAACCGCCACTTCGTGACGGCCGCCGACGCGACGCCGCGCCTGCTGCCCACCAGCGCCGCCGGCCGCTTCCAGCTCGACGCGACGCAGGTGCGCGAAGCCTGGACGCCGGCCACGCGCGGCGTGCTGCTGGCCTCGCCGAGCAACCCGACCGGCACCTCCATCGCGCCCGAGGTGCTGGCCGACATGGCCGGCTTCGTGCGCGGGCGCGGCGGCGTGACCGTCGTCGACGAGATCTACCTGCCGCTGAGCTACGAGGAACATTTCGGCCACACGGCCTTGGCGCTCGGCGAGGACATCGTCAGCGTCAACAGCTTCTCCAAATACTTCGGCATGACGGGCTGGCGGCTGGGCTGGCTGGTGCTGCCCCCTGCCCTCGTGCCGGCCATCGAGCGCCTGGCTCAGAACTTCTACATCTGCGCGTCCACGCTGGCGCAGAAGGCGGCCCTGGCCTGCTTCGAGCCGGAGTCCATCGCCGAGTTCGAACGCCGCCGCGCTGTGCTGAAGCAGCGCCGCGACTTCGTCGTGCCGGCGCTGAACGAGCTGGGCCTGACCGTGCCCGTCGCACCCGACGGCGCCTTCTATGCGTGGATGGACGTGAGCCGATTCCACGCCGACAGCTGGGCCTTCGCCCACGAGCTGCTGCAGAGCGCCCAGGTCGCGCTGACGCCCGGCCGCGATTTCGGCCTCGCCGACCCGCAGCGCTGGATGCGCCTGTCCTTCGCGTCGTCGATGGACGACCTGCAGGAGGCCATTGCCCGCCTGCGCGGGGTGCTGGCATGAACATGGTGCCCCCACGTTCGCTTCGCTCTCTGCCCCCCGAGGGGGCTCCGGCGCCTTCGGGCGGCCGTGCGGCGCCGGGCTTCGAATTCCCCGTCCGCGTCTACTGGGAAGACACCGACGCCGGCGGCATCGTGTTCTATGCCAACTACCTGAAGTTCTTCGAGCGCGCCCGCACCGAGTGGCTGCGCGCGGCCGGCGTCGAGCAGCACGCCCTGCGCGAGGACACCGGCCTGATGTTCGTCGTCGCTGCCACCAGCCTGCGCTACGTCGCGCCGGCGCGCCTGGACGACCTGCTGACCATCACCGTCGACCCCGAGCCCGCGGGCCGCGCCAGCCTCGTCGTGCGCCAGCGCGCGCTGCGCGGCAGCACGCTGCTCGCCGAGGGCGAGATCCGCATCGGCTGCGTGCGCGCCGGCGACCTGAAACCCCAACGCCTGCCCGACACGGTCGTCGCGGCGATCACCTTATGAACCAAGACCTCTCCATCGTCTCCCTGATCCTGCACGCCAGCTTCGCGGTGCAGCTCGTCATCGCCGGCCTGCTGCTGGTGTCGCTCGCGAGCTGGAGCGTCATCTTCGGCAAGCTGATCGGCCTGGGCCAGATCAAGCGCCGCAACGACGCCTTCGAGGCCGAGTTCTGGAGCGGCAAGAACCTCAACGACCTCTACCAGTCGGTCGGCAACCGCAGCGACGGCGCGCCGCTGGAGCGCATCTTCGCCTCCGGCATGCGCGAGTTCCTGAAGCTGCGCGAGAAGCGCGTGTCCGACACCGGCGCCCTGCTCGACGCGGCCCGCCGCGCGATGCGCGCCAGCTTCCAGCGCGAGCTGGACGCGATGGAGAGCAATCTGTCCTTCCTCGCGTCGGTCGGCTCGGTGTCGCCCTATGTCGGCCTGTTCGGCACGATCTGGGGGATCATGCACGCCTTCGTCGGCCTGTCCAACCTGACCCAGGTCACGCTGGCCACGGTCGCGCCCGGCATCGCCGAGGCCCTGGTCGCCACGGCCATCGGCCTGTTCGCGGCCATACCCGCCGTGCTGGCCTACAACCGCTTCGCGCGCCAGATCGACCGCAGCGCCATCACGCTGGAGACCTTCATCGAGGAGTTCTCCAACATCCTGCAACGCAACGCCACCCAACACTGATGGCCGCCGTTTCGAGCCGGAGCGGCCGCCGACGCCGCACGATGAACGAGATCAACATGGTCCCCTTCATCGACGTGATGCTGGTGCTGCTCATCATCTTCATGGTCAGCGCGCCGCTGATCACGACCGGCCTCGTCGACCTGCCCAGCGTGGGCAAGAGCCGCCAGCAGCCCGAGCACGTCATCCAGGTCATCGTCGGCACCGACGAGAAGCTCAGGATCAAGCTCGACCAGCTCGAACCCGAGTCCATCCCGGTGAACCGCCTGGCCGAGCGCGTGAAGAAGGCCCAGGGCGGCGACGCGACCAACCCCGTCGTCATCTCGGCCGACAAGGCCGTCAAGTACGAGGCCGTCGTGCAGGTCATGGACACGCTGCAGCGCGCCGGCGTGCAGCGCGTGGGCCTGGCCGTGAAGAGCGGCGCGTCGACCCACTGATGAGCACCGCGACCCTGCGCCCCCCCGAGGCGGCCGGCATAGGCCGCGGCCTCGCGCTGGCGCTGCTGGCCCACGGCCTGCTGATCCTCGCGCTGAGCTGGGGCCTGCACTGGCACAGCGACAACTCGCCGGCCTTCGAGGCCGAGCTGTGGTCATCCGTGCCCCAGGTGGCCGCGCCCAGGGAACAACTGCCGCCCGAGCCCGAGCCCGAGGCGCCCAGGCCCGACACCAAGGCCCGGCAGCGCGCCGCCGAAGAAGCAGCCCAGGAACAGCGCGAGGCGGAGATCGCCATCGCGAAGGCGAAGAAGCTCAAGGAAGACAAGGCCCGCGAGGACGCCGCCCGGCTGGAGCGCGAGAAGGAAGCCCAGGACAGGCTTGCCAAGGAAAAAGCAGCCAAGGAAGAGCAGGACCGCAAGAAAGAGAAAGCCGACAAGGCCGCGAAGGACGCCAAGGAGGCGAAAGAGGCCAAGGAGGCCGACGCCCGCCGCGAGGCCTTGCGCCAGCAGCAGCTGCGCCGCATCCAGGGCCTGGCCGGCGCGACCGGCGCTCAGGCCTCCACGGGAACCGCCCTGCAGAACGCCGCACCGTCGGCGAGCTGGATCGGCCTGATAAGGCAGCGCATCAGCCAAAACACGACCTTCGACGCCGAGGGAACTGCCAATCCCGAGGTGGAGATTCGCGTTTTCGTGACTCCGGACGGTCAAATCCTGGGCATGAAGGTCATCAGGCCGAGCCCCGATCCCAAATGGGACGAAGCGGCCTTGCGTGGGATCGAGAAGACCCGCGTCATCCCGCGTGACGGCTCCAAGAGCCTGCCTGCATATCTGGACCTGCCCATGCGGCCGCAGGATCTGCGCCCACGCTGATCAACGGGGTCGTCGCGCCAACCAGGCATCGGCCGACCAGCGGCCCGCACCGAACAGCGCGATGCCCAAGGCCAGCACGCCCCAGAGGATGTGCTGCATCTCGCCGGCCACCGACAAGTCCTCGGCCGGCAGTGACAGCGCGGCCATCAGGTTGACGACGAACAGGCCGGCGCCGGCGAAGCGCCCGGCCAGGCCGAGCACCAGCAGCACGGGGATGGCCAGTTCGCCCGCCGCGCCCAGATAGGCCGCGAGCGTCGGCGGCAGCAGCGGCACCTGGTAGTAGTCGTTGAAGAGCGCCAACGTGGCCGACCAGTCGTGCAGCTTGCTCAGGCCCGACGTGAAGAAGACGCGGGCCACGTAGAGCCGCGCCGCCAGCAGCGCGAGCGACTGCAGATGGCCGACGACGCTGCCCAGCGCCGCCGGCAGCCGGGTCGGCGCCAGGCCGGGGTCGGTGAAGGCGCGCAGCGCGCTGGAGATCAGAGCTTTCATGGTCATGCGGTCCGGTTCGTTGGTGTCGCCCTGACTTCCTGCAGCCAGGCGTTTTGCAGCGCGGCCTGCAGCCAGGCGCCGAAGTCGAAGTCGGTTTCGTCGCCCGAACCTTTCACTGCCGCGGCCTCCAGCGCGGCGGCGAGATTCACGCCGCCGAGCAGCGCCCGCACGAAGGCGGCCTCGGCCTCGCCCAGCGCCCGCCACTGCCCGCGCCAGCCCTGGCGCCAGACCAGCACCGCTCCCGCAGCCTGCGCCAGCAGCGCGACGCCGGGGCGCAGGCGCAGCCACAGCGCCTCGGGCGGCGTGCTGCCCAGCAGGCTCAGCGATTCGGCGTCCAGCACCACGTCCTCGGCGCGCTCGGCGCGGTGCAGGGCCCAGTCCAGCCGCGCGATGTCGGGCAGGCCGGACTCGTCGCCGGCGCGTTCGAGCAGAAAACCCGCGAGGGCGCCGCCCCATTGCCCGAGGTCGCCGCACTCGGGCGGGTGGTGGCGCCAGAAGGTCCAGGCCAGCGAGGCGAACTCGTCCTCGCCCAGCGCGTCGTGCAGGCGCGGGAAGGCCACGGCCAGGGCCTGGGCCGACAGCACCCTCAGGTTGTTGCGGTAGGCCGCGAGGCCGCGTTCGCCGCCGCTCAGGCCGGCCGGCGGCTCGCCGCGCCCCAGCAGCGCGTCGACGAAGGCCTGCTGCTCGGCCCTCATGGCTGCAGCGCCCTCGCCCGTCGGGCCTCGGCCAGCAGCACGTCCAGCGCCGGCACGTCGGTATCCCATTCGATCAGCGTCGGCGTCGGCCCGAAGCGGCCAATCGCATGGGCGTAGACCCGCAAGACCTCGTCGCGTACGCGGCTGCCGTGGTCGTCGACGACGAGGCCGTCGTCGCGCTCGCAGTGGCCGGCCAGATGGATCTCGCCGACGCTGCCGGGCCGGATCGCGTCCACCCAGCGCATGGCCTCGCACGCGGCGGCCTCGGGTTCATGGCCGGCGTTGCGCGCGTTGACGAAGAGGTTGTTGACGTCCAGCAGCAGGCCGCAACCGCTGCGCGAGGTAAGCGCGTTGAAGAACTCGGGTTCGGCCAATGTGTCGCCGCCCCAGCCGACGTAGGCGCTGATGTTCTCGACGAGCAGGGGCCGGCCCAGGCGCTCCTGCACCTGCTGGACATGGCCGGCCATCAGCGCCAGCGATGCGTCGTCGAAACGGATGGGCAGCAGGTCCGCCGCGTGCAGGCCCGAGCCCACGCGGGCGAAGCAGGCGTGGTCGGACACCCAGCGCGGCTGCACGCGCTCGGCGAGGCGGGCCAGGCGCTCCAGATGCCGGTCGTCCAGGCCGGCCGCCGAGCCCAGGGCCAGGCCCACGCCGTGCAGGCTGAGTTCGTAGGCCTCGCGGCCGGCCTCCAGCACCGCCAGCGCGATGCCGCCATCGGCGAAGAAGTTCTCCGAATGGACCTCGATGAAGCCGAGCGGCGGGCGCTGCGCCAGCAGGCTCTCGTAATGAGGCTGGCGCCAGCCTATGCCCACGCAGGTGTCGGCCGGCGCCTGGGTGGCCGTGGTCAAGCCGTCACTTCTTGGCGACCGGCTTGGTCGTGCCGCCTTCCTTCTCGCAGCTGCCCTTGGCGACGTACTTCCATTCGCCGGCATCCTTGTCGGCCTTGGACTGGCCGGCACAGGAGTGGCTGCCGGTGGCGCAGTCGTTCTGGCCGGCCTTGGCGATGCCGAAGCATTTTTCCTTGTTGCTGTCGGCGGCTTGGGCCTGGGCCACGAGGCCGAGGGACAGGGCGGCGGCGAGGGCCGAGGACACGAGGGCTTGGGTCTTCATGGACAGGTCTCCAAAAGCTTGAGGGGTGGAAGGCGGCCGATGATGCGGCGGCGAGAACGAAGTCGCAAGACGCCCGCCGATCCTTACACTGCCGTCGCCATGACCGCCAACACCGCCTCAGCGGACTACTGCCGCCAGATCGAAGCCCTGCGCCCAGCCCTGCTGAAGTACGCGCGGCTGCAGTTGCGCAACCCGGCCTGGGCGGACGACGCTGTCTCCGACACCCTGCTCGCCGCACTGGAGAAGCCCCAGGCCTTCGGTGGCCAGAGCCAGCTCAAGACCTGGCTGATCGGCATCCTCAAGCACAAGCTCGTCGACCAGATCCGCAAGAACAGCCGCGAGCTGTCGACGACGACTGGCAGCGACGACGACGAGGACCTGGACGACCTGCTCTTCTCGGGCAACGGCCACTGGCGCGAGGCCCAGCACGACTGGGGCAACCCCGAGGACGCGCTGCGCCAGATGGACTTCATGAAGGTGCTGGAAGCCTGCGTCGAGAAGCTGCCCGGCCAGCAGGGCCGGCTCTTCATGATGCGCGAGTGGCTGGAGCTGGAGTCCGACGAGATCTGTAAGGAACTGGCGATCACGCCGACCAACCTCTGGGTCATGCTGCACCGGGCCCGGCTGAGGCTCAGGGAGTGCCTGCAGGCCGGCTGGTTCGGTGCCAACAACGCCGGAGGAGCGACTTGATCAGGCTGATGATCACCTGCCGCGAGGCCACGCAGATCGTGCTGCAGGCCGAAGACCGCACCCTGCCGCTGGCCGAGCGCCTGTCGCTGCGCCTGCACCAGCGCATCTGCAGCAACTGCCGCCGCTTTTCACGCCAGGTGGACCTGATGCGCCAGGCCAGCACGCGCTGGCGCAACTACTCGCAGGAGTGAGGCCGCGGGCGCACCGCATCTGGCCCGCCGGAGGATCGCTATTCAACGCCGGAGCAGGCGTGGCGGGCCTCCATAATCGGCGGCACCCCAATTGCGCGAGCCCATGACCGACCCGTCCCAGCCCCTGTCCTGGCCCCATGGCGACGCCGACACCCCCGCCGCCGGCCCGGGTGGCGCGTTGCCGGGCTTCCTCTGGCCCACCCCGCCCTATGCGGCCTACCCGCAGGCCCAGGCCCAGCGCGGCTCCGAGACCTGCGAGATCCTCGGCCTGAACAACAGCCGCAGCAACGGCCAGCTGCTGTCGCTGGACGCGGGCGAGCGCCTCGTGACCATCAACGTCCCGCCGGCGCGCAACAGCATGCCGCTGAAGTTCAGCCAGTTCCGCGCGATCAAGCTGATGAACGCCGTCGTCGTGCCGCCGCGCCATGCCAGCGACCTGAACTCGCCGCTCAGCGTCGACCAGCGCCCGCGCAGCAATTTCCGCCTCGTGTTCAACGGCGGCGACGAGCTCAAGGGCGTCACCATCGGCCACCAGCACGACAAGCTCGGCCTCTTCCTGTTCCCGCCGCTGTCCGACAACGACGACTCGGTGCGTCGCGTCTTCGTGCCGCGCGAGGTGCTGTCGCATTTCGAGATCGGCGAGCGCATCGGCGACCTGCTGCTCAAGGACAAGCTCGTCACGCCCGAGCAGCTCAGCGCCGCCGCCATCGAGCAGACCGGCCTGCGCCAGCGCCGCGTCGGCGAGATCCTCGTCGACCAGAACATCGTGACGGCCGAGCAGCTGCTGCAGGCCATCGAGCAGCAGGCCAGGATGCCCATGGTTCGCATCGGCGAGGCGCTGCTGGCCCTGGACCTGGTCACCCCCGAGCAGCTGGACCAGGCCCTGGTGCAGCAGCGCGACGACCGCTCCGTACCGCTGGGCGAGCTGCTGGTGCGCAAGGGCATCATCAGCCGCGCGCAGCTGCAGTCAGCGCTGGCGCGCAAGATGGGCTACCCGGTCGTCGACGTCGAGAACTTCGTCGTCGAGCCCGATGCGGTGCGCAAGCTCCCCTACGCCGTGGCCAAGCGGCTGGAGGTGCTGCCGCTGGTGCTGCGCGACGGCCGCCTCATCGTCGCGATGGAAGACCCGACCCGCCGCGACGCCCTCGACGAGGTCGAGTTCATCACCCAACTCAAGGTCGTGCCGACGCTGACCAAGCTCGGCACGCTGCAGTTCGCCGTGCCGGCGACCTTCGAGCGCTTCGGCGCCGAGGCGCCCGCGCGCGGCGGCGACTCGCCGCTGCCCGACTTCCAGCCCGACTTTTCTCTCGAAAGCTCCAACAAGCTCATCGAGAGCCTGGAGCGCGACAGCAGCGAGCGCAGCAGCCGCGAAGACGAATCGCCCATCGAGCAGAGCGACAACTCGCTGGTGCGCCTCATCAACACGATGATCATCGAGGCCCACGGCCAGGGCGTGTCCGACATCCACATCGAGACCTACCCCGGCCGCGAAAAGCTCAAGATCCGCTTCCGCCGCGACGGCGTGCTGCAGCCCTATCTGGAGCTGCCCCACACCTACCGCAACGCGATGATCGCGCGCATCAAGATCATGTGCGACCTCGACATCTCCGAGCGCCGCAAGCCGCAGGACGGCAAGATCAACTTTGCGCGCTTCTCGTCCCAGCACAAGCTGGAGCTGCGCGTGGCCACCATCCCGACCAACAACGGCCTGGAAGACGTCGTCATGCGGCTGCTGGCCAGCAGCCGGCCCATCCCGCTGGACCGCATCGGCCTGACGCCGGCCAACCTCGCGGCGTTGCAACTGGCCGTGAGCCGGCCCTACGGCATGGTGCTGTGCGTCGGCCCCACCGGCTCCGGCAAGACGACGACGCTGCACTCGGCGCTGGCCCACATCAACACGCCCGACCGCAAGATCTGGACGGCCGAGGACCCGGTGGAAATCACCCAGGCCGGCCTGCGCCAGGTCCAGGTCAACCCCAAGATCGACTGGACCTTCGCCAAGGCGCTGCGCGCCTTCCTGCGCGCCGACCCCGACGTCATCATGGTCGGCGAAATCCGCGACCAGGAGACCGCCGAGATCGCCGTCGAGGCCTCGCTTACCGGTCACCTCGTGCTGTCCACGCTGCACACCAACAGCGCGCCCGAAACCATCACGCGGCTGCTGGACATGGGCATGGACCCCTTCAACTTCGCCGACTCGCTGCTCGCCGTGCTGGCCCAGCGCCTCGTGCGGCGCAGTTGCACGGCCTGCCAGACCAGCGCGCCGATGGGCGAGGCCGAACTCGGCGAGCTGCTGGACGACTATCTGCACGTCTTCCCCGCCGCCGCCCGCCCGGGCAAGCTCGCGTTGATGGCCGACTGGATCAGGCAGCACGGCCAGGACGGGCGGCTGATGAAGTTCACCAGCCCCGGCTGCCCGAGCTGCGGCGGCAGCGGCTTCAAGGGCCGCGCCGGCCTGCACGAGTTGCTGAGCGTGTCCAAGAACCTGCGCCGCCTGATCCAGACCGGCGCACGCGCCGAGGAGATCCAGCAGGCCGCGCTGGCCGAGGGCATGCGCTCGCTGCGCCAGGACGGCATCGTCAAGGTGCTGCAAGGCATCACCACCATCGCCGAAGTCCACGCCACCAGCAACACATGACTGAAGCCGCCGACACCACCGCTGCAGCCCCCCGCCCCAAGCTCCGCCTCGGCGACGTCCTCGTCGAGCAGCAGCTGATCTCGGCCGAGCAGCTCGGCCAGGCGCTGGAGCTGCAGCGCGCCACGGGCAAGAAGCTGGGCCGCATCCTGATCGAGGCCAACCTCATCACCGAGGAGGCCCTGGCCCATGTGCTGGCCCGCCAGCTGCGCGCGCCCTTCGTCAACCTCAAAACCTTCCCGCTCAAGACCGAGCTTGTGCGCCTGCTGCCCGAGACGCCGGCGCGGCGCTTCCGTGCCGTCGTGCTGGAGGAGCGCGGCGACACGCTGCTGGTCGCGATGGCCGACCCGCTGGACCTGTTCGGCTTCGACGAGCTGGCCAAGATCCTGAAGCGGCGCCTGGCCATGGCTGTCGTCGCCGACAGCCAGCTGCCCGCCGTCTTCGACAAGCACTACCGCCGCAGCGACGAAATCTCCGGCCTGGCCAAGGCGCTCGAAAAGGACCTTGGCGACGCAGTGGACTTCGGCACGCTGCAGGCCAGCGTCGGCCAGGAGGGTGCACCCGTCGTGCGGCTGCTGCAGTCGGTGTTCGAGGACGCGACGCGCGCCGGCGCCTCCGACGTGCACATCGAGCCGCAGGAAGGCGAGCTGCTGATCCGCAACCGCGTCGACGGCCTGCTGCAGACGCTCACGCAGGCCGACAAGCGCATCGCGCCCGCGCTGGCCCAGCGCCTGAAGCTGATGGCCGGCCTCGACATCTCCGAGAAGCGCCTGCCCCAGGACGGCCGCTTCACGCTGCGCCTGAGTGACCGCACGCTGGACGTGCGCCTGTCCACCATGCCCAGCCAGTACGGCGAATCCGTCGTCATGCGCCTGCTCGGCCAGGGTTCGGCGCTGCGCCGGCTGGGCGACATCGGCATGCCCGACGACATGCTGCAGCGCTTCCGCGAGCTGCTGGGGCGCGACGCCGGCATGATCCTCGTGACCGGCCCGACCGGCTCCGGCAAGACCTCGACGCTGTACGCCGCGCTGTCCGAGCTGGACTCGGAAAAGCTCAAGATCATCACGGCCGAAGACCCGATCGAATACCGCCTGCCGGGCCTCACCCAGGTGCAGGTCAACGAGAAGATCGAACTCAGCTTCGCCAAGGTGCTGCGCGCCGCGCTGCGCCAGGACCCGGACGTCATCCTCGTCGGCGAGATGCGCGACGCCGAGACCGCCGAGATCGGCCTGCGCGCCGCCATCACCGGCCACCTGCTGCTCAGCACGCTGCACACCAAGGACACCGTCTCCACGCCCTTCCGGCTGCTGGACATGGGGGCACCGCCCTTCATGGTGGCCACGTCGCTGCAGGCCGTGCTGGCCCAGCGCCTGCTGCGCGGCGTCTGCAGGCACTGCGCCGAGCCCCATGTCACCACGGCGCAGGAGCAGGCCTGGGTCAACGAAGTGGCGGCGCTGAACGGCGAGGCGCCCGGCCCGGTGCCGAGCGTCAAGGGCCGCGGCTGCTCCGAATGCAACGGCACCGGCTACCAGGGCCGGCGCGGCATCTACGAGATGCTGGAGCTGGACCCCGACATGGCCCTGGCCATCCAGCGCAGCGATGCCGGCGCCTTCCTGATCGCCGCGCGCCGCGCGCTCAAGGGCAGGACGCTGGCCGACCGCAGCCTGGCCCTCGTGCGCGAGGGCAAGACCTCGCTGGCCGAGGCCGTGCGAATCAGCGTGGATGCTGAATGAGCAACTTCGCCTTCAAGGGCCGCAACGGCCGCGGCGAGCTGGTGGAGGGCATCGTCGACGCCGCGAGCGGTGACGCGGTGGCGGCCCAGCTGATGGCCGGCGGCGTCGTGCCGGTCAGCATCGAGCCGACGCTGGATGCTGTCAGCGTCGCGGGCGGCGGCTGGCTGGAGGCCCTGCTGGCCAAGCCCATCACGCTGGACGACACGCTGGTGCTGACGCGCCAGATGTACACGCTGCAGAAGGCCGGCGTGCCCATCCTGCGCTCGCTGGCCGGCCTCGAAGCCTCCACCTCCCACCCCGGCATCGTCGCCCTGCTGCAGGACGTGCGCGCCAGCCTCGACCAGGGCCGCGAGCTGGCCACTGCCTTCGCCCGCCACCCGGCCGTGTTCAGCCCCTTCTTCGTCGCGATGACGCGCGTTGGCGAGCTGACCGGGCGGCTGACCGAGGTCTTCCAGCGCCTGTCCGAACACCTGGAGTTCGAGCTCGACATCCGCGCCCGCATCAAGCAGGCGCTGCGCTACCCCATCATGGTCGTCTGCGCGATGGCCATCGCACTGGTCGTCATCAACATCTTCGTGCTGCCCAAGTTCGCCGAGGTCTTCGCCCACTTCAAGAGCGAGCTGCCGCTGATGACGCGCATCCTGCTCGGCTTCTCGGGCTGGACGGTGCGCTGGTGGCCCCTCGTCGTCGCCGGCTTCATCGGCGCCGGCCTGGCCTGGCGCAACTGGGTCGGCACGCCCGGTGGCCGCTATCTGTGGGACCGTTTCAAGCTCAGGCTGCCCATTGCCGGCGACATCGTGCTCAAGGCCACGCTGGCCCGTTTCGCGCGCAGCTTCGCGCTGGCCAGCAGCTCGGGCGTGCCCATCAGCCAGGCCATGACCGTCGTCGCGCAGACCGTGGACAACGCCTACATCGGCGCCCGCATCGAGCAGATGCGCGACGGCGTCGAGCGCGGCGAGAGCATCTCGCGCTGCGCGACGGCCGCCGGCGTGTTCACGCCCATCGTGCTGCAAATGATTGCCGTGGGCGAGGAGACCGGCGAGCTCGACACGCTGATGACCGAGATCGCGCAGATGTACGAGCGCGAGACCGACTACGCGATCAAGGGCCTGTCCGCCGCCATCGAGCCCATCCTGCTGGCCATCATCGGCGCCATGGTCCTGGTGCTGGCCCTGGGCGTCTTCCTGCCGCTGTGGAACCTGGGCCAGGCCGCGCTGGGCCATTGACGCCCTGATGCGTGTGACGCCTGCAACGGTTTGCAGGCCAGCGTGAAATTGCGTTGCAACCCGTGCGCAATTCACTGTTCAAGTCACCCGGCGCTGACAGATAGTTGCGCCATCCCCCCGGACCACAGCGCATTGCGCAGGAAGGACCCTCATGAACAAGACTCGTCAATCTGGCTTCACCCTGATCGAACTGGTGATGGTCATCGTCATCCTCGGCGTGCTGGCCGCCGTCGCACTGCCCAAGTTCGTCAGCGTCGACGCCGACGCGCGGGCCTCCGCGCTGAGCGGCGTGGCCGGCGCGCTGAGCTCGGCATCCGCCATCAACTACGCGTCCCGCAAGGCGAACGCCACCAAGGGCAATGCGGTGGCCAATTGCACCGATGTCGCCACGTCGCTGCAAGGCGGCCTGCCTTCGGGCTACACCATCACGGCCGCTGCCGTCGCGGTGGATGCCACCGTGTCCTGCACGCTGACGCAGACCACGGGCGGCGCGACCACGACCTTCACGGCCACCGGTATCGCCTGAGTCCATGCCACGCTGCGTGCGTGGCTTCACGCTGATCGAGCTCATCCTCGTCATCGTGATCACAGCCGCCCTGGCGGTGTTCGCCCTCCCCAAGGTGGTGGACACGACGCTGTGGCGGCTGCGTTCGTTTGGCGACGACCTGCAGGCCCGCCACCAGGGCATGCTGAGGCTGGCCCTGCAGCAGCGCCGGCCCATCGTCGCCACCATCACCGGCACCGGCGTCAGCTGGGCCTACGGCAGCGGCGCCGCCATCGACGCGCTGGCCTGCCCCGCCACCCTGAGCCCCTGCATCGCCGAGGGCGGCAGCCGCACGGTCACCTTCAACAGCGGCAACAGCGGCACCACCGCCACCAGCACCGGCGCGGCGCTGACCGTCACCGTCGCCTCCGGCAGCTACAGCCAGGCCTACCGCATCGAGGCGGACACCGGGCTGATTTACCCGACTCCTTGAGGCTTGCACGATGAATTGCTCGGCTAGCATCGCCCGCATGCCGGCCTTGCACCCCGGGCCGCGCAGCCGCGGCCTGACCCTGATCGAACTGCTGCTCTTCGTCGTCGTCGTCGGCATTGCGCTGGGCGCGCTGCTGGGCGTGTTCGCAACCGCCACGAAATCCAGCGCCGATCCCATGATCCGCCGCCAACAGCTCGCCATCGCCGAGTCGCTGCTGCGCGAGGTGGAGCTGATGCCCTTCACGTGGTGCGACCCGAGCGACGCCAACGTCGAGACCGCCACCTCCGCCGCCGGCTGTGCCAGCCTGCCCGAGGGCATGGGCCCCGAAGCCGGCCAGACCCGCTACACGACGCCGTATTTCAACAACGTCAACGACTACGCCGGCTTCGCGATGAACAGCGGCATCCTCGACAACACGGGCACCGCCATCGCCGGCCTGGGCGGCTACAAGGCCTCGGTCGACGTGTCGGCCGTAGCGCTGGACAACGTGGCCGCGGGCGATGCGCTGAAGATCACCGTCACGGTCACGGCCCCCGACAACAGCACGATCAGCCTGCAAGGTTGGCGGACCCGCTATGCGCCCAATGCACCGGACTGAGCGCAGTTGGCCGCGCCGCGCCCGCGGCTTCACGCTGATCGAGGCCGTGATGGTCATCGCCGTCACCGGCGTTGTCATCGGCGTCATCGCCATCTTCATCGTGCCGGCGACGACGGCCTATTTCGCCAGCAGCGCGCGCGCCCAGCTCGGCGACCAGGCCGACACGGCCTTGCGCCGCATCGCGCGCGACCTGTCGCAGGCCCTGCCCAACAGCGCGCGCGTGTCGGCCAGCAACCAGAGCCTGGAGCTGATCCCGATCAGCGCCGCCGCGCGCTACGCGGTCGACTCGGCCGGTGCGCTGCAGTTCGGCGTGGCGCCCATCCCCACGTTCTCCATCGTCGGCCCACCGCTCAAGCTCAGCCACGCCAGCCAGCAGCTGGCCTGGTACAACCTCGGCACCGGCATCAACGATGCCAATGCCTACACGCTCAGCAATGTGCGCACTTCGACGACGGCGGCCGGCAGCGCGAGCAGTGTCACCGTCAGCGGCACGGCCCTGCCCAATTCGCTGCAGGCGCCGCCCTACCGCGTCTATGCCATCGAGCAGCCCGTCACCTACCGCTGCGACACCACCACGACGCCCGGCACGCTGACGCGCTACACCGGCTACGGCTTCTCCGCCACCCAGCCCGACCCGCCCAGCGGCGGCACGTCGGCCGTGCTGGCGCGCAACGTCAGCGCCTGCCGCATCGTCTACGACGGCTCGCCCTTCGCGACGCGCTATGGCGTCGTCACGCTGGCGCTGCAGCTGACGAGCCAGAACGAGACGGTCTCGCTCTATCACACCGTCCACATCGACAACCTGCCCTGAAAAATGAAGCGCTCCCACGCTCGCGCTGCTCACTGCCCCCAAGGCACCGCTGGGGCCTCGTTGCGGCCCTTGGGGCGCGTCAACGGCTTGGGGCGGCCGTGCACCGCTGACATGCGCACCCGCGGCTTCACGATGATGTCCATGCTCTTCATTCTGGTGGCCCTGGCCGCGCTGGGTGTCGGCCTGGCCTCGCTGAGCCAGCGCCAGCAGCTCGGCTCGGCCGGCGAGCTGGCGGCCGCCAAGGCCTACCAGGCCGCGCTGGCCGGCCTCGAATGGGGCAGCTATCAGATCCTCAGCGCCTCGGGCCAGCCGGCATGCTTCGCGACAAAGAGCATCGTGCCGCCCGACAAGCTGTCCGACTTCACCGTCACCGTCAGCTGCACGCGAACACCTTCCTCCGGCACCGTGGCCGACGGCGCACAGACGCTGGCCTTCTACCAACTCGTCGCGACCGCCTGCAACCTGGCCAGCGGCGGCGTCTGCCCCAACGGCGGCACGGCAGAGCCCACCTACACAGAGCGGCAACTGGAACGGACGGTGTCGCGATGAACCGGCTCGGCATCCTCGGGCTGCTACGCGGCACGTCGACGATTGGCCTGCTGCTGGCTGCGGCGCTGAGTCACGCGACGCCAAGCTATGTCGGCGCCAGCACCCAGGCGTCATCGTCGCCGACGAACTCGGTCTCGCTGGCCAGGCCCGCCGCGTTGGCTGCCGGCGACTTGATGTTGGCCATCCTTGTACAGCGCAGCGGCAACCTGCCGCTGGATCAGAACATGGTCAGCGTGCCCAGCGGCTGGGTGCTGGTACGCAGCCAGGACGATGGCAGCTCGATCGGCCTGGCGATCTACCGCAAGCTGGCCTCGGCTTCAGAGCCCTCCAGCTACAGCTGGACATTGGGGTCCAGCGGCCGCACCGCCGCCGCAACCCTGGCTTTCCGCGGCGTGGACGCAACGACACCGATCGACGCGAGCGGCTCGCAGGCCAACGCCGCCTCGTCCACCTACACGGCGCCGTCCGTCACGACGAGCACGGTCAACACCCTCGTAGTCAGTTTCCACACGACCCGGAACGGCAACAGCGGCATCGTCGACCCCGGCGGCATGACCCAGGTGGTCAACATCGCTACCGGGGCCGGTCCCAACGGATTGAGCCTTGGCGTCTCCGATGTCGCCCAGGCCGGCGCCGGCGCATCGGGCGACAAGCTCTCCACAGGCAACCCGACGCTGGTCAGCCTGGGCGCCCTGGTGGCGCTGCGCAGCGGATCAAGCGCCTCTGGCCCCGATCACTACGAACTGTCGCTGCCGACCAACAGCCTGACCTGCATGCCGACGACGGTGACCGTCAAGGCCTGCTCCACCAACGCCGCCACCTGCAGCGCCGAGCCCACGGCCAACGGCACGGCCGTGCTGACGACCAGCGCGGGCGCGCTGGGCAGCAGCGTGCTGAACTTCAGCGGCGGCGTGGCGACGACGACGCTCAGCATGCCCGGCGGCGCCGACGGCAGCACCGCGACCCTCAGCCTCAGCGCCGAGAGCACGGTCGCCGCCAACCCGCGGCAATGCTGCCCCAACGGCAGCGCCTGCTTCGCGTCCAACAGCTGCTCCACGACCTTCAACCGCGCCGGCTTCATCGTCGCGGCCAGCGCCGGGGGCGCGATCACGGCGCTGCCGGCGCAGACGGCCGGCACCAGCTCCGGCACCTATGTCCTGCGCGCCGTGCGCAGCGGCACCAGCACCCAGGCCTGCGAGCCCGCGCTCAGCGGCGCCAACACGGTGGACTGGGCCTACCAGTGCAACAACCCGTCGAACTGCAGCGCCAGCAACCTGATGACCGTCACCGGCAGCGCGGCGACGCCCATCCAGCGCAACAACGCCGGCGCCACGCTGAGCTACACCGCCGTGCCGATGGTCTTCGACGCCAATGGCAATGCGCCGTTCACGTTCAACTTCGCCGACGTCGGCCAGACCACGCTCTATTTCAACCGCACCGTCAACGGCGACCTCGTCAGCGGCAACAGCGGCAGCTTCGTCACGCGCCCGGCCAACTTCACGGTCACCAACATCGCCAATGCCGCCAGCCCGTTCACGGCCAATCCTTCCGCCGCGAATGCATCGGGCGCCGCCTTCATGGCGGCCGGTGCCGCCTTCGGCGCGCGCATCACGGCCGTCACATCGGGCGGCGCCGCCACGCCCAACTTCGGCCAGGAAAGCCCCGCCGAGGGCGTGCTGCTGACGCCGTCCCTCGTCCAGCCCGCCGGCGGCACCAATCCTCCGACGCTGACCAACGGCAGCATCGCCGGCAGCCAGTTCAGCGCCGGCGTCGCCAACGTCAGCAACCTGGCCTATGCCGAGGTCGGCATCATCCAGCTCACGCCGTCGACCAGCGACGGCAACTACCTCGGCAGCGGCAACGTCGCGGGCACGGCCACGGCCAACATCGGCCGCTTCACGCCGGCCGGCTTCACGGTCGCCTACCAGGCGCCGGTGCAGCGCAGCCAGCTCAGTTGCGCCTCGCCGTCGGCTTTCACCTATTTCGGCGAACCCTTCCAGCTCAGGTTCACGCTGACGGCCGTGAACGCCCAGGGCACGGCGACGCAGAACTACGACGACGGCCTGGGCTTCGCCAAGCTCGACCTGACGGCCGCCGCAAGCTATCAGCTCGCCGGCGTCAGCGGCGGCACACAGTTCGTGTCGCCGCAACTGGGCGCCACGCTCGGCAGCGGCACGCAGAAGCTGGAGAAATGGGCGTCAGGTGTTGCCAGCACGAAGGACGCGAGCGGCAACCCCGCCGCGGGCGTCGTGCTCGTCGGCACGGTCGCAGCCGGCGCCAGCCCGAGCGGCCCCTTCAACACGTCCTTCGGCATCGCACCGACGGATGCCGACGGCGTCGCGCTGACGGCCGCCAGCCTCAACCTCGACACCAATCCGTCCGTCCCCGGCAACGACCACGCTTTGATCGGGCAAATCCTGCTGCGGCAGGGCCGGCTGCGGCTGCAAAATGGCATGAGCGCCGCCAACCGGACGCTGACCTTGCCGCTGGCCGCCGAATACTGGGACAGCACCCTCGGCGCCTTCACCACCAACACCTTGGATTCCTGCACCGCCATCGCTGCCGCCAACCTGAGCTTCGGCAACTACCGCAAGAACCTGGACAACGGCGACACCGCGCTGGTGACCAGCCCCGTGACGCTCGCATCGGGCCGCGGCGCCCTCACGCTGAAGGCCCCGGCCAGCGGCCACCTGGGCAGCATGGACATCGCCGCCGCGCTCGGCGCCGGCGCCAACCCGGCCGACGCCTCCTGCCTGAAGGCCATCAGCGGCTGGACGCCTGCCATCGCCGCGTCGACGGGTGCCAACCTCACCGGCCTGCGCGGCGCCTGGTGCGGCGGCAGCCGCGACCCGAGCGCGCGCGCGACCTGGGGCCTCTACCGCGGCAGCAACGGCATCGTGTTCCAGAGGGAGAACTATTGATGCGCTGGCCCTGGTCCCCGCGCCGCAGCGGCCAGCGCCTGCTGCTGCGCCGCCTCGGCGAGCAGCACGCCTTCGTGCTGACCGACGGCCCGCCGGGCGACGAACCCGTGCGCCTGCTGCGCTGGGGCCTGCTGGCGGAGGCAAGACCCGTCCCCGCCGGCGACGCGATCGCGCTGCTCGACCCGGCCGACTACCAGATCCTGAAGGTCGACACGCCCAATGTGCCGCAGGAGGAGCTCAAGTCCGCCGCGCGCTGGCAGATCAAGGAGATGGTGGACGCCGACATCGCCGAGCTGACGCTGGACGTCATGCACGTCGGCGGCGACGTCGAGCGCGCGCAGCGCCAGCTCTTCGTCGTCGCAGCGCGCAACAGCGCGATCAAGGCGCTGACCGGCGCCGCCGCGGCGCTGAGCGACAACGTCGCCATCGTCGACATCTGGGAGACGGCGCTGCGCAATCTGCTTGCGCGCCAGGCCCGTGCCGACGAGCTCGCCGCGCGCGCCTGTGCGGCGGTGCTGCTCGACGAGCGCCACTGCCTGCTCGTCGTCTGCGCCGGCGACGAGCTGTTCTACACGCGCCGCCTCGAGGGCGATGCCGGCCTGCTGGCCCGCGCCCGCGGCGAGCAGGCCGACGCGGCCGCCGCCGAACTGCCGCTGGGCTTCGAGTACCAGCCCGGCAGCGCCTTCGACGCCGGCGGCGCCCGGGAGTCGCCCCTGGTCGTCGAGCTGCAGCGCTCCATCGACGTCTGGGAGCGCAGCTGGCCCGACCTGCCGCTGGCGCGGCTCTACGTCGTCACGGCCGAGCACGGCGCGGAGGTCGCCGCGCTGATCCAGCGCGAGCTGGGCCAGCGCACCGTCGCGCTGGACGCGCTGGCCGCCTTCGCCGCCGGCGCCGCCGCTCCGGAGGGCGACGCCCGCCAGGCCCTGGCCGCCTGCCTGCCGCTGCTGGGCGCAGCCCTGCGCACCGAGACGCGGGAGCTCTGATGGCCGCCCAGCAAATCAACCTGCTCACACCCATCCTGCTGGCGCCCCGGCGCGTCTTCTCGGCACTGACGCTGCTGCAGGCCAGCGGCCTGATGCTGCTCGCGGGCCTCGTCGCGGCGCTGGGGCTGCAGTGGCAGGACCGCCGCGCCGAAGCCCGGCACCAGGCGCTGCTGGCGCAGTTCGCCGCCGAGAAGCAGTCCCTCGTCGTCGCCCGCGCCGGCCTGCCCGCGCCGCCCGACCCTGCGGCGCTGCAACAGCAGCTGCAGGCCGTCGAGGCCGGCAACGACGAGCGCCGACTGCTGCTGCAGGCCCTGGGCGCCGAAGGCGGCGGCGCGGGCCGCAACTCCCTGCTGCTCGCGCTGGTCGCGCGCAGCCTGCCCGAGGCCGCCTGGCTCAACGAGCTGCGCTATGCACCCGGCCGGCTGGAGCTGGTCGGCGGCACGCTGGACACGGCCGTGCTGCGCCCCTGGCTGGCCCAACTGGCCGCCCACCCGGCGCTGGCCGGGCAGAGCCTGGCCGCGCTGCGCGTCGAAAGGCCCGGCGCGCCGGGCGGCGAAGACGGCGCTGCGGCGCTGCTGGCGCGCGGCGGCCCGGCGCCGGCCAGCGGCGGGCTGCCCGTGTGGGCCTTCCGCGTCGTCAGCGCGCCCCCCGCGCCGGCCAGCGCCGCTTCGGGAGGCTCGCGATGAAGGCCGGCATGCCCATCGACATGGCCCTGCTGCGCCGCAGCCTCGGGCCGCTGCAGGCCGGCTGGGAACGCCGGGCCAGGCGCATCGACGCATTGAGCCTGCGCGAGCGGGCCATCCTGTTCCTGAGCATCGTCGCGGTGCTGGCCGCCGCCTTCGACACCCTCGTGCTCGCGCCGCTGTCCGCCCGTGCCAGCCTGCGCAACGACGTCCAGGCCCGGCAGTCCGCCGAGCTGGGCCAGCTGCGCGAGCAGTTCGTCGCCGCCAGCCGCGCCGTCGGTGCCGACGCCGCGACCGGCCTGCGCCAGCGCCTGGACGCCGCCCAGGCCGAGCGCCAGCGCCTGGACGTCGAACTGCGCAAGGGGAGCGTCTCGCTGCACGATGCCGAAGCGCTGTCGGCCGTGCTGCAGCGCCTGCTGGCCCGGCAGCCCGGCCTCGCGCTGGAGCGGCTCCGGCTGCTGGACGACGCCCCCGCCACGGCCCGCCCCTCGCCCGCCGCCCTGCCCGGCATGAGCCGGCAGGGCGTGGAGTTGCAGGTCCAGGGCGGCTACCGCGAGCTGCAACACTATCTGCAGGCCCTCGAACAGGAGCTGCCCGGCCTGCGCTGGGGCGAGATCCGCCTGGCGGCCGGCGCGCCCGGCGAGGCGCCGCGCCTCGTCGCCCAGCTCTTTCTGCTGAAGGTGCAGCCATGAGAACCCTGCTGCCGCTGCTCCTGCTGCTGCCGGCCCTGCCGGCCCGCGCCGCCGACGAGCCCGCACGCGACCCCATGGCCTGGCCGCCGGCGCTGCGCAGCGCGGTGGCCGCGGCCCAGGCGGCTTCGGCCGGCGGCGCAGAGGCGCCCGACAACGCGATCCGCCAGGTCGTGTTCAGCAACGGCCGCGGCTATGTCGTCGTGCGCGGGCGCCGCTACGGCGTCGGCGAGCAGCTCGACGGTGCCCGCATCGAACGCGTCACCGAGCAGGCCGTCTGGCTGCGCGAGTCCGGCCGGCTGCGCCGCGAGCCCCTCTACGGCGGCGTCGAGAAACGCCCGCCGCCGACCGCGCCGGCCCAGGCCGCCTCGGGCACCAAGAATTCCAAGGAGAAGCCATGAAGGCCCCCGTCCCCCGCCTCCTGCTGCTCAGCGCGGCCGCCGCGCTGCTCGCGGGTTGCGCCGACAAGCCCCTGACCGTGGCCCAGCCCAGCCAGGCCCTGCGCGAGGAACTGCAGGCCCAGCGCGCCGCGGCGCCGGCGTCAGCCGCATCTCCCCCCGCCGCCCAGGTGGCCGAGGCCCGCCCCGTGCCGCCGCCCGCACCCGCCCTGCCGCCCGAGCCGCGCTTCGACCTCATCGTCAACGGCGCCAATGCGCGCGACGTCTTCCTGTCCCTCGTCAGCGACACGCGCTACAGCATGCTGGTCCACCCGGCCGTGTCGGGCCAGCTGTCGGTCACGCTCAAGGGCGTCACGCTGCGCGAGGCGCTGGACGCGATCCGCGAGGTCTATGGCTTCGACTATGCCGTCGACGGCCGCCGCGTGACCGTCTTCCCGCCCACGCTGCAGACCCGCGTCTTCACGATCAATGCGCTGGCCCTGCAGCGCAGCGGGCGCAGCGAGGTGCGCATCAGCTCGGGCGCCGCGCCGGTCGGCAGCCAGAACAGCAATGCCGGCAGCACCGGCGCCGGCTCGGCGCCGACGCCGGGCGGCGGCACGAACACCGTGCTGCAGCAGGAAAGCAGCCATCTCAGCACCAAGGTCGCGAACGACTTCTGGGGCGAGACGGCCGCCGCGCTGAAGGCCCTGGTCGGCAATGCCGACGGCCGCACCGTCATCACCAGCCCGCAGACCGGCACCGTCGCCGTGCGCGCCATGCCCGACGAGCTGCGCCATGTCGAGGCCTGGCTGAAGGCGACGCGCATCGCCGTCGAGCGCCAGGTCATGCTGGAGGCCAAGATCGTCGAGGTCGAGCTGCGCGAGGGCTACCAGAGCGGCATCGACTGGTCGCGCGTCGGCGACCACGGCGCCATCGGCCAGACCAGCGTCAACCCGTCCATCCCGAGCGGCGTCGGCTCCATCATCAACCCGCTGGTCAGCAACACGCGCGGCCTGCCGACGCTGTCCACCGGCACGCAACAGCCCGCCTGGCCCGACCTCATCCCCCTGCCCTCGGCCGGCGGCGGCACGTTCGGCCTCGCGCTGTCGCGCGGCGGCTTCCAGGCGCTGCTGAGCTTCCTCGAGAGCCACGGCGACACGCAGATCCTGTCCAGCCCGCGCATCGCGACGCTGAACAACCAGAAGGCCGTGCTCAAGGTCGGCACCGACGACTACTTCATCACCGGCATCAGCGGCAGCAACTCGTCGAGCGGCACGAGCACGAGCGGCACGACCGGCACCGTCAACCAGATCCCGACGCTGACGCTGACGCCCTTCTTCAGCGGCGTCGCGCTGGACGTGACGCCGCAGATCGACGCGGCCGACACCATCACGCTGCACATCCACCCCTCGGTGTCCAACGTCAGCGAGAAAGTCAAGCAGGTCGACCTGGGCTCGGTTGGCAGCTTCCGCCTGCCGCTGGCCAGCGCCAGCATCAACGAGACCGACACCGTCGTGCGCATCCCCGACGGCCACATCGTCGCCATCGGCGGCCTGATGCAGATGGAGGCCACGCGCCGCGGCTCGGGCCTGCCCGGCGCCGACAGCAACCCGCTGACCTCCATGCTGTTCGGCAACCGCGCCAACGTCGGCCACAAGCGCGAGCTCGTCGTCCTCATCAAGCCCAGCATCATCCGCAGCGCCGAGGACTGGGAGCAGCACAACCGCCTCGTCAGCGAGTCGCTGGACGACACGGAGAGCCGCTCGCGGCGGGTGATCCGGCTGGACGGCAGCTCGTCGGAGCCCCGTCCCAAATAGAACTCAGCCGCGCCGGCCGACCAGGCCCAGCGCCAGCGCGATGCCCACCAGCACGATGGCGCCGCCGGCGACCATCTGCGCGGTGACGGTCTCCTGCAGGAAGAGCGCCCCCCACAGGATGGCGAACAGCGGGATCAGGAAGGTCACCGACACCGCATTCGTCGGCCCGACGCGCGCCATCAGCCGGAAGTAGAGGATGTAGGCCAGCGCCGTGCACAGCGCGGCCAGCCCGAGCACGCTGCCCCAGGCCACGCCGCCCGGCATGGCCGCGGGCCACAGCCAGGCGGCCGGCAGGGCCAGCAGCAGCGCCGCGGCGAACTGGCTGCCGGTCGCGACGGCCAGCGGCGACGCGCCGGTCAGATAGCGCTTCGTCGCATTGGCCGCGAGGCCGTAGCACAGCGTCGCCGCCGCGCAGGCCAGCACGGCGAGCAGGCCGCTGTGGTCGGCGCCGGGCTTGAAGCTGGCCTTGTCCCAGGCCAGGAAGGCCACGCCGGCAAAGCCGATGACGAGGCCCAGCACGCGCAGCGGCGTGAGCCGCTGGCCCAGCCAGACGAAGGCGACGACGGCCGTCCACAGCGGCGTCGTCGCGTTGACGATGCTCGACAGCCCGGCCGTGATGGACAGGGCCGCGAAGGAGAACAGCGCGAACGGGATGGCGCTGTTGAGCGCGCCGACCAGCAGCAGGCCCTTCCAGTGCGTGCGCAGTTCGGCCAGTTGGCCGCGCGAGGCCAGCAGCGGGATCAGCATCAGGCTGGCCAGGCCGACGCGCACGGCCGCGAGCGCGACGGGCCCGAACTCGTGCGCGCCCAGGCGCATGAACAGGAAGGACGCGCCCCAGAGCGCCGCGAGCAGCACGAGCTCGCCGATGTCGAATGTCTTCATGCCGCGGCACCTTCAAGGCTGAGCAGGGCCTTCTTGCGGTCCAGGCCGCCGGCATAGCCGGTCAGCGAGCCGTCCGCGCCGACGACGCGGTGGCAGGGAATCAGGATGGAGATCGGGTTGCGGCCCACGGCGGCGCCCAGAGCGCGCGCGGCGCTCGAACGGCCCAGGCGCTCGGCCAGATGGCCATAGCTGTCCGACGCGCCGGGCGCGATGGCGAGCAGGGCCTGCCAGACCTCGCGCTGGAAGGCCGTGCCGGCCGGGTCCAGCGGCGGCAGCGTGAACGGCCGGCCGGCGAAATAGGCGGCCAGCGCGACCGCGGTGGCCGACAGCACGGCGTCGCTGCCGTCGTCCTCGGGCACGTCCAGCGGGCCGGGGTGGTGCTTCTGGCCGTCGAACCACAGGCCCGACAGGCCGGCGGTGCTGCGGGCGGCCGTCAGCGGCCCGAGGGGCGTCGCGATGCGGCGTTGCAGGATCAGGTGATGCGTGTTCATGCGTGTCTCCAGAGATGCAGGACGGCGTAGCTGCGGAAGGGCCGGTAGCGCTCGGCGGCGTCGAGATAGGCCTTGGGCGACAGCAGCGGTCCGTCGCCGCCGACTTGGGCACTCAGGGCCTTGCGCAGGATCACGTCGCCGGGCGGAAAGCTGTCGGGCCAGCTCCAGCCGCGCATCAGCATGTAGCCGGCCGTCCAGGGCCCGATGCCGGGGATGGCCGTGAGTTCTTCGGCCGCGGCCTCGGGCGTGCCCTCGCGGCGGGCAAAGGCCAGCGTGGGCCAGGCCTGCGCCAGCGCGATGAGGCTGTCGGCACGCCGGCCGATGATGCCGAGGGAGGCGATGTCGTCGCGCGTCGCGGCGGCGATGCGCCCGGGCGTCGGGAAGAGCCGGCCGCAGCCTTCTGGCGCATCGTCGAGTGCTTCGCCGCAGCGCTCGACGAAGCGGCCGGCCAGCGTGCGCGCGGCGGCCACGCTGACCTGCTGGCCCAGCACGGCCCGCACCGCCAGTTCGAAGCGGTCCAGGCAGCCCGGCAGGCGCTGGCCCGGCACGCCGCCCTCGCCCAGCGCCGCGGCGATGGCCGAGGGGTCGGCATCCAGGTCCAGCCAGCGCCGCAGCAGCGGCAGCAACGAGCCGACGGCGGGCCACAGCGCGGGCGACAGCTCAACGCCGACCTCGCCCGGCCTGTCGAAGCCCACGCGCAGCCAGCCCGCGTGGCGCTGGCCGGCATGCACGAGCGCGAGCGAGCGTGTGACGCCCTCGTCCGCCACGCGCTCGACGCCGGCGACGGCGCGCGGCGCCAGGAAGGCGAGCACGCCGTCGACGTCGTAGGGCTGGCGGTAGACCAATCTCAGCCGGGGTGCGGGCGCCGCGCCGCCGCCCTCGCGGCGCAGGGCCGTGGGCTGCAGGCGGTAGTGCTCGACGAAGGCCGCGTTGAAGCGGCGCAGGCTCGCGAAGCCGGCCGCGAAGGCCACGTCCTGCACGGGCAGCGCGCTGTCGGTCA
Source organism: Pelomonas aquatica (assembly GCF_026712205.1). Classification (GTDB taxonomy): domain Bacteria; phylum Pseudomonadota; class Gammaproteobacteria; order Burkholderiales; family Burkholderiaceae_C; genus Pelomonas; species Pelomonas aquatica. Next base: position 58,375 of record NZ_JAPPUW010000027.1, read on the forward strand.
GCAGGGCCTTGGCGAGCAAGAGGCGGCGCGTCTGCAGGTATTGCAGCGGCGACACGCCATGCTCGGCCTGGAAGATGCGGCGCAGATGGCGGCTCGTGATGCCGAGATGACGGGCCAGGTCTTCGACGCTCGCCTCGGCGTCGTCGCAGCCGTCCAGCCAGGCGGCGGCCTGCTGGGCCAGCGTGCGCGAGGCGTCCATCGTCGTCCACGGCAGCGCGCGCGGCGCCAGCTCGGGCCGGCACTTCATGCAGGGGCGGAAGCGCTCGGCCTCGGCCTGGGCCGCCGTCGTGAAGAAGCGGCAGTTCTCGCGCCGCGGCAGGCGGACGCGGCAGACGGGGCGGCAGTAGATGCCGGTCGACGTGACGCCGACGAAGAGCCGGCCGTCGAAGCGCGCGTCACGGGCCTGCAGTGCGGCGTAGGCGGCTTCGGGGGGCAGGGTTTCGGTCCACATGAGGCCAGTCTAGGCGGCGCTCCTGCCAGGGAATGGCAGTTTTCGGACATGCCCCCGGCGCACCTACATGGCCTTGAACAGATGCACGTAGGCGCGGCTGACCGGCAGCTCGCGCGGCAACACGCCCTGCGGGCCGCGGACGCGCACGAACAGCCGGCTCTGCTCGTCGCGGCGCGTGCCGGCGAGGTGGTCGAGGTTGATGACGGTGGAGCGGTGGACCTGCCAGAAGCGGTCGGGGTCGAGCTGGCCGACGAGCTCGAAGATGGGCGTGCGGATCAGGTGCTCCTGCGTCGCCGTCTGCACGACGGTGTATTTGTCGTCGGCGTGGAAGAACAGCACGTCGTCGATGGGGATCTGGTGCATCAGCTCGCCCTGGGCCGCCCGGATGTAGCGCAGCCGCGCCGGGGCCGCCGCCCCGACGCCCGGCAGCAGCCGCCTGAGCGTCTCGGCCAGCGCGCCATCGCCCGCCGCGGGGGGCTCGCGCAGCCGGGCCACGCAGGCCGCCAGGCGCTCGGCCTTCAGCGGCTTGAGCAAATAGGCTATTTTCGCGGATGCCCCACAAACGCAAAAATTCTCGTAAACGATTGCTGCACATAAGAAATTGCGCCTAAATTTTTCGAGTTTTGGCCGTTTTGATGTACAGCGGATGCCTCAAAAATTTCGCCCATCCGCAGGCGCTGTGGCAGTCTCCAGTGGCTCGATGCCGAACTCGTACTTGCCGCTCCCACCCATCGCCGCGTTTCACCGCAATGAACTGGCCCCCGAAAAACGGACGCCACGAGGTCTGCTATTTTTGACCTTGTGGAGGTCTTATGAAGACAGGACCCAATCGGAAGTACACGGCCGAGTTTCGGGCCGCGGCGGTGAGCC
>NZ_JAPPUW010000028.1 GCF_026712205.1 Pelomonas aquatica
AGGCCAGCGCCGCAGGCAGTCACCATGGGGGCACGGAAGTCAGTTCCTACCCTCGGTCCACCTCCTCGTCGATGTCAACAAGCAGGAGGTTGCCCAATGAGCGCCGCGCAGGGCCGCCCCGAGCAAGCTCGCTCCCGCTTGGCGGGACAGGCCGCAGGCCGAAGGGTGCACCAATGACCCCGCATGGCTTTGCCGGCCGCACGGACTTCCAGCGCCTGCTCACCGAGGCTCTGGCCTGGGCCGGCGACCAGGGGCAGCGCGAACTGCATGCCTGGGACGCGAGCTTCGTCGACTGGCCGCTGTCCGACGCGGCGACACTGGCGGCCTTGACCGCCTGGGCGCGGCCCGGGCGCCAGCTGCATCTGCTGGCCCTGCAGTACGACGACGTCGCGCGGCGCCATCCGCGCTTCGTGCGCTGGCGGCGCGATTACGCGCATTGCGTGACGGCGCGCGCCGTCGAGCCCGAGCTCAGGCTGGAGGCCGCGCCCGAAAGCTTGCTGCTGGCGGTTGGTGAGCAGGGGGCGCTGAGCCTGCGCCTTTTCGACCGCCACCTCTGGCGCGGCGAGCTGGCGCTGGGGGCGGCCGAATATCAGCGGGGGCTGGAATGGTTTGATGCCCTGGCGCAACGTTCCAGCGAATCATTTGCGCCGACGACTTTGGGACTATGAGTCTTTGTGACAAGCCAACCCCTATAATCAATGGCTAGGCGAGGGAAGCGCTCGAGGTTTTCCGCGTCTTGTTCTGTTGGGGTCGACAGTCGGTGCAACGAAAAGTGCTGGCGCTCGGCCCCAAAGTTATGGTGTGCACCGTCGTTTAAACGTTTGAGGACAAGTATGAAAAAGTCGATCCTGTTGGCTTCCCTGCTGGCTGCCGTTGCCCTGACCGCTTGCAGCAAGAAGGAAGAGCCCAAGGTGGAAGTGCCCGCTCCCGTCGCCGCCGCCGCTTCGGCCGTGGTTGATGCCGCTTCTGCCGCCGCCAGCGCCGTTGACACGGCCGCCTCGGCCGTCGTGGACGCTGCCGCTTCGGCCGCTTCGAAGTAATCACTTCGTCCCCACGGAAAGAGCCGTCGCTGCTCAGGCAGCGACGGCTTTTTCTTTTCCGACACCCTGAATCCCGGGTTTCGGCCGGAATTACAAAACTTTGCCGGCTCCCTGCTGCCGCGTCGAGCGTGCAGCGCGTCCCTGCTTCAGTACAGGTCCAGCCAGTCAAAACCCAGCGCCGGATCCGCCACGCGGACATCGGCCGATGAGCGGCCCAGCGCCCCGGCCAGCGCCTCGCGGGCCAGCACGGGCGAGTTGTTGCGCTCGCTGAGGTGGGCGGCGACGACGTCGCCCAGCGCCGCATGCCGGCAGCGCGCGAGCAGGTCGGCCGCCGCGGCGTTGGACAGGTGGCCGTGGCTGCCGAGGATGCGCTTCTTCAGCGACGGCGGATAGGGGCCGTCGCGCAGCAGCGCCTCGTCGTGGTTGCATTCGAGCAGCAGGGCCCGGCAACCCGCCAGCGCCGCGGCGACGTCGTCCGGCGCGCAGCCGAGGTCGGTGAGCAGCCCCAGCCTTGCGGCGCCATCGCCCAGCGTCAGCTGCAGCGGCTCCTGCGCGTCGTGGGGCACGGCGAAGGGCCGCAGTTCCAGGTCGCCCAGCGCGACGATCTCGCCGCTCTTCACGATGCGCAGCAGCGCAGGGTCGAAGTCGGCGCTGCCGACGGCCCGCCAGGTGCCGCGGCTCATCATCAGCGGCAGGCGGTGCCGGCTCGCGAAGGCGAGCGCGCAGCCGATGTGGTCGCCGTGCTCGTGGGTGATGAAGAGGGCATCCAGCTCGGCCGGCGTGCAGCCGGCGCGGGCGAGGCGGCGTGTCAGCTCGCGTGCGCTGAAGCCGGCATCGACGAGCAGCCGTGTGCTCGTGATGCCCTGGCTGGCCTCGACCAGCGTCGAGTTGCCGGAACTGCCGCTGCCGAGACTGCAGAAGCGCATCACAACCTGTGAGCCCTGACAGCCGACCGACCCTGCCGGGGCGCCGGTGGCACCCGCGGGAAGGTTGGGCTTATTTCAGGTCGTCCATCAGCAACGACAGGATGCGCTTGGCGTTGTCGTCGGCGACGGCCTGGCCGTGTTCGTTCAGGATGCCGACCGTGCTCTTGACGCCCTCGGCCTTGACCGACACGCGGTAGCGCACCGGCGCCGCTGCCTTGGCGCCGAACAGGCGCTGGAAGAAATTGGGCTCGTCCTTGCCCGCCTGCTCGGGGTCGGCATAGCGCAGATAGAACAGGCCGGCCGCGCGGTCGCGGTCCTCGATCGTGAAGCCATGGCGGTCCAGCGACAGGCCGACGCGGCGCCAGGCGCGGTCGAAGCCGTCGGCGACGCTGAGGCTGTCGGGCACTTCGGACAGCGGGCGGCGCGCCTTCGGTGCCTCGCCGCCGACCCTCAGCGTGCTGGCCGCCGTGGCGGGTGCCGGCTTGCCGGCCTCGGCGACGACGGCCTTGGCCGCCTCTTCCTTGCCGCCGAGCTTGAGCATCAGGCGTGACAGCATCTCGGCTTCGAGATAGGGGTCGCTCGGGCGGCCCTGCCAGGCGGTCGAGTCGCGGCCGGAGGTGGTGTAGACCTCCTGCAAGCCGCGGTGGCTGATGAAGATGTCGGTGCCGTTCGCGCTGCGGTCCACGCGGGTGCGGTACATGTCGCGCTCACCGGTCGAGTACAGGCCCTCGAAGACCTTGCCGATGGTCGAGCGGATGAAGTCCTGAGGCAGCTTGGCGCGGTTCTCGGCCCAGTTGGTTTCCATGACGCCGAGCTCGGGCTGCTCCTTGACGACCTCGAGGCCGCGCTCCTGCCAGAAGGCGCGCAGCTGCGGCCAGAGCTGTTCGGGCGTGGCCGACACGTGCAGCCAGCGGTCGGTGCCGCTGCGCTCCATGCGGATGTCGCCGATGGCATTGGTCGCCACGCTGCCGGTCGCCGCGGCCTGGGCATTCGCCGAGTTGGCGGGCCTGACGGCGGACAGCTGCGAGGCCGTGATGGAGCCGCCCTGCACCTGGGCGCGACTGTCCTTGGCGAGCTGGGTCAGGTCGGGCGGGACTTCCAGGCCCTGGGTCTGCTTGGCTGCGGTGTGGTAGTCGACCTTGTCGCTAGAGAAGAGGCTGTCGAAGGTGCTGCAGCCGCCGAGCGACAGGACGAAGGCCGTGCAGGCCAGGCAGGTCGCCGTCGGGCGAATCGAGAGAAGGGACGTCACGCTGGAAATCTCCGGGGAACAAAGGCGCCGGGCAAGGCCGGCGCAGCGGCGCATTAGACCAGAGGCTCAGGCGAGCCCGGCTTCGTTCATGGCCTGGCCGACGCCGGCCTGGCCGGCGGCCGTCAGCGGCGTGATGGGCAGGCGCACCGTGGCGCCGCAGCGGCCCAGGCGCGACAGCGCCCACTTGGCCGGCGCGGGGCTGGGTTCGCAGAACAGCTGCTTGTGCAGGCCGAGCAGCTTCAGGTGGATCTTGCGGGCCTCGACGGCGTTGCCTTCGATGGCGAGGCGGCACATCTCGGCCATCTCGCGCGGCGCGACGTTGGCCGTCACGCTGACATTGCCGTGGCCGCCGAGCAGCATCAGCGCCACCGCCGTGCCGTCGTCGCCCGAGTAGACGTGGAAGCCCTTGGGCGCGTGCTTGATGAGGTGGGCGGCGCGCTCGATGTTGCCGGTGGCCTCCTTGACGCCGAAGACGCCGGGCAGCGAGGCGCAGCGCAGCGTCGTCTCGGGCAGCATGTCCGCGACGGTCCGGCCGGGCACGTTGTAGAGCATCATCGGGATGTCCACGGCCTCGGCGATGGCCTTGAAGTGCTGGTAGATGCCTTCCTGCGAGGGCTTGTTGTAGTAGGGCACGACGGACAGCGTGCAGTCGGCCCCGACCTCCCTGGCGTAGCGGCTCAGCTCGATGGCCTCGGCCGTCGAGTTGGCGCCGGTGCCGGCCAGGATGGGGATGCGGCCCTTGGCGTGCTCGACCGCGACACGGATGATTTCGCGGTTCTCTTCCATGCTGACCGTGGGCGACTCGCCCGTGGTGCCGACGACGCCGACGCAGGCCGTGCCGGACTCGACATGCCAGTCGATCAGGCGACGCAGGGCCGGGTAGTCGATGCTGCCGTCATCGTTCATGGGGGTGACGAGGGCGACGATGCTGCCGAGGATGGGCTTCATGGTGTGAATGTGCTGTGAATCGGTCGATTTTAGGGCGGTCGGACGGCCGCAACGCGCTGGACGAAACGTGGCGGCGTTTCGGCTTTAGCGCCGTTCTCGAACAGGTCTTCGTAAGCCACGATGTTCCAGCCCTCGCAGACGCGCAGCAATTCGCCCCGCTGCAGCAGGAACTCGGGCCGCGACGGCCGGCCGATGCTCTGCTGGCCGTCGGCGAAGGTTTCCCAGACCAGCCAGCCGCCGGGCTCGACGGCGGCGCGGATGTCGCCGAGCAGCGGGCGCCACAGGTAGTTGCAGACGACGACCAGGTCGAAGCGGCGGCCGGCCAGCGGCCAGGGGCCGGATTCGATGTCGGCGTCGATGATCTCGGCCTGCGCGCGCAGCGGCGCGGTGGCGGCCGTGTCGCGGTCGAGCCCGGTGACCCGCCAGCCGGCCGCGGCCAGCCAGGCCAGGTTGCGGCCCGAGCCGCAGGCCAGGTCCAGCGCCGTGCCGGGTGTGGCGGGCGCGAAGCGCCGCAGCCAGGCCGAGGGCGTCGGGCTCATCCGAAGCAGGCCCAGATCTGCTCGCTGAGCTGGATCATGACGGCCGGGTGGCGGTAGGCCAGCGTGGTCGCCGCCAGCACGGCGACGGCGAGCGCGGGCAGGATCCAGCGGCGCGGTTTCATGCCGGCTGGGCCTGCAGCGAGCGCGCGATGGGCGTTTCGCGCACCGGCAGATTGGCCAGCAGGGCCATCAGGCCCAGGGCCACGGCCAGCCACCAGACGACGTCGTAGCTGCCCGTCGCGTCGTACAGCCGCCCGCCCAGCCAGACGCCCAGGAAGCTGCCGATCTGGTGGCTGAGGAAGACGAAGCCGCCCAGCATGGACAGGTGTTGGGCGCCGAAGATCTGGGCGACGACGGCATTGGTCGGCGGCACGGTGGACAGCCACAGGAAGCCGATGACGGCGGCGAAGACGTAGACGCTGGCCGGCGTCAGCGGCAGCGAGATGAAGGCGACGATGGCGATGGAGCGCAGGCCGTAGATGGCCGACAGCAGATAGCGCTTGGGCAGGCGCTGCCCCAGCATGCCGGCCGCAAAGGTGCCGAAGATGTTGAACAGGCCGATCAGCATCAGCGCGCCGGTCGACACGCCCAGCCCCAGGCCGTGGTCGCGCAGATAGCTGGGCAGGTGCACGCCGATGAAGACGACCTGGAAGCCGCAGACGAAGTAGCCCAGCATCAGCAGCTGGAAGCTGCGGTAGCCGAAGGCCTCGCGCAGCGCATGGCCGATGCTTTGGTGGCCGGCGGCGGCTGCGCCGGTGCGGCGCTCGCGGATGCCCAGTGCCAGCGGCACGATGAGCAGGGCCGTGCCCGCCAGCAGGAAGAGGGCGCCCTGCCAGCCCAGGTGCGCGATCAGCCAGGTCTCGGCCGGGATCATGAAGAACTGGCCGAAGGAGCCCGCCGCCGCGGCGACGCCGAAGGCCCAGGAGCGCTTCTCGTCCGACACGGTGCGGCCCAGCACGCCGTAGATGACGGCATAGGTCGAGCCCGACTGCGCGATGCCGATCAGCACGCCGGCGCTGAGCGTGAAGGCCAGCGGGTGGCTGGACACGGCCATCAGCAACAGGCCGAGCGCATAGCTCAGGCCGCCGGCGATCAGCACCTTCCAGGCGCCGAAGCGGTCGGCCAGCATGCCGGCGACGGGACCTGCAATGCCCCAGGCCAGGTTCTGCACGGCCATCGCGAAGGAGAAGGTTTCGCGCGTCCAGCCGCGCTCGGTGATGATGGGCTGCAGCCAGAAGCCGAAGCCGTGGCGTATGCCCATCGACAGCGTGACGACGAGGGCGCCGCACAGCAGCACCTGCTGGACGGACAGGCCGGGGGAAGTGGGGCGGTGGACGGTCATCGCGAGAATGTAGTCAGCGCCGCTTGACCTTGGCTTTGCCGGCCTTTTTCTTCTTCGCCGCCTTGGGCGCATCGGCCGTCGACGTGCTGACCTGGGCGCTGGACGCGGCCACGTCGGCCAGCCGGGTCAGCAGGCGGCCCTGCTTGACGCGCAGCAGCGGCATGTCCACCTGGGCCAGGTCGGCCAGCGGGTCGCCGCCCAGCAGCAGGAAGCTGGCCTCGCAGCCGGGCTCGAAGCAGCCGATGCGGCGGTTGGGGAAGAGGGCGCGCGGCGTGTCTTGGGTGGCCAGGCGCAGCAGCGTCGTGCGGTCGAGGCCGAGCTCGTCCAGCGCATGCAGCTCGGCGCGCGCGGTGCCGATGAAGACGTCGGAGCCGATCAGCAGCTGCACGCCGGCGGCCTGCAGCCTGGCCAAATTGGCGCGCTGCACCTCGCGCAGCGCGACCAGCGGCGCGGCATCGAGCTTGAAGAGGGCGGTGGCGGCCGTCGTCGTGATGACGGCGGTGTGCTGGCGGGCGGCCTGGCGGGCCGCGTTCTCGCTGATGGCAAAGACCTCGGGCGCCTCGTCCAGCGTGTTGGCATAGCCGGGCAGGTGGGCGATGGCGTCCACGCCCGCGGCCAGGGCGGCGTCGAAGTCGGCGGCGGTCTCGACGTGGGCGACGACGCGCCGGCCGTCGGCATGGGCCAGGCGGGTCAGCTCGCTGGCCGTGTCGGGCCGCAGGCCGAGTCGGCCGAACAGGGCCGGCTGCTGGCGCAGGTCGGGGCGCTCGCTGTGGGCCAGCACGATGCGCAGCCAAGCGCCGCCGCGGGCCTTGATGGCCGGCCATTGCTCGATGGCCTGCTCTGGGCCGTCGACGAGGACGATCTGCTGCTGTGCCGCGGCCGCCTCGGGGCTGGGCTCGGGCAACACGGCGGCCAGCGGGTAGCCGTCGGGCGCGGTGATGCAGGCGGTGACGAAGCTGGTGTCCGGCGCCGCGGGCCTGGCGGCCAGCGGCCGCACCGCGGCCACGCCGGCCGGGTCGCCGCAGAGCATGGCGGCGTAGAACACGCCCTCGTCCAGGTAGCGGTCGGCGTACTGGCTCCAGCCCCAGGCGGTCTGCAGATTGTGGTTGTGGGCCTCGGCCAGCGGGTTGATGAGGGCCTGCTGGTTGCGCAGGTCCATCTTGCGGTTGACCTTGGCCGGCTTCTTCGCGACGAAGACGCCGTTCTCGATATAGAGGTTGCCGCGCTGCAGCTTCTGGCCGTCGAACCAGCGGGCGTTCTTCAGCTCCCAGGACAGCGGGGCGCTGGCCTGGTAGGGCTGCGGGGTGGGCGCCTGGGCCTGGGCGAGGCCGGTGGCGAGCAGCAAAAGTGAGGTCAGGAATCTCAAGCGGCAGGGCTCGGTAGAGCAGGGCATCCAAAGGGCGGCGAATCCTACTTCTTAGAATCCCGCCCCTATGTCCAGCCGTCCGTCTTCCAATCCCGCCAGTTACGGCGAAGCCTCCATCCGTGTCTTGAAGGGCCTGGAGCCCGTCAAGCAGCGGCCGGGCATGTACACCCGCACCGACAACCCGCTGCACTGCATCCAGGAGGTCATCGACAACGCCGCCGACGAGGCGCTGGCCGGCTTCGGCAAGCGCATCGACCTGACCCTGCACGTCGACGGCTCGGTCTCCGTCGCCGACGACGGCCGCGGCATTCCCTTCGGCCTGCACCCGGAAGAAGGCGTGCCCGTCGTCGAGATCGTCTTCACGCGGCTGCATGCGGGCGGCAAGTTCGACAAGGGCTCGGGCGGCGCCTACAGCTTCTCGGGCGGCCTGCACGGCGTGGGCGTCAGCGTGACCAATGCGCTGGCCAGGCGGCTGGAAGTGGCCGTCTGGCGCGACAAGCAGGTGGCTGGCATCGCCTTCGAGCATGGCGACGTCGTGCAGCAGGTGGTGAGCCGCCCGGCTGCCAGCGGCGACCGCAAACAGGGCACAACGGTGCGCGTCTGGCCCGAGGCCAAATACTTCGAGAGCGCCGAGCTACCGCGTCACGAACTGATTCATCTGTTGCGCTCCAAGGCCGTGCTGATGCCCGGCGTGACGGTGACGCTGAAGGTCGAGAAGACCAATGAGACGACGACCTGGCTCTACAAGGCCGGTCTGCGCGACTACCTGGCCCAGTCGCTGAACGCCGACCCGCTGATCCCGCTGTTCGAGGGTGAGGGCTTCGCCACCGCCGGCGAGAGCGAGAACTTCGCCGAGGGCGAGGGCGCGTCCTGGTGCGTGGCCTTCACGGAAGACGGCGCGCCGCTGCGCGAGAGCTATGTGAACCTGATCCCGACGGTGGCCGGCGGCACGCACGAGTCCGGGCTCAAGGACGGCCTGTTCGGTGCGGTCAAGGGCTTCATCGAGATGCATTCGCTGCTGCCCAAGGGCGTCAAGCTGATGCCCGACGACGTGTTCTCGCGCGCCAGCTTCGTGCTGTCGGCCAAGGTGCTGGACCCGCAGTTCCAGGGCCAGACCAAGGAGCGCCTGAACTCGCGCGACGCGCTGCGCCTGGTGTCCGCCTACGTGAAGCCGGCGCTGGAACTGTGGCTGAACCAGCATGTCGACCAGGGCAAGAAGCTGGCCGAGCTGGTCATCAAGCAGGCCCAGACCCGCCAGCGGGCCAGCCAGAAGGTCGAGAAGCGCAAGGGCTCGGGCGTGGCCGTGCTGCCGGGCAAGCTGACCGACTGCGAGAGCCGCGACCTGACGCTGAACGAGGTCTTCCTCGTCGAGGGCGACTCCGCCGGCGGCAGCGCCAAGATGGGGCGCGACAAGGAGACCCAGGCCATCCTGCCGCTGCGCGGCAAGGTGCTGAACGCCTGGGAGGTGGAGCGCGACCTGCTGTTCAAGAACAACGAGATCCACGACATTTCGGTCGCGCTGGGCGTGGACCCGCACGGCCCCAGCGACACGCCGGACCTGTCCGGCCTGCGCTACGGCAAGGTCTGCATCCTGTCGGACGCCGACGTCGACGGCTCCCACATCCAGGTGCTGCTGCTGACGCTGTTCTTCCGCCATTTCCCCAAGCTGGTCGAGGCCGGCCATGTCTTCGTCGCCCGCCCGCCGCTCTACCGCGTGGACGCGCCGGCCCGCGGCAAGAAGCCTGCGGCCAAGCTCTATGCGCTGGACGACGGCGAGTTGACCGCGACGCTGGACAAGCTGCGCAAGGAAGGCGCCCGCGAGGGCTCGTGGAGCATCAGCCGTTTCAAGGGCCTGGGCGAGATGAACGCCGAGCAGCTGTGGGACACGACGCTGAACCCGGAGACGCGCCGCCTGTCGCGCGTGGAGTACGGCCAGTTCGACTTCATGGCCACGGTCGATGCTTTCAACAAGCTGATGGGCAAGGGCGAGGCCGCGTCGCGCCGCGAGCTGATGGAATTGCACGGCGACGCCGTGGAAATCGACATTTGAGATGAGCCTGCGCCTGCGCCCCACGATGCTGTCCGACCTCGACTGGGTGGTATCGGTCGAGCGCGACGCTGCCAACCTGCCCTTCATCACGGCCTGGGAGAGGCCGCAGCACGAGGGTGCGATCCGCTTCCCCGACTCGCGCCACTTCATCGTCGAGGAGGGCGATCAGCTGGCGCGCATCGGCTTCGTCGTCCTGCAGGGCTGCCGCAACCCGAACGGCTCGGTCGAGCTGAAGCGCCTCGTGCTGCAGGCCAAGGGCCGCGGCCTGGGGCGCGCGGCGGTGCGCCAGCTCAAGGCGATGGCCTTCACGCAGCTGAAAGCGCATCGCTTCTGGCTCGATGTGAAGGCGCTGAACACGCGTGCCCTCAAGCTCTACCAGGGCGAGGGCTTTGTCGAGGAGGGCCGGCTGCGCGAGAGCGTGCGGGTGACCATCGACGGCGCCGACGGCTATGACTCGCTGATCGTCATGTCGCTGCTCGACCGCGAATACCAGGCCCGCGTGGCCCTGGGGCTGGAGGCGGCATGAGGCGCTGGCTGCTGCCACTGTTGCTGCTGGCACTGGCGCTACCGGCCCGGGCCGAGCTCTGGGGCTTTGTGGACGCGGCCGGTGTGGCGCATTTCGCGTCTAGCCAGATCGACCCGCGCTATGCCCCCGTGCTGGGCCGCCAGGGCACGCAGCGCGTGCCGGGCAAGACCGACGCCGGCACGGCCATGCTGACCTGGCTGGACATTGCCCCCGAGGTCAAGGCCGTGCAGCCCTGGGTGCGCGAGGCGGCTGAGCAGACCGGCGTGGACGCCGAGCTGCTGAAAGCCGTCATTGCTGTCGAGTCCAGCTACCAGAAGGGCGCCGTGTCGCCGCGTGGCGCCGTGGGCCTGATGCAGATCACCCCCGAAACGGCCAGCCGCTACGCGTCGCCGGCCGAGGCGGCGCGGCTGATCGAGCCCCGCATCAACATCCACACCGGCGCGCGCATGCTGGCCGACCTGATCCGCCGCTTCGGCCATATCGACGCGGCGCTGGCGGCCTGGAATGCCGGCGAGGGCGCCGTGCGCCGCGCCGGCGGCCGCGTGCCCGACATCGAAGAAACCCAGGCCCATGTGCATCTCGTGCTCGAGCTGTACTGGGCCTTGCTGCAGCAGAGCCAGCCGGCGCATGCGCAGCGTTTGACCCTGCATCCATGAGTTCCCAGACCACGATCGACTTCAACGGCCCCACCGATGGCGGCAACAACGGTGACAGCGACAGCAACGCGCTGACGCTGGCCACCTACGCCCAGCAGGCCTATCTCGAATACGCGCTCAGCGTCGTCAAGGGCCGCGCGCTGCCGTCCTATGCCGACGGCCAGAAGCCCGTGCAGCGCCGCATCCTCTACTCCATGCACCGCCTGGGCCTGGGCTGGAGCGGCAGCTCCGGCGCCAAGCCGGTCAAGGGCGCCAAGGTGGTGGGCGATGTGCTCGGCAGCTTCCACCCGCACGGCGACCAGTCGGTCTACGACGCGCTGGTGCGCATGGCCCAGGACTTCTCGCTGCGCTACCCGCTGATCGACGGCCACGGCAACTTCGGCAGCCGCGACGGCGACGGCGCCGCGGCGATGCGCTACACGGAAGCCCGCCTCGCGCCCATCGCCCGCCTGGTGCTGGACGAGATCGACGAAGGCACGGTGGACTTCCGCCCCAACTACGACGGCACGACACAGGAGCCCGTCGAGCTGCCGGCGCGCCTGCCGTTTGCGCTGCTGAACGGCGCCAGCGGCATCGCCGTGGGCCTGGCGACCGAGATCCCCAGCCACAACCTGCGCGAGGTGGCCGCGGCCGCCGTCGCGCTGCTGAAGGACGACAGGCTGAGCGACGACGCGCTGTTCGAGCTGCTGCCCGGCCCGGATTTCCCCGGCGGCGGCCAGCTCATCAGCGCGCCCGAGGACATTCGCGCGGCCTACACCTCGGGCCGCGGCAGCCTCAAGCTGCGTGCGCGCTGGAAGATCGAGGACCTGGCGCGTGGCCAGTGGCAGCTCGTCGTCACGGAGCTGCCGCACGGCACCAGCGCGCAGAAGGTGCTGGAGGAGATCGAGGAGCTGTCCAACCCCAAGGTCAAGGCCGGCAAGAAGACGCTGAGCGCCGAGCAGCTGCAGCTCAAGGCCAGCCTGCTGGCGGTGCTGGACTGCGTGCGCGACGAGTCCAGCAAGGACGCGCCGGTGCGCATCGTCTTCGAGCCCAAGAGCCGCACGGTCGAGCAGCAGGACCTCGTCAATGCGCTGCTGGCCCACACCAGCCTGGAGAGCAGCGCGCCGGTCAACCTGACGATGATCGGCGCCGATGGCCGCCCGACGCAGAAGAGCCTGCGCGAGGTGCTGGTGGAGTGGGTCGGCTTCCGCCAGACGACGGTGCGCCGCCGCACCGAGCATCGCCTGGCCCATGTCAACGACCGCATCCATGTGCTCGAAGGCCGGCAGCTGGTGCTGCTGAACATCGACGAGGTGATCCGCATCATCCGCGAGTCGGACGAGCCCAAGGCGGCGCTGATCGCGCGCTTCATGCTCAGTGACCGTCAGGCCGAGGACATCCTCGAGATCCGGCTGCGCCAGCTGGCGCGGCTGGAGGCCATCAAGATCGAGCAGGAGCTGTCCAAGCTGCGCGACGAGCGCGCGAAGCTGGAAGACATCCTCGGCTCCGCCGCGGCGCTGCGCCGCACCGTCATCAAGGAGATCGAGGCCGACGCCAAGCAGTACGGCGACGAGCGCCGCACGCTGATCCAGGCCGAGAAGCGCGTCGTCGCCGAGGTGAAGATCGTCGACGAGCCCGTCACCGTCATCGTCAGCCAGAAGGGCTGGGTGAGGGCGCTGAAGGGCCATGAGGTCGACGTCGCCGCGCAGACCTTCAAGGCCGGCGACGCGCTGTGGGGCGCATTCCGCTGCCGCAGCGTCGACCCGCTGATCGTCATCGGCAGCAACGGCCGCGCCTACTCCGTGCCCGTGTCGACGCTGCCGGGCGGCCGCGGCGACGGCCAGCCCATCACGACGATGATCGAGCTGGAGACCGGCAGCCAGATCGCCCACTACATCGCCGGCGCGCCGACCCAGCGCCTCGTGATGGCCGGCTCGACCGGCTATGGCCTGATCGCGCAGATCGGCGACCTGGTCGGCTCTAAGCGCGCCGGCAAGACCTTCCTGGCGCTGGACGCCGGCGAGCTGCCGCTGCTGGCGCTGGTGCCGGGCGATGCGGTGGCGCTGCAGCTGGGCGTGCTAAGCGCCGGGGGACGGCTGCTGGGCTTCCCGCTCGACGAGCTCAAGCACCAGCCCAAGGGCGGCAAGGGCCTGATGCTGATGGACCTGGAGGTCAAGGACAGCGTGCTGTCGCTGGCCTGCTTCACGACCCAGCTGCGCGTGCACGGCAGCGGCCGCGGCGGCAAGCCGCGCGAGGAGCTGCTGAGGAACCAGTCGCTGGCCGCCCACGCCGGCAAGCGGGCGCGCAAGGGCAAGAACGTCGAGGGCCTGCAGAAGGTGATGCGCCTGAGCGCCGAATGAGGCGCGCCGGCCGGGGCAAGCCTGGCTTGCTGACGGCAGGCAGCGACGACCTCAAGGCCTTCGGCCTGTCGAATGCCATGCTGTCGGCCTGGCCGCCATCGGCTTCGTCGTGATGCGCCGGCGCGTCAGTCCTGCATCGGGAAGAACCGGTCCCGGAACACCATGCTCTGCGTCGTCCGCACGACGACGCCGTCCTTGAAGTGGACGTTGAAGCGCAGCCCGTAGCCCGATGCGTCGGGCTCGACGGTCCAGTCCCAGACCTCCTCGCCGCTGAGGCGGAAGAACACCCGGCTGCGCTCGGTGCCGAGCAGGCGGCCGACCTGCTCCGGCGTCATGCCGGGCTCGATGCGGGCGCGGCCGGCGGGCGAGAGGCCATCCGTGACGCCGACCAGCCGGCCATCGGCGGCCAGGCGGACCAGATAGCAATGCCTGCCCATGGGCTGGCTCGAATACTCCAGCGTGCGCCCGCCGTCGCCGTCGGGCCAGACGCGCCGTGGCTGGCCGTAGAGCGCGACCACGTCGGCCTCCAGGCTGGCGCCGGGCCGCAGCCGCGCGTCACGGTCCGGCGTCGCGCAGCCGGCGAGCAGCGCTGTGCAGAGGGCGAGGGCGGCAAGGCGCATGGCGGTCGGGTGTTCGGTCAGCGCCGGGCCAGGGCCTTGGCGCAGTCGGCCACGAGGCCGGGGCCCTTGTAGATCAGGCCGGTGTAGACCTGCACGAGGTCGGCGCCGGCCTCGATCTTCGCGCGTGCGTCGTCGCCGCTCAACACGCCGCCGACGCCGATGATGGGATAGCCCTGGGGCAGGGCAGCGCGCAGCAGGCGGATGACGCGGTTGCTGGCCTCGAAGACGGGCGCGCCGGACAGGCCGCCGGTCTCGTCCGCGTGCGCGAGGCCCTGCACCTGGTCGCGCGCAATCGTCGTGTTGGTCGCGATGACGCCGTCGATGCCGTTGACCTTGAGCGTCTGCGCGATGACGCCGACCTGGGCCTCCTCCAGGTCGGGCGCGATCTTCACGAACATCGGCACCGTGCGGCCGGTCTGGCCCTCCAGCTGCAGCTTGCGCTGCTGCAGGCGCGACAGCAGCGCGTCCAGCGCCTCGTCGCTCTGCAGCGCGCGCAGGTTCTTCGTGTTCGGGCTGGAGATGTTGATGGTGATGTAGTCGGCATGCGGGAACACGCCTTCCAGGCCGAGCAGGTAGTCGTCGGCCGCGTTCTCGATGGGCGTCGCGGCGTTCTTGCCGATGTTCAGGCCCAGCACGCCGCCGGCCGCGCGGAAGCTGTAGGCGCGCTTCACGTTCGCGACGAAGCTGGCCAGCCCCTCGTTGTTGAAGCCCAGGCGGTTGATCAGCGCGTTCGCCTCGGGCAGGCGGAACATGCGCGGCTTGTCGTTGCCGGGCTGGCCCTTGGGCGTCACGGTGCCCACCTCGATGAAGCCGAAGCCCATCGCGCCCAGGCCGTCGATGCAGCGGCCGTTCTTGTCCAGGCCGGCGGCCAGGCCGATGCGGTTGGGGAAGCGCAGGCCGGCCAGCGTGACGGGGTCGCTGATGCGCTCGCCACTCCACAGGCATTGGGCCGGCGTGTTCTGCAGCCGGGCGATGCCGTCCAGCGTCAGTTCATGGGCGTGCTCGGGGTCCAGGCCGAACAGGAAGGGGCGGGTGAGGGCGTAGGGGATCAGGGGCATGGGCGCGATTGTCCATGCCGCCCTGGGATACCCCGGGATAATCACGGGCTGCACTGGCCCGGAAGACCCGTATGAAGCCGCTCGACGACCCCCAACATGACCGCGAAGCCGGTTCCCGCGACGCGACCCGCGACACGACGCGCACCGACGACACCCGCATCGGCGCCGTCCGCGCGCTGATCAGCCCGGCCCTGCTGCTGGAGGAACTGCCCATCCCGGACGCGGCGCTGTCGCTGGTGGAAGAGGCCCGCCAGCAGATCAGCGACGTGCTGCACGGCCGCGACGACCGCCTGCTCGTCATCGTCGGCCCCTGCTCCATCCACGACCACGACCAGGCCATGGACTACGCGCGGCTGCTGAAGGCCGCCCGCGACGAGCTCAGCCGCGACCTGCTGGTGGTGATGCGCGTCTACTTCGAGAAGCCGCGCACTACCGTCGGCTGGAAGGGCTATATCAACGATCCCAGGCTCGACGGTAGCTTCCATATGAACGAGGGCCTGCGCCTGGCCCGCCAGCTGCTGCTGGACATCAACGGCCTGGGCCTGCCGGCCGGCACCGAGTTCCTGGACCTGCTGTCGCCGCAATACATCTCCGACCTGATCGCCTGGGGCGCCATCGGCGCGCGCACCACCGAGAGCCAGAGCCACCGCCAACTGGCCTCGGGCCTGAGCTGCCCGGTCGGCTTCAAGAACGGCACCGACGGCGGCATCAAGGTCGCCAGCGACGCCGTGCTGGCCGCCGGCAGCGCCCATGCCTTCATGGGCATGACCAAGATGGGCACGGCCGCGATCTTCGAGACGCGCGGCAACAGCGACTGCCACGTCATCCTGCGCGGCGGCAAGGCGCCCAACTACGACGCGGCCTCGGTCGCCGCCGCCTGCGAGGCGCTGAAGGCCTCGGGCCTGCGCGAGCAGGTCATGATCGACTTCTCGCACGCCAACTCCAGCAAGAAGTACGAGCGCCAGGTCGACGTCGGCCGCGACGTGGCCGGCCAGATCGCCGGCGGCGACGCACGCATCACCGGCGTGATGATCGAGAGCCATCTGCAGCCGGGCCGGCAGGACCTGGCCGAGGGCCAGACCCGCGCCGACCTCAAGCCCGGCGTGTCCATCACCGACGCCTGCCTGGGCTGGGCCCAGACCGAGCCGCTGCTGCGCGAGCTCGCCGCCGCCGTGCAGAAGCGCCGCGGCTGACCCGGCCCGAGAATCCACGACATGAACCAAGACCAACTCAAGCAACTCGTTGGCCGCGCGGCCCTGGATTACGTCCCCGCCGGCCAAGTCCTCGGCGTCGGCACCGGCTCCACGGTGGACTGCTTCATCGACGCCTTGGCGGCCAGCGGCATCGCCATCCCCGGCGCCGTGTCCAGCTCCGAGCGCTCGACGCAGCGCCTGCTCGGGCACGGCATCAAGGTGCTCGATGCCGCCGACGTGACGGGCCTGGCCGTCTACATCGACGGCGCCGACGAGATCGACGGCCGCGGCTTCATGGTCAAGGGCGGCGGCGCCGCGCTGACGCGCGAGAAGATCGTCGCCGACCTGGCCGCGAAATTCGTCTGCATCGCCGACGAATCCAAGCTCGTGCAGACGCTGGGCGCCTTCCCGCTGCCGGTCGAGATCATCCCGATGGCGGCGGCCCAGCTGACGCGCCGCTTCGCCAGCATCGGCGGCACGGCCAGCCTGCGTGCCGGCGTCGTCACCGACAACGGCGGCCACATCCTCGACGTGCGCGGCCTGGCCATCACCGACCCGCTGGCCTTCGAGACCGAGGTCAACCAGTGGCCCGGCGTCGTCACGGTCGGCGTGTTCGCGCGCCACAAGGCCAGCGTCTGCCTGCTCGGCGGCGCGGGCGGCGTGAAGACGCTGAGCTTCTGAACCCGGGCCGCATGCAAAAAGGGGCGTCTGCCGACGCCCCTTGCAGCGCTGGGGAGGGCCCGCCTCAGTTGCGGCCGACCGCGCTCCAGGCGGCGGCGACCTGGGCCGAGTAGTCGGCGCCCAGCGTCGTGGCCAGTTCCTGGGCCGCGGCGATGGTCGCGGCGCGCGCGCCGGCGTAGTCGGTGCTGGAGGTCATCTTCGTGGTCAGCGCGCGGTACCAGATCTTGGCCGCCGCGGTGCGGCCGATGCCGGCCAGCGTGCCGCTGCCGGTGGCCACGCGGGTGTTGCCGCTCACGCAGGTCGGGCTGTTGCCGTAGGGGCTGCTGCTGCCCTCGGCGAGCAGGAAGTAGAAGTGGTTGGCGACGCCCGAGCTGTAGTGCACGTCGAGGCTGCCCACGCCCGAGTACCAGCAGTCGGCCGAGCTGCCGTCGATGCTGGGCTTGTACATATAGCGCAGCGCACCGCCGGCCACCATGACCTTGTCGCCGATCAGGTAGTCGCCCACGTCGCTGGTGTTGGCGGCGTAGAACTCCACCATCGTGCCCATGATGTCCGAGGTGGCTTCGTTGAGGCCGCCGGATTCGCCCGAATAGGTCAGGTTGGCTGTGCGGCTGGTCACGCCGTGCGTCATCTCGTGGCCGGCCACGTCCAGCGCCACCAGGGGCTTGAGCGAGGTGCCGTCGCCGTCGCCGTAGGTCATGCAGAAGCAGGAGTCCGACCAGTAGGCGTTGTTGTAGCTGCGGCCGTAGTGCACGCGGTTGTAGGCGCCCTTGCCGTCGTTGGCGATGCCGCTGCGGCCATGGACGTTCTTGTAATAGTCCCAGGTCACGGCCGTGCCGTACTGGGCGTCGGTGGCGGCGCTGGCCGTGTCGCTGGTGGTGTTGTTGCCCCAGATGTTGTCGGCGTCGGTCAGGATGGCGCCGCCGCTGGTGCGGTTCTTCATGTCGATGGTGTAGGTGCTGCCGCGGCTGGGGTCGCGCAGCTCGTAGCCGGTGCTGGTGCTGTTGGTCGTCAGCGCGACATTGCCGCTGTACAGCGTCCTGCCGGTGCCGGCGGCGGCGGCCGTGTGGATGTCGTCCCAGGCATCCAGTTGGCGGCCGTTCGTCGCGTCGACGATCACATGCTTCTCGAACGGCGTGCCGTCGGCGCCTTCGCCGGACACGGGCACGTCCCAGGCCAGCGCGGGCGCCTGGTCGCGGGCGTAGATGACGAGTTCGGGCTTGCCCACGTTGCCGGCCAGCGTGCGCGTGACGGTCATCGCGGCGCGGTTGGCGTTCAGGGCCGGCTTGCCGGCGGCGCCGACGCGCCAGTGCAGGTTGTGGTGCATTGCGCGCAGATTGCCCATGCGGTCGGTCTGCACGACGAGGTCGCCGCCGATGACGCGCAGGCCGCCGACCGTGCGGTCCATGCGCACATGGCTGCTGCCGTCCGCGTCGACGACGATGTCCCGCACCTGGTAGCTGTGGTCGCTGCCGTGCATGCTCAGGCCGGGGAACTGGCGCACATGGGCCTCGGCGCGCGACTGCATGGATTGCAGCTGGGCCGCATCGGCATGGAAGGACTGGGCTTGGGCCAAAGAGGCCGTGAGGGCCGCACTCAGCAGCGTGAGGCGAAAGATGGGGCAATGCATGGAAAGCTCCTGACTTGTTGGAAGCGGCGGATCTGCCGCAGGTCTGCGCCGGTGAGGCGCGGGCGCGACTGTGCTTGCGCCGCCTGCGGCCAGCGGTCAGGGCTGTCCCCGATCTGGCGTCGGCGCACAACAGCCGCAGGCGGCCGACACCGGGCGCTGGAGGCGCTCATTCATTGGTGGCAGCGGGCCCGGGCCGGCATGCCTGCGATCCAGGGACGGGGAGACCCTGATTCACAAAACTTAAAAGAAGCGGGCGCCGGCCCGGGCGCCCGCGACGCGGTGCGGTAAGGCCCGCTCAGAAGGTTTCCCAGTCGCCGTCGTCGGCCGCCGGGGGCGGGACGGGGGCGGCAGGCCGCGGTGCGACGGCCGGCTTCACCGCCGGCATGGCGGCAGGCGTGGCCGCAGCCTTCCTGGGCGCGGCCGGCTTCGCGACGGGAACCTTGGCGGGCACGGGCCGCGGGGCCGCCGCCTTGGCCGCCGTCTGCCTTGCGGCCGTGCCGCCGAGCTTGAACACGCCGATGGCCTCGGCCATGCGGGCCGACTGCTCGCGCAGGCTCTCGGCCGCGGCGGCGGACTCTTCCACCAGGGCCGCGTTCTGCTGCGTCATCTGATCGAGCTGCACGACCGAGCCGTTGACGACGCCGATGCCCTCGCTCTGCTCGCGTGCGGCGGCGCTGATCTCGCCGATGATGTCGGTCACGCGCTGCACGCTGGCGACGATCTCGGTCATCGTGGCGCCGGCGGCCTGGACCTGCTCGGTGCCGGAGTCCACGCGCTCCACGCTGGCGCTGATGAGGGTCTTGATCTCCTTGGCCGCCTCGGCGCTGCGCTGGGCCAGCGCACGCACCTCGCCGGCCACGACGGCGAAGCCGCGGCCCTGCTCGCCGGCGCGCGCCGCCTCCACGGCCGCGTTCAGCGCCAGGATGTTGGTCTGGAAGGCGATGCCGTCGATGGTGCCGATGATCTCGTTGATCTTGCGCGAGCTCTGGCTGATCTCGTCCATCGTCGCGACGACCTGGGACACCGCCGCGCCGCCGCGCTGGGCCACGCTGGCGGCCGAGCTGGCGAGCTGGTTGGCCGTCATCGCCGCGTCGGCCGTCTGCTTGACGGTGCCGGTCAGCTCGGACATCGACGAGGCCGCCTGCTGAAGGTTGGAGGCGGTCTGCTCGGTGCGCTGGGACAGGTCGTGGTTGCCGACCGCGATCTCGGCGCTGGCCGTGCCGATGCTGTCGGCCGCGCTGCGCACGTCGCCGATGAGGCGCTGCAGCGAGGACTGCGTGTTCTGCAACGCCTGCAGCAGGCGGCCACCATCGCCGCTGCCGCCGTCCCGGATGGCATGGGTCAGGTCGAAGCGGGCCAGGGCCTCGGCGGCCTCGGTCGCCTCGCGCAGGCTGGCGCCAGCGCCGCCGCCGGCACCCAGCACGGCGCCGATGCCGACCAGCCAGGCCAGGCCCAGCGTCCAGCCCAGCCAGGTCTTCGCGGAGCCCGCGTCGGCGAGCGCCGAGAAGGCGGCGATGCCGCCGGTGGTGGCCAGGATCAGCACCAGGCCCAGGGCCAGGGTCAGGCGTTGCGCGGGGCTGCGCGAACCCCACAGGCTGTTCAGCATTTCTTGCTCCTTGATTGGCGGCCGCCTCGCGGCCCGCTTAGGCGTGGCAGTGTCGTCATGCCCTTCGCCGATGCGGCGGTGCTCAGTCCGGCAAAGCGGCAATAGTTGTGCGTCTGGCCCGCCGCAGCGCGAAGCGCAGCGGGTCCACCGCGTCCAGCAGTTCGGCTTCCAGCGGCCGCGGGCCGCCCAGCGCGAGCGCCGCCGCCAGCTCGCCCGCCAGCGCGGCCCAGGAGATGCCGCGCGATGCGAAGCCGGTGCAGACGACGAGGCCGGGCCGGCGGGCCTGCAGCCGCAGCTGGCTGGCGGCGGGGCCGGAGGCGGCGAGGCCGCCGACGAGGGGCAGCCGGTCGGGGGCGATCAGCCGCCAGCCGACGCGGCCGGCCAGCGGCGCCTCGGGCACGCGCGCCAGCCCGGCCAGGCGCGCATAGCGGGCGAGGTTGTCGGCCTGGTCGGCCGCACGCAGCGCGGGGTCGAGGTCGCCGTCCTGCGTCGTCGCGCCGCACCAGGCGCCGCCGCGGCCGTCGGCAATGGCATAGCCCTCGCCGGCGATGGGCAAGGCCGGGCACCAGGGCGCCTGCGGCAGATGGCTGAGCTGGCCGCGCTGCACGACGAGGCCGGTCGCCAGCTCGCCCAGCAGCGGCAGCTGGCCGTGGCCGCCGGCCAGCACGACCAGGGGCGCGCTCGCGATGACCGCACCGCCGGCGTCCAGCAGCGCCCAGCCGGCATCGGATTCGCGCAGCGCGGCCACCGGCGCAGCCAGCCGCAGTGCCGCGCCGCTGGCCGCCAGCATGGCCCGCGTGTAGGCGGCCGGGTCCAGCGCGCCGCCGCCGGGGTAGAACCAGGCCGGGTGGGCCAGCGCGGTGCCCGCCAGCGCCGCGGCCTCGGCGGCGGACAGGGCCTGCACATAGCCGTCCATGCGGCTCATCGCGGCCAGCGGCAGGCGCGTCTCCAGCCGCAGCAGGCCGGGCTGATGCGGCAGGCCCAGTTCGGCGACGAGGCGCTGCGTGGCCAGCGCCGCGGCGCGATTGAAGCGCGCGTGCGGGCCGTCGTCGGGGTTGACGGTGCCGTGGAAGAGGCCGGTCGGGTTGCCCGAGCTGGCCTGGGCGGGCGCCCCCAGCGCGTCGACGACGGTGCAGGCCACGCCGGCCCGCGAGAGCGCCAGCGCACAGGCCGCGCCGGCGAGGCCGGCGCCGACGATGACGGCCTCGCGGGCCTCGGGCGCGAGCGGCTCGCGGCCGGCCGGGCGCTGCGGACTGTGCCGCGGTGCGAAGCGGGCGACGGTCATCTCCGGCTTGTTCGCAAAGCCCGGCGCCAGACAGACCTTGAAGCCCAGCGCGGCCAGCGCGCGGCGCATGGGCCGGTTGATGCTCCAGGTCGCGGCCGTCGTGCCGGGCGCGGCATGGCGGGCCAGGCTCTTCAGCAGCCATTCGTCCCACAGCTCGGGGTTGCGCGCGGGCGCGAAGCCGTCGAGATAGAGCGCATCGGCCTGCAGCACCAGCTCGCGCAGCAGTTCGCGCGCATCGCCCAGGCCGAGCAGCAGCTCGACGCGGCCGGCCTCGAAGCGCAGCGTGTGCAGCCCCGGCGTCAGCGGCGGCCAGGCCGCGACGAGCTGGGCCGCCAGCTCCGGCAGTGGGCTGGCCGCATGAGCGCGCGCCAGGTCCTCGCGGCGCAGCGGGTGCTTCTCGACGCTGACGAAGACGAGGCGCTCGCAGCGTGCCGGGTCCTGCCGCCAGGCGTCCCAGGTGGCCAGGAAGTTGTTGCCCAGGCCGAAGCCGGTCTCCAGCACGACGAAGCGCCGCCGCCCCTGCCAGCGGCCGGGCAGACCGTTGCCGCCGAGGAAGACGTGGCGGGCCTGGGCCAGCGCGCCGGCGCGCGAGTGGTAGACGTCGCCGAAGGCGGGCGCGGCGGGGGCGGCCGGGTCGGAGAAATCGACCTCGGCGGGGACGATGGTAGCGAGCCTCAAAGCTCGACGGTCTCGCCGTGCTGGGGCACGCGCACGGGCAGGCCGAGTTCGTCCTGGATGCGGCAGCGCAGCGCATCGGCCGCGGCCGGCTCGCCGTGCACCACATAGACCTGGCCGGGCGGCCGGGGCAGGGCACGCAGCCACTGCACGAGGCCCTCGGCATCGGCATGGCCGGAGAAGCCGTCGAGGTGGCTGATCTCGGCATTCACCGGCACCCAGCGCCCGCGCAGCTTGATCTCGCGCTCGCCCGCCACCATGCGCGCGCCCCGCGTGCCGCCGGCCTGGAAGCCGGGGAAGGCGATGTGGTGCTGGGGCTGGGGCGCCAGCGTCTCGATGTAGTTCAGCACGCGGCCACCGGTGGCCATGCCGCTGGCCGAGATGACGATGGACGGCCGCGCCTTGCGCTGCGCCAGGCTGGCCGCGAGCTTGAGGCTCTGGGCCTGCTGGGTGACGTAGTGGACGCGGTCGGTCAGGCCGCGGGCCTCGTCGACGGAGATGCGGAGCAGCCTGGCGTGCCTGAGGGTCAGCTCGGTGGCTTGCTCGGCCATCGGGCTGTCCAGCCAGATCGGCACGTCCAGCGGCAGCTCGCCGGCGCGGCGCAGACGCTGCAGCACCAGCAGCAGGGCCTGGGCGCGGCCGACCGCGAAGCTGGGCAGCAGCACCGAGCCGCCGCGCTTGAGCGTCGTGCGCAGCAGCTGCGCGAGGCGGGCCTGCACGTCCTCGGCCGGGTGCAGGCGGTTGCCGTAGGTGGACTCGATCATGACGACATCGGCCGCCGGCGGCACCTGGGGCACGGGCATCAGCAGGTCGTTGTTGCGGCCGATGTCGCCCGAGAACAGCAGGCTGCGTTCGCCGCGGCGCACGTGGATGGAGGTGGCGCCGAGCAGATGCCCGGCCGGCGTGAAGCGGATCTCGGTGCCGCCCAGCGTGAGCCGGCCGTCGCGCGGCAGCGGCACGAACTGCTTCATCGTCGCCTCGGCCTCGCGCACGCCGTACAGTGGCAGGGCCTTGTCGTGGCGGCTGGACTGGTCGCGGTTGGCGCGCTTGGCGTCTTCTTCCTGCAGATGGGCGCTGTCGCGCAGCAGCACGTCGCAGAGGTCGCGCGTCGCGGCGGTCGCGTAGATGGCGCCCTGGAAGCCCTGGCGGCGCAGCGCCGGCAGATAGCCGCAGTGGTCGAGGTGGGCGTGGGACAGCAGCACGGCGTCCAGCTCGGAGGCATCGACGCCCAACGGCATCCAGTTGCGTTCGCGCAGGGTCTTGAAGCCCTGGAAGAGGCCGGCGTCCAGCAGCAGGCGCTGGTCGCTAAAGCTCAGCAGGTGGCGCGAGCCGGTCACGGTGTCGGCGGCGCCGAGGAAGGTCAGTGTCATGGAGCACCCAGGGTTTGCGTCGGGCCGGTCCGGGCCATCGCCGCGCCCCGCGCGATGAAGCGCGCCGCAGGCGATGGCATGCCCCCGATCTTAGAGAGAGACCCCGCCTGCCTCGCCACGCCGGGAGCGGCCTTCGAGCTTGGCCGGGACGCGGCCGCCACGAAAAAACGGCCCGTGCTCCTGGGAGTGCGGGCCGTTGGCGGGAGGCTCTGCCCGGTCAGCGCTTGGGCTGCGTCAGGCGCGGGCCGTTGTTGTGGCGCGGGGCGCTGCCGCCGTCACGGCTCGGCTGGGCCGAGGCATTGCGCGGCGCATGCTGGGCATGGGGCTTGGCGCCACCGTGGCCGGCAGGTGCGCCGGCGGGCTTGGCGCCGCCGTGGCCCGTGTGGGCTTGCGGCTTGCCGCCGGGGCGGCCGCCGTCGCGCGAGCCGCCGCGGTTGTCGCCGCCGCGGCCGCCGCCGTTGCCGCCGCCCGGGCGGCCACCGCGGCCGGCGTGGGCCGGCGGGTTGGGGTTGCGGCCCCGGCTGCCGTTGGGGTTCAGCACGGTGCGGCCCAGCACGATGGGTTCGGCGCGCTCGTTCGGGTCGGGCGCGAAGCCGGGCACGACTTCCTTCGGGATCTCGCGCTTGATGAGACGCTCGATGTCGCGCAGGAAGCCGTTCTCGTCCACGCAGACCAGGCTGACGGCCTCGCCCTGCGCGCCGGCGCGGCCGGTGCGGCCGATGCGGTGCACATAGTCCTCGGGCACGTTGGGCAGCTCGAAGTTGACGACGTGGGGCAGCTGGTCGATGTCGATGCCGCGGGCCGCGATGTCGGTGGCGACGAGGCAGGTCAGGTCGCCGCTCTTGAAGTCGGCCAGCGCCTTGGTGCGCGCGCCCTGGCTCTTGTTGCCGTGGATGGCCATCGCGCTGATGCCCTGGTCGTTCAGGTAGTCGGTCAGGCGGTTGGCGCCGTGCTTCATGCGCGTGAAGACCAGCACCTGGTGCCAGTCACCCGACTTGATCAGGTGGACCAGCAGCTCCTTCTTGCGCTCGCGGCCCACCGGGTGGACCTTCTGCGCGATCTGGTCGTTGGTCTGGTTGCGGCGGGCCACCTCGATGAGGGCCGGCTGGTTCAGCAGGCGGTCGGCGAGGGCCTTGATGTCGTCGCTGAAGGTGGCGCTGAACAGCAGCGACTGCTTCTGCGCGGGCAGCAGGGCCAGCACCTTCTTGATGTCGTGGATGAAGCCCATGTCCAGCATGCGGTCGGCTTCGTCCAGCACCAGGATCTCGACCTTGCTCAGGTCGAGGTTGCCCAGGCCGGCGTGGTCCAGCAGGCGGCCCGGCGTGGCGACGAGGATGTCCACGCCGTCGCGCAGCTTGTTGATCTGCGGCTGCATGCCGACGCCGCCGAACATGACCATGCTCTTCAGCTGGGGCAGGTATTTGCCGTAGGTCTGCACGCTTTCCTCGACCTGGGCGGCCAGTTCGCGGGTGGGCGTCAGCACGAGGGCGCGCACGGCCGGGCGGCCGCGCTTGTCCAGCGTGCGCTGGCCGGCCTGCAGGCGGTGCAGCAGGGGCAGCGTGAAGCCGGCGGTCTTGCCGGTGCCGGTCTGGGCACCGGCCATCAGGTCGCCGCCCTTCAGAACGGCGGGGATGGCCTGGGCCTGGATGGGGGTGGGGGTGGTGTAGCCGGCGTCGGCAATGGCCTTGAGCAGCGGAGCTGCCAGGCCGAGGGTGTCGAAACTCATCGAATCCTAAGGGGGGAGGGCACGCCTACTTTCACCGGGGCTCGCCATGCCGCCGGGGCGGCGACACCAGTCTTCGGGCAAGCCAGGCCGCGTGCGGGGGCCAGAAAAATGAAACGCCGCGCAAGACTGAGAGCGCGGCGTTGGGCTGCATTCTAACGGCGGAAGCATGAGAGAACCGTGACCGAGTCGATGCCCGCGCGCCCGTTGCGGCGACAATAGCGGCAACGCAGGCCCTACACGGGGCCTGCCGCCATTTCAGCCTCACAGGATTTGCCCCATGGCCCAGTACGTCTTTTCGATGAACCGTGTGAACAAGACGGTTCCACCCAAGCGCCACATCCTCAAGGACATCTCGCTGTCCTTCTTCCCCGGCGCCAAGATCGGCGTGCTGGGCGTGAACGGCTCGGGCAAGTCCACGCTGCTGAAGATCATGGCCGGCGTCGACAAGGAGTACGAGGGCGAAGCCGTGCCGATGCCGGGCATCAAGATCGGCTACCTCGAGCAGGAGCCCAAGCTCGACGCCGACCAGACCGTGCGCCAGGCCGTGGAAGAAGGCATCGGCGGCGTGCTGGCCGCCAAGAAGCGCCTCGACGAGGTCTATGCCGCCTATGCCGAGCCGGACGCCGATTTCGACGCGCTGGCCGCCGAGCAGGGCGAGCTGGAAGCCGTCATCGCCGCCGCCGGCTCCGAGAACACCGATCTGCAGCTGGAGCTGGCCGCCGACGCGCTGAACCTGCCGCCCTGGGACGCCGTCATCGGCGTGCTGTCCGGCGGCGAGAAGCGCCGCGTGGCCCTGTGCCGCCTGCTGCTGAGCAAGCCCGACATGCTGCTGCTCGACGAGCCCACCAACCACCTGGACGCCGAGAGCGTGGAATGGCTGGAGCAGTTCCTGCAGCGCTTCCCCGGCACCGTCGTGGCCATCACCCACGACCGCTACTTCCTCGACAACGCCGCCGAGTGGATCCTGGAACTGGACCGCGGCCACGGCATCCCGTGGAAGGGCAACTATTCCGAGTGGCTGGACCAGAAGGAACGCCGCCTGGAGCAGGAGCAGAAGAGCGAAGACGCGCGCATGAAGGCGATGAAGGAGGAGCTCAAGTGGGTGCGCTCCAACGCCAAGGGCCGCCAGGCCAAGAGCAAGGCGCGCCTGGCCCGCTTCGAGGAGCTGAGCGACGTCGAATACCAGCAGCGCAACGTGACGAACGAGATCTTCATCCCCGTGGCCGAGCGCCTGGGCAATGAGGTCATCGAGTTCGAGAACGTCAGCAAGAGCTTCGGCGACCGCGTGCTGATCGACAACCTGAGCTTCAAGGTGCCGGCCGGCGCCATCGTCGGCATCATCGGCCCCAACGGCGCCGGCAAGTCCACGCTGTTCCGCATGCTGCAGGGCGTGGAGCAGCCGGACAGCGGCAACGTCAAGATCGGCAAGACCGCCAAGCTGGCCTTCGTCGACCAGAGCCGCGCCAGCCTCGAGGCCGGCAAGACCGTCTGGGAGGACGTCTCCGGCGGCCTCGACAACATCGTCGTCGGCAAGTTCGTCATGCCCAGCCGCGCCTATCTCGGCCGCTTCAACTTCAAGGGCAACGACCAGCAGAAGCTGGTCGGCTCGCTGTCCGGCGGCGAGCGCGGCCGCCTGCACCTGGCCAAGACCCTGGCCCAGGGCGGCAATGTGCTGATGCTGGACGAGCCGTCCAACGACCTCGACGTCGAAACCCTGCGCGCGCTGGAAGAGGCGCTGCTGGAGTTCGCCGGCTCGGCCATGGTCATCAGCCACGACCGCTGGTTCCTGGACCGCATCTGCACCCACATCCTGGCCTGCGAAGGCGACTCGCAGTGGTTCTTCTACGACGGCAACTTCCACGAGTACGAGGCCGACAAGAAGAAGCGCCTGGGCGAGGAAGGCGCGCGCCCGAAGCGCATGCGCTTCAAGCCGATCAAGTAACCGGCCGGGGCACAGGTTTCGACACAGTTCTTTACCCCGCCCCCAAAGACGCCACACAGGGTCCCCGGAAGATGAGGGCATTGCCCCTTCTTCCAGGAGATCTCTGATGCAAGCCCTCCGAATCCGGACCCTGATGCGCGTGGCCGCCGTGGCGGCGGCCCTGGCCCTCGGCGGCTTGGCGGCCCAGGCCCAGCCTGGTCCCGACCGTCATGGCGCGCCCCCCGACATGATGGAGGCCGGCCCCTTCGGCGGCCACCTGGGGCATCTGCTCGATCTGGCCAACGCGACGGACGCCCAGCGCAGCCAGATCGAGGCCATCTTCAAGGCCGCCCGCCAGGATCTCGCCGGCCAGCGCGATGCCGGCCGCCAGTTGCGCGAGCAATGGGTCGCGCTCTTCGCCGCGACCAACGTCGACGCCGTTGCCATCGAGTCCGTGCGCGCCCAGATGAGCGCCCAGCACGACGCCGCCTCCAAGCGCATGAGCCAGGCCGGCATCGACGCGGCCCGCGTGCTGACGCCCGAGCAGCGCGGCAAGATCGCCGAGGCCGTGAAGAAGCACCCGGCCCGCATGGGCGGCCGTCAGCCGGGCTGATTGCCCCCCGGCGAGGAGTTCTGCGATGCTTGAGTCTCGTAGCGCCGGCGCCGAAGTGCACCGGCTCCCGTTCCCTTCCAACGCTCCCCTGATGAGTGCCCGACTGCTGTTGATCGATGATGACGCCCGCCTGACCGGCATGGTTGGCGACTATCTCCGCGCCGCCGGCTTCGAGGTCAGCGCGGCCGGCAGCCTGGCCCAGGCGCGGGAGGCGCTGACCCAGGGCCGCTTCGAGCTGATCGTGCTGGACCTGATGCTGCCCGACGGCGACGGCCTGGACTTCTGCCGCTGGCTGCGCGGCGATGCGCGCTGGCGCCATCAGCCGGTGCTGATGCTGTCGGCCCGCGGCGAGCCCATGGACCGCATCCTCGGCCTGGAGCTGGGCGCCGACGACTACCTGGCCAAGCCCTTCGAGCCGCGCGAGCTGCAGGCCCGCATCAAGGCCCTGCTGCGCCGCCTGGAGCCCAAGCTCGACGGCGACGAGGTGCTGCGCTTCGGCCGGCTCGACATCGACCTGGCGGCCCGCGTGGCGCGCCTGGACGGCAGGATCTGCGATCTGACCAGCCACCAGTTCGACCTGCTCGTCGTGCTGGCCCAGAGCCCGGGGCGCGTGCTCAGCCGCGACCAGATCATGGACGCCCTCAAGGGCCATCCGCTGGAAGCCTTCGACCGCTCCATCGACGTGCACATCTCGCGCATCCGCGCCGTCATCGAGGACGACCCCAAGAACCCGCGTCGCGTGCTGACCGTGCGCGGCGCCGGCTATGTCTTCGCCCGCAAGCAGGACGCCGACGCGGACGCGGCTTGAAGAGTCTCTACTTCCGCATCTACCTGACGCTGGTTGCACTGCTGCTGGCCTTCGCCTTCGGCTCGGCCTGGCTGTTCCAGCGCCACATCGAGCAGGAGCGCGGCAATGTCGAACTGGTGGCCGGCGAACGGCTGAACGCGATGGCCGGCCTGCTCAAGCTCGCGCTGCCGCAGGCGACGGCGCCGCGCGAGGCGCAGGCCGATGCCTTTGCCGACTGGGGCGGCCGGCTGCGCATGCCCATCGCGCTGGTGGATGCCGAGGGCCGGCGCATCGCGACGACGCTGATGTTCCAGCGCCGGGTCGACGACCGGGGGGCCATCATCGTCAGCGCCAGCCTGGGAGACGGCCGCAGCCTGGAGATGGTGCGCAGCGTGCGCCCGGCGATGCCGCAGGGCGGGCCGCCCGGCCCGCCGGGCAGCGGCCCCGCGGCCCGGCCGCCGCGGCTGGACGAGGGCCCCTGGGCCGGCCCCTGGCTGCACCGCTCGGTGTCGCCCAACGCGCCGGCCGTGTCCACGCTGGCCATCGTGCTGGTGCTGCTCTTCATCGGTGTCGCGGCCGGGGCCTATCCCGTCGTGCGCCGCCTCACGCGCCGGCTCGAGATGCTCAAGCGCGGCGTCGAGCAGTTCGGCGCCGGCCAGCTCGGCCTGCGCGTCGACGACAGCGGCAGCGACGAGGTCGCCGCGCTGGCCGGCAGCTTCAACCAGGCCGCGGACCGCATCGAGACCCTGCTGCGTTCGCACCAGAGCCTGCTGGCCAATGCCAGCCACGAGCTGCGCTCGCCGCTGGCGCGGCTGAAGATGGCCTTCGCGATGCTGGACGACGCCGGGGCGGCCCAGCGCGAGCGGCTGGCGCACGAGATCGACGTCAACATCGCCGAGCTGGACGCGCTGGTCGAGGAGGTGCTGCTGGCCAGCCGCCTGGAGGCGGGCAGCGCCGTGGGCGACAGCCATGCCGTCGAGTTGCTGGCCCTGGGCGCCGAGGAGGCGGCGCGCGCCGAGGTCGCCTTCGAGCCCGAGACGGACGCGGCCCGCATCGACGGCCAGGAGCGCCTGCTGCGCCGCGCGCTGCGCAACCTGCTGGACAACGCGCGCCGCTACGGCGGCCCCGAGGTGAAGCTGGTGCTGCGCCCGGTGGCCGGTGGCTACGAATACGTCGTCGCCGACCGCGGCCCCGGCGTGCCGGCGGACATGCGCGAGCGCATCTTCGAGCCCTTCTTCCGCCTGCCCGGCCATGCCGAGATGGCCGGCGGCGTCGGCCTGGGCCTGAGCCTCGTCAAGCAGATCGCCGAGCGCCACGGCGGCAGCGTGCGCTGCCTGGCCCGCGACGGCGGCGGCAGCCGCTTCGTGCTGTTCCTGCCCTCGTCAAAGCGCTGATTCGCGGTTCTCGTCGAAGACGCGCCTGAGCAGCAGGCCGAGCAGCAGCGCCGCGGTCAGCAGGCCCGCCGTGGCCGCCTGCCAGAAGCCCACGGCGCCCGCGCCGTGCGGGCCGAAGGCCAGCAGATAGCCGCCGCCGATGCCCAGGCCCCACAGGGCGACGACGTAGATGACCATCGGCAGCGTCGCGACCTGGTAGGCGCGCAGCACATAGGCCGCCACGGTCTGCAGCGCGTCGCCGAGGTGGAAGAACCAGACCCAGACCAGCAGCGGCAGCGCGGCGGCGGCCGTGGCCGCGTCGGACGTGTAGAGGCCGACGATGGACTCGCGCGCGAACGCGACCACCGCGCCCACGCTGGCCGCGACGAGGGCCGTCAGCACCACCGCGTGGCGGCCGACGGTGCGGGCCGCGCGCTTGTCGCCCGCGCCCAGCTGCTGGGCCACCAGCGTGCCGGCGGCGGTGGCCAGGGCCAGCGCGATCATGAACATCATCGCGATGAGGTTGACCGCGATCTGGTGGCCGGCCACCGGCGTGGCGCCCAGCCGCGCGACGAAGAAGGCCATGAAGGTGAAGCCCGTGACCTCGACGAGGATGGAGCCGCCCATCGGCAGGCCCAGGCGCACGAGCCCGGCCAGTTCGGCCCGCTGCGGGCGCGTCTGCCAGAGCGGGGGGATGCGGAAGGGCTGGTAGAAGCCGTCGCGGCGCAGCAGCACCTGGGCGGCCAGGGCCTGGGCCGTCATCGCGATGGCCGTGGCCCAGCCGCAGCCGCCCACGCCCAGCGCCGGGATGGCGCCCCAGCCGAAGACGAGCACGGCATTCAGCGGCACCTTGGCGGCCAGGCCGGCGAGCTGCAGAACCATCACGGCCTTGGGCCGGCTGACCGCGGTCGAGAAGCCGCGGAAGGCCGCGAACAGCAGGGCCGCCGGCAGCGCGAAGGCCTCGGGGCGGGTGTAGGCCCGCACCTTCTCGGCCTGGGCCGCGTCGAGCTGGGCCAGCCAGATGAAGGGGTCGGGGAACCACAGCGCCAGGCTGCCCGGCACGCACAGCAGCAGGGCAAGCCACTGGGCCTGCATGAAGCTGCGGCCCGAGCCGGGCAGGTCGTCGGCGCCGAACTGCCGGCCGGCGATCGGCCCGACCGCCAGCACGATGCCCATCAGGCCGACGAAGATGGTGACGTAGGCCGCCGAGCCCACCGCGAGGCCGGCCAGGTCCTGCGGGCCGACGCGGCCCATCATCAACGTGTCGACCGTGCTGAACATCATCACGGCCAGCTGGCCGACCAGCACGGGCCAGGCCTGGGGCAGCAGTTGGCGGGCGCTGTCGATGAAGCGGATGCGCTTGCTCAGGGCTGTGTTCCTCTTTCGGCGTAGCGATTGAACCGCCAGGCCGTGGCTTCGTGGTTGATGCGCTGCCAGACGGCGCGCTTCTCGAAGGGGTCGAGCGCCGGCCAGTGCTGGACCTCGTCGAACGTGCGGCCGCAGCCCTTGCAGACGGGGTCGCCCTGGGCCGTCGAGCAGATCGCGATGCAGGGCGAATCCGGCGTCGTGGCGTACCAGGCGAGCCAAGCCTCGAGGGCCCGGGGCTTGAGCGTGCCGGCGTCGACCGCGGTGGCGCGGCTCAGCGCGAGCAGTGCATAGGCTTCGGCCAGCGCGCGCACCTCGGGCGCGGCGCTGATGCCGTCGGGCGACGGCGAACGCTCGCGCCACCAGTTGATGGCGGCCTCGAGGTCCGTGACATGGATCGGCCGAGGATTCAAGCCACCAGTCCCATCGCCGCCCGCACCTCGCGCAGCGTCTTGCGCGCGACGGCGCGGGCGCGCTCGGTGCCGACCTCCAGCGTCCAGCGCACCTGCTGCGGGTCCAGCGCTGCGGCGCGTTCGCGCCAGGGCGCCTGTTCGCGCTGGATGGCCTCGATCAGCGGCTGCTTGCAGTCCAGGCAGCCGATGCCGGCGCTGCGGCAGCCGGCCTCGCAGGCGCTGCGCGTGGCCGCGTCGGTGTAGATCTGGTGCAGCGGCCAGACGGGGCAGCGCGCCGGGTCGCCCGCGTCGCTGCGGCGCACGCGCTGCGGGTCGGTGGGCATGGTGCGGATCTTGGCGGCCGTGACCTCGGGCGCGTCGCGCATCGCGATCGCGTTGTCCAGGCTCTTGCTCATCTTCTGGCCGTCCAGCCCGGGCACGCGGGCGGTCTCGGTCAGCAGGGCCTGGGGTTCGACGAAGACGGATGCGTCGGCCGCGTAGACGCGGTTGAAGCGCCGCGCGACCTCGCGCGTCACCTCGACGTGGGCGGCCTGATCCTCGCCGACCGGCACGCCGGCGGGCTTGTAGAGCAGGATGTCGGCCGCCTGCAGCAGCGGGTAGCCGAGGAAGCCGTAGGTGGCCAGCTCGGGGTCGGCGGCCACCTGGTCCTTGTAGCTCGGCATGCGCGCCAGCCAGGACGACGGCGTGCACATGGCCAGCAGCGTGAACAGCTCGGCGTGCTCGGGCATGCGGCTCTGCAGGAAGAGGGTGCAGCGCTCGGGGTCGATGCCGGCGGCCAGCCAGTCGGTCACCATGTCGTAGACATGGCGGCTCAGCGTGTCGCGGTCGGGG
Organism: Pelomonas aquatica; assembly: GCF_026712205.1. Classification (GTDB taxonomy): domain Bacteria; phylum Pseudomonadota; class Gammaproteobacteria; order Burkholderiales; family Burkholderiaceae_C; genus Pelomonas; species Pelomonas aquatica. The sequence goes on from NZ_JAPPUW010000028.1 coordinate 32,129, forward strand.
TGCGAGGTGGTCAGCGCATGCCAGTCGGCGACGAAGAAGAAGCAGTCGTGGCCGTCCTGCAGGCGCAGCCAGTTCTTGATGGCGCCGTGGTAGTGGCCGAGGTGCAGGGCGCCGGTCGGGCGCATGCCGGAAAGCACGCGCGGGCGGATGGGGACAGGGGTCGACATGGGGCCAGGATTGTCGCTCCCCTAAACTTGCGCCCCCATGAAGCGATTGGTCATTCTGATTTCCGGGCGGGGCTCCAACATGGAGGCCATCGTCAAGGCCTGTGCGGCCGAGGGCTGGCCGGCGACGGTCGCCGCCGTCATCAGCAACCGGCCGGATGCCGGCGGCCTGGCCTTCGCGGCCGGGCGCGGCATCGCGACGGCCGTGGTCGACCACAAGCTCTTCCCGCGCCGCGAGGACTTCGACGCCGAGCTGGCCCGCGTCATCGACGGCTTCGGCGCCGACCTCGTCGTGCTGGCCGGCTTCATGCGCATCCTGACGCCCGGCTTCACGGCCCGCTATGCGCGGCGCATGCTGAACATCCACCCCTCGCTGCTGCCGGCCTTCACGGGCCTGCACACGCACGAGCGGGCGCTGGAGATGGGCTGCAAGCTGGCCGGCGCGACGGTGCATTTCGTGACGGCCGAGCTGGACCATGGCGCCATCCTCATGCAGGCCGCCGTGCCGGTGCTGCCGGGCGACGACGCCCAGGCCCTGGCCGCGCGCGTGCTGACGGCCGAGCACCGCATCTACCCGCAGGCGGTGCGCTGGTTCGCGGAAGACGCGCTGGCCTGGGACGGCGACGTCGTGCGCCACCGCGACGGCGCCGCCCAGCAGCTGATGCTCAGCTGAGCAGCCCGGCGAGGATGTTGATGGCCAGGGCCAGCACGCCGGTGTTGAAGGCGAAGGCCAGCAGGGTCTGGACCAGCACGAGGCGGCGCATCGGCCGCGCGCTGATGCCGACGTCCGAGGTCTGCGCCGTCGCGGCCAGCGTGATCGAGAAATAGAGGAAGTCGCCGTAGTCCGGCGGTCCGTCGTCACCCGGGAACAGCAGGCCCGGCGCGGTCTGGCCGGGGCGGTGGTAGAGGCTGGCATAGGCCAGCGCGAACTCGACCGGCAGCAGCAGCCAGGAGCCGCAAACCGTGGCCAGCACCAGCAGCAGATAGCCGGGCTGGTGCGATTGCTTGGCGGCCTGCAGCTCCAGCGTGATGGCCGCCAGGCTGGCCAGCGCGCCCAGCACGGCCAGCAGCAGCACGACCGGCACGCCCTCGGCCAGCCGGCGGGCGCGCTGCTGCACATGGTGCACCGCGTCGCCGGTCAGCATCATCCAGACGATCAGCGGCAGATAGATCCAGACCGTCAGGTTCCAGCCGATCAGGGCGCGCGTCTGCCAGGCCAGCACGCCGGGCCAGAGGGCGGCCAGCAGGCTGCCGGTCAGGATGGCGGCGAGCAGGCGAGGGCGCAGGCGCAACTGGGTCCAGAGATTCATGCAGGGCGGCTTGGGATAATGGGGCGATGCATCCTAATGCCCTGCTGGAGCTGTGCGCCGAGCTGATCGCCGCCGTCAACAAGCTCGACGCGCCGGCCGACGCCACCGTCTCGGCCTTCTTCCGCCAACACAAGAACCTCGGCCAGCGCGAGCGCGCCAGCCTGGCCGAGACCGTCTACGCGATGCTGCGCGAGCGGCTCAAGTTCCAGAACCTGGCCCAGAGCGGCAGCGGCCCGCTGCCGCGCCGCCTGGCCATGCTGGCCTGGCGCGGCAGCGACGCCTTCCTGCGCGGCGCGCTCGGCCCGGCGGAGAAGCAGTGGCTGGAGCAGATTCAGGCCATTGACCCGCGGAGCCTGGCGCCCAAGCTGCGCCACAACCTGCCCGACTGGCTGGCCGAGCCGCTGCTGGCCCGCCTCGGCGAGGACGAATTCTGGAAGCTCGCGGCCGCGATGAACGAGGCCGCGCCGCTGGACTTGCGCGTCAACACGCTCAAGCTCAAGCGCGAGGAGGCTCAGGCCCAGCTGGCCGCGGCCGGCATCGAGGCCATGCCGACGCCTTATTCGCCGCTGGGGCTGCGCGTGCAGGGCAAGCCGGCGCTGAACAAGCTGGCGCTGTTCACCAGCGGCGGCGTCGAGGTGCAGGACGAGGGCAGCCAGCTCCTTGCCCTGCTGCTGGCGCCCAGGCGCGGCGAGATGGTCGTGGACTTCTGCGCCGGCGCCGGGGGCAAGACCCTGGCCCTGGGCGCCGCGATGCGCAACACCGGCCGGCTCTATGCCTTCGACGTGTCCGGCCACCGGCTGGACGCGCTGAAGCCGCGGCTGGCGCGCAGCGGCCTGTCCAACGTCTACCCGGCGCAGATCGCGCACGAGCGCGACGAGCGCATCAAGCGCCTGGCCGGCAAGATCGACCGCGTGCTCGTCGACGCCCCCTGCTCGGGCCTGGGCACGCTGCGCCGCAACCCCGACCTGAAATGGCGCCAGTCGCCCCAGGGCCTGGCCGAGCTGCAGGACAAGCAGCGCGCCATCCTGGCCAGCGCCGCCCGCCTCGTGAAGCCGAGCGGCCGCCTGGTCTACGCGACCTGCAGCCTGCTGAACGCCGAGAACGAGGCCATCGCGGCCGAATTCGCGGCTGCCCACCCCGATTTCAGGCCGCTGGCGGCCGACGAGGCGCTGGCCAAGGCCCAGGTCGAGCGCGCCGGCGAGTTGGTGGAGAACGGCGCGCTGCGGCTGTGGCCGCACCGGCATGCGATGGACGGTTTCTTCGCCATTGCGTGGGAACGGACGGCTTGACGAGGGTCAAGGAGCGCGCCGATTCGCACGCCGACGCCCGAATGCGGTGTTCCAGCCCCCTTGAATTTGGGGTCGCGCCTCTACAATTGACCCCTCTTTTCATGGCCGCCTCGGCCGAGGTCCTGGACGAATGAACGACATCCTGAACGCGCTGCTGAACTGGCTGGCCAATGGCCTGGCGGATTTCAGCGCCTGGCAACTCGTGGTCTACACGCTGGTCGTGACCCACATCACGATCGCTGCGGTCACGATCTTCCTGCATCGTTCCCAGGCCCACCGTGCGCTGGATCTCGGCCCCATCCCGTCGCATTTCTTCCGTTTCTGGCTGTGGCTGACGACCGGCATGGTCACCCGCGAGTGGGTCGCCATCCACCGCAAGCACCACGCGCGCTGCGAGACCGAGGAAGACCCGCACAGCCCGCAGACCCGCGGCCTGCGCAAGGTGCTGGCCGAGGGCGCCGAGCTCTACCGCGCCGAGGCCAAGAACGCCGAGACCATCGCCAAGTACAGCCGTGGCACGCCCGACGACTGGATCGAGCGCAACCTCTACAGCCGTTTCAGCTGGCAGGGCGTTGGGCTGATGCTCATCATCAACATGGCCCTGTTCGGCGCCCTCGGCGCGACGATCTGGGCCATCCAGATGGCCTGGATCCCCTTCTGGGCCGCCGGCGTCATCAACGGCATCGGCCACTACTGGGGCTATCGCAATTTCGAGGCGCCCGACGCGTCGACCAATCTGACGCCCTGGACGCTGATCGTCGGCGGCGAAGAGCTGCACAACAACCACCACACCTACCCGACCTCGGCCAAGTTCTCGGTCAAGCCCTATGAGTTCGACATTGGCTGGGTCTATATCCGCGGCCTGGAGATGCTGGGCTGGGCCAAGGTGCGCAAGACCACGCCCAAGCTGAGCCTGGGGGAAGTCAAGCCGGCCGATGCGCGCACGCTGGAGGCGCTGATCGCCAACCGCTACGAGGTCATGGCCAGCTATGCTCGCGACCTGAGGGCGGCCTGCGCGACCGAGCTGGCCAAGATCCAGGCCGAGGGCGGCCGGCACAGCGAGCGCTTCGCGCAGTTCAAGCTGGCCACGCGCTGGATGCACCGCGACGAGGAGCGCATCCCGGCGGCCGTGCAGGGCGACCTTGCCAACGCCCGCGCCGCCAGCCCCGTCATCGACAAGCTCGTGACGATGCGCGAGGAACTGCGCCAGATGTGGACCCGCACGAATGTGTCGGCCGAGCAGTTGGTGGCCGACCTGCAGGCCTGGTGCCGCCGTGCCGAGGAAAGCGGCATCGCCGAGCTGCAGGCCTTCTCGATGCGCCTGCGCGCGGCCCACGCCTGACGCGATATTTCGCCGCAGGGGTGTTAAGACGCTGATGGACGTTGCGGTGGTCGTGACGACTGCCATCCGCTACGCACGCATGACCGGCGACTTGGCTGCTATGGACGGCACGCCGCTCCACGAAGCCACGTTGTTCTTCGAGCGCGTGAGCTCGCTGCGCTCACCGGGCAGCACCGCAGCGACTGCCTGACCATCAGGTCCGCCCCGGTCGACTGGCCGGGGCGACGAATCGCCGCTGCTGCGCGACAAAACCGGCTCAATCGCCGCTGCTAGGTGACAGAAGGCTGCCTTCAGGGGCGGAATCAGCGCCGACACACGACACAGGCCGACAGCACCGGGCAGGGCAGCCGCCCCTTGCCTGAGGGGGCTGGCGCCCTGGTTCGCTGGGCTCAGCTTGCGTAGCATTCAGAGGAACTGCCGGCACATCAGCGGCAGGTGACGCCCACCGTGGCGCAGGCCCCTTAGGTCTCTGATGCCTCCCTTCCTCGCATGGCGCTCTATCGCGCTATGCACTGTTCCTGCAGGCGCCAATGCCTCGCAGCGGTTCTGTTAGTGGGCGAACTCTTCTGCTGCGTTAAATCATTGGAGCACTCCATGAACATGGACAAACTTCGCTTCCCCTCAGGGCGGTCTGTTGACCGGGCCCGTCAAGACGCCAAAACTCTCTCGCGCGAGGCCGGCATCCCCCTGGCACAGGCCCTCGACCAGGTTTGCTCGAAGAACGGCATGCACCAGCCTTGGAACAGCGCCTTGGCGTCCCTCAAGGCAAGTGCCAACGCGGTGGTCTGCGTCTGCTGCAGCGAGCCACAGAGCGACAGGACCAACCCGTTGATGGTGGTCAGCGCAGATTTCGACGATGGTGGCCAAGAGCTGGTGCACTTGCACTGCGCGAAGAACGACTCCCGCTACGGCTGCTGTTGGTGCTGCAGGGATGAGCGAATCTTCCTGGCTGTCGACCTCAATGACGCCGATGAGTGCCCCGACCACCGTGGGGAGTCGGTCTCTGACTCGTTGGAGGAGGACATCGACTCCTACATCGAGAACGTGCGGAACAACAGCTAGTCGCAGGTCCTTCCAGTCCGCCTCGGTCAGCAGGCCGAGGCGGACTGTTTCACGGATTTCTAGTCCGTCACGCTGCTCGCGGACGCGTTGTCAGCAATGGCAACGACTTGCACGCGATTCAGGGTATTCCGACACGGCCAACGGAGCGGCGTCGAGAACGATGTTTCACGGAAATCGACACTGGGAGTGTGGGCTGGTGCGTCGATTACGTAATCAGTTATCAAACCCGATTTACCTAAAACGACGCGCTTTGGGCCGCCCAGGGCTAAGAAGCAACGCTACTTTCAAGGCCACCTTGCGCCTGCCCACAATGCCGTTCCGTCGACTTCCTGCCGCCCTCCTGCAACTGTTGCTGGCCTTCAATCTGCTGGCAATCCTTGGCAACGTTACGGGCCTGAAGGTGTTGGTCGCCGAAGCGGGCAGGACGCCCATCGTCGCGACGTTGCTCAATTGGGTCGGGGTGTTGCCCCAAGGCGAGCCTACGGCTGCCAGTGGAAGGCGCGTGACCAGCATGGGGATGGAGTCGTCACAGGCCGGCGAGAGCATGGCGGCCGGACAACCGGGGCGCCGCAACGGGATGGACCTCCAGGCGGCGCGCGCCGGGGTGCGCGAGCAGCTCCAAGCGCTCCACGCTACCCCTGCTGGCGTCACGCTGACCACGACCCCCGCCGGTCAGGCCGATGCGCTCAATCAGCTCGAGGGGCGTGCGCTGGGGCAGCGCGCTGCGCGGGGGCTCGGGCAGCCAGGCGTCGTTGGCCCCTCGCCTTGAGGCTGCAGCCGTCGAAGGGGCCCACCAGGCCCGCACGGCTGAGGCGTCGCCTAATTTTTCCGGAGCCCCCGGGAAATCAACGCTAAGTTGTTGATTTCACAGGAAATTGGCCATCTGCGTCTTAACACCCCGCCGCAGTAAAAGGGCGCCCCGCGGGGCGCCCTTTTTTCTGGTCTGGCCTAGACTTGAAGCATGGATGCCGATTGCGTGCCTAGGAGGTTTGCCATGAAGTGCCGCTGGATCGCTGTGGGCCTGCTCGCCCTGTCTGCCGCTGCGCGTGCCGACGTGCAGGTGAATTTCGTGCATCCCGAGAAGTTCTCGGACATCCGCGACAACAACGGCTTCCGCGACGAGCGCGTGCTGGGCGAGCTGAGGGCCCATATGGTCAAGGAGGCTGCCAAGCTGCTGCCGGGCCGCGACGTGCGCTTCGACGTGACCGACGTGAATCTGGCGGGTGAGATCGAGCCGTGGCGCCACGGCCAATGGATACGCGTCATGCGCTCCATGACGCCGCCGGCCATCACGCTGAGCTACGAGGTGCGCGACGGCGGCAAGATCGTGCAGCACGGCGAGGCCGCGCTGCGCGACATCGCCTACCAGGACCGGGCCATTGCGCCTTTCTCCAGCAGCGACCCGCTGCGCTACGAGAAGAGCATGCTGGACAGCTGGATGCAGCGCGAGTTCAACGCCAAGGTGACGCAGCGCTGATTCCTCGGCGGCCCAGAAAGAACAAACCCGCCAGCGTTGCCGCTTGGCGGGTTTGTCTTTTCTGAAGCGATCAGATCACTTCAGCTTGATTTCCTTGTACAGGACGTGCTTGCGCGCCTTGGGGTCGAACTTCATGAATTCGAGCTTTTCGGGCGTGGTCTTCTTGTTCTTGTTCGTCGTGTAGAAGTGGCCGGTGCCCGCGGTGGACTCCAGCTTGATCTTTTCGCGGCCGCCTTTGGATGCCATGGTCGTGTTCCTTCAGTAAGGTCAGTGGGCGCGGATCAGAGCTCGCCCTTGGCGCGCAGATCGGCGACGACTTGGTCGATGCCGACCTTGTCGATCAAACGCAGAGCGGCGTTGCTGATGCGCAGGCGCACCCAGCGGTTTTCCGATTCCACGAAGAAACGGCGGTATTGCAGGTTCGGCAGGAACCGGCGCTTGGTTTTGTTGTTGGCGTGGGAAACATTGTTCCCGACCATGGGCTTCTTGCCCGTGACTTGACAGACGCGTGCCATGACGCTTCTCCACTCTGACGTTTGACCAGTTGCACGAGAACTCCCGCGCAACCCTTTGACCGCAATGCCTGCTAAACCTTCCCCGGGGCTTGTCGCCAAGGGTCGGGCGCGGTCCATCCAGCAGGCAAGCCGGCGAGTATAGCGGAAAACCCGGGATACAGGAGAGGGCTTCGTGCGGCCCTTTCCGATCAACCGTTCTCCTGCTCCAGGAAGCGCTGGGCGTCCAGCGCGGCCATGCAGCCGGTGCCGGCGCTGGTGATGGCCTGGCGGTAGACATGGTCCTGCACGTCGCCGGCGGCGAACACGCCGGGCACGCTGGTCATCGTCGCGAAGCCGTTCAGGCCGCTCTTCGTCAGGATGTAGCCGTCCTTCATCTCGAGCTGGCCCTTGAAGATGTCGGTGTTGGGCTGGTGGCCGATGGCGATGAAGCAGCCGTGCACGGAGATCTCGGCCTTGCTGCCGTCCTGCACGTTATGCGTGCGCACGCCGGTCACGCCCGAGGCGTCGCCCAGCACCTCGTCGAGTTGCTGGAAGAGGTGCAGCTTGATCTTGCCGGCGGCGGCCTTCTCCATCAGCTTGTCGATGAGGATGGGCTCGGCGCGGAACTTGTCGCGGCGGTGGATCAGGTGGACGGTGCTGGCGATGTTGGACAGGTAGAGCGCCTCCTCGACGGCCGTGTTACCGCCGCCGACGACGCAGACTTCCTGGCCGCGGTAGAAGAAGCCGTCGCAGGTCGCGCAGCCGCTGACGCCGCGGCCCATGAAGGCCTGCTCGGAGTCGAGGCCGAGGTATTTGGCCGACGCGCCGGTGGCGATGATGAGGGCGTCGCAGCTGTAGCTGCCGCTGTCGCCGATCAGCGTGAAGGGGCGCTTCGCGAAGTCGACGCTGTTGATGTGGTCGAAGACGATCTGGGTCTGGAAGCGCTCGGCGTGCTGCTGGAAGCGCTGCATCAGCTCGGGGCCCTGCACGCCCATCACGTCGGCCGGCCAGTTGTCCACCTCGGTCGTCGTCATCAGCTGGCCGCCCTGGGCCATGCCGGTGATCAGCGTGGGCTTCAGGTTGGCGCGGGCGGCGTAGATGGCGGCCGTGTAGCCGGCGGGGCCGGAGCCGAGGATCAGCAGGCCGTGGTGTTGGGTGGTTGCGGTCATGGCGGGGAGTTGGGGGCGGCGGGCGGGCCTGCAAGCCGGTTCGGGGTGAAAACCCCGAGCCCGGGCGTTGAGGCAAGCGCTGTCAGGTGTGCAAAATGCACGCCATTTTAGGCAGGCGTCTTTTCGGGCGCCGGCCCGAGGCCCCAAACCTGGAGAGTGCACATGGCGATGATTTCCAACCTGGACCTGATCCGCCGGGTTCCGCTGTTTTCGATGCTGACCACCGATCAGGCCCAGTCCATCGCCGACAGCGTCGTGAAGCGCCGCTTCAAGCGCGGCGAGCTGATCGTCGAGCAGGGCACCAAGTCCAATGCCCTCTTCATCCTGCTGAACGGCCGCGCCCGCGTGCTGACGGCGGACCACCGCGGCCGCGAGGTCATCCTGGCCGTGCTGCAGTCGGGCGACTATGTCGGCGAGATGAGTCTGATCGACAACGAGCCGCACTCGGCCACCGTGCGTGCCGAGGTGCAGACCGACATGCTGGTGCTGGGCCGCATGGAGTTCGCGCGCTGCCTACCGGAGGGCAGCAGCCTGTCCTACGGCATCCTGCGCGGCCTCGTCGCGCGGCTGCGCAACGCCGACCGCCAGATCGAGTCGCTCGCGCTGCTGGACGTCTACGGCCGCGTCGCGCGCACGCTGCTGGACATGGCCGAGGACGAGAAGGGCATCAAGCTGATCCGCGGCAAGGTGTCGCGCCAGGACATGGCCAAGGTCGTCGGCGCGTCGCGCGAGATGGTCAGCCGCGTCATGAAGGACCTGGAAGAGCGCGGCGTCATCGAAACGCTTGAGAACGGTTCGGTGGTCATCAAGGAACGCTTGACCCACGACTGAACGGCACAATGCAGGGATGAGTTTTCCCCTCGGTTCCCTGCTGGGCGGCGATGGCGCCGCGAGCGAAACCGCCGCCCCGGCCAAACCTACCCGCCGCCAGGCCCTCAAGCGCGAAGCCAGCCCGCCGTCGGCGGCCTCCAGACTGCTGCGCACGCCGCTGTGGCTGGCCCTGACCGCCTTGCTGCTCGCGCTGCTCGTGCTGGCCCTGGCCACGCATGACCTGCGCGACGCGGCCTTCAGCACCAGCGGCCAGCGCGAGCTGGTGCACAACCGCGTCGGCGGCTTCGGCGCCTGGCTGTCGGACGGCCTGCTCTTCGTATTCGGTTTCTCGGCCTGGTGGCTGCCGCTGCTGGCCCTGCGTGCCTGGCTGCGCAGCCTGGCAGGCCTGCTGCGGCACGACACGCCCGAGGCGCCGCGCTGGAGCCAGCGTGCGCGCTGGTGGGCCGGCGTGCTGCTGCTGGTGGGTGCGAGCTGCGCGCTGGAATGGAGCCGGCTGTACGCGCTGGAGCCGCGCCTGCCGGGCCACGCCGGCGGCGTGCTCGGCTACACGCTGGGCCCGCTGGGCATGAAGGGCCTGGGCTTTGCCGGCTCGGGCGTCGTCTGGATCGTGCTGCTGCTGACCGGCATGTCGTGGGCGCTGCGCTTCTCCTGGGGCCATCTGGCCGAGCGCATCGGCGAGCGCATCGAGCAGCTGCGCGAGAAGCGCATCGAGCAGCGCGAGATCAAGGCCGACCAGAAGGCCGGACAGCAGGCCGTCAAGGAGCGCGAGCTGGAGGTCGAGGTCGAACGCGAGGCCGAGCGCCAGCTGGAGCGCGACCTGGGGCTGGAGCATGCGCCCCTGGTCATCGAGCCGCCGGTCGTCGAGGTACCGCAATCCACCCGCGTCGCCAAGGAGCGCCAGCAGACGCTGTTCGCCGACGTCGGCGACGCCAAGCTGCCCCAGGTCGACCTGCTGGACGCCGCGCCAGGCCGCCAGGAGACGGTCACGCCCGAATCGCTGGAGATGACCAGCCGCCTGATCGAGAAGAAGCTGCGCGACTTCGGCGTCGAGGTGCACGTCGTCGCCGCGTCGCCCGGCCCCGTCATCACGCGCTACGAGATCGAGCCGGCCACCGGCGTCAAGGGCTCGCAGGTCGTCAACCTCGCCAAGGACCTGGCGCGCTCGCTGAGCCTGGTGTCCATCCGCGTCGTCGAGACCATCCCGGGCAAGAACTACATGGCGCTGGAGCTGCCGAACGCGCGCCGCCAGACCATCCGCCTCTCCGAGATCCTCGGCTCGCAGGTCTATGCCGACGCCGCATCCCAGCTGACCATGGGCCTGGGCAAGGACATCATCGGCCTGCCCGTCGTGGCCGACCTGGCCAAGATGCCGCACTGCCTCGTCGCCGGCACGACCGGCTCGGGCAAGTCCGTCGGCATCAACGCGATGATCCTCAGCCTGCTCTACAAGGCCGAGGCCCGCGATGTGCGCCTCATCCTCATCGACCCCAAGATGCTGGAAATGAGCGTCTACGAGGGCATCCCGCATCTGCTGGCGCCGGTCGTCACCGACATGAAGCAGGCCGGCAATGCGCTGAACTGGTGTGTCGGCGAGATGGAGCGGCGCTACAAGCTGATGTCCAAGATGGGCGTGCGCAACCTGGCCGGCTACAACAAGAAGATCGACGAGGCCAAGGCCAACGGCATCAGCATCCCCAACCCTTTCGCGCTGAACAACGACGACCCGGAGCCACTGGAGCGCCTGCCCTTCATCGTCGTCGTCATCGACGAGCTGGCCGACCTGATGATGGTCGTCGGCAAGAAGATCGAGGAACTGATCGCGCGCCTCGCGCAGAAGGCCCGTGCGGCCGGCATCCACCTGATCCTGGCCACGCAGCGGCCGTCGGTGGACGTCATCACCGGCCTCATCAAGGCCAACATCCCGACGCGCCTGTCCTTCCAGGTCAGCTCCAAGATCGACAGCCGCACCATCCTCGACCAGATGGGCGCCGAGGCGCTGCTCGGCATGGGCGACATGCTCTACATGCCGTCCGGCACCGGCCTGCCCATCCGCGTGCACGGCGCCTTTGTCAGCGACGACGAGGTGCACCGCGTGGTGGAGTACATCAAGTCCCAGGGTGAACCCAACTACATCGAAGGCATCCTCGAAGGCGGCGTGCTCGACGACGCCGGCGGCGAGGCGCCCGCGCCGGGCGAGGCCAGCGGAGAGCAGGACCCCATGTACGACCAGGCCGTGGCCATCGTGCTGCAGCACCGCAAGGCGTCGATCTCGCTGGTCCAGCGCCATCTGCGGATCGGCTACAACCGCGCCGCGCGGCTGCTGGAGCAGATGGAGAACTCGGGCCTTGTCGGCGCCCTGGCATCCAACGGCAGCCGTGAATTGATTGTTCCGAAGCGAGACGAATGAAGTACCTCCTCATCGCCCTGACTCTGTGTGCAGCCGGCACCGCCCATGCCGACGCCGTCGATGCGCTGCGCGACTTCGCCCATGATGTGAAGAGCGGCAAGGCCAATTTCACGCAGACCGTCACGTCGCCGGACGGCAAGCGCAAGAAGCTGTCCAGCGGCAGCTTCGAGTTCGAGCGGCCCAACCGCTTCCGCTTCGCCTATGCCAAGCCCTTCGAGCAGACCATCGTGGCCGACGGCCAGAAGGTCTGGATCTACGACGCCGACCTGAACCAGGCCAGCTCGCGCAAGCTGGCCGACGCGCTGGGTGCAACGCCCGCGGCCTTGCTGGCCGGCGCCAACATCGAACACGACTTCACGCTGAAGGCCCAGCCCAGCGAAGGCGGTGTGGACTGGGTGCAGGCCAGCCCGAAGCAGGCCGAGTCGACGATCCAGTCGCTCAAGCTCGGCTTCCGCGCCAAGGAGCTGGCGGCGATGGAGATCGTCGACGGCTTCGGCCAGCGTTCGCGCCTGGACTTCAGCGCCGTGCAGGCCAATGTGCCGGTGCCGGCCGAGCGCTTCCAGTTCAAGCTGCCGGCCGGGGCGGATTTGATCGAGCAGTAGTGAGCGGTTCGCTGTTCGACGACGAGCCCCTGCCCGACGCAACGCCTGCGCCGGCGGCACCGCTCGCCGGCATCCCGCTGGCAGAACGCCTGCGGCCCAAAACACTGGACGAGGTCATCGGCCAGCGCCATCTGCTCGGGCCCGGCATGCCGCTGCGCGTCGCCTTCGATGCCGGCCGCCTGCACAGCATGATCCTGTGGGGCCCGCCCGGCGTCGGCAAGACGACGCTGGCGCGGCTGATGGCCGGCGCCTTCGACGCGCAGTTCATCGCGATCTCGGCCGTGCTCGGCGGCGTCAAGGAGATCCGCGAGGCCGTCGAGCGTGCCCAGGTGGCCGCGGCCCAGGGCCGGCGCACGGTCGTCTTCGTCGACGAGGTGCACCGCTTCAACAAGTCGCAGCAGGACGCCTTCCTGCCGCACGTCGAGGCCGGCCTCTTCACCTTCATCGGCGCGACGACGGAGAACCCGAGCTTCGAGGTCAACTCGGCGCTGCTGTCGCGCGCGACCGTGCAGGTGCTCAAGAGCCTGGATGCCGGGGAACTCGGCCAGCTCATCGCGCGTGGTGCCGCCGAACTCGGCGTGCCCGAGCCCTCGCCCGAGGCGGCGCAGCGCCTCATCGGCTATGCCGACGGCGATGCGCGCCGGCTGCTGAACGCCTTCGACACGGCGGCCTCGCTGGCCGAGGGCGCGCCCATCGACGAGGCCCTGCTGGAGCGCGCTTTAGGCGAGCAGCTGCGCCGCTACGACAAGGGCGGCGACCAGTTCTACGACGTGATCTCCGCGCTGCACAAGTCCGTGCGCGGCAGCAGCCCCGACGGCGCGCTCTACTGGTTCGCGCGCATGCTCGACGGCGGCGTGGACGCCCGCTACATCGCTCGCCGCCTGATCCGCATGGCCAGCGAGGACATCGGCCTGGCCGACCCGCGCGCGCTGCGCATCACGCTGGACGCGGCCGAGGCCTATGAGCGTCTGGGCTCGCCCGAGGGCGAGCTGGCGCTGGCCGAGGCCGTCGTCTATCTCGCCATCGCGCCCAAGTCCAACGCGGTCTACAAGGCCTTCAACGAGGTCAGGGCCTTCATCAAGCAGGACACCTCCCGCCCGGTGCCCGTGCATCTGCGCAACGCGCCCACGCGGCTGATGAAGGAGCTGGGCTACGGCAAGGCCTACCGCTATGCCCACGACGAACCGAACGCTTATGCCGCCGGCGAGCAATATCTGCCGGACGGGCTGGAGGGCCAGCGCTTCTACGAACCCGTGCCGCGCGGCCTGGAGCTGCGCATTGCCGACAAGCTGGCCGAACTGCGCCGGTTGGATGATGAGGCGGCTGGCGAGGGCTAGCGCGGCGCTGGCCGCGCTGCTGCTGAGCTTCGGCGCTGCACGCGGAGCCGACGGCCCGACGCTGGCCCGCGTGCGCGACACCGGCGTCATCGTCATCGGCTACCGGCCGGCCTCGCTGCCCTTCTCCTACCTCGATGCCCAGCTGCGCCCCACCGGCTACACGGTGGAGCTGTGCGAACGCATCGTCGCCGCCGTTCGCAGCCGGCTGCAGCTGCCCGACCTGGAGGTGCGCCGCGTCGAGGTGGCCTCGGCCACGCGCATGCCCCTCGTCATCAACGGCACGCTGGACCTGGAGTGCGGCATCACGACCAACACGGCCGAGCGGGCCCGCAGCCAGGCCTTCTCGCTGACCATCTTCGTCGCCGAGACGCGGCTGATGACGCGCGGCGGCGAGCGCGTGCAGGGCCTGGCCGACCTGCGCGGCCTGGCCGTGGCCTCCACCATCGGCACGACCAGCATCCAGCACCTGGCCAAGGTCAACGGGCAGCAGGGCCTGGGCATTCGCATCCTCGGCGGGCTGGACGACCCCGAGGGCTTCCAGCTGCTGCGCAGCGGCCGGGCCTCGGCCTTCCTGATGGACGACGTGCTGCTGCGCGCGCTGCTGGCCCAGCAGGGGCCGGGCGCGGACGACTACCGCATCTCCGACCAGGCACTGACTGTCGAGCCCTATGCCATCGGCCTGCGCAAGGGCGACCCGCAGTTCAAGGCCCTGGTGGACGAGGTGCTGGCCGGGCTGTATCGCAGCGGCGAGATCCACGCGATCTACCGCCGCTGGTTCGAGTCGCCGCTGCCGTCACAGGGGCTGAACCTGAAGCTGCCGATGAGTGCCGCCTTCCGCCGCGTCATCGCGAATCCGACCGATTCGCCCGATCCCGAGCGCTACCGCTGAGTGCAAAACCAAACGCAACCACAGAGGCACTGAGGCACAGAGAGAAGAAGCCTCGCGGGCTGTTTCTCCGTGGCTCTGTGACTCTGTGGTTGCATTTCCAGCGTCAGCGAAAGGCGTCCAGCTGGATGCCGTGCCGGTGCAGCTTGTCGTACAGCGTCTTGCGCGGCGTGCCCAGCATCTCCATCGCGGCGGGCACTTTGCCCTGGCAGCGGCGCAGCGCCTGCTCGATCAGCGTCTTCTCGATCAGGTCCATCTGCCGCGCGAGGTTGAGCGCCGGCACGGCCTGCAGCGCGGCCTGGGGGTCGAGGTCGTCCAGGGCCAGCACGAAGCGGTCGGCCGCGTTGCGGATCTCGCGCACATTGCCCGGCCAGTCATGGGCGATCAGCTCGCGCAGCTTTTCGGGCGTCAGCTCGGGGGCGGCGCGCTCGTAGCGCGCGCAGGCCTGGGCGACGAAGTGCTCGAACAGCAGCGGGATGTCCTCGCGGCGCTCGCGCAGCGGCGGCAGGTTCAGCGTGGCGATGTTGAGGCGGTAGTAGAGGTCGCTGCGGAACTCGCCCTTGCCGGCCTGCTCCTTCAGGTCGGACTTGCTGGCGGCGATGAAGCGCACGTTGACGGGCAGCTCCTCGTTGGAGCCCAGGCGTTCGACGCGGCGCTCCTGCAGCACGCGCAGCAGCTTGATCTGCAGCGCGACGGGCATGGTCTCGATCTCGTCCAGCAGCAGCGTGCCGCCGTTGGCATGCTCGATCTTGCCGATGCGGCGCTTGGCCGCGCTCGTGAACGAGCCGGGCTCGTGGCCGAAGAGCTCGCTCTCGAACAGCGCCTCGGGCAGGCCGCCGCAGTTGATGGCGACGAAGTGGCGGTCGCGGCGCGGGCTTTGGTCGTGCAGGCAGCGGGCCACCAGCTCCTTGCCGGTGCCGGTCTCGCCGACGATGAGCACGTCGGCCGATGTGCCGGCCAGGTTCAGCACCTGGCGGCGCAGCTGATGCATCGCGGGCGACTGGCCGAGCAGTGCGGCCTCGATGCCGCTGGCGCGTTGCAATTGGGCGCGCAGCTCGTCGGCCGAGTGGCGCAGCGTGCGCAGGTCCAGCGCGCGGCGGGCCACGTCCAGCAGGCGTTCGGGCGCGAAGGGCTTCTCGATGAAGTCGTAGGCGCCGGCGCGCATGGACTGCACAGCCATGGCCACGTCGCCGTGAGCCGTGATGAGGATGGCGGGGATGCTCGGGTCCGTGGCCTGCACATGGGCCAGCAGCGCGCGGCCGTCCATGCCGGGCAGGCGCACGTCGGTGATGACGATGATCTGCGCGCCGGGCTGGATGTGGGGCAGGGCCTCCTCGGCGCTGCGGCAGGGCAGCACCGTGAAGCCTTCCAGCTCCAGCGTCTGCGTGAGGCTGACCCGCACCGGCAGGTCGTCCTCGACGAACACGACCTTGTAGCCTTCAAACATTGCTTGCCTCCGCTGCCGCCGTCCATGTCTCGACGGCGAGGTCGAACTCGAAACTCATGCCTTGCTCCAGCCGCTCGGCGCGCAGCGCGCCGCCGAACTCGTGCACGATCTTGGCCGAAATGACCAGGCCCAGGCCCAGGCCTTCGCCGGCCGGCTTGGTCGTGAAGAAGGGCTCGAAGAGGCGCTGCAGGTCGGCCTCGCCGACGCCGCCGCCGCTGTCCTGCACGCGCACCAGTGCGCGGCGGCCCTCGTCCTGGGCGACGACGCGCACGATCAGCCGCCGCTCGCCCTCCTGCTGCATCGCGTCGATGGCGTTGCCGAACAGGTTGACCAGCACCTGCTCCAGCCGGTTGGCCTCGGCGCGCACGCGCAGGCCCGCGGGCACGTCGACCTCGGCCAGCAGCCCGAGGGCGCGGCTGCGGTGTTCCAGCAGCAGCAGCGCGTTGCGCACGCAGTCCAGCAGCGAGGTGCTGCCGACGAACTGCTCGTCGGCCTTGCGCGCGAAGCTCTTGAGCTGGCGCGTGATGCGGCTCATGCGCTCGACCATGTCGTCCATGATCTGCAGATTGCTGGCCACGGCGTCGTGGCGACCGGCTTGCAGCAGCCGCACCGAGTTGCGCGCCAGCGCGCGCAGCGCCGTCAGCGGCTGGTTGACCTCGTGGGACAGGCCGGCCGACATCTGGCCCAGCACCGCGAGCTTGCTGGCCTGCAGCAGCTCGCCCTCGGTCTGCAGGCGCTGCGCGATCTGGCTCTTCAGCGCGTCGTTGGTCTGGCGCAGCTCGGCGGTGCGGCTGTCCACCAGCTGTTCGAGCTGCGCATGCGCCTGCTGCAGCTCGGTCTGGGCCCTGGTGAGCTGGCGCAGCGCGCGCCGGCGCGAGGCCAGGTAGAGCGCCGCCAGGCCCACGCTGGCGCCGAAGGCCGCGCCGCCCCAGGCGGCGATCTGGGCGCGCTGCCTGACCTCGGTCAGGTCCGACAGCGCGACGAGGCGCAGGCCCAGCGGCACGATCTGGCGCTGCTGGGCCAGCATGGGCCGCATGCCGGGCAGCGGCAGCCGCACCTGCTGGCCCTGGTGCACCTCCAGCGAGGCGGGCAGCTCCAGGTCGGGGCCGATGGACTGGGGGTAGCGCGCGCTGGCCTGCAGGGCCTGGCGGCGCGACGGGTCGGCATGGTCGAGCACGGCGTACTTCCATGCCTGCACCGAACTCATGATGACGACGTCCTGGTCGTCCGCCACGAGGATGCGCTCGCCCTGGGAGCGCAGGCCGAGGTCGACCCAGGTGGCCTCCAGCGGCGCGAGGTTGAAGCGCACGACGATGACGCCCGCCGTGCGCCCGCCCTGGCGCAGAGGGTGCAGCAGATAGAAGTCGGTGCTGCCGGTGTTGGGGTCGGCGGCGAAGAAGTGGTTGCGATCCTGCACCAGGGCCTCGGCGAGGCGCGGCGGCGGTGTCAGCGTCTCGCTGGCCGACAAGACCTGGCCCTGGGCATCGGCGACGAAGATCTGGTTGGTGCCGGCGCGCACATTGACGCGGGCCAGCACCTGGCTGGCGGCGCGGCGGCGCCCGGCGTCGTCGGGCGCGAGCATCAGCGCCTGCAGCGTCGGGTCGATGGCCAGCAGGCTGGGCAGGGACGCATGGCGGCCCAGCTCGGCGGCGAGGTTGGACGCGTAGAGCTCCAGCCGCTCGGTGCTCAGCGCCGACAGCTGCTCGCGGCCGCTGCGTTCACTCAGGCGGTGCGCGAGCACGAAGCCCAGCGCCATCAGCAGGCCGGTCAGCACGAAGTAGAAGCCGGGGCGGCTCGGCAGCCGGCTCAGAAGCCGGGCGCGGGCGCGCAGCGGGGACGGGGAGGAGGGCGCAACCATGACAGACGGGCCGTTAGTGTGCCCACGCCGTGCGGCTCCCGGCGGCCCCGGTGGCGGTTTTTTAGGGTCTGGCGAAGAATCGCCCAGCGGCGCTGCGGTTTGTGCGGATTTCCGCCCAGGTTTCGCTGTTCCACACTCGTGAAGTCCGACCAAGGCCGCCCGCGTGGGGCGGATCGAACGCCAGGCAGTTTCAGACCGTCGGTGAATACCCTGGAAACCCGGTCCTGCACCGTGTTTTGGCACGAGGGTTGCGATTTGTCCCGGGTCGCGTGGCGCATGCTGCGCCCAACAAAATCTTCTGGAGCCCTTATGGAGACTCTGATTCAACAGATCATCAACGGCCTCGTGCTCGGGAGCATGTACGCCCTCGTCGCGCTGGGCTACACGATGGTCTACGGCATCATCAACCTCATCAACTTCGCGCACGGCGAGATCCTGATGGTCGGCGCCATGGTCAGCTGGACCGTGATCAGCGCGCTGGCCGACACCGGCATGCCGGGCTGGCTGCTGATGCTGATCGGCCTGGCCTGCGCCATCGTCGTCTGCGCGCTGCTGAACTTCTCGGTCGAGAAGATCGCCTACCGGCCGCTGCGCAGTGCGCCGCGCCTGGCGCCGCTGATCACGGCCATGGGCATGTCGCTGCTGCTGCAGGTGGTCGCGATGATCATCTGGAAGCCCAACCCCAAGCCCTTCCCGCTGCTGCTGCCCACCGACCCCTTCGACCTCGGCGGCCCGGTCATCACGGTCACGCAGTGCCTGATCCTCGGCCTCACGGTCGTCATCCTCGCGGGCCTGATGTATCTCGTGAACTTCACCAAGCTGGGCCGCGCGATGCGCGCCACGGCCGAGAACCCGCGCGTGGCCGGCCTGATGGGCGTCAAGCCCGACTTCATCATCTCGACCACCTTCGTCATCGGCGCCGCGCTGGCGGCCGTGGCCGGCCTGATGTGGGCGGCCAACTACGGCACGGTGCAGCACACGATGGGCTTCATGCCCGGCCTGAAGGCCTTCACGGCCGCGGTGCTGGGCGGCATCGGCAACCTGGCCGGCGCCGTCGTCGGCGGCGTGCTGCTGGGCCTGATCGAGGCCATCGGCGCCGGCTACCTCGGCGACCTGACCGGCGGCGTGCTCGGCAGCCACTACGCCGACATCTTCGCCTTCATCGCCCTCATCCTCGTGCTGACGCTGCGGCCCTCGGGCTTGCTCGGCGAGCGCGTGGCTGATCGCGCCTGAGGAGACACGGACATGCAAGCCAAGAAACTCATCACCTTCCTCGCCGCCGCCGTTGGCCTGATCGCCGTGCCGCTGTTCGCGCAGCAGCTCGGCAACGGCCCGGTGCGCATCATCGACCTGGCGCTGCTCTACGTGCTGCTGGCCCTGGGCCTGAACATCGTCGTCGGCTACGCCGGCCTGCTGGACCTGGGCTATGTTGCCTTCTACGCGGTGGGCTCCTACATGTTCGCGCTGATGGCCAGCCCCCACCTCAGCGAGAATTTCGAGGCCATCCAGGCCGCCTTCCCGACCGGCCTGCACTCGCCGATCTGGCTGGTCATCCCGGCGGGCGCGGCGCTGGCGGCCTTCTTCGGCGTCGTGCTGGGCGCGCCGACGCTGAAGCTGCGCGGCGACTACCTCGCCATCGTCACGCTGGGCTTCGGCGAGATCATCCGCGTGTTCCTGAACAACCTCGAGTACCCGCTCAACATCACCAACGGCCCGCGCGGCATCGGCCAGATCGACTCCTTCCACATCCTCGGCGTGGACCTGGGCAGGTCGTGGCAGATCGGCGATTTCACGCTGCCCTCGGTGACGCTGTACTACTACCTCTTCCTTCTGCTGGTCGTCGTGGGCGTGGTGATCTGCTACCGGCTCGAGAACTCGCGCATCGGCCGTGCCTGGATGGCCATCCGCGAGGACGAGATCGCCGCCAAGGCCATGGGCATCAACACCCGCAACCTGAAGCTGCTGGCCTTCGGCATGGGCGCCACCTTCGGCGGCGTGTCGGGCGCGATGTTCGCGAGCTTCCAGGGCTTCGTGTCGCCCGAGTCCTTCAGCCTGCAGGAGTCGGTCATGATCGTCGCGATGGTCGTGCTGGGCGGCATCGGCCACATCCCGGGCGTCATCCTCGGCGCGCTGCTGCTGTCGGCCATGCCCGAGGTGCTGCGTTACGTCGCCGGCCCGCTGCAGCAGATGACGGACGGCCGGCTGGACGCGTCCATCCTGCGCCAGCTGCTCGTCGCGCTGGCCATGATCGGCATCATGCTGGCCCGCCCGCGCGGCCTGTGGCCTGCGCCCGAGCATGGCAAAGGCGCCCCGGGCGCGGTGAAGTGAAGGAGGGCGAACCATGAGCATCCACGACAACATCGTTCTCAACGTCAGCGGCGCGTCCAAGCGCTTCGGCGGCGTGCAGGCCCTGTCCGACGTCGGCATCCAGATCCGCCGCGGCCAGGTCTATGGCCTGATCGGCCCCAACGGCGCCGGCAAGACGACCTTCTTCAACGTCATCACGGGCCTCTACGTGCCGGACGGCGGCAGCTTCTCGCTGGGCGGCACGCCCTACACGCCGCAGGCCGTGCACCAGGTCGCCAAGGCCGGCATCGCGCGCACCTTCCAGAACATCCGCCTGTTCGCCGACATGACGGCGCTGGAGAACGTGATGGTCGGCCGCCATATCCGCACCAGGTCCGGCCTGGTCGGCGCGGTGCTGCGCACGCCGGCCTTCAAGGCCGAGGAGGCCGCGATCAGGGCGCGCGCCGAGGAGCTGCTGGACTACGTCGGCATCGGCAAGTACGCGGAGTTCAAGGCCCGCACGCTGAGCTACGGCGACCAGCGCCGGCTCGAGATCGCGCGGGCGCTGGCCACCGACCCCCAGCTGATCGCGCTGGACGAGCCGGCCGCCGGCATGAACGCGACCGAGAAGGTCGTGCTGCGCGAGCTGATCGACCGCATCCGCAACGACGGCCGCACCATCCTGCTGATCGAGCACGACGTGAAGCTGGTCATGGGCCTGTGCGACCGCGTGACCGTGCTCGACTACGGCAAGCAGATCGCCGAAGGCACGCCGGCCGAGGTGCAGAGCAACGAGAAGGTGATCGAGGCCTACCTCGGCGCCGGCCACAAAGCCCACTGAAGCGGGGAAGAACAAATGGCAGAAGCAAAGCAAACCCTGCTCAAGGTCAGCAGCCTGAAGGTGGCCTACGGCGGCATCCAGGCCGTCAAGGGCGTGAACTTCGAGGTGCGCGAGGGCGAACTGGTGTCCCTGATCGGCGCCAACGGCGCGGGCAAGACGACGACGCTGAAGGCCGTCACCGGCATCCAGCCCATCGCCGCCGGCGACGTGACCTATCTCGGCGAGTCCATCAAGGGCAAGGGCGCCTGGGACCTGGCCAAGAAAGGCCTGGTCATGGTGCCCGAGGGCCGCGGCACCTTCACGCGCATGACCATCACCGAGAACCTGCAGATGGGCGCCTACAACCGCAACGACGGCGAGATCCAGTCCGACATGGACAAGGTCTTCGCGCTGTTCCCGCGGCTGAAGGAGCGCGCCAAGCAGCTGGCCGGCACGATGTCCGGCGGCGAACAGCAGATGCTGGCCATGGGCCGCGCGCTGATGGCGCGGCCCAAGGTGCTGCTGCTGGACGAGCCGTCCATGGGCCTGTCGCCCATCATGGTGGACAAGATCTTCGAGGTCGTGAACGACATCCACCGGCAGGGCGTGACCATCCTGCTCGTCGAGCAGAACGCCAGCCGCGCGCTGGAGCTGGCCAACCGCGGCTATGTGATGGAATCCGGCGAGGTCACGATGGACGGCGAGGGCCAGGCCCTGCTGAACGACCCCAAGGTGCGCGCCGCCTACCTGGGCGAGTAGGCCGGCGGCCGTCCCGAGGGCGCCTTCAGCCGAGCGCCTGCGCGATCAGCGCGGCCTGCTCGCGGCGGTGCAAGGCCAGCGACGAGCAGGCGCCGGCGGCCGTCACCGCGCGGGCGACCGGCTGCCAGACGATGCCGGCCGGCGCCAGCCCGGCCAGCTCATCGCGCAGGAAATGCCAGGCGCCCTGGTTCAGCGTTTCCTCCTGGGCCCAGATCAGCGTGTCCAGCTTGCGATAGGGCGCCAGCGCCCGGGCCAGCTCCGCGCCCGGGAAGGGGTAGAGCTGCTCCAGCCGCAGCAGGGCCACGTCGCGCCGCGCGCCGCGTGCGCGGGCCAGTTCGTGGTGCAGCTTGCCGCTGCACAGCACGAGGCGGCGCGCGTCCTGCGGCGCGGCGAGCGCGTCGTCCAGCACCGGATGGAAGCCACCGGTCAGCAGTGCATCCGGCGGCGAATGCGAGGCGGGATCCTGGTAGAGGGCCGACTTGGGCGTCAACGCGATCAGCGGCTTTCTCTCGGCGTCCAGGGCCTGGCGGCGCAGCAGATGAAACCACTGCGCCGCCGTGCTAGGGCAGGCGACGCGCAGATTGCCGGCGCCGCAGAGCTGCAGGAAGCGGCTCAGATAGGCGTTCGAGTGTTCGGGCCCGACACCCTCGTAGCCGTGCGGCAGCAGCAGGGCGAGGGCGCTTGGCTGGCCCCACTTGTCCTCGCCGGAAGCGATGTACTGGTCGAGGAAGACCTGGGCGCCGTTGACGAAATCGCCGTACTGCGCCTCCCAGATCGTCAGGTCCGCGAGGCGCTGCACGCTGTGGCCGTATTCGAAGCCGAGCACGCCTTCTTCGGACAGCGGCGAGTTGACGACCTCGAAGGGCGCGACCGCGCCGAGCTGCTGCAGCGGCAGGAATTCGTCCGGGCCGGTGAGCGCCTGGTTGTGCCAGACCGCGTGCCGGTGCAGGAAGGTGCCGCGGGCAACGTCCATGCCGGAGATGCGCACGCCCACGCCGGCCTCCAGCAGCGACGCATAGGCCATGTTCTCGGCGAAGCACCAATCCGCGCGCGCCGCCCCGTCGCCGGCGGCGATGCGCTGCCAATGCGAAGCCAGCTCCGCCAGCTTGGGATGCGGGCGGAAGCCCCGCGGCAGGCGCGTCATCGCGGTGATCCAGCCGCGCAGCCGCGCCTGCGTCGGCAGTGACTGCGGCAGGGCGCCGGCATGGGGCGTGCGAGCTGTGGTCTCGACGCCCGGGTCGGCGATCGAGAAGGCCCGCTCGGCCGTGGCCCGCTGGCGCTCGATGTGCGCGGCGATCTGCTGTGGGCCGCAATGGCCGGCGGCAACCAGGCGCGCGGCCACGACGTCGACGACCGAGGCCTGGCGGGCGGCCATCGCATACAGGCGCGGGCTGGTCAGCGACGGTTCGTCATGCTCCGAGTGGCCGAGGCGGCGGTAGCCGACCAGGTCGATGACGATGTCGGCGGTGAAGCGGCTGCGGTAGGCCATGGCCAGCTCGGCCGCGTGCGCCAGCTGCTCGGGCGTGTCGGCGTTCACGCGCAGCACGGGGGCGTCGATGCAGCGGGCGATGTCCGTGCAATAGCGGCCGGCGGCCGCGTCCATCGGGTTGGGCGTCGTGAACCCGAGCTGGTTGTTGATGACGACATGCACGCATCCGCCCACCGCATAGCCCTGGCGCTGCGACAGCATCAGCGCCTCCATGACGACGCCCTGGCCGGCAAACGCGGCGTCGCCATGCAGCAGCAGCGCCGCGGCGCGGCCCCGCACACGGGCGGCATAGGTCATGCCGAGCACGACGGGGCAGACGCTCTGCAGGTGCGAGGGGTTGGGCGCCAGCGTCAGCGTCAGCGGGCCGTGCGCGGTCGCGAAGCTGCGCCGTGCGCCGAGGTGGTAGACCAGGTCGCGATGGCGCTCGGGCCGGGGCGGCTCCGGGTCGAAATGGTCCAGCACGCTGGCGGCGGGCATGCCGAGCAGATTGACCAGCAGATTGACGCGGCCGCGGTGCGGCATGCCCATGAAGAGCTCGGTCACGCCGCGCAGCGCGGCCTGCTCGACGAGGGCGTCCAGCAGCGGCAGCAGGGCCTCGCAGCCCTCCAGCGAGAAGCGTTTCGCGCCCGGGTGGCGGCGTGCGACGTGGCGCTCCCAGGCCTGGGCCTGGATCAGCCGGTCCAGCAGGGCGCTGCTGCATTCGGTGGGCGGCAGCGCCTCGATGCCGGCGTGCAGCCAGGCCCGGCGCGTGGGATCGCGCAGCGCGCTCGTGTCCAGCGCCAGCGTACCGCAGTAGATGCGCTTGAGCTGCCGGTCCAGGCCGGCCACGTCGCGGGCGCCCAGCATGGTCGGGGCGTCCGCGCCGAGGGCATCGCCGGTCGCGAGGCCGAACGCCGCGGGCGCCAGCAGCTCCTGGGCATCGGCCGAATCCGCCATGCCCAGGGGGTCGAGATCGGCGCAGCGGTAGCCCTCGGCCCGGTGCGCGTCCAGCCAGCGCTGGACGGCCGGATGCAGGCGGGTGGCTGGTGGACGGCCCTGCGCGGGCCCATGCGCAGACGGCCCCGTGGCCGGCTGGTTCGCCATGTTCATGATGGAAGACTCCCTGGTGATGCAAGCTGGGGCCGCGCCGTCGCCCCGGCGCCCACGGTCGGGCGCCTTGACGGCAGGGCCTGGTCCGGGCCCGGATCTGTGTCCGATCGGCCTCGTGAAAGCGTTGGACCCGTGGGGGTCAGAGCACGAAGGCGCGCACCATGTCGTTGAGGCGGCTGGCCTGCAGTTGCAGTGCGCGCGCCGCGTCGGCGCTCTGCTCGACGAGGACAGCGTTGCGCTGCGTCGAATCGTCCATCTGCGAGATCGCGACGTTGACCTGCTCGATGCCGGCGCTCTGCTCCTGGCTGGACGACGTGATCTCCGCGACGACGCTGCTGACGCGCGCGATGCTGGAGACCACCTGCCGCATCGTCGCGCCGGCCTGCTCCACCATCTTGCTGCCCACGTCGACCTGCTGCGCCGAGTCGTCGATCAGGGCCTTGATCTCCTTGGCGGACTGCGCGCTGCGCTGGGCCAGGTTGCGCACCTCGGCGGCGACGACGGCGAAGCCGCGCCCCTGCTCGCCGGCGCGTGCGGCCTCGACGGCCGCGTTCAGCGCCAGGATATTGGTCTGGAAGGCGATGCCGTCGATGACGCCGATGATCTCGACGAT
Organism: Pelomonas aquatica; assembly: GCF_026712205.1. Lineage (GTDB taxonomy): Bacteria > Pseudomonadota > Gammaproteobacteria > Burkholderiales > Burkholderiaceae_C > Pelomonas > Pelomonas aquatica. The sequence continues at coordinate 56,860 of NZ_JAPPUW010000028.1, forward strand.
GCGCCTGGACGAGACGGAGATCGAGTTCATCGTGTGCACGACCTGCCCGACGACCTCGCCGCCGGCCGCCGCGATGTCGGAGGCCGACGTCGCCGAGTGGTTGGCATGGCCGGCGTTGTCGCTGGCCAGCTTGACGGCCGACGTCAGCTGCTCCATGGCCGCCGCGGTCTGTTCCAGCGCGCTGGCCTGCTGCTCGGTGCGGACCGCGAGGTCTTCGTTGCCGCGGGAGACGTTCTGGGCCGCGACGTGGATGTTGTCCGCGCCGCTGCGCACCTGGGTCACGATGCCGTGCAGGCTCTCGACCATGCGCTGCAGCGCGCCCATCAGCCGCCCGACCTCGTCGTGGCCGACATGCTCGACGCGGTAGGTGAGGTCGCCGGCCGCGACGGCCTCGGCCAGGTCGATGGCGCGGTGGATGGGGCGGGTCACGGAGCGCGTGATCAGCAGCGCGGTGACGACGCCCAGCACGATGGCCAGCAGCGAGCCGCCGACCATCAGGCAGACGGCCTGCCGGGACCTGGCCTTGGCTTCGTTCACGTCGTCCAGCATGCCCTGGGCATGGTGGGCGACCATCTTGTCGAGCAGCGCGTAATACCTGGCCTGGGGCTCGGCCAGCTCGCCCTCGTACAGCGCAATCGCCTCGTCGCGCTTGCCGGCCGCGATCAGGTCGAGCACCCTGCGCACCTGGGCGCCGTAGGCCTTGCGGGCGGCCCCCTGCTCCTCGAAGATCTGCCGCGCGGCGGGGCTGTGCAGCGAGTCCTCGAGCTTCTTGAGGTTCTCGGTGTTGGCGGCGCGGATCGCCGCATAGTCGTCGGCGTATTTCTTCTGGCGCTGCGGGTCGGTGGCCAGCAGCATGCGGCCGAGCGTCAGTGCGCCCTGGTCGCCGACCTCCTTGATGCGGTTGCTCAGCGCGATCTGGGCGTAGTTGTCGTTGACCACCTCTTCCATCGTCGCGCCGATGCGGTCGAGCACCGCCACGCTGCCGAGCAGGCTGGCGCACAACAGCGCGATGACGACGGTGAACGCCAGCGCCAGCCGTGTGCCGATCTTCCAATCAGAAATACGCATGCAACACTCCCTTGAAGCGGATCAATCGCCAGGCCGTTGTCTCTCGGTCTTGTTGCTGCGCCCGGTTCCCTGGTTATGTTAGTGGGTGGCGTGTGCGCTGTTATGGCGGTTATGAGAAATTCGAGGCCTGCTTCACGAGTTGTGCATGACACCTGGAAGAGTTGCCAGGTCGCCCGGGCGCTCCGGCAGAATCGAGTAGGGTGAGGGGTCGCCCCCTCAGCCCTCTCACACCACCGGACGTGCGGGTCCGCATCCGGCGGTTCAAGTAAAACGCTGGAGTTGCTGGTGGGTATCCACCAGCGAGACC
>NZ_JAPPUW010000029.1 GCF_026712205.1 Pelomonas aquatica
TGGACCTGGCCGAGGCGCCGCGCGCCGATGCGGCCGAGGCCGTCGCGGCCCTGCGCGCCGCCGGCCGGCGCGTGCGCCTGCTGTCGGGCGACCAGCCGGCCGCCGTCGCCCGCATGGCGGCCCGCCTGGACATCGCGCACTGGCGCGGCGGCGCGACGCCCGCGGCCAAGCTCGCCGCGCTGCGCGAGTGGCAGGCCGACGGCGAGCATGTGCTGATGGTGGGCGACGGCATCAACGACGCGCCGGTGCTGGCCGCCGCCAACGTGCGCATCGCGATGGGGCAGGGCGCCATGCTGGCGCGCAGCGCGGCGGATGCGCTGCTGGTGTCCGACCGGCTGATGGCCCTGCCTCAGGCGCTCGCGTTGGCGCAGAAGACCCGCCGCGTGCTGCGCCAGAACCTGGCCTGGGCGGCGCTCTACAACCTGGCCTGCGTGCCGCTGGCGCTCACGGGCTGGCTGCCACCGCTGGCCGCGGGCGTGGGCATGGCAAGCAGCTCGCTGTTCGTCGTCCTCAACGCGCAACGATTGAACCGCTGATGGACATCCTCTACCTGCTCATCCCCTTCTCGGTCGTGCTGGTGCTGCTCATCGTGGCGGTGTTCGGCTGGGCCGTGAACTCGGGGCAGCTCGATGGTTTCGAACACGAGGCCGAACGCATCCTGCTTGACGAGGATCAAGGCGCCCCCGCCGGTCCCCGCAAAGAATCGTTTTCTTCAGAGTGAAGGAGCCGCGATGGCGAACGAAAGAGCCCAGGCAGCGCCTGGTGCGGTGTACGAGGACGGGCCGGTACGCGCATTCGCGCTGGCCGCCGTGCTGTGGGGCGTGGTGGGCATGGCGGTCGGCGTCTTCATCGCCGCGCAGCTCGCCTGGCCCGAGATCGGCGCCGGCATCCCCTGGCTGAGCTATGGCCGCCTGCGGCCGCTGCACACCAACGCCGTCATCTTCGCCTTCGGCGGCTGCACGCTGATGGCCACCAGCTACCACGTCGTGCAGCGCACCGGCCAGACGCGGCTGTTCGCGCCCGGCCTGGCCTGGTTCCACTTCTGGTGCTGGCAGCTCGTCATCGTCGCGGCGGCCATCTCGCTGCCGCTGGGCTTTACGCGCGGCAAGGAATACGCCGAGCTGGAGTGGCCCATCGGCGTGCTGATCACCATCGCCTGGGTGGCCTATGCCATCGTCTTCTTCGGCACGGTGGGGCGGCGCAAGATCCGCCACATCTACGTGGCCAACTGGTTCTTCGGCGGCTTCATCCTCGCGGTGGCCCTGCTGCACATCGTCAACGGCGCGGTGATGCCGGTCAGCTTCTGGAAGAGTTATTCCGCCTATGCCGGCGTGCAGGACGCCATGGTGCAGTGGTGGTACGGGCATAACGCGGTGGGCTTCTTCCTGACCGCGGGCTTCCTCGGGATGATGTACTACTACATCCCCAAGCAGGCCGAGCGCCCGGTCTACAGCTACCGCCTGTCCATCGTCCACTTCTGGGCGCTGATCTTCACCTATATGTGGGCGGGCCCGCATCACCTGCACTACACGGCGCTGCCGGACTGGGCGCAGAGCGTGGGCATGATCTTCAGCCTGGTGCTGCTGGCGCCGAGCTGGGGCGGCATGATCAACGGCATCATGACCCTGTCGGGCGCCTGGCACAAACTGCGCGACGACCCGATCCTGAAGTTCCTCATCGTGTCGCTGTCCTTCTACGGCATGTCGACCTTCGAGGGCCCGATGATGTCGATCAAGACGGTCAACGCGCTGTCGCACTACACCGACTGGACCATCGGCCACGTGCACAGCGGCGCGCTGGGCTGGGTGGGCCTGATTTCGATGGGCTCGCTCTACCACCTGATCCCGCGCATGTTCGGCCGCACGCAGATGTACTCCAGGCGCGCCATCGAGTTGCACTTCTGGATCGCGACGCTGGGCATCGTGCTCTACATCGCCGCGATGTGGATCGCCGGCGTCATGCAGGGCCTGATGTGGCGCGCGGTCAACCCCGACGGCACGCTGGTCTACACCTTCGTCGAAAGCGTCAAGGCGACCTGGCCGTTCTATGTGGCGCGCCTGCTCGGCGGCCTGCTCTACCTCGCCGGCATGCTGGTCATGGCCTGGAACGTCGTGCGTACCGTGCAGGCGGGCAGGGCCCAGCCGGTGCGCATCCCCCAAGTCATGGCCCACGCCTGAAGGAGACGCGGATGACTGCAAATACCGAACGCGCCGGACGGGTGACGGGCCACCAGCGCATCGAGACCAGCAACCTGCTGATGATCGTGCTGGTCCTGCTGACGGTCTTCGTCGGCGGCTTCGTCGAGATCGTGCCGCTGTTCTTCCAGCGCTCGACGACGCAGGCCGCCCCCGGCCTCAAGCCCTACACGCCGCTGCAGCTGGCCGGCCGCGACATCTATCTGCGCGAGGGTTGCTACAACTGCCACTCGCAGATGATCCGCCCGCTGCTGGCCGAGACGCTGCGCTACGGCGCCTATTCCACGGCGGGCGAGTTCGTCTACGACCACCCCTTCCAGTGGGGCAGCAAGCGCACCGGTCCCGACCTGCACCGCGTCGGCGGCAGGTATAGCGACGAGTGGCACCGCATCCACCTGAACAACCCGCGCGACCTCGTGCCCGAGTCCAATATGCCGGCCTATTCCTGGCTGGCGGGCGCGAGCGTCGATGCCGCCGCGCTGCCGGCCAAGCTGAGCGCGCTGCGCCGCCTCGGCGTGCCCTATACCGATGCCGACATCGAGGGCTCGCCCAAGGCCGTCGCCGGCAAGAGCGAGCTGGACGCGCTGATCGCCTATCTGCAGGTGCTGGGCACCACCCCCGTCAAGGAGACCGCCCATGGGCATCAATGAACTCCGCGCGGCCGTGACCGTGGTGTCGCTGGCCGTCTTCGTCGGCATCGTCGTCTGGGCCTGGCGTGGCCGCTTCGACGATGCCGCCACCCTGCCGCTGCAAGGGGATGATCAATGAGCGATTTCATCAGCCCCGGCTGGTCGTTCTTCGTCGCCGCCGCCACCGTGTTTGGCCTGCTGGCCTGCATCCTGCTGCTGCTGATCGCCAGCCGGCGCCAGCCCTCGGCCGCCGACAACACGACCGGCCACGTCTGGGACGAAGACCTGCGCGAGCTGAACAACCCGCTGCCGCTGTGGTGGATGGGCCTGTTCGTGCTGACCGTGGCCTTCGCCGGCATCTACCTGGCCCTCTACCCGGGCCTGGGCAGCGCCGCCGGCAAGCTCGGCTGGACCAGCCTGGGCGAGCATGCCGCCGACGTGGCCCAGACCCGTGCCGCCATGGCGCCCGTCTACGCCGCGTTCACGGGCATGACGCCCGAGCAGCTCGCCAAGGACCCCAAGGCCCACGCCATCGGCGAGCGGCTGTTTGCCAACAACTGCGCGCAATGCCATGGCGCCGATGCCAAGGGCTCCAAGGGCTTTCCCAACCTGACCGACAACGACTGGCTCTGGGGCGGCAGCTACGACACCATCGTCGAGACCATCACCAAGGGCCGCGAGGGCAATATGCCTGTGATGGCGCCGGCCGTGGGCAGCGCCGAGGACGTGCGCAACGTCGCCCACTATGTGATGTCGCTGTCGGGCAGCCCGCACAACGCGCTCTATGCCCAGCTCGGCAAGCCGAAGTTCGTCGTCTGCGCGGCCTGCCACGGCCCGGCCGGCAAGGGCAACCAGGCGCTGGGCGCGCCCAACCTGACCGACAAGATCTGGTTGCACGGCTGGGGCGAGGAGGCCATCATGGCCATGGTCAACAACGGCAAGCACAATGTGATGCCGGCCCATGGCGAGCGGCTCACGCCCGAGCAGATCCGCGTGCTGGCCGCCTATGTCTGGGGCCTGTCGCAGCCGCAGGTTGCCGCCGCGCCCTGAAGCCGCCGATGCCCGCTCCCCCCGCCAAGCCCCAGGGCGACGCCACCGCCGTCATTCGCCTCTACCGCTCGGAGGACAAGATCCATCCGCGCGCGGTGGACGGCCTCTTCGCCCGCTGGCGCTGGGCCTTCGTCGCGCTGACGCAGGCTGTCTTCTACGGCCTGCCCTGGCTGAGCTGGGGCGACCGGCCCGCCGTGCTGTTCGACCTCGGCTCGCGGCGCTTCTACGTCTTCGGCCTGGTGCTGTATCCGCAGGACTTCGTCTACCTGGCGGTGCTGCTGATGATCTCGGCCTTCGCGCTCTTCCTGTTCACGGCCGTGGCGGGGCGGGTCTGGTGCGGCTATGCCTGCCCGCAGACCGTCTACACCGAGATCTACATGGTCGTGGAGCGCTGGTTCGAAGGCGACCGCAATGCGCGGCTGCGGCTCGAGAAGGCGCCCTGGTCGTGGAACAAGCTCTGGCGCAAGTCCGGCAAGCAGCTCGCCTGGATCGCCATCGGCCTGTGGACGGGCTTCAGCTTCGTCGGCTACTTCACGCCCATCCGTGAGCTGGGCGCCGAGGTACTGGCCCTGGGCCTCGGCCCCTGGGAAACCTTCTGGGTGCTGTTCTACGGCTTCGCGACCTACGGCAACGCCGGCTATATGCGCGAGCAGGTCTGCAAGTACATGTGCCCCTATGCGCGCTTCCAGAGCGCGATGTTCGACCGCGACACCCTCATCATCAGCTACGACGCCGAGCGCGGCGAGCCGCGCGGCAGGAGTGCGCTGCGCGGCAAGAAGGGCGAGGCGCGCAGCGAGGCCGTCGGCGACTGCATCGACTGCGGCCTGTGCGTGCAGGTCTGCCCGACCGGCATCGACATCCGCGACGGCCTGCAGTACGAGTGCATCGGCTGCGCGGCCTGCATCGATGTCTGCGACGGCGTCATGGACAAGATGGCCACGCCGCGCGGCCTGATCCGCTACGACACCGAGAACGGCCTGGAGCAGCACCTCACGCGCGCGCAGCGCTGGCGCCGCGTGCTGCGGCCGCGCGTGCTGGTCTACGGCGCGGTGCTGCTGCTGATCTGCTCGGCCCTGCTCTACAGCCTGCTGTCGCGCCACAGCTTCCGCGTCGACGTCGTGCGCGACCGCGCGGCGCTGGCGCGGCTGGTGGAGGACGGCTGGATCGAGAATGTCTACCGCCTGCAGATCATGAATGCGGCCGAGTCGCCGCAGCGCTACCGCGTCGAGGCCGACGGCCTGCCCGGCCTGAAGCTCGGCCAGGCGACGGCCGTCGAGGTCGGGCCCGCCGAGGCGCGCTGGGTGGCGGTGTCGCTGCGCATGCCGCCCGAGGCGGCGCAGGCCCTCAAGCCCGGCGCCCACCCGATGCGCTGGCAGGTGCGCCGCGAGACCCCGAACGGCGGCGAGACCGTCTCCGAGAAATCCACCTTCGTCGTGCCGCGCTGACGCGGCAGGAGCCTCCGATGGACACCACCACCCTGACACCTCCCTCCGTGCCGGCCTGGCGCGAGCCCATGGTCTGGCTCGTCGTGTCCGGCCCGGCCATCGTCGTCGTCGCCAGCTTCGTGTCGCTGGCGCTGGCGATCCGCCATCCCGACCCGCCGCTGGACCTGCACGCCAGCACGGCCCAGGCCGCCGACGAGGTCGAGCCGGCCGACCTGCGCGCCCGCGAGGGCGATGTCGTGCCGGCCATGGTCGCCCGCAACCACGCCGCCACCGGCACCGCGGGCCTGAAGCGATGAACGGCCAGCCCGGCCTCTCGCGCGTCAAGCGCTTCGCGCTGGCCGTGGCCTGGTCGTCCTTCCTCTGTGCCGGCGTGCTCGAGGTGCTGGTGTTCGCGGTCATCGACCCGGGCGACCTGCGCTGGTTCGGCGCGGCGCCGGTGCAGTTGTCGGCCCAGGCGGTCTACACCGTCAGCTTCCTGATCTTCTGGGGCGTCATCGCGCTGGGCGCCAGCCTGGCGCTGCTGCTGGTCAGCCAGCCGGCCGAGGGCGTCAGGCCCGCGCGCCGCTCGCCGGGCTGGCCTCGCTGAGCCCGCGGCCGGCGACGACGCGCGCGCTGCGGTCGTAAGTCCAGTAGGCCCAGGCCCAGTCCATCAGCACGACGAAGCGGTTGCGGAAGCCGATCAGGAACCAGATGTGGGCGAACAGCCAGAACAGCCAGGCCGCATAGCCCGAGAAGCGCAGTGCGCCGAGCGGCGTGCCCAGGTCGACGACGGCGCTGTGGCGGCCGATGGTGGCGAGATTGCCGTAGTCGCGGTAGCGGAAGGCCTGCGTGGCCTCGCCGCGCAGCCGGCGCCCGATATTGGCCGCCGCGCAACGACCCATCTGCTTGGCGCCGGGCGACACGCCGGGCACGGGCTTCGGTTCGCGGCCGGGCGCGTGGCTCTGCGCGGCGGCGAGGTCGCCGATGACCTGGATGTCCGGATGGCCCTTCAGGCTCAGGTCGGGCTCGACGACGACGCGGCCGGCGCGGTCCAGCACGCAGCCCGTGGCCGCGGCCAGCGCACGGCCCAGCGGCGACGCGGCCACGCCGGCGGCCCAGACGATGCAGCGGCTGGCCAGGCGCTCGGGGCCTGAGGGCGTCGCGATGTCCAGCCCCTCGGCATCGATGCCGGTCACGCGGGCGTTCAGCCTCACCTCGACGCCCAGCGCGGCGAGCTGCTCGCGGGCGCTCTCGCTCAGGCCTTCGGGCATGGCCTGCAGCACGCGCGCGCCGCCCTCGACGAGCAGCACGCGGGCCTGGCGCGGGTCGATGCGGCGGAACTCGCCGGGCAGCGTGTGGCGGGCGATCTCGGCCAATGTGCCGGCCAGCTCGACGCCGGTCGGCCCGGCGCCGATGACGGCGAACTGCATCAGCGCCGCACGCCTGGCGGGATCGTCTTCGCGCTCGGCGGCCTCGAAGGCCAGCAGCACGCGGCGGCGGATCTCGAAGGCGTCGTCCAGCGTCTTCAGCCCCGGCGCATGCGCGGCCCAGTCGTCGCGGCCGAAGTAGCTGTGCGTGGCGCCGGCGGCGACGATGAGCTGGTCCCAGCGCAGCTGCGCGCCATCCTTGAGCGTGGCGGTCCGCGCGGCGGCGTCGATGCCGACGACTTCGCCGAGCAGCGTTGTCACGCGGTGCCGGCCACGGAACAGATGGCGGATGGGCGCCGCAATGGACGGTGCCGACAGCCCCGCCGTGGCCACCTGGTAGAGCAGAGGCTGGAACAGGTGGTGGTTGGTCTTGTCGATGACGGTGACGTCGACATCGGCGGCACGGAGTGCTCGTGCCGCCTCCAGGCCGCCGAAGCCGCAGCCGATGATCAGGACTTGGGGACGCATGGCCCGATGCTACGTCCGATATTGCTGCGGTGCAGCAACATGCGCCGACAAGGGCCTTTTTGAGCGCCTTGTCAGCAGGCCGCGTTGGAGACCAGGCGCTGCAGGGCCGGCTGGTCCAGCACCGTGATCTGGCGCTGCTTCACGTCCAGCACGCCGTCTTCCTGGAACTTGGAGAACGCGCGGCTCACCGTTTCCAGCTTGAGGCCGAGGTAGCTGCCGATCTCCTCGCGCGTCATGCGCAGTACGAGGCTGGACGCCGAGAAGCCGCGCGCCTGCAGGCGCTGGGTCAGGTTCAGCAGGAAGGCCGCGAGCCGCTCCTCGGCGCGCATATTGCCCAGCAGCAGCATCACGCCATGGTCGCGCACGATCTCGCGGCTCATAATCTTGTGGAACTGGTGCTGCAGCACGCTGAATTCGCGCGACAGCCCTTCCAGCTGCGTGTAGGGAATCACGCAGACCGAGGAGTCCTCCAGCGCGACGGCGTCGCAGTGGTGGTGGTCGCTGCTGATGCCGTCCAGGCCCAGCAGCTCGCCGGCCATCTGGAAGCCCGTGACCTGGTCGCGGCCGTCCTCGCTGCCGACGCAGGTCTTGAAGAAGCCGGTGCGCACTGCATACAGCGCCTCGAACCGCTCGCCGTTGCGGAACAGGTGCTCGCCGCGCGGCACGGCGCGCCGCTTGGCGACGAGGCCGTCGAGCTGATCCAGCTCGCTGGCGTTCAGCCCGACGGGCAGGCAGAGCTCGCGCAGATTGCAGCTCGCGCAGGCGACCTTGAGCGGCTCGATGGCGGCGGAGTTGGGCGTCGGCATGTCGTGCATTATCGACATGCGGGATGTAGGCGCGAGGGTCTTCATCAGCATGGCGTTCTGGAGTTGTGTCAACTTCAGGCATTCTTGGCTGGCGCGTGCGCTGTGCAATTGATGTGGATCAAGACCGGCTCGCGGTGCCCTGGGGCAAAGTGTCCACATGGCTGCCGTGACCGACCGACCCTTGGACCCCGACCTGCTTGACGCCAACATGAGGCGCCACGACGTGGCCGGCCCGCGCTACACCTCCTACCCGACCGCCGACCGTTTCGTCGAGGCCCACCAGGCGCCCCAGCATCTGCAGGCGCTGGCCCAGCGCGGCGCCGCCCAGCCGCTGTCGGTCTACGTCCACATCCCCTTCTGCGAGCAGCTCTGCTACTACTGCGCCTGCAACAAGGTCATCACCCGCCACCACGAGCGCGCCCTGCCCTATCTGGCCGCACTGGAGATCGAGATGGACCTCGTGGCCGCGGCGCTGGGCGGGCATGCGCCGGTGTCGCAGCTGCATCTGGGCGGCGGCTCGCCCACCTTCCTGTCCGACGAAGAACTCGCTTCGATGATGGCGGCGCTGCGCCGGCGCTTCCGCCTGCTGCCCGGGGCCGAGCTGTCGATCGAGGTCGACCCGCGCACGGTCGACGCGGCGCGGCTGGCGCATCTGAAGACGCTGGGCTTCAACCGGCTGTCCTTCGGCGTGCAGGACTTCGACCCCGCCGTGCAGAAGGCCGTGCATCGCGTGCAGCCGGTCGAGTCCGTGGCCGCGCTGATGCGCTCGGCGCGCGAACTGGGTTTCGCGTCCATCAGCGTCGACCTGATCTACGGCCTGCCGCTGCAGACGCCCGCCAGCTTCGCCCGCACCATCGGCCAGGTGGCCGAGCTGCGGCCCGACCGCATCGCGATGTATGCCTACGCCCATTTGCCGCAGCGCTTCAAGCCGCAGCGCCGCATCGTGGCCGAGCTGCTGCCGCCGGCCGGCGACAAGCTGGCCATGCTGTCCGGTGCGATCAGCGCGCTGCTCGGCGAGGGCTATGCCTACATCGGCATGGACCATTTCGCGCTGCCCGACGACCCGCTGGCCGTCGCCAAGCGCCAGGGCCTGCTGCACCGCAACTTCCAGGGCTATTCCACACAGCCGGACTGCGATCTCGTCGGCCTGGGCGTGTCGGCCATCAGCCGCGTGGGCGCCACCTTTGCGCAGAACGCCAAAGCGCTGGACGAATACCAGGACCTGCTGCTGCAGCGCCAGCTGCCCGTGCAGCGCGGCCTCGCGCTGACCCGCGACGACCTGCTGCGCCGCGCGGTCATCATGGCGCTGATGTGCCAGGGCCGGCTGGAGTTCGAGTCCATCGCGTCGTCCTACCTCGTCGACGTGCCGAGCTATTTCGCCGCGGAGTTCGAGCGTCTGGAACAATTGGCCGCGCAGGGCCTGGTGGTGCTGGAACCCGACGCCATCCAGGTCACGCCGCTGGGCTGGTATTTCGTGCGTGCGGTCGCCATGGTCTTCGACCGTTATCTGCAGGCCGATGCCAGCCGCGAGCGTTTCTCGAAAATCATCTGAACAAGCCCTGAACGCACTCCGATGGCACTGGATGCCGCGCTGATCGCGTCGGCCACGCTGATGGGCCTGGCCGGCACGCCGCATTGCGCGGCCATGTGCAGCGCCCCTTGCACGCTGGCGGCCGGGCCGCGGCCCGCGCGCCTGTTGGCCGGGCGCCTGCTCGGCTACACGGCCGGCGGCGCCATCGTGGCTGCGTCCGCCGAGGCGCTGGCGCGGGCTTCGCAGGGCATCGCGCTGCTGCAGCCGGCCTGGGCGCTGCTGCAGGCGGCCCTGCTGCTGCTGGGGCTGACGCTGCTGGTGCGCGGGCGCATGCCGGTCTGGCTGGGCGCCGTGAACTGGCGCCCGCAGCCGCGCCACGCCTTCTTCACCGGCATGGCCTGGGTGGCGATGCCCTGCGGCCTGCTGCACGCGGCCCTGCTGCTGGCCGGCCTGTCCGGCTCCGTGGCCGGCGGTGCGCTGGCGATGGCCGGCTTCGCGTTGGCCAGCACGCCCGGCCTCGTCGTGGCGCCGCTGTGGCGGGCCCGGCTGCTCAGGCGCGGCGCGGGCGGCGAGATGCTGGCGCTGCGCCTCGCGGGCCTGGCCCTGGCGCTCGGCGCGGGCTGGGCGCTGGGCCACGGGGTCTGGCAGCGCGTGCTGCTGGCCTGCTGACCCAGCCATAAACTCGCCGGGTTTCGTTTTCCCTCGTCTCTTTGCGGAGCGCACAAGCCATGTACCAACACATCCAGGTGCCCGAAGGTGGCCAGAAGATCACCGTCAACGCCGACTTCTCGCTGAACGTCCCCGACCAGCCCATCATTCCCTACATCGAAGGCGACGGCACCGGCTTCGACATCACGCCCGTCATGCTCAAGGTCGTCGACGCGGCCGTGGCCAAGGCCTACGGCGGCGCGCGCAAGATCCACTGGATGGAGATCTATGCCGGCGAGAAAAGCACGCGGGTCTACGGCCCCGACGTGTGGCTGCCCGAAGAGACGCTGCAGGTGCTGAAGGACTATGTCGTCTCCATCAAGGGGCCACTCACCACGCCGGTCGGCGGCGGCATCCGCTCGCTGAACGTCGCGCTGCGCCAGGAACTGGACCTCTACGTCTGCCTGCGCCCCGTGCAGTATTTCGACGGCGTGCCCAGCCCCGTGAAGGAGCCGCAGAAGGTCGACATGGTTATCTTCCGCGAGAACTCGGAAGACATCTACGCCGGCATCGAGTACGAGGCCGAGAGCGACAAGGCCAGGAAGCTCATCAAGTTCCTGCAGGACGAAATGGGCGTCAGGAAGATCCGCTTCCCCGAGACCTCGGGCATCGGCATCAAGCCCGTGTCGCGCGAAGGCACAGAGCGCCTGGTGCGCAAGGCCATCCAGTACGCCGTCGACAACAACAAGCCCAGCGTGACCATCGTGCACAAGGGCAACATCATGAAGTTCACCGAAGGCGGCTTCCGCGATTGGGCCTATGCGCTGGCGCAGAAGGAATTCGGCGCCCAGCCCATCGACGGCGGCCCGTGGTGCAAGTTCAGGAACCCGAAGACGGGCAAGGACATCACCATCAAGGACAGCATCGCCGACGCCTTCCTGCAGCAGATCATCCTGCGCCCGGCCGAGTACAGCGTCATCGCGACGCTGAACCTGAACGGCGACTACATCTCCGACGCGCTGGCCGCGCAGGTGGGCGGCATCGGCATCGCGCCGGGCGCCAATCTGAGCGACTCCATCGCGATGTTCGAGGCCACCCACGGCACGGCGCCCAAGTACGCCGGCAAGGACTATGTGAACCCGGGCTCCGAGATCCTGTCCGCCGAGATGATGCTGCGCCACATGGGCTGGACGGAGGCGGCCGACCTCATCATCAGCGCGATGGAGAAGGCCATCCTGAGCAAGAAGGTGACCTACGACTTCGCCCGGCTGATGGACGGCGCGACGCAGGTGTCGTGCTCCGGTTTCGGGCAGGTCATGATCGACCAGATGTGATCGGGTCTTCGCCATGAAAAACGGGGCGCCGGCGGCGCCCCGTTTCGCTTGAAACGGCCGATCAGGCCAGCGACTTCAGCGCCGCATTGAACGTGGCGCTCGGGCGCATGACCTTGTCCAGCTTGGCCACGTCCGGCAGGAAGTAGCCGCCGATGTCCGTCGGCTGGCCCTGCACGGCCTTCAGCTCCTCGGCGATCTTGGTCTCGTTGGCGGCCAGGGCTTCGGCGACGGGCTTGAAGCGGGCGGCCAGGTCGGCGTCTTCGGTCTGGGCGGCCAGGGCCTGGGCCCAGTACAGCGTCAGATAGAAGTGGCTGCCGCGGTTGTCCAGTTCACCGGTCTTGGGGCTCGGGCCCTTGCCGTTGTCCAGCAGCTTGCCGGTGGCCGCGTCCAGCGTCTGGGCCAGCACCTTGGCCTTGGCGTTGCCGTTCTTGATGCCCAGATCCTCCAGGCTGACGGCCAGCGCGAGGAACTCGCCGAGCGAGTCCCAGCGCAGGTGGTTCTCTTCCACCAGCTGCTGCACATGCTTGGGCGCCGAGCCGCCGGCGCCGGTCTCGTACATGCCGCCGCCGGCCATCAGCGGCACGATGGACAGCATCTTGGCCGACGTGCCTAGCTCCATGATGGGGAAGAGGTCGGTCAGGTAGTCGCGCAGGATGTTGCCGGTGGCGCTGATGGTGTCCAGGCCGCGGATCACGCGCTCCAGCGTGTAGCGCATCGCGCGCACCTGGCTCATGATCTGGATGTCCAGGCCCGTGGTGTCGTGCTCGTGCAGGTACATCTTGACCTTGGTGATCAGCTGCGCCTCGTGCGGGCGGTAGCTGTCGAGCCAGAACACCACCGGCATGCCCGAGTTGCGGGCGCGGTTGACGGCCAGCTTGACCCAGTCGCGGATCGCGGCGTCCTTGCACTGGCACATGCGCCAGATGTCGCCCTGCTCGACGTCCTGGCTCATCAGCACCTCGCCGGTGTCCAGGTCGGTGATGTTGGCGACGCCGTCCTCGGGGATCTCGAAGGTCTTGTCGTGCGAGCCGTATTCCTCGGCCTGCTGGGCCATCAGGCCGACGTTGGGCACGGTGCCCATCGTGCGCGGGTCGAAGGCGCCGTGCCACTTGCAGAAGTTGATCATCTCCTGGTAGATGCGGGCGAAGGTCGACTCGGGCATCACGGCCTTCACGTCCTTCAGGCGGCCGTCGGCGCCGTACATCTTGCCGCCGCTGCGGATCATCGCGGGCATGGAGGCGTCCACGATGATGTCGTTGGGCGAGTGGAAGTTGGTGATGCCCTTGGCCGAGTCCACCATGGCCAGCTCGGGGCGGTGCTCGTGGCAGGCGTGCAGGTCGCGCTTGATCTCTTCCTGCTTGCTGGCCGGCAGCGTGGCGATCTTGGTGTAGAGGTCGACCATGCCGTTGTTGACGTTGACGCCCAGTTCCTCGAACAGCTTGCCGTGCTTCTCGAAGGCCTCGCGGTAGAAGATGCGCACGCAGTGGCCGAACACGATGGGGTGGGACACCTTCATCATCGTGGCCTTCACGTGCAGCGAGAACATCACGCCGGTCTTGCGTGCATCCTCGATCTCGCGCTCGTAGAAGGCCAGCAGCGCCTTCTTGCTCATGAACATGGAGTCGATGACCTCGCGGTCCAGCAGCGCGACCTTGGGCTTCAGCACGATGGTCTTGCCACTCTTGGTGATCAGCTCCATCTTGACGTTGCGGGCGCGATCCAGCGTCATCGACTTCTCACCGTGATAGAAGTCGCCGGCATGCATATGCGACACGTGCGAGCGCGAGGCCTGGCTCCACTCGTCCATGCGGTGCGGGTTCTTGCGGGCGTATTCCTTGACGGCCTTGGGCGCGCGGCGGTCGGAGTTGCCTTCGCGCAGCACCGGGTTCACGGCCGAGCCGATGCATTTGTTGTAGCGGGCGCGGATGTCCTTCTGCTCGTCCGTCTCGGGCTTCTCGGGGAAGTCGGGGATCTTGTAGCCCTTGTCCTGCAGTTCCTTGATGGCGGCCTTCAGCTGCGCCACCGAGGCGCTGATGTTGGGTAGCTTGATGATGTTGGCATTCGCCTTCAGCGTCAGCTTGCCGAGCGCGGCCAGGTTGTCGGCCACGCGCTGCTCTTCGGACAGCAGCTCCGGGAACTGGCCCAGGATGCGGCCCGCCACCGAGATGTCGCTGGTGACGACATCGATGCCCGCCTGCGCCGCAAAGGCCTGGACGACCGGCAGCAGCGAGGCGGTGGCCAGGCGGGGTGCTTCATCGGTCAAGGTGTAAACGATCTGGGTCTTTTCGGCGGTCATGAGGTCTTCCGGTAAGGGGGCAATCCTGAGGCTGATGCGGGTGGGCGCCAGCGCGCAGGGCATGAACTCTAGCAAGCCACTCGGCGAGTTTGCTGACGCGGCAGGCTGAAAGCACAAAGCCCCGCGGCCGGGCGGCCGACGGGGCTTCGCGATGCAGGAGCGCCTCAGGAGGCCAGCGGCTGCGCCTCCAGGCTGCGGGCGGCCTCCAGCGGCGTGATGTTCTGCGCCAACTGGCCCTTGGGGCCCTGCACCAGATCGAACTGCACCTGGCTGCCCTGTTTCAGCGTCCGGAAGCCTTCCATCTGGATCGCCGAGAAATGGGCGAAGACATCGTCGCCGCCGGCCTCCGGCTCGATGAATCCAAAGCCCTTGGCATCGTTGAACCACTTGACTTTGCCCAGCGCCATCATCTTGTCTCCGTTCTTTCTGGCACCTCCCATGGAGGCGGACACGGATTCTGGTAGCGCGATACCGGCCGTCAATTCGGGACCTTCCCGGCCGGGTTGACCCTAGCGGGCGTCCGGGCGCTTGCAATTTGGCCGGCTGTCGCCATGTGCCCGCGGTCTGCGGGGGAAGACCCCCGTCGATAGAATCGATCCATGCCTGTGCTGTCCGTTTTTCCACCGCGAAACCAGTCGGTTCCGCCCCCGCCCGCGCCCCCGTTGAAGCCGGGCCGGGACGAAGGCGAGGGCGCGGTCGTCGTCGAGCGCCAGACCCAGAAAACCGAGCCGCCGCGGCTCTACCAGGTTCTGCTGCTGAACGACGATTTCACGCCGATGGAGTTCGTGGTCATGGTTCTGCAGGAATTTTTCCGGCATGACCTCGATACGGCGACGCAGATCATGCTCAAAATCCACCACGAGGGGCGCGGGGTCTGCGGTGTCTTCACCAAGGACGTCGCCGCGACCAAGGTGGAGCTGGTCCTGGCCGCCTCCCGGCGTGCTGGCCACCCCCTGCAGTGCATTATGGAGGCCGCATGATTGCGCAAGAGCTTGAAGTCAGTTTGCACATGGCGTTCGTCGAGGCACGCCAGCAGCGGCACGAATTCATCACCGTCGAGCACCTGCTGCTCGCGCTGCTCGACAACCCCAGCGCCGCCGAGGTGCTGCGCGCCTGCGCAGCCAACCTGGATGACCTGCGCAAGAGCCTGACGCAGTTCATCAAGGAAAACACGCCCATGGTGGGCGGCAGCGACGAGGTGGACACCCAGCCCACGCTGGGCTTCCAGCGCGTCATCCAGCGCGCCATCATGCATGTGCAGAGCACCGGCAGCGGCAAGAAGGAAGTCACCGGCGCCAATGTGCTCGTCGCGATCTTCGGCGAGAAGGATTCGCACGCCGTCTACTACCTGCACCAGCAGGGCGTCACGCGGCTGGACGTCGTCAACTTCATCGCCCATGGCATCAAGAAGACCGACCCCGAGCCGCCCAAGGCGCCGGAAGGCCAAAGCCAAGGCCAGGACGGCGAGCGCGAGGAAGGCGAGGGCGGCAGCGCCAAGGCGTCGCCGCTGGAACAGTTCACGCAGAACCTGAACCAGCAGGCCAGGGACGGCAAGATCGACCCGCTGATCGGCCGCGAGTCCGAGGTCGAGCGCGTCGTGCAGGTGCTGTGCCGCCGCCGCAAGAACAACCCGCTGCTGGTCGGCGAGGCCGGCGTCGGCAAGACGGCGATTGCCGAGGGCCTGGCCTGGAGGATCACCGAAGGCGAAGTGCCCGAGGTCCTTGCCGACTCCGTCGTCTACTCGCTGGACATGGGCGCGCTGCTGGCCGGTACCAAGTACCGGGGCGACTTCGAGCAGCGCCTGAAGGCGGTGCTGAAGGCGCTGAAGGACCAGCCCCACGCCATCCTCTTCATCGACGAGATCCACACGCTGATCGGCGCCGGCGCGGCCTCGGGCGGCACGCTGGACGCGAGCAACCTGCTCAAGCCGGCTTTGTCCAGCGGCGCGATGAAGTGCATCGGCGCGACCACCTTCACCGAGTACCGCGGCATCTTCGAGAAGGACGCGGCGCTGAGCCGGCGCTTCCAGAAGGTCGACGTGGCCGAGCCGTCCGTCGAGCAGACCATCGAGATCCTGAAGGGCCTGAAGAGCCGCTTCGAGGAGCACCACTCGGTCAAGTACGCGCTCGGCGCGCTGCAGGCAGCGGCCGAGCTGTCGGCCAAGTACATCAACGACCGCCATCTGCCCGACAAGGCCATCGACGTCATCGACGAGGCCGGTGCGGCCCAGCGCATCCTGCCCAAGAGCAAGCAGAAGAAGACCATCACCCGCGCCGAGGTCGAGGACATCGTCGCCAAGATCGCGCGCATCCCGCCCGCTTCGGTCAACAGCGACGACCGCAGCAAGCTCAAGACGCTGGATCGCGACCTGAAGAGCGTCGTCTTCGGCCAGGACCCGGCCGTGGATGCGCTGGCCGCCGCCATCAAGATGGCCCGCTCGGGCCTGGGGCGGCCCGACAAGCCGGTCGGCAGCTTCCTGTTCAGCGGCCCCACGGGCGTCGGCAAGACCGAAGTGGCCAAGCAGCTCGCCTATATCCTGGGCATCGAGCTGATCCGCTTCGACATGTCCGAGTACATGGAGCGCCACGCGGTGAGCCGCCTGATCGGCGCGCCTCCGGGCTATGTCGGCTTCGACCAGGGCGGCCTGCTGACCGAGGCCGTCACGAAGAAGCCGCATGCGGTGCTGCTGCTCGACGAGATCGAGAAGGCCCACCCCGATGTCTTCAACGTGCTGCTGCAGGTCATGGACCATGGCACGCTGACCGACAACAACGGGCGCAAGGCCGACTTCCGCAACGTCATCATCATCATGACGACGAACGCGGGCGCCGAGATCATGAACAAGGCGACCATCGGCTTCACGACCCAGCGCCAGCAGGGCGACGAGATGGCCGACATCAAGCGCCTGTTCACGCCCGAGTTCCGCAACCGCCTGGACGCCATCGTGTCCTTCCGCGCGCTGGACGAGGAAATCATCCTGCGCGTGGTGGACAAGTTCCTGCTGCAGCTGGAAAGCCAGCTCGCCGAGAAGAAGGTCGAGGTCAGCTTCTCCGACGCGCTGCGCAAGCATCTGGCCAAGAAGGGCTTCGACCCGCTGATGGGTGCGCGGCCGATGCAGCGCCTGATCCAGGACACCATCCGCCGCGCGCTGGCCGACGAACTGCTGTTCGGCCGGCTGGTGGACGGCGGCCGGCTCACGGTGGACGTGGACGACAAGGGCGAGACCGTGCTCGACATCCAGCCCAACGTCAAGCCGACCAAGGACGGCAAGCCCAAGGCGGAACCCGCCACGGCCTGATGGGCCACGACAGCAAGGGACGCTTCTGCGTCCCTTGTTGGGGGTGTAAGCCCGAACCAGATTTTTTCCGTGAAGCAATCACACCTCGGTCTACCCTCGATCCGCAAAGGCCTCCCGCAGTTGGCGCGCACGCTTGACCTCGTCTCCGTGCAGGTAAATGGCGTTCGTGGAGAGCGACGCATGGCGCAGGTTGTCGCGCACGCTGGTGAGTTCGGCTCCCCTGGCCAGAGAATGGCTGGCATGGGTGTGCCGCATCCAATGCGGACTTGCTCGTAGCAATTTGTCCACGGTGGCAGGGCTATCGGGTCCGATCACCTCGGTTGCCTTCGCGAAGAACCGCTTGACGACATTCCACAGCCGCGTCGCCGTGATGCTGGACTCGCCCTGTTCCAAGGTCCCCAGCAGTGGCGTGCGTGGGCTCCAGTGCATGGGCGTGGTGGGTACCGCCGCTGCACAAGATGCCGATTCAGCGCGTTCCAGGCCAGGGGCGGCAGAGACACCTTGTCCGCCTTGCTGCCCTTGCCGACCACATGGAGCCAGTGGTCACCCTGCTCGTGGCTTTCAATCTGCCTGCCCATCGCGTTTGCGACCGATCACCAGGCGTCGACCCAGCGCCGAAAACAAGTCCTCAGACACAACTACCCACGCACCGCAGATGGGCACGTAGGGTCTCATCCACCAGCCTGATGAGGCCGCCGCGGCGGGCCGTTCGTCATTCAGGGTCGCCACGGAGGGCAAGCTGCAGGGCCTCGGTCAGTTCCATGGCCCGGCCGCGGGCGATGGCGGCGCTGCGGGCGTCCGGCGCGAGCTGGGTGGCGGCAAGGCGGCGCACGCGGGCCAGCGCACGCGCCTCCCGCACGCCCAGTGCGCCGAGATGGCGCAACCAGTGCTGTTCGGAGAAGACCGCCAGCTGCAGCGCACGCTCGGGCTCACGCAACCGTGCGAGCGGCCGGGGAAAGAGCTGCAGCGTCAACGCCCGCGCGTGCAGGTGCTGGCGCGCGTGGGCGATGCGCAGCGCTTGCCGGGCGGCAGCGAGGGCGGCCGGCCAGTCGCGCCGCGCCTCGTGGGCCATCGCCAGCGTGTAGGCCGTGTCGAGCTGACCGACACCATCGCCATCCATCTCGGCCACGCGCTGGCAGGCGGTGATCCACTCCACTGCGGTGGCCACGTCACCGAGCTCGATGCGGCATTGCGCGCGGTTGCGCAGCCGCGCCGCGGCCTGGCGCGAGTGGCCCACGGCCTCCCACAGCGCCTGCGCACGGGCGTACAGCAGCTCGGCCTGCGCCGGCTCCCCACGCGACACCGCGATGGCCGCATGCTGCTGCCAGGCGCGCGCCTCGGTCGCCATGTCGCCAGCTTGGCGGGCCAGGGCGACGGCCTCGTCGAGCGGGCCGGCCTGGCCGTGCTCGCGGTTGTCGCCCGCCAACAGCACCCAGGCGCGGCGCACCAGGGCCGCTGCACGCGCCGCGGCATCGCCACCCGCCAGCTCCAGCGCCTGCTCAGCCGAGGCCAGCGCGAGGGCGCGGTCACCATGCGTGAAGGCCAGCTGGGCGCGCAGTTCGTGGCCGGCGGAGCATGGCGCCTGCTGCAGCAGCGTGCCGAGCTGGCCGACCAGCGCGCGATCCACGCCGTCGCTCTCCCAGCAGGGACGCAGCGCGAGGGCCAGCTGCAGGCCGGTGCCGGCGTCGCCATCGTCGGCAGCGCTGGCGATCAGCGCGCGGGCCTGCTCTCGGCGAACGGCCCAGGCGGTGATGGGCGCCTTCAGCCCGAGCGAGGCGGCCCATTCGCACACTGCGGCGCGCAGCCGATGGCGCGTGGCCCGGCGGGCCGCCATGTCCACGCGTGCCAGCACGCCGCGGCGCAGCAGTTCCAGCAGGCCGTAGCGCGGCTCGGCCTCGCCGCCGGCCTGCACGAGGGAATGGCAGACGAGCTCGTCCAGCAGCGCCGGCGTGCCGCCCAGCGCCTCCACGTCGGCCAGCGCGAAGGTGCAGGGCAGGGCGGCCAAGGCCTGCAGCAGCGCGAGCGGCTCCGGTGCCAGCAGGGCCAGGCTCCAGTCGAGCAGGCCGGCGACCGACGCATGGCGCTGCGCACGCGTGGTGCTGGTCAGCCAGGCGGGCAGGCTGTCTGGCTCGGTGTGCACGCCATGCCACTGCGCCAGCATCTGCGCCGGCGAGAAGCTGCGCACGCGGGCCGCGGCCAACTCCAGGGCCAGCGGCAGGCCATCCAGCTCGCGGATCAGGTCGTGCAGCGCGGCCCGGTTGTCGCGGCTGGCATGGAAGTCTGCGCGCACCGCACGGGCGCGGTCGATGAACAGGGCCAGCGCGGTGTCCTGCGCCGCATTTGGCGCACTTGCCAACGGTGCCACGTCGACGAGGGTTTCGCCATCCAGCTCCAGCGCATGCCGGGACGTAACCAGCAGGCACAACGATGGTGCCACCGCGAGCAGGCGCTGCACGGCCTGCGCGACGACGCCCAGGGCCTGCTCGGCGTTGTCCAGCACCAGCAGGCGCAGGCCACCCGGTTCTTGCAGCGCGGCCTCGACGGCAGGCCAGCCGCCGCCGCGCGTGATGGTCAGCGCGCGCTCCAGCGCGGCGACGAGGCTGGCCTCGTCGCGCACATCGGCCAGGGCCGCCATGCCGCAGCTCCAGTGGGCCTCGAAGAAGCCTAGCCAAGCGAGCTCTACGGCCAGCCGCGTCTTCCCGACACCGCCCGGGCCGATGAGGGTGAGCAGGCGCAGATGCGGCAGCCGCGCCGCTAGGGCTTCGAGCCGGCCGGGCGGCGCGAAATAGCGGGTGAGGTAACGCGGCAGGCTGGTGGCGAACGAGGGCAGAGCGGTCGGCGGCGCGCTGCGCAGCTGCGGCGCGGGCAGGGCGTCTGCGAGCGCGGCGAGGCGGTAGCGCTCCTGCACGACCCAGTCGTCGAAATGGCCCGGCAGCAGTTCGCCGCCGTAGATGAGCGCAGCCTGGGGCGGGTCGGCCAGCGCAGCCTCGAAGTCAAGTGCGTCGACCGCTAGCGCGCCAGGCAGCAGCGAAATCTGGCTGCGGTCGGCCCGCAGCAACGGGGCTTGCGGCGTTTCGAGCAGCGCGCGCAGCGTCGACAGCGTCTGGCGCAGCCGGTTGCGCCCGGCTTCCAGCCCCACGCCTGGCCACAGCAGCTCGATCAGCTCCTCGCGCGGATGCTGGCGGCCGGGTTGCAGTGCCAGCCTGGCCAGCAGCAGCGTCGCCGCCCGGCTGGGCAGCCTGGTGTGCTCCAGCTGGCCTGCGCGCTCGATGTGGAAGCCGCCGAGCAGGCGCAGGCGCAGCATGTTGCGGCCATCCCTAGCCGAAGATCCACCGGACACCCGCCAGCACAGCATCGCGGTGCATGGCGTCGAGACGTACAACGCCACGCGCGAGAGCGACGAGATGCGGTTGTCCATCCTGGCCGTCGACACCCACGGCTACACCAACCCCGCCATGGCCGTGGCCAAAGGCCTCGGCTTCGACCTCCGCCCGCGACTCAGGAATCTGTCCGAGCGGAAGCCGTTCGTGCTGCGGGGCTCTGATGCGTTGGAATCGCTGGAACTGGCCGCCACGTAGTCGATCTCCCTGAAAGCGATCAACGACGGCCGGGACGACTACCTTCGCATGCGGGCACCGGACAAGACCGGCTCGCACGCGCTGCTGTCCAACATCCTGCTCGCCTGGAACACGGCGCAGATCCAAGCGGTTGCCGACAGGCGGAAAAAGCAGATGCACGCCATCGGGGAGTCGTGGCTGAGGCATATCGGGCCGGCTCATTTCGGGCACGTGAACTTCCGCGGCATGCTGACCTTCGGGGTCGAGAAGTACCTCGATGCGCTGCTGCGCGACCAAGAAACAGTCCGTCGCCGGGCCCAAGGTTGAAATCATGGCCGCTTGCAGCCGTCCGCTGGCAGGGTGCAAAAAGCGACGCTTTGGAAAAATTGCGCCAGCCAAATCTACCACTTACGGAACATGCTGACTTCGCTGGATTGACCAGGCATGACGCTGCGGCGCATGGTCACGCCGGCAAGGTGATCGTCACAGTGCACTTGCCGTTGCCCGGATTCCAGGTGTCGCTGAAGCCCATCCACACGGCCCACGTGTTCGTCACCACCTGCGCAGGCCGGAAGGGGTGGTATGTGATCGGGAACTCGCAGCCGCCGCCATCGCCTCTCCCCGTAGTCCAACTCAAGCTTCGATTGCACCCCCCGTAGGCGAAGTCGGTGAAGACGGCCGTGTAGTTGATCGCCCCAGGGATGATCGGAACGAGGAATGCGCCGTAGAAGCAGGGTGCCGAAGAGGCGCAAGCGAACGAGAACGATCCACCGCTGGCGACGAAGGTGATCGTGCGCACGCCCTTCTTCACCTTGAGCGTCGTGCTCACCGGTTGCGTCTGGATCGTGCGCGCGCCCTTCGGGTCGCTCGCCGGCACCCGCACCGTCGCCTGCACGGTCAACGTTGCCGTGCCTTCGCTGGAGCCGGTCGAGAACGTGGCCTGGCTGTCGGCCGGGTTGCCGTCGGGCGCGACGGCCTGCAGCGAGCCCACGCCGGCGTGGCTCCACTGCCAGTCGACTGTCGAACCCGCAGGCAGCTTCTCGTTCAGGAACGCCGTCATCGGCAGATCGATGCCGCTCGGCACATCGGTCGAGTTCGGGCTGATCGAGACGCTGAACTCGCGCTTGAACTCGACGCTGACCGAGGCCTTGCCCATCTCGATGCGGCCGTGGCTGTTAGTCGCCGGGTTACGATAGTAGGCCGTCGCGGTGATCGTGTCCGGATCGGCGGGGTCGCCCTCGATGCCGCTCGGCACGTAGTTGTGAGTCGGGATGGTGAGCGCGCTTTCGAACGTGTTGGTGCCGATGCCGCCGACCTGGTAGAGCGTGCCGTACTTGCCGCGGCAACTCCACTGGACGAACACGCTGGAAGGCGGCACCGCGGCATCCAGCCCATCGACCTTCACGGTGATCGGGAACTGGCCAGAGGTCGCCGCCACCTGGAACGGATTCGGCGACAGCGATGTCTTCGCCTTCGAGATGTTCAGCGTGAACTCGGTCATCCGTGCCGAGGCCAGCATGTCCTTGCCGATCGCCGCGTAGTCGCCCACCAGCGTGGCGACCTTGATGAGCTGGATGATGCGCGCCAGCTTGTCGAGCGCACCGCGCAGCGCCGCGACGTTGCGCGCGACGAGGTCCTCCTGCGACAGCAGGTTGACGCCGATCAGCGTGCCGCTGCCGTCGCGCAGCGTCCAGTTGGTCGAGGACGCGCGCATCCACGCCCGGAAGCCCGCCTCGTAGAGCCCCTGGAACGTGTTGCTGCTGAAGAACTCGGTCAGGAAGCTGCTGATCGCCGTCTTGAACTGGCCGGCGCGCAGTGCGGCGATCGTGTTCGGAAAGAACTGTCCACCGACGGCAAGGCTCGACAGGTCGGTGAGGCCGTTGAGCACGAGGGCCCAGCTCGCCTGCTGGAACTCCAGCTTGCCGAGCTTGGCCACGTGTTCGTTCACCATCGGCAGGACCAGCGTGCGCATGAACGGCTTGGCGATGTCCTCGATCAGCGTATCCCACAGGATTTGCTCGTAGGCTCGGTTCTCGGCGTCCGAGAGCGTTCCGCTCTCGGACGCCGAGATGCCGACCACGCGCACCGTGTGCACGACGGTCTGCGCTCCGTCCGGCGCGAACGGCAGTTGCACGGGCGCGCTCTTGACCGGTGTCCACACCGCACTGCCCGACTCGTAGGCGCCGAGAAAGCCGATGTCGGCGTAGAACTGCGCGATGTAGTCGCCGACGTTGGTGACGATGTTGTCGAACGAGAGCGCGGTGGTGGCGTCGAGCGGAAAGTCCACGACCGCAACGGCCGGCGCGACTGGCGTGAGGGTGCCGGCGGCGTCGTAGGAGCCCGACCGTGCGATCCACGCGTGGGTGCGCCGCCGAAACTGGTTCTGCAGCACCACGGTGTTGAAGTCCTCGGTTGGCAGGATCGTGATGCCGCTCTTGGCGCCCGACGGCGACACCGTCACCGACAGCGCACGTTCACGCGACGCGCTCGCGGGTGCTGCCGCGCTCTTGCCGCGCAGGCGCAGCGTGGCCGCCTTCAGGGCGTTCATCAGCTCGGTGTCGCTCGGGTCGATGCCCTTGCGACCTTGTGCGGCCTCGACGGCCAGGCGCAACGGCTCGACCACGGTGTTGAAGTTCGAGCTGGCCAATGCGCGGCGCAGTGCGATCGCCATCGCCGGGCCCTGCAGCGCGACTTCGGACGTGACGAGCAGCAACGCTTCGGCGGTGCCGCGGGAGTCGATCGTGGTGCGTACGCCGTCCTCGATGACGCTCATGAGCAGCAGTTGCCCACCGGCATCGAACAGATAGCTCATCTGAGGCGCACCGCCGATCGTGATCACGCCGGCGCTGCCGTCGGCAGCCACCTGCGACACGTTGTGCGCGGAGACGAGGTTGGTCGACGCGAGGGCGACGGCGCTGCCGGAGGCAAGCGCCACCCGGACCGCCTGGGCCGAGCGCTCGAGCTTGGGCAGCTTGGCGACGATGGTGTCGATCTTCGCGTCGGAACTGCCTTTGTCGCTGCTGCCATCTCCGGTCCCGCCGCAAGCGCCGATCCCCAGCGGCGTGCCGAGCGCCATGCCGTGCAGGCCGAGCAACAGCTTGCGGCGCAGCGGGTCGGGTTGGGCCAGCGCGTCAGTGTCCTGGATCTTCATGGAGCCTCCTCAGGTTGCGATGGCGCGCAGCTTCGACGACGACCGTTAGGCAATCGTTAGCAAGCGGGAAGGGCAACAGCGGTGCGGCGGCGGATCAGCGTTGCGGCGTCACCGGCACCCACCAGCCGTTGCCGGTCAGCACGTGGTATTGGCCGGAGGCATCAACGTGATACGTGTTGCCCTGGTAAACCTGGGTGGTGTTCGGTTGCCAGCCGTGCGGCAGCGCGACCGTCGCGCCGTTCGGGGCCACGTAGGTGCTCTGCCCCATCAGGCCGCGACCGGCTTCCTGCTGGTTGCGGAAGTAGCCGTCGCCGTGCGCCTGCTGGGCCTGGCCGCGCTGCGTCGCGGCGTTGCCGGACGATGCCCAGGACACTGCCGAGGTGGTGCTCGAGAACAAGGACGTGGGTTTTGTGAGAGCGGGGCAGGTCGCCACGATCAAGCTGGAGACCTTCCCCTACACCCGCTATGGCACCGTGGATGGAAAGGTGCAAAGCATTGCCGCCGACGCGGTCAATGACGAGAAGCGCGGGGCGATTTTCCCGGCCAGCCTGCTATTGGGCACCGCCAGCCTGGACGTGGACGGCAAGCGGATCAAGTTGGCGCCAGGCATGAACCTCACGGCGGAGATCAAGACAGGCCGGCGACGTGTCATCGACTACCTGCTCAACCCAGTGAAGCAGCACATGCAGGAGAGCTTGCACGAAAGGTAGCCCGTCGGAAAAAAATCTGGTTCGGGCTTACACCCCCTTGTTCTTTCAAGCTGCCGGGTCCTGCTTGAAGAAGCCGGCCAGCAGCGCATACATCGCCGGTTCTTCGGTCCGCATCGCAGCCGGTGCGACGAAGAAGGCCTCCACGGCCACGGCGAAGAACTCCTCGACGGCCTCGGCGCCGTAGGGGTCGATCAGCGTGTCCTCGCCGGCATCGACGCGCTGGCAGAACGTCTCCCACTCGGCGTCGATGACTTCGATCCAGCGCTCGCGCTCGGCGGCATCCAGCGGCGGCACGCCGTCGGCCAGGCCGTCGCGCATGTCGATGACGTGGGCGAACTCGTGGATGACGACGTTGTAGACCGCGTCCGCGCCGAACTCGGCCGGGTCGTCGCTGACGGCGATGGCCTGCCAGGCCAGCATCAGCGGACCGCCTTCCATGGCCTCGCCGGCCAGTTCCTCGTCGTACTCGTGGACGATGCCGTCTTCGTCCTCGTAGCGCCGCTGCGCGACGACCTCGCCGGCGTGCATGACGATGCCGACGAAGCCGTCGTACCAGCCCAGGCCGAGGCGCAGCACCGGCAGGCAGGCCTGGGCCGCGACGGCCACGGCGATCTCGTCGCTGACCTCGAAGCCGGCGACGCCGTGGAACTCCTTGCCCGCGAGGAACAGGCTGCACAGCCGGCGCAATTCGGCGAGATCCTCCGCGCTGCGCTGGGCCAGGAAGGGGTAGCGCAGCAGCGTCAGCTGCCACAGCGCATCCGGGATGGCATGGCGCTCGATGGCGCGTTGCTCGCGCCAGTTCCTGATGGCCTTGAGGATCAAAGCGGGATGCGTTGCAGGCCGGCGGCCGAAAGGCGGATCACGTCGCCGCGCGGTGGCGTCGCGTCCAGATCCCAGTCGGACAGCACGATGCGCTTCATGCCATGGCCAATGTCGTGCTCGCCGGGGCGGTGCGTGTGGCCATGAATCATCGTCTTTGCGCCGGCTTCGTCCAGCAGGGCTCGACAGACATCGGCGTCGAGATCGCTGGCCTGTAGCTGGGCGGCCTGCGCCGCGCGGCTGCCTTCGCGCATCTGGCGTGCAAGTGCCTGACGGGCCGCCAGCGGCTGAGCCAGCAGTTCGGCCTGCCACTGGGGTGAGCGAACCTGGTTGCGGAAGAGTTGGTAGGCCGTGTCGGACAGGCACTGCGCGTCGCCGTGCACGAGCAGCCAGCGCTCGCCGAAGGCGGAGAGCAGGGTGGGGTCGGGCAGGGCGGTCATGCCGCAGTCGGCCAGCATGTCGGTGTCGACAAGGAAGTCGCGATTGCCATGCATGAAGAACAGGCCCAGCCGCTGGCTGGCTCGTTTCAGCATGGCAACACAGGAGGCTTCGAAGGGCTGGTGGCGCGAGTCGTCGCCGACCCAGACCTCGAAGACGTCGCCGAGCAGCAGCACGGCATCGGCTGGCGTCTGCGCCAGATGTTTTTCAAGCCGGGCGAAGGTGCCCGGCGTGTCGGGCCCGAGATGCAGGTCGGACAGCAGGTCGACCTGCCGCCACTGCGCCGGTGCCGTCAGCGTAGGGATCAAACCTCGACGGCCTTCTCGATGACGACGTCCTCGACGGGCACGTCGCCATGGCCGCCGCGGCTGGCGGTCTTGCTCTTCTCGATCTTGTCGACGACGTCCTGGCCCTGGATCACCCTGCCGAACACGGCATAGCCCCAGCCCGACGGCGACTCGGACTTGAAGTCCAGGAAACCGTTGTTCGTCGTGTTGATGAAGAACTGCGCGGTGGCCGAGTGCGGCGCATTGGTGCGCGCCATGGCCAGCGTGTAGTGGGCGTTCTTCAGGCCGTTGTTGGCCTCGTTCTGGATCGGCGCCTCGGTGGGCTTTTGCTTCATGCCGGGCTCGAAGCCGCCGCCCTGGATCATGAAGCCCTTGATGACGCGGTGGAAGACCGTGCCGTCGTAGTGGCCGCTGCGCACGTAGGCGAGAAAGTTGGCGGCCGACAGCGGGGCCTTCTCGGCATCCAGCTCGATGAGGATGTCGCCGTGGTTGGTGGTGAACTTGACTTGGCTCATTTTTTGACGGGCTCGACGAGAGCCTTGGTGATGAAGATGGGCTTGACCGGCAGGTTCTCGTGCATGCCGGCCGGCTTGGTTTCTGCTGCGCGGATCTTGTCGACGACGTCCATGCCTTCGACGACCTGGCCGAAGACGGCATAGCCGCTGCGGGGCGCGTCGGGCTCGCCGTCGAGGAAGAGGTTGTCGACCACGTTGATGAAGAACTGCGACGTCGCCGAGTTCGGGTCACCCGTGCGGGCCATCGCCACGCTGCCGCGCAGATTGGACAGGCCGTTGTGCGACTCCAGCGGGATCGGCGGCTTGGTCGGGCGCTGGTTCAACTTGGCGTCGTAGCCGCCGGTCTGGACCATGAAGTTGGGAATGATGCGGTGGAAGATGACGCCGCTGTAATGGCCTGCCTTCACATACTGCAGGAAGTTGGCCACCGTCTTGGGCGCCTTCTCGGCGTCCAGCTGGATGCGGATGTCGCCTTCGGTCGTCTGCAGCTTGACGGTCTGGGCCGATGCGCCGGCGGCGGCCAGCAGGGCGGCGAGTAACAGTGCGGTCTTGGTCATGAAGGTGTTCAGCGGGTCTTGGGAGCGTCGCCGGTCAGGGCCAGCGTGCGGCTGATCTTGTTGGTCAGCGCCTCGCTGGGCGCCAGCGAGGTCTTCTGCGCATGCTGGTAGGCACGCAGCGCCAGGCGCACCAGCACGTCGCCCAGGTTCTCCTGGGCCTGGGCGTGCTCGGGCTGCAGGCGCAGGGCCTGTTCCAGCGCGACCTTGGCCTCGTCCAGCTCGCCGGCGGCGGCGTGCAGCACGGCGAGGTTGTTGTAGGGATCGGCCAGGTCGGGGAAGTCCTGGGTCAGGCCCGTGAAGATGCGCATGGCCTGGGCGCGGTCGCCCAGTTCCATGCGCATGACGCCGAGCGCGAAGCGCAGTTGCAGGTCGTCGGGTGTGCGCTTGAGCGCCTGCTCGATCTGGTCGACGGCCTGGGGCTTCTGGCCGGCCAGCCACAGGCGCTGGGCGCTCGCCAGGTCGTCGGCACGGGCCGGCGCGGCAGCCAGTGCGGCCAGCAGTAGTAGGAGGGGGAGGGGCAGTCGCATGAGGGTTGTAGCGGGGGGCGGCGTCAGGGTCGGCCGCTATACTGATTTCATTCTATGAGCCCCGCCTGGGCGGACCCGGTGCGGGGCTTCTTGTTGGTGGTTGCCCGCCAACGGTGCGCCCTTCTCTCCCATGTCCCTGCGCGTTTACAACTCCCTCAGCCGCAATCTCGAAGACTTCCAACCGCTCGTGCCCGGCCAGGTGCGCATGTACGTCTGCGGCATCACGGTCTACGACCTCTGCCACATGGGTCATCTGCGCATGAACATGGCGTTCGACGTCATCTACCGCTGGCTGCGCGCCAGCGGCCTGGGCGTCACCTATGTGCGCAACATCACCGACATCGACGACAAGATCATCAAGCGCGCCGTCGAGCGCGGCATCACGATCCGCCAGCTGACGGAAGAGATGACGGCGGCCATGCACGAGGACTTCGCCGCCGTGGGCCTGCTGCGCCCCGACCATGAGCCGCGCGCGACCGCCTATGTGCCGCAGATGCTGTCGCTGATAGCGCGGCTGGAAGACCGCGGCCTGGCCTACCGCGCCGAAGGTGGCGACGTGAACTACGCGGTGCGCAAGTTCGAGGGCTACGGCAAGCTCAGCGGCAAGAGCCTCGATGACCTGCGCGCCGGCGAGCGCGTGGCCGTGGACGACGGCAAGCTGGACCCGCTGGACTTCGTGCTCTGGAAAGCCGCCAAGGCCGAGGAGCCGGCCGATGCCAAGTGGGCCGCGCCCTTCGGCGAGGGCCGCCCGGGCTGGCACATCGAATGCTCGGCGATGAGCTGTGCGCTGCTCGGCGAGAGCTTCGACATCCACGGCGGTGGCGCGGATCTGCAGTTCCCCCATCACGAGAACGAGATCGCTCAGAGCCAGGGCGCCGGCTATCCGTTCGCAAGCTACTGGCTGCACAACGGCTTCCTGAACGTCGACGGCGAGAAGATGTCCAAGAGCCTGGGCAACTTCTTCACCATCCGCGACGTGCTGCAGAAGTTCGACGGCGAGACGCTGCGCTTCTTCATGCTGCGCACCCACTACCGCCGCCCGTTCAACTTCAGCGACTCGCATCTGGAAGACGCGCGCACGGCGCTCACCAGGCTTTACACGGCGCTGGACGCCGTGCCGCCGGCCGACGTGACCATCGACTGGAGCGAGCCCAGCGCCGCTGCCTTCAAGGCGGCCATGGACGAGGACTTCGGCACGCCCGGCGCCATCGCCGTGCTCTTCGACCTCGTCAACGAAGTCAACCGCGACCGCTCGCCGCAGCGGGCCGGCCTGCTGAAGGCGCTGGCCGGCGTGCTCGGCATCCTGCAGCAGGAGCCGCGCGCCTATCTGCAGGGCGGCTCGGGCGGTGATGCCGCCTGGATCGAGGAGCGCATCGCCGCGCGCGCCGCGGCCAAGGCGGCCCGCGATTTCGCCGGCGCCGATGCGATCCGCGCCGAGCTGTCGGCCAAGGGCATCACGCTGAAGGACGGCGCGGGCGGCACGACCTGGGTCAAGAGCTGATGGCGTCCAAGCATCCCGTCGAGGTCACGCCCGACTACTGGGACGAGGCCTGCAAGCACCTCGCCAAGCGCGACCGGGTGATGAAGAAGCTCATCCCCCAGTTCGGCGAGGCCCGCCTGCAGAGCCGTGGCGACGCCTTCGCGACGCTGGCGCGCTCCATCGTCGGCCAGCAGATCTCGGTCAAGGCCGCGCAGTCGGTCTGGACCCGCTGGGTCGCGCTGGCGCCGAAGTGCCAGCCCGCCAGCGTGCTGGCCCTGGGCGTGGACGAGCAGCGTGCCGCGGGCCTGTCGGCGCGCAAGGTCGAGTACCTGCGCGACCTGGCCGAGCACTTCGACGCCGGCCAGGTGCATGTGCGCCAATGGGCGCAGATGGACGACGAGGCCATCATCGAGGAACTGGTCGCCATCCGCGGCATCGGCCGCTGGACGGCCGAGATGTTCCTGATCTTCCACCTGATGCGCCCCAACGTGATGCCGCTGGACGACGTCGGCCTGCTCAAGGGCATCAGCACCAACTACTTCTCCGGCGAGCCGGTCTCCCGCGCCGAGGCGCGCGAGGTCGGCGACGCCTGGGCACCCTACCGCTCGGTGGCGGTTTGGTACATTTGGCGGAGCCTCGATCCGCTGCCTGTGGACTATTGAGGTCATTGTTCAACCACTCAGAGCGGGCCGAGCGCCGGGCCGCTCCCAAGCCGGCCCGCATCCCCTCGGGGGATCGGCCGGTGTACTCACCGGACGAGGGGCTCCATTGAGCAAGAAACACTTTCTGGAATTCGAGCAGCCGATCGCCGAGCTCGAGACCAAGATCGAAGAACTGCGCTATGTGCAGAGCGAGTCGGCCGTCGACATCTCGGAAGAGATCGACCGCCTCTCCAAGAAAAGCCAGCAGCTGACCAAGGAGGTCTACGCGAGCGTCGCGCCTTGGCAGGTCTACCAGGTGGCCCGCCACCCGCAGCGCCCGCAGACGCTGGATTACTGCAACGAGGTCTTCACCGAGTTCCAGGAGCTTCATGGCGACCGCCACTTCGCCGACGACGCGGCCATCGTCGGCGGCATTGCGCGCTTCAACGGCCAGGCCTGCATGGTCATCGGCCACCAGCGCGGCAGCGACGCCAAGGAGCGCACGCTGCGCAACTTCGGCATGCCGCGCCCCGAGGGCTACCGCAAGGCCCTGCGCCTGATGAAGCTGGCCGAGAAGTTCGGCCTGCCGGTCTTCACCTTCATCGACACCATGGGTGCCTACCCCGGCATCGGTGCCGAGGAGCGCGGCCAGAGCGAGGCCATCGGCCGCAACATCCTCGAGATGGCGCAGCTGGAAGTGCCCATCATCGCCACCATCATCGGCGAGGGCGGCTCGGGCGGCGCGCTGGCCATCGGCGTCGCCGACCAGGTGCTGATGCTGCAATTCGCGGCCTACTCCGTCATCTCGCCCGAGGGCTGCGCCTCCATCCTGTGGAAGAGCAGCGAGCGCGCGTCCGACGCGGCCGAGGCCCTGGGCATCACGGCCCACCGCCTGAAGGCCATGGGCCTGATCGACAAGATCGTCAGCGAACCCGTCGGCGGCGCTCACCGCGACGCCAAGCAGATGGCGTCCAACCTGAAGCGCGCGTTGAACGACGCGCTGCGCCAGGTCAGCGACCTCAAGACCCGCGAACTGCTGGACCGCCGCTACGAACGCCTGCAGGCCTATGGCCGATTCGGCGACACCAAGAACCGGTGATGCGGTAGCCGTCGCCTTCAGCGGCGGCCTCGATTCCACGGCGCTGCTGCATGCCGTCACCCGTGCGGTGACGGGGCAGCGGGTCATTGCCCTCCATGTCCACCATGGCCTGCAGCCGCAGGCCGATGCCTGGGCCGCGCACTGCGAGCGCATCGCACGGCAACTCGGCGCCGGCTTCGCCTGCACGCGGCTGAGCGGCTCGCCCGCGCGCGGCGACAGCGTCGAGGCCTGGGCCCGCGCAGGTCGTCACCGCGCGTTGCACGACATGGCGCTGGCGGCCGGCGCCGACCTGCTGCTGCTGGCCCACCACCGCCAGGACCAGGCCGAGACCTTTCTGCTGCAGGCCCTGCGCGGCGCCGGCACGGCCGGCCTGGCCGGCATGCCGAGGCAGCAGTGGCGGGACGGTCTGTGCTGGGCGCGGCCCTGGCTGGACCATCCGCGCGACCTGATCCGCGCCTATGCCGAGCAGCACGGGCTGCGCTGGATCGAAGACCCGAGCAATGCCGACACGCGCTTTGCCCGCAACCGTCTGCGCCAGACGCTGTGGCCGGCCTTCCCGGGGGCCGAGGCCGGCCTGGCCCAGGCCGCGCGCTGGGTCCAGCAGGCCGACGAACTGGCCGCCGAGGTCGCGGCGGCCGACCTCGCGAGCCTGTCGACGCCCGAACGTCTGGACCTGGCCGCGCTGTCCCGCCTTTTGCCCGCGCGCGCCAGCAATGCGCTGCGTGCCTGGCTCGCCCGGCACATGGCCGCGCCCGCCAGCCTGGTCGAGCGGCTGCGGACCGAATGGCATCCCGGCACGACGGCGTCTTGGCCTGCGCCAGGCGGGGCGCTGCATGCCTACCGCGGCGGGCTCTTCTGGGCGCCGGGAAGCTGCGAGCCTCCGCCGCCCTCGGCCATCGACCTGAGCCGCCCCGGCCTGCACTCCCAGCCCGGCTGGCAGGGTGCCTGGCTCGTCGAGCCGGCCTCGCCCGGCATCCCGCCCGCGCGGCTTGCCCGCCTGACGCAGCGTGCCCGGGCCGGTGGCGAGCAGTTCCAGCGCGCGCCGGCTTCGGTGCCGCGCAGCCTGAAGAAGGCCTGCCAGGAGGCCGGCCTGCCGCCGTGGCGGCGTGGCGGGCCGCTGTTGTTCGACGAGGCCGGCCTGATCGCGGTCGCCGGCCTGGGCATGGACGCCCGTGCCTTCGCCGAAAAAGATGCGCCTCAGCTTGCCGTGCGCTGGCAGGAGGATTCAGCCTTGCTGCAGAGCGAAGGCGAAGCCAGGGTTGCCGCATAAAATCGGGGGTTTGCGAGCATGCCGTCCCGGCGGCTCCGTCTTCAGCCTTCGCTCAATCTCATGGCTCTGATCGTCCACAAGTACGGCGGCACCTCGATGGGTTCCACCGATCGCATTCGCAACGTCGCGAAGCGCGTCGCCAAATGGGTGCGCGCCGGCCACCAGATGGTGGTCGTGCCCTCGGCGATGAGCGGCGAGACCAACCGCCTGCTGGGCCTGGCCAAGGAGTTGTCGCCGGCCAGCACCACGCCCGAGGTCATGCGCGAGCTCGACATGATCGCGGCCACCGGCGAGCAGGTTTCGGTGGGCCTGCTGGCCATCGCGCTGCAGGCCGAGGGCGTGCCCTCGGTCAGCTACACGGGCTGGCAGGTGCCGGTGTCGACCGACTCGTCCTACACCAAGGCCCGCATCGAGAGCATCGACGACAAGCGCGTGCGCGAGGACCTCGCGGCCGGCAGGGTCGTCGTCGTCGCCGGCTTCCAGGGCATCGATGCCGACAACAACATCACGACGCTGGGCCGCGGTGGCTCCGACACCTCGGCCGTGGCCATCGCCGCGGCGATGAAGGCCGACGAGTGCCTCATCTACACCGACGTGGACGGCGTCTACACGACCGACCCGCGCATCGTCCCCGAGGCGCGCCGCCTGCACACCATCAGTTTCGAAGAGATGCTGGAGATGGCCTCGCTGGGCTCCAAGATCCTGCAGATCCGCTCGGTGGAGTTCGCCGGCAAGTACCGCGTGCCGCTGCGCGTGCTGTCCAGCTTCACGCCCTGGGACATCGACATCAACGAGGAAGCCAAGTCCGGCACCCTGATCAGTTTTGAAGAGGACGAAAAAATGGAACAAGCCGTCGTGTCGGGCATTGCCTTCAACCGTGACGAGGCCAAGGTGACGCTGCTCGGCGTGCCCGACAAGCCCGGCATCGCCTTCCAGATCCTCGGCCCCGTGGCCGAGGCCAACATCGACATCGACGTCATCATCCAGAACGTCTCCCACGACGGCAAGACCGACTTCTCCTTCACCGTGCACCGCAACGACTACGCGCGCACGATGGAGCTGCTGCAGAACACCGTCGGCCCGGCCACCAATGCCGCCAAGGTCATGGGCGACCCCAAGATCTGCAAGGTCTCCATCGTCGGCATCGGCATGCGCTCGCACGTCGGCGTGGCCAGCAAGATGTTCCGCGCGCTGAGCGAGGAGGGCATCAACATCCAGATGATCTCCACGAGCGAGATCAAGACCAGCGTCGTCATCGACGAGAAGTACATGGAGCTGGCCGTGCGCGCGCTGCACAAGGCCTTCGATCTGGACCAGGAACAGGCGGGCGCCTGATTTTTCCCGGGAGGCCGCCGCGCCTGGTATAGAATGCGCGGCTGTGCTGGAGTCGTGACCGAGTGGCCGAAGGTGCTCCCCTGCTAAGGGAGTATGTGGGCAAAACCTGCATCGAGGGTTCGAATCCCTCCGACTCCGCCAACCAGCCTGTAAACGCCTCCTTCGAGCGGCGTTTTTCTTTGGCGCCGGTTCGCAAGGCGCACCCCAATCTGGCAGCAAAGCCGGCGCCCCAAGGATGGGGCGTCCGGGTGCCGAGGCCGTCCCGGATTACTTGCCGATTTCCTTGCTGACCTTGTTCTCCTGTTGGTTCAGCACCTTCTGCTCACCCTTGGTGATGTGACCGCCGTTCTGCGACGCCATGTCGCGCTCTTCCTGGCGGATCTGGTGATCCTGCTTGTGCAGCTTGTGGGCCTCCGCCTTGGTCATTTCGCCTTCCTTGACCTCCTGGCTGATGCGCTTGTCCTGGTTCTCCAGGCGCTGGTTCACCTCGGCGCGGCGCGGATGCTCCTTCTTCCAGTTGCCGGCCGGGGCGGACGTGGCGCCCTGGGCGAAGCTGGCAGCGGCGGTGATGGACAGCAGGGTGGTGACGATCAAGGACTTCTTCATGTGCGGCTCCATGGGTTGCTGAGGATGTTGCCCAGTTCGGTGGGCGCCTCGTCAAGAGGTGCGATGTAAACCGTCCGGCGTCGATCGCGGTGCACAGCCCATCCGTAAAGAAGCGCAATGATGTTTGGCGCTTCGTGCTTCAGTTCGGCGCGACGCGGGCGGCGCCAAAGTCCGCGAAGGCCCGGACCTTGGCCGGCACGCGGTGCGCATGCGGCAGCACGGCGAACACCGGCTCCAGCCGGCCCGCCGACAAGGCCGGGCGCAAGGCCAGCTCGAAGGGCCGCGAGAGGCCGCCGCCATGGATTGCCGCGTCGATGGCGCCGGCACCGTCCCGCACGGCAAGCTTGGCGGTGGGCGCGATGATGCGGACCTCATCCCCGCGGCGCAAATCCCAGCGCAGCGCCGAGTCCTCGTTGCGCATCGTGTGGGCGATGGCGTCGTGGCTGGCGATGTCCTCGGGCTGCCGGGGCCGGCCGCGGCGTTGCAGATAGCCGATCGACGCTGGGCCACGACTGCCGCGAGCTGTCGGGCGGCCTGAGCCTCGCGCAGGTGGAGCGGGGCATCGACGGCGACCGCGATCCGGACGGACGGCCGCCGGCTGATCGCCGCGGAGCAGAACGCCGATCTCGCCGCCGATGCGCGGCTGCGCCTGGCCGATGGCGGAGGTCGGGCATGAGGCCAGGCGCTGGGGCCGTCTTGTCGAGGCGGCGCATGCCAGGCTCGACCCGCGTGCACTGAGCCCCTCGCGCCGGCAACAAATTCACGCTTGAAGGCGCGGCGGCGGTCCGCCTCCGCCGGATGGCGGATGGCCTGCCCCCGGCACCCGTTCTGAAATCCGCCCCGGCTCGGCCGACATCGCCCGCCCATCATCAGAACCAAGAGAGGTGAATTTGACTACATCCGCTACGGGCCTGGCCCGACACCTGGTCGTCATCGCGATTCCCGCCACCCTGGTCGCCTGTGGCGGCGGCAGCGGCGGCGAAGCTCCCCCGCAGACCCCCACCGCCGCACTGGCCGTCAGCGGCACGGCGGCCACCGGCGCCGCGATGGCGAACGCGGCCATCACCATCAGCTGCGCGGCTGGCACCGCCACCGCGACGGCCGGCACGGACGGCAAGTTCTCGGCCAGCATCACCGGCGGTGCGCTGCCCTGCGTGCTGACCGCGACGAGCAGCGACAAGAGCCTCGAACTGCATTCGCTGATCCCCGGCACCAGCACCGGCAGCGCCAGCGCGACGGCCAACATCACGCCGCTGAGCGAGCTGCTGATCGCGAAGTACGCGGGCACGGACCCCAAGGCCTTCGTCACCGGCTTCAGCGCGGTCACGGCCATCAAGGCCAGCGACATCACCACGGCGCAGACCGCGCTGCTGGGCACGCTGAAGACGGCGGGCGTCGACACGACCAAGGCCGCCGACATCCTGGCCGGCGCCATCGTGGCAGGCAGCAAGACGGACTACGACGGCGTGCTGGAGCAGTTGAAGGCCACGCTCGCCAGCGCTGGCGCGTCGCTGACCGACCTGAGCACTGCCGTGCAGAGCGCGAGCAAGAGCAGCGACACGACGGCCGGTGCCACCCTCACGACCCTGCTGGCGCCGGCCGCTTCGGACTGCCCGGGCCTGAAGACCGGCACGCTGCGCGTCGTGAACTTCGACACCACCGACCCCGCGCAGGCAAGCTACCGGGTCAGCGTGGATGCCGCCGGGCTGACCGCCACCGTCGGCAGCACGAAATTCACGCTGACCAAGAACGCCGCCTGCGACTACACCGCGAGCGCCGCCGGCGCCACGGCCACGCGCGTGCTGGTGGCCCGTTCCGGCATGGCCGTGCTGCTGCAGTCGGGCGGCGTCTCCGGCGTCGCGATCCCGGAGCAGCGGCTCGACGTCGCCGCGCTGGCGGGCAGCTACAACCGCGTGACCTACGCCAAGGGCTTCGACAGCTTCATCGGCGACTTCGGCGTCACCAAGTTCAGGGCCGACGGCTACAACGGCCCGGCGGACGGCAGCGACTCGGGCATCTTCAACTGCCCGGCCGGCTATGGCGCCTGCACGGCGGACACTCAGAAGAAGGGCACGCTGAAACCGAATTCGGCCGGCGGCTTCGACTACGTCGAGCCGACGGGCACGGTCTCGACGCGCGGCTTCGCCTTCCGCAGCGCCTCGGGCCGCACCTTCATCCTGGGCTGGGATCCCGTTTCCGGCGCGGTCAACGTGCTGACCAGCCAGGACAAGCTGACCCTGCCCACCGCCGGCAAGGTGTCGAACTTCTGGCAGTTCACGGTGAGGCCAGCCACGGGCATCGGCGCCGTGACCGAGGACTCCAACACGGTGGCCAAGGTCGATGCGACGGCCGGCACCGTGACGCGCCAATACTCGGCCACCACCAATGACGGCCACTTCGACACGCTGGCCTTCAACCCGGTGGATGCGACCCAGCTCAGCTTCGCGGGCGCGCGCTACCGCGATCCCAAGCTCTGCACGGACGCGCAGGGCGCCGCCTATGCCAAGTGCAGCAGCGTCATCCAGCTGCCGTTCGAAGGCATCGTCGTGACGGTGAGCACCGTGAACGCGAATCGCTTCGTGGCGGTCTCCATCGACAAGCCCTGAGCCCGGACGGTGGTGGGGCCGGGCGCAAGCAGAATGCGCCCGGTCTGCATCACCGCCCCATGCACAACATGCCCGACGCCACCCTGCCACTGCACGAGGCCATCGCCCGCGAGAAGCGGCGCGCGCTGACGGAGGGCACGGTGGCCGATGCGCTCGGCTCCGTGGGCGGCGTCTTCGTCGTCCTTTGCGTGGCCTATGCCCACAGCGCCCATTTTGCGCTGCTGGCCTGGGCCTGCGGCATGCTGCTCGTGCTGGCCGGGCAGTTCGCCTTCCCGCGGCTGATGGCGCGAGCCTCGCAGCAGCGCTTCCTGTCCGGCTATGCCGCGCTCGGCGTGGTGCTCGGCCTGGCCTGGGCCTCCTGCGCGGTGCTGGTGCGGCCCGACAACTTCGGCTTCGAGGCCTTCGTCGTG
The DNA here is from genome assembly GCF_026712205.1 of Pelomonas aquatica. Classification (GTDB taxonomy): domain Bacteria; phylum Pseudomonadota; class Gammaproteobacteria; order Burkholderiales; family Burkholderiaceae_C; genus Pelomonas; species Pelomonas aquatica. Next base: position 37,115 of record NZ_JAPPUW010000029.1, read on the forward strand.
CTGGCGCTGTGCGTGGTCTTCACGGCAGGCAGCGTCTTCAACGCCCACCACCTGCCCATGCTCTACGGCTTCCAGATCGCCGGGCAGGGGACGCTGGCCCTCATCTACGCGTTGCGCGGCGGCACGCTCAACTGGGGCATCGCGGCCGGCTTCGCCATCCTGATGTGGACGCTGATCGGTTATGGCCGCGCCTTCCACCGCGGCTTCGTGCGGGCCATCGAACTCGGCTTCGAGAACGCCCGCCTCGTCGGCGAGCTGACCGCCAAGACGCAGGCGCTGGAACAGGCCAACCTGGCCAAGACGCGCTTCCTCGCGTCGGCCAGCCACGACCTGCGCCAGCCCCTGCATGCGATGAGCCTGCTGATCGGCCTGCTCGGCGAACGCGCCCGCGGCCTCGGTGTCGAGGATCTGGTGCAGCGCATCGGCCAGTCCACCGAGGCGATGGAGTCGCTGCTCAACGGCATCCTCGACATCTCGCGGCTGGACGCCGGCGTCGAGCGCCCCGAGCCCGTGGCGCTGCCGGTGCAGGAGCTGCTGGCGGGCATCGAACGCCAGTTCGCGCCGCTGGCCGCGGCGCGCGGCCTGAGCCTGCGCACGCATGCGGCCGCGCATTGGGTGCGCAGCGACCGCGCGCTGCTGGCGCGCATGCTGGACAACCTCGTCGCCAACGCGCTGCGCTACACCGAGCGGGGCGGGGTGCTCGTCGGCGTCCGGCCCCACGGCGATGGGCTGGCCTTCGAGGTCTGGGACAGCGGCATCGGCATCCCGGCCGACCAGTTCGACGCGGTCTTCCAGGAGTTCGTGCAGCTGCACAACCCGCAGCGCGACCGCAGCCTGGGCCTCGGCCTGGGCCTGTCCATCGTCAGGCGCACGGCCGAGCTGCTGGGCCATCGCGTGGAGCTGTGCTCGCGCCACGGGCGGGGCTCGAGGTTCCGCGTCATCGTGCCGCGCGGCGCGCCGGCCTCCGCGGCCGAGCCCGCGCTGGCTGGGGCGCGGCAGGCCGAGCCCGTTGCCGGCCTGCGCGTCCTCGTCATCGACGACGAGGCGCCCATCCGCTTCGCGCTGCAGGGCCTGCTGGATGCCTGGGGCTGCGAGGGCGTGGTCGCGCGCGATGGCGCCGACGCGCTGGCCCGGCTGGACGACGGCCTGCCCGTGCCGGACGCCATCCTGTGCGACTACCGCTTCGAGCAGGGCACCGGCGTCGAGTGGGTGGGTCGGCTGCGGGAGCGACTGGGTGCGGACGTGCCGGCCCTGATCGTGACCGGCGACGTGACGGCCAGCCAGCTCATCGACATCGCGGCCAGCGACCTGCCGGTCATGCACAAGCCGGTCAGCCCCGCGGCGCTGCGGGCCTGGCTGGGGCGGGTGGCGCTGACGGCGCGCCCGGCCGTTTCAGGCTGACTCGGGCCGCGCATCCAGCCGCAGGCCCAGCCGGGCCGCGGCGACGACGGCCTGGGTGCGCGAGGTCGCGTCGAGCTTGCGGTAGATGACCTCGAGATGGGTCTTCACGGTCGACTCGGCGATGCCGAGGTCGCGGCTGATGGCCTTGTTGCTCTTGCCCTCGATCAGCAGGCGCAGCACGGCGCTCTGGCGCGGCGAGATGCCGAGCGCCTCGGTCGGCGTGCGCGGGGGCGTGGCGGCGTCCGCGCCGAAGGCCGCGGGCAGCACGACGCCGCCATCCAGCACCGTGCGCATGGCCGCGAGCATGGCCCCGGTCTGCGAGGTCTTGGGCACGAAGCCGGCCGCACCGGCCTCGATGGCACCGACGACGAACTCGGCCGCATCGCTGGCCGACAGCACGACATAGCGCGGCCCCGGCGCCTGCGCGCGCAACCGGGTCAGCGTGGCCAGGCCGTCGCTGTCGGGCAGCGACAGGTCGAGCACGACGAGGGCGATGCCGGGCGCTTCGGCCAGGCGTGCCGCGGCCTGTTCGAGGCTGCCGGCCTGCAGCAGCTGCCAAAACGGGAACTGGTGGGCCAGCAGCAGCGCCAGCCCTTCGCGGAACAGGGGGTGGTCGTCGACGAGAAGCGCTTGGGTCTGCAAGATCGGCCCGCTGGTCAGTGGATGGGTGAGTCTAGGCGTAGCGCGTCGCGCGGCCCTCGCGGACGAACGCCCATAGCCGCAGGCCCAGGCCTTGCGCGGTCGAGATCGCGAGGCTGCTGGGCGCCGAGACGCAGGCCAGCAGGCCGATGCCGGCCATCGCGGCCTTGTGCACCAGCTCGTGGCTGGCGCGGCTGGACATCGCGACGAAGCCGGGCGCCGGGTCGCCGGGGGCGGCGGCGCGCGCGCCGATCAGCTTGTCGAGGGCGTTGTGCCGGCCCACGTCCTCGCGCGCCAGGCGCAGCGCGCCGTCCAGCGCGCACCAGGCCGCTGCATGCAGGCCGCCGCAGCGCGCATTCAGCACCTGGGCGCGGTGCAGTTCGGCCATCGCGCGCGCCAGTGCGCCCGGCGCCAGCTCAGGCGCCTGCACCGGCGCCGGCTGCAGCGAGTTGAAGTCCGCCAGGCTCTCCAGCCCGCACAGGCCGCAGCCGGTGCGGCCGGCCAGTTGGCGGCGGCGCAGCTTCAGACCCTGCTCGCGCACGGCGGTCACCGTCAGCGCCAGCTCGATGCCGTCGGCACGGGCCTCGGTCTCGATGTCCAGCAGCTCGCCGCGGTGGGCGATCCATCCCTCGGCCAGCGCAAAGCCGAGCGCAAAGTCCTCCAGGTCGGCCGGCGTGGCCAGCATGACGGCCTGGGACACGCCGTTGACGGTCAGCGCCACCGGCATCTCGACGGCGATCTCCTCGTCGGCCGTGCCGCCCGGCGGGCGCAGCCTGAGCAGGGCTTCGGTCGGGCGAAGGGATTCGTGCCGCATAGGGTCGCGATGATAGGAGGAGCGCCGGGGGGAGGGGGCGAAGCCGTGCGCGATGATCGCGCCTCCATTTCGCCACCGTCCGCCGGAGCCCAGCCGTGTACATGCCCGCCCACTTCAGGTCCACCGACTTCGAGCATGCACTGCGCCTCGTGGCCGAGCATCCGCTGGCCCTGCTGGTGGGGCCGGATGCCCAGGGGCAGAGCTTCGGCAGCCATCTGCCGCTGGTGGCGGCCGATGAGGGCGAGGGTTTCGCGCTCGAAGGCCATATGGCGCGCGCCAACCCGCACTGGGGCTGGCTGTCGCAGCAGCGGCAGGTGCTGGCCGTCTTCAGCGGCCCGGGCGCCTACGTCAGTCCCGGCCACTACGAGTCGGTGAAGAACGTGCCGACCTGGAACTACGCGGCCCTGCATGCCTACGGCGAGGTCGAGCTGATCGACGGCGCGGCCGACAAGGACGGCCTGCTCAAGCGCCTGATCGGGCGTTTCGAGCCCGGCTACGCCGAGCAGTGGCGCAGGCTGCCGGAGGATTTCCAGCACAAGCTGCTGGGCGCCATCGTCGGCTTTCGCATCCGCGTGACGCGCTGGGAGCTCAAGCTGAAGATGAGCCAGAACCGCGCGGCGACCGAACGCCAGCGCATCCGCGCGGCGCTGGCCGCCTCCGGGCGGGCCGAGGACCGCGCCACGGCCGAGTGGATGGCGCGGCTGGAACGGGCTTACATGCCGGAGTAGTTCGGCCCGCCGCCGCCCTCGGGCGTGACCCAGACGATGTTCTGCGTCGGATCCTTGATGTCGCAGGTCTTGCAGTGCACGCAGTTCTGCGCGTTGATCTGCAGCCGCTCGCCGCTGCCGCCTTCATTCGGCACGAACTCGTAGACGCCCGCCGGGCAGTAGCGGCTCTCGGGGCCGGCGTACTTGGCGAGGTTGACCTGCACCGGCACCGACGCGTCCTTCAGCGTCAGGTGGGCCGGCTGGTTTTCCTCGTGGTTGGTGTTGGAGATGAACACCGACGAGAGGCGGTCGAAGGTCAGCTTGCCGTCCGGCTTGGGGTAGGCGATGGGCCGGCACTCGGCCGCCGGGCGCAGCGCGGTGTTGTCGGCCTTGTGGTTGTGCAGGGTCCACGGCGGGTTGGCGACGCCCAGCTTGGGCAGCAGCCATTGCTCGATGCCGGTCATCAGCTGGCCGGTCGTCTTGCCCTTCTTGAACCAGAGCTTGAAGTTGCGGGTCTGCTGCAGCTCTTCGTTCAGCCAGCTCTTCTCGAAGGCTTCGGGGTAGGCGGCCAGCTCGTCCTGGGCGCGGCCGGCTTCCAGCGCAGGCGCCAGGGCCTCGGCGCAGAGCATGCCGCTCTTGATGGCCGCGTGGCTGCCCTTGATGCGGGCCGCGTTCAGGTAGCCGGCGTCGCAGCCGACCAGCGCACCGCCCGGGAACACGGTCCTGGGCAGGGCCTGCGGCGTGCCGTTGTTGATCGCGCGGGCGCCGTAGCCGATGCGCTTGCCGCCCTCGATGTGGGCGCGGATGGCCGGGTGGGCCTTCCAGCGCTGCATCTCCTCGAAGGGGCTCAAATACGGGTTGTCGTAGTCCAGGCCGATGACGAAGCCCAGCGTGACCTTGTTGCCGTCCAGGTGGTAGAGGAAGCCGCCGCCGAAGGTGTCGCCTTCCATCGGCCAGCCGGCCGTGTGCACCACCTTGCCGGGCTGGGCCTTGTCGGCGTGGATCTCCCACAGCTCCTTGATGCCGATCGCGTAGGTCTGCGTGTCCTTGCCCTCGGTCAGCTTGAACTTCGAGAGCAGCTGCTTGCCCAGGTGGCCGCGCGCGCCTTCGGCAAAGATCGTGTACTTGCCGAGCAGCTCCATGCCGAGTTGGAAGTTGTCGCCGGGCTCGCCGTCCTTGGTGATGCCCATGTTGCCGGTGGCCACGCCCTTCACGCGGCCTTGGTCGTCGTAGAGCACCTCGGCGGCGGCGAAGCCCGGGAAGATCTCGACGCCCAGGGCTTCGGCCTGGCTGGCCATCCACTTGACGACGTCGGACAGGCTGATGACGTAGCAGCCGTGGTTGTGGAAGTTGCGCGGCACGAGAAAATCGGGCGTGCGCGAACTGCCGGTCTCGCTCAGGAAGAGCACGTCGTCGCCGGACACGGGCTGGTTCAGCGGCGCGCCCAGCTCCTTCCAGTTCGGGAACAGCTCGGTGATGGCACGCGGGTCCATGACGGCGCCGGACAGGATGTGGGCGCCGGGCTCCGAGCCCTTCTCGAGCACGACGACGCTGGCGTCGGGCCGCAGCTGCTTCAGGCGGATGGCCGTGGCGAGGCCCGCCGGCCCGCCGCCGACGACGACCACGTCGTACTCCATGGACTCGCGGGGGCCGAACTGGGCCAGGATTTCTTCGGATGTCATTGCCGGGTCTCCGTCAGCTTGGATTTCCGCGCGATTCTAGAGAGGCTGGGCCGCGAATCGAACGATCGTGCTTTTTTAGTGCGGGCAGCCTAGGGCCTGTTCACACGACGGCAACGCGACCCATTGCCGTCGTGCGAACAGGCCCTGACCGGTAGGATCGGTGCAACCCACTCCCAAGGCAGTCCCATGAGCTACTCCATCAATCTCGAAGGCCGTGTGGCCCTGATCACCGGCGCGTCCAGCGGCCTGGGGTCGCAGTTCGCGCGCACGCTGGCCCAGGCCGGCGCCTGCGTCGTGCTGGCCGGCCGCCGCGTCGAGCGCCTGAAGGATCTGCGCGCCGAGATCGAAGGCCGCGGCGGCGATGCCCATGTCGTGCAGCTCGACGTGACCGACGTGGCCAGCATCAAGGCCGCCGTGGCCCATGCCGAGACCGAGGTCGGCACGCTGGACATCCTCATCAACAACTCTGGCGTCAGCACGACGCAGCGCCTCACCGACGTCAGCGAGAACGACTACGACTATGTGATGGACACCAACACGCGCGGCGCCTTCTTCGTCGCGCAGGAGGTGGGCAAGCGCATGCTGGCCCGCGCGCGCGGCGCGGCGCCGGGCACCTTCATCGGCGGGCGCATCGTCAACGTGGCCTCGATGGCCGGCCTGCGCGTGCTGGGCCAGATCGGCGTCTACGCGATGAGCAAGGCCGCCGTCATCCACATGACCCGCGCGATGGCGCTGGAGTGGGGCAAGTACGGCATCAACGTGAACGCGATCTGCCCCGGCTACATCGACACCGAGATCAACCACCACCACTGGGACACGGAGCAGGGCAGGAAGCTCGTCGAGCTGCTGCCGCGCAAGCGCGTGGGCCAGCCCAGGGATCTCGACACGGCGCTGCTGATGCTGTGCGCGAACGAGAGCCACTTCATCAACGGTGCCGTGATCCAGGCCGACGACGGCTTCGGCGTCTGATGTTCAAGCGAGACCTGACCCCGCTGGAGGCCCGCGTCCTCGCCGTCCTCGTCGAGAAGGAATCCACCGTGCCGGACAGCTACCCGCTGTCGGCCAACGCGCTGACCGCCGGCTGCAACCAGAAGACGGCGCGCGACCCGGTCATGGACGTGGGCGAGGCCGAGGTGCTGGCCACCGTGGAGGAACTGAAGTCGCTCAGCCTCGTCAACACCGTCAGCGGCAGCCGCGTGCTGCGCTACGAGCACAACTTCGCGCGGGCCTTGAGCGTGCCCGGTGCCGCGATGGCCCTGCTGGCCCAGCTGATGCTGCGCGGCCCGCAGACGGCGGCCGAGCTGCGGCAGAACACCGAGCGCCTGCACCGCTTTGCCGATGTGTCGTCGGTGGATGGCTTCCTGGAGGAACTGGCCGCGCGCGAGCCGCCGTTCGCCGTCAAGCTGCCCAAAGCGCCGGGTGCCCGCGAGGCGCGCTGGGCGCATCTGCTGTGCGGGCCGGTCGCATCCGTCGAACAGGCCGTGGCGGCAGCGTCGCCGCGCGACGAGGAGCTGGCGTTGCAGAAGGCCGAGCTGGCGGCGGTCAAGGCGGAGCTGGCCTCGCTGCGCGAGCTGGTCTTGCGCATGGCGGCCGAGCAGGGCCTGTCCGCCTGAGGCCGCGAGGTTTCACGCTGATCGAGTTGATGGTGGCCTGCGCCATCGCGGCCATCCTGGCATGCTTGGGTGCCCCGTCGTTGAAAGCCGCCACCATGAGATACAGCGTCCCCGCCGCCAAGAAGCTGACCTACGAGTGCCGCATCCCGATGCGCTGGGGCGACATGGACGCGATGGGCCACGTCAACAACACGCTCTATTTCCGCTACCTGGAGATCGCGCGCGTCGACTGGCTCACGCAGATCGGCGCGCCGCCCAACCCGGGCGGGCAGGGGCCGGTCATCGTCAACGCCTTCTGCAACTTCTACCGCCAGCTCAAATGCCCGGGCGAGGTGCTTGCGAAGCACTACGTCAGCGACCCGGGCCGCACCAGCTTCGAGACCTGGATCACGCTGGAGCGCGCCGACGAGCCCGGCACCCTCTACGCCGAGGGCGGCGCGACGACGCTGTGGTTCGACGCGCAGACCGACAAGGCCATTGCCTTGCCGGACTGGCTGCGCGGAGTCGTCGGCTGACCGGCGGCAGGCGCACGTCGCGCCGACCCAGGCGCGGCGGTCGCGCGGGTCGGCGGGCTCCCGCGGGTGGATCCGGGGCGAGTGCGTCATCCAGCCTCTGTCATCATGCGCGGTCTGATTGAGGAGGACGCTGGGCATGAGGGCATGGATCTGGGCGGGTTGGGCGGCGATGGCGGTGGCCTTGGGGGCGCAGGCGGCGCCGCCGACGGTGGCGCCGGCCGCGAGCGCGCCGCAGGGCTTCAAGCTGTTCCGGCCGTCCGCGCCTGCGTCGGCGGCCCGCGGCGCGCTGCCTGCCCCGGCCAAGCCCGCGGCGGCCGCCTCGGCCGCGGCGGCCCCGGTGCCCGCGGTCGTCGATGCCGAACCCGCCATCCGCGGCTACGCCGTCCCCATCGGCGGCGCGCTCAAGGCGGACAACGAGGAGGTCTGGCAGCGCATCGTCCATCTCGCAGGCGGCAAGGGCGCGCGCTTCGTCGTTTTCGGCACGGCCAGCGAAGACCCCGAAGCCAGCGCCAAGCAGGTGGTGGACCTGCTGCAGCGCCGCGGCGCCATCGCCGAGGCCCTGCCCGTGGCGCCGAAGTTCCTGTGGGTGGACCTGAACAAGGTCGTGCGTGACCCGGCGCTGATCGCCAAGGTCAAGGCCGCCAAGGGCATCTTCTTCACCGGCGGCACGCAGGAGCGCATCGTCGACGTGCTGCAGCCGGGCGGCCAGAGCACGCCGATGCTGGAAGCCATCTGGGACGTCTACCGCAAGGGCGGCGTCGTGGTGGGCACATCGGCCGGCGCGGCCATCATGAGCACCGTGATGTTCCGCGACGCGCCCAGCGTCATCAACATCCTGAAGGGCCGCTTCGTCGACGGCAAGCAGATCGACCGAGGTCTCGGCTTCGTCGGCCCCAATCTGTTCGTCGACCAGCACTTCCTCAAGCGCGGCCGCTTCGGTCGCATGATCCCGCTGATGATGGCCAAGGGCTACAAGATCGGCCTGGGCGTGGACGAGAACACGGCGGCCATCATCCGCGGCGACGAGATCGAGATCATCGGCGACCGCGGCGCGCTGGTCGTCGACCTGACCGAGGCCAGGACCGATGCGGCGCTGGGCGCCTTCAACGTGCAGGGCGCGCGCCTGTCCTACCTGGAGCATGGCGACCGCTACCACCTGCGCGCGCGCGCCACGACGCCGTCGGCGCCCAAGCTGCGCGGCGAGCTGCACGATGCCGAGTCGCCCGGCTTCAAGCCCTACTACACCGACGACGTCTTCCACCTCGACATGCTGGGCGACTCGACCATCTCCAACGCGATGAGCCGGCTGATCGACAGCGCGCGCCGGGAGGTCAAGGGCCTGGCCTTCGACGTGCTGCCGCGCGCCAACGACCCGCTGGCCGAACTGGGCTTCCTGTTCCGCGTCTACAAGGGCCCGGACTCGCTGGGCTGGAGCACCGAGGAGTTCGGCGGCGAGCAGTTCACGGTGGCCAACCTCTACCTCGACATCAGCCCGGTGCGGCTGCCGATGCCGCTGTACGGCGGCTGGGGGCCACCCAGGCCGCCGGAGGCGGCGAACCCGGCGGCGTCCGCCGGGGCTGCGGGCGTGCCGGCTCCGCGCTGAGCGCCGCGGGTTTCCTGCCAAGATATCAGCCCCTCCGATTTCCCATCGCCCGGCCGGCTGGCCGGGCTCCTGAGCCGATCTTGACCTCCAACGCCCCGGCCGGCACCGTCATCGCCATCGGCGGTGCCCTCAAGCCCGACAGCGACGCCGTCTGGCAGCGCCTCGTCGACGAAGCCGGCGGCGCGGGTGCGCCCATCGCCGTCTTCCCGACGGCGGCCTACGAACCCGAACGCGTCGCCGCGCAGATCGTCGCGGCGCTGGAGCGCTGCGGCGCCCGCGCCGAGGTCGTGCCGGTCGCACCCCATCTGCAGGGCGTCGACCTGCAGGCGCGGCTGAACGACCCGGCGCTGATCGCCCGCGTCGCCGCCAGCCGCGCCGTGTTCTTCTCCGGCGGCGCACAGGAATACATCGTCGACACGCTGCAGCCCGGCGGGCGGGCCACGGCCATGCTGGACGCGGTCCGCGCGGTCTTCGCGGCCGGCGGCGTCATTGCCGGCACCAGCGCCGGCGCGGCCGTGCTGAGCCGCATGATGTTCCGTGACGCGATGGACAACCTGCTCGTGCTGAAGGGCCTGTGGCGCGCCGGCCAGGAGTACGACCGCGGCCTCGACTTCCTCGGCCCGGACCTGTTCATCGACCAGCATTTCATCCGCCGCGGCCGCATCGGCCGCATGCTGCCGGCCATGCGGGCGCTGGGCTACCGCCTCGGCCTGGGCGTGGACGAGAACGCCGCCGTCGTCATCCAGGGCGGGCGGCTGGAGGTCGTCGGCGGCAGCGGCGCCGTGCTGGTGGACCTCGGCGAGGCCGCCAGCGAGCCCGGCCTGCCGGCCTTCAACCTGCGCGGCGCGCGGCTGTCCTACCTCGCCGCCGGCGACTGCCACGACCTCGGCAGCGGCCTGACGACGGCGGCGCCGCGCAAGCTGCGCGAGCCCTGCATCGACCCGGCTGCGGCCGGCTTCGCGCCGGGGCTGAAGTCCGAGCGCTACTTCCTCGACATCCTCGGCGGCGGCGGCCTGCTCGACGCGATGACGCAGCTGCTCGACGGCCCCGCGCCCGAGGTGCGCGGTCTGGCCTACCGCGCCAACCCGCGGCCCGGCGACCCGGCACCCGAACTCGGCTTCGAGTTCCGCCTGCACCGTGACGCGGGGCTGCGCGGCTGGCGCAGCACGACGCTGGGCGGCGATGACTGGACGGTGCTCGGCGCGCGCCTGGACGTGATTCCCGTGCGCGTCGCCAACCCTTTGTTCACGCCCCTGGCCGCCTTGCCCCGGCGCGTGGTCGAATCGGTGCTCGCGGGCCGCGGCGGCCCCGGGGAGAACGGCGATGGCAATGGTCAGCGGTGAATTCAGCGTGGGCATGGCGGCCCAGGCCGCCGAGGACGGCAGCGCGGCCATAGGCCGCATGGTGCTGGACAAGCGCTACCACGGCGCGCTGGAGGCGCGCGGTGCCGGCCAGATGCTGGCCACGCACGGCAGCGTCGCCGGCTCGGCGGCCTATGTGGCGCTGGAGTCGGTGAGGGGCACGCTGCAGGGCCGCGAGGGCAGCTTCGCCCTCGTCCACCACGGGCTGATGGCGCGCGGCCAGCCGTCGCTGGACATCAGCGTCGTGCCGGACTCCGGCACCGGCGCGCTCGTGGGCCTGTCGGGCCGCATGCGCATCCGCGTCGAGGGCCACCAGCACTTCTACGATTTCGATTTCAGCCTGCCAGGGGCCTGACCCCGAAGGAGACCCCATGAAGAAGATCTATTCGGCCGCTGCCATCGCGCTGCTGGCGGGCGCCGCCCAGGCCGCCGACGTCGGCGTGTCCATCCAGGTCGGCCAGCCCGGCTTCTATGGCCGCATCGACATCGGCAACACCGCGCCGCCGCCCGTCGTCGTCGCCGAACCCGTCTGGGTGCAGCGCCGGCCCGTGCGCGTCGAGCCGGTCTATATGCGCGTGCCGCCCGGCCACCAGAAGCACTGGGACAAGCACTGCGCGGAGTACAACGCCTGCGGCGTGCCGGTCTACTTCGTCCGCGAGGACTGGTATCAGGAGCGCTACGGCGAGCGCAGCGAACGCCGTCGCGACGACGATGACGACCAGGGCCATGGCCGCGGCAAAGGGCATGGCAAGCACAAGGGCCAGGATCGCGACTGAGGCGGCGCGGCCTGCGCCGCGACACAATCGCGGCCATGGCTGAAACCGACTCCCGCCCCGAAGGCTTCCAACGCGTCAGTGCCGCGCTCGCGGCCTCCGAGCATCCCCACCCGCCGCTGTGGCTGGACATGGCCGCCCGCACCGCCCAGGAGGCCGCCGACGCCCTCGGCGTCACGCTGGGCCAGATCGCCAAGTCCGTCGTCTTCCGCCGCAAGGCCGACGACTCCGCGGTTCTCGTCATCACCTCGGGCGACAGGCGCGTCGACGAGGCCAAGCTCAAGCCCCACACCGGCCCGCTGGGCCGCGCCGATGCCGAGTTCGTGAAGGCCCGCACCGGCTTTTCCATCGGCGGCGTGTCGCCCGCCGGCTTTGCGCCCAGCGACGGTGCCGCGCCGCCCGAGCTCTACATCGACCGCGAGCTGTTCCGCTTCGACATCATCTGGGCCGCGGCGGGCCACCCGAACGGCGTGTTCAAGCTGACGCCGGGCCAGCTGGAGAAGCTGACCGGGGCGCCGGTGATCGACGTGGTTCAGGAATGAAGGCACGGCCTGCCTCACCCTGCGTCAACGTCTGCCAGATGGACGCGGCCAGCGGCTGGTGCCGCGGCTGCGCGCGCAGCCTCAACGAGATCGCCGGCTGGGGCGGGGCGCCGGAGGCCGTGCAGCGGCATGTGCTTGAGCAGCTGCCCGAGCGCCGCGTCGATCTGCACCGGCAGGGCCTGTGGCTCGGGCCGTGGCCGTATTTCCAGGAACAGGACCGATGAAGCAGCTGACCTTCTATTTCGACCCGATCTCGCCCTATGCGGCCCTGGGCTTCGAGGCGCTGCCGGAAGCCCTCGCCGGCCACAGCGTCGAGGTCGTCTACCGGCCCATCCTGTTCGCGGCCCTGCTGCAGGCGCTCGGGCAGAAGGGGCCGGCCGAGATCGAGGCCAAGCGGCGCTGGACCTTCCGCCAGGTCGCCTGGCTGGCCCATGTGCAGGGCGTCGTGCTGGACCCGCCGGCCCAGCATCCCTTCAACCCGCTGCCGCTGCTGCGCCTGGCCTGGGCCTGCGCGGCGCCGCAGGGCCAGCCGGGCGACACGCCGGGGCGCTGGGTCGTCGAGCAGCTGTTCCACCATGTCTGGCGCGGTGCCGGCGCCGACGCCAACGAGCCGGCCCGCCTGGCCGAGCTGACGCGGCGCCTGGCCCCCGCGCAGGACCCGGCCGGCGAGGCCGTCAAGCAGCGCCTGCGCAGCGAAACCGAGGCGGCGCTGGCCGTGGGCGTGTTCGGCGTGCCCACCATCGAGCTCGATGGCCGGCTGTTCTGGGGCCAGGACGCGCTGCCCATGCTGCGCGCGGCGCTCGATGGCGATCCGTGGTTCCGTAGCGGCATCTGGGAGGCGGCCGCGCAGCCGCGGCCGGGCATCACGAGAAAGCACTGACGCGGGCTGTTCGCGTTGATGCAAACCGTCTCGGGATTTACCCGCTGGCCCCAGAGGTTCCCGCATTGAGAAATGCTGGCTCCGGGTTCCTGCGGAGTTTGTCAGCGTCGATTCAGACTCGCGTCAGAACGGGGTCAGAGGCCGTGTGAATAGTCTCGCTGCAAGAGCCACCCCATCCCGCGGGCGGTTCGACATCAGACGGAGACTTTTCATCATGGCAACTGCAGCAGCTTCCGCCGCGACGCCGATGACCGCCGGCGAGAAGAAGGTGATCTTCGCGTCGTCGCTGGGCACGGTGTTCGAGTGGTACGACTTCTACCTCTACGGCTCGCTGGCCCCCATCATCGCGAAGCAGTTCTTCGCGGGCCTCGACCCCCAGGCGGCCTTCATCGCGTCGCTGCTGGCCTTCGCCGCCGGCTTCATCGTGCGCCCCTTCGGCGCGCTGGTGTTCGGCCGGCTCGGCGACATGATCGGCCGCAAGTACACCTTCCTGGTGACCATCCTGATCATGGGCCTGTCGACCTTCATCGTCGGCGTGCTGCCCAGCTACGCGACCATCGGTGCCGCGGCGCCGGTGATCCTGATCGGCCTGCGGCTGCTGCAGGGCCTGGCCCTCGGCGGCGAGTACGGCGGCGCCGCCACCTATGTGGCCGAGCATGCGCCGCACGGCAAGCGCGGTGCCTACACCTCGTGGATCCAGACCACCGCGACGCTGGGCCTGTTCCTGTCGCTGATGGTCATCCTCGGCACCCGCACGGCGCTGGGCGAGAAGGAATTCGGCGAGTGGGGCTGGCGCGTGCCCTTCATCGTGTCCATCATGCTGCTCGGCATCTCGGTGTGGATCCGGCTGAGCATGAACGAGTCGCCCGCCTTCCAGAAGATGAAGGCCGAGGGCAAGACCTCCAAGGCGCCGCTGTCCGAGTCCTTCGGCCAGTGGAAGAACCTGAAGATCGTGCTGCTGGCGCTGTTCGGCCTGGTCGCCGGCCAGGGCGTGGTCTGGTACTCGGGCCAGTTCTACGCGCTGTTCTTCCTGACCTCGGTGCTCAAGGTCGACGCCTCCAGCGCCAACATCTGGATCGCCATCTCGCTGATGCTGGGCACGCCCTTCTTCGTCGTGTTCGGCACGCTGTCCGACAGGATCGGCCGCAAGCCCATCATCATGGCCGGCCTGCTGCTCGCGGTGGTGACCTACTTCCCGCTGTTCAAGGCGCTGACCCAGGCGGCCAACCCCGACCTCGCCCGCGCCCAGGAGACCTCCAAGGTCACGCTGACCACCAACATGGCCTCCTGCTCCTTCCAGGGCAGCCCGCTGGCACGCGAGGTGGACTTCACGAGCGCCTGCGACATCGCCAAGCGTGCGCTGGCCGTCTCGTCCGCCAGCTCCGAGACCGTCGAGGGCGCCCCGGGCGCGCCGACCGTCGTGCGCGTCGGCGACAAGGAGATCCAGGTGCCGACGGCCACCAAGCTGACCGAGCACAAGTTCGACGAAGCCAGCACCAAGGCCATCGCCGCCTTCAAGAAGGACCTGGGCGACGCGATGAAGGCCGCCGGCTACCCCGCCAAGGCCGACCCGGCCAAGGTCAACGTGGTCATGGTCATCGGCGTGCTGTTCGTGCTGGTGATCTACGTGACCATGGTCTACGGCCCGATCGCGGCCATGCTGGTCGAGATGTTCCCGACCCGCATCCGCTACACGTCGATGAGCCTGCCCTACCACATCGGCAACGGCTGGTTCGGCGGCCTGCTGCCCTCCATCACCTTCGCGATGGTGGCGCAGAACGGCAACATCTACCACGGCCTCTGGTACCCCATCGTCATCGCTGCGATGAGCTTCATCGTCGGCATGATCTTCGTGCGCGAGACCAAGGACGTGGATATCTACGCGAAGGACTAAAAACCGAGTCCCACGCCGCCCGCAAGCGGCGTGGCATGACGCAGGAACAGGAAGCCGGCCTACGCCGGCTTCTTCCATTTCACGCGGCGTCTGCCCGGCAATGCCGCGCCACGAAGCCCTCGTGCGTCGGCATCTGCTGCGCCGCCTGCGCCATCGCCTCGCGCTGTTGGCGCAGCATCGAGGCGCCATCGACGCCGCGAAGGTCCACCAGCGGGTCGTGTCGCTCGGGCCAGTTGAACTGGCCGATGTGGACCGCCAGCCAGCTCTGGTTGCCGAACAGGTCGTTGCCCTCGGACACCAGCCGGCCATAGCGCCGGAAGTGATCGATCTTCCATTGCAGTGCGTCCGGGACCGGCATGGCCGCGCAGTAGCGCCACAGCTCGCTGTCGTCGCGTTCGGTCAGCTTGTAGTGCAGGATCAGGAAGTCGCGGATGCGCTCCCATTCCTGGATGCCGATGCGGTTGTATTCGGCGATGGTCAGCGGATCGAAGTCGCGATCGGGGAAGAGGGCCAGCAGCCGCGAGATGCCGGACTGCACGAGGTGCAGGCTGGTCGACTCCAGCGGCTCCATGAAGCCGCTGGCCAGACCCAGGGCGACGACATTGCGGTTCCAGAACTGGCGGCGCCGTCCGGCCGTGAAGCGCAGCGGACGCGGCGCCGACTGGGGGGCGGCGTCGAGATGGGCCAGCAGCGTCGCGGCGGCTTCGTCGTCGGAGATGAAGCGGCTGCAGTAGACATGGCCGTTGCCGGTGCGGTGCTGCAGCGGGATGCGCCATTGCCAGCCGGCCGCATGGGCGGTGGAGCGGGTGTAGGGCGTGAAGTCGGGACCGCGCTCGCACGGCACGGCCAGCGCGCGGTCGCAGGGCAGCCAGTGGCTCCAGTCCTCGTAGCCGGTGTGCAGGGCCTCCTCGATGAGCAGGCCGCGAAAGCCCGAGCAGTCGATGAAGAGGTCGCCGTCGATCTCGCCGC
This sequence comes from Pelomonas aquatica, assembly GCF_026712205.1. Taxonomy (GTDB): domain Bacteria; phylum Pseudomonadota; class Gammaproteobacteria; order Burkholderiales; family Burkholderiaceae_C; genus Pelomonas; species Pelomonas aquatica. The sequence goes on from NZ_JAPPUW010000029.1 coordinate 52,508, forward strand.
CGTCGGCCAATGTCACGCGCTCCACATGGCCGTTGTCGGGGTGCAGCTGCACGGCGGCGATGCGGCCCTCGGTGCGCTGCACGCCGCGCGATTCGGCCAGCTCGCGCAGGAAGCGGGCGTAGAGGCCGGCGTCGAAGTGGTAGGCGTAGTCGTAGGTGGAGCGCACGTCGCGCGGCTCGGCCACGGGCGGCGCGAAGCGGTTCAGCCGGGCGGCGGCCCAGGCCATGGCGTGTTCGTCGATCGACGCGTCGCCGCCTTCATGCCAGCTTTTCAGCCAGTGCTGGTGCAGGGGCGCGTAGTCGAAGGCCACGCCGTGCGGGCCGAAGGGGTGGAAATAGCGCTGGCCCTGGCGGCCCCAGTTCACGAACTGGATGCCGAGCTTGAAGCTGCCCTGGGTGCGGCGCATGAACTCGGCCTCGTCCAGGCCCAGGGACTGGTTGAAGGTGCGGATGGGCGGGATGGTGGCCTCGCCGACGCCGACCGTGCCGATCTCGTCGGACTCGACCAGCGTGATCGCGCAGCGGCGCGAGGCGAGGGCGGTGGACAGCGAGGCCGCTGCCATCCAGCCGGCCGAGCCGCCGCCGACGATGACGATGCGGCGCAAGGCGCGCGGCGCGGAGTTGTCTTGCATGTCGATCTTCCCCATGGCGGCTCGCTGTGGGCCGGCCGCCGCAGTGTCCCGCAAGCCAATCCGGCCGGCGGCGCACGAGGCGCAGCCAGCCGGAGCGGGGTTGCCGTTCCGGCACGGCTCGGACTCTGGGTCCGACCCATGCCGTTCAGGCTCAGAACGCGTAGCGCAGCGACGCGTTGATCGTGCGGCCGTTCTCGACGCCGGCGCCGAACACCGTCATCGAGCCCGGCACGAAGCCGCCGCCGCCGGCGGGGTAGACCTTGTCGAACAGGTTGTTCACGTTCAGCGCGCCGGTCAGGCCCTTGCCGAAGTCGTAGTTGACGAAGGCGCTGACGACGTAGTGGCCGCCGATCCTGATGGTGTTGCCGCCGTCGGCCCAGACGGAGTCCTGGCCGCGGATGGTTGCGCCGAAGGTGGCGGGGCCGACCGTGTAGCGCGGCGAGATCGTGTAGCGCAGCTTGGGCAGGCCGGCCTCGGTCTTGCCGATGAAGGCCGGGGCGCCCAGGTTGGTCGTGATCTTCTCGTCGGAGTAGACGAGGTTGACGTTCAGCGCGAAGTCGCCGATCGCGCCCGCCGTCTCCAGCTCCAGGCCGTCGGCCTTGTAGCCGACGACGTTGAGCTTCGGGCCCTGGTAGTTGGGCAGCGCCGGGTTGTCCTGGCGGGTCTGGTCGTAGTCGAACTCCTGGGTCGTGGAGTGGAACAGCGTGGCCGACAGGCCGTAGCTCAGGCGGTCGGCGTGGCCGCGGTAGCGTGCGCCGATCTCGTTCTGCCTGACCGGGGCCAGCGCCGCATCGCGGTTGGCGAGCAGGCCGGTCTTGGCATCGATGTTGGCGCTGAACAGCAGGCGGTCGGCGATCGCCCGGTTGCCCTTGCTGGTGCGCGCGAAGACGCTCAGGTCGGGCGTCAGGCGGTAGTTCACGCCGGCGGAGTAGTTGGTGTAGGACACCTTGTAGCTCGACAGCCCGCGCGGCGTCGTCGCGTCGATCAGGTAGACGTTCTTCTCGGCGCCGGTGATCTGGCCGTCGCCGTTCACGTCGAAGGCGCGCGAGGTGCCGGCGGCATAGCTCGCGTCCGACGAGAAGCTCTCGCGGCGCACGCCGGCGTCGACGTCGAGGTTGCCGCGCTGCAGGTTCAGCGACAGATAGGGGGCGTTGGTCGTGAAGTGGGCGTCGATGTCGCGGGCGCAGCAGCCGCCCCACTGGTTGTTGTAGCCGGTCAGGCCGGCGGTGGTCAGCGCCGCGCCGGTGCTGTCAAAGGCGTCGATGACGGCGCCGTTCTTGCCCACCTCGACGAGGCGCTCGCTGATGGCCCAGCGCTGCACGACGTTCTGGCGCGAGTGGAAGATGCCGCCCTTGAGGTCGAGCGTGCCCAGGTCGAGCTTGAACTGCTTGTTGACCGACAGGTCGTTGACCAGATTGCCCATGTCGGGCGTCTGCGTGTTGATGGCCGCGCCCTGCGACACCAGGCCGAGCTGGAGGTTGGCGGCCGTGACGGCCTGGCCGGCGTTGGGGCCGTTGTAGAACCTGGCCGTCGTGCCCGCGCCTAAGCCCGACAGCATGTTGGCCAGCGTCATCACGTTCAGGAACTGGGTCTGGAAGGCGCCCGAGTTCTGCGACCTGCGGAACTTGTCGTCGATGGTGAAGCCGTTGTCCAGCGCGTTGTGGAACTCCAGGCCGACCGACTTGGAGTTGACGGTGATGCCGTCCGTCAGCGAGGTGTTGGTCAGCTGGCGGGTGACCGGGTCGATGCCGGGCACGCTGGCGTTGTAGATGGACACGCCGGACTCGCGCGTCGCGTCGTAGCCCGGCACCTTGGCGAATCCGCCGATGCTGTTGCCGCTCTGCGTGGCGTTGATGAAGGTCTGCGGGTTGGCCGGCGCGTGCTCGTCCAGCACCTTGAAGTAGGCACGGACATAGCCCTTGCCGTCGTTGAACTCCTTGGTGATGTTGCCCTTGAGCTGGTAGCCCTGCAGCGCGTTCGACGTCGAGCGGTGGGAGCCCTCGCCCTCGCGGTAGTAGCCGCCGATGTGGTAGTACAGGCCCTTGTCCAGGCGGTCGCCGTAGTCGGCGTCGACGCGGGTCTCGTTGTAGTTCAGGCCGCGCGACAGGGCCAGCGAGCCGCCCCTTTCCTTGCCGGTCTTGCTGATGTAGTTGATGACCGCGCCCGGGGCCTGCGATGCGAACACCGACGATGAGCCGCCGCGCAGCGTCTGGATGCTGTCGATGTTGTTGTCGAAGCGGATCCAGTAGTCGTTGTTCGAGAAGTTCATGTCGCCGAACTGCACGCCCGGCAGGCCGTCTTCCTGCAGCTGCACGTACTTGGAGCCGCCGGAGGCGATGGGCAGGCCGCGCACCGAGATGTTGGCGTTGCCGCCGGCGCCGGCCGTGGCGTCGGTGCGGATGCCGGGGATCAGCAGCAGCACCTCGGCCTCGGTGCGCGGGCCGAAGTCCTTGATCTGATCCTGGTCGATGTCGGTCACGGTGACCGAGCTGCGCATCTTGGACTTCACGCTGGACGTGGCCGTCGTGACCACGCGGTCCAGGCTCGCGACATCGGACTTGGCCGCGTCGGGCGCCTCGGCGGTCTGCGCCAGGGCCGGCAGCGCCAGCGCCGCCAGGGACGTGGCCAGCAGCTGGGCCAGCGGGGTCAGGGTGGGGCGTCGAGAGGATTGGGGCTTCACGTTGTCTCCTTCGTTGGAATGGTTTGCCTGGCAGTGCCGGCCGCAGCTACGACCTTCTGTAACTGTTGGGCGAAGCATAGTGGTGCTTGTCTTTAAAAGCAATCGATTGCAATGCTGGGGAAAACCAGCGATGTTGGTGCGCGCCGACGGCGGCATGCGCCGGACTGGGTTGCGGCGCGGCTCCGGTGCCGTGCGGGTCTGCGGTGGCTGTCTGCTGGCGTTGATCGGCGGTTTCGCCAATGTTCAAAGGGCTTCGTCGGATGTTTTGCGCTGATGATCCGGCGCGCCTGCCGGGTTCGACAGGCTTTGGCGACCCGTCCGATGCGCCAGGGCCGAGCGCCGGCTGCCACGCCGAGGTGCGCGCCAGCCTCGTTTCAGCCTTTCGGGATATCCCTGAATACAAACGATTGCATTACGCCCAGAATGGGTGCATTCGCCGCCGTCATGGATACCCTGCACCGCCTCCTCGCCTCGTTCGCCTCCGCCCTCGGCCCCAGCCGCCGGGCGCAGACGCTGACCGCCTGGGCGCTGGTGGGGCCGGCCTTCGTCGGCTTCCTGCTGTTCCATGCGTGGCCGACCGGCCGGGCCCTGGCCATCAGCTTCACCGACTGGAACCTGCTGAGCGAGCCGCGCTTCGTCGGCCTGGACAACTATGCGCAGCTGCTGCGCGACGGCGGCTTCTGGCAGGGCATGAAGCTCAGCGCCTGCTATGTGCTGCTCAACATCCCGCTGCAGATCGTGTTCGGCCTCTTCCTGGCCGTCGCGATGGACCGCCTGGCGCGCTCGCTGTGGGTCAAGGCCCTCGTGCTGCTGCCCTATCTGCTGTCCAACGTGCTGGTGGCCATGATCTGGCTGTGGATGCTCGATCCGCTGCTGGGCTGGGCCAACGAGATGCTGGCGACGCTGGACATCGACCGCCAGCCCTTCTTCGGCGGCGTGGACCAGGCGCTGCTGACCGTGGCGGCCGTCAACATCTGGCGCCACATGGGCCTGGTGGCGCTGCTCTTCCTGGCCGGGCTGCAGAACATCCCGCGCTCGCTCTACGAGGCGGCCGGGCTGGAGGGCGCGTCGGAGTGGCAGATGTTCCGCCGCATCACGCTGCCGCTGCTGCGGCCGGTCATGGTCTTCGTGCTGGTGACGAGCGTGACCGGCTCCTTCCAGATCTTCGACACCATCGCCGTGACGACCAAGGGCGGCCCGCTGGACTCGACGCAGGTCATCGTCTACTACATCGTGCAGAACGCGTTCAGCTTCTACAAGATGGGCTATGCGTCGGCGATGTCGATGATGCTGTGCCTGGTCATGCTCGCGTACACCGTGCTGCAGATGCGCATCATGCGCGCCAACGAAAGCGACCTGGCATGAGACATCCAGTGTCAACCCCCGCCAGAAGAAGTGGCTTTGAGGGCGGACAGATGAAGGCTGGCGTCGTAAGTCTTGCGATCGGTCCAGGCGCGCCAGAGCACGCGCAACCAGGC
>NZ_JAPPUW010000003.1 GCF_026712205.1 Pelomonas aquatica
TACATAAAGAGAATTCAAGGCATTTACATGCCTACAAAATGAAGTCCGATCAAAGGCCTAACTCGTTGATCTGCAAGGGATCAGTCGCCAATCTGACGGCCTGATTGACCGGAACTTCGGGCTAACCGGCCACCAGCAACTGCTCCAGCCGCTGCTCGCGCAGCCCGTAGAAGCGCTTGATCTCGGCGATCTGCGCCAGCAGCTCGACCCGGCGCGCGGCCAGGGCCTCGGCCGCGGGCCCTTGCGCCTTCACGGCCAGGATCATCTTGTTCTTGCTGGTGTGCTCCAGCGCGATGAACTCGAAGACCTGGGTGCGGTAGCCCTGGCTCTCAAGCAGCAGCGCACGCAACGAGTCGGTCACCATCTCGGCCTCCTGGCCGAGGTGGATGCCGTGCTGGAGCATGGGGCGCAGCACCGCCGGCAGCGTCATCTGCGGGCGCAGCTCCTTGTGGCAGCAGGGCGAGCTCATGATGATGCGGGCGCCCGACTGCAGGCCGACGTGCAGCGCATGGTCGGTCGCGATGTCGCAGGCGTGCAGCGCGATCATCAGGTCCAGCGGCTGCACGGCCTGGGTGCGCACGTCGCCCTGGTCAAACCGGATGCCGGCCAGCTGCTCCCCCTCGATGACCGCGTTGCACAGCCTGACCATGTCGTCGCGCAGCTCGATGCCGGTCACGCGCGGCTGCAGGCCCTGGGACTGCAGCCAGTCGTGCACGGCAAAGGTCAGATAGCCCTTGCCCGAGCCGAAGTCGGCCACGCGCACCGGGCCGGCCAGGCCGGCCTCGTCGACGGCCGAGGACAGGATCTCGACGAAGCGGTTGATCTGCTTCCACTTGCGCGCCATCGCCGGCACCAGCGCCGGCTCGCCCTTCACCAGATGCGTCAGCCCCAGCGCCGACCAGACCGTGTGCGCCATGTCCAGCGGCCGGTGCTTGGCCTTGTCGTGGGCGGCGGGCGCTGGCGCCTCGGCGTCGCCGTCACCGTCGACGCGCGTGACGCGCAGCGTCTCGCGGCCCTTGCGGCTGACGGCGAACTGCACCTCCTCGGTGGCCGTGTGCAGATGGGCATTGCGAAAGCGCGCGCCGAGCAGCGCGGCGATCTCGGCCAGGCCGGCCTCGGGCGCATGGTTCTTCGTGACGTCCCTGGTACGGTGCCGCCACAGGAAGCTCAGCGCCGCTTCGCCGCGCAGCTCGATGGCCCGCACGGTCAGGCGCTCGACCTCCTCGTCATCGCCGACCGGGCCGGACAGCAGCAGCTTGCCGAACCGGCCGCCGGCCAGCGCCAGGCGCACGAGATGCAGGAAGCGCTCGTGCGCGGGCGCGGTGGCGGCGGGGGGCGGGGTGATCAGGCTCGTGAACATCGAGCCGGATTGTCTCAAGCGTGAGTCATCAAGCCGCGCGCCTCGGCCGTGTCCAGATGCGGCAGCGCATTGAAGGTGACGAGGTGGTGGCGCTTGGGGTTGAACGCGAACTCGGTCAGCGCCGAGTTGCGGATGCGCAGGTTCAGCTCGACGACCGTCTCGGGCGGCGTGTCCAGCACCTGGCCCACCGCCGTCGAGATCGGGCCGCCGCTGGACACGATGAGCACATGCCGGCCCACGCCCAGCGCCAGCACGCGCGCGAGCACATCGGCCACGCCGGCCGCGAAGTCGGCATGCGCCGGCATGCCCACGGGCGCCGTCTCGCCGCGCATCCAGGCCAGCAGGCCCTGGCGCAGCAGCCGGAAATGCTGCTTGACCGTCTCGGGGTCGCTCGGTTTCCCCAGCGGCCCGGGGTGGATGGCGCGCACGACGGCCTCACTGTCGTACTCGTTCAAGCCCGGCAGCGCGACGGCGGGCAGGCCCTCGCCATAGCCTTCGACGATGCCGGCCAGCGACTGCGCGTGGCGGCGCAGCGTGCCGGTGAAGACGGCGTCGAAGCGCTGGCCGCGCTCGCGCCAGTAGGCGCCGAGGCGGCGGCATTGCTCATGGCCCTTGGCGCTGAGCTGGTCGTAGTCGGCCGCGCCGAAGCTGGCCTGGCCGTGGCGGACGAGGTAGAGGCTTCCCATAGCCGACATCATGACGGCGCGGGGCGCCGCCGGCTGTCGCGACAATGACGGGATGTCACACCTCCGACAAGCCACCCGCGCCGACACCGCCGAACTCTGGCGCGTGCGCTATGCCGTCACCGAGAACACGCTGACGCCGGGCCGCATTGGCGACGCCGAGCTGCACGCTCATCTCGAAGACCACGGCCGCGGCTGGGTCGTCGAGCTGGCGCCCGGGCACATTGCCGGCTTCTGCATCGGCGACGCGCGCGACGGCAATATCTGGGCGCTGTTCGTCGACCCCGCCCAGCACGGTCGCGGCCACGGCCGGCGGCTGCACGACGCGATGGTCGACTGGCTGTTCGCCACCGGCCTGCCGCGCCTGAGCCTGGGCACCCAGCCCGGTTCGCGCGCCGACGCCTTCTACCGCCGCGCCGGCTGGCGGCCGCTGCACATCGACGACCACGGCGAGCGCCGCTTCGAGCTCTTCGCCACCGACTGGACCTCCCGCCATGCTTGAAACCCACGAGATCGAGACCGCCCCCGACCCGCGCACGACGCTGATCGTGCTGCATGGCCTGGGCGCCGACGGGCACGACTTCGTGCCCATCTGCGGCGAGCTGGACCTGCGCGCCCTCGGGGCCGTGCGCTACGTCTTCCCGCATGCGCCCGAGCGGCCGGTGACGATCAACGGCGGCTATGTGATGCGGGCCTGGTACGACATCCTCGGCACCGACCTCGTGCGCCGCGAGGACGAGGCCGGGCTGCGCGAGTCGCAGGCCGCCATCGCGGCCCTGGTCGATCGCGAGCGCCGACGCGGCGTGGCGGCGCAGCGCATCGTGCTGATGGGCTTCTCGCAGGGCTGCGCGATGGCGCTGATGACGGCGCTGCGCTACCCCGAGCGCCTGGCGGGCGCCGTCGGGCTGTCGGGTTACTTGCCGCTGGCCGCCACGACGGCGGCGGAGCGCTCGACGGCCAACGCCGGCCTGCCCGTCTTCATGGCCCACGGCAGGCAGGACCCGGTCGTCGTGCCGGCGCGCGGCACGGCCAGCCGCGACGCGCTGCGCACCCTCGGCCACGACGTGGAGTGGCACGACTACCCGATGCAGCATTCGGTCTGCATGGAGGAGATCGAGGACCTGAACGCCTGGCTGCTGAAGCATCTGGGTTGATTTACAGGCCCTGTTCCGGCCGCCGTTTGCGGGCCAACTAGAAGAAGATCGACAAGTCATGGAGCGCCTGGCCGAACAGATCGTCGACTGGCACAACCGCCACCCGCTGGCGCGCCGCATAGTCGTGGGCGATGTGCACACCCTCGGCGTCGTCGCCCTGCCCTTCGTGCGCGCGGACGCTCAGGCCGGCGGCATCGAGCCGGTGCTGACCGATGTCGTCAGCGCCTTCGACGCGATGCACGACCACCCGCCGCCGTCGCGCTGGTCCGTCATCGTGCAGCGCGTGTCGGGCCTGCTGGCCCGGCGGCTGAAGCGGCAGCCGCGAACGCAGTGGCGCGCCTTCAACGAGAAATTCCTGCCCGGCCTGAGCCCGGCGCGCATCGAGCGCTTCGCGCTGGCCCACGGCTTCGCCGAGGCACCTGCGGAGCCCGAGGCCCGGCCCTGGCGGGTCATCGTCATCGACGAGTCGCTGGCCGGCGCGCATGGCGGCTGGCCCTTCGAGCTCTATCTGATGAGCGCCGGCATCGACGCCGGCCGGGGCCGCACGCGGGTGCTGGCGGGCCGCGGCATCCCGTCGCAGGTCATCGGCCGCCGCATCTGGGATCCGCTGCGCTTCGGGCTGGCGGCCGGCGCGCTGGCCCTGCTCGCGGCGGCGCTGGCCTGGGCGCTGTGGCCGCGCCACGAGGCGCCGGCCCGGGCGGCGCCGGACGCGCCGGCATCGGCGCCGTCCGCACCGGCCCCCGCCTCCGCGGCGCTGCCGGCCTCCGCGGCCGAGCCGGCCTCGTCGCCCGCCGAACCCGCGGCGAGCGCGCCGCAGGCCGAGGCGGCGTCCCTGCCGGACATCCGCCCCCACCTCGTGCGCCGCGCCGACGGCATCGCCAGGCCGCCGCTGCATGCCGAGAAACCTGGCGACGACAGGCCCGCCGAGAAACCCGCCGACAAGGCCTCCGAGGCCGGGCCGGCACAGGCCGGCAAGGCCACGCCCCCCGACCCGCGCCTGGAACGCATGGCCGCCGCGCCGGGCCGGGCCGTCGTCGCCCTCGTCGGGCCGCCGGGCAGCAAGGCCGACGCCGAGGTGCTGCTGAAGAAGATGCAGGCCGGCCTCGCCGGCCTGCACAGCGATCCGGATGCGCTGCAGGCCGAGGTCATCCAGACGCCCGAGGGCTGGCGCGCGGCCGTCTGGCCCTTCCCGAGCCGCGAGCAGGCCCAGCTCATCAACGCGACGCTGGTGGCGCGCGGCTTCAAGACCAGGGCCGTGAACTTCTGAGCCGGCTCAGCCGGCCGGCCGGCGGATGACGAAGGCGCGCTTGTCGCCGCCGTCGAAGCCGCAGCGCTCGTAGAAGGCCCACACGGCCGGATCCTTGCGGCTGGTGGTCAGCACGACCTTGTAGCAACCGGCCGCCCAGGCCTGCGCTATGGCGTGCCGGATGACGGCCTGGCCGTGGCCCCGGCCGCGCCGGTCGGCATGGGTGACGACGTTCTCGATGACGCCATGGCTGCGCCCGCCGCGCGTCAGGTTGGGCAAGACGGCGAGGTTGCAGCTCGCCACCAGCGCGTCGCCGACGAACAGGCCGAAGTGGCGCAGGCCAGCATGCGCGAACACCGCGCGCACCGCCTCGGGCGAGGGCGGCGCATCGCCGGCGTTCAGGTGCTGGTAGAGGGCCAGCAGGGCATCGGCATCGCCGGCGCCCAGGTCGCGGATGGCGGCCTCCGCCGTCACTTGACTTCCAGTTTCATCGTGTTGGCGATGAAGGCCAGGATGTCGCCGCGCTCCTCGATGATCTTGGAGGTGGGCTTGCCGGCGCCGTGGCCGGCATTGGTCTCGATGCGGATCAGCTTGGGCGCCGGGCCGGTGTCGGCGGCCTGCAGCGTGGCGGCGTACTTGAAGCTGTGCGCCGGCACGACGCGGTCGTCGTGGTCGCCGGTCGTGATCAGCACGGCCGGGTATTTCACGCCGCTCTTGATGGTGTGCACCGGCGAATAGGCATACAGCGCGTCGAACATCTCCTTGCTGTCGGCGCCGGTGCCGTAGTCGGTGGCCCAGGCCCAGCCGATGGTGAAGTTCTGGTAGCGCAGCATGTCCATCACGCCGACCTGGGGCACGGCCGCGGCAAACAGGTCGGGGCGCTGGTTGGTGACCGCGCCGACGAGCAGGCCGCCGTTGCTGCCGCCGTTGATGGCCAGGGTCGCCGGGCTGGCGACCTTGTTCTTGACCAGCCATTCGCCGGCGGCGATGAAGTCGTCGAAGACGTTCTGCTTCTTCAGCTTGGTGCCGGCCTCGTGCCAGGCCGAGCCGTACTCGCCGCCGCCGCGGAGGGAGGCGATGACGTAGACGCCGCCCATCTTCAGCCAGGTGGCCGCGGTGACGTTGTAGGCCGGCGTGATGGCGATGTCGAAGCCGCCGTAGCCGTAGAGCAGCGTCGGGTTGCTGCCGTCGAGCTTCAGGCCCTTCTTCGCGGCGATGAAGACGGGCAAGCGCGTGCCGTCCTTGCTCGTCACGAACTCGCGGCGGGTCTCGAACTCGTCGGGGTTGAAGGCGGTCTTGGGCGCCTTGAACAGCTCGATCCTGCCGGTCTTGACGTCGTAGCGGTGGATCTCGGCCGGTGTCGTCAGGCTGGTGTAGCTGAAGAAGGTTTCCTGGTCGTCCCAATGGCCGCCGAAGCCGCTGGCCGTGCCGACGCCGGGCAGGGCCACCTCGGACAGGCGCCTGCCGTCGGCCCCGTGCACGCGCACCAGCGTCGCGGCGTCGTGCAGATAGCTCAGCAGATAGCGGCCGCCGACGGCCGACGCGCCGGTCATCGCGTCGGGGCCTTCGGCCACCAGCGTCTTCCAGCCCGCCGGGGCGGGGTTCTTCAGGTCGATGGCGACGAGGCGGCCGCGCGGCGCGCCCTTGTCGGTCTTGACGACCAGCTTGCCGCCCACCGCGAGGATGGGCGTGTACTGCGCGTCGAAGTCCAGCGTGACGGGCCGGGGCTTGCCGCCGGCGAATACGCCCTTGGGCAGAGGCAGCACCATCAGGCCGTTCTTGCTGCCGGCGCTCTTCCAGACCGTGATGAGCAGCAGCTGGCCGTCGTCCGACACCTCGGCGCCGAAGCCCCATTCCTTGTCGTCGCGGTTCTCGGTGACGAGGACGTCGTCGGCCTGCGCGGTGCCGAGGCGGTGGTAGTAGAGCTTCTGGAAGTAGTTGGCGCCCTTGAGCGCGTCGCCTTCCTTGGGCGCGTCGTAGCGGGCGTAGAAGAAGCCCTTGCCGTCCGCCGTCCAGGCCGCGCTGCTGAACTTGACCCAGTCGATCCTGTCGGCGAGGTCCTGGCCGGTGGCGAGGTCGCGCACCTTCCAGACCTGCCAGTCCGAGCCCGCGCCGGCCACGCCATAGGCCAGCAGCCTGCCGTCGCGCGAGGGCACCACGCCACCCAGCGCCACGGTGCCGTCCCGGCTGAGGGTGTTGGGATCCAGCGCGACCTGCGGCGCGTCCTTCAGCGACCTGGCCGTGTAGAGCACGTTCTGCTGCTGCAGGCCGTCGTTGCGGCTCCAGAAATAGCGCTCGCCCTCGTGGAAGGGGATGCCGAAGCGCTCGAAGTTGTAGAGCTCGGTGTAGATGCGCCGCACCGGCAGGCGCTGGGGCATGGCCGCGAGGAATTTGTCCGTGACCTCGTTCTGCTGCGCGACCCAGGCCTTGGTGTCGGCGCTGTTGTCGTCCTCCAGCCAGCGGTAGGGGTCGGCGACGGCGATGCCGTGGTAGGCGTCGATCTGTTCGATCTTGCGGGTGGCGGGGTAGCCGAGGCCCTGGGCCTGGGCGGTGGTGGAGAACACGGCGGCGAGCGAAAGAGCAGTCAGGCGGAGTTTCATGCGGGAGGACGGGCACCAGAAGAGCCGGGAATTGTCTGCGCCGCCGAGACGGCGACCGTTGGTCATGGCGGCGGCGAACGGCGGGCGGCAAGGAAAAGGCCCGTCGCGCGTCGCTTCATGACGCTGGGGCCGGACGCGACGAGCCAGTCCCTGCGCGACATCGGTTCATGCGAAACGAGCCCATGAAAACGGCGACCGGCGCAGCAGCTGCGCGGTCGCCGTCGGGAGGGCGGGCGCATCCGGCACGATGCGCCCGCAGGGCTGGGGTTCAGTGGGTCAGCGCGTAGTTGACGGCCTCGCGCGCCATGACGAGGCCCGCACCGGAATCGCGGTCGATGCCCACGGCACGGATGTCCAGCGTCGTCTGCGTCAGCGCGTTCAGGATCTGCGCATTCGTGTAGTCGGGCCGCGCGCTCTTCACGAGGGCTGCGATGGCCGCGGCATGCGGCGCCGCCGCCGACGTGCCGAAGAACGGCAGGAAACCGGGCGTCCGCGTGGACACGCCGTCGGCAGCGGCGATGTCCGGCTTGTTCAGGGTCCGGCCCCCTCCGGTCCCGAACAGGTAGTTGCCCGGGGTGATGGGCGTGCCGTCGGGGCGGAAGAAGATCTTGCGCGGGCCGTCCGAGCTGAAGGTCTCGGTCGGGTTGGCCGCGCCGCCGACGAAGGGACGGGTGCCGGTTCTCGCGCTGTTCCAGTAGACGGCGGCCGTGCTGACGGTGCTGGCAGCGCCGTTGTGGCCGAACGTGGCCCCCGAGGTGGCGACGGCCAGGCGACCGCGCTGGGTGTCGATGTGGATGGCACGCGGCTCGGCACCGGCCTTCTTGCCGACCACGATACGGGAACCCGCGGGCCAGCCCTTGCTGTTGTAGCAGGCCTCGATGGAGTCGCCGCTGCCGGCCTGCACATCGGTCGATGCGCAGAGCACGGCCGTACCGGCCGCATTCAGCAGGAAGAGGTCGTAGTCGTTGGCGGAGCTGCCCCAGGCGTCGGACCAGTGCAGGCCGATCCACTTGCTGCCGGCGGTCAGGACGTTGTAATCCTGGCCCGGCTTGAACTGGTGCAGCGTATAGCCGGCGGGCAGCACGCCACCGCTGGCGCTGCCCGGCGTGAAGTCGCCTTCCCAGGTTCCCGAGGTTCCGGAGGTCAGGTTGCCGCTGTTGGCCGCCGCGGAGAAGTACAGGGCGCCCGACGCCACGACATCGTTCACCGCCTGCGCCACGACGCCGTCCTGGAAGACGGGCTCGTCGAAGTAGCTGACGTCGTCCACGATGATGTCGCAGTGGTAGACGTCGCGCAGCGTGCGGATGTTGTTCGCGAAGCTCTGCTCGCCATTGAAGGCGGTGGCAAAGAACAGCTTGGCGCCGGGCGCGAGGTCGTAGACGATTTCCATCATCGCCGTCCCTTCGCTGGAGCCGGTGTTGCCGCTCTGGCCGGGCACCACCACGGCGTCGGCGGGCAGGTCGCCGGTGCCGATCAATGCCTGCAGATAGTCCACGGAATCGGAGATGACGCCGATGCGCACGCCGGTGCCGTCGTAACCCGAGGCCACCACCTGGTTGGCCTTGTGGCTGATATAGCCCTGGGAGGTCAGGGAGCCGGTATTGGTGCTGGCCGGCGCGGCCAGGCCGATGCGGCCCACGGCGGCGCTGCCGGCCACGGCCTCCACGGCGCTCAGCGGCACGGAGACCAGGGCGCTCTGCCTGTTCCTGGCGACGTAGAGCACCTGGCCGCCCTGGGCCGCGATGAAGCTGGCGAGGCTGCCGTCGCCAAAGTCGCCGCGCACGCTCGCGCGGACCATGCCGTTCGCATCGGCCTTCACGGCATCCACGGCGCTGCCGTAGACGGTGAGTTGGGCGTCGTCGGACGGCACGCGGCCGGCCTGCAGGGCATACCAGAGCTGGGAGCCGATCTTGCTCTGCGTCGCGCTGCGCGCGTCCTTCTCGGCGAGCAGGCCGGCCATCTGGCTGGTGACTTGGGGATCGCTGGCCGTCTGGGCCTGGGCCACGCCCGCGAGGCTGGCGGCCAGGGCCACGGCGCCAAGGGCGAAGGCGGTGTTGCGGATCGAATTGCGCTTTGCCATGACTGGAATTCCTTATGAGGATCTCTGAGGGGGCGGCAGGCGCTCGTCGCCGGTCCAGCGACGCAGCCTGCCTCAGATGACGGGGCTCAGCCCCTGCGTCGGCGGCCGACCGCGCCGGCGCTCACCAATGCACCGAAGCACAGCGCCATGGAGCCGGGCTCGGGCAGTTCCCCGAAGTTGGCGTTCTGGAAGGCCTCGACGGTGACCGTCCCATGCTGGTTGACGCCGGCCCCCGCCGCCGACGTGTCGTTGAGAACGAGCAGCAGATGCGAGTTCTGCGGCACATAGACCTGGAAGAACAGCGGGTCGGTCCCGAAATAGTTTCCGCTGGTGCCGGGATCGCCCAGCCAGGTGGAGGCCATCGTGGCGGCGGAGGTCGGGTCGTAGCTGTCGAGGTAGGCGGCCAGGAAGGTGTTGAGCGAAAGGGAGTCGAAGCTGACCTGGACAAAGCCGCCGTAGTAGGACGACACCTTGCCCTCCAGCGAGGTCAGGTCCAGGTCGTAGGTGTGGTAGCGGTAGGCGACGCCGGGGTTGACCACCCCGCCGAAGGCCTCACCGCCCGCCCAGTCCTGAGGAACCTGGTTGCGGGCGATGCGCCCGTGCTGGACCGCGTCGCCGGCGGCGACGAAGGCATCGAAGGTGGAGACCAATGCGGCGCTGGCCGTGCCGGAGGCCAGGGACAGCGCAGCGGCCAACGGCAGCGCGCGGGAGAGCAGCTTGTCGAGAAACGACATCGGGACCTTTCTCAGGGTGAACGAAGGCCAGCAGACTGCGTCCCAATGCTGGGCGCCGGCAGATCGCCGGCACCTGTCGGATCGGAGGCTGGTGGCCACCAAAGGCCGCGAGGGTAGTGGCCTCACCCAGGCTCAAACAACCCCCGGGCAGGGGCAGCAAAAACCCCGAGAGCTCGCTGGGCGAGGTCAGTGCAGAAGTCCCGTCAGCTGCGATAGTCGGCGTTGATGCTGACGTAGTCGTGGCTGAGGTCGCAGGTCCAGACGGTGGCGCCGGCCGCGCCGCGGTTCAGGCCGACGCGGATCGTGATCTCGGTCTGCCGCATCACGCGCTGGCCGTCCTCCTCGCGGTACTCGGGCCGGCGGCCGCCGCGGCTGACGACGTGCACGTCGTCCAGGTGCAGGTCGATCAGGCCCTGGTCCAGGTCGGCGATGCCGGCGTAGCCGACGGCGGCCAGGATGCGGCCCAGATTGGGGTCGCTGGCGAAGAAGGCCGTCTTGACCAGCGGCGAGTGGGCGATGGCATAGGCCGCCAGCTTGCACTCGGCCTCGTCGCGGCCGCCCTCGACGGTGACGGTGATGAACTTGGTCGCGCCCTCGCCGTCGCGGACGATGGCCTGGGCCAGCTCCTGGGCCAGCGAGACCAGCGCGTCGCGCAGCGCGCGGGCCTCGGCGCCGTCCAGCGACGTGATCTCGGCATGCCTGGCCCTGCGGCTGGCGATCAGCATGAAGCAGTCGTTGGTCGACGTGTCGCCGTCGATGGTGATGCGGTTGAAGGACGCGTCGGCGGCCTCCTTCACCAGCGGCTGCAGCAGGGCCGGCGCGATGTTGGCGTCGGTCGCGACGAAGCCCAGCATCGTCGCCATATTGGGGCGGATCATGCCGGCGCCCTTGGAGATGCCGGTCAGCGTGACCTCCACGCCGCCGATCCGGATGCGGCGCGACGCGGCCTTCGGGACCGTGTCCGTCGTCATGATGCCGGCCGCGGCCTCGGCCCAGTGGTCGGCCTTCAGCGCGGCCAGCGCGGCGGGCAGGCCGGCGACGATGCGGTCGACGGGCAGCGTCTCCATGATGACGCCCGTCGAGAAAGGCAGTACCTGGGCGGGCGCGCAGCCGAGCAGGTCGGCCAGCGCCTTGCAGGTCGCGCGGGCACGGGCCAAGCCGTCGGCGCCGGTGCCGGCGTTGGCATTGCCGGTGTTGATGACGAGAGCACGGATGGACGAGCCGGCGGCCAGGTGCTCGCGGCAGACCTGCACCGGCGCGGCGCAGAAGCGGTTGGTCGTGAACACGCCGGCCACGGCCGCGCCCTCGTCCAGCGCGATGACGCTGAGGTCGCGCCGGTTGGCCTTGCGCACACCCGCCATCGCCACGCCGAGGCGCACGCCCGGCACGGGCAACAGAGAGGCGGGGTCGGGGGCGAAGAGATTGACGGGCATGGCGCGCTCGATGGAGAAAGTTCGGGAAAGCGCGCG
Source organism: Pelomonas aquatica (assembly GCF_026712205.1). Classification (GTDB taxonomy): domain Bacteria; phylum Pseudomonadota; class Gammaproteobacteria; order Burkholderiales; family Burkholderiaceae_C; genus Pelomonas; species Pelomonas aquatica. Next base: position 11,327 of record NZ_JAPPUW010000003.1, read on the forward strand.
GATTGTAGAAATGACAAAGGCTCCCGAAGGAGCCTTTGCAAGGATTTGCGGCGCAATCAGCGCGGCATGCGGCGGCGGGCCAGCAGGCCGACGACGCCCAGGCCGCTCAGGAACAGCGCATAGCTCTCGGGCTCGGGCACGGCGCTCAGCGGCGTGGCCGTGACCAGGTCCTGCAGCTGCGGGTTGGTCAGCTTGGTGAGGGTGTACAGCGCCGGGCCCTTGTAGGCCAGGGCGTTCGCCAGAAAGGAGTTGGCTTCGCTGGCGACCGCGGCGCTGGTGGTGTCGGTGCTGGAAAGGTGGAAGCTGCCGGTGGTCACGTCTAGCGCGCTGCCGGTTTCAAGCACCATTTCCCACACGGCGAGCTGGAAGGCCGCCTTGTCGTTGTAGGTCGACAGGCCGGCGTAGGCCGTGGAGAACAGGCCCTGCAGATTCTGGGCCTGCACGCCGGTGAAGCTCTCGACGCCGTAGCTGCGGGTGATGTTGGCGCGGCCGTTGCCCTGGCTGGGTTCGATGCAATAGGCGATGAAGCTCGTACCCGTATCGGCGTAGCTGTAGTTCAAGGCCGTCGTCGCATAGTTGCTCGTGACCGGCACGGTGCTGGACAGCGTGGTGTCCATCGTGCTGAGCTTCACGCCCGAAGTGTCCAGCCCCTGCCACTTGATGTTGACGGTGGTCGCGGCATCCGCGGCCTGGGCGGCCAGAGCGCCCGCGGCGAAGAGGCCTGCAACTACGATGCTTTTCATCATGTCGGTCTTCCGATGCCTCCGGAGGGCTCAGGCCTTGCGGCGGCGGGTGCTCGTCAGGCCGGCGCCGGCCAAGGCCAGCGCAGCCAGTGCCACGCTGCCGGGCTCCGGCAGCTCGACGTTGGCGACATAGCCGTTGCCGGTCTTGTCGGCGTAGGACGTGCCGACCACCTCAAGCGTCCACTGGCCAGCACCCAGCGACTGGGGCGCCAACGCCCATTGCTCGACGCCGTCGGGCGCGACGTTCCAATCGATATTGAGCGTCTCCTGCCAGGTAATGCTGTTACCCAGGTGGCTCAGCGTCACCTGCCGGATGTCGATGGCCGGTGCATTGCCCAGCAGCGTACCGGTCGTCAGCAGCCCGCTGACCCAGGTGTTGCCGGCCAGGTCGAACGTGTAGATGTCGTCAAAGTCCTGGCCAAGCCCGGTGAGGTCCTGGTGACCGTAGTTGCTGAAGCTGACCGTGTTGGCCGACGCACCGGTGGCCAGGACGATTGCAGCAGCTGCGAACAGGGCTTTCATAACATGCTTTCTGATATTTCTATCGGGTTAACCCCGAGTTTGGGGCTGTCTTGGACTGCACTCTAGGGGGATGCGCGCGGGGTGAGCACCCCCCATGCGCGTGGCCCAGGCCGCCGACCGTGCCCAAACGCACGGATTTCCCCCTGGATAAGCGAGGCGCCCGACAGCGCCTCCCCATGAAAACGGGCCGGCTGAGCCGGCCCGTGCAGGGGTTCGGGCGCCCGGCCGTCAGGCCAGCTTGCCGTGGCAGAGCTTGAATTTCTTGCCGCTGCCGCAGGGGCAGGGGTCGTTGCGGCCGACATGGCCGTACTGGGCCAGCAGGGTTTCGGGGTCGACGTCCTGGCTGACGGAGCCGTCCTCGTTGGGATGCTGGTAGGTCACGTTGGACACGCCTGCAGCGCGCTGCTCCATGGCCTCGGCGGCCTGGTTGGCCTCTTCCTGGCTCTGGATGCGCACGTTCAGCAGCGTGCGGGTGACCTCCATCTTCACCAGGTCGAGCAGTTGGGAGAACAGCTCGAAGGCCTCGCGCTTGTATTCCTGCTTGGGGTTCTTCTGGGCGTAGCCGCGCAGGTGGATGCCCTGGCGCAGATAGTCCAGCGCGGCCAGGTGCTCGCGCCAGCGCTGGTCGATGCTCTGCAGCAGCACCATGCGCATGAAGGGGTTGAACTGCTCGATGCCGACACGGTCCAGCTTGCTTTGGAACAGCTCGTCGCCGGCCTTGACGACGGCCTCGACGATGTCCTCGTCGCTGATGGACTCGCTCTTCTTGACGAGGTCGGCCAGCGAGAGGCCGATCTGCCATTCGGTCTGCAGCACCTGCTCCAGGCCAGGCAGATCCCACTGCTCTTCCAGGCTCTCGGCCGGCACGAAGCTGCGCACGACGTCGGTCAGCGTGGAGGCGCGCAGCGATGCGATCTGGGCGACCAGGGCCTCGGCCTCGAGGATGTCGTTGCGCTGCTGGTAGATGACCTTGCGCTGGTCGTTCGACACGTCGTCGTATTCGAGCAGCTGCTTGCGGATGTCGAAGTTGCGGGCCTCGACCTTGCGCTGCGCGCCTTCGATGCTGCGCGTGACGATGCCGGCCTCGATGGCCTCGCCCTCGGGCATCTTGAGCCGGTCCATGATGGCGCGTACGCGCTCGCCGGCGAAGATGCGCATCAGCTGGTCGTCCAGCGACAGGTAGAAGCGCGAGCTGCCAGGGTCGCCCTGGCGGCCCGAGCGGCCGCGCAGCTGGTTGTCGATGCGGCGGCTCTCGTGGCGCTCGGTCGCGATGATGCGCAGGCCGCCCTCGGCCTTGACCTTGTCGTGCAAGCCCTGCCACTCGTCGTGCAGCTGCTGGATGCGGCGGGCCTTCTCGTCGGCCGGGATGGCCTCGTCGGCTTCGATGAACTGGACCTGCTTCTCGACGTTGCCGCCCAGCACGATGTCGGTGCCGCGGCCGGCCATATTGGTCGCGATGGTGATGACGCCGGGGCGGCCGGCCTGGGCGACGATCTCGGCCTCCTTGGCGTGCTGCTTGGCGTTCAGCACGTTGTGCGGCAGCTTGGCGGCCTGCAGCAGCTTGGAGATCAGCTCGGAGTTCTCGATGGATGTCGTGCCCACCAGCACCGGCTGGCCGCGCTCGTGGCAGGCACGGATGTCCTGGATGACGGCGTCGTACTTTTCCTTGTCGGTCTTGTAGACCAGGTCCAGCTCGTCCTTGCGGATGGTCGGGCGGTTCGGCGGGATGACGACGGTCTCGAGGCCGTAGATCTCCTGGAACTCGTAGGCCTCGGTGTCGGCCGTGCCCGTCATGCCGGACAGCTTGCCGTACATGCGGAAGTAGTTCTGGAAGGTGATGGAGGCCAGCGTCTGGTTCTCGGCCTGGATGGCCACGCCTTCCTTGGCCTCGACGGCCTGGTGCAGGCCGTCGCTCCAGCGGCGGCCCGACATCAGGCGGCCGGTGAACTCGTCGACGATGATGACCTCGCCGTTCTGCACGACGTAGCTCTGGTCCTTGTGATAGACGTGGTGGGCCCGCAGCGCTGCATTCAGGTGATGCATCAGCGTGATGTTGGCCGCGTCGTAGAGGCTGGCGCCTTCGGGGATCAGGCCGGCCTGGGTCAGCAGGCGCTCGGCGACCTCGTGGCCGTCCTCGGTCAGGTGGATCTGGTGGGATTTTTCGTCCACCGTGAAGTCGCCCGGCTCGATGACGCCTTCGCCGGTGCGCGGATCCAGCTCGCCGATCTGCTTCTTCAGGCCCGGCACGACGGCGTTGATCTTCAGGTAGACGTCGGTATGGTCGTCGGCCTGGCCCGAGATGATCAGCGGCGTGCGCGCCTCGTCGATCAGGATGGAGTCCACCTCGTCGACGATGGCGTAGGCCAGGCCGCGCTGCACGCGGTCGGCCGTCTCGTAGACCATGTTGTCGCGCAGGTAGTCGAAGCCATACTCGTTGTTGGTGCCGTAGGTGACGTCGGCGGCGTAGGCGGCCTGCTTCTGCTCGCGCGGCATCTGCGGCAGGTTGATGCCGACCGTCAGGCCCAGGAAGTTGTAGAGCCTGGCCATCCACTCGGCGTCGCGGCGCGCGAGGTAGTCGTTGACCGTGACGACGTGGACGCCCTTGCCCGTCAGCGCGTTCAGGTAGACGGGCAGCGTGGCCATCAGCGTCTTGCCTTCGCCGGTGCGCATTTCGGCGACCTTGCCGGCGTTGAGCACCATGCCGCCGATCAGCTGCACGTCGAAGTGGCGCATCTTCAGCGCGCGCTTGCTGCCTTCGCGGCAGACGGCAAAGGCCTCGGGCAGGATGTCGTCGACCGTGGCGCCGCCGGCCAGGCGCTGCTTGAACTCGGCCGTCTGCGCGCGCAGTTCGTCGTCGCTCAGCGCCTCGTATTTCGGCTCCAGCGCATTGATCTGCTGCACGGTGCGGCGATAAAGCTTAAGCAAACGCTCGTTGCGGCTGCCGAAAATCGAGGTGAGAAGCTTGGGCAACATGCTGCGATGAATGAGGCTGACGGGCGGCCGGCGGGGCGGCCGGCGCGAGGCGCGAATCTGGGGTCGCGGCGGGGCATTGCAAGAAGGGCCTGCCCGGCCGCGCAAAACGGCGCAGTTTAGCAGTGGGGCAGGGCGCGACGCCCTGGCGCAGGGCGCGACGCCCTGGCGCAGCCCGCGGCGCCAGCCGGCTGACTACACTCCGGCCATGTCCACCGCGCCCCGCTATCTCGCCCCCCGGAGCCAGCGCGCCAGCGTGCCGTCGCCGATGCCGGTGGCCGACGCCCTGCGCGCCCACGAGGGCCTGAACCAGCTCGGCGCGCGGCTTGAAGCCTCGCGGCGGCGCCTGCGCGTCATCGCACCGGCCCTGCCCGGAACGCTGCTGGCCAGCCTGCAGCCGGGGCCGATCGACGAGGACGGCTGGAGCCTGCTGGCCGCCAACGCCGCCGTCGCGGCCAAGCTGCGGCATCTGCTGCCGCGCCTGGAGGGCCTGCTGGCCCAGGCCGGGTTGCCCGGACGCATCCGTTTGAAGCTGATGCAGAAGTGAAAAACCCACTGCCGTCGGGCAGTGGGTCGCTTTTGGTGCCGGCTATCGGATTCGAACTGATGACCTACCGCTTACAAGGCGGTTGCTCTACCAACTGAGCTAAGCCGGCGAAAAACAGGGCGCGATTCTAGGCGCTTGCCGCACGCTCTTCGCGCAGGAGCGTCATTTCACGCGCTTCAGCGCAGGGCGCGCACCACCACCAGGCGTTTCGGGCGGCGGTTCGTCGTCGGGCTCGCCTTCGTGGCTCTCGGATGCGAGGCGCAGCCCACGGCGAGGCTCGGCCGCGGGCAGGGGCGGCGGCGGCGCGCCCTCCTGCGGCGACTCCGGCGCCGGGAAGGCCATGCCCTGGCCGTTTTCGCGGGCGTAGATGGCGACGACATGGCCCACCGGCACGACGATCTCGCGCGCGACACCGCCGAAGCGGGCCTTGAACTGGATGAACTCGTTGCCGAGGTCCAGGCCGCTGGTCGCGTCGAAGCCGATGTTCAGCACGATCTCGTTGTTGGACACGTATTCCATCGGCACCTGCACCGAGCGGTCGACGTGGACCGCGATATAGGGCGTGAAGCCGTTGTCCGTGCACCAGTCGTGCAGCGCGCGAATCAGGTAGGGGCGGGTGGACGTGCCCCCACCCGCGCCGCCGGAAGCGGGGGTCTGGTCCATCAGCGGCGCATGACCTTTTCGGACGGCGTCAGCGCCTCGATGTAGGCCGGACGGCTGAAGATGCGCTCGGCGTACTTCAACAGCGGCAGCGCGTTCTTGGACATGTCGATGCCGTAGTAGTCCAGGCGCCACAGCAGCGGGGCGATGGCCACGTCGAGCATCGAGAAGTCGTCGCCCAGCATGTACTTGTTCTTCAGGAAGATGGGCGCGAGCTGGGTCAGGCGGTCGCGGATCTGCGAGCGGGCCTTTTCCAGCTGCTTGTCCGTCGCCTTGGTCGTCGTGCCGCGGCCTTCGAGGATGTTCACGTGGGCGAACAGCTCCTTCTCGAAGTTCAGCAGGAACAGGCGCACGCGGGCGCGGGCGACCGGGTCGCCGGGCATCAGCTGCGGGTGCGGGAAGCGCTCGTCGATGTACTCGTTGATGATGTGCGATTCGTACAGGATGAGGTCGCGCTCGACGAGGATGGGCACCTCGTTGTACGGGTTCATCAGAGCGATGTCTTCAGGCTTCGCGAACAGGTCAACGTCGCGGATCTCGAAGTCCATGCCTTTCTCGAACAGCACGAAACGGCAGCGGTGCGAGTAGGGGTCGGTGGTTCCAGAGTAGAGGACCATCATGGCTTGGGCTCCCGAGGGGTCAGTCAATCAAAACGCGCGACGGCTGCCGCGCTGAAAAAGCAAACGCAGTGGGTGGCCGAGGCGCGCCCCACTGCGTGGTTCGGCGCCGCCTGAGGCGGTGCCGGGAAGGACGGTGCTTACTTCACGTCCTTCCAGAACGAGGCGTTCAGCCGCCACGCAAATACGGTCAGGAGGCCGAGGAAGATCAGCACGACCACGCCCAGCTGGAAGCGCTGGCCCTGGGCCGGCTCACCCATCCACTGCAGATAGGCGACGAGGTCGGCCACCGCCTCGTCGTACTGGTGCTCGGTCAGCTTGCCGGGCGTCAGCTGCTCGTAGCCGGCGAAGACATGGACCTTCTTTTCATGGTCGTGCGGGTCGGCGGCTTCCTCGAACCTGGCGGCGCGCTGGCCCTGCAATTCCCACATCACATGCGGCATCGCGACGCTCGGGAAGGCCAGGTTGTTCCAGCCGGTGGCCTTGGTGTCGTCGCGGTAGAAGCTCCGCATATAGGTGTAGAGGTAGTCTGCACCCGAGCCCTTGGCGCCGTCGGCACGCGAGCGGGCGATGACGGACAGGTCCGGCGGGTTGGCGCCAAACCAGGCCTTGGCTTCCCTGGGATCGAGGCTGACCTTCATGGTCTCGCCGACCTTGTCGGCGGCGAACAGCAGGTTGTTCTTGATCTCGACTTCCGTCAGGCCGATGTCGCGCATGCGGTTGTAGCGCATGTAGGCGGCGGAATGGCAGTTCAGGCAGTAGTTGACGAACAGCTTGGCGCCGGTCTGCAGCGCGGCCATGTCCGACATCTTCTCCTTCGGGAACTTGTCCCACTCCATGCCACCGGTATTGGCCTGGACGGCGCCGGCAAGGCTCAGGGAGGCCAGCAGCAGGGCGATCAGCTTTTTCATGGATGTTCTGCTCCGCGGCTCAATGGGCATGGAAGGTCACGCGGTCGGGCACCGGCTTGGGCGTCCCGAGGCGGCTCCACCAGGGCATCAGCAGGAAGAAGCCGAAATAGAACAGCGTGCCGGCCTGGGCCACCAGCGTGCCCATGTCGCTCGGCGGCTGGATGCCGAGATAGCCGAGCACGAGGAAGAACACCACGAAGACGGCGTAGACGTATTTGTGCCAGTCGGGCCGGTAGCGGATGGACTTGACCGGGCTGTGATCCAGCCAGGGCAGGAAGAACAGGATGATGACGGCGCCGCCCATGACGACGACGCCCCAGAACTTGGCGTCGAAGACCTTGAGCAGAAAGATCAGCGCGACCGCAGCCACCAGCAGCGCCACCTTCGCCGCGCCGCCGAATCTGCCCTTCAGGAAGCTCACGACGGCCGCGATGCCGACGACGCCCACGAGCACGTTGACCATCACGTCGGTCGTCGCGCGCAGCATCGAGTAGTAGGGCGTGAAGTACCAGACCGGCGCGATGTGAGGCGGCGTCTTCAGCGGGTCGGCCGGGATGAAGTTGTTGTACTCCAGGAAATAGCCACCGAACTCGGGCGCGAAGAAGAGGATGGCGGTGAACACCATCAGGAACAGGCAGACGCCGTAGATGTCGTGCACCGTGTAGAACGGGTGGAAGGGCACGCCGTCCAGCGGCTTGCCGTTCGCGTCCTTGGGGCCTTTCTTGATCTCGACGCCGTCGGGGTTGTTGGAGCCGACGTCGTGGAGGGCCAGCAGGTGGGCCACCACCAGGCCCAGCAGCACCAGCGGCACCGCGATGACGTGGAAGCTGAAGAAGCGGTTCAGCGTCGCATCGCCGACGACGTAGTCGCCGCGGATCATCAGCGCCAGGTCCGGGCCGACGAAGGGCACGGCGGCGAACAGGTTCACGATGACCTGGGCGCCCCAGTAGGACATCTGGCCCCAGGGCAGCAGATAGCCCATGAAGGCCTCGGCCATCAGGCACAGGAAGATCGCGCAGCCGAAGATCCAGACCAGCTCGCGCGGCTTGCGGTAGCTGCCATAGATCAGGCCGCGGAACATGTGCAGGTAGACGACCACGAAGAAGGCCGAGGCGCCCGTGCTGTGCATATAGCGGATCAACCAGCCCCAGGGCACGTCGCGCATGATGTACTCGACCGACGCGAAGGCCAGGCCCGCGTCCGGCTTGTAGTGCATCACCAGGAAGATGCCGGTGACGATCTGGATCACCAGCACCAGCAGCGCCAGCGAGCCGAAGATGTACCACCAGTTGAAGTTCTTCGGCGCGTAATACTCCGACATGTGGACCTTGTAGGCGTCGAACGCGGTCGGGAACCGGTTCTCCAGCCAGGTCACGGTCTTCACGCCCATCGAGGCGCCTGCGGGAGCTTCCTTGAATTCAGCCATGTCTCGTCGTCCCGTTTTGTTCTGGTCAGGCCTTCTTGTCCTCGCCGATCAGCAGGCGGCTGTCGGTCAGGTACATGTGGGGCGGCACTTCGAGGTTGTCGGGCGCCGGCTTGTTCTTGAAGACGCGGCCGGCCATGTCGAAGGTCGAGCCGTGGCAGGGGCAGAGGAAGCCGCCGTTCCAGTCGTCCGGCAGCGAGGGCTGGGGACCGGCGGCGAATTTGTCGCTGGGCGAGCAGCCCAGATGCGAGCAGATGCCGACGACGACGAGGTACTCGGGCTTGATCGAGCGGCCCTCGTTCTTCGCATAGTCGGGGATGGGGTAGGCCTTGCGCTCGGAATTCGGGTCGGCCAGCTGGATGTCGTTCTTCTTCAGGGCCTCGATCTGCTCGGGCGTGCGGCGCACGATCCAGACCGGCTTGCCGCGCCACTCGACGGTCAGCTTCTCGCCGGGCTTGATGGCGCCGATGTCCACCTCGACCGGGGCGCCGGCCGCCTTGGCACGCTCACTGGGCGCGAAGGTGCTGACGAAGGGCACGGCAGTCGCGACACCGCCGACGGCGCCGGTCACACCGGTCGCGATCAGCCATGTGCGTTTGCCTTGGTCCACTTGCTGGTCACTCATGAGGGTCCTCTAAAGAGACTTCGAATCCGAGACTTCTGATCAGGGGCAGCCGAGAATTCTAACGGACGCCGCTTCGCGCCCCGGCCATGCCGGACCGGCCAGGGACCGCAGGTTTACCCGCCTTCTACACTCCCACCCTTGCCGACAATATCGGCGCCCTTCTCTCCCCCCAAACGATCCCAAAGGAGCCCCGGATGAGTTTCTTTTCCGAATTCAAGGAGTTCGCCGTCAAAGGCAATGTCGTCGACCTCGCGGTCGGCGTGATCATCGGCGGCGCCTTCGGCAAGATCGTCGACTCGCTGGTGGGCGACGTCATCATGCCGGTCGTCAGCAAGATCTTCGGCGGGCTGGACTTCAGCAACTACTTCGTGCCGCTGGCCGGCCAGACGGCCCAGACGCTGGCCGAGGCCAAGAAGGCCGGCGCCGTGCTGGCCTACGGCAGCTTCATCACCGTGTCGCTGAACTTCATCATCCTGGCCCTCGTGATCTTCCTGATGATCAAGCAGATCAACCGCCTCAAGCGCGAGCCCGAGGCCGCGCCCGCGCCGGCCGAGCCGCCCCCGACGCCCGAAGACATCCAGCTGCTGCGCGAGATCCGCGATTCGCTCAAGCGCTGAGTCCCCTGTCCTCAGAAATGCCCGGTAAGTAATGGTTACCGGGCTTTTTTCTGCCACGAAGTTGGCAACCTGCTGGAAACCCGGACTTGTTGCTCGCGCGATACTTTCGGTGACGCCCGCGGCCCTTGTTGATGAACGCGCCCGAAATACGCCTGAATCCGCATCTCGAAGCCTCGCTGACCCGCATCCGCCTTGCGGGTGAGCAGGCGGCCGAGCGCTGCGCGGAAGGCCTGGGCCTGTCGGCGCTGTCGGCCGGGCAGATCAAACGCCGCGATGCGCTGCTGGCGGCGCAGTTCGTGTTCCGCCAGCAGCAGGGCATCTTTTCGCAACGCTTCGTGCAGGGGCTGCGCAGGCAGGTCGCGGCCGAGCAGGCCGACACCAGGCCCGTGCAGAGCGGCGCGAAGAAGACGGCCTGGGGCGAGCTCTCGCTGATGGACGACGACCAGGTCAACAACCTCGTCGCGGCCGACCGCATCGGCCTGGCCATCGGCCATCACAGCGAATGGGAGCTGCGCGAGGTCGAGTCCTACGTCTCGGGCATCCAGGTCGGCGAGCGCAACCCGCTGCGGCCCGAACTGATCGGCCAGGCCCTGCTCGACGCGGTGCAGTCCATCACCGACGACCCGCAGACCCGCCAGACGCTGACCGACGAGCTGACCCGCGCGCTGGCCCAGGAAATGCGCGCCTGCTATGCCGACATCGCCGAGCTGCTGCGCTCGCGCGGCCTGCGCCCGCAGGACTTGCGCGTGCGCGCGACACCGGATGGCGGCGTGTCGCGCTACGGCGGCCTGGGCCCTTCCACGCAGCCGGGCGAGCTCGACTCCGGCCATGGCGGCGTGTCGACGCGGGCCGGCGGCTACGGCGGCTCGGGCCATGGCGGCCTGGGCCGCAGCGGCGGCTTCGGCCGGGGCGGCGGCATCGGCCGCGTCGACCCGCAGATGATGGACCTGCTGCGCCAGCTCGCGCAGGCGCCGGCCGCCTACGAGGCCGGCTACGACAGCCATGGCCAGTCCGGCCGCATGGGCCTGGACACGCTCGGCGGCGACTCGCCCAGCGCCTGGGGCCAGTTGCCGCTGCCGGCCAACCTGATCCACCAGCACCGCGACGAGCTGCGCCAGGCCGCGACAGGCCGGCTGGACCACATGGTCATCGACGTCGTCGCGGGCCTGTTCGACCAGATCCTGTCCGACCCCAAGGTACCGCCGCAGATGGCGCGCCTGCTGGCCCGGCTGCAGCTGCCGGTGCTGCGCGTGGCCCTGGGCGACGAAACCTTCTTCTCGTCGCGCCGCCACCCGGTGCGCCAGTTCGTCAACCGCATGGCCTCGCTGGCCTGCGCCTTCGACGATTTCAGCGACGACCCGGGCCGCTCCTTCCTGGCCCATGTGCGCGACCTCGTGCAGGACGTGGCCCAGGGCGACTTCGACCGCATGGACGTCTACACGGCCAAGCTGGACGCCCTCGAAGCCTTCATCGCCGAGCAGACCCGCGCGACGCTGAAGGCCGCCGGCGACGCAGCCGCCGTCGTCGAGCGCCGCGAGACCGACCTGCGCCTGCAGCAGCGCTATGCGCTGCAACTGCAGCAGGCCCTGGCCAAGGTGCCGATGCAGGACTTCCTGCGCAGCTTCCTGGCCCAGGTCTGGAGCCAGGCCATCGTGCTGGCCTCGCGCGAAGGCGCCCCCGAGCGCGCGCTGCGGCTGCGCCAACTCGGCCGCAGCCTGGTCATGAGCGTGCAGCCCAAGGGCGGCACGGCGGCGCGCGCCGACTTCCTGCGCGAGCTGCCCAATCTGATGCGCACCCTCAACGAGGGCATGGACCTGATCCGCTGGCCGGATGCGCCGCGCAAGGACTTCTTCGGTGCGCTGCTGCCGGCCCACGCCGAATCGCTGAAGGGCGCCGCGCCCAGCGCCCTCGACACCAATCTGCTGGTCAGGCAGCTCGACCAGATCTTCGGCGTGCCGCCGCCGGCCGAGGCCGACCTCGGCAAGCCCATGGCCGGCGAGACCGCCCCCGGCGACCTCGATGCCAGCCAGCGCCTGACGCCGAACGAGGCCAAGAGCCTGGGCCTGGTCGAGGACGCCAGCGTCGACTGGAACGGCGAACTCGACCTGGACCTGTCGGGCAACGACGAGGCCGCGGCGCCGCTGGAAGCGGTGGACATCTCCATCGATGGCCTGCCCGCCGCCGAGAGCGCACCCGAGCCCAGCAGCGGCGCGCTGCTGATGGACAACATGCAGCTCGGCTTCGCCTATCAGATGCACACGGGCAGCGAGTGGCAGAAGATGCGCCTGGCCCATGTCAGCGCCGGGCGCAGCTTCTTCATCTTCACGCACGGCAGCCGCCACCAGGAGACGGTGACGATGACGGCGCGCATGCTGAGGAAGCTCTGCGAGGCCGGCCGCATGCGGGCCTACGAGCAGGCCTATCTGCTGGAGCGCGCCACCGCGCGCACGCGGGCGCAGCTGGCGGCGCTCAGGGGGTGAGCCGCCGCGCCATCGCCAGCGCCGCGCCCAAGCTGGCCGGGTCGGCGATGCCGCGCCCGGCGATGTCGAAGGCGGTGCCGTGGTCGGGGCTGGTGCGCACGAAGGGCAGGCCCAGCGTCACGTTCACGCCCTGCTCCACGCCCAGATACTTCACCGGGATCAGCCCGTGGTCGTGCGTCATCGCGACGACGACATCGAACTCGCCGCGGCGGGCGCGCATGAAGACCGTGTCGGGCGCATAGGGGCCGCTGGCCTCCCAGCCGGCCGCGCGCGCGTCGGCGATGGCGGGCGCGATGTGCCGGATCTCCTCGTCGCCGAACAGGCCGCCCTCGCCGGCATGCGGGTTCAGCCCGGCCACCGCGATGCGCGGCGCCTGCAGCCCCATGCGCCGCAGCGCCGCGCCGGTGATGTGCAGCGTCTCCAGCACGGCCTCGCGCGTGACGCGCGTGATCGCGTCGCGCAGCGAGCAGTGGATCGTGACCAGCACCGTGCGCAGTTCCTCGTTGGCCAGCATCATGCGCACCGGCACCCCGCCGGCCAGGGCCTGCAGCATCTCGGTGTGACCCGGGTAGGGCGAGCCGGCCGCGTGCAGCGCCTCCTTGTGGATGGGCGCCGTGACGAGGGCCCGCGCCCGGCCGGCCTGAATCTCAGCCACGGCCGCCTCGATGCAGCGGGCCGCGGCCGCACCGGCGCGCGCATCGACGCGACCCAGCGGCGCATCGACGAGGCCGGCCGGCAGCCCCGCAGGCTGCCAGACCGGCAGGCAGCGCGGCGGCACGCGGTCCAGTTCGTCCAGACCCTGCAACTCGGCTACTGCGAGGCCACCGCCGATCGCCGCGACGGCCCGCCTCAGCACGGCCACGTCGCCCACGACGACGGCATCGCGCGGGACCTCGCGCCGCCACAGGCTGGCAATGATCTCGGGGCCGATGCCGCAGGCATCGCCCATCGTGACGGCCAGGGGCAGGCCTGGCGAATGTTCCGGGGTCATGCGGCATTCTTTCATCACCCGGCCGCTTCGCTGGCAGACTGCGGCCGCCATGAACCAAGACCACACCCCTTATCCCATCGGCACGCCCGGCCAGGCCTGGGGCGCCGCCGAAATCGCCACCTGGCACGCCCGCCAGACCCGGCAGCGCAGCCATGCCCAGGACGTACTCGCCGCGATCGAGCCGCTGCGGCAGGACTTCGACGTCTTCGACTACGGCGCGCTGGACTACGACGGCGAGCGCTTCCCGCTGCGCGCCATCCGCAGCCGCGGCTGGCGCGACGATCTGCCGACGCTGGTCGTGACCGGCGGCGTGCACGGCTACGAGACCAGCGGCGTGCATGGCGCTTTACAGTTCGTCCGCGACCACGGGCTGGAGCAGGCCGGCCGTGCCAACCTGCTGGTCGTGCCCTGCATCAGCCCCTGGGCCTACGAGCGCGTGCAGCGCTGGAACCCGGCCGCGCTCGACCCCAACCGCAACTTCCGCGACGCCAGCTCCGCCGGCGAATCGGCCGCGCTGGTGGCCCTGCTGGCGCCGCTGCGCGGCCGGGTGCTGATGCACATCGACCTGCATGAGACGACGGACTCGGACGAGTCGGAGTTCCGCCCGGCGCTGGCGGCGCGCGACGGCGAGGCCTTCACGCCCGACACCGTGCCCGACGGCTTCTACCTGGTCGACGACGTGGACCGGCCGCAGCCCGGCTTCCAGCGCGCCGTCATCGATGCGGTGGCTCGCGTGACCCATATCGCGGAGCCCGACGCCAACGGCCAGATCATCGAATGCCCGCTGCAGCAGCACGGCGTCATCAGCTTCGAGGTCGGCCGTCGCGGCCTGTGCGCCGCCATCACGGGTGCGCGCTTCAGCACGACGACCGAGGTCTACCCGGACAGCGCCCGCACGACGCCCCAGCAGTGCCTGGCGGCCCAGGTCACCGCCGTGCGCGCGGCCATCGCCTACGCGCTCGCAAACGCCGCCTAAGCCGGGTTGTCCACGTCGATGAACTGCCAGCTCAGGCCCAGGTCCTGCGCGACCCGGGCGCTCAGGCCCTGCACGCCGTAGCGCTCGGTCGCGTGGTGGCCGGCCGCGACGAAGGCGACGCCGGTCTCGCGGGCGTAGTGGGCCTGGGGCTCGGAGATCTCGCCGGTGACGAAGACATCGGCGCCGGCTGCGATGGCCGATTCGAAATAGCCCTGGGCGCCGCCCGTGCACCAGGCGACGCGGCGCAGCGGCCGGCCGTCGCCGGGCACGGCGGTCACGTCGCGGCCCAGCACGTCGCGCAGCCGGGCGGTCAGCGCCGGCAGTTCGGTGGGCTCGATCGCGGCGCTGAAGCCCAGGTCCTGCTCGCCGAAGCGCCGGTCCGCGGTCCAGCCGAAGCGCGCGCCGAGCTGGGCGTTGTTGCCCAGCGTCGGGTGGGCGTCCAGCGGCAGGTGGTAGGCCAAGAGGTTGATGTCATGGGCCAGCAGCCGCGCCAGGCGCTGCTTCATCCAGCCGGTGACGCGGCCGTCGTGGCCGCGCCAGAACAGGCCGTGGTGCACGAGGATGGCGTCGGCCCGGGCCGCGATGGCGGCGTCGATCAGCGCCAGGCTGGCCGTGACCCCGCAGACCAGATGGCGGACCTCGGCGCGGCCCTCGACCTGCAGACCGTTCGGCCCATAATCCTTGAAGCGCCCAGGCTCCAGCAACTCGTTGAGGCGGAGCTCCAGCGCGGCGCGATCGGTCATGGCTTGAGAAGGAATTGGGGTGTTGAAGCGGCTCTGGCTGATTTTCGCGCAGGCGGTCACGGTCGCCCTGGCGGCCCTCTTCGTCGTCGCGACGCTGAAGCCGCAATGGCTGGCCCAGGACCGCAGACCTGACGCGGCGATCGCCGCCACTGCACGCCAGATCGCGCTGCCGCCGGCTCCGGCCGCGTCGGTCGTGCGGGCCGGCTTCTCCCAGGCCGCGCGCATCGCGTCGCCCGCCGTCGTCAGCATCACGGCCAGCAAGGCGCCGCCGCGGGCGGCCGGCCGCGCGCGCGAGCCGCTGTTCGGCTTCCCGGGCTTTCCCTTCGGCTCGCGCCCGCGCGGCGGCCCGCAGCTGGGCCTGGGCTCGGGCGTCATCATCTCGGCCGACGGCGTGCTGCTGACGAACAACCATGTCGTCGAGGGCGCCTCCGACATCGAGGTCCAGCTCAGCGACGGCCGCCAGGCCCAGGCCACCCTCGTCGGCACCGACCCCGAGACGGACGTGGCCGTGCTGAAGATCGCGCTGCCCAATCTGCCGACCATCCCGCTCGGCGACGCGGCCAGCCTGGCCGTGGGCGACGCGGTGCTGGCCATCGGCAACCCCTTCAACGTCGGCCAGACCGTGACCTCGGGCATCGTGTCGGCGCTGGGCCGCAGCCAGCTCGGCATCAACACCTTCGAGAACTTCATCCAGACCGACGCGGCCATCAACCCGGGCAATTCGGGCGGCGCGCTGGTGGACGCCGACGGCCGGCTCGTCGGCATCAACACGGCCATCTTCTCGCGCAGCGGCGGCTCGCTGGGCATCGGCTTCGCCATTCCCGTCGACGTGGCGCGCCAGGTGGCCGCGGCGCTGCTGAAGGACGGCGTCGTCGCGCGCGGCTGGATCGGCGTGCAGACGCGCGAGCTGACGCCCGAGCTGGCCGAGGCGCTCAAGCTCGGCACGGACGCCAAGGGCGTGCTGATCGGTGGCGTCGTGGCCGAGGCGCCGGCGGCGCTCGCGGGCATCAGGCCCGGCGACGTGCTGACTCGCATCGGCGCTCACACGGTGGCGACGCCGGCCGAGCTGCTGGCCAGCGTCGCGGCGCTGAAGCCCGAGAGCAAGGTCGAGGTGGCCGTGCAGCGCGCCGGCAAGGCCATGAGCTTCCAGCTCGCCGTCGCCCAGCGGCCCAGGCCGCAGCGGCAGGCCGAGGACGACTAGGCCGCGGGCGGCTCGTCCTCGGGCGCCTTGGTGCTGCGGATGAAGTAGCCGGCCGCCAGCAGGCCCAGCTCGTAGAGCAGGCACATCGGGATGGCCAGCGCGAGCTGCGAGACGATGTCGGGCGGCGTGATGACGGCGGCGACGATGAAGGCCACGACGATGAAGTAGCCGCGCCATTCGCGCAACTTGTCCACCGACACGACGCCGATGCGCGCCAGCACGACGACGATGACCGGCACCTCGAAGGCCGCGCCGAAGGCGATGAACATATTCATCACGAAGCCCAGGTAGGCCTCGATGTCCGGCGCCGCCGTGATGCTCTTGGGCGCGAAGTTCTGGATGAACTTGAAGACCTGGCCGAAGACGAAGAAATAGCAGAAGGCCACGCCGGCGAAGAACAGCAGCGTGCTCGACACGACCAGCGGCAGCACGAGGCGCTTCTCGTGCGAATACAGGCCCGGCGCGACGAAGGCCCAGGCCTGGTAGAGCACCACCGGCAGGGCCAGCAGGAAGCCGGCCAGCAGCGTGATCTTCAGCGGCACGAAGAAGGGCGCGATGACATTGGTGGCGATCAGCTTGGTGCCGACCGGCAGATGCGACACCAGCGGCGCGGCCAGCAGGTCGTAGAGCGGGCCGGGGCCGGGGTAGATGACCAGGATGCCGAAGCAGATGCCGATGGCCAGGATGGCGCGCAGCAGCCGGTCGCGCAGCTCCATCAGGTGGGCGACGAAGGGCTGCTCGGTGCCGGCCAGTTCGTCGTGGTCGGGTTTCTGGAAGGAGGAGCTCATTTCCGCAGGCCGGGCGGCCTAAAGCGCGCGACGCGCGCGGCGCCGGACTGGGTGTGGCGGCGCACGCCGGCCTGCTGCTTGAACCACAGCGGCGTCGCGCCGCGCTTGAGCCTCCAGTTCTTCTTCGGGTGGCGGTACTCGGGCGGCGGCGGCGCGATGGCCGAGGCGGCCTCGTAGGACGAGCCCTCCCCGGTCACATCGCGCCAGGTCTGGTCGAAGACCTGGGTGGCCGAGTCGACCTCCTGGCGCACGCTCTGCTCGACGTCGCGCGCCGCCGTCTCGAACTGGGACTTCATCTTCTGAAGCTCCTCCAGCTCGATGGAGCGGTTGACCTCGGCCTTCACGTCGGCCACATAGCGCTGCGCCTTGCCGAGCAGGGTGCCCACCGTGCGGGCGACGCGCGGCAGCTTCTCGGGGCCGATGACGATCAAGGCCACCGCGCCGATCAGCGCGAGCTTGTCGAAGCCGAAGTCAAGCACTCGTCGGGCTCAGGACTTGGTCTTGGCGTCGACGTCGACCGTGTTGGGGTCGTGGGCCTTGCCGGCCGTGACCTGCTGGGTCGGCGCGGCCGGCGCATCGGCGGCACCGTCCTTCATGCCGTCCTTGAAGCCCTTGACCGCGGCGCCGAGGTCGGAACCGACGTTGCGCAGCTTCTTGGTGCCGAAGATCGCGATGACGACGACGAGGACGATCAGCCAGTGCCAGATGCTGAATGAACCCATGATGCTTACTCCTTGAGGACTGGCTCAAATTCTAGGTGACAGGTGCCTCATGCCCGACTCCCTGCAGGGAGTCGGGCCTTCGCCGGGCGTCACGCAGTGCGCAGGCACTGCGCTCGGTGCCGGCTCAGCCCTTCAACCACGGCCTCGGCCCGCCCATCACATGCAGATGCAGGTGGTACACCTCCTGGCCGCCGTCCGGGCCGGTGTTGATGACGTGGCGGAAGCCGTTGCTCACGCCCAGCTCCTTCATCAGCTGGGTGCCGAGTGCCGTCATCTTGCCCAGCAGGGCCGCCTCGGCCTCGGTCACGTCGGCCATCGACGCGATGTGGCGCTTGGGGATGATGAGGACGTGGACGGGCGCCCAGGGGTGGATGTCGTGGAAGGCCAGGACGTCTTCGTCCTCGTAGGCCTTCCGGCTCGGGATCTGGCCGGCAACGATCTTGCAGAAGATGCAGCTGGGGTCGTGACTCATCGCGGGCCTCGCTTCAGACCGACATGGGTTTGCCGTCGTTCCAGTTCAGGAAGCCCTTGACGATGCGGTAGAGCACCCAGATCCCGTCGATGGCGAGGATCAGGAAGCCCACGCCGACGATCATCGTGGCGAAGCCCAGGACCGCCCACACCAGGCTCCACCAGAAGGTGCGGATCTGCCAGGTGAAGTGGCTGGCGTAGATCGTGCCGGCCGTGTCCTCGCGCTTGATGTAGTTGATGATGATCGCGACGATGCCGGTGAAGCCGGTGAACGTGCTCAGCGCGTAGAGGATGTAGGTGACCATCGTCAGCTGCTTGAGGCTTTCCAGCTTCTGTGCGGGCACGGCAGCGTCGAGGGTCGCGGGGCTCGGGTTGTCGCTCATGGGTTTTTCCTCCCTGGGGTGTTGCGGGCCGCGAATTCTTCCAGGCCCGACAGCCCTTCGCGACGCGCGAGTTCCCTAAGTACGTCCTCGGGCTTGAGGCCGAAGTGGGCCAGCGCCACCATGCTGTGGAACCACAGGTCGGCCACCTCGTAGACAAGCTTCTGCGGATCGCCATCCTTGGCGGCCATGACGGTCTCGGTGGCTTCCTCGCCGACCTTCTTCAGGATGCTGTCCAGGCCCTTGTCGAAGAGCTTGGCGACGTAGCTGGTGGCGGGGTCGGCGCCCTTGCGGGACTCGATGACGGCGCCGATGCGGGAGAGGATGTCGTCAGTCATAAATCTTCTTCGGGTCCTTCAGCACCGGCTCGACGGCGCTCCAGACGCCGTTCTCCAGCTTCTGGAAGAAACAGCTGTGGCGGCCGGTGTGGCAGGCTATCCCAGGTTCATCGGGCTCGTGCCCGAGCTGGGTGACGGTCAGCAGCACGACGTCGTTGTCGCAGTCCATGCGGATGGCGTGCACCTGCTGGAAATGCCCGCTCTCCTCGCCCTTGTGCCAGAGCTTGTTGCGCGAACGGCTGAAGTAGACCGCCTGGCCGCGCTCCGCCGTCAGCGCCAGCGCCTCGCGGTTCATCCACGCGAACATCAGCACGTCGCCCGTGCCCTGCTCCTGGGCGATGACAGGCACCAGGCCCTTGTCGTCCCACTTCACTTCGTCCAACCAGTTGCTCATGGTTTCAGTCTAGGTGAGTCGGGCCGGCATGGTGGCGCTCCTCGGCAAACCACTTCAGCACGGGGATGGTGCCCGGCAGCACGGGCTGGACCCGCACCGGCAGCCCGGCCCAGGCCATCCGCTGGCCTTCCAGCATCTGGAACTCGCCCTGCCAGTCGAAGACCTTGCAGAAGTTCAGCCGCACCAGCGCGTGGGGGTAGTCGAAGATCTCGGTCTTCCACGGGTGGGCCTGGCCGATCTCGATGCCGATTTCCTCGCGCAGTTCGCGCGCCAGCGCCTGCTCGACGCTTTCGCCGGCCTCGACCTTGCCGCCCGGGAACTCCCAGTAGCCGGCGTAGACCTTGCCCTCGGGTCGCGTGGTCAGCAGGAACTGGCCGTCCGGCGCGATGAGCACGCCGACGGCGACCTCGGTGAGGGGGCGTTGACTGCTCATTCCGTGCGCCCCGCCAGGTCGCGCGCGAACTGGAAGGCCACGCGGCCCGAGCGCGAACCGCGCTCCAGCGCCCAGATCAGCGCCGGCTGGCGCGCCGCCGCGATGGCCGCGTCGTCCAGCCCGAAATGGCGCAGCCATTGCGCGACGATGGCCAGGTATTCGTTCTGGCTGAAGGGGTAGAAGCTGATCCACAGGCCGAAGCGCTCGGACAGCGAGATCTTTTCCTCCACCGCCTCGCCCGGATGGATCTCGCCGTGCTCGCCGTGCGTGCCGCCGAGGTTGTCCGCCATCTTCTCGGGCAGCAGGTGGCGGCGGTTGCTGGTCGCGTAGACAGCCACGTTGTCGCTCGCCGCGGCCACCGAGCCGTCGAGCACGCTCTTCAGCGCCTTGTAGCCGGCCTCGCCTTCGTCGAAGCTCAGGTCGTCGCAGAAAACGACGAAGCGCTCCGGCCGGCCCTGGACCTGCTCGACGAGGTCCGGCAGGTCGACGAGGTCGGCCTTGTCGACCTCGATCAGGCGCAGGCCCCGGCCCGAGAACTCGTTCAGCACGGCCTTGATCAGCGAGCTCTTGCCGGTGCCCTTGGCGCCCGTCAGCAGCACGTTGTTGGCCGGCCGGCCGGCGACGAACTGGGCCGTGTTGCGCAGCAGCTTCTCCTTCTGCGGCTCGACCTCCTGCAGGTCGGCCAGACGGATGCGACTGACCGAGCGCACCGGCTCCAGGCACAGCGCGCCGTGGCGGCGGCGGGCGCGGAAGGCGGTGGACGCGGCCCAGTCGGGCGGCGTGGCGGCATGGGGCAGCACGGCCTCCAGCCGGGTCAGCAGGCCCTCGGCACGGGCGATCAGGGATTCAAGCGCGGCAGACATCCGCGCAGTTTAGGTGGCGGTCACTTCACGCAAGCTTCACGGCCCCGCCCCCTGCCACGCAGCTACTGCGCCAGCGCCCTTAGCGAGGCTTCGAGCTGCTCGGTCGGCAGGCGCTTGAAGCCCGAGCGGGCATAGCGCTGCAGGCGGCCGATGATGAAGCTGACCCAGACCGAGGCCTGGGCATTGGCCTGCACGGTCGGCGTCAGCGAGCCCTGGGCCTCGGCGGCGGCGCGCAGCGCCTGGCGCAGCGAGGACTCGATGCGGTCGAAGAACTGGTTCATGCGGGCCACCAGCCGCTCGTTCTCGTAGACCAGCGCGTCGCCGACCATGAGCCGCGTCATGCCGGGGTTCTTCTCGCCGAACTGCAGCATGACGCTGGTAATGCGCGCGGCCTTGCCCGGCGGCGGCAGCGGATGCGGGTTGTCGACGATCTGGTTGACGAGGCCGAAGACGCTGGTCTCGATGAAGTCGATCAGCGCCTCGAACATCTGCGCCTTGCTGGCGAAGTGGCGGTAGAGCGCCGCCTCGCTGACGTCCAGCTTCGCCGCCAGCGCGGCCGTCGTGATGCGGTCGGCGCCGGGCTGCTCCAGCATGCCGGCCAGCACCTGCAGGATCTGCGTGCGGCGCTCGCCGGGCTTGGGGCGCTTCCTGGCAGCGGGGCCGGGGCTGGGGCTGGCGGTGGCGGGCAGGTCGGCGTCCATGGCCGGGATGCTAGTCCCTCAGCCAGCCGAGGCGCCGCGCCTCGTAGATGGCTTCCACCTTGGAGCGCACATGCAGCTTGCGGTAGACGCGCTTCACATAGGTCATCACCGTGTGCGGCGACACGTGCATGAACTGTGCGATCTCGTCGAAGGTGAAGCCCTTGGCCGCCAGGTGCAGCACGCGCGACTCCTGCTCGGACAGCGCGACGACTTCCTCGTCGGCCATCGTCGCGGCCATGGCCTCGGGCGACGGGCCGGTGGCGCCCTGCGCGCCGGGCGCCAGCCGCACCAGCAGGCGGCGCGCGATGACGGGGCTGATCGGGCTGCCGCCGGCGCGCAGCGAGCGCAGCTGGCCGGGCAGGTCCAGCGCGAGGCTGTCCTTCAGCAGATAGCCGGTGGCGCCGGCCTCGATGCTGGCGACGACATGCTGCTCGTCGCCGAACACGGAGATGACCATGACCTCGCACTGCGGGCGCGTCTGCGCCGCGTGGCGGATCAGCTCGATGCCGCTGCCGCCGGGCAGGTCCAGGTCGACGAGCAGCACGTCGGGCTGGAGCTGGTCGAACATGCGCCGGCCCTGGGGCAGGTCGGGCGCGATGCCGAGCAGTTCGATGTCGGGCACGCTGCCCAGGGCGTGGGTGAAGGCCTCCCGGAAGCGGGCTTGGTCTTCGACGATCAGGACCGAGAACGGGGTCATGCCTTCAGCGGGACTCTTCAAAAGCGCGGAGTTGGGATTCTCGGCCGAGGATACCCCCTCGGCCATCCGCGTCTTCCTTCAGAAATGGGGAGAACGGGCCAGCGCCGCCAGCGAACCGACCCGCCGGCTCACATAGGCCGGCCGCCGGTGCAGCCGCGCCGCGCCCGCCCGGCGCAGCCAGCGCTGCATCCAGACCGTGGCCATGCCCAGGCCGTGGGCGGTCTTCTGGTGGACCAGCGTGTCCTCGACGAGCACGCACTGCGCCGGCCGCAGCCCCAGCCTGGCCAGCACGATGCGGAACATGCGCGCATCCGGCTTGGGCCGCGACTGGCCGAAGCAGGCCATGTCCTCGACGCAGACCAGCCCCTCGAAGACGCCGCCCAGGCCCACGGCCGCCAGCACGCGCTCGGCATAGCGGCGCGGCGCGTTCGTCATCAGAAACTTGCGGCCCGGCAGCCGGCGCAGCGCGGCCAGATCATGGGCATGGCCGTGCAGATGCGCCTCCAGCCCGGGCAGCAGATGGGTCTCGTGCAGGAAATGCGCCGGCTTGACGCCGTGATGGCGCTGCAGCCCGGTCAGCGTCGCGCCATAGCGCGTCCAGTAGCGGTGGCGCAGCGCGACGGCCTCCTCGGTCGTCAAGCCGAGATGGGTCTCGATATAGGCCGTCATCGACGCGTTCAGCTCCCTGAACGCGCGGTGCGAGGCGTTGTGCAGCGTGTCGTCAAGGTCGAACAGCCAGACCCGGTCGCGTGGACTCATCGGGAGGAAATCATCGTCCCGTAGGCCTGATCGGTCAGCACCTCCAGCAGCATCGCGTGCGGCACGCGGCCGTCGATGATGTGGACGGCGTTGACGCCGCTCTTGGCCGCGTCGATGGCACCGGCGATCTTGGGGATCATGCCGCCGCTGATCGTGCCGTCGGCCACCAGCTCGTCGATGCGGCGCGGCGTCAGCTCGGTCAGCAGCTCGCCGGCCTTGTCCAGCACGCCGCGGATATTGGTCAGCATCAGCAGCTTCTCGGCCTGCAGCACGGTGGCCAGCTTGGCGGCCACGACGTCGGCGTTGATGTTGTAGCTCTCGTTGCCCTCGCCGAAGCCGATGGGGCTGACGACCGGGATGAACTGGTCGTCCTGCAGCGCCTTCACGACGCTGGGGTCGATGGAGACGATGTCGCCGACCTGGCCGATGTCGTGCTCCTTGCTGGGGTCGTCCTTGTCCAGCATCTTCAGCTTCTTCGCGCGGATCATGCCGCCGTCGCGGCCGGTCAGGCCCACGGCCTTGCCGCCGGCGGCGTTGATCAGGCCGACGATGTCCTGCTGCACCTCGCCGGCCAGCACCCATTCGACGACGCCCATGGTCTCGGCGTCGGTGACGCGCATGCCCTGGATGAAATGGCCCTTCTTGCCCAGCTTGTTCAGCGCATCCTCGATCTGCGGCCCGCCGCCGTGCACGACGACGGGGTTCAGGCCCACGAGCTTCAGCAGCACCACGTCCTCGGCGAAGTCCTGCTGCAGCTCCGGGTCGGTCATCGCATTGCCGCCGTACTTGATGACGATGGTCTTGCCGTGGAATTTGCGGATATAGGGCAGGGCCTGGGACAGGATCTCGGCCTTCTCGCGCGGGGCGATGTGGGCGACGTCGGGGGTGTGGGAGGTGGTCATGCGCGGGCTCCGGGAATGGCGGGCATTCTAGGAAGGCTGGCGACAATGCCGCCATGCAAGCCAGCGCCTACCTCAAGCTCTCGGTTGCGACCGCGCTCGTGACCATCGTGCTGAAGACCGCCGCCTGGTGGTGGACCGGCTCGGTCAGCCTGGCGGCCGACGCGCTGGAGTCCCTCGTCAACCTGGCCGGCGCCGTGTTCGCCCTCGTCATGGTCACGCTGGCGGCCCAGCCGCCGGATGCCGAGCACCCCTACGGCCACCACAAGGCCGAGTATTTCTCCAGCGGCTTCGAGGGCATCCTCATCATTGCCGCGGCCATCGGCATCCTGTGGGGCGCCTTCGACCGCTGGCGCCACCCGGAGCCGCTGGAGTCGGTGGGCGTGGGCGTCGCGCTGGCCGTCGTCAGTTCGGCGCTGAACGGCGGCCTGGCCTGGGCCATGCTGCGCAAGGCGCGCGAGCTGCGCTCGGCCGCACTGGAGGGCGATGCGCGCCACCTGATCACCGACGTCTGGACCTCGGCCGGCGTCGTCGTCGGCCTGCTCGGCGTGATGGCCACGGGCTGGCAGTGGCTGGACCCGCTGCTGGCCGTGATAGTGGCGCTGAACATCCTGCGCGAGGGCGTGCACCTGATGCGCGAGTCCACGCGCGGCCTGATGGACGAGGCGCTGGACGCCGACAGCCTGGCCCGCGTGCAGGCCGTGCTGGAGGAGTTCCGCCACCCGCACACCATCCGCTTCGACCACATCGCCAGCCGCGTCGCCGGCCAGCGCCGCTTCATCGACCTGCATATGCATATGCCGTCGGCCTGGACGCTGGGCCGCGCCGCGGCGCTGCGCGCCTCGGTCGAGCAGGCGCTGATGAGCGCCGTGCCGGGCCTGCGCGCCAGCATCCAGCTGCTGCCGATGGACGTGGAGGCGCATTTCGACGACCCCAGGGACCTGCTGTGATCGCACTGCTGCAGCGCGTCCGCGAGGCCCGCGTGGAAGTGGCCGGGCAGGTCGTCGGCCGGATCGGCCCGGGCCTGCTGATGCTGGTCTGCGCCGAGCCCGCCGACACCGAGGCGACGGCCGGGAAGCTGGTCGCCAAGGTGCTGAAGCTGCGCGTCTTCAGCGATGCCGCGGGCAAGATGAACCTCAGCCTGCAGGACGTGGCCGGCGGCCTGCTCGTCGTCAGCCAGTTCACGCTGGCGGCCGACACGGCGGGCGGCAACCGGCCGAGCTTCTCCGGCGCCGCGCCGGCCGATCTGGGCCGGCGGCTCTACGAGCACACGCTGGCGGTCGCGCGCCGCCAGCATCCGGTGGTCGCCAGCGGCGAGTTCGGCGCCGACATGCAGGTGCACCTCGTCAACGACGGGCCGGTGACCATTCCGATGCGGGTCGCCTGACCAGGCGGTCGCCCGCCGCATCGGCCGAAGCCGCGCCTCATTCGACGGGCCGCCGGTCCTCGATGACGCGGCCATCGTTGGGCAGGCTGCCGGGCGCGACCAGCTCGACCTCGCCGCGCAGCTTGGTGACGTCGCGCAGCGCGGCCTGCAGGCGCTCTGCGAGGCCCTCGTCGGCCCGGGCCTCGACCCGCAGGCACATGCGGTCGTTGGCCAGCTCGCCGTCGACGACGAGGCGGGCCCGGCCGCGCTGGCCGCAGCGCGCCAGCACCTCGGCCACCTGGCCGGCATGCACGAACATGCCGCGCACCTTGGCCGACTGGTCGGCCCGGCCCAGCCAGCCGCGCAGGCGCTGGTTGCTGCGGCCGCAGGGGCTGGCGCCCGGCAGCACGGCGGACAGGTCGCCGGTGGCGAAACGGATCAGCGGGTAGCCGGGGCTCAGCGTCGTCACGACGACCTCGCCGACCTCTCCGTCGGGCAAAGGCTCGCCCGTGCCCGGCCGCACGATCTCGACGATGACGCCCTCGTCGACGACCAGGCCCTCGCGCGCCTCGGTCTGGTAGGCGATGAGGCCGAGGTCGGCCGTCGCATAGCACTGGAAGGCGTCGACGCCGCGCTCGGCGAACCAGGCCACCAGGGCCGGCGGGCAGGCCTCGCCGCTGACCAGCGCGCGCCGCAGCGACAGCGCCTGGCCGGCCTCGAGCGCCCTCTCTAACAGGATGCGCAGCAGGCTGGGCGTGCCGGCATAGGCCTCGGGCTGCAGGTCCTGCAGGGCCTGCAGCTGCAGCTCGGTGTTGCCGACGCCGCCGGGGAAGCTGGCCGCGCCCAGCGTGTGCAGGCCGGCTTCCATCATCGCGCCGGCCGGCGTCAGGTGGTAGCTGAAGCCGACGTGGGCGAGCTGGCCCGCGCGGATGCCGGCCGCGTGCAGCGCGCGCGCGATGCGCCAGGGGTCCGCGCCAACGGCATCGGGCTCGGGCTCGTAGAGCGGCCCGGGCGACTGGAAGATGCGCCGCGGCATGCCGGCCGCATAGCCCCCAAGGCGCAGTGCGCGCCGCGCGGCCTGGGCGGCGGCGAGGCTGCTCTTGCGCGTCAGCGGCAGCCGGGCCAGCGCGGCGCGGGAGGTGATCGCGGCCGCGTCGACATCGGCCAGCAGCGCCGTGTAGGCCGGGCTGCTGGCCTGAGCATGGGCGATCTGGGCCGGCAGCGCGGCCATCAGCGCGGCCTCGCGCGTGGCCGGGTCGCGGGCTTCCAGTGCGTCGAAGAAGTCGGTCACTCGTCGCCCTTCCAGCGCATCAAACGGCGCTTGATCTCGTCCTGCAGCTTGCGCGAGTCAGGTGCCGACTTCAGCGTGAAACCATCCCACTCGGGCGTGCGCGCCGGCCGCCTGGCCAGCCGGGCCTGCACGGCCCCGCCGTCGACGCCGAGCTGGATCACGAGCTGGCCGTTCAGCATCCAGCCCTCGCTGCGCTCGGCCAGCACCTGCTGGTCGCGCAGGAAGCGCTTCAGCGCCAGCAGCGCGTTGTCCGCGTTGAAGGGCGGCGGCGCGATGTCCCAGCCGTCGTCGCTCACGCCAGCCACCTCTTGCGGCGCTTGTAGGACTTCACGTCCTTGAAGCTGCGCCGTCCTTCGCCGCCGACGCCGAGGTAGAACTCCTTGACGTCCTCGTTCTCGCGCAGCGCGGCGGCGGCGCCGTCCATGACGACGCGGCCGTTCTCGAGGATGTAGCCGTAGTCGGCATAGCGCAGCGCCATGCCGGTGTTCTGCTCGGCCAGCAGGAAGGTCGTGCCCTCCTGGGTGTTGAGGTCGCGCACGATCTCGAACACCTCCTCGACGATCTGCGGCGCCAGGCCCATCGAGGGCTCGTCCAGCAGCACCATCTTCGGGTTGGCCATCAGCGCGCGGCCGATGGCGCACATCTGCTGCTCGCCGCCCGAGGTGTAGGCGGCCTGGCTGGTACGGCGGGTCTTCAGGCGCGGGAAGTAGGAGTAGACCTTGTCCAGCGTCGCGGCAACAGCCGCGCGGCCGTCCTTGCGCGTGTAGGCACCGGTCATCAGGTTCTCTTCGATGCTCAGGTGGGCGAAGCAGTGCCGGCCCTCCATGACCTGCACCACGCCGCGCTCCACCATGGCCGCCGTGGACAGCTTCTCGATGCGCTCGCCGCGCAGCTCGATGGCCCCCTTGGTGACCTCACCGCGCTCGCCTTCAAGCAGGTTGGACACGGCCCGCAGCGTCGTCGTCTTGCCGGCGCCGTTGCCGCCGAGCAGGGCCACGACGCTGCCTTCGCGCACCTGCAGGGACACGCCCTTGAGCACGAGGATCACATGGTTGTAGATGACCTCGATGCCGTTGACGTTGAGGAGAGATGCGGTGGTGTTCATCGGGTAAAGAAAAATTCGACCACAGAGACACAGAGGCGCAGAGGAACAGCCCACAGAGGTTTGACGCCCTCTGTGCCTCCGTGCCTCAGTGGTTGCATTTCCATCAGCTTTGGCATTCCGCCGGCGTGCGCCGCGTCAGCTTCTTTTCCGCCGCGTACTTGTCCGCAGCCGCCTTGACCATGGGCTTCAGGATCTGCTCGTCGGCCTGATACCAGTCGCTGCTGAAGTTCCACTTCGCGCCGTCCCAGGTGTGGATGCGCGCCCAGGTCGAGCCCTGGTGGTCGCTGCAGCTGGTGCCGATCGGGCGGATCACGCCGGTCAAGCCGAGGGCTGCGAGCTTCTTGTCGTCCAGAGCCAGGTTCTCCAGGCCCCAGCGCACCTGCTCGCCCGTCATGATCTTGCCCTTGCCGAAGCGCTCCTGCGCGCGCCGCACGGCCTCGACGGCCAGCGCCTGGATGACGAGGCCGCGCGTGTAGAGCACGGAGCCGACCTCGTCCCTGGGCCCGCTGCCCTGGCCCTTGGCGTGCACGAGCTTCAGGATGTCCTGGATGACCTTCGGCGCCTGGCCCGAGGTGTTGAGGTTCAGCGCGTTGTAGCCCTTGGCGCCTTCGCCCACGTCCTTCACATCGGGCTCGGCGCCCGACCACCAGACGCCGTACATCTTCTCGCGCGGGTAGCCGGTGGCCTGGGCCTCCTTCAGCGCGGTGGAGTTCATGACGCCCCAGCCCCACAGCAGCACGTAGTCGGGCCGCTGCTTGCGCACCTCCAGCCAGGCCGACTTCTGCTCGACGCCCGGCGCCGTGACCGGGATCTTGATGAGCTCGAAGCCGTGCATCTTCTGGCGCTCCTCCAGCAGCGGGATGGGCTCTTTGCCGAAGGGGCTGTCGTGGTAGACCAGCGCGATCTTCTTGCCCTTGAGCTTGTCCAGGCCGCCCTCCTTCCTGCCGATGTGCTGGATCAGGATGTCGGCCGCGGTCCAATAGCTGCCCATCAGCGGGAAGTTCCAGGCGAACACGCCGCCGTCGGCCGAGGCCGACAGGCCATAGCCCAGCGTGATCAGCGGGATCTTGTCGGCGGCGACCTTGTCCGTCAGCGCGAAGGTGATGCCGGTGGCTTGCGGGTCGAAGACGCTGGCGCCCTTGCCCTTCAGCCGTTCGTAGCACTCCACGCCCTTGTCGGTCGCGTAGCCGGTCTCGCATTCCTCGTAGCTCAGCTTCACGCCGTTGACGCCGCCGTCGCGCGCATTGATGAGCTTGATGTAGTCCTGCTTGCCGTTGGCCCAGGGCGTGCCGTTGGGCGAATAGGGCCCGGTGCGATACACCAGCAAGGGAAAGAACTGCTCCTTGGCCTGGGCCACGGCGGCCGGCGCCGCGACGAGTTGAAGGGCGGCCAGGGCCGCGCAGGTGATGAGGGCTTTCATGAGCAGTGGTCTCCGGTCGCTGTGGGTATCAATGCGGAATCAATGAGGAAAGGGCCAGAGGCGCAGCTTCTCTTTGGCGGTGGCCCAGAGCCGCGCCAGGCCATGGGGTTCCTTGATGAGGAAGAAGACGATCAGCGCGCCGAAGATCATCAGCGCGAGGTGCGAGGCGGTGGCGGTGTCGATGGGCAGGCCCGTCCAGTAGGGCAGCTTGTCCAGCAGCAGCGGCAGCACGACGATGAAGGCTGCGCCGAAGAAGGCGCCCGAGATCGAGCCCAGGCCGCCGATGATGACCATGAAGAGCAGGTCGAAGGATCGGGTAATGCCGAAGGCCGCCGGCTCCCAGGAGCCGAGGTGGATGAAGCCCCACAGCGCGCCGGCCACGCCGATGATGAAGCTCGACACCGCGAACGCGCTCAACTTGGCCTGCATCGGCCGGATGCCGATGACGGCGGCCGCGACGTCCATGTCGCGCATGGCCATCCACGAGCGGCCGATGTGGCCGCGCACGAGGTTCTTGGTGGCCAGCGCGAAGACGACGACGAAGCTCAGGCACAGCAGATAGCGCGCCGCCGGCGACTCGATGCTGATGCCCGCGATTTTCAAGTTAGCGACACCGACCGAGCCCGAGGTCGAGTCGTTGGTGACCCACTTCAACCGCAGGCAGGCCCAGTCGACGAAGAACTGCGCCGCCAGCGTCGCGACCGCGAGGTAGAGGCCCTTGATGCGCAGCGACGGCAGGCCGAATGCCACACCCAGCACCGTCGCACCCAGGCCGCCGGCCAGCAGCGACACGATCAGCGGCATGCCCTCGAAGCGCGCCTGGCAGTTGTAGGCCACATAGGCGCCCACGGCCATGAAGGCACCCGAGCCCAGCGAGATCTGGCCGCAATAGCCCACCAGCACATTCAGGCCCAGCGCGGCGAGCGAGAGGATCAGGAAGGGGATGAAGATGGCGCGCAGCAGGTACTCGCTGGATGCCATCGGCACGACGACGAAGGCGAGCGCCAGCAGCACGGCAAAAGCGATGCGGTCCTGGCGGATGGGCAGGATCTGGCTGTCCGCCGCGTACGAGGTTTTGAACTGGCCGTTTTCGCGGTAGAGCATGTTCTAGACCCGATCAATGATCTTTTCGCCGAAGAGCCCCTGCGGCCTGACCAGCAGCACGACCAGCACCAGCACATAGCCGAACCAGTATTCGATGCCGCCGCCCAACGCCGGGCCGAGATAGGCCTCGGACAGCTTCTCGCCCACGCCGATCAGCAGGCCGCCGACGATGGCGCCGGGCACGCTGGTCAGCCCACCGAGGATGACCACCGGCAACGCCTTCAGCGCGACCAGCGACAGCGAGAACTGCACGCCCAGCTTGCTGCCCCAGATCATGCCGGCCACCAGCGCGACGAAGCCGGCCACGCTCCAGACGATGACCCAGATGCGCGACAGCGGGATGCCGATGCTCTGCGCGGCCTGGTGGTCGTCGGCCACGGCGCGCAGCGCGCGGCCGGTGGCGGTCTTCTGGAAGAACAGCGACAGGCCCGCGACCAGGGCCGCCGCGATCAGCGCCGCGTAAAGGTCTTCCTTGCTGACGAGGACGCCGCCCTCGAAGGTTTTTTCGAACAGGAACATCGGATCCTTGGGCAGGCCGATGTCGATCTTGTAGATGTCGTTGCCGAACAGCATCTGGCCCGCGCCTTCGAGCAGGTAGGCGATGCCGAGCGTGGCCATCAGCAGCGTGATGCCCTCCTGGTTGACGAGCCGGGACAGGGCCAGCCGCTCGACCAGCCAGGCCACGACGACCATCACCGCCAGCGCGCCGGCAAAGGCCAGCAGGTTCACGACGAGCTTGCCGTCCAGGCCCGTGTATTTCGGGATCCATTCGGCCAGGCGGGCCATCGCCAGCGCCGCAAACAGCACCATCGCGCCCTGCGCGAAGTTGAAGACGCCGCTGGCCTTGAAGATCAGCACGAAGCCGAGGGCGATCAGCGAATACAGCATGCCGGACATCAGCCCGCCGATCAGGGTTTCGAGGAAGGGGCCCATCAGTGGCTGGCTCCGAGATAAGCACGGATGACGTCTTCGTTGCTGCGGACCTCGTCGGGCGCGCCGTCGCCGATCTTCTTGCCATAGTCCAGCACGACGACGCGGTCCGAGATGTCCATGACGACGCCCATGTCGTGCTCGATCAGCACGATGGTGGTGCCGAACTCATCGTTCACGTCGAGGATGAAGCGGCACATGTCCTGCTTCTCCTCGACGTTCATGCCGGCCATGGGTTCGTCCAGCAGCAGCAGGCTGGGCTCCATCGCCAGCGCGCGGCCGAGGTCGACGCGCTTCTGCAGGCCGTAGGGCAGGCGGCCGACCGGCGTCTTGCGGTGGGCCTGGATCTCGAGGAAATCGATGATGTGTTCGACGACGGCGCGCTGCTCGGTCTCCTCGCGCCGCGCCGGGCCGAGGTTCAGCGCCTGCCAGAACAGGCCGCGCTTCATGCGCAGGTTGCGGCCGGTCATGATGTTGTCCAGCACGCTCATGCCCTTGAACAGGGCCAGGTTCTGGAAGGTGCGCGCCACGCCCATCTCGGCGACCTGGCGCGGCTTCATGTGGTGGTAGTGGCGGCCGCGCAGCGTGATCTCGCCCTGCCGCGGCTGGTAGACGCCGTTGATGCAGTTCAGCATCGAGCTCTTGCCGGCGCCGTTGGGGCCGATGATGGCGCGGATCTCGTGCTCGCGAACGTTGAAGCTGATGTCGGTCAGCGCCTTCACGCCACCGAAGGCCAGCGAGATGTTCTTCACGTCGAGGATGACGTCGCCGATCTTTTTTGTCGCGCTCATGCGGCCTGCCCTTTGACGGCCGGGAAAGTTCGCGCTTCCATGATGCGCAGGTCAGCGGCAACCATCGAGGTGCGGCCGTCCTCGAACTTGACCTGCGTCTCGATGTATTGCGAGACCTTGCCCGCGTAGAGCGCATCGATCAGCACGCCGTACTTCTCGGCGATGGCGCCGCGGCGCACCTTGCGCGTGCGGGTCAGTTCGCCGTCGTCGGCATCCAGCTCCTTGTGCAGCACGAGGAAGCGGCTGATCTGGCTGCCGGCCAGCAGCTCGTCCTGGGCCAGGTCGGCATTGACCTTCTCGACGCAGTCGAGGATGAGGTCGTAGACCTCGGCGCGGCTGGCCAGGTCGGTGTAGCCGGCATAGGGCAGGTTGCGCCGCTCGGCCCAGTTGCCAACGGCCTCGAAATCGATGTTGATGAAGGCGCAGACCTTCTCGCGCCGGTCGCCGAAGCAGACCGCCTCCTTGATGTGCGGGAAGAACTTCAGCTTGTTCTCGACGTATTTGGGCGCAAACATCGCACCGTCGAAGGCGCCGCCCGACAGCCGCCCCACGTCCTTGGCACGGTCGATGATCTTGACGTGGCCGCCGGGGGTCAGGAAGCCGGCGTCGCCGGTGTGGAACCAGCCGTCCGCCGTCAGCGCCTCCCGCGTGGCGGCGTCGTTCTTGTAATAGCCCTTGAGCAGGCCGGGCGAGCGCACCAGCAGTTCGCCGCTGTCGGCCAGCTTGATCTCCACGCCCTCGATGGGCACGCCCACCGTGTCGGCGCGGGCCTCGTGGTCAGGCTGCAGGCAGACGAAGACGGCCGTCTCGGTGGAGCCGTAGAGCTGCTTCAGATTGATGCCGATGGCGCGGTAGAAGCTGAAC
Organism: Pelomonas aquatica; assembly: GCF_026712205.1. Lineage (GTDB taxonomy): Bacteria > Pseudomonadota > Gammaproteobacteria > Burkholderiales > Burkholderiaceae_C > Pelomonas > Pelomonas aquatica. The sequence continues at coordinate 43,669 of NZ_JAPPUW010000003.1, forward strand.
AAATCGGGCCCGATGGCCTCGCCGGCCGTGTAGGCGACCCGCACGCGCGAGAAGCCCAGCGTGTTGCGCAGCGGGCCGTAGATGAGCAGGTCGCCCAGCGCATAGCCGAGGCGGTCCGGCAGGCTCGCGGGCTGGCCGTCCATCAGCTTCGTGCCGACGCGACGCGCGAGCTTCATGCAGCGGTCGAACAGCCAGCGCTTGGGTGCCGCTGCGTCTTCCATGCGGATCATCACCGTCGTCAGCAGACCCTCGAAGACCCGCGGCGGCGCGAAGTAATAGGTCGGGCCGATCTCCTTCAGGTCGATGCCGACCGTGGAGGCCGACTCCGGGCAGTTGACGACATAGCCCACGGCCAGCCACTGCGAGAAGCTGAAGATGTTCTGGCCGATCCAGGCCGGCGGCAGATAGGCCAGCACCTCCTCGTCGGCCGTCAGCCTGTCGAAGCGCTGGCCGGCGCGGGCGCGGTCGATCAGCGTCGCATGCGTGTGAATGACGCCCTTGGGGTTGCCCGTCGTGCCGGACGTGAAGAACAGCGCGGCCACGTCGTCGGGCGTGCCGGCGGCGACCTCGGCGGCGAAGCAGTCCGGCCGCTCGGCCCGCGCGGCCCGACCCTGCTCGACCAGCCCGTCCAGCGCAGCCAGGCCGGGCTCGTCGTAGTTGCGCAGGCCGCGCGGGTCGTCGAACCAGATGCGCTTGAGCTGCGGGCAGCGCTCGCGCAGCTCCAGCAGCTTGTCAACCTGCTCCTGGTCCTCGACGACGGCGAACGCGATCTCGGCATTGTTCAGCGGGAACACGAACTCGGCCGCGACGGCGTCCTGGTAGAGCGGCACCGGCACGGCGCCAAGCGACTGGGCGGCCAGCATCGTCGCGTACAGGCGCGGCCGGTTCTCGCCGACGACGACGAGGTGCTCGCCGCGGCGCAGACCCGCGGCGGACAGGCCCAGCGCGAGCTCCTGCACCAGGGTCGCCAGCTGCGCCCAGCTCAGCGTCTGCCAGACGCCGAACGCCTTTTCGCGCAACGCCGGCGCCTGGGGTCGCCGCGCCGCGTGGTCGAGCAGGAGCCGAGGGAAGGTGTCCACCAAGCTGTCTCCGTTGCGAAGGCTCAGGCCCCCGTCTGTGAATGCATTCTGGTCAGGACTTTGACGCCCATCTGTCGGTGCGACGACAATCTACGGGCTTTCACGGGCCAGACTTTCCCGCATCCCATGGGCGACCTGCCACTGACACTGCGCCAGCGCGCCCGCAGGCCCACCGCCGCGGAGCTGGACGCCATCCCCTGGCTGAAGCTGCTGGACGGCAGCCAGCGCTCGCGCGCCATCGTCACGCTGGAGGTGGCCGACGCCGAGCCCGGCGAGCGCCTGTGCCGCATCGGCCGGCCGGCGAACTTCTGGTTCGGCGTCGTCGGCGGGCTGCTGAAGATGAACAACGACGACTCCCTCGGCCAGGCCATCACCTTCACCGGCATCCCGCCGGGCGGCTGGTTCGGCGAGGGCACGCTGATCAAGCGCGAGAGCTACCGCTACAACGTGCAGGCGCTGCGGCCCAGCGTCGTCGCCGGCCTGCCCATCGACAGCTTCCATGCGCTGCTGGACGGCAGCATCGCCTTCAACCGCTTCGTGCTGGACCAGCTGAACGAGCGGTTAGGCCAGTTCATCGCGGCCCGCGAGACCGACCGCATCCACGACCCCGACGTGCGCGTCGCGCGCAACCTGGCCGCCCTCTTCCACCCGCGGCTCTACCCGGGCGTGGGCAACTGGCTGCGCATCACGCAGCAGGAACTCGGCTACTTGGTGGGGCTGTCGCGCCAACGCGTGAACCAGGCGTTGCGCCGGCTGGGCGACGCGAAGCTGATCCGCATCGAGTACGGCGGCCTGCGGGTGCTGGACCTCGCCGGGCTGCGCCGCTTCGGCGGCTGACGCTCAGAACCTGTTCAAGGTCTCCCCATGGTGCTCGCAAGGCATCCCCGGGCCGCAATCAAGGCGCACGCCGCCGGCCAGGCTCATGCCTGGCCAAGGTGGGTAACGCAGAGTGCCGCCCGGGGATGCCTTGCCCTTCGGGTTGCCCCGCAAAAACAGCGTCTGCGGCGTTGCAAATCCTCGCCGGGCACCCAGCCCGTCTCCGGTTTGCGCCTTGCAGCCCCTGCTTTTGCGGGGCAACGGGCGCCATGGGGAAACCTTGAACAGGTTCTCAGGCCGCGAAGGCGACGGCCTCGGGCTCGGCGCGCGGCAGGGTCGCCCAGCGATCCGCGCCCAGCTCGTACAGCAATGCGGCGGCACTGCCAGGACCGTCGGACAGCGTGCCCTTCAGCCGCAGGCCCAGGCCCTCCAGCGTCTTGCGCGTGGGCGCGTTGCTGGGCAGCACGGCGGCCACGACGCTGGGCTCCTGGCGCTGCTCGAAGACCTGTGCAAAGGCGTGCTGCGCCATCTCGGACGCCAGCCCGCGCCCCCAGGCCTGGGGCGTGATCCGGTAGTAGAGGAAGAGCCCGGCATGGCCGGCGACGCTGCGGTGCATCAGGCCGCCGAAGCCGATCAGGTCCTCGGGCCGTTCGCGCTCGGCAATGGCCCAGTGGCCGAAGCCGCGGGCCTGCCAGTGGTCCATCCAGGCCTGGAGCTGGTTCCGCGTCGCGTCGCGGCCCTGCGGCGTCGCGGCGGCACAGAAGCGCGTCACGGCCGGGTCGGCGTAGAGCGCCACCAGGGCATCCAGATCGCCGTCCCGCGGAGGGCGCAGCACCAGGCGGCGGGTAACCATGGCTGCCGGCACGGCGGCGACGGGCTCGCGGGACTCACTCAGAACCATGGAACGGCGCGAAACTCGGTGAAAACCCTAGGGTATCCACGAGAGGCGCCGGGGGGAAGCCCGCGATGACGGGTGTTGTCGCATTCCCGTCACAAATGCACACAATCGGCGCCGGTCAGTCGCGCGTCTCCACCTTCACGCGCTTGAACCGCGAGCCGCCGCCGCTGTGGATGTCGACGGCGGACTTGGCCACGCCGAAGTGCTTGGCCACCAGCGCGATCAGCTCGGCATTCGCCTTGCCGTCCACCGGCGGCGACTTGAGCCAGGCCGTCCAGCTGCCGTCGGCCTCCTGGACCAGCGCGGACCGCGAGGATCCGGGCTTGGCCTTGAGCTGCAGCGTGGTCGTGCTCATTGGTGCACCCTTCGCGCTGCGCGCTTGCCTGGCCGAGCCGGACAGGCGTTTGCCAGGCTTGCGATGCCCACAGGGCATCGCAAGTCCGGGCGCACTCCCGCCAAGCGGGAGCGAGCTTGCTTGGGGCGGCCCGGCGCGGCGCTCAACCAATCAGCAGCGCGTTGACGCGGCGCACATAGGCGGCCGGGTCTTCCAGGTGGCCGCCCTCGGCCAGCACGGCCTGGTCGAACAGCACCTGGGCCAGGTCGTCGAAGCGGCTGCTGCCGTCGAGCTTCTTCACGAGGGCATGCTCGGCGTTGATCTCCAGCGTGGGCTTGCTCTCGGGGGCGGCCTGGCCGGCCTGCTTCAGCAGCCGCGCCAGGTGGCCGCTCACGTCGCCCTCTTCCACGACGATGCAGGCGGGTGAATCAACCAGGCGGGTCGTGACGCGCACGTCCTTGGCGCGGTCCTTCAGCGATTCCTTGAGCTTGTCGATCAGCGGCTTCAGGCTCTCGGCGACTTCCTCGGCCTTCTTCTTTTCGTCCTCGTCCTGCAGCTTGCCCAGGTCCACGGCGCCCTTGGCGACCGACTGCAGCGGCTTGCCCTCGAACTCGTAGAGGTGGCTCAGCATCCACTCGTCCACGCGGTCCACCAGCAGTAGCACCTCGATGCCCTTCTTGCGGAAGATCTCCAGCTGCGGGCTGTGCTTGGCCGCGGCCAGGGAGTCGGCGGTGATGTAGTAGACGGCCTCCTGGCCTTCCTTCATGCGGCCGACGTAGTCCGCCAGGCTCACGCCCTCGTCGGCCTGCGTGGACGCGAAGCGGAACAGCTTGGCCAGGCGCTCCTGGTTGGCGTGGTCTTCGCCGATGCCTTCCTTCAGCACCTGGCCGAAGTCCTTCCAGAAGTCGGCGTACTTCTGCTTCTCGGCGGCGTCCTCGCTGTTGGCCAGGCTCTCCAGCATGCCCAGCACGCGCTTGGTCGAGCCCTCGCGGATGGCGCGCACGTCGCGGCTTTCCTGCAGCAGCTCGCGGCTGACGTTCAGCGGCAGATCGGCCGAATCGATGACGCCCTTGACGAAGCGCAGGTAGACCGGCATCAGCGCCTCGGCGTCGTCCATGATGAAGACGCGCTTCACGTACAGCTTCACGCCGCCGCGCTTGTCGCGGTTCCACAGGTCGAAGGGCGCCTTGGCCGGGATGTAGAGCAGCTGGGTGTACTCGCTGCGGCCCTCAACGCGGTTGTGCGTGTAGGCCAGCGGCGCCTCGCTGTCGTGGCTGATCTGCTTGTAGAACTCCTCGTATTGCTCTTGCGTGACCTCGCTCTTGCTGCGGCTCCAAAGCGCCGAGGCCTTGTTCACCGGCTCCCACTCGTCGGTGACGACCTGCTTGGCCGCCTCGGCGTCCCAGGTCTCCTTCTTCATCAGGATGGGCAGGGAGATGTGGTCGCTGTATTTGCTGACCGTGGACTTGACGCGCCAGGTCTTCAGGAACTCCTGCTCGTCCTCGCGCAGGTGCAGGATCACGTCGGTGCCGCGGCCGGGCTTGGTGATGGCCTCGATCTCGTATTCACCCGTGCCCTCGCTGCTCCAGCGCACGCCCTGGTCCGCGGGCAGGCCCGCGCGGCGGGTCTCGACGGTGATGCGGTCGGCGACGATGAAGCCGGAGTAGAAGCCCACGCCGAACTGGCCGATGAGCTGGGCATCCTTCTTCTGGTCGCCTTCGAGCCGGGCCATGAACTCGCGCGTGCCGCTCTTGGCGATGGTGCCGAGATGCGCGGCGGCCTCGTCGGCGCTCATGCCGATGCCGTTGTCGCTGATGGTCAGCGTCCTGGCGGCCTCGTCGAAGCTGATGCGCACCTCCAGGTTGGGCGCGTCCTCGAACAGCGCGGCCTTGTCCAGCGCCTCGAAGCGCAGTTTGTCGCAGGCGTCGCTGGCGTTGCTCACCAGCTCGCGCAGGAAGATCTCCTTGTTCGAGTACAGCGAATGGGTGACGAGGTGCAGGATCTGCTTGACTTCGGCCTGGAAGGCGTGGGTTTGCTTGGTCATGGCGGGTGGGGTCAGAAAGCGCGACGCGGCCGAAGTGAGGCCGCGTCCAGGGGTTTCAAGTGAGGGTCAGTAAGACACGGCAAGCCGGGGCACGTCGATTTTGACCAGCGCCTTGGACAAGGCGCCGGCCGCCGCGCGGGCATAGTCCAGCGCCCAGGCCGCATCGGCAAAGCCGGCCGGCCCGGCCGCGGCGGCGACCTGGATGAGCTTGTCCGCCAGCAGCACCTTGCCGGAGCCGCGCAGGGGCTCGCACTCCAGCCGGACGAAGGCCTCGTCCAGCCAGCGGCGGGCGGCGTCGAAACTCAGCACCTCGGCGCCGTCGAGCTGCAGCTCGATGGGCGCGGCGCTGTCGAAGAGGACGGTGATCCGGGCTTGCATGGCCCGGATTGTGTCAGCGCCGCGCCTTCACCGCCTGCGACAGCACGTCCAGCACCGCCAGCGAGTCGTCCCAGCCCAGGCAGGCGTCGGTGATGCTCTTGCCGTATTCGAGCTTGGCGGCATCGTCCTTGCCCGGCGTGAACTTCTGGGCGCCGTCGTGCAGATGGCTCTCGACCATCACGCCGAAGATGCTCCTGCTGCCTTCGCGCAGCTGGCCGGCGATGTCGCGCGCCACGTCCAGCTGGCGCTGGTGCTGCTTGCTGCTGTTGGCGTGCGAGCAGTCCACCATCAGGCGCTGCGGCAGCTTGGCCTTGTCCAGGTCGGCGCAGGCCGCGGCGACGCTCTGCGCGTCGTAGTTGGGCGCCTTGCCGCCGCGCAGGATGACGTGGCAGTCCTCGTTGCCGCGCGTCTCGACGATGGCGACCTGGCCGTTCTTGTGCACAGACAGGAAGTGGTGGCCGCGCGCCGCGGCCTGGATGGCGTCGGTCGCGATCTTGATGTTGCCGTCGGTGCCGTTCTTGAAGCCGATGGGCGCCGACAGGCCCGAGGCCAGCTCGCGATGCACCTGGCTCTCGGTCGTGCGCGCGCCGATGGCGCCCCAGGCGATCAGGTCGCCGATGTACTGCGGCGAGATCACGTCCAGGAACTCGCTGCCGGCCGGCATGCCCAGGCGGTTGATCTCCAGCAGCAGCTGGCGGGCGATGCGCAGGCCCTCGTCGATGCGATAGCTCTCGTCCAGGTAGGGGTCGTTGATGAGGCCCTTCCAGCCCACCGTCGTGCGCGGCTTCTCGAAGTAGACGCGCATGACGATCTCCAGCGTGTCGGCGTACTTCTCGCGCTGAGCCTTGAGCTTGCGGGCGTAGTCGATGGCGGCCGTCGGGTCGTGGATGGAGCAGGGGCCGATGACGACGAGCAGCCGGTCGTCCTGGCTGCCCATGATCCTGCGGATACTCTGGCGCGTCTGGCTGATGAGGCCTTCCATCGCGGTGCCGCGGATCGGGAAGAAGCGGATCAGGTGCTCCGGCGGCGGCAGCGGCGTGATGTCGAGGATGCGCTCGTCATCGGTGGCGCTGGTCTTGTCGTCCTGCGAGTACCAGCGCTGGGCTTCGGGTTCGACGGACTGGAGCTTGGTTGCATTCATCTTCGGGACCTCGGAAATGAAAAAACCGCCGGGCTTTTGGGGCCCGGCGGTTCTTGGGGAGTCTGGGTTCGGCGCGCGCGCTCAGGACTCTCCACCGCCGGAGCGGGGAAAAAACCAAAAGCGAAAGTAAGCGGCGCGGGACATGGGCACGGAATCTAGCACGGCGGCAGGCATGGGCTTTCGCGAGACGCCAAGGATCGCTTCAGGCCGTGCCGCCTACCGTCAGGCCGTCGATGCGCAGCGTCGGCTGGCCCACGCCCACCGGCACGCTCTGCCCCTCCTTGCCGCAGACGCCCACGCCGGTGTCGAGCTGCATGTCGTTGCCGATCATGCTGACGCGGGTCAGCGCGTCCGGCCCGTTGCCGATCAGGGTGGCGCCCTTGACGGGGTAAAGGATCCTGCCGTTCTCGACCCAGTAGGCCTCGCTGGCCGAGAACACGAACTTGCCGCTCGTGATGTCGACCTGGCCGCCGCCGAAGTTGGTGGCGTACAGGCCCTTCTTGATGGACGCGACGATCTCCTTCGGGTCGTTCTTGCCGCCCAGCATGTAGGTGTTGGTCATGCGCGGCATGGGCACATGGGCATAGCTCTCGCGGCGGCCGTTGCCGGTCGGGGCGGTCTTCATCAGCCGCGCGTTCATCGCGTCCTGGATATAGCCCTTCAGGATGCCGTCCTCGATCAGCACATTGCGCTGGCTGGCGCAGCCCTCGTCGTCGACGTTGAGCGAGCCGCGGCGGTCGGGCAGCGTGCCGTCGTCCAGCACGGTGACGCCCTTGGCCGCGACGCGCTGGCCGATGCGGCCCGAGAAGGCGCTGGAGCCCTTGCGGTTGAAGTCGCCCTCCAGCCCATGGCCGACGGCCTCGTGCAGCAGCACGCCGGGCCAGCCGGGGCCGACGACGACGGTCATCTCGCCGGCCGGCGCGGGGCGGCTGTCGAGATTGGTCAGCGCCGCATGCACGGCCTGCTCGACATAGCTCGCGATCATCTCGTCCGTGAAAAGCCCCAAGCCGAAGCGGCCGCCGCCGCCGCCCGAGCCTACCTCGCGGCGGCCGTTGCTCTCGGCGATGACGGTGATGGACAGGCGCACCAGCGGGCGCACGTCGGCGGCCAGCGTGCCGTCGGCGCGGGCGATCAGCACGACCTCGTGCTCGGCGGCCAGGCCGGCCATGACCTGGGCGACGCGCGGGTCCTTGGCGCGCGCCAGCTTCTCGGTGCGCTCCAGCAGCGCGACCTTGGCCGCGCTGTCCAGGCTGGCGATGGGGTCGGCCACGCCGTAGAGCTCGCGGCTGCCGGCCACGCGGCTCTGGCTCGGCACCTTGACCTTCTTGCTCTGGCCGGCGGCAGCGATGGTGCGCACGGTGCGGGCGGCGTCCAGCAGCGAATCCAGGGAGATGTCGTCGGAGTAGGCGAACGCCGTCTTCTCGCCCGCCACGGCGCGCACGCCGACACCCTGGTCGATGCTGAAGGACCCGCTCTTCACGATGCCCTCCTCCAGGCTCCAGCCCTCGGCGCGCGTGGTCTGGAAGTAGAGGTCGGCGTCGTCGACCCGATGCTCGGTGATGAGGCGCAACGCCTGCGTGAGCGAAGCCTCGCTCAGGCCAAAGGGCTCCAGCAGCGCGGCGCGGGCGGTGGCGAGACGGGCAAGGGTGGGTTCGACGGCGATCATGGGCGGGATTCTGCGTCAAGGCGCCGCGAAAGCCGCCGCCAGCGCATCGAAGACCCGGCGCAGGCGCGGGGTGTCGCGCAGCTCGCGGTGGGCCGCCAACTGCATGGGCGAAAGACTCTCAACCTCTCAACACTCGCGCTTCAGCAGCAGCCCGGCGTCGTAGAGCGCATTGCGCGGCGCGCCGCTGATCTGAGCCGCCAGCGCGACCGCCTGCTTCAGCGGCAGCTCGGCCATCAGCAGCTTCAGCACACGCAGGGCCTCGTCGTCGAGGGCCGCGTCGCCGCGGGCCGCCGCCTCGGCATGGATGGCCAGCGCGAATTCGCCGCGCTGGCGCTGCGCATCTGCCGCCAGCCAGGCGGGCAGCTCAGCGGCCGGCGCCGTGTGCACGGTCTCGAACTGCTTGGTCAGCTCGCGGCCCAGCGTCACGCGGCGCGCGGGCGCCAGCTCGGCCAGCAAGCTCACGAGGTCGGCGATGCGGTGCGGTGCCTCGAAGAGGATCTGGCTCTGCTCGGCCTGGGCCAGCAGGCCCTGCAGCCGCGTGCGGCGCTCGCCGCCCTTGGTGGGCAGGAAGCCGGCGAAGGCAAAGCCCTGGGCCGCCGCGTCGCCCGCCACGCTGAGCAGGGTGACCGCGCTGCTGGCGCCCGGGATGGGCAGAATCCGGCATCCGGCCGCCGCGGCGCGGGACACCAGCACGGCGCCCGGGTCTGACACGGCCGGCGTGCCGGCGTCCGACACATAGGCCACGCGCTCGCCGGCCGCCAGCCGCGCGAGCACGGCGCCGGAGGCCTCCTGCTCGTTGTGCTGGTGCAGCGCGATCAGCGGCTTGTGCAGGCCCAGGTGGCGCAGCAGCACGGCGCTCTGGCGCGTGTCCTCGCAGGCCACGGCGTCCACCAGGCCCAGCACATGGATGGCGCGCAGGCTGAGGTCGGCCAGGTTGCCGATGGGCGTGGCGACGACATAGAGCGCCGCGGCGGGATACTGCTGGCCGCCGGCCGCGGCCTGCGCGGCCTGACGCAGCAAAGGGGAGTCGGCGTTGTTCAACTGGGGGTCTCGATCTGGGGCGCGGGCGGCCACCGGCACCGCGGGTGAGGATGCCGCGCTGGCTCATCTGCAGCGCGCCGGGTTGAAGCTGCTGGAGCGGAATTATCGAGTCGCCGCCGGCCCCAGCCGCCGCGCCGGCGAGGTGGACCTGATCCTGCGCGACCGCGACGGCACGCTGGTCTTCGTCGAGGTGAGGGCGCGGGCCGATGCCTCGCACGGCGGCGCGGCGGCCAGCGTGACGGCGCGCAAGCAGCGCAGCCTGATCTACGCCGCCCGGCACTACCTGCTGCGCCACGCCAGCCCGCCGCCCTGCCGCTTCGACGTCGTCGCCATCGACGGCGCCGAACTCACTTGGTTACAAGGGGCCTTCGACGCGGGGTGACTATGATTTGTTCCACATGATCGAACAACGCATCCAGCAGCAGTTTTTCGAAAGCGCGGACCTGCTCTACCAGGCCGCCGAACAACTGGCCCGCCCCCTCGCGATGGCCGCGCAGATGGTGGTGGACGCCATCACCGGCGGCAACCGCATCCTCTGTGCCGCCCAGGGCCTCGCCGCGCTGGACGCCGACTACCTCGCCGCCCGCCTGGCCGGCCGCTTCGAGCAGGAGAGGCCCGGCCTGGCCGCCTGGAGCCTGGCCGCCCAGGCCCGCGACGCCGCCGGCCTGGACATCGCCCGCCTGCTGCAGGCCCACGGCCACCCGGGCGACGTGCTGGTCATGGTCGAGCCGCTGCGCGAGCAGCGCGACGCCTGGGCCAACGCGGTGGCCGCCGCCCATGCGCAGGAGATGAGCATCATCGCGCTGACCGGCGGCACGACGGACGAGTGGCGCGGCCTGCTGCAGGACACCGACATCCAGATCCGCGTCAGCCACGGCCGCGAGCCGCGCGTTGTGGAGGCCCAGCGCGTGCTGCTGCATGCGCTGGCCGATGCCGTCGACCTGCAACTGCTCGGCAGCGACGAATAACCCCGATTGGAAATCCGATGATGAAGAAGCTCTCCCTGACCCTGACCGCCGCCGCCCTCGCCGGCCTGCTCGCCAGCGGCTGCGCGCCGCTGATCATCGGCGGCGCCATGGTGGGCGGCGTGAGCGTCGCGACCGACCGCCGCACCTCGGGCACCCAGCTCGAAGACCAGACCATCGAGGTCAAGGCCGGCGCCCGCATCCGCGAGCAGCTCGGCGACAAGGTGCACGCCAGCGTCAACAGCTACAACCGCGTCGCGCTGGTCACCGGCGAGGCCACGACGGAGGAGGCCCGCGCCGCGCTGGACGGCATCGTCGGCGGCGTCGAGAACGTGCAGAAGGTGCTGAACGAGGTGGCCGTGGGCCCGGCCAGCTCGCTGGGCAGCCGCTCCGGCGACGTCGTCATCCAGGGCAAGGTCAAGGCCAAGCTGATCGATGCGCGCGACCTGCTGAGCAACGCCTTCTACATCGTCGTCGAGCGCGGCAACGTCTACCTGATGGGCCGCGTGACCGAGCGCGAGGCCGACCGCGCGACCGAGATCGCGCGCCAGATCAGCGGCGTCAGCAAGGTCGTGCGGGCCTTCGAGATCATCAGCGAAGACGAACTTGCTCGGACCGTGCCGAAGAAGCAGTGATCTCCCGACTCAAGCGCGCCGCCGGGCCGCCCCAAGGCGCGCTTGAGCCGATGTGCTCGGGGGCCATCGCCCGCGAGCATCGGCGTCCCCTCGGGGGACCGACCAGCGCCTCAGCGCTGGGCGAGGGGCCAACGACAGTTCAGAGCCTCTTGATGAGGCTCGACGTATCCCAGCGGTTCCCGCCCAGCGCCTGCACGTCGGCATAGAACTGGTCGACCAGGGCCGTCAGCGGCAGGCGCGAGCCGTTGCGGCGGGCCTCGTCGAGCACGAGGCCGAGATCCTTGCGCATCCAGTCCACCGCGAAGCCGAAGTCGAAACTGTCCTCGACCATGGTCTTGCCGCGGTTGTCCATCTGCCAGCTCTGGGCCGCGCCCTTGCCGATGACGTCGAGCACCTGGGCCATGTCCAGGCCCGCGTTCTGGCCGAAGCGCACGGCCTCGGCCAGGCCCTGCACGACGCCGGCGATGCAGATCTGGTTGACCATCTTGGCCAGCTGGCCCGAGCCGGGGCCGCCGAGCAGCGTCACGGCCTTGGCAAAGGCCAGCGCGATGGGCCTGGCCGCGTCGAAGGCCGCCGCATCGCCGCCGCACATGACGGTCAGCGCGCCGTTGACCGCGCCGGCCTGGCCGCCCGACACCGGCGCGTCGATGAAGGCGACGCCGCGCTTCGCCGCCTCGGCATGCAGCTCGCGCGCGACGGCCGCCGACGCGGTCGTGTGGTCCACGAAGCAGGTGCCCGGAGCCATGCCAGCCAGCGCGCCGCTGTCTCCCAGCACCACCGAACGCAGGTCGTCATCGTTGCCGACGCAACAGAACACGAACTCCGCGCCCTTCGCTGCTTCGGCGGGTGTCGCGACAAAGGCGCCGCCGCACTCCTTCACCCAGGCCTGGGCCTTGGCCGCCGTGCGGTTGTAGACCGTGACCTGATGGCCGGCGCGCGCCAGGTGGCCGGCCATGGGATGGCCCATGACGCCGAGGCCCAGGAAGGCGACGCGGCGCGGGGGAATGGGGTCGTAGCTGCGGGTGCTCATGGGGTCAGACAATCGTGAGGTGCTCGGTGCCGGAGGACAGGTCGCCGCTGCGCGCGCGCTCGCTGTTCAGCTTGATCTGCAGGCGCAGGTCGTTGACCGAGTCGGCATTGCGCAGCGCGTCTTCATAGGTGACCTTGCCGGCCTCGTAGAGGTCGAAGAGAGCCTGGTCGAAGGTCTGCATGCCCTGCTCGCGGGAGCGCTTCATCAGCTCCTTGATCTCGCTGATCTCGCCCTTGAAGATCAGGTCGGAGATCAGCGGCGTGTTCAGCATGATCTCGACGGCCGCGACCCGTCCCTTGCCCTCGCGGCGCGGCAGCAGGCGCTGGCTGATGAGGGCACGCATGTTCAGCGACAGGTCCATCAGCAGCTGCTGGCGGCGGTCTTCCGGGAAGAAGTTGATGATGCGGTCCAGTGCCTGGTTGGCGCTGTTGGCGTGCAGCGTGGCCATGCACAGGTGGCCGGTCTCGGCGAAGGCGATGGCGTGGTCCATGGTCTCGCGGTCGCGCAGCTCGCCCATCAGGATGACGTCGGGCGCCTGGCGCAGCGAGTTCTTCAGCGCGGCCTCCCAGCTGTCGGTGTCCAGGCCCAGCTCGCGCTGCGTGACGATGCAGTTCTTGTGCGGGTGCACGAACTCGATCGGATCCTCGATGGTCACGATGTGGCCATAGGTCGTCTCGTTGCGCTCGTCGATCATCGCGGCCAGCGACGTGCTCTTGCCCGAGCCTGTAGCGCCCACGACGATGACCAGGCCGCGCTTGTTCTGCACGATCTCGCGCAGCACCGGCGGCAGGTCCAGCGACTGGATGGTGGGCAGCGTGGACGGGATGGTCCGCAGCACCAGGCCGACCTGGCCCTGCTGCAGGAAGGCGTTCACGCGGAAGCGCCCGATGCCGTGCGGCGAGATCGCGAAATTGCACTCCTTGCTGCGCTCGAACTCGGCCGCCTGCTTGTCGTTCATGATGGCCCGCGCGAGCTGCAGCGTGTGCTGGCCCGACAGCGGCTGGGGGCTCACCTTGGTCATCTTGCCGTCCACCTTGATGGCGGGCGGGAACTCGGCCGTCAGGAAGAGGTCGGAGCCCTTGCGCGACAGCATCAGCCGCAGCAGGTCGTTGATGAATTTCGAGGCCTGGTCGCGTTCCATATGCGGTCCTAGGAAATTTCAAATGCAACCACAGAGGCACAGAGGCACGGAGGAAACAGCCATGAACTCCTCTGTGTCTCTGTGCCTCTGCGGTTGCCTTTTGATTGAGCCGTTCAGCCCGGGAAGTTCTCGGGGAATTTCGCCTTCGAGCGGGCTTCCGCGGGCGAGATGATGTTGCGGCGGACGAGATCCGTGAGGTTCTGGTCCAACGTCTGCATGCCCTGCGAATTGCCGGTCTGGATGGACGAATACATCTGCGCGACCTTGTTCTCGCGGATCAGGTTGCGGATGGCCGAGGTGCCCAGCATGATCTCGTGGGCCGCGACGCGGCCGGTGCCGTCCTTGAGCTTGCACAGGCTCTGCGAGATGACGGCGACGAGGGATTCCGACACCATCGCCCGCACCATCTCCTTTTCGGCCGCCGGGAAGACGTCGACGATGCGGTCCACCGTCTTGGCGGCCGACGAGGTGTGCAGCGTGCCGAACACCAGGTGGCCCGTCTCGGCCGCGGTCAGCGCGAGGCGGATGGTTTCGAGGTCGCGCATTTCGCCGACCAGCACCGCGTCCGGGTCCTCGCGCAGCGCCGAGCGCAGCGCGTTCGCGAACGAATGCGTGTGCGGGCCGACCTCACGCTGGTTGATGAGGCTCTTCTTGCTCTCGTGCACGAATTCGATCGGATCCTCGATGGTCAGGATGTGGCCGTACTCGTTCTCGTTGAGGTGGTTGACCATGCCCGCCAGCGTCGTGCTCTTGCCCGAGCCCGTCGGGCCGGTCACCAGCACCATGCCGCGCGGCTTCAGCGCCAGGTCGGCGAAGACCTTGGGCGCGTTGAGTTGCTCCAGGCTGAGGATCTTGCTCGGAATGGTCCGGAACACGGCGCCGGCGCCGCGGTTCTGGTTGAAGGCGTTGACCCGGAAGCGCGCCAGGCCCTGGATCTCGAACGAGAAGTCGACCTCCAGCGTCTCCTCGTACACCTTGCGCTGGGAGTCGTTCATGATGTCGTAGACCATGTCGTGGACCGCGCGGTGGTCCAAGGCCTCGACATTGATGCGGCGCACGTCGCCATGCACGCGGATCATCGGCGGCAGGCCGGCCGAGAGGTGCAGGTCGGAGGCCTTGTTCTTGACCGAAAATGCCAGCAGCTGAGTGATGTCCATGGTGCGTGTAAGAGTGCTCGGCTGATTATGGCCATCCCAGATTCCCTCCAAGCCGTCAAAACCCGCATCGCTGCGGCATGTGTCGCAGCTGGCCGTCCCGCCGATGCGGTACACCTCCTCGTCGTCAGCAAGACCTTCCCCGGCTCGGCCGTCCGCGAGGCCTTCGCGGCCGGCGCCCGCGCCTTCGGCGAAAACTATGTGCAGGAAGGCCTGGCCAAGGTCGGCGAGCTGATCGACCTGCGCGGCCGGATCGAATGGCATCTGATCGGGCCGCTGCAGTCCAACAAGACCAAGCCGGTGGCCGAGCAGTTCGACTGGGTGCATTCGGTGGACCGGCTCAAGGTCGCCCAGCGCCTGTCCGAGCAGCGCCCGGCAAACCTGCCGCCGCTGAACATCTGCTTGCAAGTCAATATCAGCGCCGAGGCCAGCAAGAGCGGCCTGCTGCCGGGCGAGGTCGCCGCGCTGGCTCGTGATGTCGCCGCGCTGCCGCGGCTGAAGCTGCGCGGGCTGATGGCCATCCCCGAGCCCGGCCCCGGCGCGCCGGCCCAGCACCAGGCCATGGCCCGGCTGTTCGCGGCGCTGCAGGCCGGGGGCCTGGCGCTGGACACGCTGTCGCTGGGCATGAGCGCCGACCTGGAAGACGCCGTCGCCGCCGGCTCGACGATGGTGCGCGTGGGCAGCGCCATCTTCGGGGCGCGCGGGTGAAGCCCGTCTGGCTGCTGGCCGCGCTGGTCGCCGTGGCACAGGCCCAGCCCGTGCCCGACACGCTCGCCCAGCGGGCCCTGGCCTGCACCGGCTGTCACGGCAGGCAGGGCCGCGCCGCGCCCGACGGCTACTACCCGCGCCTGGCCGGCAAGCCCGCCGGTTATCTCTACAGCCAGCTGCTGAACTTCCGCGACGGCCGGCGCGACTACGGGCTGATGAGCGAGCTGATCGCGCCGCTGTCTGACGCCTACCTGCAGGAACTGGCCGGCCACTTCGCAGCGCTGGACCTGCCCTACCCGCCGCCGCAGGCCGCCACGCTGCCGGCGCCCGAGCTGGCGCGGGCCGAGGCGCTGGTCCGCCACGGCGACGACACGCGCCGGCTACCCGCTTGCACCGCCTGCCACGGCGAACGCCTGACCGGCACCCAGCCCGGCGTGCCGGGCCTGCTCGGCCTGTCGCGCGACTATCTGAACGGCCAGCTCGGTGCCTGGCGCAGCGGCCAGCGCCGTGCCCAGGAGCCCGACTGCATGGCCCGCATCGCCAGGACGCTGACCGACGCGGAGATCAACGCCCTGACGCAGTTCCTGGCCAGCCGGGCCATGCCGGCGGATTCGCACCCCGCGCCAGCCCTGGCCGCGCCCGCGCCGCTGCGCTGCGGCGGGCTGTGGCCGTGAAGCGGGCGGCGGTCGGGCTGGTGCTGCTGGCCGGGCTCGCCGCGGCCGCGGGCTCGGCGCTGCTGGCCTGGCAGCGCGGCCTGCAAGACGCCACGCCGCCCTCCGCCGCACCCGTCAGCCTGGAACGTGGCGCCTATCTGGTCGCGGTGGGCAATTGCGCCGGCTGCCACACGGCGCGCGGCGGTGCACGGCTGGCCGGCGGCCGGCCCATCCCGACGCCCTTCGGCATCGCCTTCTCGCCCAATCTGACGCCCGACGCGACCGGCCTGGCCGGCTGGAGGGCCGACGACTTCTGGCGCGCGCTGCACTTCGGCCAGGGCCGCGACGGCCGGCTGCTGCTGCCGGCCCACCCGATCACGAACACGAGCCTCGTGAGCCGCGAGGACGCCGACGCGCTGCACGCCTGGCTGCAGGCCCAGGCCCCCGTGGCCGCGCCGCGCCGCGAACACCAGCTGCGCGGGCTCTACGGCAGCCAGCTCGCCATCGCCGCCTGGCGGGCGCTGTACTTCCGGCCCGGCGTCTACCGGCCCGACCCGGCCCGCGACGCGGCCTGGAACCGCGGCGCCTACCTGAGCCAGGGCCTGGCCCATTGCAGCGCCTGCCATGCCGGGCGCGATGCACTCGGCGGCGACCAGGGCGCGGCCGACTTCCGCGGCGGCCTGCTGGCCGGCCTGGGCTGGGTTGCGCCCTCGCTGCATGACCCGGCCGAGGCCGGCGTGCAGCGCTGGACGCCCGAGGCCCTGCAGCGCTGGCTGCGCGACGGGCAGGCCGAAGGGCACTCCGCCCTCGGGCCGATGGCCGAGGTGGTGCTGGGCAGCACCGCGGCGCTGGACGCCGCCGACCGCGCCGCGATGGGCGCCTATCTGCGCGCGCTGCCCGAGCAGGCCGTGGCGCGGCCCGAGCCCGCCGAGCCCAGCCCGCGGCGCCGCGAGCGCGGCGCCGGCCTCTACCGCGAGCATTGCGCCGCCTGCCACGGCGAGCACGGCGAGGGCCGGCATGACGACGGCGGCGCCCCGGCCTACCCGGCCCTGGCCGGCAGCCGCATCGTCACCCAGGCCAGCGCGGCGAACCTGCTGCGCGTCATCGAGCGCGGCGGCTTCGCGCCGGCCACGCCCGGCCACCCGCGGCCCTACGGCATGCCGCCGTTCGCCGGCGTGCTGGCGCCGGAAGACCTGGCCGCGCTGGCCAGCCATCTGCGCCAGTCCTTCGGCCACCAGGCCGGCGAGATCGATGCGGTCGAGGTGCTGCGCCTGCGGGCCGCGGCCCATTGACGCTTCAAGCCGCAGGCGAAGAGGCGACGTGAACGACTTCACGCGAGGGCCGCGGACCCTGGATGCAAATCGTCACAGGTCGCGACACACTGCGCGCCAGCCGCCGGCCGAGGCCACAAAAACCGGGCCGGGCGGCCTACAGTCATCGCTGCAATGAAGATCGGCCGCCTGATGCCGATCCCCGAGGATCACCGGACAAGGACCTGAACCGCATGAACTTCCTGACCCAACTGCGCATCGGCCAAAGGCTGGCCGTGAGCTTCGGCCTCCTGATCCTGCTGCTGGTGGCCATCGGCGTCTTCGGCGCATCGAACGCCAACAGCCTGGCCAAGGACCTGGACCGCACCGCGAACTCCAGCCTCGTGAAGATCGCCGCCGCCAACGGCCTGGACAGCCAGATCAACATCATCTCGCGCGCCGTGCGCGACCTGCTGCTGCTGGATACCGCCGGCGCGATCAAGAAGCAGAAGAAGGCCATCGCCGATGCGCTGGACGAGGGCGAGAAGCAGCTCGCCAGCCTCGAGGGCGCCGTCTCGGGCGATACGGAGAAGGCCGCCGTCTCCGAGGTGCGCGAGCGCAAGACCAAGTTCCTGGCCGCGCTGGAGAAGTTCCAGAAGGTGCAGGCCGACGGCAGCCCCGACGAGGCCCGCGAGAGCCTCATCACCGACCTGCGCCCCGCCCAGTCCGCGCTGCAGGAGGGCCTGAAGAAGCTGGTCGACATGCAGTTCGACAGCGGCAAGGCGCTGGCCACCTCCGGCAACGAGCGGGCGCGCTCGTCGGTCGTGCTGACCTTCGTACTCGTCGCCGTGGCCGTGGCCCTGGGCGTCGGCGGCTTCCTGGTGATCTCCCGCTCCATCGTCGGCCCGGCCCGCCAGGCCCAGGCCGCCGCCGAAGCCATCCGCGCCGGCGACCTGACGCAGGACATCCAGGTCGCGGGCCGCGACGAGCTGAGCCAGATGCTGCAGGCCATGAAGGACATGCAGAACGCGCTGTCCGGCGTCGTGCGCGACGTGTCCACCGCCGCCAGCGAGGTGGCCGAGAACTCCGGCTCCATCGCCGACAGCAACGCCAACCTGGCCGACCGCACGACGCGCTCCGCCGCCAGCCTGCAGAACACCGCCGCATCGGTGGAAGAGATCGCGTCGACGCTCAAGGGCGCCAGCGACCTGACCCGCCGCGCCGCCGGCATCGCCGTGACGGCCCGCCAGGCCGCCAGCAACGGCGGCGCCGTGGTCTCCAAGGTCGTCGAGACGATGGAAGAGATCAGCGCCAGCTCCAAGAAGATCGGCGACATCATCGGCGTCATCGACGGCATCGCCTTCCAGACCAACATCCTGGCGCTGAACGCCGCCGTGGAAGCGGCCCGCGCCGGCGAGCATGGCCGCGGCTTCGCGGTCGTGGCCGCCGAGGTGCGCGCGCTGGCCCAGCGCTCGGCCGGCGCCGCCAAGGAGATCAAGGTGCTGATCCAGGAATCGACCGTCAAGGTCGAGAACGGCACGACGCTGGTCAACAACGCCGGCGTGACCATCCGCAGCGTCGTCGACGAAGTCAACAACATGGGCCAGTTGATCGAGGAGATCTCGCACTCCGCGCAGGAGCAGGCCACCGGCGTCGGCGTCGTCAACGGCGCGATGAACGAGCTCGACAAGGCAACGCAGCAGAACACCAGTCTGGTCGGCGAGCTCAGCCGCTCGGCCGACGCGCTGCGCGACAGCTCCACCCGCCTGATCGAAGCGGTCGGCTTCTTCCGCGCCGCCTGAACCTCATCCCCACTTTCCTAGGGTCGCCGCCATGTCCATCCTGCGTTCCGCCACCGTGCTTGCCGCCAGCCTGATGCTGGCCCTGGCCGCCCACGCCACGCCCAAGGTCGTCAAGAAGGTGCCGCCCGACTTCCCGCGCGAGGCAAGCCAGAAGGGCATCTCCACCGGCGTCGTCAAGGCCAAGCTGACCATCGAGGCCGACGGCAAGGTCAGCGACGTCGAGATTGTCGAAGCCGAGCCCAAGCGCGTCTTCGACCGCGCCGTGAAGCAGGCGCTGATGGAGTGGAAGTTCGAGCCGGGCGAAAAGGCCACCCACGAGGTCAAGCTCGTCTTCAAGAACGAAGACTAGCCGGCGGCAGGCGGCGGCTAGCGCCCCGCGCGGACAGGGCCGTCCGCCGTGGCGTGGGGCCACCAGTGTGCCCCGCCGGCCACCAGGAGCAGCAGCACGACAACGGCGCCGGCCGCCAGGCCCAGGCGTCGTTTCCTTTTGGCCTGGCGCACGCGCAGGCTGCCGACGCCGGCGGCCTCGCGCAGCGCCGGGTTCAGCTGCGGGCTGGGCAGGCGCCTGAGGTTCACGGCCTGCTTGCGGCCGTCACGGCCGGTCACAATTTCAAAGCTCAGCGGCTCGTCCAGCTGCGGGCCGTCGCCATCGGTCGGGAAGGCCGGCAGCGCCACGAACACCTCTTCGCCCCCGCCCAGCGGGCGGATCGTGCCGTAGCCGGCATCGTGGTTCCACGCGCTCAAAACACCTTCGAATCTCATACTGCCCTCAGACGCAAGCTTGTGATCCTGCGGGCAGCCCGAACAGCGCACGCAACCGGATGTAAGCCCGACAATCCACTTTTCGCAAGCCCCAAACTCGTCAGCGCATGCCCATCAACTGGTTCCCCGGCCACATGAACTCCACCCGCCAGGCGATCAAGGATCGCGTGAAGGCGGGGCTGGACGTGGTCATCGAGCTGCTCGACGCGCGCCTGCCGGGCTCCAGCAGCAACCCGCTGCTGGCCGCGCTCACCACCGGCCGGCCGGCGCTGAAGGTGCTGAACAAGCAGGACCTGGCCGACCCCGCCGTCACGGCCGACTGGCTGGCCCACTACAACGCCCAGCCGCACACGCGCGCCATCCCGCTGGACGCGGGTGACAAGTCGCCGGCCCGCGCCATCGTCAAGGCCTGCCGCGAGCTGGCGCCGCAGCGCGGCGACATGCACAAGCCGCTGCGCGTGCTGATCTGCGGCATCCCCAATGTCGGCAAGAGCACGCTGATCAACACCCTGGTTGGCCGCAAGGCCGCCAAGACGGGCGACGAGCCGGGCATCACCAAGATCGAGCAGAAGATCGTGCTGGAGAACGGCTTCTACCTGTTCGACACACCCGGCATGCTGTGGCCGCGCATCGGCATCGAGCAGAGCGGCTACCACCTGGCCGCCAGCGGCGCCATCGGCCGCAATGCCTTCGACGAGGCCGAGGTGGCGCTGGAACTGATCGCCGTGCTGAAGCGCCGCTACCCGGACCGCCTGCAGGAGCGCTACGGCCTGGCCGAACTGGGCGCCGAGGACGCCGTGCTCGAGGCCATCGGCCTCAAGCGCGGCGCCAAGATCCGCGGCGGCGCGGTGCAGATGCACAAGGCCGCCGAGGCCTTGCTGGTGGACTACCGCCAGGGGCTGCTGGGCCGCATCACGCTGGAGACGCCCGCGGAGATGGCGGCCTGGCGCCGGGCCGCGGCCGAGGACGAGGCACGCAAGGCCGCCGCGCACGAAGCCGAGAAGGCCGCCGACAAGGAGCGCCGCAGTGGACGCCGCGCCGCGGCCAGCGGCGACGCGTGATTCCCCGGCCTTGACCGGCCCCGGCGCCCGCCTATGCTGGGCCGACCGCCACTCGATGCGCCACCCATGACCCGACTCTCCCTGCTGGACCTCGCCTTCTTCATCGCCGAGAGCGAGGCCAGCCCCAAGCATGTGGCCGGCCTGCATATCCACCAGATTCCCAAGGGCGGCGGCGCCAACTTCGCCAAGCAGCTCTACGAGGAGTTCCTCGAGCACACCGACGTCCAGCCGCCCTTCGACCAGGTCATCAACTTCGTGTCGCCCACGCTGATGCCGAGCTGGGGCCGGGCCGAGGCCGTGGACCTGACGGAGCACGTCTTCTTCCACAAGCTCAAGGCCGGCGCCAACGACCGCGAGGCCCTGTACGCACTGACCTCCGAGCTGCACGAGCCCGTGCTGGACCGCAGCCGGCCGCTGTGGGAGGTGCACGTCATCGCCGGCCTCTGGGACCGGCAGTTCGCCGTCTACTACAAGATGCACCACGCGATGGCCGACGGCATCACGATGACGCGCTGGGGCGTGGACTCGCTGCGCACGACGCCCGACGACCTGACCGTCACGCCGGTCTGGACCTTGGCCCACACGCGCCGCGGCAGCGGCCTCAAGGGCAAGAAGCGCCTGGACCAGCAGGTCGCCGGCACCGTCTGGAAGCAGCTCACCGCCAACAGCAAGCGCGCCGTCGGCATCGGGCGCCTCACGGCCATGCTGGCGCTGGAGGCCGTGAAGCTGACCAAGAATGCGATTGCCCTGCCCTTCATGGCCAGCCGCGGCACACCCTTCACCGGCAATGCGACGCCGGGCCGCCAGTTCGCGACGGCCGCCGTGCCCATGGCCCGCATCGACGCGATCCGCCAGGTGGCGCGTGCCACGCTCAACCATGTCGCGCTGACCTGCCTGGACGGCGCCATGCACCGCTACCTGGCCGACGAGGGCATCGAGCTCGACCGCCCCATCACCATCCAGATGCCGGTCAACCTGCGCCGTGAAGGTGAAAAGGCCGCGGGCAACAAGATCGGCATCATCCTCGTCGACCTCTCGCCGCCCACCGACGACGCCTATGTGCGGCTGCGCAACGTCGGCTACTCGCTGCGCAATGTGCGGGCCATGATCGACTCGGTCGCGCCCGAGGCCGTCGAGACCTACACCATCCTGACCGGCCTGCTCGGCCAGATCGCCGGCATGCTCAAGCTGGCCGACGTCATCACGCCGATGGGCAACACGCTGGTCTCCAACGTGCCCGGCCCGGCCGAGCGCCTCTACCTGAAGGGCGCGCCGCTGCTGGAGATGCACCCGGTCTCGACGCTGCCGGCCACCCATCTGCTCAACATCACGCTGTTCAGCTACGCCGGCACGCTCTACTTCGGCCTCATCGCGACCGATGCGCTGCCCAACCTCGGCCGGCTCGCGGCCTATGTCGAGGACGAGATCGCGGCGCTGGAACGGGCCGTCGGCCTCTGATGGAGCTCATCCACGCCGACCGGATCGCGCCGACGGCCTGGAAGAACGGCGGCGGCAGCACGCGCACCCTGCTGGCGCTGCCGGCCGGGGACGACTGGCAGCTGCGCATTTCCATGGCCGATGTCGCGCGCGACGGCCCCTTCTCGCCCTACCCCGGCGTCGAGCGCTGGCTGGCCCTCGTCGACGGCCAGGGCATGGCGCTCGAATTCGAGCACCAGGCGGTGACGCTGAGACCCGGCGACCCGCCGCTGCTGTTCGACGGCGCCGCGGCACCCCACGGCCGCCTGCTGGACGGCGCCACGCGCGACCTGAACCTGATGCACAGGGGCGGCCAGGCCGCGATGCGGCAGGCGCTGCCGGGCGCTCCCTGGCGTGCGCGGCAACGCTGCTGCGGCCTCTTCGCGCTGGCGGCGGGCCGCTGGTCCTGCGCGGACGGCCGCCAGGCGGCGCTGCCCGCGCACACGCTGCTCTGGCTCGCCATGGCGCCCCAGGCGTACATGGTGTTCGACCAGCCCGGGCTGTGGCTGGAATTCAGCCCGCCCGTCAGTTCAGGAAATTCGTGAACAGCGCGATCGCCACCAGCGCCACGCCCATCAGCGCGGCGGCGATCCAGGCCCGCGACGGCTCGCGCTCCAGCACCGCGCGGCCGGGGTCGGCCGGGTCGTAATAGACCCTGACCGCCAGGCCCGCCGGGTAGCGCGCCACCAGGGCCGCCTTGTCGGCGGACTGCGCCGGCAGGCCCGCATAGCTGACCTTGGAGCCGCGGTGGGTCTGGCCGACCACCTCGTAGTCGAACTCGATGCGCACGCTGTCGTTGTCGCCGTCGGGCGCCTGGCGGTGTTCCGAGCGCACGATGGTGCCGCGCGTGTCCGGCCAGTCGGCGGCCCTGGCATTCATCGTGGCCGACCACCAGGCCGCGCCGACCAGCGCGAGGCCGCACAGGATGAAGGCCAGCTTGATCAGGGTCATGCATGCATCTCCGGAGGCGATGCGCCATCATGCCGCCTCCGCAACGCCTCCCCGCCCGGCCATGCCCCTGCCCCTCTTCCCCTCGACCTGGATGAGCGAAGCGCACCGCCTGCTGCAGCAGGCCAGCGCGCGCTTCTTCGCCGAGCGCTGGGTGCCGCGCGCGGCCGGCTGGCGCAGCGCCGGCCTGATGGAGCGCGACACCTGGCGCGAAGCCGGCGCGCAGGGCCTGCTGTGCGCGGCCATGCCCGAGGCCTTCGGCGGCGGTGGCGGCGACTTCGGCCACGAGGCCGTCATCGTCATGGAGGCCGCGCGCGCCAACCTCGGCGGCTTTGGCGGCAGCGTGCATTCGGCCATCGTCGCGCCCTATCTGCTGCACCACGGCAGCGACGAGCAGCGCCGGCGCTGGCTGCCCGCGCTGGCGTCGGGCGAGCGCGTGGGCGCCATCGCGATGACGGAGCCGGGCACGGGCTCGGACCTGCAGGCGATACGCACGCGCGCCCGGCGCGACGATGGCGACTACGTCATCAGCGGCCAGAAGACCTTCATCACCAATGGCCAGAACGCCGACCTCATCGTCATCGTCTGCCGCAGCGGCGACGCCCCCGGCGCCAGGGGCCTGTCGCTGATCGTCGCCGAGATCGACGCCGGCACGCCCGGCCTGACGCGCCGGCGCCTGGACAAGGTCGGTCTGAAGGCCCAGGACACCAGCGAGCTGTTCTTCGACGAGCTGCGCGTGCCGGCCGCCAACCTGCTGGGCGCGAGCGAGGGCCTGGCCTTCGGCCAGCTGATGGGCGAGCTGCCGCAGGAGCGCCTCGTCATCGCATGCCAGGCCGTCGCGATGATGGAGCGCGCGCTGGACGACACCATCGCCTATGCCAGGCAGCGCGAGGCCTTCGGCCAGCCGATCTGGAATTTCCAGAACACCCGCTTCGTGCTGGCCCAGGCGCAGAGCGACCTGCTGGCCGCCCGCGCGCTGCTCGATGCCGCCATCGCGGCGCATCTGCAAGGCGAGCTCGACGCCGCACGCGCCGCCCTCGTGAAGGCCTGGTGCAGCGACCTCGCGGCCCGGCTGACCGACGCCTGCCTGCAGCTCTTCGGCGGCTATGGCTACATGCTGGAAACTCCCATCGCCGAGCTGTGGGCCGACGCCCGCGTGACGCGCATCTACGGCGGCACCAACGAGATCATGAAAGAGCTGGCCTCGCGCTCGATGTAGTTTTTGCGGCGCCGATGTCGAAATGGCGGGGCGGCCGGGCGTCATTGTCGGGCGGCGCATGTCGCGCCGCCGACTCTCACCCAGGAGATCCCGATGGAATACATGCTTCTGATCCATGCCGACCCCGCCGGCTTCGCGGCGCTGGGCGACACCGAGCGCGGGGCGGCGCTGGCGGCCTATGCCGCCTACACCGAGGCGCTGACCAAGGCGGGCCTGATCCGCGGCAGCAACCGGCTGCGGCCGGCCGACAGCTCGACGACGGTGCGCGTGCGCGGCGGCAAGACCGAGGTGCTGGACGGCCCCTTCATCGAGACGCGCGAGCAGCTCGGCGGCTACTTCCTGATCGACGTGCCCGACCTCGACGCCGCGCTGGGCTGGGCGGCGCGCTGCCCCGGCGCGAGCCACGGCAGCGTCGAAGTCAGGCCGGTCTGGCCGACAGGCAGCCAGTGAACGGCGAGCCGGCCGCGGCCGCCGAGCAGGCGGCGCGGCGCAGCTACGGCCGCCTCGTCGCCTACCTCTCGGCACGCTCGCGCGACGTGGCCGGCGCCGAGGACGCGCTGGCCGACGCCTTCGAGGCCGCGCTGACCCGCTGGCCGCGGGACGGCGTGCCCGCCAACCCCGAGGCCTGGCTGCTGACCGTCGCACGCCGCAAGGCCATCGACACGCTGCGCGGCCGGCGCCGCGGCGAGGCGGCCGCGGCCTGGCTGGAGTGGCTGGCCGCGCTGGAAACGCCGGCCGACACGGGCGCGCTGCCGGACCGGCGCCTGGAGCTGATGTTCGCCTGCGCCCACCCGGCCATCGACGCGGCCGCCCGCGCACCGTTGATGCTGCAGGCCGTGCTCGGCTTCGACGCAGCGACCATCGCGGCCGCCTTCCTCGTTGCGCCGGCCGCCATGAGCCAGCGCCTCGTGCGCGCCAAGGCCAAGATCCGCCAGGCCGGCATCGGCCTGGCCGTGCCCGCGCAGGCCGAACTTGCCGAACGCCTGGGCGCCGTGCTGTCGGCCATCTACGCGGTCTATGCCGACGCCTGGACCGACGCGGCCGGCACCGACCCGCACCGGCGCGATCTCGCCGACGAGGCCATCTGGCTGGCCCGCCTCGTTGCGTCGCTGCTGCCGCAGGAGCCCGAGGCCCTCGGCCTGCTCGCGCTGATGCTCTACTCGCACGCCCGCCGTGCCGCGCGCCGCGATGCCGAAGGCGTCTACATCCCCTTGT
The DNA here is from genome assembly GCF_026712205.1 of Pelomonas aquatica. Taxonomy (GTDB): domain Bacteria; phylum Pseudomonadota; class Gammaproteobacteria; order Burkholderiales; family Burkholderiaceae_C; genus Pelomonas; species Pelomonas aquatica. Next base: position 69,085 of record NZ_JAPPUW010000003.1, read on the forward strand.
CCGAGCAGGACGCCACGCTGTGGGAGCGCCCGCTGATCGACGAGGCCGAGGGCCTGCTGCACCTGGCCGTCAGCCACGGCCGACCGGGCCGCTACCAGCTCGAGGCGGCCGTGCAGTCGGCCCATCTCGAAGGCCAGCGCCGTGGCCGCGTCGACTGGGCGGCGGTCGAGCAGCTCTACGCCGCACTGTGCGAGCTGGGTGGCTCGCCGGTGGCCGCGCTGAACCATGCTGTCGCGCTGTCGCGGACGGCCGGTGCCGAGGCCGGCCTGGCCCGGCTGGACGCGCTGCAGGCCGAACTGGGCGGCTACCAACCCTACTGGGCCGCGCGCGCCGAGCTGCTGGGTCGCTGCGGCCGGCATGCCGAGGCGCGCCAGGCTTGCGAGCACGCCATCGCGCTGGAGAGCGATGCGGCGGTGCGGCGATTCCTGCAAGATCGCGCGGCAGCCTGGTTCTGAATCGCACAATGGGCGCGACATAGTCCAGAGGTTCACCATGTTCGACGCCTATCTCTACGACCACTGCCGCACGCCGCGCGGCAAGGGCAAGCCCGAGGGTGGGCTGCACGCGGCGACGCCGATCTGGCTCGTGCGCACGCTGCTGCAGGCCTTGCAGCGGCGCACGCTGCTGGACACGGCCCTCGTCGACGATGTCGTGCTGGGCTGCGTGACGCCCATCGCCGAGCAGGGTGGCGACATCGCCCGCATCGCCGTGCTGGATGCCGGCTGGGCCGAAACGGTGGGCGGCATCACGCAGTCGCGCTTCTGCGCGTCGGGGCTGGAGAGCGTCAACCTCGCGGCCGCCAAGGTGGCCAGCGGCTTCGAGCAATTGGTGGTGGCCGGCGGCGTGGAGAGCATGAGCCGCGTGCCCATGGGCAGCGACGGCGGCGCCTGGCTGCAGGACGCGCGCGTCATCGAGGCCGTCGGCTTAGTGCCCCAGGGCATCAGCGCCGACCTGATCGCGACGCTGGAAGGCTTCTCGCGCACCGAGCTGGACGCCTACGCGGCGCGCTCCCACCAGCGCGCCGCCGCGGCCCGCGCCGAGGGCCGCTTCGCGCGCGCCCTCGTGCCCGTGCACGACGTGGACGGCACGCTGCTGCTGGCCCAGGACGAGACCATCCGCCCGCAGACGACGGCCGAGACGCTGGCCGCGCTGAACCCGTCCTTCGCCAAGCTGGGCGCGAAGTTCGACCCGCTGGCGCTGCGCAAATACCCGCAGGCCGCCGCCATCGAGCACCGCCACCATGCCGGCAATTCCTCGGGCATCGTCGACGGCGCGGCCCTGGTGCTGGTCGGCTCCCGCGCCGGCGGCGAAGCGGCCGGGCTCAAGCCCCGCGCCCGCATCCGCGCCGCGGCGGTGACGGGCAGCGAGCCCACCCTCATGCTGACCGGCACGACACCGGCCTGCCTGAAGGCGCTGAAGCAGGCCGGCATGCAGGCCACCGACGTCGACCTGTGGGAGATCAACGAGGCCTTCGCGGCCGTGCCGATGAAGACGGCGCGCGACCTCGGCCTGGACCTGGCGCGCGTCAACGTGAACGGCGGCGGCATCGCGCTGGGCCACCCGCTGGGCGCCACCGGCGCGATGCTGCTGGGCACGCTGCTCGACGAGCTCGAACGGCGCGATCTTCAGACCGGCTGTGTGACGCTGTGCGTCGGCGGCGGCATGGGCATCGCGACCGTCATCGAGCGCGTCTGACTACAGGCGCACCCAGCCGCCCACGCGCAGATGCCAGCGCCCGCCGCTGCTCTCCCAGCGGTGCGGCTCGTAGCGGTAGCCGGGACGCGGCCGGTCGTAGAAGCCGTTCACCCACTGGTGGCGGCCACCGCTCCAGCCCCAGTAGCCGCCGATCCAGACAGCCCCCGGGTAGGGCATCACGGGCACGACCTCGGCATAGGGCGCCGGCGGCGGCACGTCGACGACGACGACCGGCGCCGCGGCATAGCCGCCGTCGTAATAGCCGCGGTGCGCCGGCACCACCACGCAGGCCGACAGCAGTGCGGATGAAGCCATTGCGAGGGCCAGGGTCAGTCGTTGCATCGTCGATCTCCAGGCCGCGGGCTGCGGCCACAGCCCTCTAACTGCCGCGCGGCCCCGGCGGATGACGGCTTCACACAGAATTACCTGGCCGGGCCGGCCATGGCCGCGGGGCGCTACTTCGCAGCGGAGGTCTGCTGCGGTTTCAGGTGGCGGTCCATCCAGGCGATGAAGCGCGTCTCCCAGTCGCGCTGGTAGCTGGGCAGGGACAGGCCGTGGAACTGGCCCGGGTAGATGACCAGTTGGGTCGGCACGCCGAGCGCCTTGAGCGCCTGGTACATCTGCTCGCCGCCGGCGATGGGCACGTTGAAGTCCTTCTCGCCGCCGAGGAAGAGCGTCGGCGTCTTGATGCGGTCGGCCTTGAAGAAGGGGTAGGACACCTTGAGCCAGCGCTCGCGCTGCGTCCAGGGCAGGCCGATCTCGCGCTCGTACTGCACGGCGTACTGGTCGCTGCCGAACATGGCGAGCTGGTTGCCGCTGCCGGCGCCGCTGACGGCGGCCTTGAAGCGCGTGTCGGTGGCGATCAGGTAGTCGGTCAGCAGGCCGCCGTAGCTCCAGCCGCCCACGCCCAGCCGCGCCGGGTCGGCGATGCCCTGCCTGACAGCCCAGTCGAGCGCCGCATGCAGGTCCTGCACCTCCAGATGACCCCAGTCGCCGAAGATCGCTCGCTGATAGGCTTGGCCCCGGCCGCTGCTGCCGCGGTAGTTGACGAGCAGCACCGCATAGCCCGCCGCCGCCAGCCGCTCGCGCAGCGCGGTGCGGGTCGACAGTTCCTGCGCGTCCTGCCCGTTCGGGCCGCCGTGGATCAGCAGCACGGTCGGCAGCGGCTGCCGGCCTTCGCGCGGCAGGGCCAGCAGGCCGTGGACCTCGGCGCCGTCGGCGCTCCTGGCGCTGAATTCGCGCAGCATCGACAGCGCGATGCCGCGGCGCCAGTCGTCGTTGTGCGCCGTCAGCGCGCGCGCCGACGCGCTGCCCGGCTCCAGCAGCTGCAGCTCGGCCGGCCTGGCCCAGTCGCCGCCCAGGAAGGCGATGCGCCCGTCGGCCGCGACGCTGGCCTGGCCCGCCACGCCGGCCCCGCTCAGGCGCTGCACCCGGCCGTCGGCCAGCGCGATGCGCGCGAGCTGGCCGTGGCCGTCGTCGTCGACGGCGCCGACCAGGGCCGCGCCGTCCGGCGTCCACGCGAGCCGCGGCTGCCAGCCGCGGTCCAGGCCCGCGCCCAGCAGGCGCGAGGTGCCGCCGGCCGCGTCGTAGAGGCCGACCCGCCATTGCTGGTAGGCGCTCCATTTGACGTCGTCGCCGGTCGGCAGCGCGATCAGGCGGCCGTCCGGGCTCCAGGCCGGGCGGGCCTCGTCGTCGGTCGTCAGCGTCGCCAGCGCGCGCGCCGCCGCGCCCGGCTCGGCGGGCATCACGAACAGGCCGGTGGCCTCGGTGCGGTCGCGCTCGGGCGCGCGGTTGCTGAGGAAGGCCAGCTGCCGGCCGTCCGGGCTCCAGGCCGGAGCCGCCTCGCCGAACTCGCCGCTCGTCAGCGCGACGACTTTGCGGCTCGCCAGGTCCAGCAGCCGCAGATGCTTGCGGCGCCCGTCGAGATAGCCCTCGCGGTCCTGCTTGAAGTGGAAGCGCTCGATGACGATGGGCAGCGGCGTCTTGCGCTTCCAGCCCGCGGCCTGCTCGGGGTCGGGCTCCTCGTCCATGACGACCAGCGCGGCGCGGCGGCCGTCCGGCGCCAGCGCATAGTCCTCGACGCCGCCCTTGATGTCGGTCAGCTTCTCGGCCTCGCCGCCGGCCAGCGGCAGGCGCCACAGTTGCGGCCCCTTCTTCTGCTCCTCGTCGCTGCCGCGTGCGGCCAGGAAGGTGATGGCGTCCGCGCCCTGCCAGTGCGGCTTGCCGGCGATGTCGCCGCCGAAGCTCAGCCGCCGCGGCCCGGCGCCCGCGCTCGGCGCCAGCCAGAGGTCGGTCAGGTATTTGTCCTTGCCGACGTCGGCCACGCGCAGGCCGTAGACCACCCAGCGGCCGTCGGGCGAGATCTCGGGCTCGACGAGGCGCTGCAGGCCGTTGGCGGCATTCGCGTCGAAGGGGCGCTGCGCCAGCGCCGGCGACAGCATCATCCAGATGAGGGATAGGGTTGTCAGCAGGTGTCTCATGTCATGTGGTTGGGGCGTCAGGCAGGCGCTATTCTGCGGCGCCTTCAGACCCGATCACCACCGCCATGAAACGATCTCTGCTGCTCCTGTCGCCCTTGCTGCTCGCCGCCTGCGCCTCCGCGCCGACCGATCCCAAGCAGGATGTCGCCGCGGCGCCCATAGACAAGGACACGATCTGCGAGCGCGAGACGCGCACCGGCACGTTGATGCCGACACTGCGCTGCCGGACGGCGGCCCAGCGCGAGGCAGACAAGCGCGACGCGGAAGCGGTCAGTGACGCCGTGCGCCGCGGCGCGCCCACCCCGGCGCCAAAGAACGGGTCCTGATCAGCGCGCGTCGCGCAGCACTCCGAGCAGCGCCAGCATCCCCAGGGCCAGCACGGCCGCCGTCAGCCACAGCGCCGCATCGAAGCTGCCGCTGGCCTCGACCATGCGCCCCGTCAGCGCCGGCGCGCTGACCTGGGCGACGCCATAGCTCAGCGTCAGCCGGGCCATGGCCTTGCCCGGGTTGGCGGGCGAGCGCCGGCCCACCAGGGCCAGCGTCAGGCTGACGATGCCGATGAAGGTCGCGCCGTAGAGCAGGGCGCCCGCCAGCACCGCCGCAAGGCCGCCGGACAGCGCCGGCAGCAGCACGCCGACGATCTGCACGCCGAAGGCGATCAGCAGCGCGCCGACATCGCCGGTGCGCCGCGCGACGCGGTCCCAGACGAAGACGGCCGGCGTCGCCGCCAGGCCCACGAGCAGCCAGGCCCACGGCCCCTGGCCCGCCAGCAGCGGCTGCTTCTCGACGATGGCAACCGTGAAGGTCGCATTGATGACGAAGCCCCAGCCGGCGCAGAAATAGGCCGCCACCATCAGCGCCATCCAGCGCCGGCTCGGCGCCTGGCCGGCGACTGATTTCAGCGCCGGCGGCGGCGCCGGCGGGCGCCACCGCCAGGCCGGCAGCAGGAAGGCCAGGCCGATCAGCGCGAAGCCCTGCCACTGCGCGGCCCAGCCCAGCCCAGCGCCCGTCATGCCCATCGCGCCCAGCGCCGACACGACGATCCCAAGTCCCAGGCCGATGAAATACAGGCCCAGCTCCGGCCTGTGCCCCGAGCGCATCAGCCAGCCCTGCACCAGGCCCGAGCCGAGCAGCATGCCGGCCGCGCCGCACAGGCCGCCGACATAGCGCGACAGCGCCCAGGCCGCGAAGCTGCTGCTCCAGCCCATCAGCGCGGTGATGAGCAGGGCCAACGGCAGGCCCCAGCTGTACAGGCGCTGGCGCCAGACCGGGCTTTCTATCCAGGCCGCCAGCAGCGCGCCGCTCATATAGCCGGCGTAGTTGATGGCCGCGAGCAGGCCGCCGTCGGCGACGCCCAGGCCGGCCTGGGCATGCATCTGCGGCAGCAGCGGCGTGTAGGCGAAGCGTGCCAGGCCGATGGTCAGCACCAGCGCGCAGATGCCGCCCAGCAGCACCTGCCAGGCCTGGAGATGGGTCGAGGGCGGCGCGTCGGCTTCGGGCATGGCCGCAGAGGTTACGCGAGCCGCGCGCGCCTCGGGTTCCACGGGGCTTGCAAGCGTCTCCGCCGGCCTCAGTTGGCCCACCATGCCGCTGCTGATCTGCTTCCTGCTGGCCCTGCTGGCCGCCGCCGCCGTGGCGCTGTGGCCGCTGTGGGTGCGGCGGCGACGCACACGCATCGCGGGCCGGCCCTTCCCGCAGGCCTGGCGGCGGCTGCTGCGCCGCCATGTGCCGCTGGTGGCGCGGCTGCCGGCGCGCCAGCAACTGCGGCTCAAGGGCCTGATGCAGGTCTTCCTGGCCGAGAAACCCATCATCGGCTGCCGCGGCCTGCGCGTGACGGATGAGATGCGCGTGACCATCGCGGCGCTGGCCTGCCTGCCGCTGCTCGGCGCGGCGCGCGGCGTCTACCCCGAGCTGCGCCAGGTGCTGCTCTACCCCGGCGCCTTCGTCGTCGAGCGGCCGGTGAGCGAGGCCGGCGGCGTGCTGTCGGAGCAGCGCCGCGTGCTGGCCGGCGAGAGCTGGAGCCAGGGCCAGGTGCTGCTGGCCTGGGACGAGGTGAGGCGCGGCGCCGCCACGCCGGGCGACGGGCACAACGTCGTCATCCACGAGTTCGCCCACCAGCTCGACCAGGCCGGCGGCCCGGCCAACGGTGCGCCGGCGCTGCCGACGGCCGCGGCCTACCGGCGCTGGTCGACGGTCATGCAGAGCGAGTTCGACGCGCTGCACTGGCGGCTCGCTCGCGGCGAACCGGGCCTGATCGACGCCTACGCGGCCACCGCCCCGGCGGAGTTCTTCGCGGTGGTCAGCGAGCTGTTCTTCGAGCGGCCCGTCGAGCTGGCCGCGGGCCATCCGGCGCTGTATGCCGAGCTGAGCGGCTATTACCGGCTCGACCCGGCCAGTTGGTAACCCGCTGAATCAGTTGAGGTCGGAGCATGCCGCTGCGCGGCAAGGTCCGACCCGCAAGCTCATCAGAATCCCAGCGACGCCAGCAGGTCGTCCACGTCGTCCTGCTTGAGCGCCTTGTCGGGCGTCTGCACGCCGCCGAGCTCCTCGGGCGCCGCGGCCTCGACCGGCGCGGGCAGGGACTGGATCAGGTCCTTGAGCGGCGGCTCGGCGCGCTCCAGCATCCTGCTGACCTTGTTGATGACCTGGCCGGAGAGATCCTGGAAGTCCTGCGACATCATGATCTCGGTGTGCAGCGACTTCTCGCGCGCCGCAAAGCTGGCCGCGTCGGCCGCGTAGGCGGCGCAGAGCTTCATCAGCGCGCGGGCGCGCTCCTGGCTGATGTTGGTGGACAGGGCCAGGCGGTTCAGCGCGTCCGACAGCTCGCGGCCCTTCCTGCACACGGCCTCGGCATCCTGCTGCGCGGCCTCGACGAGGTTGAGCACCTTGGTGGCCGCCTGCTCCGTCATGCTGCGCACATAGGCCAGGCGCTCGCGCGCATCGGGAAGTTCGTCGACGACGTTGTGCAGGATCTGGGCGGCATCGGCCCTGATCAGGGTCTGGATGGACGCGTCGGACATGAGGGACCCCCTGGCTGCACCCATCAACATCGACGGGGCTCCCGGCAGTTTAGGATCCGCAATCCGCACCGCATCCCCGCCGGCCGACCCCGGCGCGGCCTTTGTCACGCAGTTGCAAACGCATTCACGAGGAGGCCGCCAGCAAGGCCCGCAAGGCCGTGACCTGCGCCACATCCAGCCGCCCCGCGGCCTGGGCCAGGGCCAGCTGGCGCAGGCCCAGCGCGCACAGCAGGTCGACATCCAGGCCGGCGCCGGCCAGCGCGTCGAGGTGGCGGGCCAGCACGCCGGCATCGCCGCGGGCGATGGGGCCGGAGACGGCGCCGGGCAGGCCGCGCGCGGCGGCGGTGTCCAGCGCGCCGCGGGCCAGCGGCAGCAGCGCGGCCAGCAACTGGTCGCCCTCCAGGCCCGCGGCGGACCACAACGCGCCGGCCTCGGCCAGCACGGCCAGCACGCCGCTCGCGGCCAGGTTGGCCGCCGCGTGGTAGGCCGCCCGCGCCTGGGCCGGCATCGGCGACGGCAGGTGCAGCGGCACCAGGCCCAGCGCCCGGGCCAGCGCCTGCAGCGCCGGCCGGTGCGCCGTGCCGGCCTCGATGCCGACATGGGCGCCGGCCAGCCCGGCGTCGCCGGCCAGCAGCTTCAGCGGGTGAAAGCCGGCCGCGGCCGGTGCCGGCGCCAGCGCGGCCAGCGGCGTCGCGCCGCTGCAGTGCAGCGCGAGCTGGCCGGCGCGCCAGCGCAGGGCCGCGGCCGTCGCCGCGATGTGGTCGTCGGGCACGGTCAGCCAGACCCAGTCGGCGGCCTGCGCCGCGGCCTCGGGGCTGGACTCGCCCTCCGCCGGCGCACGCCGGCCGACGACGACCTGCTCGCCCGCCGCGCGCAGCGCCGGCACCAGCGCGCGCGCCAGCCGGCCGTAGCCGATGACGGCGTGCCTACGGACCATCAAGGCTTGACGAACTTCAAGGTCATGCGGTCGCTCTCGCCGATGGCCTGGTATTTCGCGCGGTCCCTGTCCTTCAGCGCATAGGTCGGCGGCAGCGTCCAGACGCCGTCCGGATGGTCGGCATTGTCCCTGGCGTTGGCATTGACCTCGCTGCGGCCCGCGAGCCTGAAGCCGGCCGCCTCGGCGAACCGGATGACGGTGGCCTCGTGCACATAGCCGGTGGGCGCCTTGGCGTCCTGGCTGCGCGAGGCCGGCAGGCGGTGCTCCTCGACGCCCAGCACGCCGCCCGGCTTCAGGGCCTTGAAGGCCGCATCGAAGACCTCCTGCGCCTTGCCGGCATCCATCCAGTTGTGCACATTGCGGAAGGTCAGCACCGCGTCGGCGCTGCCGGGCGGCGCGATGTCGAGCAGGCCCTTGGCCGGGTCGAAGGCGCTGATCCTGACCTTGCCGTAGACCGCCATCGAATCCATCTTGGCCCTGAAGCGCGCGCTGCCGCCGTCGGCCGCGTAGAGCTGGCCCTGCTCGCGCAGATAGGGCGCCAGGATCTCGGTGTACCAGCCGCCGCCCGGCGCGAGCTCGACCACGGTGTCGGTCGGCCTGATGCCGAAGAAGGCGAGCGTCTCGTAGGGGTGGCGCCAGGCGTCGCGCGCGACGTTGCCGACACTGCGGTGCTCGGCCGCGACGGCGGCCTTCAGCGGGTCGGTGCCCTGGGCCTGCGCGCCGGCGGCGGCGAGGACGAGGGTGGCGGCGAGCCAGATCTTCATGGGTGGAGTCTCCGTGTGGGGCAGCCAGTATCCGGCGCTGCCCCGCCCCTGACGAAGGTCAGCGCGGCGCCCAGCCCATCCAGCCGGCGCCACGGCCTGGCCTGGCCGTGGGCGCGGGAACCGGCGGGGTGTCGTCGGGACTCAACGCTTGGGCTTGGGCGGCTTCCGGGCGCCCGACGTATCGGCCGGTGCGACGACGCCCTTCACCGCGGCCTGGGCCAGCTTGAAGAAGACGTCGGTGTTGTCGATGACGCCGGTGAAGGCCAGCGCGCCGGGGCCGTAGGCCGACAGCGGCACGTCGGTGGCCGTGTGCACGGCCGATTCGCCGGGCACCTGGCCGGTGACGAGGTAGTCGCCCACCGCGTCGTCGCGCTCCAGCGCATTGGCCGGGTACCACTTCAGCGGCGCCTCGCTCGCAAAGGGCTGCTGCGGGTCGCGCTGCGGCGTCTTCCGGGTGCGCCAGTCCTCGTAGCGGTCGGCGTTCGCGCCATAGCCCACAAGCAGGCGGAAGTCGATGTCCGTCGTCTCGGGATAGCCGTCGGCGGCGATCTTGTAGTGCGGGAAGCCGGCCTTCTCGTAGACGCCGACGACGCTGTTGCGCAGGTTGGCCACGCCCTTCTTCGTCGCCAGCTCGGCGAGCTTGGCGTCCGTCACGACCGAGCCGCCGATCAGCGCGGCGCCCGAGCACTCGTGGTCGGCCGTCACGATGACGAGGGTGTCGCCCTGCTCGGCCGCGAAGTCCTGGGCCACGCGCACGGCGCGGTCGAACTCCAGCGTGTCCAGCATCCAGCGCTCGGTGTCCATGTTGTGGGCCTGCTTGTCGATGGACGCGCCTTCGATCATCAGCACGAAGCCCTTGGGCGAGTGCTTCAACACACCGATGGCCTTGGCCGCCATCTCGTCCAGCATGGGCTGGTCGGGCAGGCCGAAATCGTCGACGACGCTGCCGCCCTGCAGGCCGTTCCTGTCCGTGCCGCGGCGGCCATTGATCTTGTCCAGCGCCACATTCATGTTGGAGAAGGCGAACAGGCCCAGCAGCGGCCTGGCGGCGTCGGCCTTGTCGAGGTCGGCCTTGGTCGCGGCATAGCTGTAGCCGGCGGACTGGAACTCCTTGATGAGGTCGCGGCCCTTGTCCAGGCTGCCCGCGGCCACGCCCCAGCGCTTGACGATCTCGGCCGTGTGCGGGTCGGTCGCGGAGAAGGCGTAGTCGCTCGTGTCCGTGCGGCCCGAGCCCGGCGTGCCGGCCGGCAGGAACCACTTGCGGCCGCCGCCCATCAGCACCGTCAGGCCGGTGTGGCTGCGGTCGTCGAAGAACTGGTCGACGATGCCGGTGCCCGCGCCGCGGTTGCTGGTGTGCACGGCATTGCCGGCGGGCGTGGCGTCGAAGACATCGGCCGTCGTGACGATGCCGAGCTGCTTGCCCTGGGTGCGGTGCAGGTACTCGCTGAGGTATTCGATGCGCGGGTTGTCGAAGGCGTCGACGGTGTCGTCGGGGAAGACGCCCTCCTCGTTGTTGTTGTTCTTGTTGCCGCTGACATAGCTCGTCATGCCCGGCGACGAGTCGGTCACGATGGAGTTCAGCGACGAGGTCTTGACCATGGCCGTGGCCGTGAAGCCGTCCATCGCCAGCGGCTGCAGCGCCTTGCCCTGGGCGTAGCCGTGCACGATACGCGCGGCCGTGCGCTGCGAGGCGCCCATGCCGTCGCCGAGCAGGATGATGATGTTCTTGACCTTCGGGCCCATCGCCGCCGTGAAGGGCACGACCTCGAAATTGCCCTTGGCCACGACCTTCTGGCCGTCGGCCTGCGTCGCCTCGACGCTGAACTCGTGCCTGCCGGCCGCATCGCTGCTGACCGCGCGCACCGTGGCGATGGCCGTCTCGGCCGCCAGCCCCTTCACGCAGCCGCTGGCGCAGTCGCGCAGCGCGACGGTCGCATTGACCGGCTTGCCGTCGATGAAGAAGCGCGCGGCGGCGATCTTCTGGCCGGCGTCGGGCCTGACGGTGGCCTGCAGGTCGAAGCGCTGGCCGGGCAGGAAGCGGGCGATGACGGGGTCGGCGCGGCCGCTGGAGAAGAGTTCGCTGGGCGGCGTCAGGCGGCTGACGCTCGGCGCGGCCAGCGCGGAGCCGGCCGCCAGTGCGATCAGGAGCAGGGCGTGGTGTTTCATCGGGAAAAGCTCAGTGCGGATGGGAGGAGGCGGCCGCCGGCTGGGCGGCCAAAGCGTCGGGCGCGAGATGCAGGCGGACCCAGCTGATGCGGCCCGAGGCGTCTTCGGCGGGGCCGTATTCCAGGCGGCCGGTCAGGGCCAGCGGCCCGGGCCGGTGGGCGACGAGGCGCTCGCGCTGCGCATCGGGCAGCAGCACGGTGACGGTGGACGCCGGCAGATCGTCGGCCTCGCCGTCGGCGTCTTCGGCCATGGACACGGGCCGCGGCGTCAGCAGGAACTGCCCGGCCCGGGGCCGCTCGCGCTGCACCATGAAGCCGACCAGGCGCACCTCATGGCCGCTGGCCGCCTGGAGCCTGGCCGTAGGTTCCAGGCCGCGCGGGCCGATGGGTCGGACGAAGAAGTCGGAGAAGCCCAGCGCCAGCGGCGCTTCGGCCCGTGCCGCCGCAGGCAGCGCGATCAGCCCGGCCAGGGCCAACAGGGGAATCAGTCTCATGCCATGCAGGCCCGCAAAACCGGCGATGCTCGCCGCGGTGCATGACAAGACTGTGACTGGTAGGCCGTATTGGACTTGAACCAATGACCAAAGGATTATGAGCGCCCGGCGCGATCTCCGCGGCCATCCGTCGCCAGGCTCGAGGACGCGCCCAAGCCGTTGATTCACATGGGAATCAGCCGCCAGGGCGTGGAGCCGCCGTTTTGCCCGATCCCGGATCAAATGGGATCTTTCCCGATCTTGCGGGGGCCACGCGGGGGCCATGGGGGCCATGGGCGCGCTACGCTCCGGGCCACCAAGAGGGAGGCCCCATGGAAGACGCTGCGGAGCTCAAAAACCGCGAAGAGCTGCTGACGGACAAGGTCGCCGAGAACGCCCCATCCCCAGCCTCCGGCGACTACACGATCCGCGACACGAAGCAGGCCGGCCTGGCGCTGCGGGTGTCGCCGGGGAGCAAGACCTGGATCGTCCGCCGCAAGATCCTCGGCCGCTCGGTCCGGCATGTGCTCGGGCGCTACCCCGACATGACCGTCCACAAGGCCCGGGCCGAGGCCACCAAAGCCTTGGGCAAATTCGCCGACGGCGTCGACCCGACCCAGGAGCGCGAGAAGCGCAAGCAGGCCGCCACGGACGAGTGGATGCGCACGAAGTTCACCGTCGCCGACATGTGGAGCCGATACCGCAACCAGACCCGGGCGGCGAAGCCCTTCTCCCAGCACAGCATCAACGACTTCAACCGGCTGGAGAAGCGCATGGCCGGCGATCCGCTGTGGCGCGCCTCATTCCACGGCCTGACCGAGGACCAAGTCCTCAAGGCTTTCCAGCGGCAGTCGGCCTCGGCGGACCGGCGCGCAACAAACGGCGGCAAGACCACCGCCAACCACTTCTTCCGGCTGCTGCGCACCGCCGCCCAATACGCCATCAAGAAGGGCCACGCCCCGAGCAAGGCCAACATCTTCTCGCTGGCCTTGGAGAACAACTGGCACAAGAACAACGCCCGCAAGCGCACGATCGTCGTGGACAAGGACTCGCTGCGCCGCTGGTGGGAGGCGGTCGATGCGTTGCGGGCCGCATCAAAGGGCGACAAGCGCAGGAGGTCCGGCGCGCTGATCGCCGAATTCCAAGTGCTCGCCCTGCTGTGGGGCGGCAGAAAAACCGAGACGCTGACGCTCGAGTGGGCCGATGTGGACTTCGAAGCGAAGACGGCGCGCTTTCGGGCCGAGATCACGAAGAACCGCACCGAGCACCTGTTCCCGCTGTGCCCGCACGCCGAAGCCGTCCTGCGCAGGCTGCGGGCCCTGCAAGCCGAGTGGGGCCTGTCGACTCCCTACGTGTTCCCGTCGATGCGCACTGGACACAAGACCAAGGCCAAGACGCACATCAAGGAGCCCAAGGGCGCGATGGAGAAGGTGGCCGAGGCGGCGGGCGTGCCGTTCAGCGCGCACGACCTGCGACGCACGTTCTCGAACCTGCTGTCGTCGGCCTCCGCGGTGGGCGCCGAGCAGGCGTTCGTGAAGATGGCGATGAACCACACGGCGGCCGACGACGTGACGGCCACGCACTACCTCGACAAGGTCGAGCAGCTCCGGCCGATCTACGAGCGCTTGGAGGAGGTGATCTTGGAGAAGGTCGGCGTGCTCACGCGCAAGACCGTCACCGTCGACGCCGACGCCTTCGCCCGGTTCTTGGCCTTCGAGGCTGCCAACCGCCAGCAGGCTGCAGCGCGATGACTCACCGTGTCCCTGGTATCAAGGAAGGGTTGCCCAAAGCGCCACGGCCGAGGCGCGGGTCGGCTTGTTCAACCGGCCGTAATTGACGGGCTGGCTCTTAAACCAAATGCTATCCCAGGGCAAATAGACCGCCTTGCTAAGGTCGAAACGCGTCGTCTCGTCAAGCCGAGCTCCGGTAACTCCGGCGGGATCGGCAGGGCACTCAATTTCGAAGCGTTTAAGCGGCGCTGCGGACGCCTGCGCAGAGTTGTGCTGCCCGGTCCCGTAGCAGACGGTAACGATCGTGCTGCCGTCAGGCTGCTTGTCAGAAGAAATCACGAGAACCCGCCTGAACTTGACGCCAGGCTTGGTCAGATCAGGAAGGTGCGGGAAAAAACACCCGACTACGCTCCAACTTGAAGGCGCGGTAACCGCTAGTGCCGCCACGCGTCAGTCGACGGTGGGTGCTGATGGCTTGAACCCGGCCGGCGCATGAATGGCACGCATCTTGGCCACTTCTTCATCCGTCAGATCTCGCTCAACTTCCTCGACGGCGGCCGCCGGATGGCGGCGGGCCTCGCGATTGGGCGAAGCCCCACCCGCCACGCGAGCTGGGTTCGGTGGTTTCCCAAAGGGCGAATCGAACTTAAAGAATCCGGACATGAGAGTCTCCTGACGGTAGCAAACCACGGCCAGAGGCCCTTGTAAACACCGCAGCCATCATTTTCCCTCAAAGGCGGCCAGTCCGCTCGGCTTGCCCAGAAAAGCCGCTGAACGGTGACTGACAGCCAGGATGCCGCACGCCGCACGCCGCACGCCGCAGTCTTGCGCAACACCCGGACCTCGCAACAAAGATGGAACCCCAAAAAAAATCCGCCTGGCTCGCGCTCGGGCGGACTGGAACCATCGCGGTCGTGATGGCCCGCTCAGGGAGGAAAAGCGGGGAGCCGAAGCCCGTCTTAATTATGCCAAGCTTTGGCTTCCACTGGGCCAGTAGGACCGCCTCGGGATGGCTCGGTAGGGTGGCCACCAGTGTCAGCAAGCGCGCCCGGGCGCGAAGATGCTCAGGCTCACGTGGTGAGCTTGCTGAGCCCGATCATGGGGCCTCGGTAGGTATGATGGTTGGCCGCCGGACGCGCACGGGCAAGCCCCTCGCGACCGGCGTTTTTGCATTTGCATCGCGGCCTCGGCGCGGAACAGAACGGTGAGAGAGTCAAGAATGTCTTCTACGGAGACGGCCATGAAGGCCGCCAAGCCCGTCGTGGCGGTGATCGTCCAGCAAGGCAAGGTGCTGGACTTCATCGACGGCCAGACCCAACGAGAAGAAACGCCAGAGGAATACGTCCGCCAAGAGATCGCCAAGTCGCTAGTCCGCGAATACGGCTATCCGAAACGCGACATCGCGGTGGAGCTGGTCCTCCGGCTCGGAACTCGAAAGCCACGAGCCGACCTGGTCGTCTTCGGTCCAGAAGAGGACCATGAGCAGGCGAACGCTCGAATCATCATCGAGTGCAAGGAGCAGCGGATCAAGGGCAGCGACCGCAAGGAAGGCGTCGGGCAGCTCCAAAGCTACATGGCGGCCTGTCCCAACGTCGTCTATGGCATGTGGACGAACGGGCTAGAGCGCTTCTGCTATCGCCGCGTCGACGTGCGAGGCAAGGTCAGCTTCGAAGAGATCCCGGACTTGCCGAGCTTCGGCCAAACCGGAGACGAGGCAGAGCGCCCGGCGTTCGACGAGCTCAAGCCCGCCTCGTCCGACGCGTTGCTTTTCGCCTTCCGGCGCTGCCACAACTACATCGCCGGCAATCAAGGGCTCCAAAAGCCGCAGGCATTTTGGGAACTGCTCAAGCTGATCTTTTGCAAGATCCACGACGAGCGGGAAAGCGTCGCTGTCGAGTTCTACGCCGCTGGCAATGAGCGCGCCGGCCTCAACGGCCCACTGAAAGTCAAGAAGCGCATCGACACTCTGTTCGAGCAGGTGAAGGCTGACTACCCCGCCATCTTCCAAGCTAACGATGTCGTCGCGTTGACCCCGCAGGTCTTGGCCTACATCGTCTCTCAGCTCCAGATGTATTCGCTGCTCGAAAGCGACGTAGACGTGAAGGGGCACGCCTACGAAGAGATCGTTGGATCCAACCTTCGGGGCGATCGAGGCGAATTCTTCACGCCGCGGAACATTTGCAACATGGCCGTGGCCATGCTCGATCCCAAGGAAGGACAGTTGCTTCTGGACCCAGCCTGCGGCACGGGTGGGTTCTTGATCGCCGCGATGAACCATGTCATCGAGAAGATCCGCGCGGCGGAGCTCGAAAGATGGAAAGGGGACGCCGTCCGCGCGGATCCGAAGATCGCGGCTCGCATCTCGAAGTTCGCCGGTTCGTCGATCGTGGGCTTGGACTTCAATCCGGAGCTCGTGAAGGCGACCAAGATGAACATGGTCATGAACAACGACGGCGCGGGCGGCCTCTACCAAGCCAATTCGTTGGCGAGCCCGGCCACATGGGACGAATCGCTGCGCGAGCGCGACCTCATGGGTCGGGTTGACCTGATCTTCACGAACCCGCCCTTCGGCTCCAAGATCCCGGTCGACGACCCTGCCATCCTCGAAAAATACGACCTAGGCCACTCTTGGTCATACGACACGAACGTCGACAGATGGGTGATGGGCGCAAGCACGCAAAAATCGCAGCCACCCGAGATCCTCTTCATCGAACGCTGCGTCCGCTTCCTCAAGCCCGGATCGGGGCGCGTAGCGATGGTTCTTCCCGACGGCATCCTTGGCTCACCGGGCCTGGGCTACGTCCGCGAATGGATACTCGCGCAGACGCGCGTCCTGGCATCGATCGACCTGCATCCAGACACCTTCCAACCCAATGTCAGCGTCCAGACCAGCATCCTGGTGCTCGAACGCAAGACCGAGCGGCAAATTGCTCTGGAGGAGGCCGCCAACCGAAAGAACGACTATCCCGTCTTCATGGCCGTCGCCAACCACGTGGGCCACGACAAGCGCGGCAACCGCACGTATGTCCGCGACAAGAAGGGCAACGAGATTGTTGAGGAAGCGGAGGAGACGGTGAAGGAATACGAAGACGGCAAGCCGGTCTACAAGAAACAAAAAACGCAACGCAAAGTCGTTGACGACAACACGCTGCAAATCGCGCAGGCATTCAGAAAATGGCTCTCCGAGCAAGACTGAGCGCTCCAAAGGAGCTGCAATCCGACTGGCCGTTTCACCATGCCAAGTGGACGGCGATTTCCTCTTCCATCATGTGGGGAGGCGATCGGCGCATGGAGGCGGAGAACTACCTGTCAGGCGGCTACGGCATTCGCTTGGCGATGGACGCTCGAACCAGCGGCCGCGGGCGGCTGGCTGACTTCGCCCGCGTTTGGCAGCCATCGCGCTTGAAGGGAATTCAGGTCTCGCCTAGCTACGGCACGCCCTTTTTGGCCGCGACCCAGGTCTTTGACATGAGGCCCGCGCCTCGCAAGTGGCTGTCGCTTGAGCGAACCGACAACGTGGCCGACCGCATGGTGTCATCGGGCCAAATCCTCGTGACGTGTTCAGGGAGCGTCGGGCGAGCCACCTTGGCGCACAAGCCCCACGAGGGAATGCTCATCTCGCACGATCTGCTGCGCGTCGACCCAATCGACGAGGCGCACCGTGGCTGGGTGTATGCGTTCCTGCGCAGTCCGCAAGGTCGAGCGATGATGGGCGCGGTTCAGTATGGGCACATCATCAAGCATCTCGAAGTCCCGCACGTGGGCGGCCTGCCGTTGCCGCTCCCCCGCGAGCAAATCCTCGCCGACTTCAATGCGCGGACGCGGCGCATCCTTGAGTTGCGCATCGAGGCGCACGAGAAGGCCCGCAAAGCCGAAGAGAAGTTCAAGTCTCTTTTCCCCTCCTTGAAGGAGCCGCGCAGCTCTCATTTGGGCTTCGAGGTTTCGGCCTCTACCCTCTTCGGCACGCGCCGTCGGTTGGATGCCAGTTGCTTCGTCCCGACCGTCGACGCCATCGAAGACGCTTTCGCCGCCGATGCCGCGCGGGTGGAGCCGCTCCACAAACTGGTCGTCAAGGCATTCGCCCCAGGACGGTTCAAGCACATCTATGGCGATGGCGGCATGCCCTACTTGGACAGCGCCGACATCCTGGAGGTCAACCCGGACATCACGAAATTCGTGCTCTCGCTCTCATCCGAAGAGCAGAAGGAATATCACGTCGAGCCCGGGTGGATCTTGATCCCCTGCTCGGGCCAGGTCTACGGCAACGTCGGGCATGCGGTCCTGTCCACCGAATACCACGTGGGCAAGGTTCTCACCAACCACATCCTCCGGGTGGCGCCGAACAACAAGATTCGCAGCGGCTACCTTCAATGCGTGTTGGGCCACCCACAGCTGGGGCGTCCGCGGGTCGTGCGCTTCGCGTTCGGATCGAGCGTTCCCGAGATTGCGGCGGTCGACGTGCTCACTGCGCCGATCCCTCGCTTCTCAAAAAAGGTTGAGGATGAGCTCGCTGATCTGATGGAGTCTTCGGCCGTCGCGCGCGATCAAGCCGACGAACTCGAACAAGAGCTTGCCACCGAGGCAGAGTTGCTCATCGATGCCTTCATGGAGGGCGACACCGAGCGTTTCGTGTCGGACGTTGTCGAACCGAAGCTGCGTTTGGTGGGTCTCCCCTCGGGCAGGGCGGAGGGCGATCTGTCATATGAGACGGTCGATGCCATAAACGCCGCGCATGCGCCCGCTGGCGAAGTCACGGTGCACTCCTCCCTATGACAGGCGCACCCAAGGGGAAGCTGCCGGAGGGTGGCGACGTGGTGTCATGTTGGTTTCCTTACGACGAGAAGCCCGACGAGCGCGGAGGCAAGTTGCGACCGGCGCTGGTCGTGACCGCCGAATCCGATATCAACGGCCAGTTTCTGCGTGTCGCATACCCGACTGGGCAGCGCACACCGGACAAAAATGCGGCCCCTCTCCCGCCGCACTGTTTCACCGTCGATCCGCGAGGCGGGCTCACCCAGCAGACTGTCTTCGACTTCTCCCGAGTGCTGCGATTGCCGTTCACGGACAAGTGGTTCGAGCCATGGTCTGGCGTGCCGACGATCTTGCTGTGCAAGCTGACGCCTGACCAGCTACCCAGCGCTCGTTCAGCTCGACTGGCCGGCGAAGCCATCACGGCGGCCCGGCTGGCCACCAAGGCGGCGAACACGAAAGCCGCTGCTGCTCCCGTCACTGTGACCATAAAGCAACCGAAGCGCATCGTGCAGGTTCCACGTAAGAACCCGACGGCAGAGGGCCGGAACGACGGGCAATAGCCGGACGGATTTGACTGCTTGCCTCCCGTGCGCTTCAATGTTCTGAGGCAATACAGGAGTCTGACGTGGAACCCCGGTCCCCAGCGGCGCAAACGGAATCGGAAAAGGCTGCAGGCCCGTCCGTGCGCGCTGACGATCAGGCTTCCTCCTCTTTGCGCCAAGACGCGGCCTCACCTTGCACCGATACCGATGCGAGTCCAGAGCTCAGCTACGCCGCCGTCGATGCCATCAACGAGCGTTATAGACCTGCGAAAGGGCTGCGAGTTCGTTCGTCGCTTTGACGTGCTACTTGCCGCCTGTGCCCTTTCACCGCATGACCGTGCAGACGCAGTCCTTGTGACCTGCAACCCGCCACCTTGATCAAGTAGAACGGGGCCAACCGGTCCAGCGGCTGGGATGCGTAAGCCCATTCACGCACGCTCATATTCCGCCATCCGGCCAACATCGCATTGCGTGAAGCTTTGTCATCGGGCGCGCTGACCTCCCAGGACTACTTCAAGGAACTGCTGCGCCTGGTCTACCGGCAGATCTTCCTGCTCACCATCGAGGAGCGAGAGATCCTGCACCCACCCGGCGCTGACTCGCAGGCAGTGGCACTCTACGCGCAGGGCTACGGTCTGCGGCGGCTGCGCGACCGCGCCGTCCGCCGCAGCGCTCATGACCGCTACGGGGACCTCTGGCAAGGGCTGAAGCAGGTTTGGATGGGGCTGGCCGTAGGTCAATCCGTTCTGGCTCTTCCACCGCTTGGAGGCCTGTTCGAGACCAGCCAATGTCCGCATCTCGATGCCGCGCGGCTCGAAAACCGCCATCTGCTGCTCGCACTGTTTCATCTTGCCTGGTTGCGTGCTGAACCCAATGCGCCGCTCTCGCGGGTAAATTGGCGCGACATGGGGCCCGAAGAGTTGGGCAGCATCTACGAAAGCCTGCTCGAGCTGGTTCCGCTACTCAGTCAGGAGCATCGACAGTTCAGCTTCCAGACAGGTGCCGCTGCGCGCGGCAATGCGCGGAAGACCACCGGCAGCTATTACACCGCCGACCCCCTTGTGCAGGAGCAACTGGACTCGGCGCTGGAGCCGGTAGTCGCAACCATCCTGGCCACCCACCCGACCGGCGATGGCGCAGTACAGGCGCTCCTTTCCATCAGCGTGATCGACCCGGCTTGCGGCAGCGGGCACTTCCTGCTCGCTGCAGCGCGTCGCATCGCCGGACATCTCGCGCGGGTGCGCGCACAGATGCGTGACGCGCTCGCGGGCAACGGCGGCCAGCCTACGCCCGACGACTACCGCCATGCCCTGCGTGATGTGGTGACGCACTGCGTGTACGGCGTGGACATGAACCCTATGGCGTTGGAGCTGGCGCGCATGGCCCTGTGGTTGGAGGCCTACACGCCCGACGCACCACTCGGCTTCGTCGACCACCACTTCAAACTGGGCAATGCACTCCTGGGGGTAATGGACCCCAAGACGCTGCTCGAAGGCGTTCCTGACGAGGCGTACAAGGAACTCACCGGCGACGTCAAGGCACTATGCCGTGACCTCAAACGGCGCAACAGGCAAGAGCGCGACGGCTTGAATCGCATGCGCGCTGCCGCCAGCTTCAGCCAGAGTCTGCAGGCGATGGAATTGAGCATCACCGCCGGGCCTCTGCAGCAGCTGGATGCACTGCCCGACGCCACGCTCGCCGACATTGCAGCCAAGAGACAGGCCTACGCGGCATTGCAGCAGGGCGCTGGAGTCGACGGATTGGCTCTCGCCCTTCATCTCTATTGCGCTGCATTTTTGCTGCCGAAGCATGGCACCGAGAGCAGCACGGTGGTACCGACCACTCAGGACGTGATGAACGCGCTGATGGGGCAACCAGTTGCGCCGCAAAAGGCGGCTGCTGCCATGAGTTTGGCTGAACGCACACCACTGCTGCACTGGCGCTTCGCCTTTGCACAGGTCTTCGCGCGGGGTGGATTCACGGTGGTGCTCGCTAACCCACCCTGGGAGCGTATGAAGCTGCAGGAGGAGGAGTACTTTGCCGCGCGTGCACCTGCCGTGGCAGCTGCACGCAACAAGGCTGAGCGTGAGAGAGCCATCAACGCATTGGCTGCGCATGAGCCGGGCACGCAGGAGAGGCAGATTTACGACGGCTTCGTCACTGCCAAACAGCAGGCGGAGGCAAGCAGTGTGTACTGCCACGGTCCGCGCTTCCCGCTGACCGGCACCGGTGACGTCAACACCTACGCGCTGTTCGCGGAGACTTCGCTACAGATCCTTCATTCCCAGGGTCGAGCCGGTCTTGTGCTGCCGAGTGGAATCGCGACCGATGAATCGACGAGCGCCTTTTTCGCTGAAATTAGCAAGGGGCGCATTGCGCAGTTGATCGACTTTGAAAACCGCGAGGCGATCTTCCCGAGTGTTCATCGAAGCTACAAGTTCTGCCTTCTGACCATCGGTTCCACGCCGGACGCACGCTTGGCGTTCTTCCTTAGTAATACCGAACAACTCAATGACGCTCGACGCATTTTTACTCTGAGTGCGGAGGACATTGCTCGACTTAACCCAAATACGCGGACCTGCCCGGTTTTTAGAAGCAAGGGAGATGCCGAGTTAACCAAAAAGATCTACACAACCGTCCCTGTGTTGCGCGACCATGCCGCGGAAAATTCTTGGTCGATCAAACTGAACCGTATATTCGACATGGGAAAACCTACGGATCAGCTGTTGGCTGAAGCGGCGCGCGCGAGGCCTGATGAAAGTGTTCGAATGTATGAGGCGAAATATTTCAGCGCGTACGATCACCGACTCTCAACATTCTCGGGCAACGATAGGCCGGTTACGGACGAAGAAAAGAGCAATCCAAGCTTCAAAATCCGTTCGAGAGAGGTAATGTCTCGGAGCGAGGTCGAAAGCCGACTCACTCGAAACGGGTGTCGGACCGGTTGGCTTGTGGCATTTCGAGACATCTGTCGAGCGACTGATGAGAGGACTGCCATCGCGGCGATCCTTCCACGGGAAGGAACGAACTATACAGTGCGTCTTGCAATAACCCAGCTATCGGCGGGTCATGCGGCAGGGTTGCTTGCATGCTTGAATAGCCTAGTTTTTGACTTCGTTGCAAGACAGAAATTCGGTGGTACGCATTTGTCGGACTACATCACCGAACAGCTGCCGATCCCACACCCCAAGGCATTCACCGATACAGTTTTGAACGAAGTTGTCCCTCGGGTTTTGGAGCTATCGTATACCGCACATGATTTGCAGCCTTTCTATATGGACGCAGTCGCGGAGAACCCCTTGTGGGATCTGCGAAACGGAACTCAGCGCGGACAGCCATGGCGTTGGGATACGGAGCGGAGAGCTGTATTGCGGGCTGAAATTGATGTAGTTTGCGCGCGATTGTACGGCTTGGGGAGAGATGAGTTGCGATATGTTCTCGACCCCACCGAAGTAATGGGCAACGACTACCCGAGTGAAACCTTCCGCGTACTCAGGGACAAAGAGATTCGGCAGTTCGGGGAATACCGGACTCGTAGGTTGGTGTTGGAGGCGTGGGATCGCTCCTCTTGATCCCGCCGTCATTTGCACCCAAAACCGGCTGGACTTCAAGGAACGGGAAAGACGATGCGAATTGAAACAGGCAACGTGGTGGCGGCCAAGATGAACGCCCATCGTCACCAGTGGAACGGCACGGTCTGTTCGCAGCCGCAGTCGTGGAACTGCGGGGCGGAAGCTGACTTTCGGGCCAACTTTTGCGACACAGGGGTGCCTCGTTGCTTCCACCTGGACGTCTTTAAGCCCAGCGGGCCCAAGTTCATCACCCCGGACAGCAGTGTGGTGTTGTCTGCGCAGCAGCAGCCGAGCATGTTGGATGACCAGGTGCTGGTCTTTTATGGAGGCCGGTTTGGCACGCAGCAGGGGGTCGCGCCAGGGGACTATGAGCAGACCCTGTTTGGCTTTTACCGTGTCAAGCATGCCAAGCTTGACACCGCCCGCACGCCGTATCGGCTGATCATTGAGCCCCACGTCGATGCGTGGGCGATATTTCCCAGGATGCATCTCAGGCCGGCGGCGCTGCGCGCGATTCAGGGCGTTGCGTACCTGAAGCAGATGCGGACGAAGGGATTGAAAGATGCCATCGATGAAGCGCTGGAGGCGGCTGAATCCCTTCCAAAGTCTGACGGTTGGAGCATCGAGTTTCAGCGGCGCCTGAAGCGTGCTGGTGATGCATTGCCTAGTTGGCAGCAGAAGGCGGAAGAGGCGCTTGCCAAGCTTCCACCCCCCAGCGAAGCCCCGCGTATGTCCGCTTCGTTCGGGAACCTTGAAGGAACGCTGTCTGCCAAGTTAAAGGGAATCAGGATTTCGACAGCGCCCGCGCCTGCTGTGCCGGCCGACGCTGGAACAGCAAGCTCCGCAGGACCGGCGCCGACGCCGGAGGCGGTGGTGCCGCCCCCTGTCGAAATGACAACTCCCGTGCTGGAGCCTCTTGGTGACACTCCCGCTGCGGTCGAGTTAACAAGCGGCGTTGAGGCCGGTCTGGCGGAAGCAACGAATGTCGAGGAAGCAATCACCTCAGCACAGGCCCCCGCAGATAAGCCGCCAGAGGGAGAAGCAAAGGCGGCCGAGTCGATGGCGCAGGACTCGGCCGTGGCCGAAGAGGCGCTCAAGTCCGTATCCGTGGCGGACACGCCGAATGTTGGCGAGCCGTTGGCCGCGACTGTCGTAGACGCACCGTTGGATGGCTTAGATCTTGGGGGATTGGTCGAAGGGCTGCCCGTCCATGCGGTGCCCGAGCCACCTGGCAAGCAGATCCTGGAAGAGCAGTTCGGCAGCCAGCTCGTCGATGCTCTCAGCGTCGCCTTCATAACCAAGAGCCTCGTCATACTGACCGGCGCACCGGGCGCAGGAAAGAGTTGGATCGCCAGCCGTCTGCTCGACGATAGCGCACGAGACCGGACCGTCGTCGTTCCTGTCGCGTCAACGTGGCGGGGCCGCGAGGACCTGTTGGGCTATGTCAACCCGATCAACGGCTGCTTTGAAGCGACCGAATTCACACACTTCCTGTGCGGCGCTCAGGAAGCCTGGGAGGCGGGTGACCGAAGGTCGCGCTTGGTCATCTTCGAAGAATTTAATCTGAGCCAGCCTGAACACTGGCTGAGCGATTTGCTGGTTCGTCTGGAGTACGACGCCGACCAACTTGCAGACAGGACAGTTCGGCTCGGCGGCAAAGAGATTGCCGGCCGCCCTGGGCGTGCGTGCAGCGTGGTGCTGGTACCTAGCCTTCGCTTCGCAGCCACGCTCAACAACGACCACACGGTCAAACCACTATCACCACGAGTACTGGACCGAGCTGCGCTGATCGAGGTCACCAGCAGTGGTCGGGCGGCGCTGTCCCGGGCAGGTGTTGAATTGAGCGATGACGTCGAAGACGTCATTGACGAGCTCAACGATCTTTTGGAGCCGCGGGGCGCCGCCTTCTCGGTTCGTTCGGCCCGTTCACTGCAGCGTGCGATGGAAGCTGGCAGCACGAATGGCATGGGCCTCGCCCGTGCGCTCGACCTGGTGCTTGTACAGGAGGTGCTGTCGCGAGTGCGTCTGTTGGCCGGTGATCCGCGAGACGAGCAGTTGCTTTCCCGGCTGCAGGCGTGGACGCAGAAGCCAGGCTGCGCAGAACTCGCCGCGTGTGCCGCCCGGGTTGCTGACTGGGCAGACCTGTTGAGCGCGGGCCGGGACGTTTTCCAGGCATGAGCTACGCGCCGCCGCGTTGGCTGCCCACGGTCGTCGCGGATCTGCGAGCGGTTTCGGCGGATCTGTTGGAGCCTGGGCTCGCGCCAGCCGCCCCGATTGGTGCGATGGGCGGGCATGGGCCGCTGCTGCGCGGTTTGCTGATGGCGGCTGATGCGTTTGCAGCACTGACCCCCAGGCTTCTTAGTGAACTCGATTTGACGGCGGATGGCACATCAGGCGAGTGGCGCTCGACTATGGTGCCGCGCGGGGCACGTCCGTCGACGGCACCTCACGACTTTGTGGTCTCCTTGGGGGTGGCACTTCCACTGCGCTGGTTGCGCTTCGATGCCGAGCAGCGCCCCGACGCCGGTGCGCTGCGTTGGATGCTCCACCTCTGTGACCAACTTCGACAGCAGCTGCACACGCACGGCTTGCGGCTCGGGCGACAGCTCGAGGAAGCTTTGCTGGTTCGGTCTGGCGAGAGCACCTGGGCGGTACAGGACTCGCAAACGCTCAGAGGCCTGGCGCAAGACGTGCAGCAGCGACTCGTGTCAATGCGACAGACGGAGGTCGGCATTCGCGCTGCGGCGGGACGCCAGATCTTCGGCAGCGATCGTGCGCCGGTGCCCTATCCGCAGCAGCCCGCATGGTCACGCCTGAAGCGGCTTGCGCGGGAGCTATTGAACCCGCAAGCGATGCTCGGAACGATGCTGAACGACCTGCTGGCCGAACCCATTGCGCTTGCCGACGTGCCCTTCCTTTATCAGCGGTGGTGCGGTCTGCATCTGGTTCAAGCCTTTGAGCGCCTGGGCTGGAAACGCCGCGGCGATCTAACGGGCGCACTCTTCCTCGGTGGCCGGGTTGAGCTTTCGGGTGTAGGCGCGGGGCAGCTGACGATCTGGATTGAGCCGAGAGTGTCGCGAGCGACGATGCCCCTGACCGGCTGGGGCTGCGCATCGATAGGCGATGAACTGACGCCGGACTTTCTCATCACTTGCGGAGAGGCCGGCATGCGCGATGCGTTCGTGCTGGACGCCACCCTCGCGACGTCGGACGAGGTGCTGAACTCGAAGTCGAAGTACCGCTTAGGCATTGTTGGCATCGACACGCTGCTGGTTGCTGGTGTTCCGGTGGCGCGCCGTCCCCTGCGTTCCTGGGCGATTGCGCCACTGGACAGTACGCTGTGCCGACTGAACGATCCTGAGGGCCGCACCGGTGGTGTGCCGCTGCATCCCGGGCGGCGCGATCTGCGTGCTCTGGATTCGTGGGTCGCCGACGTGTCTTTGCACGCACAGCGTCAGGCCGTTCGCGCGGTCACCTCGTCTATGGAGCTGGAGGGAGCAGTGCAGTGATGAAGCAGGACAGCAAGGCGACTCAGAACAGGAAGGGAATCCATGAAGGCTGAAGACACCTCGTTCTTGAACTTGCTAGGTGGGGGCGCACGACAGTTTGTGATTCCGGTCTTCCAGCGCCAGTACAGCTGGACGGAGACGCAGTGCAGCCAGTTGCTCGGCGACGTGGTGCGTGCGGCTAGGCGTCCCCAAGGTGCCACGCACTTTGTCGGGTCAGTCGTGTACGTGGCCAGCGGCGACCACAGTGCCGTATTGCCGCAGTGGCTGGTGATCGACGGCCAGCAGCGGCTGACCACTTGCACCATCTTGCTCGCAGTGCTGCGCAATCGACTGAAGTTGCGTGAAGGTGAGGTCCCGATCACGGACTCGCCGGCCGCGCTTGACGAGCAGTTTCTGCTTAACAAGTTTGCACCGCCGTCCCTGCGCGCGCGCTTAGCGCTGCGCGGGACCGATGACGCCTACCTCCAGAGTCTGCTGATCGGCCAACCTCTGCCTGAGGACCCGACTAACCGCGTGGCGGCCAATGCTGCCTTCTTTGAGCAGGCCTTGGTCAATCACGACGAGCTCGAGGTGCTGGCGGGCCTGCGCCGGCTCATGGTGGTGTCGGTGTCATTGAAGGCCGGCCAAGACAACCCGCAACTGATCTTCGAGAGCCTGAATTCAACGGGAATGACGCTTACGCAGGCGGACCTTGTGCGCAACTACGTGCTGATGGGCCACGCCGAGCCACGGCAGACCGAGTGGTACCGGACGTACTGGTTCCCCCTGGAACAGGCCTTTGGCGTCCACTACCGCGCTTCCTTCGACAATTTCCTGCGCGACTTCCTGACCCTAGAGCTGAACCCGCCCCGACCGCTGAAGCTGGACAGCGTCTACCGAGAGTTCCGCAACTGGTATCCGGCACAACTGGCCGAGGACCACGATGCGTACGCCGTCGCCAAGCTGGAGCGCATGTTGCGCTTCGGCCGTCACTATTGCACCTTCATGTTCAATCCGCAGTCCGGCGGCGCCGCCGAGGTGGGTCTTCGGCGTGTTCAGCGGCTGGTGGATGTGGCTGCTCCTGCAGTGATGGTTTTGCTGGAGCGCCGCTGGCACGATAAAGCAATCGATGACAAGGAGCTCGTCCAGGCGCTGGACTTGCTCGAGAGCTACGTGCTTCGTCGTTCGATGATCGGTGCCGAGACGCGCAGCGGGGGGCAGGTGTTCTCCGCGTTGGCGCAACGCATCACGGTCGACGAGCCGCTGGCGCGCCTGAAGGCAGCACTGGTCAGACAGCCGAAAGGTGCCGAGTTTCCCGACGACGTGACCTTCTCCCATGCGCTGCGGACCCAGGATCTGTATGGGCGACGCAACCTGAAGTTCTTGCTGGAGCGGCTGACGAACTCCGGCAAGGAGAAAGTTGTCACCGACAATCTCACGATCGAGCACGTTCTGCCGCAGAAGGAGAACTTGGCGCCGGAATGGAAAGCGATGCTCGGCCCCGAATGGACTGCAGTGAGGGCCCAGTGCCTCCACAAGCTGGGCAACCTAACGCTGACGGGCTTCAACAGCGAACTGGAGGCTCGTCCGTTCGGCGAGAAGCGGCAGCACCCGGAATGGGGCTACATCAATAGCCCCGTGTGGCTCAGCAAGAGCATCGCGTCCGAGGATAGCTGGGGGCCGGAACAAGTCGACAAGCGCGGCGAGCTGCTGGCTCGGAAGGCGGTCCAAGTCTGGCGTCCTGTCGTCGCGGATCCAGCGATGCTCAAAACCCTAGAACTAGAAGATGAGAAAGAGCGGTCGTCCGCCTTCTCGCTGGACGGTCTGAAGTGGGCCACGGGGGCCCGCGAATGGTTCGACGACTTGCGCGAGACTGTGCTGGCCTGCGCCGAAGGCGCGCTGGAGCTGCCACGCGCCAAGTCGGTTGTGTACCGAGCGCCGGACTGGATCGTTGAGGTTCTGCCACGGGCCAAAGGATTCACGATTCGCTTTGCGGCAGACGCTAGCGACCTCATTGAGGTCTCACCAGAGGTCCAGGATGCGGCGGCCTGGGTGTACATCGCAAACAGTACGGTGTCGGGCGGCAGCCTGTACACGGTGTCTTCGCCCGCGCAGCTGGCTGTGGCGAAGGCACTGGTACCCTGGCCGAGTGACCTTGTTGCCCTTGAACATGGTCCCCTTCGACGCAAAAGTGGACGGGCTCTTGAGCGCGTTTGGCTTGACCTACGAAGAGGCTCTCAGATGCCTTACGACCTACCCGTACTGGCAGTGCTTTGATGCAATTTCGGGTAAGGAGCTTCCAGGAGCTCCGGACCTGACCTTAATCAGAGGCCCATCCGGAGAACCCTCGGGACTGCAACACTTGGGCATGCAGCGTAGCTTGGGCATATCTGCGCACATCCGCTACTGCAGCGATTGCCTTCAGGAGGATCTTGCCCTTCACGGGGAGGTCTACTGGCACCGCAGCCACCAACTGCCGAACGTGTTCCACTGCCCGAAGCACCAGACCCGGCTGCGGATCGACTGTCCGGCCTGCAAGCGAAGGGTCGGATCGAATGGCTGGTTCATTTCTGCTCCAAGGGAGGTGTGCCTATGCGGGCGCGACCTGCGGCTGCGGGACCGCGGCGCGCGGCCTAACCCGGAGCAAGTCCTCCTTGCGCGCCTTAGCGTACAAGCGCTGGAGTCAGGCATCGTTGGGCCAGGCTGCGAAAAAGTACTTGGCTTCTTCGCCGGTCTCCTAAAGGTAGGCGACCGTTCGCCCGAGCAGGCCTATAGGGAGAAGGTCGGAAGAGCTTTTGGACTCGTTCAGCTTGGAGGACTGATGGTCGACGCAAGCAGTTCGACGAGAGTTACAGAGGAAACCTTTCGCGTGACTAGCCAGTTCGCGCGAATGCGTACTCCTGATTTCTTGGCTACGCTGGCCGCGCTACGTGTGCCGTTCAAGGACGCCGCGGTCGGAGCACTCACCGCTGAGCCTTGGCTTCCAAGATCCCATAGGGCCTGGCCAAATACATGGACCATCAAATCAGCGCGAGTTGCGATTAGCGCTGGGGATGTCACAACCGATGCACGCCGGGCCCGACACGGACGACTGCCCTATTGGTTCCTCCGGCTGAACGATCCCAAGTGGCTCGAACAATATTTCCCTGAAGCATCAAGGCCGATACCCAGCGTCGCAGCGGATCGGCGTGAACTGGGACGGAGGTTTGCCGAAATGGCCGCTCAGGCCGCCATGGCTTGCGGTGCTGGTCACCGTGCACGCCTTCGGGACAAGGACTGGCTGATCTCCAGATGGCCAAAGGCTGAACGCCGGGGCAAGCACCAGCTAAGTCTGGTCGACGCGCGATCTGCAGCGATGCTCATAGAGCTTCAACATATATTGAAAACCGAAGGTCGGCCAGCTCATATCTATGCTTGGCAACTAGGGGCCATTACGGGGCTAACTCGATCGCAATCCAATAGTTCTGTAAGTCCGGCACTTTCCGCGGCGATCAATCGTGCCAATGCGGACAGACCGCGCCGGGCGTTGCACTGGGCGATGAAATCTCTGCTTGACGAGGGCCGACATCCCTCCATGGCAGCGACTTTTCGCCGATCCATGTTGACGGGAACAAAGGACAACGTTCAGCTGTACCGGACCCTATACGAGGAACTCCGGCAGGTCCGAGGCTGAAAGCGGCTTCATCCAATCGCCGAACGGGCTGGGGAATGCTGCCAAGCTGACACCCTGAAGGACGGCTACAGTCAGCTCGGACGCAGGTATCGCGCCTCGCGATATGTTGCGCAGGCCCGATCCCGAGTGCGGTCAGAAGCGGCTTGAGCGGACGATGCAACTTGTCTAGACAAGACTGCCGAGTAGATGCAAAAACTTCCCTCCACTCAGTAGCATTGCAAACTTCGCGGCCAACGCTAAGCCGAAACTTCCCACCTCTATTGCAAGACAAGGGGAACTCGGTGTTGCGGCTCAACCGCCATTTCGACGGCAAGGAAACGTGGGACGAGCAGGCCATCGCTGAGCGCGGCAAAGCGCTAGGCGAGGCGCTATGCCGGATATGGCCTCGGCCGAACCCGGCGGGGTGAACTGACATCAGCGCGGCATCGTCGCCGCTGACATCAGCGCGACGGAGCCGGCAGGTCAAAGGCCCGCCGATCGGGCCCGTCCGGACTGCTCGATTGAACGGGGCGATTTGCCGCGCGACTCAAATCCAGGCCGGCCATTGGCTGCTTCGACTGGCCTGCCCGTCAGACGAACTCGACCGCGCCGCGAAGGCTGGCGAGGTGATTGTTCAGAGTCGACAGCGCCTCCCTGTTTTCCCGGACGACCTTCCTGCCCAGCCACGCGAAATAGAGGACGACCGCTCCCACCAAGAAGGGAAGGGTAAGCAGCCCGACGATCCAGAAGGTCAGGTTCAGGGCTTGGAAGCACCAAAAAGCGACGATGCCCGGCCCTTGGACGG
Source organism: Pelomonas aquatica (assembly GCF_026712205.1). GTDB lineage: Bacteria > Pseudomonadota > Gammaproteobacteria > Burkholderiales > Burkholderiaceae_C > Pelomonas > Pelomonas aquatica. The sequence goes on from NZ_JAPPUW010000003.1 coordinate 99,160, forward strand.
GCCGCATCGCGTAAGCCTTGCCATCCACCTTCAGCGCGACGAGCGGGCGGCCTGCATTGGGGATGTAGACCTCCCCGATCTCCAACTCTACGGGCGAGCGGGACGCGATCGCCTTCTCCAATTCCTTGCTGATGCCGGAGGTGGCGAAGAAGGGGCCGCAGAGGCCGTTGCAGCCGACGAACGACACGCTTTGATAGCCCAAGCCGTCCGAGAACGGCTTGGGCCGCTCGGCATAGCTCCATCGCTTGTCATGGATGACCCCTTTGTGGATGGTCGTCTGCATGGGGGCCTTTCAGTTCGATTGGGCCAAGCCCGCCAGGCCGCGGGCGGACCACCTCGCGAGGATGGGCTTTGGAGCGCGGTGGCCGGACCCGCCATCGCGCGGCGCCGGCTCGCAGGGTTGCCCCCAGGCCAGAGCCTCGATGTCGGCCGCCCGCAGGCCCTTGGGCTCCATCCGCCAGACGCAGCGGATCGCCCAGGCCAGCAGGGCGATGCCCGCCGCGATGGCCAGCGGGCTCATCGCTGCGCCATCCATCCGTCGCTGCCTTTGACCAGGCGGATCGATGCCGGCGGCGCCTTCACCGTCTTGCCGCCTCGGCTGACCTCGACCTCCACGTCGCAGCGGTAGGCCTTCTCGCCGTCTTCCTTGCAACCGAGCTTGTGGGCCGAAACGACCTCCACGCGCGATTGGGCGGACAACTGGCGGACCATGTCGGCGGCCGGCCCGCTGCCGGCGGCTAGGGCCTCCGCCTGGGCCTCGGAGCGCTTCTGGTCGGCTAGAAGCGCCGCCTTGATGTCGCCGTCGGATGGCGCGCCGGAGCACGCGGCCAGGGCCAGGGGGAGCGCGGCCGCCAGGGCGGCCCGCTTCATTTGTCGTCCTCGGATTTCCATCGTCCTCTCCTTGCTTCTTCAAGTTGCGGCCCGCGCGGGCCGATGCTTCGTCAAATGGATGCCAGGATCGCCAACATGCGCCGCAGCTTCTCCCGCTCCTCAGGCTGCGACCTGGGCATCTGGTAGTCCAACGCGGCCCGCAGGCTGCCCAATTTGCCTTTGCCGCAGAGCCGCGCGTATGCGCTCAGCCGCTCGTCCAAAGGCTCGCTGACGAAGTGGATCCAATTGGGGACGCAAGCGGCCGGCTCGCTGAACATGGAGGGATCGAGCGAGGCAGCGATCCGAGGATTCCAAGGCTGGGTGTGGAGCAAGCGCCCCATCACGCCTTCGTCGCTGATCGGGACCTTGATTTGGGAGAACCAAGCCACCGCTTGCTCGTCGCCTTGGCCGATGGCCTCCTTGAGCCCGTTGTGGCTGACCGAGTAGCCTCGCGACGCCAAGGCCCGGCGGGGATCGCCCTCCGCCCCGACCAGGGCATCGAGCTTGGCGTTGGCTTGCCCCACGCCGGAGCTGATGTCAGAGAGCCCCGCGCGGATCGACAGCAGCTCTTCTTGAAGGCTCCTGACCGCCGGGAACTGGCTGGCGGCCAGGCCCCCGACGCTCGCCTTGGCCACCGACGCGAAGCCCACGATGGAGACGACGCAGAGCATGGCGAAGCCGAACTGCCAGCCGCCGCGCCGCCACAGCGGCTCGTGGCTGGGGGCCGGCCCGAAGAAGCGGGCTTGGGCCTTGGCGGCCAGGCTCGGCACGACGGCGGCGGCCAGCATCGCGGCGGCCAGCATCGCCGTGCAGGAGTAGACGATCCTTGGCAGAAGCCAGAGCTTGGGGGCCATGAAGTCCAAGGCCCCGACCGCGAAGCACGAGAACGCGATCAAGTTGTTGACGACCACCAAGTGGCCCTTGATGAACTCGTAGAGCCCGGCGAAGGGGTTCGCCGGCGCATCCGCAGCTTGTCCAGCCATGGCCGCCTCAGTCGCGGTTGATCGATTGGCGCAGGATCTCCATCCAGCGCGCTTGTTCGTCCACCGCCGGCATCTCGACGCGCCACTTGGGGTTGTCGATGTCGCGCACGGTCACGAAGAATCCCGTGCGGGCCGCCGCAGCCCCGGCCGCCGCCCCGCTTTGCAACGCGGCCATCGCGCCCAGGGCCAGCCCTCCGCCAACCGGGACTGCTTGGCCGGCCGTCTCTTTTGAGGACGCCCATTCGCGCACGTCGCCGAAGCTGTAGGCCTTGCTCAGGCCCTTCTTGGCCAGCGCGATCTTCCCCGCCGCTCCGATGGCGATGCCCGTCTCGCCCCGGACGTGGACGAAGGCCCCCGCGTCGCCCTCCTTGGCGCCGGCCAAGGCCAGCAGCTCAGCCCGCAGGTTGTCTTGGCGAGCGTCGGAGGCCTGCGCGGCCCACAGGATCAACGCCAGCAAGGCGCCCATGATCAGCAGCGGGTAGAGGCTTTCGGCCCCGATCGTCCAGAACACGGCGATCGTGATCCAGACGCCTGCAAACGCGCGGTATTTCTTCATCGCTCTCCATCCTCTGTTTTGGGCCCGCGCCGATCGCGGGGCCCTTCGCGGCAGGCGCTCGGCGCGCCGGGCTGCAACGCAATGTCAACTTCATAGGTTGACAGTCAACCTTATACATGAAGACCAATCCGGCGCGCTCCACCGGACCGAGGGGGCAGGCAAGGCCTGGCCCTTCATCCGCCGGCCATCGGCTCGATGGTCAGGCAGGCCAGCGAGCCCGGCTTTCCGAGGCGGCGCTGGTAATACGCGTGCCCTGGCTTGGCGACATCGATAGGCTCCAAGGCCCGCCCGCCAGGCAGTTCGACCAGCTCGACGTGGACGCTGGCCCCGCGATCCTCGAAGGCCTTCACGCGGACGAGCTGCTCGCTCGCGTGGCATTTGGGAGGCTTGGGCAGACGGGCCGCGGGCTCGCAGGCCGCCGGCGCGGCCGAGCTGGCCAGCAGCAGCGCGGCGAGCCAAGCGATGGGGTCCAAGCGGCGGCGTTCCATGCCGGCATGCTCGGCTCCGAGAGCCGCCGCGTCTTGAATCCACGCGCCAGGGCCGCGCGTGGAAACGCGGGAGAGTGGCTTGCTCAGGCGGCGAGCATCCGGGCGATCTGCCCGGGGGTCAGGCCGCTGGCGGCCTTGAACGCGCGGGCCATGTGCGCCTGGTCGGCGAACCCCGCGAGCGAGGCCACTTGCCCCAGGCTGCCCTCCCCGGCCTGGATCAGGCGCAGGGCCACGGTCTGGCGGCAGGCCATGCGCAGCTCGGTCAAGCTCAAGCCTTCGGCCGCGATCTGGCGCTGGAGCGTCCGAGCGCTGGAGCCGAGGGAGGCCGCCAGGGTCCGAAGGTCCATGTCGCCATCGGCCTCCAGCAACCGGGCGACCTCTGCCGAAGCCTGCCGCTCGGCCCCGAGGTAGCGGGCGGCCCGCCAGCCGGAGATCATCCAGTCCTCGGGCGGCCGGGCTGCCTTGGAGGCCACGTCGCGGCCGATCCAACCGACGACGGCCAAGCTTCCCGCCGCGCACAGCTCGTCGTCCTTTGCGACGCTCGACGGCATGCGGCGCGTCCCGCCCTCATGGACTTCGGTCCGCACGCCCAGCGGCACCGACCGGTTGTAAACGTTGTATAGGCCGACCACGGCCTCGCGCGAGCGCGCCGCCCGGATCGACTGCACCGCTGGGTTGAGGTCCGTTTGCAGCCATTCGTAGACGGCGCGGGCGACCGTGTCCTCGCTCCAACCCTGCGCGCGCCGCTCCGCGGCCGCCCGCCGGTATTCGATGTGGGCGACGTGCCCCGAGACCGCCGCCTTGATCGCCAAGGCGAAGCGGCCCTTTGGGTCGCCCCGAGAGCGGTCCCGCATGGCCGAGACGACGGTGTGATATGCCAGCCCCTGATCCGACATGTGCGCCCTTGTGTTTTATCGATCGCGCGCCGCGGATCTTCCATCCCCGCGCCCCAAGGCGCTTTGAATCCGCGCGCCAAAACCGCAAGGGATATCCCTGCCCCGGCGCGCCGGGACAGCCGCGGGCAAGCCAGGCTGGCGGCAGCTCGTTTGCCCGCTTTGGATTGGAGAGCCGGCCGCGGCGCGCCCATTATCAACCTATAGGGTTGATATGCAACCCGCCAAGTCCTTCCTCTTGAAAACACGGCACTCGACCATTCGGGTTGACAGGAGCCAGGCATGCAAGACGACGCAAGAAAGCGCCTGGCGTCTCGGATCGGATCCCGCATCGCGCGCGCCCGGACGAACGCCGGCATGACGCAGGATGACGCGGCCGAGAGGCTGGAGATTGGCAAGGAAGCGGTCTCGCGCATGGAGCGCGGCGTCGCGATGCCGACGATCGATCGGCTCTACGAGTTCGCGGAGCTCTACGGCTGCCGGGTGGACGAGCTGCTTCTGGAATCGAGCCGGCGGGATGCCGACCTCGGCGCGGCAATCGCCCACAGGCTCTCGGGCCTCTCCCAGGCCGACCGGGAAATGCTCGCGTCGCTCATCGAGCAGCTCAGCGAGCACATGCGCAAGCGCAAGGGCAAGCAGGCCTTTTGAGAGGCCGCCAGCATCAGGGCAGTTTTGCCCCGTCCGGGCGTTGGCTGGCCGGGGCAGCCTTCTGCTTCGGCAGCACCGCATAGCGGGCCAGGGTCGGATCGGCATCCACCGCCGCCTGCATGAAGCCACGCACGTCTTCCGCGCTTGAGCCGCGCAGGCTGCGGATCTTTGGCATCAAAGTGCGGGCGTCGATCGGCGCTCCATCCAGATCCCTCAGGGCGGCGAGGAACTCCGCGACGCGGGCGGCCCGGTCGTCCGTCTTGGTTCCGCCTTTGCCTTTTCCATTGCCGTCTGGGTTGTAGAGGTCGAGCACCTTGCGCAGGTCGCGCATCGACAGCGCGCAGAGCCTGGCGGCGAACGCGAAGTCCTCGGTGTCGAGCCGATCTGACTTCTTGCCCAAGAGCACGTGATAGATCAGCGCGTATTTCACGCCGCGATGGGTGATGCGCTTGATGAAGCTCAGCTCCAAGTCCTGGGCAAGGCCTCGCTGGAGCAGGATTTGGAAAGCCTCTTCGAAGGCGGCGCGCGCGACTTCGTCGACGATGTATCGCTCGTGGAAGCCCGCCCGGGCGATGGCCTGCCAAGACGCCTTGATGATCGGGGCCTTTTTGGCGAAGTCATAGAGCGCCCGCAGCTTCCGCCCGGGATCCCTCTCGGCGACGACGAACGCGAAGCGCTGGGCGAACCCGTCCTCCAGCATTTCCCGGGTCAAGTATTTCTTGACGGTCGACAGCACCGTGCTGCCGAAGATCGTCAGCGCGGGGTCGATGACCTCCACGGTTTCGGCCTTGGTCGAGCGCGAGATCTTGGCGCCGTCGTAGCAGCGCAGCAGGTAGTCCTTGGTGGCCGCCATGGCCTCGCCCGTTTCCATCGCCTTCAAAAACTGGGCGAACTCATCGCGCACCCACAGCCCGCGGTTGTGGTCGCGCAGGTTCTCGGCGAACTTGGCGGCCGAATCGGACTCGGGGAACATCTTCACGACGCCGTCCAAAACTTGGCCGACCCTCGAAGAGGCGAAGCTCTTGCCCGTCCCCGACTCCGCCAAGCAGATGGTCCAGATGTCCGGCCGCCAGACTTCCCCGACGATCGAGATGCCGACATGCCGCTGCAGCAGCAGGCCCGACACGTAGTGCATCGCCGCGAACATCGGCAGCTCCCGAGGAATGTCCGTCGTCGCGAGGAACACCTCGTCGATCAGCTCGAGCAGGCTGTCCTTGGGGATGCAGTCGTCGATGGTGGGCCACTCGCCGCCAGCCAGCATCGACATGGCGACGCGCACGTTCTGCTCGGCCTCGGCCTTCCCCTGCGCGAGCGCCTCGAAGTAGGCCTGCCGGACCTCGGGCTTGGCCAACTCATACAAATCCGGGTTGGAGTGGGCGTTGGGCGTCAGCAGCTCGGCCATGACTCCGGCGATGGCCTCATCCTTCGCCGCCCCGTCTGCCAAAGGGTTCTCGGCTGTGGCGCCCGGCCAGGCAAAGGGATCCGGGGGCGGCAACCCCTCAGCGGGCGGCGTTGTCGCCGCGATGGCGATGTTGGAGGGCGTGTCCCAGGCCGGATCGTCCGGCGCGCGTCTCCTGATCGCCTCCAGCTCCTCCTCATCGGCGCGCTGGCCTTTGGGGTCCATGTTCGGCATCTTGGCTCCCTTCCCTATGGATGCGGACATTCTCCCCATCCGCCGGCGCCGCGCCACCGAATAATCAGGACTTCGACACTTGGACCGCGCGGCTTTCAACCGCGCCGCAACGATGGTCAAGCTCACCGCCGACGACGAAGCCCAGATCCTCACCCTCTCGCCGTCTGATGCTCTGGACCACACGCAGGCCATCCTTGCCCAAATCGCCGCGCGCCATAGCGTCGATTGGCGAACCTGGCTGAGCTGGCAGTCCAGCGACAGGTGGACGAAGCTGTTGCCATGGCTGGCCAAACAATACAGAAGCCCTGCTTACGAGGCGATGGTGGGATTCGCGTTCAAACGCGCATGGCCGATGGAAAGCGATGCGGAACATATTCCCGACGTTTTCGATGCGTTCGTGGACTCAATTCACGCGCTGGGTTTGGAAGCGGCGGGCAACGACAACACCGTGGAGGCGGCCGAACATGCGCGGCGGGGGTTGGCCGCGATGTTCATCTCGGTCGGCCCAGCGGCCGCGCGATTTGCCTATGTCGCGATGCGCAGAGAGTTAGCCGGAAAGCGGCAGGACTGGCTCGATCATGCATGGGGTGTGGCCGCCGGGCAGTCCGAAAACATAGTCATCGGCGACGCGATGGTCACAACGAACGCCGTGTCCGAGCGTTCAGATTCGATTTGACCTCTGGCACCGCCTCGGCAAGGTTCGCGCGCCGCGCGAAGATGATGAGCATCGGCCTGTTCTCTCGCGCCCAGTTGTTGAAATCGGCTTGGTTCTCAAAGACAACAGGATTGGAGCCAGGCAATCGCACCCGAATGCGCAACTCGATCTCCCGATCAGGAGGCTTGCGCTTGTTTTGGAAATGGACTTCCGCGCCGACCTTTTGAGCGATGCTCACGAATACGCCGGCGTAAAACTCGACGCTGCGCCTGGCCATCCATTCGACATCCGCTGGCGCATAGCGGCCCTTGTTGTCTCTGGCCAGCTCGGCTTGCACATGCTGCCGGGTCAGCGTGTCGAAATCGGCCCACTGATCGTCATCGGGCGATGGCTGGGGGAGCGCGGCGTCCATTCGAACAGCCTCTCTCCAGGGCCTGACAGGGTCAACGCCGGCCGGAAGGCCGTCAGCAGCGTCAGCGCCGTCAGCACTGTCAGGGATGCCAAGTCTGTCGAGAAAATGCGGTCCATCCAACAAACCGCGACACCGACATCGCGCATCAGGGAAGGCTCAAAGTGACAGATGAAGAGTTCTTGGAGCATTGGCGTGACGATTTGCGAGATATCGCCCTTCGGTCGCCGTCATGGGCCATGCGCAGATGGCGACCGGGAATCTCCGTCGTGGAAACAACGTCGTCGTCAGGCTTCCAGGCGAACACATCGTGGCGAACCATTTTTATCGACCGCGCAGCCCTGAGAAGCAGCAGTGAAGCCCGCCGGTATCTGCTTGCTCACGAGCTGGGGCATCTTGAAGGGTGGCACTCCGTCATCACGGTTTGCGCGGGGTTGTTCATTGTTCTTGGCATTGCCGGAGCGATCCGTTCCGCCGCCGCCGGAAATTTGCTGTCGGCGGCCTTGTTTGCGCTGGCAAGCTTCGCGGCCCTGGCTGTCCTATGGATGTATGCCAAGACGATGGTCTTCGAGTGGGAAGCGGATCGGCGAGGCGCGCGCATGCTTGGCCGTGACGAGATGCTGCGCGGAATGGATCAGGTGGCGGCATCGAGGCTTTCGTCCCAGCAGTCCTACTACGAGTGCAAACGTCGAAAACTGAACGGATGCGAGAAGGGGCGCTTCGGCGTTCAGGAGCGACGCGACGGCAATGCGCCGGGCGGCCTTGCTGGAGGAACCTGAAACTCTTAGCTTGATCCGACATGCCTCAACAGGCTGCGGAGGCGAAGCTTGAGATTTCTTCTGATCACGGCCATCGCCTGCCTGCTGTCGGTCGCGGCCGGCCTGCTGCTGGATTTCAACCGCGTCATCGGTGAAGGCGTGTGGACGTTTGAACTCTTGCTGCTCTGCGCCGCTTGCTCCGCCGCGATGCAAGGATGGGCGCCGAGACGGCAAGGGCTCCAACTCGCGATCGGAATCGGATCCCCCGCTGGCTTGCTCGCTTTGCTTTGGCTTCCCTCGACGCTGGCCATCGCCCGCGCCGGAGTCTTGCTGCTGTTCGCGATCCTCGGGACGACGGCGGCGATTCGGCTCTGGATCGCCGGCCGCCGTGGCTTGCAAAACTGAGCGCGCCACTCTGTCAGCGCCGTCAGCGCCGTCAGCAGCGTCAGCAGCGTCAGCGGCGTCAGCGCCGTCAGCGCCGTCAGCGCCGTCAGCGGCGTCAGCACCGTCAGCACCGTCAGCGGCGTCAGCGGCGTCAGCGGCGTCAGCACCGTCAGCGGCGTCAGCGGCGTCAGCAACGCCGCCAGCCCTGCTCAGGGGAGGTTGCCGCCCCCGGCGATGTCAGGCTTTCGCAGGCCAATGCCGATTTCATCCGCCTCGGCCTCAGCGAAGCGCTGGTTGGCCTGCTGGCGGAAGCCGTCAAGGATGTCGCCCATGGGCATCCAACGGACCTCGACGATGTCGAGCTGGCGGCGCACCGACTCCCAGAAGTCCCACAGGCCGCCCGCCTCGTCGATCGCCACCAAGTAGCGGTCTTGGATGGCCCCGCTCGAGAGGAAGTCGCCCAGCGATTGGAACCGGCTCACGTTGGCCATCGACGTGTTCGTGAACGTGCGCTCGTCGCGCCACTTGCGCACGCCGCCCAAGGGATAGCGGACTTGCGCCTTCGGGCCGCTGCCCATCTTCACGAACGGAGGCCCTTCGCCAGTCACCCGCCAGTTCGCGAGCTGATCCGTGGTGGTCTGCAGCACCGCGCCCGTCTGCGGCGGCGTCAGCGCGAGCTCGTCCGACAGCGTGTGGAGCTGCCGCGTGACCTCCTCGGGACTCATGAGCCAAGGGGAGTCGTTCGCGCTCTTCGCCGCCATGCCTAGGCTCCTTTCAAGCCGGATCTTGCCTGTTCTTGCCCGATCGTCTGGAGGCCATGGAGGGGCCATGGCGGCCGGCCGATGCGTCGGTCGAAAACGCGACCGCGCCGGCTTCATAGGAGAAATGTTGGTAGGCCGTATTGGACTTGAACCAATGACCAAAGGATTATGAGTCCTCTGCTCTGACCAACTGAGCTAACGGCCCCCCCGGAAGGAGGCAGGATTCTAGTCAGCGCCGGCTCAGCGTTGAGAAAGCGCCTGCCCCACCATCCGCGACGTGATGTCGACGATCTGGATCATGCGGTCGTAGGCCATGCGGGTCGGGCCGATGACGCCCAGCGTGCCGACGACCTGGCCGTCGACCTCGTAGGGCGCGCTGACGATGGACAGTTCCTCGTAGGGCACGACCTGGCTTTCGCCGCCGATGTAGATGCGCACGCCCTCGGCGCGGCTGGAGGTGTCGAGCAGGCGCATCAGCTGGGTCTTCTGCTCGAACAGGTCGAACAGGCGGCGCAGGCTGCCCATGTCGTGGCTGAAGTCCTGCACGGTCAGCAGGTTGCGCTCGCCGGAGACGACGACCTGCTCGTCCTGCTGGGCCATGGCCTCGGTGCCAACCCGCACGGCGGCGCTCATCAGGCCGGCGATCTCGCCGCGCAGCGCGTCCACCTCCGAGCGCAGGCGCTCGCGCACGCCCTCCAGCGTCAGGCCCGCGTAGCCGGCGTTGAGGCGGTTGCTGGCCTCGGCGAGCTCGGCCTGGCTGAGATCCTGGGGCGTGAAGATGACGCGGTTCTGCACGTCGCCGTCGGGCGACACGAGGATGACGAGCACGCGGCGCTCGCCCAGGCGCAGGAACTCGATGTGGTGGAAGACGCTGGGCTTCTTCGGCGCCGTGACGACGCCGACGAAGTTGGACAGACTGGACAGCAGCTGGGCCGCACTGGCGATGACGCGCTGCGGTTGGTCGGGCTGCAGCGGCACCGCGTCGACGCTGACCAGGCTGGGCTGGGCCGTCAGCATGGTGTCGACGAAGAGGCGGTAGCCGCGCGGCGTCGGGATGCGGCCGGCGCTGGTATGGGGGCTGGCGATGAGGCCGAGTTCCTCCAGGTCGGCCATCACGTTGCGTATGGTGGCCGGGCTGAGCTCCAGGCCCGAGGCCTTGGACAGCGTGCGCGAACCCACGGGCTGGCCGTCGGCGATATAGCGTTCGACCAGGGTTTTCAGCAGGGATTTGGAGCGCTCGTCGAGCATGGCGCAATCTTATGACTTGCGTGCCAGACCGCCCGAGCGTAGCGAGTAGCTCTGGCACCAACTGGCTAAAACTTGCGTGCCAGACCGCCCGAGCGCAGCGAGTAGCTCTGGCACCAACTGGCTGGAAACTGGCCTGGTTTCGCCCATGAAGAGCAAAACCCCTGTGGTGTAATTTGCCTCATGGCCAAGCGCTTCAGTCATGTCGCCATCGTGGGCAAGCATCAGGCGCCTGGCATCAAGCCGGTGCTGCAGGAGATTGCCCAGTTTTTGTGCAGCCAGGGCCTGGACGTCTCGCTGGAGGCGGACACCGCGCTGAACACCGGCCTGGCCGACTACGACGCGCTGCCCCACGACGAACTCGGCCGCGCCTGCGACCTGGCCGTGGTCATCGGCGGCGACGGCACGATGCTGGGCTTTGCCCGCGAAATGGCCCGCCACGGCATCCCGCTGCTGGGCATCAACCAGGGGCGGCTGGGCTTCATCACCGACATCCCGACCGAGCGCTGGCGCGAGTCGCTGGCGCCGGTGCTGGCCGGCGACTACGCGGTCGAGTCTCGCGCCATGCTGGAAGGCGCCGTGCTGCGCGACGGCGAGTCCATCTTCTCGGGCCTGGCGCTCAACGACGTCGTCGTCAGCCGCGGCGCGACGGCGGGCATGGTTGAGCTGAAGATCGAGGTCGGCGAGCAGTTCGTCGCCAATATGCGCGCCGACGGCCTCATCGTCGCCTCGCCCACCGGCTCCACAGCCTATGCGCTGTCGGCCGGCGGCCCGCTGCTGCACCCCAGCATCGCCGGCTGGCTGCTGGTGCCCATCGCGCCGCACACCCTGTCCAACCGGCCCATCGTGCTGCCGGACAGCGAGGAGGTGCGCCTGGAGATCGTCGCCGGCCGCGACGCGTCGGTGAACTTCGACATGCAGAGCCTCGCGAGCCTGCTGCACGGCGACACCATCACCGTGCGGCGCAGCCAGCACCAGGTGCGCTTCCTGCACCCCAAGGGCTGGAGCTATTACGCGACGCTGCGACGCAAGCTCCGCTGGTATCTCTGACCCGATCCGTTGTAGACCATGCTGCGGCACCTGAGCCTCAAGGACTTCGTCATCGTCCCGGCCCTCGAACTCGATTTCGAGGCCGGCTTTGCCGTGCTGACCGGCGAGACCGGCGCCGGCAAGTCCATCCTCATCGACGCGCTGCAGCTGGCGCTCGGCGGCCGCGGCGATGCCGGCGTCGTGCGCGAGGGGGCGGCCCGGGCCGAGATCTGCGCCGAGTTCGACACGCCGCCGCATCTGCGCGCCTGGCTGGACGAAGCCGGCTTCGAGCCGGACGAGGCGCTGCTGCTGCGCCGCGTCATCGACGCCGCCGGCAAGAGCCGCGCCTGGATCAACGGCGGCGCCGCCACTCTGACCCAGCTGCGCGAGCTGGCCGACCACCTGCTCGACATCCACGGCCAGCATGCCTGGCAGGGCCTGACCCGCCCCGCCGCCGTGCGCGAGCTGCTCGACGGCTTCGCCGGCCTCGACAGCGCGCCGCTGGCCCGCGCCCACGCCGCCTGGAAGCAGGCCGCCGACGCCTTGCAGAAGGCGCAGGGCCAGCAGGCCGAGGCCCAGCGCGAACGCGAGCGCCTGACCTGGCAGATCGGCGAGCTGGACGGGCTGGCGCCCGCCGAGGGCGAGTGGGAGGCGCTGAACGCCGAGCATGAGCGCCTGTCGCATGGCCAGTCGCTGATCGACGCGGCCCAGTCGGCGCTGGAGGCGCTGGACGAGGCCGAGCCCAGCGCCCAGTCGCTGGCGGCGCAGGCGCTGGACCAGCTCGAACGCGTGCTCGACCACGACAGCCGGCTGCTGCCCGCCGTGCAGGCCCTGCGCGACGTGCAGGCCCAGCTGCAGGACGCCAGCCACACGCTGGCCGCCTATCTGCACAAGACCGACCTCGACCCGGACCGGCTCGCCGAGCTGGACGAGCGCGTGTCCGCCTGGATGCTGCTCTCGCGCCGCTACCGCCGCCAGCCGCAGGAGCTGCCGGCGCTGCTCGCGCAGTGGCGGGCCGAGCTCGCGGCGCTGGACGCCGCCAGCGACCCGGCCCAGCTCGAAGCCGCGCTGGCCGCCGCGCGCCAGGCCTTCGACGCCCAGGCCCAGGCCGCCAGCCGCGCCCGCCGCAAGGCCGCGCCGCAGCTGGCCGCCGCCGTCACGGCCGCGATGCAGCAGCTCGGCATGGCCGGCGGCCGGTTCGACATCGCGCTGCTGCCGGCCGACGGCCCGCAGAGCTGGGGCGCCGAATCCGCCGAATTCCTCGTCGCCGGCCACGCCGGCAGCACGCCGCGGCCGCTGGCCAAGGTGGCCTCGGGCGGCGAGCTGTCGCGCATCGCGCTGGCCATCGCCGTGACCAGCAGCCAGGCCGCGTCGGCCCAGTCGCCCGGCACGCTGATCTTCGACGAGATCGACGTCGGCATCGGCGGCGCCGTCGCCGAGACCGTGGGCCGGCTGATGAAGCAGCTCGGCCGCGAACGTCAGGTGCTGGCCGTCACCCACCTGCCCCAGGTCGCCGCCTGCGCGGACCGACATCTCGTCGTCGCCAAGAGCTCGGCCGGCGGAGCCACGGCCAGCCGCGTCACGCCGGTGGCCGGCGAGGCCCGCGTGGCCGAGATCGCCCGCATGCTGGGCGGCGAGCACCTGTCCTCCACCAGCCTCGCCCACGCCGAGGAAATGCTGGCCGCGTCCGCCGCCGCCAAGCCCAGGAAGGCCAGGCCGTGAACGCAGAGCATGAACTGCAGGGCGACGTCGTGCTGCTGACCGGCATGTCGGGCGGCGGCAAGTCCGTCGCCATGCACGCGCTGGAGGATGCCGGCTATTTCTGCGTCGACAACCTGCCCGCCGAACTGCTGCTGGACTTCCTGCGCCTGGAGCAGCAGCGCGGCGAGCGCCGCGTCGCCATCGCCGTGGACGTGCGCAGCGCCGGCTCGCTGCCGCTGATGCTGCCGCTGCTGAGGGGCCTGCGCAGCCAGGGCGTGGCCGTGCGCTCCATCTTCCTGGACGCCAGCGACGAGGCGCTGATGCGCCGCTTCTCCGAGACCCGCCGCCCCCATCCGCTGCGCGAGGACCGCGACACCAATTTCGGCGCGCTGGACGGCGGCGCCGACGACGGCCACCGCGTGCTGCTGGACGCCATCCGGCTGGAGCGCGAGCTGCTGGGCGCGCTGAAGGCCGAATCCACCGTCATCGACACCAGCCAGCTGCGCCCGGCCCAGTTGCGCACCTGGCTGGGCGACCTGGTCGGCCCCAACGCCGGCACCAAGCTGACGCTGGTGTTCGAGAGCTTCGCCTTCAAGCACGGCGTGCCCAGCGACGCCGACTTCGTCTTCGACGTGCGCGTGCTGCCCAACCCCTACTACGACCGCGAGCTGCGCCCGCTGACCGGCCGCGACGTGCCCGTGGCGGCCTACCTCGCAGCCCAGCCCGAGGTCGGCCTGATGATGGGCCAGATCGCCGGCTTCCTGTCGCGCTGGCTGCCCAACTTCGCGGCCGACCAGCGCAGCTATCTGACGGTGGCCATCGGCTGCACCGGCGGCCAGCACCGCTCGGTCTATCTCGTCGAGATGCTGGTGCGCCAGTTCAGCCACCACGGCCACGTCGTGCTCAAGCGCCACCGCGAGCTGGACGCAAGATAGAAAAATTGTTCTAGATCAAATGTTCTAGAACGTTTATGCTGCGATGCATGAACACGAGAACCGCCGCCGCGCGGCCCACCGCCGCCGAACTGGACCTGCTGCAGGTGCTGTGGCGCCTCGGCTCCGCCGACGCCAAGGCCGTGCACGAGGCCCTGCTGCCCGGGCGCCCCGAAGCCACCTACGCCACCGTGCTGCGCCAGCTGCAGGTGATGCACGGCAAGGGCCTGCTGGACCGTGACGAGAGCCAGCGCCCGCAGCGCTACGCCCCCGTGCATGCGCAGGACAAGCTGCAGCAGTCCCTCGTCAAGGACTTCATCGCCAAGGCCTTCGCGGGCTCGGGCAAGGCCCTGGTGCTGGCGGCCTTGAAAAACCACGTCAGCGCCAAGGAGCGCGCGGAGATCCGCCAGCTGCTGACCAAGAACGGAGACGGGGCATGAGCCTTGACATCGCAATGAATGCCTGGGGCTGGGCCCTGTTGAACTTCGTCTGGCAGGGCGCCGTCGTCGGCGGCGTGGCCCTGCTGCTGCTGACGCTGCTGCGCGGTGCGCCGGCTCGCTGGCGCTACGCGGTCTGCGCGCTGAGCCTGCTGCTCTGCCTGGCCCTGCCGCTGGCCCAGTGCCTGGACCTCGCCACCCCCGCCGATGGCGACTTCACGACGGAGCTGGAGCCGCTCGCCGCGCAGATGCCGGCCCTCGTCACCGCCTGGGCGCTGGGCACGGCGCTGATGCTCGGCCGCATCGGCCTGGGCCTGGCCTGGGTGGCGCGCGCGCGCCGCCGCAGCACGCCGGCACCCGCCGAGTGGCAGGGCCGGCTGGACGGCCTGGCCCGCCGCCTGGGCCTGCGCCGCGCGGTCGGCCTGCGCCTGCTGCCGGCGCTGGACGGCCCGATCGCGCTGGGCGTGCTCAGGCCCTGCGTGCTGCTGCCCGCCGCGCTGCTGAGCCGCCTGCCGGTGGAGCTGGTCGAAGCCCTGCTGGCCCACGAGCTGGCCCATGTGCGGCGCTGGGACTACCTCGCCAACCTGCTGCAGAGCGCCGTCGAGGCCCTGCTGTTCTTCCATCCGGTGGTGTGGTGGCTGTCGGCCCGCATGCGCGCCGAGCGCGAGCTGGTCGCCGACGAGATCTCGGCCGAACTGCTCGGTGACTCGCGCCGCATGGCCCTGGCCCTGCATGCACTGAGCGAACTGGGCGGGTCGCAAACCCGGCCCGCGGTCGCGCTGGCCGCGCGCGGCGGCGACCTGCTGCGCCGCGTCGAGCGCCTGCTCGCGCCCCGCCCCCAGGCCACCGGCTGGAAGCTCGCGCTGCCGGCGCTGCTGATCGCGGCGACCAGCTTCGTCGTGCAGGCCGGAAGCCGCAACGCGCCGGACACGCCCACGCCGGCCGCCCAGACCGCTCAGGCCGCCACGCCGGCCGAGGCACCGGCGGCGCCCCAGCTGCGCCTGCCCGTCAACGCCAAGCATGTCGTCGTCGTCGACGACGCGACGGGCAAGGTGCTGATGGCCCGCGACGCCGATGCCGTCGTGCCCATCGCGTCGCTCACCAAGCTGCTGACGGCCATGGTGGTGCTGGACGCCAAGCTGGACCCGAACGAGAAGCTGCGCATCACCAGCGACGACGTGGACACCCTCAAGCACAGCCGCTCGCGCGTGCGCGTCGGCACGCAGATGTCGCGCCAGGCCGCGCTGGAGATGGCGCTGATGGAGTCCGAGAACCGCGCGGCCTTCGCGCTGGCGCGCACCTTCCCCGGCGGCGACGCCGGCTTCGAGAAGGCCATGCAGGCCAAGATCCGCGCGCTGGGCCTGAGCCGCACCTCCATCACCGACCCGACCGGGCTGTCGCCGGCCAACACGTCGACGGCCACCGAGATGGCCGCGATCACGGCCGCCGCCGCGCGCTACGGCGAGATCGAGCGCATCACCAGCGTGAAGAAGGCCACCGTGCCGGTGGACGGCCGCACGCGCGAGCTGCACAACACCAACCGGCTGGTGGGCGCCAAGGGCTGGAACATCCTGCTCTCCAAGACCGGCTACACCGAGGAAGCCGGCCGCTGCCTGGCCATGCGGATGATGAACGGCAAACGCCCGGTCACCGTCGTGCTGCTGGACGCCGACGGCTCGGCCCAGCGGCTGCGCGACGCGGCGCTGATCCGCAAGAGCCTGGCCCGCCAGCCCGCCTGAGCCCCAATTCATCATGCAAAGACGCCAGTTGCTCTTGGCGGGCGGCGCCCTGTGCGCGCTGCCCGGCCATGCCCTCGATTTCGCGCCGCCGCGCGCACCGGCCGCGATGCGCGCCAGCGTCGACCGCATCATCGACATCGCCGTCGGCATCCGCCCGTTCCGAGCGCAGGGCCCGCGCATCGAGGCGCAGCGGCTGCACGGCAGGACCGTCGTGCACCACTACGGCCACGGCGGCAGCGGCTGGTCGCTGTCCTGGGGCTCGGCCCAGCGTGCGCTGGCGCTGGTGCAGGCCGGCGGCGCGAAGCCCGGCGAGCGCATCGCCGTCATCGGCTGCGGCGCCATCGGCCTGACCACGGCGCGCACGGCCCAGCAGGCCGGCTACAGGGTGCGCCTCTATGCCAAGGACCGCCCGCCGCAGGTGACCTCGTCGGCCGCCACCGGGCTGTGGACGCCGGACTCGCGCATCGTCACCCGCGAGCATGCCGGCGAGGCCTGGTCGGCCGGCTGGGAGGCGATGGCTCGGGCATCGTTCAAGGTCCACCAGAGCTATCTCGGCCTGCCTTCCGGCCCGGTCGAATGGCATGACGGCTATCTGCTGGCCGATGACTTCGACACGCCCCTGCCCAGCCATGCCGGCGAACCCGACTACCCCGACCTCGCCTCGCGCATCGCCGACCTGCGCCCCCGGGGCGTGGCGCTGGCCGCTGGCGAGCACCCCTTCCGCACGCCGCAGGTGCGCCGCTTCACGCAGCTGGTCTTCAACATCCCGGCCTACCAGCGCCTGCTGCTGGACGACTTCGCGCGCGATGGCGGCGAGCTGGTGCAGCGGGTGTTCCACCGCGCGAGCGACTTTGCACACCTGCCCGAGCGCACCGTCGTGAACTGCAGCGGCGACGGCGCGCGCAGGCTGCTGGCCGACACGACGCTGACGCCCGTGCGCGGCCAGACGGCCCGCCTCATTCCCCAGCCCGAGGTGGACTACGCGCTGATCTGGCGCAGCCACAACCTCGTCGTGCTGCCGCGCCGCGACGGCCTGCTCGTCGCGGCCATGGGCGGGGACGACTTCGGCAACGACGACCCGCGGCCGGACCGGGCGCAGTCGGAGGCCGCGGTGCAGCGGCTGGCCGGTCTGTTCTAGAAGGTCTCCCAGTCGCCCTCGACCGCGCTCGGCGCAGCAGCAGCGCCCTTGGGCGCGGGCACCTGCACCGGCGGGGGCGAGGCCTTGGCCACCGGCCTGGGTGCCAGCTTGGCGGCCACCGGCCTGGGTGCCGCAGGTTTCGATGCGGCAGGCTCGGGCGCCGCGGCAGCAGGCCGGGGCGCGGCAGGCCTGGGTGCCGCGGTGCGCACGGCGGCGGCCATGCCGCCAGCGTCGACGCGGAAGACCGCCACGGCCTCGGTCAGCCTGGTGGTCTGGGCACGCATGCTTTCCGCCGCCGCGGCCGTCTGCTCGACGAGGGCCGCGTTCTGCTGCGTGGCCTGGTCGAGCTGGCTGACGACCACGTTGATCTGGGCCACGCCCTCGCTCTGCTCGCGGCTGGACACGGTGATCTCACCGACGAGGTCGGTCACCTTGCGCACCTCGTTGACCATCTGGCCGATGGTCTCGCGCGCCGTCAGCACCTGGGTGCTGCCGCTCTCGACCTTGCCGACGCTGTCGCCGATCAGGCTCTTGATCTCCTTGGCAGCCTCGGCGCTGCGCTGGGCCAGCAGGCGCACCTCGCCGGCGACGACCGCGAAGCCGCGGCCCTGCTCGCCGGCCCTCGCGGCCTCGACCGCCGCGTTCAGCGCGAGGATATTGGTCTGGAAGGCGATGCCGTCGATGGTGCCGATGATGTCGGAGATCTTGCGGCTGGACGCCGAGATCGCGTCCATGGTCGTCACCACCTCGCCCACGGCCGCGCCACCCGCGCCGGCCACCTCGGAGGCGCGGTTGGCCAACTGGTCGGCCTGACGGGCGTTGTCCGCATTGGCCTTGATCTGCGAGGCCATCTGCTCCACCGACGCCGCCGTTTGCTGCAGGCTGGATGCCTGGCTCTCGGTGCGCGCCGACAGGTCGGCATTGCCCTGGGCGATCTCGGCCGCGGCGACATTGATCTGCTCGCAGCCCTGGCGCACGCCCGACACCATGCGGGCGAGGTTCTGCGTCATCTCGTCGAGGCTGCCCAGCAGCTGGCCGAGCTCGTCGCGCGAATCGGCGTGCAGGCGCTGGGTCAGGTCGCCCGAAGCCACCGCGCGCACCGCCTCGGAAGCCTTGAGCACCGGGCGGGTGATCGAACGCGTGATGATGAGGGCCGCGCCGGCCCCGATGACCAGGCCCACGACGGAGGCGATGGTGAAGGTCCAGAGCACGCGGGTATAGGCCGCGGCGGCGGCCTCGGTGGCGGCCAGGGCGAGCTTTTCGTTGTAGGCCCACCACTTGCCGACGTCGTCGCGCACCGGCCTGAAGGCCGCCTGCGCGGGGCCGAAGGTCAGCTCGCGCGCGGCGGTGCTCTGGGTCGGGTCGGCGACGCCGCCGTTCGAGGCCTTGATGACCTTCTCCTGCACCGCCATATAGGCCGCCGCGCCCTCGGACACCTGCTTCAGCAGCGCGCCATCCTGTGCGTCGGCCACCAGCGGTTCATAGTCCTTGAGGCGCTGCAAGATGCTGGCACGCGCCTTGTCGATGCGCTCGGTGAGGGACTTCTTCTCCTTGTCGTCGTCGGTCAGGATGTGCTGCTGCTCAAGCCGCCGTGCGTCCGACAGCGCACCGTCGAGTTCGTGGATGACCTTCAGCGAAGGCAGGATGTTTGCCGGATAGAACTCGGCGTAGCTGTTGATCGATTTCGCCAGCATTGCGCCGATGCCGGCCATCGCCAGCAGCAACGCCAGCAGCAGCACAAATGCAAGGCCGAGGCGCGTCCCGACGCGCAGGTTCTTCAGGGTGTCCATGACTGTCCCCTTCCGTCGTTGTGCCGGAGACTTTGCCCCTTTCGCCGCGGACAGGCAATGCGCCGGGACGGCGCCGTCCGCGTGCTATCAGGTTTCCGCCGCGTCGGCCTCGCCGAGCAGCAGCGCCAGCAGCACGGCCGTGCCGACGGGCATGAAGACGACGATGGCGACGAACCACGGCCAGAAGCTGCGGCCCGAGCGGCGCACGAGCTGCATCATGAAGACGCAGTGCATCGCGCCGGCCACGATCAGGCCCAGGGCCATGATGACGAGGCGGCCGGGCGCCGGCTCGGCCTCCTGGGCACCGCTGACGAGCTGCCAGAGGCACAGGCCGCCGACGAGCAGGGTGATCAGTGCGTACTCGATGCCACTCTTGAATTGGGCTTGCATGGCTCAGCTTTCCTCGATCAGTTTCTTCAGCGGCGCGGGCAGCGCGTAGCTCGCGAGTTTCTCCCGCGCGACCCAGGTGCCGCCAGGCGTCATACCCTCGGATGCCTGCACGCGCAGCGTGTGCAGCACCCAGTCGAAATGGGTCAGCGCATGCTCGATGCGCGGCAGCGTCTCCGGGCTCGCACCCGGCAGCGCCGCGCGGGCGCCGGCCTCGTCGTCGAACATCGGCAGCGTCCACAGCCCGGCCCAGACGCCCGTGGCCGGCCGCTGCTGCAGCAAGACGTGGCCCCCGGGGTTCTCGACCCACAGCCACCAGTTCTCGCGCCGGCCGCGCTTGAGCTTCTTCGTCTTGACGGGCCAGCGCGTCGGGTCGCCGGCCTGCCGGGCGCGGCACAGCGGCTGCACGGGGCAGAGCAGGCAGTCGGGCGAACGCGCCGTGCAGACGGTGGCGCCCAGGTCCATCAGGCCCTGGGTGTAGCGGTCGACGTCATGCTCGGGCAGCAGCTCGGTGGCGCGGTCCCAGAGCTTCTTCTCGGCGGCGCTGCTGGCAAGGTCGCCGTCGAAGGCCAGCACGCGGCCGAGCACGCGCTTCACATTGCCGTCGAGGATGGCCACGCGCTCGCCGAAGCAGAAGGCCGCGATGGCCGCCGCGGTGGAGCGGCCGATGCCCGGCAGCGTCTGCAGGCCGGCCGCCGTGGCCGGGAATTCGCCGCCATGCTGCGCCGCCACGGCCCGCGCGCAGGCGTGCAGGTTGCGCGCGCGGCTGTAGTAGCCCAGGCCCGCCCACTGCGCCAGCACCTCGTCCAGCGTGGCCGCGGCCAGGTCGGTCACGCGCGGCCAGCGGGCAAGAAAGCGCTCGTAGTAGCCCAGCACCGTCACGACCTGGGTCTGCTGCAGCATGATCTCCGACAGCCAGACGCGATAAGGGTCGCGCGTGTTCTGCCAGGGCAGCGCATGGCGGCCGTGGCGGCGCTGCCAGGCGACCACCGTCTTGCCGAAGTCCTCGATCAGCGCCCCATTCATCGTTTTTGGCATGACGGGCAGAAAAAGGTCGAGCGCTGCCCCTGCACGATGCGGCGGATGGCCGTGCCGCAGCGCCGGCAAGGCTGACCCTCGCGGCCATAGACCTGGGCCTGCATCTGGAAGCTGCCGGCCACGCCGTGAGCATCGCGGAAGTCGCGCAGCGTCGTGCCACCGGCCTCCAGCGCCTGGCCCAGCACGGTGCGCACGGCAACCGCCAGCTTGTCCGCCCGCGGGCGGCTGAGCTTGGCCGAGGGCAGGCGCGGGTCGATGCCGGCCATGAACAGGGCCTCGCAGGCGTAGATGTTGCCGGCGCCGACGACGATGTCGCCGGCCAGCAGGGCCTGCTTGATGGCCACGCGCCGGCCGCCGAGCGCGGCATGCAGGTGGGCGCCGTCGAAGCGCTCGTCGAAAGGCTCCAGGCCCAGGCCGCCGAGCAGCGTCGCCACCGGCTCGGCGTCCAGCGCCGCGGCCCAGACGACGGCGCCGAAGCGCCGCGGGTCGGTCAGGCGCAGCAGGCCGCGGTCGGTGTGCAGATCGAAATGGTCATGCGCGCCGGGCGCCGGCGCCGTGCCCAGAAAGGCCAGCGAGCCCGACATGCCCAGGTGCATCAGCAGCCCGCCGGCGCCCGCCAACGGAAGCCACAAATATTTACCCCGCCTTTGCACATCGCCGACGCGGGCGCCGAGCAGGGCTTCGGGGTCCACGCCGATCGGCCAGCGCAGCGGTTTTCCCAGGCGCAGGCCGGTGACCCGGGCGCCCTGGATGGCGCCCGCAAAGCTGCGGCGCGTGACTTCGACTTCGGGCAACTCGGGCATGGGACGGAAATGATAATTAGGGCGACGCTGAATAAGTCCCCGCGATGCAGCGCGCCCTGGTTTGGGATGGGCTGCAAGGCGCGAACCGCAGCCGTAGCGCGGGCTACGGCGAGGATTTGCAACGCCGCAGACCGCCCAAAGCAGGGATGCGCTGCGCGCGAGGGACTTGTTCAGCGTTGCCTTACGCCCTGTTTGCCGGAGTTCGAATGCCCACCCCCTTCCGCCGCGCCGCCTGCGCCGCCGCCTTGCTGGTCGCCCTGCAGGCCCAGGCCCAGACACCCGATGCCGCCACGGCCGCGCCCGCCAGCCCGCCGGCCAACTCGGCGATGGACGCGCCGCTGTTCTACCAGCTGCTGATCGGCGAACTCGAACTCAACAGCGGCCAGGCCGGCACGGCCTTCCAGGTGCTGCTGGACGCCGCGCGCCGCACCGGCGACGAGGAGCTCTTCAAGCGCGTCGTCAACATCGCGCTGCAGGCCCACGCCGGCGACCAGGCGCTGATGGCGGCCCGCGCCTGGGCCGAGGCCAAGCCCGGCTCGGTGGATGCCCACCAGACCGTCGTGCAGCTGCTGGCCCTGCTGAACAAGCCCGCCGAAGTCCCGCAGCCGCTGACGGCCCTGCTGCGCGTCGCGCCCGACGTGCAGCGCGCCGGCCTGATCGCAGCCCTGCCGCGGCTGTTCCAGCGCTCGCCGGAGCCCAAGTCCGTGCTCGCCGCGCTGGCGCCCGTTCTGCAGGCCCAGGCCGGCCCGCTCAAGCCGGCCGCGCTGTTCGCCGAAGCCCGGCTGTCGCTGCAGGCCGGCGAGAACGCGCGCGCGCTGGCCCTGACCCGCGACCTCGCCGCCGCCCTGCCCGACGGCGACGACGCGATGCAGCTCGCCGTCGACCTGCTGCCCACCGAGCCCCAGGCCGAAGCCCTCGTCACCGCCCGCCTGCAGCAGAAGCCCGACCAGCACGCGCTGCGCCAGGCCTATGCCCGCGCGCTGGTCCAGGCCCAACGCCCGGTCGACGCGGCGCGCGAGTTCCGGCTGCTGACCGAGCAGACGCCCGACAACCCGGCGCCCTGGCTGGCCCTGGGCGCCCTCGAACTGGACCTGAAGCACATCGACGCCGCCGAGGCCGCGCTGCACGAAAGCCTCAGGCGCCTGGACACGCCGGCCGCGGGCAGCGATGCCGAGATCCAGGCCCGCGCGGACGGCCGGCGGAGCGCCTGGCTGCTGCTGTCCCAGGCGGCCGAGCAGCGCGGCGACCTGAAGGCCGCCGAAGCCGCGCTGCACAAGGTCGACGGCGCCGGCCTGGACGTGAAGTTCCGCCATGCCAGCCTGCTCGCCCGGCAGGGCAAGCTGGCCGAAGGCCGCAAGCTGCTGCAGCCCGCCGCCGACGCCGGCGACAAGGACGCCCGCGCCAGCCTGCTGGCCGAGGCCCAGCTGCTGCGCGAGCAGCCGGACTACGCCGCCGCGCTGGCCGTGCTCAAGGCCGCCACGGCGCGCTTCCCCGGCGACACCGACCTGATCTACGAGCAGGCCATGATGGCCGAGAAGCTCGGCCGCTTCGACGAGATGGAGGCGCTGCTGCGCCACGTCATCGAGCTCAAGCCCGACTACCACCACGCCTACAACGCGCTGGGCTACTCGCTGGCCGATCGCAACGTGCGCCTGGCCGAAGCCAAGGAGCTCATCGAGCGCGCGCTCAAGCTCGCGCCCGGCGAGCCCGTCATCGTCGACAGCCTGGGCTGGGTCGAGTTCCGCCTGGGCAACCTGCCGGCGGCCGCCAAGCTGCTGCGCCAGGCCCACAGCGGACGGCCCGACGCCGAGATCGCCGCCCACCTCGGCGAGGTGCTGTGGGCCAGCGGCGCCCAGGACGAGGCCCGCCGCGTCTGGCAGGAGGCCGCCAAGCGCGACCCGCGCAACGAGGCGCTGCGCGAGACGCTGGGGCGGTTGAAGGTCAAGCTTTGAGGTTCGCGTCCGCCCTTGTCCTGACGCTGGCCCTGGCAGGCTGCGCACAGTTGCAGAAGACGCAACCCACGGCCGCCGAGGCGCGGCTCAGCGGCCGCATCAGCGTGACCGTGGCCGGCGACGTGCACAACCGCGGCACCGGCGGCGCGGCCAGCTTCGAGCTCATCGGCGGCCCCGAGTCCGGCCGGCTGGAGCTGAGCGCGCCGCTGGGCGGCCTGGTCGCCCGCGCGAGCTGGCAGCCCGGCCTCGTGCTGCTGCAGACGCCCGACCAGCAGCGCCGCTTCGACGACCTCGACTCGCTGACCCGCGAGATGCTCGGCGAAGCCGTGCCGGTGGCCGCGCTGTTCGACTGGCTGCAGGCCCGCCCCTGGCCGGCCGCGCCCCACCAGAAGACGGACAAGGGCTTCGAGCAGCTCGGCTGGCGCATCGAGCCCCGGCTGCCGGCCCTGGTCGCAACCCGCCTGTCGGAACCCACGGTGACGCTGCGCGCCAGACTGGATGGAGGCGATGAAGGCACTCCATGACCTGGCCGCGCCGGCCAAGCTCAACCTCTTCCTGCACGTCGTCGGCAAGCGCGAGGACGGCTACCACCTGCTGCAATCGGTCTTCGTGCTGATCGACTGGGCGGACACGCTGCACGTCGAGCGGCGCGGCGATGGCTTGCTGCAGCGCCACGACGTGCTCGGCGGCGACCTTCCCGCCGACGACCTCTGCCTGCGCGCCGCCCGCCTGCTGCAGCAGGAAACCGGCTGCACGCTGGGCGCCGACATCCACCTCGAGAAGCGCCTGCCGGCCGGTGCCGGCATGGGCGGCGGCTCATCGGACGCGGCGACCACGCTGCTCGCGCTGAACCGCCTCTGGGATCTGCGCCTGCCGCTAGACAGACTCAAGGCCCTGGGCCTGAAGCTGGGCGCGGACCTGCCCTTCTTCCTCGGCGGCGGCCCGGCCTTCGTCGAGGGCATCGGCGAGATCCTGCACCCGCTGACCTTGCCCGAGCAGCGCTTCGCGGTGCTCAAGGGACCGGCCGGGCTGGCGACAAAGGACATTTTTTCAAGCCCGCACTTGGCAAGGTCCGAAAAGCTGGCTATAGTCGCGGGCTTTCCCGCCCTGGCAGGAACTGCATACGAGTTGATTACGGGCTTCGGTCAAGACTTCGGTCGAAATGACCTCCAGCCCGCAGCCGAGTCGATCAGCAGTGAAGTGCGAGACGCGTTGGCCCTGTTGTCGGAAGTTTTCGGCAACGCCCGGATGACGGGTTCGGGAGCCGCCGTGTTCTCGGTACTCGCCGGAGATGGAAAAGATGGCAAGGACGACCAGTCCCTGGCGACATTGCTTCAAGGGCTTTCGAAAGAAGGGCCTGAAGGGTGGACAGGTCGAATCTGCCGCAGTCTGGCTCAACACCCGCTTAGCGGTTGGGCCGACTGAGAAAGTTGTAGGGCACAGCAGCTTTGCTGTGTCCTGTGTAGGGGAGTCGCCAAGTTGGTCAAGGCATCGGATTTTGATTCCGACATGCGAGGGTTCGAGTCCTTCCTCCCCTGCCAAATTTCTGCTTTTCGCTGAACCGGCTCTGCTTCAGCGGGCCACTGACACCAGAGGCTCCCAGTGCTGCTCAACACGGTTCTCTTCACCGGCAACGCGAACCCGGTTCTCTCCCAGGAAATTGCGACCCATCTCGGCCTCGAGCTGGGCAAGGCCGTCGTCGGCCGCTTCTCGGACGGTGAAGTCACCGTCGAGGTGCAGCAGAACGTCCGCGCCCGCGACGTCTTCGTCGTGCAGCCGACCTGCGCGCCGACGAACGAAAACCTGATGGAGCTGCTCATCATGGTGGACGCGCTCAAGCGCGCCAGCGCCCGCCGCATCACCGCCGTGATCCCCTACTTCGGCTACGCCCGCCAGGACCGCCGCCCGCGCTCCACCCGCGTGCCCATCTCGGCCAAGGTCGTCGCCAACCTGCTGGAGACCGTCGGCGTCGAGCGCGTGCTGACGATGGACCTGCACGCCGACCAGATCCAGGGCTTCTTCGACATCCCGGTCGACAACATCTACGCGTCGCCCGTGCTGCTGTCGGACCTGAAGAGCCGCAACTACAAGGACCTCGTGGTCGTGTCGCCGGACGTCGGCGGCGTCGTGCGCGCCCGTGCGCTGGCCAAGCAGCTCGGCTGCGACCTGGCCATCATCGACAAGCGCCGCCCCGCCGCCAACGTGTCCGAAGTGATGCACGTCATCGGCGAGATCGACGGCCGCAACTGCGTGATCATGGACGACATGATCGACACCGCCGGCACGCTGGTGAAGGCGGCCGAGGTGCTGAAGGAGCGCGGCGCCAAGAGCGTGTTCGCCTACTGCACCCACCCCATCCTGTCGGGCCCGGCCATCGAGCGCATCTCGGGCTCGGCACTGGACGAGGTCGTCATCACCAACACCATCCCGCTGACCGACGCGGCCAAGGCCTGCAAGAAGATCCGCCAGCTGTCGGTGGCCTTCCTGTTCGCCGAGACCATCCGCCGCATCTCCGACGGCGAATCGGTCACGTCGCTTTTCTCGGAACAGAACAACAACTTCTGATCCGGATTCCGTCGCCGTCGCAAGACGGCGTTTTCAACACGGTGCCTGGTCGCGGGTGCCGTTTCTCTTTTGGAGATAAACCATGAAGTTCGTCGCTTTTGAGCGCAAGCTGCAGGGGACCGGAGCGAGCCGCCGCCTGCGCGTGGCCGGCAAGGTGCCCGGTATCGTTTTTGGCGCCGGTGAGCCCGTCATGATCGAACTCGATCACAACGCGCTGTTCCACGCCCTGAAGAAGGAAGCCTTCCACAGCTCGCTGCTGGACATGGAACTGGGAGGCGCCACCACGCAAGTGCTGTTGCGCGACTTCCAGATGCACCCCTACAAGCCGCAAGTCCTGCACTGCGACTTCCAGCGCGTGGACGGCACGACCAAGATCACGAAGAAGGTGCCCCTGCACTTCGTCGGTGAAGAGGCCTCCGTGGCCGTCAAGACCGACCACTGCACGGTCAACCACGTCGTCACCGAGCTGCTGATCACCTGCCTGGCCCAGCAACTGCCCGAGTTCATCGAAGTTGACCTGTCCGGCCTGACCAAGGGTCACTCGCTGCACGTCAACGACGTCAAGCTGCCTGAAGGCATCAAGGTCGTCACCCACGGCAAGCCCAACCCCGTCATCGCGACGCCGGTCGAGCCCAAGACCGAGGAAGTCATCGTCGCCGCGGCTCCGGTCGCCGACGACAAGAAGGGCAAGAAGGGCAAGAAGTAATTCCTGCCGGCATCTGCCAACGACGAAGGGCTCCGCAAGGAGCCCTTTTTCATTCGAGCTTCAGATTCGGAAATCGCAGGGATCGTCCGTGCGCGGCGTGCCGAGGTCGACGACGAAGTCGCCCAAGATCGGCCCCGATGCGCCGCTGGGCAGCGCGACGACGAGGTGCTTGCTGGCCGACGCGTTCAGCACGGCCTGGAAGCCCGCGATGTTGAAGGCGCCGCTGCCCGAGCGCGGCGCCGCCCCCGTCGAGCGGTCGGCCAGGCGCGTCGATGCTGTGCGGGGCGAGGTGGCGGCCGTCACGCCGGCGCGTATCCGAAATGTGTCGACGCGAAACTTTCGCGGTCGGCTATTGCGGCGGCAGGCGCCCGCCGAGGTTCTTCAGCAGCTGGTTGGCGACCGCGAGCTGGCGGTTGCGCGAGCTCAGCACGCTGCCCTCGGCCGACAGCGCCGCCGTCTGCGCGGCGCTGACATTGAGATAGCTGACGGTGCCGGCGCGGTACTGGGCCAGCACGAGGTCGAGGTTGCGCTCGGCGGCCTCGAAGGCGTCGCACTGCAGCGCGAGCTCGACGCCGGACTCGGCCAGCTGCACGAGGTTGTCCTCGACCTCCTGGAAGGCCGTCAGCACGGCCTGGCGGTAGTTGGCCGTGGCCGCGTCGGCCGAGGCGCGGGCCTGGGTCGAGGCCAGGCGGCGCTGGCCGCCGTCGAACAGCGGCGCGGTCACGGCCGCGCCCAGCGACCAGACCAGGTTGGGCGCCGACACCAGATGCGACCAGGAGGCGCCGCGGTAGCCGCCGCTGGCCGACAGGCCCACGGCCGGGAAGAAGGCCGCGTCGGCCACGCCGATCTGCGCATAGGCCGACACCTGGCGCGCGCGCGCAGCCGCCAGGTCGGGCCGCCGGGCCAGCAGCGTGGAGGGCACGAGGTCCGGCACGGGCGGCAGCTCCGGCAGATGGGCGCTGGGCAGCAAGCCGAACTGCCCCGGCAGCTTGCCGACCAGCGTCGCGAGCGCATGTTCGAGCTGGGCGCGCTGGGTGCGCATCTCGCTGAGCTGGGCCTGGGCGCTGCGCAACTGGGTGCGGGCCTGCAGCACGTCGGTCTGCGCGACGACGCCGCCGGCATGGCGGGTCTGGGTCAGCTCCAGCACGCGCTGGTCGGCCGTCACGGTGCGCTCCAGCAGGGCCTGCTGGGCCTCGGCGGTGCGCAGCGCGAAATAGGTCTGCGTCAGCGTGGCCTGGGCCGACAGCCGCAGCGCGGCGAGGTCGGCCTGGCTGGCGCTGTAGTTGGCGCCGGCCACCTTGACGGCCTCGGACAGGCGGCCCCAGAGGTCGATCTCCCAGGCCGCGTTGGCGGTCAGCGAGTCGGTCGTCGACGTGGTGCGCTTGCCGGCGCTCTCGCTGGCCGAGCGGGTCGCGCCGCCGCCGACGGACAGCGTCGGCCAGATCGCGGCACTGCTGGCCGCCAGCACGGCGCGCGTCGAAGCCACCTGGGCCAGGCTGGCCGCCAGGTTCTGGTTGCCGACGACGAGCTCGGCCTGCAGGCCGTCGAGCACCGGGTCGCGGAACGGCGTCCACCAGGCCTCGGGCACGGCCATGTCGGCCGGCACTCGCTGCCATTCGGCGGAGCCCTTGAAGGCCGCGGGCGGCATGGGCTCGGCCGGCGGGCGCTGCGAGGTCACGGCGCAACCCGCCAGCAGCAGGGCCAGGGCCAGGGTCAGGGGGGCCAGGGCGGTCTTGGGCATGGAATCAGATCGTGGCGGGGACAGCGGCTTCGACGGGCGCGGGGGCGCGCTTCTTGCGGCCGAGCC
Source organism: Pelomonas aquatica (assembly GCF_026712205.1). Taxonomy (GTDB): domain Bacteria; phylum Pseudomonadota; class Gammaproteobacteria; order Burkholderiales; family Burkholderiaceae_C; genus Pelomonas; species Pelomonas aquatica. Next base: position 127,467 of record NZ_JAPPUW010000003.1, read on the forward strand.
TGTCCATGCAGCAGAACACGACAGGCGTGGTGTAGAGGGTCAGCAGCTGGCTCAGCAGCAGGCCGCCGACGATGGAGATGCCCAGCGGCACGCGCAGCTCGGCGCCTTCCCCCTGGCCCAGGGCCAGCGGCACGGCGCCGAAGACCGCCGCCACCGTCGTCATCAGGATGGGGCGCAGCCGCAGCAGGGCGGCGCGGTAGATGGCCGCGCCCGCCGTCAGCCGCCTGCCGCGCGCCTCGGCCGCGTGGCGGGCCGACAGCGCGAAGTCCAGCATCATGATGGCGTTCTTCTTCACGATGCCGATCAGCAGGATGACGCCGATCAGCGCAATGATGGTGAAGTCGGTCTTGAAGGCCATCAGCGCCAGCAGCGCGCCGACGCCGGCCGAGGGCAGCGTCGACAAGATGGTGATGGGATGGATCAGGCTCTCGTAGAGCATGCCCAGCACCAGGTAGATGGTCACGATGGCCGCGAGGACGAGCAGGGGCTGGGATTTCAGCGAGCTCTGGAAGGCCTGGGCCGTGCCCTGGAAGCTGCCGCGCACCGACACCGGCGCGCCGCTGCGGGCCACCGCATCGTTGACGGCGGCCACCGCGTCCGACAGCGCGACGCCGGCCGCCAGGTTGAAGCTGATGGTGCTGGCCGGCGTGCCGCTCTGGTGGTTGACGGCCAAGGGCGTGCCCGTGGTCTCCACGCGGGCGACGCTCGACAGCGGCACCTGAAGGCCGGCGCCGCTGGTCAGCATCAGCCGGTCCAGGATCTGCGGGTTCTGCAGCCACTGCGGCGCCAGCTCCATGACGACGCGGTACTGGTTCAGCGGGTTGTAGATGACGCCGACCAGGCGCTGGCCGAAGGCGTCGTTGAGCACGCTGTCCAGCGCGTTCATCGTCAGGCCCAGGCGCGCCAGCGCGTCGCGGTCGACGACGAGGGAGGTCTGCAGGCCCTTGTCCTGCTGGTCGCTGTTGACGTCGGCGATCTGGGGCACGTCGGTCAGCACGCGGCGGATGCGCGGCTCCCAGCTGCGCAGGTCCTCGAGGTCGTCGGCCTGCAGCGTGAACTGCCAGGAAGCGTTGGACTGCCGGCCGCCGATGCGGATGTCCTGCACCGGCGCGAGGAAGAGGTTGGCACCAGGCACCTTGGCCAGCTTGCCCCGCAGGCGGTTCATCACGTCGTCCACGCTCTCCTTGCGCTGGTCGCGGCCTTTCAGCGCGATGAACATATTGGCGCTGTTGCGCTGGCCGCCGCCGGTGAAGCCCATCACATTGGCCACGGCCGGGTCGGCGCGCACGATGTCGTGGACGACGCGCAGCTTCTGCTGCATGGACTGGAAGGAGCTGGCCTGGTCGGCCTGCACGCCGCCGAACATCAGCCCCGTGTCCTGCTGCGGGAAGAAGCCCTTGGGCACGCCGATGTAGAGCGACAGGTTCAGCGCGACGACGCCGGCCAGGGCCAGCAGCGCCACGGGCTGGTGGCGCAGCGTCCAGCGCAGCGAGCGGCGGTAGCCGCGCATCAGCGCGCGCTGCCAGCCGGCCAGCAGGCGACCGACGCGGCCGGGCTGGCGCGCGGCGGCATGCGGCTTCAGCAGCGTCGCCGCCATCATCGGCGTCGTGCTCAGCGACACGAGCATGGACACGAGGATGGCCACCGACAGCACGACGGCGAACTCGCGGAACAGCCGCCCGACGATGCCGCCCATCGCCAGGATGGGGATGAAGACGGCGATCAGGCTCAGCGAGATCGACAAGACGGTGAAGCCGATCTCCCGGGCCCCGCGCAGCGCCGCCTCGCGCGGCGCCAGGCCGCGCTCGATGTGGCGGGAGATGTTCTCCAGCACGACGATGGCGTCGTCGACGACGAAGCCCGTGGCCACCGTCATCGCCATCAGCGACAGGTTGTCGATGCTGTAGCCCAGCAGATACATGCAGCCGCAGGTGCCAGCCAGCGAGACCGGCAGGGCCACGGCCGGCAGCAGGGCCGCGCGCAGCCGGCGCAGGAAGACGAAGACGACGACGATGACCAGGCCGAAGGCGATGGCCAGCGTGCGCTGCACCTCGCGGATGCTGGCGCGGATGGTCGTCGTGCGGTCCATCACGACGTCGACGTTGATGGCCGGCGAGATCGACGCGCGCAGCTGCGGCAGCAGGCCGCGCACGGTGTCGACGGTCTTGATGATGTTGGCGCCGGGCGCCTTGTTCAGGATCAGCAGCACGGCGGACTTGCCGTTGGCCAGGCCGTCGTTGCGCACGTCCTGCACGCTGTCCTGGATGTCGGCGACGTCGCGCAGGCGCACGGCGGCGCCGTTGCGGTAGCTCAGCACCAGCGGCGCGTAGTCCCGCGCGCGCATGGCCTGGTCGTTGGCGGCGATCTGCCAGTAGCGGTCCACGCTCTCCAGCGCACCCTTGGGCCGGTTGGCATTGGTGCCGACGACGGCCGCCCTCACCTGCTCCAGCGCGATGCCCTGGGCGGCGAGCTTGTGCGGGTCCAGCTCGATGCGCACGGCCGGCAGCGCGCCGCCGCCGACGTTGACCTGGCCGACGCCGTCCACCTGCGACAGGCGCTGGGCCAGCACGGTGGAGGCGGCGTCGTACATCTGCCCGCGCGTCAGCGTGTCGGACGTCAGGGCCACGATCATGATGGGCGCGTCGGCCGGGTTGACCTTGCGATAGGTCGGGTTGCCCGGCATGCCGGTGGGCAGCAGCGCCCGCGCCGCGTTGATGCCGGCCTGCACGTCGCGGGCGGCGCCGTCGATGTCGCGGCCCAGGTCGAACTGCAGCGTGACGCGCGTGTTGCCCAGCGACGAGGACGAGGTGATCTCGTTGACGCCGGCGATGGTGCCGAGCGTGCGCTCCAGCGGCGTCGCGACCGTGGCCGCCATCGTGTCGGGGCTGGCCCCAGGCAGCGAGGCCTGCACCGAAATCGTCGGGAACTCGACCTGGGGCAGCGGCGCGATCGGCAGCAGCAGATAGGACAGCGCTCCGGCCAGCGCCAGGCCGCAGGTGATCAGCGCCGTGCCGACCGGGCGTTCGATGAAGACGCGCGACAGGTTCACGCCGCGGCCTCCGCTTCACTTCGGCCGCGTTTCAGCCGTGCGGCCAGCGCGCTGAAACCGAGGTAGATAACCGGCGTCGTAAAGAGTGTGAGCAGCTGGCTGACGATGAGGCCGCCGACCATGACGACGCCCAGCGGGTGGCGCAGCTCGCTGCCGACGCCGCTGCCCAGCATCAGCGGCAGCGCGCCGAGCAGTGCGGCAAGAGTCGTCATCAGGATGGGCCGGAAGCGCAGCAGGCAGGCCTGGTGGATGGCCTCGCGCGGGCTCATGCCCAGGTCGCGCTCCGCTTCGAGCGCGAAGTCGATCATCATGATGGCGTTCTTCTTCACGATGCCGATCAGCAGCACGATGCCGATGATGGCGATGATGTCCAGGTCGAGCCTGAAGGCCAGCAGCGCCAGCAGCGCGCCCAGGCCGGCCGAAGGCAGCGTGGACAGGATGGTCAGCGGATGGATGGTGCTCTCGTAGAGCACGCCCAGCACGATGTACATCGTCACGATGGCCGCGAGGATGAGCAGCAGCGTGCTCGTCAGCGAGGCCTGGAAGGCCAGGGCCGCACCCTCGAAATGGGTCTCGACGCTGAGCGGCAGCTGCAGCGCCTCCACCTCGGCCTTGATCGCGCTGACGGCCTCGCCCAGCGAGCCGCCCGGCGCGAGGTTGAAGGAGAGGGTCGCCGCCGGGAACTGGGCCACGTGGTTGACGGCCAGCGGCGCCAGGCGCTCGGCGAAGCGCGCGACGGAACTGAGCGGCACCTGGGCGCCGTTCGCGCCGGGCACGTACAGGCGCTGCAGCCCGTCCAGGCCCTGGCGGTAGCCGGGCGCCACCTCCAGCACGACGCGGTACTGGTTGCTCTGCGTGAAGATGGTGGAGATGAGGCGCTGGCCGAAGGCGCTGTACAGCGCGCTGTCGATGGCCGCCACCGTCAGGCCCAGCCGCCCGGCCGCATCGCGGTCGATGTCGACATAGGCCTGCAGGCCCTGCTCCTGCTGGTCGCTGGCCACGTCCGCGATTGATTTAAGGCCGCGCAGGTGTTCGAGCACGGCGGTGGTCGAACGGCTCAGTTCGGCGGCGTCCGGCGAACTGAGCGTGAACTGGTACTGCGTCTTGGCGACGCGGTCCTCGATGGTCAGGTCCTGCACGGGCTGCAGATAGAGCGAGATGCCGGGCTCGGCCGCGACCGAGTCGCTCAGCCGCCGCGCCACCTCGGCCGCGCTCTCGCCGCGCTCTTGCTTGGGCTTGAGGGCGATCTGCAGCCGCCCCTGGTTCAGCGTCGTGTTGCCGCCGTCCACGCCGATGAAGGACGAGACGCTCTCCACGGCGGGGTCCTGCAGCACGCGTTCGGCGATGCGCTGCTGGTGTTCGGCCATCGCCGCAAAGGAGGTGGACTGGGCCGCCTCGGTGATGCCCTGGATCTGGCCCGTGTCCTGCACCGGGAAGAAGCCCTTGGGCACCAGCAGATAGAGCACGCCGGTCAGGATCAGCGTCGCGATGAAGACGACCAGCGTCGAGGCCGAGCGGTCCAGCACCCAGGTCAGCATGCGGCCGTAGGCGGCGATGGTGTCGTCGAAGGCCTTGCCGACCAAAGCCCATAGCCGGCCGTGGTCTTCCTCGTGCTCATGGTGCAGCAGGCGGGCGCACATCATCGGCGTCAGCGTCAGCGACACGAAGGCCGAGATCAGGATGGACACGGCCAGCGTGATCGCGAACTCGTGGAAGAGCCGGCCGACGACGTCGCCCATGAAGAGCAGCGGGATCAGCACGGCGATCAGCGACACGGTCAGCGAAATGATCGTGAAGCCGATCTGCTTGGAGCCGTCCAGCGCAGCCCTAAAGGGGCTCACACCCTCGCCGCCCTCCTCCATATGCCGCGCGATGTTCTCGATCATGACGATGGCGTCGTCGACGACGAAGCCCGTCGAGATGACGAGGGCCATCAAGGTCAGGTTGTTGATCGAGAACCCGGCCATGTACATGACGCCGAAGGTGCCCACCAGCGACACCGGCACGGCCACGGCCGGGATGATGGTGGCCGGCAGGCTGCGCAGGAACACGAAGATGACGCCGATGACGAGCACGACGGCGAACAGCAGCTCGTGCTGCACGTCGCGCACCGACGCGCGGATCGTCGTCGTGCGGTCCGACAGGATCTGCACGTCGATGGACGCCGGCAGCGCCGCCTGCAGCTGCGGCAGCACGGCGCGCACGCGGTCCACGGTCTCGATGACGTTGGCGCCGGGCTGACGCTGCACGTTCAGGATGACGGCCGCCGCCTGGGCCTTGCCCTGCTGGCCGGCCCAGGCGGCCAGGCGCAGGTTCTCGGCGTCGTCGACGAGCTGGGCCACGTCCTTCAGCCGCACCGCATTGCCTCCTCTGTAGGCGATGACGAGGTTGGCGTACTCGGCCGCGTTGCGCAGCTGGTCGTTGGCGTCCAGCGTGGACGCGCGCAGCGGGCCGTCGAAGCTGCCCTTGGACTGGTTGACGTTGGCCGCCGAGATGGCGCTACGCACGTCGTCGATGGACAGGCCCAGCGTCGTCAGCGCGCCCGGGTTGGCCTGGATGCGCACGGCGGGCCGCCGGCCGCCGGCGATGCCGACGAGGCCGACGCCGGGCACCTGCGAGATCTTCTGCGCGAGCCGGCTCTCGACGAGGTCGTGCACGCGCGGCACGGGCAGCGTCGTCGAGCTGACCGCGATGGTCAGCACCGGCGCATCCGCCGGGTTGACCTTGCTGTAGACCGGCGGCATCGGCAGGTCGGTGGGCAGCAGATTGCTGCCGGCATTGATGGCCGCCTGCACCTCCTGCTCGGCCACGTCCAGCGACAGGCTGAGGTCAAAGCGCAGCGTGATGACCGACGCACCGCCCGAGCTGGTTGACGACATCTGCGCCAGGCCCGGCATCTGGCCGAACTGGCGCTCCAGCGGCGCCGTGACCGAGGAGGTCATCACGTCGGGGCTGGCGCCGGGGTAGAGGGTCGTGACCTGGATGGTCGGGTAGTCGACCTCGGGCAGGGCCGAGACCGGCAGCAGCCGGTAGGCCAGCGCGCCGGCCAGCACGATGGCCAGCATCAGCAGCGAGGTCGCGACCGGCCGCTCGATGAAGAGGCGTGACGGGTTCATCGCAGGCGGCTCACCGCGTCGCGGCCGAGGCGGCGGGCTGGCGGTTGCGCCCCGGCTCGCGGCCGGGCGCCTTGATGACCTCGGCCTTGCCGCCGTCGCGCAGGCGGTCGGCCCCGTCGGTGACGACCTGGTCGCCCGGCTTGAGCTCGCCGCGCACCGCGGTCGATTCGCCGTCGGTCGCCAGCACGCCCAGCTTGCGCAGCGCGACCTGGCCGTCGGCCACGACGTAGACGAAGGTGCCCGGCGCGCCGCGCTGCACGGCGGCCGTCGGCACGACGAGCACGTCCTTCAGCGTGTCCAGCTGCAGGCGCACATTGACGAACTGGTTGGGAAAGAGGGTGTTGTCCTGGTTGGCGAACAGGGCCTTGACCTTGATCGTGCCGGTGCTCGCGTCGATGGCGTTGTCGGTGCTGGCGACGCGGCCCTCGGCCAGCATCTGCTTGTGCTCGCGGTCCCAGGCCTGCACGGGCAGCGGCTGGTTGGCGCCGAGCTGCTGGCGGATGCGCGCCAGCCGCGCGTCCGGCACGGCGAAGACGACCGCGGCCGGCTGCGTCTGCGCGATGCTGAGCAGGCCGTTGGCGTCGGTCGGGCCGACGTTGTTGCCGAGGTCGGCCTGCTTCAGGCCCGCCTGGCCGGCGATGGGCGCCGTGACGCGGGTGTAGGAGAGCTGCAGCCTGGCGTTGTCCAGCGCGGCCTTGTCGGACAGCAGCGTGGCCTCCAGCTGGTGCACCAGGGCCTGCTGCGTGTCGAGCTGCTGGCGCGGCGCGGCCTCCTTGGCGACGAGATCCTGGTAGCGGGTCAGGTCGGCGCGCGCGTTCTCGAGCTGGGCCTGGTCGCGGGCCAGGGCCGCCTGGGCCTGGTCGCGCGCGATCTCGAAGGGCCGCGGGTCGATCAGCGCCAGCGCCTGGCCGGCCTTCACGGCCTGGCCTTCCTTGAAGTAGATGGCCTTGAGCTCGCCGCTGACCTTGGCGCGCACGACGGCCGTGTTGGCCGTGGCGATGCTGCCGATGGCGTCCACCGCCACGGCCAGGTCGCGCCTCTGCACGGCCGCGACCGACACCGGCTGCGGCCGGTTGCCGGCACCGCCGAAGCGGCCGCCACGCGCACCACCGGCTGCGGCGCCGGAAGCGGTCGAGGCCGCCGGGCCTTCGGCGCCCGCGGCGCCATGGCCCTTCCACCACCAGCCCGCCAGCGCGATGCCGGCCACGGCCAGCGCGGCCAGGGGCCAGGTCCTGGCCGCGCCGGCCGAGCCGCTGGGCCTGGAATTCTTGTTCTGCATTCGGGTCCACTCCTGAAGACGGTCGCTGGAGGCTGTCGGGCTTTGGGCTGGGTGCGCGCCGAGGCGAGTTGCGGGGCAAGGCTAGGCGCCGGCGAGGCGTTGGATTCTCCCCAGCAACGAGCCGGCAACGACGAATTGCCCCGCAAATCGCCTCGGCCCTTCGGGTTGGGCCTGCCAGGGGGCTGAGGCGTTGTTGCTCCTCCTCGCGGGCGCGAGCCCGCAGCGTCGTCGCGCCTAGCCCCAGCCCCCTGGCAGGCCCAACGCGCACCCAGCCCAAAGCCCGACAGCCTCCAGTGTCCGGGCCGAATGTAGCTACTGCATTGCTGGCGCGAGCAAAACTAAGATGCCCTCATGATCAAGCTGATGGTCGGCCTGGGCAACCCGGGCCCGGAGTACGAAGACACGCGCCACAACGCCGGTTTCTGGTGGATTGACGGGCTGGCGAGAGGGCTGAAAGTCATGCTCGCGCCGGACAAGGCCTACCACGGCCTCGTCGCGCGCGTGAACCACGCGCCGGGGGCCAGCGGGCCGGTCTGGCTGCTCGAACCCATGACCTATATGAACCTCTCGGGCAAGTCCGTCGCGGCGCTGGCGCGCTTCTTCAAGATCGCGCCGGACGAGATCCTCGCCGTCCACGACGAGCTCGACCTGCCGCCCGGCGAGATGAAGTTCAAGAAGGGCGGCGGCAACGGCGGCCACAACGGGCTGAGGGACATGCAGGCCCAGCTCGGCAGCGGCGACTTCTGGCGGCTGCGATTGGGCATCGGCCACCCGGGTCACAAGGCCGAGGTGGCCGGCTATGTGCTGCGCAAGCCGCCGCTGGCCGAGCGCCAGGCCGTCGAGGACTGCATCGAGAAGAGTTACGCCGCCGTCGAGCTGATGCTGCGCGGCGAGATGGACAAGGCGCTGGCCAGGATTCACGCCAAGCCGCCGCGGCCCAAGCCCCCCAAACCGCAGCCGCCGGTGGACACTCCGAACCCATGAAACCCCTGCTGCTGGCGCTGGCCGCCGTGATCGCCCTGCCCGCCCTCGCGCAAAGCCAGGTGCGCCAGGCCCAGGTCTACCGCTGCGGCCCCGACGGCCGCGACCTGCGCGATTCGCCCTGCCCCGGCAGCCCCGCCACCAGCGGCGGCAGCATCCGCTACGACGAGCCCAGCGCCGCCGACAGCCGCGCCGCGCGCGAACGCCATCTGGCCGACGCCAGGCAGGCCGCGGCCCTGGCCGCCGCGCGCCGCGCCAGCGAGGCCGAGGCCCGCCACCAGCGCGCGCTGTCGCTGGGCCTGCAGCCGCCGCCGGCCGCGGCCAGCGCGCCGCAGGTCGTGCACATCAAGCCGCCCAAGGTGGCAAAACCGGCCAGGCCGCACAGGCCCGAGGCCGCGGCCAGCGCGGCCCGATAGAATGCCCGCCGTTGGTGCTCGCGGCCGCTTTCTCGGCGGCCGCAGTTCAACGGGAATCAGGAGGGCAGACCACCACGTGGCGCGCTTAACCTGAGCTGTCCCCGCAACGGTAAGTGGACGAGGCGCCCGCCTCACTGTTCGACCACAAGCCACTGGTGCGTGCACCGGGAAGGCGTCGAGCAGGGTCCATCAGCCCGGATACCGGCCAACGACGGGGCCTGCGCGCGACCAGCCGCAGGCCGTTTTTCAGCCTTGCTGCGGGGGTCAGCAGGGCTGAGTGATCGTTCGCGACTGCCCTCATGTCTCATTCCTTCCTCGCGGCCCGTCGGCCGCTGCTCGCCCTGTCCGCGCTGGCCCTGGCGGCCTCCGCCCACGCCCAGAACCGGCTCGACACCATCGTCACCACCGCCACGCGCATGCCCCAGCGCGTCAGCGAGGTGCTGGCCGACATCACCGTCCTCACGCGCGAGGACATCTCCGCCCGAGCCTTCGGCGGCCTGGCCGACTTGCTGGCGGCCCAGCCGGGCGTGCAGATCGCCCGCAACGGCGGCCCCGGCAGCACCACGTCGGTCTTCGTCCGCGGTGCCAACACCCAGCACACCGTCGTGCTCGTCGACGGCGTGCGCATGGACACCCAGTCAGGCTCGGGCGGTGCACCCTGGGAGGCCATGGGCCTGGCCCAGGTCGAGCGCATCGAGATCCTGCGCGGCCCGGCCAGCGCGGTCTACGGCTCCGACGCCATCGGCGGCGTGATCCAGATCTTCACGCGCAAGGGCGAGTCCACGCCGCAGCTGGTGCTGCACGGCGCCATCGGCAACCTGGGCACGGCCAAGGGCGACCTGAGCTTCAGCGGCAAGCAGGGCGACTGGGACTACGCACTCGGCGCGGCCCTGGAGACCAGCGACGGCTTCAGCACCATGCCCGACCAGCCCGGCCTGGCGGACCCCGACGGCTGGCGCAACCACAGCCTGCAGGGCCGCCTGGGCTATGCCGTCAACGACCAGCACCGCCTGAGCCTCGCGGCCACGCGCAGCCACGTCAACGCGCAGTACGACTCCACCTTCTCCCCGCCCAACACCGACGACCGCGCCGTCAACGACGCCCGCAGCCTGCGCGCCACCTGGGCGGCGCAATGGACCAGCGCCTGGCAGAGCGAGCTCAGCGCCAGCGAGTCCAACGCGCGCTACGAGACCCTGGCCAACGGCGTCAGCGGCTATCTCACCGAAACTCGCGTGCGCGCCTTTGCCTGGGCCAACCAGGTCGCGCTGCCCGTCGGCCGGCTCAGCGCGACGCTGGAGCGCCGCGAGGACGTGCTCCTCAACTCCTCGCTGCGCCCCTCCACGCATGGCAGCGCCGAGCGCTCGCAGAATGCGCTGGCCCTGGGCTATCTGCTGAACCTGGGCGCCTTCGACGGCCAGGCCCACTGGCGGCACGACAGGGACAGCGACTTCGGCAGCATCAATACCGGCAGCCTCGCCGCCGGCTGGCGCTTCACGCCCGAGTGGCGCGCCTGGGCCAGCGCCGGCACGGCCTTCCGCGCGCCGACGCTCTACCAGAGTTTCAGCCAGTACGGCCCGCTGGACACGCTGCCGGCGCTCAAGCCCGAGCATGGCCGCAACAAGGAAGTGGGCCTGCGCTGGGCCCGCGGCGAGCAGCAGCTCAGCCTGACCGCCTACGACAACCGCATCCGCGACCTCATCAACTACGACAGCCAGTTCGCGTTGAACTGCCCGGCCACCGACCCGCTCAACGTCATGCCCTGGGACGGCTGCTACGGCAACGTCGCGCGCGTGCACCTGCGCGGCGCCACGCTGCAGGGCCAGACCGAGCTCGCCGGCTGGCATCTGCAGGCCTCCTTCGACTGGCAGAACCCGCGCGACGAGATCAGCGGCGGCCGGCTGGGCCGCCGTGCGCCGCGCTACGCCAGCCTGCAGCTGGACAAGGCCGTCGGCGACTGGAGCGGCAGCCTCGGCATGACCGCCACGGCCCAGCGGCCGGACCGCAACGGCGGCAAGCAGTTGCTGGGCGGCTATGCGCTGGTCAACGCCAGCCTCGCCTACCGCATCAACCCGCAGGCCAGGCTGCAGCTCAACGTCGACAACGCCTTCGACCGCGTCTACCAGACGGCCCGCGGCTACGCCCAGCCGCCGCGCACGGTGATGCTGGGCGTGACGCTCACGCCGAAGCTCTGAGCCCATGGCCGCGCACGAACTCATCGTCGGCGGCCAGCGCAGCGGCAAGTCGCGCCGCGCGGAGGGCCTGGCCCTGCGCTGGCAGGCCGCTGGCGGCCGCGTCGCGGTCATCGCCACCGCGCTGGCGGCCGACGACGAGATGCGTGCGCGCATCGCCCATCACCGCGCCACGCGGCCGGCGGGCTTCGGCACCGTCGAAGCCCCGCTGGCACTCGCGGCGGCGCTGCGGCAGGCCGACGGCGCGAACACGCTGATCGTCGTCGACTGCCTGACGCTGTGGCTGGTCAACTGGCTGATGCCGGCCGGCGGTGCGCCCGACGCGCCGGGCTGGCAGGCCGAGCGCGAGGCGCTGCTGGCCCTGCTGCCGCGCCTGCAATCGCCGGTCGTCTTCGTGTCCAACGAGGTCGGCTGGGGCGTGTCGCCGCTGGGCCGCGAGGTGCGCGACTATGTCGACGAACTCGGCCGGCTCAATCAGGATGTGGCGCGCCGCTGCGCGCGCCTGACATTGATGGTCGCGGGCCAGGCCTGGTCCCGCCCCGTCGAGGAGGCTCCCGATGCTTAAGCACCTGTTCTGCGCGCTGCTGCTGGCCCTCGCGCTGCCCGCGTCCGCCATCGAGATCAAGGATGACCTCGGCCACACCGCCACGTTCGCCGCGCCGCCGCAGCGCATCGTCAGCCTGCTGCCCTCGCTGACCGAGACGGTCTGCGAGCTCGGCGCCTGCGCCCGCCTCGTCGGCGTGGACCGCTACTCCAACTTCCCGGCGCAGGTGAACGCGCTGCCCAAGCTCGGCGGCATGGACGACAGCAATGTCGAGCTGATCGCGTCGCTCAAGCCCGACATGGTGCTGCTGGCCGTGTCGTCGCGCGTGTCCGAGCGGCTGCGCGCGCTGGGCCTCAAGGTCGTCGCGCTGGAGCCGCGCAGTTACCGCGATGTGCAGCGCGTGCTGGGCATCGTCGGCCAGGTGCTGGGCGTGGACGATGCGCAGCGCATCTGGCGCCACATCGAGGCCGGCGTGGCCGCGGCGGCCGGCAGCGTGCCGGCGGCGGCGCGCGGCCTGAAGGTCTATTACGAAGTGGCCAGCGGCCTCTACGCGGCCGGCGAATCGTCCTTCATGGGCGAGACGCTGACCAAGCTGGGCACCGGCAACATCATCCCGGCCCGGCTCGGCCCCTTCCCCAAGATCAACCCCGAGTTCGTCGTGAAGGCCAACCCCGGCCTCATCATGATCGGCGCGCGCGGCTCCGAGGGCCTGGCCGAGCGCCCGGGCTGGAACCGCATCGACGCCGTCCGCCACGGCCGCATCTGCGTGTTCAACGCCGAGGACGGCGACATCCTGTCCCGACCCGGCCCGCGCATGGCCGAGGCGGCGCAGATCATGGCTCGTTGCCTCAGAGAAAAGGCCGGCTCGTGAACCTGCGCCCCGGCGTCCTGCTCGCGCTGCTGCTCGCCGCCGGCCTGCTCTGCGTGTTGGCCGGCGTGCTGGTCGGCAGCACCGGCTGGGCCGACCTGCAGGACGAGGGCATGAGCGTCATCCTGTGGGAGATCCGCCTGCCGCGCTCCCTGGGCGCCTGGTGGGCCGGCGCGCTGCTGGGCATGGCCGGCGCCATCTCGCAGGGCCTGTTCCGCAATCCGCTGGCCGACCCCTATCTGCTGGGCAGCGCGTCGGGCGCGCAGTTGGCCGTCGCCATCACGCTGGCCTTCGTCGGCGTATCGGCACAGCACGCATCGCTGCTGGCTGACGTCGGCCTGACCGGCATCGCCTTCGTCGGCACGCTGATCGGCGTGGGCCTGACGCTGGTCCTCGCCCGCGGTGTCGAGCAGACGCTGCGGCTGCTGCTGGCCGGCGTCGTCGTCGGCGTGGTGCTGAACGCGCTGACCGGCCTGGCCACGCTGTGGGCGCCCGACATCCTGCGCGCGATGCAGGCCTTCCTGCTCGGCAACACCGGGCTGCTGGGCTGGAGCAGCGTCAGCGTGATGGCAGCCAGCGGCGCGCTGGCCCTGATCATCGGGCTGCTGGCCAGCCCCGCGCTGGATGCGCTGACGCTGGGCGAAGCCACGGCCGCGTCCCTCGGCGTGCGCATGCCGCTGGTGCGCCTGCTGCTGATCTTCGCGTTCGCGCTGGCCACCGGCGCCGCCGTCGCACAGACCGGCATCGTCGCCTTCGTCGGCCTCGTCGCGCCCCACCTCGTGCGCGCCGCCTGCCCGACGCTGCACGGCCGGCTGATCCTGCTGTCGGCCGCGGCCGGCGGCGCGCTGCTGCTGGCCGCCGACGTGCTGGCCCGCGCGCTGGTCCGCCCGCAGGAGCTGCCGGTCGGCCTCGTCACCGCGCTGCTCGGCGGCGTCTACCTGCTCGTCTTGATGCATCGCCGCGGGACACCCAAACGATGAGCGCGCTGACGGCCCGCATCGAGCGCGTCCGCATCGACGGCCGCGACCTCATCCACGGCATAGCCCTCGCGCTGCCGCGGGGCCGCTGGACGGCCATCGTCGGCCCGAATGGCGCCGGCAAGTCCACGCTGCTGCGCGCCATCGCCGGCCTGCAGCGCTGCGAGGGCGAGGTGCTGCTCGCCGGAAGGCCTCTTCACGACTGGCCTTCGGCCGATCGCGCCCGCCAGCTCGCCTGGATGGGCCAGCAGGAGAGCGGCGCCGACGACCTGACCGCCTGGGACATCGTCATGCTCGGCCGCCTGCCGCACCGCCCCTGGCTGGCGCCGCCCACCGCCGCCGACCACCGCGCCGCCGAGGCCGCGATGCGATCCACGCAGAGCTGGGCCTGGCGCGAACGGCGCCTCGGCTCGCTGTCCGGCGGCGAGCGCCAGCGCGTGCTGCTGGCCCGGGTGCTGGCCGTCGACGCGCCGCTGACGCTGATGGACGAGCCCCTGGCCCACCTCGACCCGCCCCACCAGGCCGAATGGATGGTCCTGGTGCGCGCGCGCGTCGCGGCCGGCCACGGCGTCGCCAGCGTGCTGCACGAGCTGCACCTCGCGCTGCAGGCCGACCACCTCGTGCTGATGGCCGACGGCCGCATCGTGCACAGCGGCGCGCCGGCCGACGCGGCCACGCACGACGCGCTGCGCCGCGTCTTCGGCCCCAGCCTGCACATCGCGCAGATCGAGGGGCGCTGGGTGGCGCTGCCGTTATGAAGGCTTCTTGCCCCGCACTCTTCATCAGCGCGCCGTCCTCGGGCTCGGGCAAGACCAGCGTGACCGCGGCCATCGCGCGCAGCCACTCGCGGCAGGGCCAGCGCGTGCGCGTCTTCAAGACCGGGCCGGACTTTCTCGACCCCACCATCCTCGAACGCGCCAGCGGCCGGCCGGTCTACCAGCTCGACCTCTTCATGGGCGGCTTCGCCCACTGCCAGGCCCTGCTGGCCGAGGCCGCGCGCGAGGCGGACCTGATCCTCGTCGAGGGCGTCATGGGCCTGTTCGACGGCCAGCCCAGCAGCGCCGACCTGGCCGCCGCCTTCGGCCTACCCGTCGTCTGCGTCATCGACGCGTCGGCCATGGCCCAGACCTTCGCCGCGCTGGCCACGGGCCTGGCGCGCTTCCGGCCCGGGCTGCGCCACGGCGGCGTCGTCGCCAACCGGGTCGGCAGCGCCGCGCACGGCCGCATGGTGGGCGAGGGCCTGCCGGACGAGCTGCCGCTGATCGCCGCGCTGCCGCGCGACCCGCAACTCGCCCTGCCCGAGCGCCACCTCGGCCTCGTGCAGGCGCTGGAGCAGCCGCAGCTGAGCGCCCAGCTCGACGCCTGGGCCGATGCCTGGGAGGCCGGCCTGCGCCCCGGCTTCGCGTTCGAGCCCGTCGTGTTCGCGCATGAAGCCGGGCCCGCGCTGCCGCCGCTGCTGGCCGGACGCCGCATCGCCATCGCGCGCGACGCCGCCTTCGGCTTCATCTACGCGGCCAACGTCGACCTGCTGCGCGCGCTGGGCGCCGAGCTGGCCTTCTTCTCGCCGCTGCGCCACGAGGCCCTGCCCGGCTGCGATGCGCTCTGGCTGCCCGGCGGCTACCCGGAGCTGCATGCCGACGCACTGGCCACGCACCCGACGCTGGCGCGCGACCTCGGCAGCCATGTCGCGGCCGGCAAACCCCTGCTCGCCGAATGCGGCGGCATGCTGGCCCTGCTGGACGAACTGACCGACGGCGAGGGCCGCGCCCACCGCATGGCCGGCCTGCTGCCCGGCCGCGCCCGCGTGCAGCCGCGCCTGGCCGCGCTCGGCCTGCAGGCGCTGGACTGGCCCGAGGGCCCGCTGCGCGGCCACAGCTTCCACTACTCGACGCTGGACACCCCGCTCGCGCCCATCGCCACGGCCAGCAACCCCAACGGCGGCAGCACGGCCGAAGCGCTCTACCTGCAGGGCTCGCTGCGCGCGAGCTATGTGCACCACTACTTCCCGTCCAACCCCGAGGCCGTCGCGGCCTTCTTCGGGGCTGGGCCATGAACACGCGCTTCGACGCCGCCGCCCGGGCGGTCCTGCACGACATCCTGGCTGCGCGGCGCGACTGCCGGCATTTCCTGCCCGGCCCGCCGCTGCCCGACGAGCAGCTCGCACGCCTGCTCGGCGCCGCCCACCAGGCACCCTCGGTCGGCCTGATGCAGCCCTGGCGCTTCATGCGCCTGCATGGCCCGCGCTGGCGCGAGCGGCTGGCGCCCCTCGTGGAGGCCGAGCGCCAGGCCACGGCCGCCGCCCTCGGCCCGCGGGCCGGCGAATTCCTGCGGCTCAAGGTCGAGGGCCTGCGCGACTGCGCGGAGCTGCTCGCCCTCATCCTCGCCCCCGATGACGGCACCGTGTTCGGCCGCCGCACCCTGCCGCAGCAGATGGCCCTGTGCTCGGCCGGCGCCGCGGTGCAGAACCTGTGGCTGGCGGCGCGGGCCGAGAACCTCGGCCTGGGCTGGGTGTCGATGTTCGACCCCGCTGCCCTCGCCGCCCTGCTGCGCCTGCCCGCGGGTGCGCAGCCGCTGGGCCTGCTCTGCCTCGGCCCCGTGCCGGCCTTCTACGACCGGCCGATGCTGGAACGGCAAGGCTGGCGCCGGCGCCGCCCCCTGCAAGACCTGTTGATGGAGCCCCCCGACCATGGAGATTGAACAACCGCCCGTCCACCACGAACGCGTCGTGCCCAGCGGCGAGCGGCGCGGCCTCGTGCTCGTGCACACCGGCGACGGCAAGGGCAAGAGCACGGCCGCCCTGGGCCTCGCGCTGCGCGCCCACGGCCGCGGCAAGCCGGTGCTGATCTACCAGTTCATGAAGGTGCCCAGCGCCCGCTTCGGCGAGCACCGCGTCTTCGAGAAGCTGGGCGTGCCCATCGTCGGCCTGGGCGACGGCTTCTCGTGGAAGAGCAAGGACCTGGAGCACTCCGCCGAACTGGCCCGCGAGGGCTGGGCGCGCGCCGAGGCCAGCATCCGCGGCGGCGAGCATTTCCTCGTCGTGCTCGACGAGATCATGTACCCGCTGCGCTACGGCTGGATCGCGCTGGACCAGGTGCTGGCCTGCCTGCGCGAGCGGCCCGCGCATGTGCACGTCGTGCTGACCGGCCGCGCCGCGCCGGCCGAACTGGTCGAGCTGGCCGACACGGTCACCGAGATGACGCTGGTCAAGCACCACTACCAGGCCGGCGTGCCGGCGCAGCGGGGGATCGAGGATTGAGCAGCCTTGATGCGGCAGTTGGGCGCGCCCGAGGGGCCGGCGAGGCGGGTTGCTGGCAAGGCGCGCCGACGCAGTGGGCTCGTGCCCACAAGGAGAAGCAACGCTGCCAGCGGCCCGAAGCGCCGGCCCAGCGGGCGTGCAGCGCCGTTCACCGAAGTGGTGAACATGGCGGTATCACCAAGGGCCTGAAAGCAAGGGACTTCGATGAATAGCGAGCGGTCAACTGCCGGATCAAGGCTAACCATCTGCACGACCTGCGCCGACGGCCAGGGCCAGGCGCTGCTGGAGGCCGTCGAGAACGAAGCCCTGGCGCGCGACTGCACGCTGCCCATCCGCGGCCAGGCCTGCATGGCGGCCTGTAGCCAGAGCTGCACGGCGGCGCTGCAAGGCCAGGGCAAGCACAGCTATCTGTTCGGCCAGCTCGCGCCCGACGCGGCCTGCGTCGATGCGCTGCTCGCCGTGGCCGCCCAGCATGCCGAGCCGGGCGACGGCCTGCTGGCCTGGGAGCGCCGGCCGGAGCGGCTCAAGCGCGGCCTCGTCGCGCGGCTGCCGCCGCTGCGCTGATGCAGGCCCTGCTGCCGTTGGCGATGGGGGTGGCCCTGCTGGTGGACCACCTCGGCGAGCCGCCGGCCTGGGCGCATCCCGTCGTCGGCATGGGCCGCTACCTCGGCCTGTTCCGGCTGGACAAGCTGCCGCCGGCGCCAGGCTTCATCGCCGGCGCACTGGCCTGGCTGGTCGGCGCCGCGGCGGTGGCCTTCATCGCGCTGTGGCTGCAGGGCCATCTGCTGCTGGCGCTGCGACCGTGGAGCTCGCCGCTGCGTCTGCTCGCCACGGCCGCGCTGACCGGCCTGTTGCTCAAGCCGCTGCTGGCCTGGCGCATGCTCGCCGACGAGGCCATGGCCGTGGAGACCGCGCTGGGCAAATCGCTGGACGCCGGCCGCGCGCGGCTGTCGCGCCTCGTCAGCCGCGACACCTCGGCCCTCAGCGAGACCGAGGTGCGCGAGGCCGCCATCGAGACCCTGGCCGAGAACCTGAACGACTCCGTCGTCGCGCCGCTGTTCTGGTTCGCCATCGCCGGCCTGCCCGGCGCGGCGGTCTACCGCTTCGCCAACACGGCGGACGCGATGTGGGGCTACCGCGACGAACGCGAGTGGTGCGGCAAGTGGGCCGCGCGCGCGGACGACCTGCTGTCCTGGCTGCCGGCGCGGCTGACGGCCCTGGTGCTGTTGCCGCCCTCGCTGCTCGGGGTCATGCGAGAGGCCCACCGCACGCCCTCGCCCAACAGCGGCTGGCCGATGGCGGCGATGGCGCTGCGGCTGGACCTCAGACTGTCCAAGCCCAGTGTCTACACGTTGCACGCCGCCGGCCGCAGCGCCACGGCCGCCGACCTGCCCGCCGCACGCGCCGTCGCGCAGCAGGCCGTCGTCGCGGGCACGGTTCTGGCGGCTGCGTTAGCCTGGGCCCTGAGGGGGACGACATGAACCCATTGCAAGCCGAACACGGTGGCCCGGACGGCGGCCAGCCCGTCGACCACGACTTCTCGACCAACGCCAGCCCGATGGGCCCGCCGCCCGCGCTGTGGCGCGCCGTGCAGGCGGCCGACCGGCAGGCCTACCCCGATCCGGCCTACCGCACGCTGCGCCGCCACCTCGCCGGCGCGGGCCAATGGGACCTGGTGCTGCCTACCGCCGGCGGCGCCGAGGGCATCCGCCGGCTGACGCTGGCCGCGATGCTGGCCGGCCGCCGCGAGGCCTGGGTGCCGCAGCCGGGCTTCGGCGACTACGCCCTCGCCGCCCAGGCCCTGGGCCTGGCGGTCAAGCCCTACGCCGAGCCGGCCGACATCCGCCCGACCGCGCCGGCCCTGGTGTGGATCTGCGAACCCTGCAACCCGACGGGCACGAGCGCCAAGACCCGGCCCGACCTGGGCGGCCACCTCGTCGCCGTGGACCACGCCTACGAGCCGCTGCGCCTGCAGGGTGACGCACCGGCGCTGCCGCCCGGCGCCTGGCAGCTCGTCTGCCCCAACAAGGCCCTCGGCCTGACCGGCGTGCGCGCCGGCTATCTCGTCGCGCCCGCGGCCGACGAGACCTGGGCGCGCGCGCTGTCGCTGGCGCCGAGCTGGGTGCTGTCGGCCGAGGGCGTCGCGATGCTGGAGCACTGGCCCTCGGCCGAGACCCGGGCCTGGCTGGCCGAGGCCCGCACCCAGCTGCGCGCCTGGACCGCATCGCAACGCGCACTGCTGGCCGGCGAGGGCTGGCTGCAGAACCCGAGCTGCACCAACTTCTGGCTGGCCCGCCCGCCGCGGCCCGACATCGCGCCCCGGCTGCGCGAGCGCGGCATCCGCCTGCGCGATGCGGCGTCCTTCGGGCTGGACGGCTGGGTGCGCGTGTCGGCCCAGCCGCCGCGCAGCCAGGCCGCGCTGCAGCAGGCGCTGGTCGAGATCGAGGGCGAGGATTCATGAGCCGGGGCAAGGCGGTGATGGTGCTGGGCACGACCAGCGGCGCTGGAAAAAGCTGGCTGGCCACGGCCCTGTGCCGCTGGTATGCCCGCCAGGGGCTGAAGGTCGCGCCCTTCAAGGCCCAGAACATGAGCAACAACGCGCGCGTCGTGCCGGGCTTGCCTGGCCCCTCGCTCCTGCGTACAGGAGCGGTCCCCCGCGGGGACGCCGCTGGGCTTGGGAGCGGCCCGGCGCCCAGCTACGGCCTGATGGGCGAGATCGGCAGCGCGCAGTATTTCCAGGCCCTGGCCGCGCGCCGCGTGCCCGAGGTGCGCATGAACCCCGTGCTGCTCAAGCCCGAGGCCGACACGCGGAGCCAGGTCGTCGTGCTGGGCGAGGTGGACGCGGCGCTGTCCCGCCTGCCCTGGCGCGAGCGCAGCGCGCTGCTCAGGCCGCGCGCGCGTGCCGCGCTGTTCGAGCTGATGAGCGAGAACGACGTCGTCGTCATCGAGGGCGCGGGCTCGCCGGCCGAGATCAACCTGGCGCCGTCCGACTACGTCAACCTCGGCACCGCGCGCGACTCGCGGGCGGCCTGCCTGCTCGTCACCGACATCGACCGCGGCGGCGCCTTCGCCCACCTCTACGGCACCCACCAGCTGATGCCCGAGGACGTGCGCGCCCAGGTCAGGGGCTTCGTGCTGAACCGCTTCCGCGGCGACGCCGGCCTGCTGTCGCCCGGCCCCGAGCTGCTGCAGCGCCTGACCGGCGTGCCCACCATCGCGACGCTGCCGATGTGGCGCGGCCACGGCCTGCCGGAGGAAGACGGCGTGTATGACGACTCGGCGACCGGCCATGGAGGCGGCGGCCTGCACATCGCCATCGTCGCCTACCCGCGCCTGTCCAACCTCGACGAGTTCCAGCCGCTGCGCCAGCTGCCCGGCGTGCGCCTGTCCTGGGCCCGCGAGCCGCGCGACCTGGCAGGGGCGGACTGGATCATCCTGCCCGGCTCCAAGGCCACGGCGGCCGACCTGGCCTGGCTACGCGCACAGAAGCTGGATGCCGCGATCAACAGCCACCGCGGCCGCGTGCTGGGCATCTGCGGCGGCCTGCAGATGCTGGGCGAGGCACTGATCGACACCCACGGCGTCGACGGCAACGCGCCGGGCCTGGGCCTGCTGCCGCTGGTGACCGCCTTCGAGCCCGAGAAGCTGCTGCAGAACACGGCCCTGGGCTTCGACGCCGCGCTGGACGCCCCCTGGGCCGCGCTGGCCGGCGTGCAGGCCCAGGGCTACGAGATCCGCCACGGCCGCACCCAGCCCCACCCCGGCCTGCCGGCGCCGCGCGTGGCGCTGCGCAACGCGGCCGGCGAGGCCATCGGCTGGCAGGCCGGGCGCGTGCTCGGCGTCTACGCCCACGGCCTGTTCGAGCAGCCCGCCGTGCTGCAGGCGCTGTTCGGCCAGTCGGGGCGCTCGCTGGATTCGGTGTTCGACGGGCTGGCGGATTTCGTGGACCTGCACTTCCAGCCCGGCAGCCTGGCCTCGCTGATCCGCTGACCGCGCGCGCCGCCATCGATACTCGCCATCAGATGCCCAAGACCACCACCCTCGCCCTGTCCCTGTGCTGCCTGCTCGGCGGCTGCGCCATGCCCAGGCTGCAGCGCCCGGCCGAGGCCTTCAACGAGTTGAGCAAGACCAACCAGGCGCAGCTGGAAGCGCAGTGCGGCAACGCCGGCCAGCAGGCCGTCGACTGCAGGCGGCGCGTCCGCGAGGAATTCGCGGCGCAGCGCCAGAAGAACGATCAGGCTGGCCGTTAGGCGAGTGCAGGATGCCGCTGCCGTCCTTCCGCATCGCCGTTTGACCGTCCCATGCGCCGCCTCCTTGCCGCCGCATTGACCGCACTGCCGCTGGCCGCCCAGGCCTGGGGTGCCGACGGCCACCAGACCGTCGCCGTCATCGCCGCCGGCCTCCTCAAGGGCACGCCGGCGGAGGCGCGCGTGGCGGCCCTGCTGGGCGACATGCCGCTGCCGCTGGCCGCCATCTGGGCCGATTGCGCCAAGGGCATCTCGCCCGGCCAGGGCTACGCCTACCCGGCACCCGGCAGATACCCGGCCTGCGCGCCGCTTGAGACGCCGGACCGCATCGCCGAGATGGCCGACTATGTGAGGCGCAATGACCGCCAATGCGCCCTCGGCCCGGAAGAGAGCAGCTGCCACGGCCAGACGCATTACGCCGACCTGGCCCTGCAGCGCAGCCGCTACCTGCCCGGCTTCACCGGCACGCGGCCCGACGACGTCGTCGGTGCGCTGCGCCAGGCCGTCCTCGTGCTGCAGGGCCGGCCGACGACGGGCCAGCCCAGCCTCAAGAGCCCGCGCGAGGCCTTGCTGGTGCTGGTGCATCTGGTGGGCGACATCCACCAGCCACTGCACGTCGCCGGGCCCTATCTCGACGCCCGGGGCCAGCGCATCGACCCCGATCAGACCGGGCTGGACCCGGCCAGCTTCACGGTCGGCGGCAACAGCTTCCCGCTGCCGCAGGCCGCGCCGACCGGGCCGAAGAATTTCCACGCCTACTGGGACGGCGTGCCCGCCGCCTTCAGGCCGCCCCGCGTCGACGCCGCCTGGCTGGCCGAGGCGCGCCGGGTCGATGTAGACGCGGGCGATGCGGTGGACTGGCCCGCCCGCTGGGCCACGCAGTCGCTGGAGCAGGCGGCCCTGGCCTACGAGGGCCTGCTGTTCTCGCCCCGCGAGGGCCAGCAGTGGAACGTCCGCCTGCCCCGCGGCTACGACGCGAGGGCGGATGCGATCAAGCAGCAGCAGCTGACGCGGGCGGGGGCAAGGCTGGCGTGGGTGTTGAAGGCGGTGTTTGCGAACTGACAGCTGGCAATTCACCTTCGAGCTGCGCAATAAGAGCGTTGAACCGCTCCTCCATTCGCTGCATTTGCCGACGCATCTGTCCTTCCAACTCGTCCAGTTCTCCATCCAATCCGAGATCGCGGCGGAGTTCAATCATCACAGGCAACTGCCGCGGAGCAAGGTCTCGAAGGTTGGCAAGGAGCGTACGCTGGAAAGCAATGTTGGTTTCGTTGAAGCGCGCCCAAGCATCGCTGCGCTCCGCAGCGAACTTATCGCTCTGCCCGGAATGAAATTTGAAACCAGCCTGAAGAGCGCGGAAGACTGCTGGATCAGGCTTCCCTGATTCATTGAGCTTCGCCATCTCGGCCAGGATTCGAGTGTTCTCTGCCTGCGCCAGCGTGTAGTGACGGTCGGCGATTTGAATGTCCGAGTTCGCGGCATGAACTGATCGCAACGCCCCGAACAGATCAAAGACCAACTCGACGTACTCACCAACCAACTTATTGACGAGCAGTGCCGTCTTCGACTCGGCCACCAACTGGAGACGCGCTGCAGCTGCGAAGAAACCTTGTAGACCATCGCCGATGTTGACCTTTGTGGGGTCAAGATTCGGGAGTCCAGCCAAATGTGAATTGGCTTTCGTGAGCTCCTCGATAGCGCGAAGGTACACGTCTCGCCGCAGTGCTGCTGTTCGCTCCTTGGCCTTCTCGGCTGCGTCATGTCGGAGCTGAATACGCAGGCGTGCGGTATTCCCGTGGTTGGAGAGAAAAACGCCACTCAGCGCAAGGATGGCACCAATGATCCCCGACCAAACAGTGGCGGGGATAGATGCCAAGAACGATGCAAAGGCTTGCATGGGAGACGACGAACCCGTTCCAGGGCGACATCCGCTGCTACCGCAATTGGCGCACCCCTCGGCATGTCCCTGTCTGCCTCCGACTATGCCAACAAACTCAGCACAGCAGACCCTATGCCCAGCCCCGAATCCGATCAAACGCACCCGCATGCGGCCACACCGCCGTCAGCGTCGTCGCATCCGCGCCGAACCACTTCGCCAGTTCGGCGTCGACCTGATCCGTTGCCGCCGTCGGCAGCCACACGCCCCGGCCGACGTCGTAAGGCCCGCCCAGCGTCAGGTCGGGCATGCGACCCAGGAGCTTGCCGACGTTCGCGCCGCGCCGCCGACGACAACGAAGTGATGGTTGCCCCAGCCATGGTCGGTGTCGCTGCCATTGCTGGCAAAGGTGCGGCCGCAGTCGCTGGCGTTGAACAGCGTGACGCTGTCGGCCAGACCCAGGCTGGCCATGGCGGCGTTTGCGGATTGACTGCGCACAGGCCAGGCATGCGCAAGCCGCAAGACGATCGCTATGCCGTCGCCGAGGTGAGGCGCTGGTATTTCTGCATCAGCGTCTCGCGGCTTTCGATATGGGCCGGGTTGATCGGGATGCAGGCCACGGGGCAGAGCATCACGCACTGCGGCTCGTCGAAGTGGCCGACGCACTCGGTGCATTTGGCCGGGTCGATCTTGTAGAACTCCTCGCCCATCGAGATCGCGTTGTTCGGGCAGGCGGGCTCGCAGACGTCGCAGTTGATGCACTCATCGGTAATCATCAAGGCCATCGTCAGCCCCCCTTCCTGCAGCGCTCGTTCAGGCGCGCCAGCACGCCGGGCGACACGAACTCGGCCACGTCGCCGCCCAGCGTCGCGATCTCGCGCACGAAGGTGCTGGACGTGTACTGGTGGTGCTCGCCGGGGGTCAGGAAGATGGTCTCGACCTCGGGCATGAGCTTGCGGTTCATGCCGGCCATCTGGAACTCGTATTCGAAGTCGCCGCCGGTGCGCAGGCCGCGCACGACGACGCGGCCCGCATGCGTGCGCACGAAGTCGCGCAGCAGGCCGTCGAAGGCGATGACCTCGACGTTGCCTTGCGGGCAGCACTGCGCCGCCACTTCCTGTGCCATCGCCAGCCGCTCATCGAGCGTGAACATGGTCTTCTTGTGATGGCCCACGGCCACCGCCAGCACCAGGCGCTCGAACATTCCGGCGGCGCGGCGCATCAGGTCTTCGTGGCCCAAGGTGATCGGGTCGAAGGTGCCGGGATAGATGGCCGTGATCTGCGTGCGGGAGGTCATCTCAGTGCCGCCCGGCCGCCCGAAGGCACTTAGGCGCCCCCTCGGGGGGCAGCGAGCGAAGCGAACGTGTGGGCGTGATCATGAAGCCGGATTGTCCTCGCGTCGCAGCAACTGGTAGTGCACGGCGCCGGCACGCCCCTGCCGCAGCACAAAGAATCCGGCCGGCGCCGGGATCTCGCGCGGCGCCTCGACGTAGATCAGGCCGCCCTCGCCCACCAGCGGCATCGCGGCGGCGAGCGCGGCGTCGAACAGGTCGGCGGCGAACGGCGGGTCCAGCATGACGAGGTCGAAGGCGCCACGCGGCGCGGCCTTCATCCAGACGAGCGCATCGGCCGCGTGCACGGTCAGCGTCGTCGCCTTCAGCCGCTGCACGCTGGCGCGCAGGCCGGCGACGAGCCTGGCGTCGCGCTCGACGAGCACGACCTCGGCGGCCTCGCGCGACGCGGCCTCGAAGCCCAGCGCGCCGCTGCCGGCAAAGGCGTCCAGCACGCGCCAGCCGGTCAGCGTCTGGCCCAGCCAGTTGAACAGCGTCTCGCGGATGCGGTCGGACGTGGGGCGCAGGCCGGGGGCGTCGGGCACGGGCAGCTTGGAGCGCTTCCATTGGCCGCCGATGATGCGGACTTCACCCATCAGATGCGGACTGGAATCCCGCGCGCGGCCATCAGGGCCTTGGCCTCTCCGACCGTGTGCTCGCCGAAGTGGAAGATGCTGGCGGCCAGCACCGCGTCGGCGCCGCCCTGAGTGATGCCGTCGGCCAGGTCGCTCAGCGAGCCGACGCCGCCCGACGCGATGACGGGCACGGGCACGGCGTCGCTGACGGCGCGGGTCAGTTCCAGGTCGAAGCCGCTCCTGGTGCCGTCGCGGTCCATGCTGGTCAGCAGGATCTCGCCGGCGCCGAACTCGGCCATCTGTTTCGCCCAGGCGACGGCATCGAGGCCGACGTTCTTGCGGCCGCCGTGGGTGTAGACGTCCCAGCCCGAGCCATCGGGGCGGCGCTTCGCGTCGATGGCGACGACGATGCACTGGGCGCCGTATCTGTCGCTGGCGGCACGAATCAGCCCGGGGTCGGCCACGGCCGCGGAGTTGAAGCTCACCTTGTCGGCGCCGGCATTCAGCAGCCGGCGCACGTCGGCCACCGAGCGCACGCCGCCGCCCACGGTCAGCGGGATGAAGACCTGGCTGGCCACCGACTCGATGATGTGCAGGATGAGGTCGCGGCCGTCGCTCGTCGCGGTAATGTCGAGGAAGGTGATCTCGTCGGCGCCCTGCTCGTTGTAGCGGGCGGCGATGTCCACCGGATCGCCCGCGTCACGCAGGCCGACGAAGTTGACGCCCTTGACGACGCGGCCGGCCGTGACGTCCAGGCAGGGGATGATGCGTTTGGCGAGCACTTGTCAGCGGCGCGTGGCCGTCCAGAGCCGCTGACGCGCCCCCGCGGGGGGCTGAGCCCGCACACGGAGCGCCCAGTGGGCGATTCGTGGCTGGCGAAGAACTGCGCCACTGGCGCAGTGCGGCCTGCAAGGCAGTGAACGGAGTGAGCGTGGGGGCTGCATGTCAGGCCTGCGCCGCCATCAGTGCGTCGGCGCGCACCTGGGCCGCGGTGAAGTCCAGCGCGCCGGTGTAGATCGAGCGGCCGCAGATGACGCCCTCCACGCCGTCGCCGAACACGGCGCACAGGCGCTCGATGTCGGCGATGTCCGAGAGGCCGCCCGAGGCGATGACGGGAATGGTCAGCGCCTGCGCCAGCTTGACGGTGGCCTCGATGTTGATGCCGGTCAGCATGCCGTCGCGGCCGATGTCGGTGTAGATGACGCCTTCGACGCCGTAGTCCTCGAACTTCTTGGCCAGGTCGACGACCTCGTGGCCGGTCAGCTTGCTCCAGCCGTCGGTGGCGACCTTGCCGTCCTTGGCATCCAGGCCGACGATGATGTGGCCGCCGAAGGCGCTGCAGGCGTCCTTCAGGAAGCCGGGGTTCTTGACCGCGGCCGTGCCGATGATGACGTAGCCGAGGCCGTCGTCCAGGTAGCGCTCGATGGTGTCGAGGTCGCGGATGCCGCCGCCGAGCTGGATGGGGATCTGGTCGCCCACCTCCTTGATGATGGCCTTGATGGCGGATTCGTTGACCGGCTTGCCCGCGAAGGCGCCGTTCAGGTCCACCAGGTGCAGGCGCCGCGCGCCGGCGTCGAGCCAGCGGCGCGCCATCGCGGCGGGGTCTTCGCCGAAGGTGGTGGAGTCG
The DNA here is from genome assembly GCF_026712205.1 of Pelomonas aquatica. Lineage (GTDB taxonomy): Bacteria > Pseudomonadota > Gammaproteobacteria > Burkholderiales > Burkholderiaceae_C > Pelomonas > Pelomonas aquatica. The sequence continues at coordinate 153,798 of NZ_JAPPUW010000003.1, forward strand.
TTCATGTCGCCTTGCTTGAGGCGGACGCAGCGACCGTCTTTCAGGTCGATGGCAGGGATCAGCAGCATGGCCGAGGGCAGCGTGGGGAAGTGGGTGAGAAAGCGCGGACCGGCTTATGGTTTCCAGTGCAGGAAATTGCGGTAGAGGGCGAGGCCCAGCGCGGCACTTTTCTCGGGGTGGAATTGCGTCGCAAAAATGTTATCCCGCGCCACTGCGCAGGTAAAGCGCAGGCCGTAGTCGGTCTCGCCGGCGCTGTGTTCGGGCAGCGACGTGGTCGCGTAGAAGCTGTGCACGAAGTAGAACCAGCTCTGGTCCGGAATGCCGGCCCAGACCGGGTGGGGGCGCGGCTGGTGCACGCGGTTCCAGCCCATCTGCGGCACCTTGAAGCGGCTGCCGTCCTCCTGCAGCCGGCCCTCCAGCCGGAAGCGCTGCACGCGGCCCGGGATGAGCCCGAGGCCCGGCGTGTCCTGCTCCTCGCTGTGGTCCAGCAGCATCTGCATGCCGACGCAGACGCCGAGCAGCGGCTTGGTGGCGGCGGCCTCCAGCACGGCTTCCTTCACGCCGGAGTCGGCCAGCTCGCGCATGCAGTCGCGCATGGCGCCCTGGCCGGGCAGCACGACGCGTTCGGCAGCCCGCACGACCTCGGGGTCGCAGGTGATGGCGACGGCCAAGCCCTGGCCCTCGGCGGCATGGATGACGGCCTGCGACACCGAGCGCAGATTGCCCATGCCGTAGTCGACGACGGCCACAACGCGAGCCCCTCGTCGAACGGGTACGTTCGCCGATCCCCCGAGGGGATGCGGGCCGGCTTGGGGCGGCCCGGCGCTCGGCCCTTGGTCCGCGCTCACAGCGAACCCTTGGTCGACGGGATCACGCCGGCCGAGCGCGGGTCCGGCGTCGTGGCCATGCGCAGCGCGCGGCCGAAGGCCTTGAACATGGTCTCGGCCTGGTGGTGGGCGTTGTGCCCCTTCAGGTTGTCGATGTGCACGGTGGCCAGCGCATGGTTGACGAAGCCCTGGAAGAACTCGAAGGTCAGCTGGGTGTCGAAGGCCCCGATGCTGCCGGCCGTGAAACTGACGTCCATATGCAGGCCGGGGCGGCCGGACAGGTCGATGACGACGCGCGACAGCGCCTCGTCCAGCGGCACATAGCTGTGGCCGTAGCGCGTCAGGCCGGCCTTGTCGCCGACGGCCTTGGCCACGGCCAGGCCGAGCGTGATGCCGACGTCTTCCACCGTGTGGTGGCCGTCGATGTGCAGGTCGCCCTCGCAGTGGATGTCCAGGTCGATCAGGCCGTGGCGGGCGATCTGGTCCAGCATGTGGTCGAAGAAGCCGATGCCGGTGTGCAGCTTGGACTGGCCCGTGCCGTCGAGGTTGATGCGCACCGTGATGCGCGTCTCGCGGGTGTTGCGGGTGACTTCGGCGATGCGCGAAGTTGCGGTGGCGTTCAGTTCAGACATGCTTGGAGCGCTTGGAGCAGCAAGGTGTTTTCTTCGGGGGTCCCGACCGTGATGCGCAGGCAGTTCGCGAGCAGCGGGTGCATGGCCGAGACGTTCTTGATCAGCACGCCACGGGCCTTCAGCGCCGCGAAGGTGGCGGCCGCGTCCTGGACCCTGGCCAGGATCATATTGCCCTGGCTGGGCCAGGGCGCAATGCCGGGCATGGCCTGCAGGGCCGCCAGCAGGCGCTCGCGCTGCCGGCGCAGCTCGGCCGCCTGGGCGGCGTAGACCCCGGCATGCTCCAGCGCGAACAGCGCGGCCTCGGCGTTCAGCACGCTGATGTTGTAGGGCGGGCGCAGCTTCTCGACCTGCTCGACCAGCTCGGCCGCGCCGAGCAGATAGCCGATGCGCACGCCGGCGAGGCCGAACTTGCTCATCGTGCGCATGACCAGCACATTGGGCTGGCGGGCCATCAGCGCCAGGCTGTCGGCGCTCGCGAAGGGCTGGTAGGCCTCGTCCATGACGACCAGGCCCGGCGCAGCCTGGGCGATGCGCTCGATGACGGCGGCGTCCCACAACGTGCCGGTCGGGTTGTTCGGGTAGGCCAGATAGACCAGCGCCGGCTGGTGCTCGCGGATGGCGGCCAGCATTGCGGCCTCGTCGAGCTGGAAGTCGCTGGCCCGCAGCGGCACGCCGACGAAGTCCAGCCGCTGCTGGCGCGCCAGCGCCTCGTACATGACGAAGCCGGGCAGGGGCGCGAGCACCTTGGCGCCGGGCCTGGCGACGGCCAAAGTCAGCAGGCCGATCAGTTCGTCCGAGCCATTGCCGAGCGTGACGCCCACGGCGTCGCCCACGCCGGCATGGCGGGCCAGCGCCCGGGCCAGCTCGGCCGTGCGTTCGGCCGGATAGCGGTTCAGCGCGACCGCGCCGAGGCGCTCGCCCAGGGCCTGCTGCAGCTCGGGCGGCAGGCGGTAGGGGTTCTCCATCGCGTCCAGCTTCAGCAGGCCGGTGCTGGGCTGCACGATATAGGCATGGGCCACGCGCACGTCGGGGCGGATGCGGTCCAGGGCTCGTTGGAGCGGTTCGGTCATGGCGCGGCGACGAGGGGGTTGAGGACCTGCACGCTGTCGTAGGCGGCATCGTGAGGCAGGGCGAGGCTGAGCAGGCGGGTGCAGCCCTGGGCCTTGGCGCTGGCGACGACGAGGGCGTCGGCAAACGGCAGGCCGAAGCGGCTTTCCAGCGACCAGGCGGATTCGACCGTGGCCTGGTCGGTCTGCCAGGGCCGCCAGTGCTGGTAGCGGCGCACCTCGGCGCGCACGTCGCCCTGCGGCATGGCCGGGCCGACCTGGCGGGTGGCCAGCAGGTAGAAGTCGTTCAGCACCTGCACCGACACGCGGCCGGTGCGGGTGGACCACAGCATACGCAGCCAGGCGAGCACCTGCTCGCGCTCGGCCGGGCGCGCGCCGTCCTCGCTGAACAGCAGCACGGAGGTGTCGACGAAGACGGGTTCGGTGGCGCTCACAGCACACCCCGGCTCGGATAGGGCTGGCCGTCGGACGACCAGCTGCGCTCGCGGTGCAGCCAGTCCTGCAGCGCGCGCTCGTAGGCGTCGTCGTGCCGCATCTTCTCGGCCAGCAGCTCGCCGAGCAGGCGCGACACGCTGGTGTTGCGCCGTGCGGCCTCCAGCCGGGCCCACTCGGCCACGGCGTCGTCCATGGACACGGTGACGTTCTTCATGGGCCGCAGGGTATCACGAAGTTCGTGTTGCACGAACTTCGTGTCGCATCGAGGTCTAGCGCAGCCGCAGTTCCGCCGCCCGCGCGTGCGCCTGCAGGCCCTCGCCGTGGGCCAGCACGGACGCGATGCGGCCCAGGCCCTGGGCGCCCTCGGCGCTGACCTCGATGAGGCTGCTGCGCTTCTGGAAGTCGTAGACGCCCAGCGGCGACGAGAAGCGCGCGGTGCCGGCCGTGGGCAGCACATGGTTGGGGCCGGCGCAGTAGTCGCCCAGCGACTCGCTGGTGTAGGCGCCCAGGAAGATCGCGCCGGCGTGGCGCAGCAGCGGCTCCCAGCGCTGCGGCTCGGCGGCGCTGATCTCCAGGTGCTCCGGTGCGATGGCGTTGCTGATCTCGCAGGCCTCTTCCATCGAGCGCGTCAGGATCAGCGCACCGCGCCCCTCCAGCGATGCGCGGACGACGGCCTCGCGCGGCAAGGTCGGCAGCAGGCGCTCCATGCTGGCGCGCACGGCGTCGAGGTAGGCGGCGTCGGGGCTGAGCAGGATGCTCTGCGCCAGCTCGTCGTGCTCGGCCTGGCTGAACAGGTCCATGGCCACCCAGTCGGGCGGCGTCGTGCCGTCGGCGATGACGAGAATCTCGCTGGGGCCGGCGATCATGTCGATGCCGACCTGGCCGAACACATGCTTCTTGGCCGACGCGACATAGGCGTTGCCGGGACCGGTGATTTTGTCGACGCGCGGGATGGTGGCCGTGCCGAAGGCCAGCGCTGCCACGGCCTGGGCGCCGCCGATCGTGAACACGCGGTGCACGCCGGCCACGGCCGCGGCCGCCAGCACCAGCGGATTGCGCACGCCGTCCGGCGTGGGCACCACCATGACGATCTCCTGCACGCCGGCGACGTGGGCCGGGATGGCGTTCATCAGCACGCTGCTCGGGTAGGCCGCCTTGCCGCCGGGCACGTAGAGGCCGACGCGGTCCAGCGGCGTGACCTTCTGGCCGAGCAGGTTGCCGTCCTCGTCGCGGTAGCTCCAGGAGAGGCCGCAGGCTTCGAGCTGGCGCTCGTGATAGGCCCGCACGCGCTCGGCCGCGGCCTGCAGCGCATCGCGCTGGGCGGGCGTGATGGAAGCGAGCGCGGCCTGCAGTTCGGCCTGCGTGATTTCGAGCGCGGCGACGCTGTCGGCCGCCAGGCGGTCGAAGCGCTGCGTGTAGGCCAGCACGGCGGCGTCGCCGCGCCTTTGCACGTCGGCCAGGATCTCGGCGACGCGGTCTTCGATGGCCGCATCGGTCTCCGCCGACCAATGGCGCAGGCGCTCGAACTCGGCGGCGAAGTCGGCGGCGGCGGTCGAGAGTTGGCGGAGCTTCATGCGATGGCAGACGCGAAGGCGTCGATCAGCGGGCGCAGCGTGTCTCGCTTGAGCTTGAGCGCGGCCTGGTTGACGACGAGGCGGGAGGAGATGTCCATGATCTGCTCCACCTCCACCAGCTTGTTGGCGCGCAGCGTGCCGCCGGTGGAGACGAGGTCGACGATGGCATCGGCCAGGCCCGTCAGCGGCGCCAACTCCATCGAGCCGTAGAGCTTGATGAGGTCGACGTGCACGCCCTTGTCGGCAAAGTGCTGGCGTGCGATCTCGGTGTATTTGGTGGCCACGCGGATGCGCGAGCCCTGCTTCACGGCGGCGGCGTAGTCGAAGTCGGCGCGCGTGGCGACGCTCATGCGGCAGCGGGCGATCTTCAGGTCCAGCGGCTGGTAGAGGCCGTGCGAGCCGCCCTGGGCCAGCGCCTGCTCGTGCAGCACGTCGCGGCCGGCCACGCCGAGGTCGGCGCCGCCGTATTGCACATAGGTCGGCACGTCGCTGGCGCGCACCAGCACGACGCGCACGCCTTCGCGGTTGGTCGGCAGGATGAGCTTGCGCGAGGTTTCGGGGTCTTCCAGCACCTCGATGCCGGCGGCGCGCAGCAGCGGCAGCGTCTCCTCGAAGATGCGGCCCTTGGACAGGGCGAGGGTCAGGCCGCTCATTGCCGCCACTCCTCGGGCGTCAGCGTCTTCATCGACAGCGCATGGATTTCCTCGCGCATGCGTTCGCCCAGCGCCGCGTAGACGCGCTGGTGGCGCCTGATGCGCGTGAGGCCGGCGAACTCGCTTGAGACGATGGTGGCGAAGAAATGGCGGCCGTCGCCCTCGACTTCCAGATGCGCGCAGGGCAGGCCTGCGGCGATGAAGTCGCGCACTTGTTGCGGAGTCGGGTCGGCCATCACGGGGTCCTCGGTGGAAACCCCAGATTCTAAGAACGGATCTTGTAGCCCTTCTTCAGCAGCGACAAAGCCAGGCCCGCCGTGACCACGAAGCTGACTGCGACGACCACGAAACTCAGCCACGGCGACACGTCGCTGACGCCGAAGAAGCCGCGACGGAAGCCGTCGATCATGTAGAAGAAGGGGTTCAGGTGGCTGATGGCCTGCCAGAACCCGGGCAGCGAATGCACCGAATAGAACACGCCGGACAAAAAGGTCATCGGCATGACGATGAAGTTCTGGAAGGCCGCGAGCTGGTCGAACTTCTCGGCCCACAGGCCGGCGATCAGGCCCAGCGTGCCCATCAGCCCGGCGCCCAGCACCGTGAAGACCAGCACCCACAGCAGGTTGTCCAGGCCCGGCGGCGCGAACCAGGCCGTCACCAGCAGCACGCCCGCGCCCACGGCCAGGCCGCGCACGATGGCCGCGCCGACATAGGCGACGAACCAGGCCGCGGGCGACAGCGGCGTCAGCAGCAGGAAGACGAGGTTGCCGGTGATTTTGCTCTGGATCAGGCTGGACGAGCTGTTGGCGAACGCGTTCTGCAGCACGCTCATCATCACGAGGCCGGGGATCAGGAACTGCGTGTAGCCCACCGTGTCGTAGACCTTCACGTGGTTCTCCAGCGTGTGGCCGAACACCAGCAGGTACATCACCGCCGTCAGCACCGGCGCCGCGACGGTCTGGAAGCTGACCTTCCAGAAACGCAGCACTTCCTTCTTGAAAAGGGTGGAGGCGCCGCTGAATGTGTGCACCCTTCGCGCTTCGCGCTGTCCCGCCAAGCGGGAATGAGCCCCTTCGGGCGGCCGTGCGGGGCTCATGCCGCGGCTCCATTCATGATTTCCAGGAACACGTCCTCGAGGTCGGCGCGGCCGATCTCGAGGTCTTCGACCGGACAGCCGACCTTCCTCAGCTCGGCCAGCGTCGACTCCACCTCCGCGGCGTCATGCGCCGTGACCTGCACGATGCGGCCCGTCACGCGGGCACGCGCGGCAATGTCGGCCGGCAGCGGCGCATCGGTCTTGAAGCGCAGCATCGTCGAGTGCGTTCCGGCCAGCAGCTGAGAGGTGCGGTCCAGCGCGACGATGCGGCCGGCCTTCAGCATGCCGATGCGCTGGCACAGGGCCTCGGCCTCTTCGAGGTAATGCGTCGTCAGCAGCACCGTGTGGCCCTCCTTGTTCAGGCGGGCGATGAACTGCCACAGCGTCTGGCGCAGCTCCACGTCGACCCCGGCCGTCGGCTCGTCCAGCACGATGACCGGCGGGCGGTGCACCAGGGCCTGGGCCACCAGCACGCGGCGCTTCATGCCGCCGGAAAGCTGGCGCATGTTCGCGTTGGCCTTGTCGGCCAGGCCGAGGTGGTGCAGCAGCTCGTCGATCCAGTCGTCGTTGCCGTGCACGCCGAAATAGCCGCTCTGGATGCGCAGCGACTCGCGCACGCTGAAGAAGGGGTCGAAGACCAGCTCCTGCGGCACGACGCCCAGGGCCCTGCGCGCCGCGGCGTAGTCGTCGACGACGTCGTGGCCCATCACGCGCACCCGGCCTTCGGTGGCCTTGGCCAGGCCGGCCAGCACGCTGATCAGCGTGGTCTTGCCGGCACCGTTGGGACCGAGCAGGCCGAAGAATTCGCCGCAGGGGATGTCGAAGCTGACGCCCCCAAGGGCCTTGACCTGCCCTCCCCGATAGGTTTTCTTGACGTTCTCGAAGGAGATGGCGGGTGGCGATGAGGTCGGGCTCGGCATAAGCGCGCGATTCTAAAAGTCGCCCCTCCCTGCGCGCTGATCGCTGCCAGAATCTCCCGCGCATGCCTACGCCCAAACGCCCCCGCCGCACCGCCGAGCGCATCCTGGAGGTCACGCTGGATCTGTTCAACGCCTTCGGCGAGCCGAATGTGTCGACGACGCTGATCTCGGCCGAGCTGAAGATCAGCCCGGGCAACCTCTACTACCACTACCCGGCCAAGGACGAGCTGGTCAATGCCCTCTTTGGCCGCTACGAGGCCGAGCTGGGCGAGCTGCTGGCCGCGGCCGACAGCGTCCGCAATGTCGAGGACGCCTGGCTGTTCTTCCACATGCTGTTCGAGCTGATCTGGAAGCACCGCTTCCTCTACCGCGACCTGAACGACCTGCTGTTCAAGAACCGCCGGCTGGAGACCCATTTCCAGGCCCTGCTCGCCGCCAAGGAGCAGGCCATGCGCCAGGTGCTGTCGGGCCTGCACCTGGGCGGCGCGCTGAAGATGGAGCTGCGCGAGGCCGCGCCGACGGCCAACGCAATGGTCGTCGTCGTCAGCTACTGGCTGAGCTATGAATACGTGCGCGACCCGCGCCATGCGCTGGAGCCGGACCGCGCCGGCAGCGCGCTGATGCGCGGCGCCTTCCACACGCTGAGCCTGCTGCTACCCTATCTTGAGCCAGCATCGCGGGACCACCTCTTCAAGCTCGCCGGCAATTACCAACAAGGAGACAAGTGATGGCCAAGTGGAGCGCCTTCCCCTACGACAACAGCGCCTTCGTCTACACGCCGGCCACGCTGAAGAAGCACTGGGCCCGGCTGCACGCCGGCGACGCCGAGCCCTTCCCCAAGGACGCCGCCGTCCAGCAGGCCTGGGTCCATTTCCACGCCGGTGACTTCCAGGCCGCCCACGACGCCGGCCTGGCCGCGGGCGGCGCCGGCATCACGGTCGCCAACAAGGCCCAGGCCATCTACGCCAACTACCTCGAGAAGAAGGAGAAGCTGAAGCTGGAGATGTTCCTGGAGATCGCCGAGCGCGCCGAAGCCCGGCAGGCCGAGGAGCCCTCGGACGCCAACGCCTGGTACTGGCAGGCCTATGCGCTGGGCCGCTACGGCCAGGGCATCAGCGTGGCCAAGGCGCTGGCCCAGGGCCTGGGCAGCAAGGTCAAGAACGCGCTGGAGACGACGATCAAGCTCGCACCCAAGCATGCCGATGCCCACATCGCGCTGGGCGCCTTCCATGCCGAGGTCATCGACAAGGTCGGCAAGCTGCTGGGCAAGACCCAAGGCGCCGACACGGCCACCGGGCTGAAGATGTTCGAGCAGGCCCTGAAGCTCAACCCGGCCAGCGCCATCGCGATGATCGAGCGCGCCAACGGCCTCGTCATGCTGGAGGGCGACAAGCGCATGCAGGAGGCCGAGAAGCTCTACGCCGACGCGGCCGCCTGCGAGGCCATGGACGCGATGGAGCTGCTGGACATCGAGCTGGCGCGCGAGGAGCTGGAAGACTGAACAAGGACCGAGGACAGGGCCTGCGTCCTGTCCGACGCCTTGTGAAGGCCTTGCCGCATGCAGGCGGCAAGGCATGAGGTGCGAAACCGGTGGAAACCCGGAAGCCCTCGGCCATCCGTGATGGATGTCACGGCGCCGTCACCCGTGCTTCCGGGGATGCATGCCGGCACGCTGCGGCGTAAGCTGCGTCCCGTCGTCACCCCCTGAACGAGACCGCGCCATGAAGTTCCTGATCCCCGCCCTCGCTGCTTTCACGGCCTTCGCCGCCCAGGCCGCCAACAACGCGACGCCCGAGCAGGCCGAGCTGCGCGCCGAATGCGCGAAGAGCTACACCGACACGAGCAGCGTCGCCACGCCGGTCGCCGCCAACGAATACCAGTTCGTCTACGCCAACGGCAAGTACAAGGGCGAGGCCCGGCCGGGCAAGCTGCTGGCCTGCACCGAGCAGCAGTACGCCGCCTACCTGGACAAGGCCGACCCGGCCAAGGTGATGGCCGCCTACCCGACCGCCGCCGGCCGCCCGGCCGCCCCCAAGAAGAAGGCCGAGCCCTTCCGCCTCTGATCGGCCGACGGCTCCGCAAGCAGGGCGCTCCACGGAGCGCCTTTTGTTTGTCCGTCGCGCACGAAGGAAGTCCACAGAACTACCTAGCCGCCGGCCCGCAAGCCGTGGCGGCACGCGGGCCAGCCGCCTAATGTTTCCGCACCGGCGCCTTGACGCCGGAGCAGCGCCCGGCTCCGGGCGCTGCGGCAGTCACGCAAAGGGGGTTCCCATGAAGATCCGACTTCTGCTTTTCTCCGCCCTCGCCTTCACCTGCGGCCAGGCCCTGGCCCAACAGCCCGCCGCACCGGCGGCAAACGGCCAGCAGGGCAATGGCCGCCCGCCCTGCACGGCCTCGCACGACGCACCGGCCGCCACCGGCTGCGCCATGCCCGCCGACCCCGGCAAGATGATGGCGGATGAGCCCACGGCCGCCGGCCCGCGGACCGCGATGCCGACCCGCCAGCAGGTGGTCGCCGAGATCGACCGCGCCCGCCGTGCCGGCGAGATGGACTTCGCCGCCGCGGAGGTCAGCCTGGATTCGCCGCGCCACCGCTGAAGCCGCCCGGCCACTCCGCCGCAGGGGCGCGTCGAGCGCCTTTGCCTCCCGTCGCGCACGTGCATTTGCGGTTCGCCAGGCGTAATCTCACGCTCACCACCTTGCTGTATGGAGGTCAGCCATGAGAGCCGTCGCATTCGCATTTGCCGCTCTGCTTCCCATGCTGCCCGCCTCGGCCGCCGACACCCCCGCCGAGCGCGCCCAGGCCGAACTGCGCGAGGGCTGCGCGCAGAGCTATGCCAGCTACGTCGCCTACTACCCCGAAGGCAGCCAGGCGCCGGCCTTCAGCGGCGAGCGCTCCAAGGGCGACAACCGCTACTACAACGACGCCAAGCCCTGCAACGAGGCGCAGTACGCCGCCTATCTGCAGAAGGCCGACCTGGGCACCGTCGCGATGGCCTACCCCACGGCCGCAGGCAATCCCAAGGGCGGCAAGGCCAAGAAGCCCGCGGCCGGCGCATCGGCGCCCGCCAGGCCCTAGCCGTCAGCCCGCGTCGCGCTCCCAGGGCATCATCAGCGCCAGCAGCAGCAGCTTCTCGAACTCGGGCGCGAAGTTGGCGGTGATGGCCTCGGGGTCGGGGCACAGGCCGGTGTCGGTGATGAGGCCGAACTGCACGCGGCCGGCATAGGTCAGGATGCTTAGCCCCAAGCCGATGTCGCCGGACTGCGGCACCCAGAACATCAGCTTCTCGACCGTCGAGCCGCAGAACTTCAGCGCCTGGGCCGGGCCGGGCACATTGGTCATCACGGCCGTCGCCTTCTTCGCGAAGATGTTCAGCATCGCATGCTGCACCGGCTTGATGAGCAGGCCAGCCACCGACAGCAGCCCGAAGGCCATCACCGGCTGGAAGCTGCCCTTGAGCTCGTTCATGCGCGCGCGCACCGCGAACAGCCGCTCGACCGGGTTGGCGATGCCGATGGGCAGCACCAGCGGCACGAGGCCGAAGCGGTTGCCGAGCTGCCAGGCCTGCTCCAGCGGGCGCAGGTTCACCGGCACCATCGCGCGGATCTCCTTGCCCGCCGTGTCCTCGCCCTTGTCCGCCAGGTAGCGGCCGATGGCGCCGGCCGCGCAGGCCAGCAGCACGTCGTTGATCGACGCGCCCAGCGCCTTGCCGACGGCCTTGACCTCGGCAAGCAGAAGGCCGTCGTCCCAGGCCACGGTCTTCTTCGCGCCGGGCTTGCCCTTCAGCCGCGTGGGCGAGTCGTCCGGCATCAGCGCGAAGGCCGCCACGTCGGACACGGCCTGGTAGCCCAGGCGGGCCATCTCCAGCGACGAATCCATCGGCAAAGTCATTGGGTTGGTGCCGCTCATCACCGCGTCCACGCCCCTGGACATGCCCTTGCCCGTCAGCCCGATGGCCTTGACCGTCATGTTCGTCATCGGCCGCAGGAAGGCGTCCAGCAGCCAGTCCGCGTCGTGATGCGCCTCGGCCGGCGCGGGCTCGCGGCTGGGCGGCGCCTTGCCGCCATCGGTGATGGACAGCATCACCGCGATCAGCGCGATGCCGTCGGCGATGCAGTGGTGGATGCGGGCGATCAGCGCGCTGCTGCCGTCGCCCATGTCCTCGATGAGCTGGAACTGCCACAGCGGATGCGCCGGGTCCAGCGGCTGCGAGCACAGCTCGCCGACGCGCTCGCGCAGCACCTCGTCGCGGCCCTGGCCGCGCAGCGGCAGCGGCGCCTCGGCGACAACGTGGCGGGCGATGTCGAAGTCCCGGTCCGCCACCCACTGCGCGCCGACCAGCGAGTCCTCGACCACCTTCTGCCGAAAGCGCGGGTACTTCAGCAGCCGCTCGGCCACGCGCTCGCGCAGCGCCGCCAACGTGATGCCGGGGCGGATGGACCAGACGCCGACGATCATCATCAAGTTGGCCTCGGTGTCCATGCGCAGCCAGGCGGTATCCACCTTGGACATGCGTTCGCTGATCTGGCCCAAATCGGTCTCCTCGGAAGCGTCGTTCTTGCGGCCTAAACTCGTGGGCCTCGTTCGATCGATTGTCACCAAGTCGAACCCCTCGAATCAGCCTGGAGAACCCCGTGAGCCTGAAAGACCAATTCGAAGCCGCCGTCGCCGATTCGAAGAACCTGCCCGAGCGGCCCGACAACATGACGCTGCTGAAGATCTACGCCCTCTACAAGCAGGGCAGCGCCGGCGACGTCGACGGCAAGCGCCCCGGCTTCACCGACATGGTCGGCCGCGCCAAGTGGGATGCCTGGAACGAGCTCAAGGGCACGAGCAACGACGACGCGATGCAGCAGTACGTCGACCTGATCGAATCGCTGAAATAGTCGACCCCTCGCCCGCGGGCCGGCTTGGGAGCGGCCCGGCGCGCGGCCCGCGGTTTCAGGCAACCGGCCTCAGGCCGGTTTCTTTTTGGCCGGCGCCTTCTTCCTGCCGGCCGCCAGCAGCGTGTCGAGTTCCTTCTGGATCTCGCCCTCGATGCTCGCCTTGAACGCGCCGAGCAGGAAGCCCAGCTGGGCCACCAGCTCGAAGCGGTCGGCCGTGACGGTCAGCTCGCCCTTCACGCCAGAACGCGTGAACTCCACGGTGTCCTCGTCCTTGCCCTCGATCACCGTGCACTCCATGTCGAACCTCTGCTCGACATGCTCGGCCCAGGTCCAGGCAATTTCGCGGGCCTTCTTGAGCCCCAGGTCATGGTCTCGGTGGATGTGGATTTCGGCCACGGCGGCTCTCCTTGCTGTCGTGCGGCGCACTCTACGCGAGAAGCCCGTTTGCCCGCATACTTCGGCGCCGCAGAGCAGGGCCAGCCAAGCCCGCCGCCGCCCAGGGAGGAACCATGCGCCTTGTCGACCCGGACCCGCACAGCCTCGACCCGCTCGACGAGGGGCTGGCCCACTTCCGTGCGCCCGAGCCCGACCATGAGCAGGCCGTCTACTGGTTCCGCGTGTCGGCGGACTCGGGCAACACCGAGGGCCTGGCCATGATGGGCCTGTGCCAGCTCGAAGGCCTGGGCCTGCCGCGCGACCCCGTGCAGGCGCGCACGCGCCTGGAGCGCGCGTCCGCCGAAGGCAGCCTGACGGCCAAGTTCCACCTCGGCCGCATGCTCGTCGGCGGCTGGGGCGGCGACCCCGACGCGCCGCGCGGCGTGACCCTCTACACCGCCGCCGCCGCCCTCGGCCATGCCGACGCCACCTTCAACCTCGCCGGCTGCCTGGACGCCGGCTGGGGCTGCCAGCCCGACCGCCTCGCCGCCAAGGCCCTGTTCATGCGCGCGCGCAACCTCGGCAGCCGGATGAAGGCGCCGGGCCTGCGCATCCGCGAGCGCGAGCTGGACGCGGTGCGCGAGCTGGCGCGGCGCCTGGAGAGCGGCAGCGACCTGCCCCACCTCATCGAGGAACGCCAGCACGAGATCACGCTGATGCACGACCTCGCCCGCCACCCCGCCCGCAAGCCGCGCCTGAGCCGCCAGCAGCGCCGCCGGTTGCTGCGTCTGGCCAGCATCACCGCCATCGTCGCCGGCCTCGCCGCGGCCCTGGCCGGCCTGTTCGGCTGGCGCAGCAGCGGGCCGCTGGCGCATGATGCCGGCCCGAGCTCCATCGCATAACCCCAGCCTCATGGTCCGCCCCCTTCCGCTATTAGGTAGCAGGCGCCCCTAGAGCGCCTGTGCCCTGGCTCCTAACCTGGAGCCATGACTCAACCGACCGATTCTCTCCCTGGCGTTGAAGCCGACAGCAAGCCAAGCCGGCAAAAATCTAGCGCGGCCGCAGGCCATCGCATCACTTCATTGATCGGAGAGCTTCGTCAGCGCTCCCGGTATTCGGAAGCAGCGTCCAACGCACTGGCCTTCATGGAGCTCGTGGCGACCCACGGCAGCCTGCCCGAATCGCTTCAATCTTTCCGCCAGGCCTTGAATGCCGCGTTGTCACCCCGCCTGGGTGTGCGGCAACGTGCGGACCGGATCCGCAGCGCCGCGTCGCTGCTGGTTGGCCGCCCAAGGCGTGAAACCTGGGCTGTGGCTGTCGGGCTTCTCTTGCGCGAATACGCGGCGAGTCTGGATGCCCGGCCCGAGGAGCGCATGGAACTCATCCAGCTCTACTTCCGCGAGATGGACCAGGCACCGCTGGCCATCAATGCGGCGATTCCTCGCCTCGCCGTGCCGCCCAAGCAGTCCGTGCCGACCTTGGACGGGCTGACCGAGCTGATCGACGCCCAAGTTCAGGCCTTGTGCATGAGCGCATTGCACGAGGCTGCTGACCACGCACCAGTCGGCATCGGCCATCGTCATCCTGGACGAACTCGACAAGGCACACGACCATCAGCGCGATGGTGTCGGCATCCAGTCCTACCTGCTCGGGCTGGTGGAGCCGGAGACGGCAACGCGGCATCACGATGTCTTCCTGAAGACGGGATGCGACTTCTCCGGAGTTCTGTGGCTGGCAACGGCCAACAGGCTGAGCGACATTGCGCCGGCGCTGCGGACGCGCTTTAGGGTGCTGATGCTGCAGCAACCCAGTCCTGACCACCTTGAGGTGATCGCCCGGAACGCCATCGCCGACGTAGCGGACCGCTGGGGCGTCGAGCGGCAGGTGCTGCCGGACCTGGGAGATCTGGATCTGCCGCTGGATCGGCTGGGCAGCGCGAGACAAGTGCGGCTGGCGACCGAAGGGGCGATCACGCGGTGGGCGCGAGAGTTACAGCGGCATTGAGAGCGGTCGCGCGATGTCTCGGGATCTCTCAAGGCGACCAGCGCTTTAAGGAAGCTGGCTATGAAGAAAAGAGGAGCACTTGATGCGTGGGAATAGATGTCCAAATCGAAAAGGCGTGGCTGGCGCAACGCCGGGCCGATCAGCCGCTTCGAAACCAAGATCAACAAGTGGCGGCATGCACCGCTTCCACCGGGCTTCGAGCCGGTGCGCCTTGGGCAGCGGCTGTACTTTGTCGGCGAGCCGGGCAGGGTAACGGTACAGGAGTTTCCGAGGGTTTCAGTCAGCGGCCGTCTGTATTCCTGTCAAGTCAGGCGGATGACTTTGACGCTCGCGCGTTTTTGGCCGAGGACTCGGGGTAGTCAGCAATAGTGCGGACGCAGGTCAATTCAACTAGGTGGAGGCCGACCCTAAAAACTTCCAATGCGGTTCTTCTCGACCATCCGTGGATTTGACAGGCGATAACTGCATTCCTTGTCGAAGTGACTTCGAGTGAAGTATCTCCCGCCGGCGAAGGCAATCTTCCAGCCAGTCCAAGCATCGCGGTCACCTTTGATCTCGAGCGTCCCCACGTTGGCGTGGTTGGCAAGCTGGCGCAGTCCGTGCCACAGCGCCCAATCGTTCTCAAAGGTCTGCCCCAGGTGATTTAGCAGCTTGACCTCCTTCTCGAAGGACATGCCGCTGAAGAGCACCGCGAATTTAAGGCGCGCCCGCGTACCTTGAACGAAGAACTCTGAATCGGTATAGCTGACGGTCTGCCAGAGCGCGCGTGAAGCCTTTTGCGAGAAGCCCTCGCCGGGATCCAAGTGCTTGACCTCGATGCCGAAGTAGTCGTCGCGAAAGCCCAGGGCAATCAAATGCTGCTTGGGGTATGCCAAAAAGTCGACCTGATTAGTAATGTGCCTCAGCCCCGCCCCGAATCTCGCTGATGCGATGCGGCGAACAGCGTGCCGTGTCGACGATCAGCCGTGCGACGAGGCTGCGCAGATCGAAGCGGCGGTTGAAGCGGTAGGCGAAGGCGGCGAGGTAGGTGTCGGCATGCTGGGCCCAGCCCAGCGTGAACTGGCCCCCGAAAAACGGACGCCACGAGGTCTGCTATTTTTGACCTTGTGGAGGTCTTATGAAGACAGGACCCAATCGGAAGTACACGGCCGAGTTTCGGGCCGCGGCGGTGAGCCAGGTGCTCGAGGGTGGACGGTCGATGGCGGCCGTCGCGCGCTCGCTGGAGATGTCGAGCAAGTCGCTGGCGAACTGGATCTACAAGGCTCGCAGGGGCGAGCCTGCAGTCAAGCGTGAGCCGACACGGCCGGTGTCGGAGCTGGAGGCCGAGGTGAGCCGGCTGCGGCAAGAGAACGCGAAGCTGAAGATGGAAAAGGAAGTGCTAAAAAAAGCGGCAGCGTACTTTGCGCGCGAGTCGCTGTGAAGTACGCGTGGATCGAAGCGAACCGGTCCCGGTTTCCGACGGTGATGATGTGCGAGTTGCTGTCGGTGTCGCGCAGCGGGCTGGACGCCGCGCGCAAGCGGCTGCCGTCGAAGCGGGCGATCGATGACGCGATGCTTCTCAATCAAATTCGACAGGCCCAACGGCATCATCGCGGGCGGTATGGCCGGCGGCGGATGACGGCGGAGATCAGCGCAGCGCGGGGTCGCCCGGTCAATCACAAGCGCATTGCACGCGTGATGCGCGAGCACGGACTGCAAAGCCACAGGCGGCGCGCTTTCCGCGTGGTCACGACGGATTCCAAGCACGACCACCCGGTGGCGCCGAACGTGCTCGAGCGCGACTTCAAGGCCACGGCGCCGAACCAGAAGTGGCTGGCCGACATCACCTACGTGCCCACCGACGAGGGCTGGCTGTATCTGGCGCTGGTGCTCGACCTGTTCGCGCGCGAGCTCGTGGGCTGGGCGATGAGCGAGACGATGCCCCAGGAACTGACGCTGTGCGCGCTGGACGTTGCGCTCGGCCTGCGCGATCCGCAAGGGGCGCTCATCCATCACTCCGATCGCGGGTCGCAGTACGCGGCCAAGGACTACCGGGCCAAGCTCAAGGCAAGGGGCATCCAGGTGTCGATGAGCCGCAAGGGCGACTGCTGGGACAACGCCCCCATGGAGTCCGTCAACGGCACGCTGAAGGTCGAATGCGTGAACCGCGTGCGGATGACTTCAGCGTCAGTGCGTGGCTTCCGCCCCCGCCGCTCTCCGCCCCCTTGATGGCTGTCTTCGCTGCTCACGCCGCCGGTGCTCTCCGTGCCGAGCCTGAGGCGGCGGCTGATTCATGAAATTTGAATTTCTTGAATCATAGGCAGCTTTCCAAAAACCACCTTGTACTTTGGGCTGAAGGGGGACGCGTGCGCCGATTTTTGAGAGGAGCCCGGCGCGCCTCCCCCGAAAACTCGTCAGCCCGATCGGGCTGTGCAACAGCAGTTCAGTACAGGGGGCCGTCAATGACCTAGCAGCGCAAGCCTGAGGATTTCAGCGCACGCAAAAAGCACGAAGCCAGCAGCCCTTTGCAGAGGGGTGCTGGCTTCACTGGTGTGCAACCTGCCGGACGGGTAGGCGCAATCAGTATGTGCCACGGACTATGAGCTGTCAAGGCTCAGGGGGCTGCTCATCCTCAGCCGCCCCAGAACCCGGTGCGCTTCGTAGCGACCTCTCAACCGGTCGCTCCGCATCACTCGCACCAAGGGGTTCGGATGGCACAGCATTTTCTACTTTCGGCCGAGTGCCGAAACTTCTCCAGGCGACAACTCGAAAGCCTCAGTGATGAGCAGCACATTGCGCTGCTGGCGCGCTTGCGATGGGGCAGCGAAACCTGCCAAGTCTGCCCAGCATGTGGCCATATCGCCAAGCACTACTGGCGCACCAACCGTCAGCAGTGGCGCTGCAGAAGTTGTGAGCGCGACTTCAGCGTGACCTCGGGGACTGCGTTCCACGGCCACAAGCTATCAATCCGGGACATCCTCACCGCCCTCTACACGTTTATCAACAGCGCCAAAAGCGTTTCGGCAACGGAGCTGGCGCGGGAGCTGGGCTGCCAGTGGAAGACCGCGTGGCTGCTGACGCAGAAGCTGCGGGAGGCCATTCTCAAGAGCAACCGCTACACGCCAGTCGAGGACATTGCGCAGATGGACGGCGGCTACTTTTGCGGCAAGCGTCGCTCGCCCAACAGGCATGGGCAGCAGCGCGACGAGCGCGCCATCGCCGACAAGATCGAGGCATCGCGTTCTATGCGGAACAAGCGTCGGCTCCAACTGTCCGCCGGCGGTCGCGCCAATGCCAAGCGGAAGAAGAAACGACGGTGCGTCTGCGTTCTGCGTGAGGTCTCTCCCACCAGGGGCGAAGGCGCCCGCCGGACGCTCGTCTACATCGCGCGCAACGAGAATCAGGTAGACATGACCCAGTTCGCCACGTTGTATGCCGCGCAAGGTACCGTCATGATGACCGACGAGAGCAGCGCGTTCGCCGAGCTGCCACGATGGTTCGACCATTGCACGGTCGTGCATTCGCAGGAGTGGGTCAAAGCTGACGGTACGAACGACAACCAGGCCGAGTCGTACTTCTCCCGCCTGCGCCGAGCAGAGTACGGGGTCTTCCATGGCTTCCGGCCGATGTACCTCATCGACTACGCGAGCGAGTTTGCCTGGCGGGAAGACAACCGCGGTCGCACCATGCGCGAGCTCTTCGATGAGCTGCTACGCCTAGTGCTCAAGAACGGCCATTCGACCTGGTTCGCCAAGTACTACCAGGGCAACCGGCGCAGGGAGGAAATCATGGGGCCCGCCGATGGTAGGCGCTTCGCCCGGAAAGTCGCCGTCATGCAATAGGTCGTCCGGTCGGCCCCTTCGGGTGGCTCACGGGGCCAAACGTGCTTTCCCAAGGGATAGTTGGCGAGCTCGCGGACACCGGGTGACCTGCGGGCTGCCCGGTCGTCGGCCCCTTTGCGACGCCCGCATCCCGCCAGAGCCCCTCGGTATTGCTGTAAGGGGCGTGCAGCCGTGCGGCCCTGCCTTCTTTGACGAGGACCTTCAGGCGGTGTCGCACTCGATAGCGGATGTCCGCATACTCCTCTGCGTTGGGATGCAGATCGCAGCTCATGCACACTGCGGAGACGACGGCATACGTCGTCATCGCATGGGGCCGTGCTTGCGCCAGGGCGGCCAGAATGGCCCTGGTCATGGTTCCATGTTCAGTCAGGCGGGGAGAAAGCTGTACCCGTGTCGAGCCGAGCTTGGTGGTGTCGATCAGGATTTCGTGCAACCCGATCGTCTGGTCCAGGGCGGCGAGATCCCGCTGCAGCGCAGCGATCTCCGCGTCGTGTTGCTGCTGAAGCTTCTCATGCGCCGCTTGGCGTTGCTCGCGGCGTTTCATGGCCACGTTGAGAAGTCCGGCGACGGCGCGGCGGCGTTTGACGAGCCAGGCCAGAGAGGGGGGATGCGTGAAGACATGGGACGAAGGGTATGGAGCCCTTCGCCCATCATCTAGGGGCGTCTGCTACCTAATAGCGCCCCCTTCCCCTCCACGCCCACCTCATCGACGTCGGCCCCCTCGTCTACGGCTGCATGGCCCTGGGCGGCGACTGGGGCGACAGCCCCATCTCCGAGGCCGACATCGCCCAGGCCCACGCGGCCGTCGAGGCGGCGCTGGACATCGGCATCAAGCTCTTCGACCACGCCGACATCTACCGCCGCGGCAAGGCCGAGGCCGTGTTCGGCGAACTGCTCAAGCGCGACGCCGGCCTGCGCGGCCGGATCAGGCTGCAGAGCAAATGCGGCATCCGCTTCGCCGATGACGCCAACGTGGGTCGTTATGACCTCAGCGCCACCCACATCGAACGCAGCGTCGACGGCATCCTGAAGCGCCTCTCGGTCGAACGCCTCGACATCCTGCTGCTGCACCGCCCCGACGCGCTGATGGAGCCCGCCGAGATCGCTCACGCCTTCGGCCGGCTGAAGGCCGCGGGCAAGGTGGGCCATCTGGGTGTGTCCAATATGCATGCCGGCCAGATGCGCTGGCTGCAGACGGCCTTGAACGAACCCCTGGTCGTGAACCAGCTGGAGCTGAGCCTGGCCAAGCTGGACGCCATCGACGTCGGCACCACCTTCAACGACCCGCAGGCCGCCACGCGCCCCGGCGGCATCGCCTGGGCCGGCACGCTGGAATATGCGCAGCAGCACGGCGTGCAGCTGCAGGCCTGGGGCGCGCTGGCGCAGGGCCGCTTCAACGACCCGGCCGCGTCGGCCGCGGCCCAGGCCGTGCACGAGATCGCCGAGGCCCACCGCACGACGGCCAACGCCGTGCTGCTGGCCTGGCTGCTGAGGCATCCGGCGGGCATCCAGCCGGTCATCGGCAGCGGCAATGCGGAGCGGATTCGCGCCTGCGGCGATGCGGTGAGGATTCAGCTGAGCCGGGACGAGTGGTATCGGCTGTATGTGGCGGCGCGGGGGCAGGCCTTGCCGTGAATACGAATCCTCAGTCGCCTGCACCCCGCACCATCGGCTGCCTCGGATGCAGCCTCGCCATCGCCAGCACATCCTCGTAGACGCCGTTGCGCAGCCCATAGGCCTTGAGCCGCCCTTCGGGGGCGAAGCCGTGGCGCTCGTAGAGACGGATCGCGCGCTGGTTGTCGTGATAGACGGTCAGCTCGATGCGCAGGATCTGCGCCCAGTTGTCGGCGTAGTCGATCAGCGCGGCCATCAGCGCGTTGCCGACGCCCTGGCCCTGGCTGGCCTTGGCGACCGTGATGCCCAGCGACATCGCGTGGCGGCGGCGCACCGCCGGGCCGACGGGGTGCAGGCCGGCCAGGCCGACGGCCTTGTCGTCCAGCACGGCGGCCAGCACCATCTCGTTGGAACCGGCCGCGGGCGGGTTCATGCCGGCGATGCGTTGGGCCCAGAGCTCCTCGCTCGGGTAGGGCAGTTGCAGCGTGCCGCCGAACACATCGGGGTCGGCGAACTGCTCGGCAATCGCGGCGGCGTCAGCGGGTTTGACGCGACGAAGAACCAGACTCATGGGGGCCTCCTTGGCCCCGCAAGTTAGCACGGCGCTCCTCGCGCGACAGCGGCTTCAGCCGCTCGACGGCCGCGTGGAACTTCACCCAGTCCCGCCCCTCGCGCTCGAACAGCCTGATGAAGGCCGGCACCAGTTCGTCGTAGGCCGACAGGATGGCGAAGCTGGCGTTGTTGGCGCGCTGGAACCAGGCCTCGTAGCCGGGCGCCTCGTCCGGTGCGCGGGCGCGCAGCTCGGCCGTGACGGCGGCCTTGCCTTCAGCGCGCTGCGCGGCGGGGCCGGCGTAGACGGCGGCCAGGCGTTCGCGGCCCTGCCGGGCCAGTGCGAGGAAGCGCTCGCGCCGGGCGCGGCCATCCTCGAAGGCGGCCAGCGCCTCGGGCTTGGCCGCCAGCCATTCGCGCGCGCCGAGCAGCTCGACCGCGCTGGCATAGGCCTCGTTGAAGCCGGTGTCGTCGGCCACGTAGACGCGCTGGTGGGCCAGTTCGTGGAAGAGCATGGCCGCCAGCTCGCCCTCGGGGTAGCGGATGAAGGTGTTCAGCAGCGGGTCGCCGCCGAGGACGCGGCTCCAGCCCAGGCTGGAATAGGCGGGGATGGCCTGCACCTGCACCTCCCAGCCCTCGGCCTGCAGCGCATCGGCATGGGCCTGGGCCTCGTCGCGGCTGAACCAGCCCTGGTAGCCGGCGCATCCCATGACGGGGTAGCACCAGGTCTTCAGCTCGAAGCCGAACTCCGGCGCCGCGACGACGTTCCAGACCGCGGCCGGCCGATGCAGGTCGGCATAGCGGCGGTAGCTGTTGTTGTCGGGCAGCGCGAGGCGGCGGGTGGCGAAGTCGCGCATCTGCTGCGACAGCCGCAGGCGCTCGGCGAGGTCGGGCGCCGTGGCCGGGTCGGCCAGCCAGTCGTCCACCGGCCTGGCGGCACGCATCAGCGCCAGATGACCACCGGCGGCCTGGCTCCAGTGGCTGACGGCGCTGCAGCCACTCAGCGAAAGCGCCGCGACGGCGACGAGCAGCGCCCGGCGGATCAAGCGGGTTCCACCTCGACCAGGCAGTCGTAGAAGGCCGGCGCATTGCCCATGTCCGTCAGGCGCTGGTGGGTCACCTCGTTGACGTTGCTGCCCTGCACGCCGAGCTTACGCCACCACACGCCCAGGCCGTTGACGACGCCGGGCCGCGCGCGCGGGCTGACCTTGAGCTTGGCGACGTAGCGGCCGCGGTCGTTGAAGGCGGCCACCAGCGCGCCGTCGGCCAGGCTGCGCGCGGCGGCGTCGTCGGCGTGCATCTCGATGACCGGCTCGCCTTCGATGTCGCGCAGGCTTTTCACGTTGACGAAGCTGCTGTTCAGGAAGTTGCGCGCCGGCGGCGAGATCATGGCCAGCGGGTAGCGAGCGGCCAGCTCGGGTGCGCTGGCGGCGCTCTCGTAGTTGGGCACGAAGTCCGCACCGGCCGCCTGGGCGCGACCGTTGGGCGTGCGGAAGCCGCCGTTGGCGAACGGCGCCTCGGCCACGGGCAGGGGCTGCCAGCCCTGGCTGCGCAGCAACGCCAGGTCGATGTCGGCCGTGAAGGCCTGGGCGGCCAGCTCCTCGTCGGTCTCGCGCAGGGCCGGGTCGGTCAGGCCCAGGGCCGCGGCCAGCTCGCGGAAGATCTGCGTGTTGGTCTTGGCCTCGCCCAGCGGCGCGATGGCCGGCTGGTTCATCAGCACGTCGGTGTGGCCGTAGCTGGTGTGCACGTCCAGGTGCTCCAGCTGCGTCGTGGCCGGCAGCACATAGTCGGCGAGGTCGGCCGTGTCGGTCATGAAGTGTTCGAGCACGACGGTGAACAGGTCTTCGCGCTGGAAGCCCTTGACCACCTTGGGCGACTCCGGCGCCACGGCCACCGGGTTGCTGTTGTAGACGACCAGGGCCTCGATGCGCGGCCCGAACTCGGGCGAGGCCTCGGCCAGCAGCGCGTCGCCGATGGTGCTCATGTTGACCGTGCGTGGCTGCCGGCCGGCGAGCAGGTCGGGCCGCTCCAGCGCCGGGTTCTTGTAGGGCGCGAACCAGCCCGAGGCCGACAGCAGCACGCCGCCGCTCGGGTGGCGCCAGGCGCCGGTCAGGCAGGGCAGCAGCGCGATCAGCCGCACCGCATTGCCGCCGCCGCGCACGCGCTGCAGGCCGTAGTTCATGCGGATGGCGGCGGGCGCCGCCAGGACATCCCTGTCCGCGTAGTCGCGGGCCAGGCCGCGCACCTCGTCGGCCGTGATGCCGCAGGTCGCGGCGACGCGCTCCGGCGGCCAGGCCAGGGCCTTGTCGCGCAGTTCGTCCCAGCCGTCGACATGGCGCTGGATGTAGTCGTGGTCCAGCCAGTCGTGGGCGATCAGCTCGTGCATCAGGCCCAGGGCCAGCGCGCCGTCGGTGCCGGGCAGCAGCGCGATGTGCTGGTGGCATTTGTCGGCGGTCTCGGTCCTGCGCGGGTCGATGCAGATGAGCTTGGCGCCGTCGCGCTTGGCCTGGTTGGCATAGGTCCAGAAATGCAGATTGGACGTGATGCTGTTGCTGCCCCAGATGACGATGAACTTGGCACCGGCGAAGTGGCGCGTGTGCATGCCCAGCTTGTGGCCATAGGTGGCGGCCAGCCCGGCGCCGCCGGCCGAGGCGCAGATGGTGCGGTCCAGGCGTGCGGCGCCCAGCGCGTTCCAAAGCCGCCCGGCCATGGCCTCGCCCTGGATCAGGCCCATGGTGCCGGCATAACTGTAGGGCTGGATGGTCTGCGGGTCGCGGGCGGCGATGGCCTTGAGCCGGGCCGCGATGTCGGCGAGGGCCTCGGCCCAGCTGACCTGCACGAAGCGCGGCGCCTCGGTCTTCTTGCTGACGCGCTTGAGCGGGTGCAGCAGGCGCTCGGCGTGGTAGGTTCGCTCGGGGTAGCGCGAGACCTTGGTGCATAGCGCGCCGTGGGTGCTGGGGTGCTCGGCGCGGCCCTGCACCTTGACGACGCGTTCGTTCTCGACGGTGACCTGCAGCGCGCAGGTGTCGGGGCAGTCGTGGGGGCAGGCGCCAAAGACGGTGCGGGTGGACATGGCGGTCAGGCAATCGCAGAGCTGGGACAACGCCGCGATTGTCGCCACTCCGGGTGACCGCTCAGCGGCGGTTCAGGAAGTCCACCAGACGCGGAATGGTTTGCGCCGGAGCCTCCTCCATCAGCCAATGGCCCGAGCCCTTGACGACGACACCTTCGACCTTGCCGTCCACCAGCCGGGCCTGCTCGATCAGGAAGTTGCCCGAGGCCTTCTCACCGGTCAGCACCAGCATGGGCTGCTTCAGCGGCGTCCTAGCAAAGCCGGCGAAGTCGGCCGCATCCTGCTCGAAGGCCTTGAAGTAGCCGAAGCCCGCCTTCATGCCGCCCGGCTGGGCATAGGCCGCCGTGTAGAACTGCCGGTCGGCCTCGGACAGCGAGTGCGTGCGGTCGGCGGCGAAGTCGTTCCAGAAGTGCTCGAAGTAGATGCGCTCCCGGCCTTGCACCAGCTGCAGTGCGGTCTGGCCGTGGAAGTGGAAGTGCCACAGGTCGCGCAGCAGCCAGACGCTCTTCCAGTCGCCCACGCCAGGCAGGAAGGCGTCCATCAGCACGATTCTCTCGACCTCGTCCGGGTACTGTGCCGCGTAGGCATAGGCCACCATCAGGCCGATGTCGTGGCCGACGATCTTGACCTTGCGGTGGCCCAGGCCCTTGACCA
The DNA here is from genome assembly GCF_026712205.1 of Pelomonas aquatica. Classification (GTDB taxonomy): domain Bacteria; phylum Pseudomonadota; class Gammaproteobacteria; order Burkholderiales; family Burkholderiaceae_C; genus Pelomonas; species Pelomonas aquatica. The sequence goes on from NZ_JAPPUW010000003.1 coordinate 177,979, forward strand.
ACGCGTGCACGTCCTGGGCCAGCGTCTTCTTGTCGTAGACGCCGTCCGGCTTCGCGGAGCCGCCGGCGCCGCGCAGGTCGGGCGCGATGACGACGCGGCGGTCGGCGAGCTGGTCCATCAGCGGCAGCCACATGTGGCTGGTCTCGGCGTAGCCGTGCAGCAGCACGACGGGCGTGTCACTGCCGGCGCCGGCCTGCAGGTAATGCAGCTGCACGCCGTTGGCGGTGGCGCTGTGGTCTTCAATCGTGGCCGCCTGCACGCCGACGGCGAGCAGCAGCGCGGCCAGGGCGGAGATGAGTCGCTTCATGGTCGTGCTCCTCAAAGTTGACTCATGCCGCCGTCGACGATGATTTCCGTGCCGACGATGAAGGCCGATTCCGGCGCGCTGAGGTGCAGCACGGTGGAGGCGATCTCCTCGGGCGTGCCAAAGCGGCCCAGCGGGATCTGGCCCTGGATCTGCGTGGCGACCTGCTTCAGCGTGTCGGCATCGAAGCCCAGCTTGCCGTAAAGCGGCGTGGTCACCGGGCCGGGGCTGACGACGTTGACGCGCGCGCCCTGCGGCAGCAGTTCGGCCGACAACGTCTTGGCCAGCGAGATCAGCGCGGCCTTGCTGGCGGCATAGATGGCCGAGTTGGGCATGCCGATGCGCGCGTTGATGGAGCCGTTCAGCACGATGGACGCGCCCTGGGCCAGCACCGGGCGCAGCGCCTGGATCAGGAAGAAGGCACCGCGGGCATTGGTGCCGAAGGTGCGGTCCCAGAGATCTTCGGTCGCATCGGTCAGCGAGGCGAACTCGGCGATGCCGGCGTTGACGAACACGGCGTCGAGCTTGCGGCCGGCGGCAGCCAGGTGGGCGCCCAGCGCGCGGGCGCCGATCACGTCGGCCGCGTCCAGCGGCACCAGTTCGAAGCCGTCGTCGGCCTCGACCTTGCGGCCCGGGCGGGCCGTGACGATGACGTGGGCGCCCTCGGCGGCGAAGGCGCGGGCCGTGGCCAGGCCGATGCCGGAGGTGCCACCGGTGACGAGGACGGTCTTGTTTGCGAAGCGGGACATGATGGTTTCCTTGCTGGGGATGCGGCGGGTGTGCCGTGGACTCGATACTCGGATCGCGCATCCCTTTTGACGTCCGGCCCCGTTGGCCGACTCGTGCAAGGCTTTCGAACATGCTCAGCGACGACGAGATCCAGTTGATGGAAGCCATCCTCGACAGCGGCAGCCTCTCGCGCGCCGCGGCCAGCCTGGGCAAGGCACCGTCCACCGTGTCGTACACGCTGCGCCAGATCGAGGGCCGCTTCGACGCCCTGCTCTTCGACCGCCGCCGCTACCGGCTGCAGCTCACACCCGCCGGCGCGCTGCTGGTGCGCGAGGCGACAAGGCTGCGCGACGACATGCAGCGCCTCACGCGCCGCGTCACGCAGGTGGCCAAGGGCTGGGAGGACCGGCTGTGGATCGTCACCGACGAGATCATCGAGTTCGACTCGCTGCTGCCCCTCATCCAGGACTTCGACAAGCTGGACTCGGGCGTGAGCCTGCGCGTCACGCACGAGGTGCTGGGCGGCACCTGGGAGGCCCTGGCCGAGGGCCGCGGCGACCTCGTCATCGGCGCGACCAACGAGCCGCCGGCCGGCCTGGGCGTGCAGTGGCGCGAGCTGGGCGAGATGCGCTGGGTCTATGCCGTCGCGCCGCGCCACCCGCTGGCCAAGGCCAAGGGGTCGCTGACGGCCGAGCAGATGCGGGCCCACCGCGCCGTCGTCGTGGCCGACACCTCGCGACGCGGCGATGGCCGTGCCTATGGCCACGGCGCCGGCCAGGCCCGGCTGGCCGTGCCCAGCATGGCCGCCAAGATCGCCGCCCAGCGCGCTGGCCTGGGCGTGGGTTGGCTGCCCGAGGTGCGCGTGGCCTCGCTGCTCCTGCGCGGCGAACTGGTTGCCAAGGCGGTGGCCGTGCCGCGCGAGCCCAACACGCTCTATGTCGGATGGCGGGCCGGCGACGGCCGGGCCCTGGCCTGGTGGCTGGAGCGGTTGGCCGAGCCGCGACTGTGCGCGCGGCTCGTCGACGGCGTGGACCGCTACGCCTGAATCATTGCTCCACCGGCAGCGCCTTGCGGAAGCCGATGGCGAAGCGGTTCCAGGCGTTGATGGTCGTGATGGCCAGCGTCAGGTTCACCAGCTCGGCGTCGCTGAACTCGCTGCGGGCGAGGTCGTAGTCGGCGTCCGGCGCATGGCCTTGGGTCACCAGGGTCAGCGCCTCGGTCCAGGCCAGCGCGGCCTGCTCGCGGCGGCTGAACAGCCCGGTCTCGCGCCAGGCCGGCAGCACATGAAGGCGCCGCTCGCTCTCGCCGGCCTTGCGCGCGTCGCGGGCATGCATGTCCAGGCAGAAGGCGCAGCCGTTGATCTGCGAGGCGCGCATCTTCACCAGCTCCAGCAGGCTGTGCTCCAGGCCCAGGTTGTTGACGGCGGCGGACATGGACAGCATGGCCTTCATGGCGGCGGGAGAGGCGGCGTGGTAGTCGATGCGGGGCGTGCTCATAGGATGCGTGCGGACAGAAGGTTGGGGTGAACGAATGGTGTGTCCGGCCACACCATCGCCGCCAGTCCAATCCAGCGCATTTCGACCAAGCCAATGGATCTCCACATCGTCATCGACCCCGGCCAGCCGCGCGGCGAGCAGCTGCTGCGCCAGCTGCGCAGCCTGATCCGCAGCGGGCGCCTGGCCGCCGACACGCAGCTGCCGCCCACGCGGCTGCTGGCCGAACAGCTGGGCCTGGCCCGCCAGACGGTGGCCGAGGCCTACGAGCGGCTGGCGCTGGAGCAGCTCATCGACGCGCGGCGCGGGCGCGGCAGCTTCGTGCGGGCGCTGCCGGCGCCGGCCGACGACACGCCGCCGCCCGCCGCGCCGCCGCCGCGCCTGGCCAGCGTCGAACGCATCACCGCCTTCCAGGCCCTGCCGCTGCCGTTCCTGCGCATGGCCGGCAGCCCGCTGGCGCGCTACGACTTCGTCGGCGGCTCACCCGAGCCGGCGCTGTTCCCGCACGCCGACTGGCGGCGCCATCTGCACGCGGCCCAGCGCCAGCTCGGCCAGGGCGGCGCGCATGCGCCGCCGGCCGGCTTGGCCGGGCTGCGCGAGGCGATCGCCGAACATGTCGCCTTCGCCCGCGGCGTGCGCTGCTCGGCGGCCGACGTCATCGTGACGCAGGGAGCGCAGCAGGCCTTCGACCTGCTCGTGCGCGTGCTCGCGGGCCCGGGCGACGTGGCGGCGCTGGAGTCGCCGGGCTACCCGCCGCTGCTGGCGATGCTGCAGGCCCAGGGCGCCCGCGCGGCGCATGTGCCGGTGGACGGCGAGGGCCTGGTCACCGATGCGCTGCCGGCCGACGCCCGCCTCGTCTACACGACGCCGGCCCACCAGTTCCCGCTCGGCGTCGCGATGAGCGCCTCACGACGGCAGGCCTTGCTGGCCTGGGCCTCGCGCAGCGGCGCCGTCGTCATCGAGGACGACTACGACAGCGAATTCCGCTTCGAGGGCCAGCCGCGCGACAGCCTGCAGGGGCTGGACGCCGAAGGCCGGGTCGCCTTCGTCGGCAGCTTCTCCAAGACGCTGGCGCCGTCGCTGCGGCTGGGCTATGTCGTCACGCCGCCCGGCCTGCCCGCGTTGCGCGAGGCCCTGCTGAACGCCAAGCACCTGGCCGACGTGCACGGCCCCAGCCTGCTGCAGAACGCGCTGGCCCGCTTCATGGCCGAGGGCGCCTACCGCAAGCATCTGCGCCGCTGCGTGGCCGAGTACGCGCAGCGGCGCGAGCGGCTGATGGCCGGCTTCGGCACGCGGCTGGCGCCATGGCTGACGCTGCTGCCCGCGGAGGCCGGCTTCCATCAGGCGGCCCTGCTGAAGCCGGGCCTGGCCGTCGACGCCACGCGGCTGGCGGCGCTGGCCCGGCGCGTGGACGTGGGGCTCTACCCGCTGCAGCGCTTCGGCGCGGCCCTGGACGGCCTGCTGATGGGTTTCGGCCGCATCGCGCCGGACGACATAGCCACGGCGCTCGGCCGGATGGGCGAGCTGCTGGAAGCTGCGGCTTAGTTCATCAAAGGCAAGGTCAGCCGCGCAATGCAGCCCCGCGGCGCGGCGGGCAGCAGCTCGGCGCTGCCGCCGTGGCGCTCGGCGATCTCGCGAGCTATGGCCAGGCCCAGGCCGCAGCCCTCGCCGTTCGGCGCGCCGCGCACGAAGCGCTCGAAGGCGCGCTCGCGCAGCGCCGGCGCCAGGCCGGGGCCGTCGTCCTCGACGTCGATCCACACGTCGTCGCCCGCGCGCCTCAGCCTCACGGTGACGGTGGCGCCCGGGCCGGCGTAGCGCAGCGCGTTGTCGACGAGGTTGGCCAGCGCCTCGCGCAGCAGCAGCTCGACGCCCTGCACGGCCAGGCCCTCGTGGGCGACTTCGACGCCCAGGTCGCAGCCGGCTGCCCGCGCACGCGGCACCCCCTCGGCCGTGACCTCGCGCACGAGACGGGCGCAGTCCACCGCCGCCCAGCCCTGGGCCGCCATGGCCTCGGGGTCGGTGCGGGCCAGCACCAGCAGCTGCGACACGAGGCGGGCGCCGCGCACGGCGCTCTCATGCACGCGCGCCAGGCGCTGGCGCAGCGCGGGGTCCGAGGTGGCATCCACCGCTGCGAGCGCGAGCTCGGTCTGGCTCTTCAGGCCGGCCAGCGGCGTGCGCAGCTGGTGGGCCGCGTCGCTGATGAAGCGGCGCTGCACGGCCAGGCTCTGCTGCACCTGGCCCAGCAGCTCGTTGACGGCGCCTGCCAGCGCGCCCACCTCGGGCGGCGCGGACCGCAGCTGCACCGGGTCCAGCGCGTCGGCGCGGCGGCCCTGCATCTGCCGCTGCAGCTCGGCCAAGGGCTTCAGGCCCTTGCGGATCCCGGCCCACACGCCCATGCTCATCAGCGCGATCAGCAGCGACAGCGGCAGGGCCGTGTCCAGCAGCATGCGCCGCGCCAGCAGCTCGCGCGGCGCGCTGGAGCGGGCCACCTGCACGCGCAGCGTCGAATCCGCCGCGCCGGCCGCGCCCAGGTGCAGGTCCAGCGAGACCAGGCGCAGGCGCTCGCCCTTCAGCACCGCGTCGAAGAACACCGGCTCGTCGAGCCGCGGCCGGCCGGGTGGCGGCGGCAGGCGGAAGTCGCCCAGCAGCAGCGCGCCCGGCGGCGAGCCGACGAGGTAGAGCACGCGGTCGTCGGGGTCGGCGGCCAGGATGTCCTGGGCCGAGCGCGGCAGGTCCACGAACAGGCCGCTGGCCGTGGGCTTGATCTGCCGCGCCAGCGCCCGGGCCGACTGCAGCAGGCTGGCGTCGATCAGCTCGTCCGCATGTCGCGTGGCCAGCCGGTAGGCCCCGAAGGCCGCCACCAGCCACAGCACGATCTGCGGCAGCAGCAGCCAGAGCAGCAGTTGCCGGTGCAGGGACCGGCCGGCCGGGGCGGTCACGACGCGGTCGCTTCGAGCAGATAGCCCAGGCCGCGCACGGTGCGCACGGCCAGGCCCGAGCCTTCGAGCTTCTTGCGCAGGCGATGGATGTAGACCTCGATGGAGCCGCCCTCGTCGACCCCCCAGGCCTCGACGATCTGCGCCTTGGTGACGACGCGGTCGCGCTCGGTCAGCAGCAGGTCCAGCAGCGTCCATTCGCGCGGGCTCAGCTCCAGCGGCTGGCCGGCCACGCTGGCGCGGCGCGCGCCGCGGTCCAGGCTCAGGCCGCGCAGCTGCACGGCGGCGCCCGCGGGCCGGCTGCGCCGCAGCAGCGCATGCAGGCGGGCCTCCAGCTCGGGGAAGTCGAAGGGCTTGGTCAGGTAGTCGTCCGCGCCCGCCTGCAGGCCGGCCACGCGGTGCTCCAGCGCGTCCAGCGCGGTCAGCACGAGGATGGGCAGCGTGCGGCCGGCCTCGCGCACGCGCTTGAGCACGGTCAGGCCGTCCACCATGGGCAGGCCCAGGTCCAGCACGGCGACGTCGAAGTCCTGCTTGCGCAGCAGGTATTCGGCCACGGCGCCGTTCTCGGCCCATTCGACCTTGAACGCGGCGTTCATCAACTGCTGCTGCAAGGCATCGGCCAGCAGGGTGTCGTCTTCGGCGAGCAGCAGGTTCATCGTGGGCCGACTGTAGCCGCGCCGGCCCTCATGGTTAATACGATATTAAGTTCATTAATTTCAAGTAATCATGCCGGACCCATGAGGAGACCGTCTTGACCCGCGTTCACATCCAGGACCTTGGCATCCGTTTCGGCAAGCACGAGGTCATCCAGGGCCTCGACCTCGACGTCCACAGCGGCGAGTTCCTGGTGCTGCTCGGCCCCTCGGGCTGCGGCAAGTCCACGCTGCTGCACACCATCGCCGGGCTGAACCCGGTCAGCGCCGGCAGCATCCACATCGGCGGGCAGGACATGACCCACGCCGAGCCCAGCCGGCGCGGCGTGGGCATGGTGTTCCAGAGCTATGCCCTCTATCCGACGATGACGGTGAAGGAGAACCTGGCCTTCCCGCTGAAGATGGCCAAGACGCCCAAGGCCGAGCTCGAGAAGCGCGTGGCCGCCGCGGCCGGGATGTTGCAGCTGACCGCGCTGCTGGACCGCCGGCCCGGCCAGCTCTCCGGCGGCCAGCGCCAGCGCGTGGCCATCGGCCGCGCCGTCGTGCGCGAGGCCAAGGTGCTGCTGCTGGACGAGCCGCTGTCCAACCTCGACGCCAAGCTGCGCACCGACCTGCGCCGCGAGCTCAAGACCCTGCACGGCCGCCTGGGCAACACGATGATCTACGTGACGCACGACCAGGTCGAGGCCATGACGCTGGCCACGCGCATCGTCGTCATGCACCAGGGCGTCATCCAGCAGGTCGGCACGCCGGCCGAGGTCTACGACCGGCCGAAGAACCTGCGCGTGGCCGGCTTCGTCGGCTCGCCGGCCATCAACCGCATCGACGGCCGGGTGGGCGAAGCCGGGCAGTTCGTGTCGCCGGCCCTCGCGCTGCCGCTGCCGGCCGCGCTGGCCTCGCGCCAGCCGGGCGAGGCGCTGACGCTGGCCGTGCGGCCGGAACACCTGCGCCTGGGCGCGGACCAGCCCTTCGCGGCCGAGATCCAGCTCGTCGAGCCGCTGGGCAACCAGCATGTGGTGTGGCTGGGCAGCGCCGGCGCCACGCTGTCGGCCGTGCTGCCGGGGCAGCCGGCAGTGGCGGAGGGTGCCGCGCTGCGCTTCGGCTTCGATGCAGCGAAGGCGCTGTGGTTCGACGCGGCCGGGGAACGGATCGAGGCCTCCGCTCAGTTTTCCTTGTAGACCCTCACCCAGTCCACCTGCATCTGCGCCGGGAAGACCGTCGCCGCGTCGGGCGAGCCGGGCCAGTCGCCGCCGATGGCGAGATTGAGGATGATGAACATCGGCTTCTCGAAGACCCAGCTGCCGCCAGCCGGCAGCGACGTGGGCGTGATGCGGTGGTACTGGGCGCCATCCACCAGCCAGATCACCTCGTTGGGCCGCTTGATCAGCGTGTAGGTGTGGAAGTCGCCGGCCACCGGGCCGCTGAAGCCATAGGGCTTGCCGATGCCGTTCGCGCCCGAGTAGCCGGGGCCGTGGGCCGTGCCGTAGACGGTGTTGGGCGTCTTGCCGACGAATTCCATGATGTCGAGTTCGCCGGAGGCCGGCCAGCCAACACTGGCGAGGTCGGCGCCCAGCGCCCAGAAGGCCGGCCAGATGCCCTGGCCGGCCGGCAGCTTCATGCGCGCCTCGACCTTGCCGTAGGTGAAGCCAACCTTGCCGTTGGTGTGGATGCGGGCCGAGGTGTAGCCGCAGGGGCTGCCGTTCCAGCAGGGGCCGGGGTTGACGGCCTTGTCGGCGGTGATGACGAGGTGGCCGTTGCCGTCGGTCTGCGCATTGCGCGCGCTGGACGTGTAGTACTCCAGCTCGTGGTTGCCCCAGCCGCTGGCCTCGGCGTTGCCGAGGTCGTAGCTCCAGTTGGCGGGGTTGGGCAGGGTGCCGGCCGCATCGTTGAACTCGTCGCTCCAGACCAGGGTCCAGCTGCCGGACGGCGCAGGCGCGGGGGCGGGTGCCGGCGCGGGTGCCGGGGCCGCGGTGGCCGAACCACCACCGCCGCCGCAGGCCGTCAACACGGCGGCAAGGGCGGGCAGCAGGCCGCGCAAGGGGCTGGGTGGGCGGGTGATGGCGTTCATGGATTGGTCTCCGGGGTGGTCTTGTGAAGTGTCCAGCCGCGCCAGGCGGCGAGGAAGTCGCGGTACCACTCGGCGCTGGCCTTGGGCGTGCGCGCCTGGGTGGCGTAGTCGACGTGCACGATGCCGAAGCGCTTCAGGTAGCCGCTGGCCCATTCGAAGTTGTCCAGCAGGCTCCAGACCATATAGCCGGCCATGGGCACGCCCTGGCGCATGGCGCTGGCGACGGCGGCGATGTGGTCGCGCAGATAGGCGATGCGGTCGTCGTCCTGCACGCGGCCCTGGGCCAGCTTGCCGTCCTTGAAGGCGCCGCCGTTCTCGGTCACGTAGACGGGCGGCAGGCCGGGGTAGTCGCGGTGCAGCAGCAAGAGCAGGTCGGTCAGGCCGGGGGCGTAGACCTCCCAGCCCATGTCGGTGACGGGCAGGCCGCGCTCCTTGGCGTCCCACTCCTGGCCGCCGGCCGACACGACGGTGCGGGTGTAGTAGTTGACACCGAAGTAGTCCATGGGCTGGGCGATCAAGCCCATGTCGCCGGCCTGCACGACGGGCGCGTCGGCGCCGAGCTCGGCCAGCACCTCCTCGGGATAGCTGCCCTTGAACAGGGGGTCGGCATACCAGCGCCGGCCGCGGGCGTCGGCCAGGGCCGCGGCGGCGATGTCCTCGGGCATGGCCGTGGCCGGCACGCAGGAGGACAGGTTGAGCACGATGCCGAGCCGGCTCCTGGCGCCGTCGGCGCGCAGGGCCTGCAGGGCCAGGCCGTGGCTGAGCAGCAGGTGGTGGCAGACCTGGGCCGCGATCCTGCGGCTCTTGATGCCGGGCGCGAAGCTGCCCTGCTCGTGGCCCAGCACGGCGACGACCCAGGGTTCGTTGTGCGTGGTGATGCCGTCCAGCCGGTCGCCCAGGCGGGCCTGCACATGGCGGGCGTAGTCGACGAAGCGGTGCACGGTGTCGCGGTCGTTCCAGCCGCCGCGGTCCTGCAGGCCCTGCGGCAGGTCCCAGTGGTTCAGCGTCGCGAAGGCCCGGATGCCGCGCGCCTTCAGGCCATCCACCAGGCGCTCGTAGAAGTCCAGGCCCCTGGCATTGAACTCGCCGTGGCCCAGGGCCTGCACGCGCGGCCAGGCGATGGAGAAGCGGTAGCAGTTGACGCCCAGCGAGGCGATCAGGTCGAGGTCGCTCTCCAGGCGGTGGAAGTGGTCGCAGGCCACGTCGCCGTTGCTGGCGTCGGCGATGGCGCCGGGCTGCCTGCAAAAGGCGTCCCAGATGGACTCGCCCTTGCCGTCTTCATGCGCGGCGCCCTCGATCTGGAAGCTGCTGGTGGCCACGCCCCAGACGAAGTCGGGCGGGAACTGTCGGTGCAGGGGGGCTTGGGTCATGGGTTTCACTTGACGGCACCGGCGGTCAGGCCCGCGATCAGTTGGCGCGACGAGACGACGAAGAGGACGAGCAGGGGCAGCGTGGCTATTGCCGACCCCGCCATCAGCGCGCCCCACTCGGTGCTGGTGGTGCTGAACAGGCTGCGCAGGGCCAGCGGCAGCGTGTAGTTGTCGGCGCTGCGCAGCACGATGAGCGGGCTCATGAAGTTGTTCCATGAGCCGATGAAGGTGATGAGGCCCAGCGTGCCCAGCGCCGGCTTCATCAGCGGCAGTGCGATGCGCCAGTAGATGCCGAGCTCGCTGCAGCCGTCGATGCGGGCGGCGCTGAGCAGTTCCCTGGGCACGGTGCTGGCCGCGAACTGGCGCATCAGGAAGATGCCGAAGGCGCTGGCCGCGCCGGGCAGGTAGAGGGCGCGGTGGGTGTCGATCCAGCCCAGCGCGTCCATGACCATGAAGCTGGGGATCATGTTCATGAAGGCCGGCACCATCAGCGTGCCCATGACGAGTGCGAACAGCGCCCGCTTGAAGCGGAACTCCAGCATCGCGAAGGCATAGCCGGCCATGGAGCAGAACAGCAGCGTCAGCGCCGTGGACATCAGGCCGACGTAGAGGCTCCAGCCGACGTTCTTCCAGAACGGCAGCCGGGTGGTGAGCAGCCTGATGTTGTCCAGCAGCTCGCCGCCGAACCCCAGCGGCGGCGGCACGTTGAAGATGTCGGTGCGCGACTGCGTCGCGAACACGAACATGAAGTAGAAGGGCGCGAGCATGATGAACGCGCCGACGAGGACGATGGCATAGGCCGCGTACTTCGGGATCGTCCTCATGGCTGCGCCCGCCGGTCCCCGAAGGCCTTGTTGGTCAGCCAGGTCAGTAGCGCGATGAGGCCGAACATGATCCAGGCCAGCGCGCTGGCGCCGCCGAAGTCGCTGAAGTCGAAGGCCAGGCGGTAGAGGTAGATGGCCACCGTCATCGCCGCCTGGTCGGCACCGCCCTTGCCGTTGGTCAGGATGAAGGGCTCCTCGAAGAGCTGCATGCCGCCGATGACGGACAGCGTCACGCCGAACAGGATCATGGGCTTGAGGCCGGGCAGCGTGATGCGCAGGAACTGCTGCCAGGGGCCGGCGCCGTCGAGCTTGGCGGCCTGGTAGAGGTCGTGCGGCAGCGTCTGCAGCGCGGCGAGGTAGAGCACCAGATTGAAGCCGACATAGCGCCAGAACACGATGATGGCCACGGCCGGCTTGATGGCCTGCGGCGAGCGCATCCAGTTGATGTGCTCGGTGCCGAAGAGGGCGTGCAGGGCCTGGTTGACGAGGCCGTAGTCGGTCGAGAACAGCGAGCCGAACAGCATCGCGATGGCGACCGTGGACGTGATGTAGGGCAGGAAATAGGCGCCCGAGAACAGGCCGCGCCAGCGCCCGAAGGCCTGGTGCAGGAAGACGGCCAGCGGCAGCGCGACGAGGTGCTGGGGCAGGCCCGCCGCGACGGCCAGCCACAGCGTGTTGCGCAGCGCCTTCCAGAACCAGCCGTCGGTCAGCGCGAAGACGAAGTTCTCGAGGCCAACGAACTTCATCGACTCGATGCCGCTCGTGGGCTCCCAGGACTGGAAGGCCAGCCACAGCGAGAACAGCAGCGGGAACAGGCCGAAGACGGCGAACAGGATCAGGAAGGGGCTGACCAGCAGGTAGGGGGCCCACGATGAAGGAATGCGCAATTGCATGTCAGTCAGCGGGATGCGATGGCGGAAATGCAACCACAGAGGCACAGAGACACAGAGGCAATGCATGGCGGCTGCTTCTCTGTGCCTCTGTGCCTCTGTGGTTGCATCTGTGTTCCATGTCAGCGATTCGCCCGATGCACCAACAGCGCCTGCGCGTCTTCCAGCGCCTGTGGAATTGGCTTGCCGTACTCCAGCACGTTGTCGAGCTCGGCGTTGACGACCTCGTCGGCGAACTTGTGCTGCCTGTGCATCCGCACGACCGGGATGCGGTGCGCCGCCTCGCGCCACAGCTGGCGCGCCTTCTGGCCGCCGAGGAAGGGCAGCGGCACGTCGAAGAACGGCCCCTCCTGCGCGGCCAGCAGCGCCGGGAAGGCGTCCTGGGACTTGAAGGCGTCCAGCTGGCGCTGGCGGTCCAGCGTCAGCTCCTGGATCAGCTGCCAGGCGAGCTGCTTGCGCTCCGGTGCCGAGCGGCGCGGGATGGCGTAGTAGGTGCCGCCGTAGGAGCAGTAGGCGTTCTCGGGCAGCTGGGCCACGCGCCATTTGCCGGCCGTGCCGGGCGCCACCCAGTTGGCCATCTGGCCGGCCATCCAGCCGCCCGACATCTCGGTGGCCAGCCGGCCGCGCTTGAGCATCTCGGCCCAGTCGTTGAACCAGACCTCGACGCGCGCGTCCAGGCCCAGCCGCCGCACCTTGCGCGCCAGCTCGAAGGCGCGCAGGAAGCGCGGCGACGTGAGCTGCGCCCGCCCCTGACCATCGAAGAACTGGCCCTCGCCCGGCGGCGTGCCGGCGCGCACGACGATGTCCTTCAGCAGCCGCACGTCGCCGATCAGGTAGGCGCCGGTCCTGGCCTTCAGCTCGGCGCCGGCCTCGACGTAGGCGTCCCAGGAGCGCGTCAGGTCCGCCTCCTTCAGCCCGGCCCGGGCCAGCAGGTCGGCGCGGTAGAACAGCGAGCCCGGCCCGATGTCGGTCGGCATCGCGACGACGTGGCCGTCGCGGTTGCGCGCCGTCTCGAAGGCGAAGGGCACGAAGCCGTCCTTGAAGCGCTCCGCGCCAAAGGCCGGCGCCGACAGGTCCTCCAGGCCCGAACCGAGCGAGAAGCGCCCCAGGTAGCTCGCCTCCAGCGCGATGACGTCGGGCAGGTGGCCGGACGTGGATAGCGCTGTCGTCATCGCCGTGTGGTGGTCGTCGTACTGGCGGCTGATGACTTCGGCACGCACCTCGGGATGGCTCCGGCTCCAGCCCTTGAGCACGTCCCTGGCGATGGCGTCGACCAGCGGGAAGGCCGCCACCGTCAGCGGCGGCCGTTCGGCGGCCCGGCCCAGGCCGGTCGCCGCGCTGGCGGCAGCGGCGAGCAGGTGGCGGCGGTTGAGGAGAGCGAGGTTGGACATAATTTGAAAGCGCTTTCAAGATTGTGCCGCGCGACGCCCGGGCACCCCAGCCGCACAAACCCTAGGACGCCGGCCGGAGCCTCCACCGCAACGGGCGCGACCGGCCCCTACACTCGCGGCACTGCCCGCCCGCCCATGACCGACAAGCCGCCCCCCGCCAAGAAAGCGCCTTCAATCGCCCGCCCGGACGGCGTGGTGACGCTGGAGCAGGTGGCCGAACTGGCCGGCGTGTCGCCGAGCACGGTGTCGCGCATCCTGAACGGCACCGCGGCCGTCAGCCAGGCCAAGAAGGACGCGGTGCAGGCCGCCATCCAGGAGCTGGGATTCCGCCCCAACCCGGTGGCGCGCGGCCTGGCCGGCGGGCGCACGCTGTCCATCGGCGTCGTCACGCAGATCATCTCCAGCCCCTTCTACGGCGAGGCCCTGCTCGGCATCGAGCGCGAACTGGAACGCGCCGGCTATGTGCCGCTGTTCGTGTCGGGCAACTGGCACGAGGACGACGAGCGCAAGGCCATCGAGACGCTGCTGTCGCGGCGCGTCGACGGCGTCATCGTGCTGGCCGGCCGGCTCTCCGACGGCGAGCTGGCCAAGGTGGCCGACAGCCTGCCCGTGGTCGTCGTCGGCCGCCAGCTCGGCGGGCCGCAGCTCTACAGCTTCAGCTTCGACAACCGGGCCGGCGCGCGCGCGGCCACCCAGCACCTCGTCGACCTGGGCCACCGGCGCATCGCCTTCATCGCCGGCGACCTGCTGCACGACGATGCCGTCGAGCGCCAGAACGGCTATCTGGACGCGCTGACCGCGGCCGGCATCCCGGCCGACCCCGGCCTCATCGTGCAGAGCGACTACACCGAGGCCGGCGGCCTGCTGGCCGTCAGCCGCCTGCTGGAGCGGGACAGCCACTTCACGGCGCTGTTCGCATCCAACGACCAGATGGCCATCGGCGCCTGCCTGGGCCTGCACCGGCGCAATCTGCGCGTGCCCGACGACGTGTCGCTGGTGGGCTTCGACGACCTCATCATGGCGCGCTACGCCATGCCGCCGCTGACGACCATCCGCCAGTCCGTCTACGAGATCGGCAGCGAGGCCGCGACCGCCATGCTCGAGATGCTGCGCGGCGGCAGGCCCAGGGCCCAGCTGCCCGAGCCCGAGCTGGTTTTGCGCGAGAGCACGCGGCGCATGCCGCGCTGAGCCGCCGCCAGCTCCTCCGCTCCCGTCGCGGCCATGCCGCCGGCCAGACGGCCGTTGCACGGCGCGGGTAAACCATGTGGCCGATCCCTGAGCCGAAGCGCATCATCATTTGAAAGCGCTTTCAAAAGCCTCATCGGATTGCCGCTTTTCAACCCCGCAAGCGCCGGCTCCACCCATCGCAGCTTTCCTCACTGGGAAGACTGCGGAGGCGCTGGCGACGCGCGGCCCCTGCACTCGCGGTCCGGCGTCGCGACGGCGCCGCAGACCAAGGGTGTTGCCTAGTTTGAAAGCGCTGCCAATGACGTATTGTTGAAAGCGCTTTCAGTTTTCGCGCCACAAGACCTACTCTGGAGACAACTGAATGAGAAAGCCACGCCCCGCCCTTCGCCTCACCAGCCTGGCCGCTGCCAGCGGCCTGCTGTTCGCCGGCGCCGCCGCCCATGCGCAGGCCACCGCACCGGCCGCCGCGGCCAGTGCGCCGCAGGCCCAGCAGCTCGAAACCGTCGTCGTCACCGGCATCCGCAAGAGCCTGGAGACCTCGGTCAACCTGAAGCGCTCGGCCGCCGGCCTGGTCGACGGCATCGTGGCCGAAGACATCGGCAAGTTCCCCGACACCAACCTCGCCGAGGCCATGCAGCGCATCAGCGGCGTGTCCATCGACCGCAGCAACGGCGAAGGCACCAAGGTCACCGTGCGCGGCATGGGGCCGGACTTCAACCTGGTGCTGCTCAACGGCCGCCAGATGCCCGGCTCCAACATCGACGGCAGCGCGCCCAGCTCGCGCTCCTTCGACTTCTCCAACCTGGCCTCCGAAGGCGTGTCGGCGCTGGAGGTCTACAAGACCAGCAAGGCCAGCACGCCGACCGGCGGCATGGGCGCGACGATCAACATCCGCACGCCCCGCCCCTTCGACAGCCGGGAGACCGTCGCCAGCGTCGGCGTGAAGATGGTGCGCGACAGCACCGCGCGGAACCTGCCCGCCGAGGAGCAGGGCAAGCAGCTGACGCCCGAGCTGTCGGGCATCTACAGCACCCAGTTCGCCGACGGCATGTTCGGCATCGCGCTGATCGGCAGCTACCAGGTGCGCGACTCGGGCTACAACCAGGCCGCCGTCACCAGCGGCTGGCACACCTTCAAGGGCAGCGACAGCGGCTGGGGCCCGCTGCCCAACCCGGCACCCGAGGTCAAGAACCGCCCGGGGCCGAACGACATCTACAACGTCCCGCAGAACCTGAACTACGCCTTCACCGGCATCCACCGCGAGCGCAGCAACGGCCAGCTGGTGTTCCAGTTCCGGCCCGTGAAGGACCTGGTCGGCACGCTGGACTACACGATGTCGGAGCAGAAGTTCCGCCAGAAGCGCAACGACATTTCCGCCTGGTTCAATTTCGGCGGCCAGTTCGGCGAGTACACGCCCGGCCCCATCGCGACGCCGCTGGTCTACGGCGAGCACATCCCCACCGGCAACGCCGACGTCGCCATGGGCACGTCGCGCACGTCGACCAGCAACAGGAACAGGTCCGTGGGCCTGAACCTGAAGTGGAAGGCGACGGACGCGCTGAACTTCGACTTCGACGCCCACCACTCCACCGCCACCTCGGGCGCGGACGACCCGCTGGGCACCAGCGTGACGCTGGGCACGGCCTCCTTCAACCGCGGCGACACGGCGGCCGACTTCAGCAACAAGTTCCCGGTGCTGAGCATCGCCAACGCGCCTTTGGACCCGACGCTGCAGGAACTGGAGGGCTCGGTGTTCGGCAACAGCTACCAGCGCAACGAGATCAACCAGGCCCAGGCCAGCGGCAAATGGAAGATCGACGCCGACAGCAGCCTGGACTTCGGCATCAGCCTGACCGACGTGAAGAACCGCTCGGCCTACACCAACGTCCAGCGCAACACCTGGGGCCACAACGCCGGCTCGGCGGGCGGCCCCGCCGACATGCCCGACAACATCTGGCACGCCGACTCCATCGGCAAATACTTCGGCGGCGTGCCGGGCCACGACAGCAGCAAGCTCTACAACCAGTTCTTCTATTTCAATTTCGACGACGTGCGCAATGCCGCCATCAAGGCGGTGGGCAGCAACCTGCCCTATCTGGCGTCCTTCGACTTCGACAACTCGCAGAACTACGCGGCCAAGCTGGCCGGCCTGCCCAACGTCGGCTACAGCTTCCAGGACATGCGCACGACCGAGAAGACCCGGTCGCTCTATCTGCAATACAACCGGGCCTGGGAATGGGGCATCCCCTTCGACGCCTCGGTCGGCGCACGCTACGAGAAGACCGACGTGACCTCGCCGACCCGCCAGTCCATCCCGCAGTCCGTGCAGTGGGCGTCGACGAACGAGCTGTCCATCGTGTCGGGCGACGTCACGTCCTTCTCGCTGTCGGGCAAGTACAGCTATCTGCTGCCCTCCATCGACCTCAGCGCCGACGTGACGCCCGACACCAAGCTGCGCCTGAGCTACGGCGAAACCATCGGCCGCCCCGGCTGGGCCAACCTGCAGGGCGGCATCACGCTGAACAACCCGGGCCGCATCGCCGGCAACGTCGGCAGCGTCGGCAACCCCGACCTGAAGCCGCTCAAGTCCAGGAACTTCGACTTCTCGGCCGAGCACTACTACGACAAGGGCAGCTACATCAGCGCCAGCTATTTCCGCAAGGACCTGAGCGACTACATCGAGCCCGTGTCCGTCGCCCAGACGCCGTTCAACCTGCACACGCCGGCCGGCAGCGCGATGTTCAACGAGGCCATCGGCAAGGGCGGCTGCGGCGCCACCGCCTCGGACTGCATCCGCCAATACATCTTCAAGAACTACCCGACGGCGCCGGGCGTGAACGTGGCGACGCAGACCATCACGGGCCAGCCCGGCGACCCGCTGATGGTCTTCCAGATGGCCACGCAGGCCAACAGCTCGCGCAAGGCCAGCCTCAACGGCATCGAGCTGAACGCCCAGCACAGCTTCCGCAACGGCCTGGGCTTCTCGGCCAACTTCACGCGGGTGCGCTCCAGCGCCGCCTACCAGGACGGCGTGGTGGGCCAGGAGTTCGCGATCGACGGCCTGGGCGACTCGGGCAACCTGGTCGGCTTCTACGAAGACACGAGCTACAGCGCCCGCCTGGCCTACAACTGGCGCGGCCGCTACCTGATCACGCACTTCGGCGGCACCGACGGCGCCCAGCCGCTGTACGTGGAACCACGCGGCCAACTGGACCTGAGCCTGGGCTACAACCTCAACAAGCAACTCTCGCTGCAGCTCGAAGCCATCAACCTGAACGACGCCATCGTCCGCACCTATATGCGGGCGCAGCAGCAGGTCGGCTCGGTCACCCAGCTGGGGCGTCGCTACATGATCGGAGCCCGCTACAAGTTCTGAGCTCCGAGGCAAAGCCTGGTACGGCGGTGCTCGCGCCCTGGGGCGCCGCCCTTGTTCGCCGATTGGCGAGGCCGCGCGAGCGGCCCTTTTTGTCTGAACTCGGGAATGGCAGTGGACGACAGACTTCGCGACGTGGCGGTACTCGGCGGCGGCTCGGCCGGCTGGCTGGTCGCCGCGCTGCTGGCGGCCGTGCACGGCGGGCCGCGCGGCGGCCTGCGCGTCACGCTGGTCGAATCCAGCGAGGCGCCGCCCATCGGCGTCGGCGAGGGCAGCTGGCCGAGCATGCGCGACACGCTGCGCCGCATCGGCCTGGCCGAGGCCGACTTCGTGCGCCGCTGCCAGGTGAGCTTCAAGCAGGGCTCGCGCTTCGACCGCTGGCGGCAGGGAGGCGGCCCGGATGACCGCTACTACCACCCCTTCATGCTGCCGGTCGGTTTCGGCGACGCCGACCTCGTGCCGGCCTGGCTGGCCACGCAAGGCCAGCGCGCCTTTGCCGACGTCGTCAGCCCCAGCGTGCAGGTCTGCGAGGCCGGCCTCGCCCCCAAGCAGGTGCAGACGCCCGAGTTCGGCGCCGTCGCCAACTACGCCTATCACTTCGATGCCGGCCTGTTCGGCCAGGTGCTGCGCGAGCACGCCATCGCCCGTCTCGGCGTGCGCCACGTCGTCGCCCATGTCGACGCCGTGCTGGCCCGCGACGACGGCGACCTCGCCGCGCTGCAGACCCGCGGCCAGGGCCGCATCGAGGCCGACCTCTTCATCGACTGCTCCGGCCTCGCGTCGCGCCTGATCGGCCAGCACTTCGGCGTGCCGCTCAGGAGCGAGCGCGACGTGCTGTTCAACGACGCGGCGCTGGCCGTGCAGCTGCCCTACGACCGGCCGGATGCGCCGCTGGCCTCCTGCACCATCGCCACCGCCTGGGCCAAGGGCTGGATCTGGGACATCGCGCTGCCGTCGCGGCGCGGCGTCGGCTGCGTCTACTCGCGCGCCCATGCCGGCGACGACGAGGCCCAGGCCGCCCTGCTGGCCTATCTGGACGACACCGGCACGCCGGCCGAGCGCCCCGCGCCCCGGCCCATCCGCTTCGAGCCCGGCTATCGCGAGCGTTTCTGGGTGCGCAACTGCGTGGCCATCGGCCTGGCTTCGGGCTTCATCGAGCCGCTGGAGGCCTCGGCCCTGGCCCTGGTGGAGCTGTCCGCCGCGCGGCTGTGCGACGAACTGCCGATGACCCGCGCGACGATGGACGGCGTGGCGCGCCGCTTCAACGACGACTTCGGCTACCGCTGGGCCCGCGTGATCGACTTCCTGAAGCTGCACTATGCGCTGAGCGAACGCGACGACAGCGGCTACTGGCGCGCCCACCGCGACCCCGCCACCTGGCCTGAACGCCTGCGCGAGCTGCTGCCCGCCTGGCGGCTGCGCCCGCCGGCGCGGCACGACTTCGGCCGCATCGACGAAGTCTTCCCCGCGGCCAGCTACCAGTACATCCTCTACGGCATGGGCTTCCGCCCCGAGGCCCAGCCGCTCTCCGCCCGCCGGCTGCAGGCCGCCCAGGCCTGCTTCGACGAGGCGGCCCGCCAGGCCCGCCGCTTCCTCTCCGGGCTGCCGGGTCACCGCAGCCTGATCGACCATCTGCAAGCGCCATGACCCGCCCCGCCCTGCTCGACAACGTCACCCACCGCCACCTGCGCCTGCACACCGGCCGCTCCGCCGCCCTGGGCGATGCGCGCCAGTCGGCGCTGGCCCTGCCGGCCGAATTCCGCCAGCTGCAGGCCCACTTCCCCATCGTCTTCCAGCGGGTCGACGGCCAGGACGGCGGCAGCGCCTTCCAGCCCATCGCGCTGTTCGGCCTGGAGGAGGGGCAGAACCTCTTTCTGAGCGACGCCGGCTGGGACGCGCCCGTCGTGCCGATGGCCCTGCAGCGCGACCCCTTCATGATCGGCCGCAATGGCGACACCCTGCAGCTGCACATCGACCTCGACAGCCCGCGCATCGTCGGGCCCGGGCAGGGCGAGGTCGGCACCGCCGTCTTCCTGCCCCACGGCGGCCACAGCGAATACCTGGACCATGTCGTCAGCCTGCTCGAACACCTGCACGCCCATGCCCAGCAGCTGCCCGCCTTCATCGCCGCGCTGACCCAGCACCAGCTGCTGGAGCCCTTCGTTCTGGACGTGGAACTGGCGGACGGCAGCCAGAGCCGGCTGTCGGGCCTGTACACCGTGCACGAAGAGCGCCTGGCCGCGCTGCCCGGCGCCGCGCTGCAGGCACTGGCCCGCGACAACCACCTGCTGCCCATCTACATGCAGCTGGCCTCGCTGTCGCAGCTGCCCGGTCTCATCGAGCGCCACAACCGGCTCCACGCGATCGGCTGAGCATGCGCGCCGTCCCCGACTGGCCAGCCGCCTGCGATCCCGAGGCCCTGCCCGAGGCGCTGCTGACGGCGGACCGGCCCTACGTCATCCGCGGCGCCTTTGCGCACTGGCCGGTCGTGCAGGCGGCCCGCCAATCCGGCGAGGCCCTGGCCCGCTACCTGATGGGCCTGTACAACGGTGTGCACGTCGGCCTCTTCCAGCTGCCGCCCGAGGCCCGCGGCCGCGCCTTCTATGCGGACGTGGGCCTGAGCCGCTTCAACTTCAGGCGCCACATCGCGACGCTGGATCAGGTGCTCACCGGCCTGCTCGGACTCGCCGGCACGGCCGAGCCGCCGGCCCTGTATGTCGGCAGCACGACCGTGGAAGCCGTGCTGCCCGGCTTCATGGCCGCGAACCGCCTGGGCCTGGGCGCGCGCGATTCGCTGGCCAGCCTGTGGCTGGGCAACCGCAGCCGCGTCGCGGCCCACTACGACCTGCCGGACAACCTCGCCATCGCCGCCGCCGGCCGGCGCCGCTTCACGCTGTTCGCGCCCGGGCAGATCCACAACCTCTACATGGGCCCGCTGGACCCGACGCCCGCCGGCCAGCCCATCAGCCTGGTGGACTTCGCCGCGCCGGACTTCGAGCGCTTCCCGCGCTTCGCGCAGGCGCTGCAGGCCGGCGAGGTCGCCGAGCTCGACCCCGGCGACGCGATCTTCATCCCCAGCATGTGGTTCCACCACGTCGAAGGCCTGGAGCCGATCAACCTGCTCATCAACGCCTGGTGGCGCCAGACGCCCGAGTACATGGACTCGCCCGTCAGCGCCCTGCACCTCGCGCTAATGACCCTGCGCAAGCTGCCCGAGAAGGAACGCCGCATCTGGCAGCAGCACTTCCAGCACTTCGTCTTCGACGCCGACGCCAGCACCTGGGCCCACATCCCGCCCGCCGCCCGCGGCCTGCTCGACGGCGCCGACGACACCACCTCGCGCCAGGCCCGCGCGCAACTGCTGAGTCAATTGAAACGATGAACACGCCCACGACCCAACCCGTACGCCGCGTCGTCATCGCCGGCGGCGGCACCGCAGGCTGGATGATGGCCGCGCTGATGAGCAAGCTGCTCGGCAGGCAGCTCGACATCAAGCTCGTCGAGTCCGAGGAGATCGGCACCGTCGGCGTCGGCGAGGCCACCATCCCGGCCCTGCACACCTTTCACAACCTGCTCGGCATCAACGAGGCCGAGTTCATGGCCGCGACCAACGCGACCTTCAAGCTCGGCATCCATTTCGAGGGCTGGAAGGACATCGGCGAGGACTATTTCCACTCTTTCGGCTCGACCGGCAACGACCACTGGAGCGCCGGCTTCCAGCATTTCTGGCTCAAGGGCGTGGCGGAGGGCCTGGCCAGGCCCTACACCGACTACAACCCCGAGACGGTGGCGGCCTTTGCCAACCGCTTCGCCCACCTGCCGCGCAACGGGCTGAACTACGCCTACCACCTGGACGCCGGCCGCTACGCCCGATACCTGCGCGCGATGAGCGAGGCCCACGGCGTGCAGCGCATCGAAGGCAGGATCGCCGCCGTGCTGCAGGACGGCCCGCAGGGCCGGGCGGGCGACATCACCGCGCTGCAGATGCAGGACGGCACGCGCATAGCCGGCGAGCTCTTCATCGACTGCACCGGCTTTCGCTCCCTGCTGCTGGGCGAGACGCTGGGCGTGGGCTACGAGGACTGGTCCTGCTGGCTGCCCTGCGACCGCGCGGTGGCCGTGCAGACCGCCTCGGTGCGCGAGGCCTGGCCCTACACGCGGGCCATCTGCCACCCCTTCGGCTGGCAATGGCGCATCCCGCTGCAGAACCGCGTCGGCAACGGCCTGGTCTACAGCAGCAGGGAGCTCAGCGACGCCGACGCGCCCGAGGTGCTGAAGCAGCACGTCGAGGGCGAGCTGCTGATCCCGCCGCGCCTGCTGAAGTTCACCCCCGGCCAGCGCGCCAAGGCGTGGGAGCGCAACTGCATCGCCGTCGGCCTCGCCAGCGGCTTCGTCGAGCCGCTGGAATCCACCAGCATCCACCTGATCCAGCGTTCCGCCATCCGGCTGATGCAGCTCTTCCCGGGCGGCGGCATCAAGCCGGCCGACATCGAGGAATACAACCAGCAGTCCAGACGCGAGCTGGAGCACATCCGCGACTTCATCGTGCTGCACTACCACGTCAACGCGCGCACCGACTCCCGGCTCTGGCGCGATGTGCGCGACATGGAGCTGCCGGCCACGCTGCGCCACCGCATCGAACTCTTCCGCGCCAGCGCCCGCGTCTTCCGCCCCAGCGACGAGCTGTTCGCCGAGAACTCCTGGATCCAGGTCATGCTCGGCCAGGGCATCGCGCCGCAGGCCTACCACCCGGTGGCCGACCTGATGGGCCGGCCGGAACTGAGCAACTTCCTCGGCGACATCCAGCTCAAGGTCTCGCGCACCGTGGCCGGCCTGCCCGGCCACCAGGCCTATGTCGAGCAGCTGTGCGCGCCCTACCGCAGCGCGTCGACGGCCCAGCTGGCCGCCACGCCGCTGCGGGCTTGAAATCCCCACGGCCGGCCCGACATTTCAGCCCGACGGACAATTCCATCCAACATGAAGCTCAACCCCACGACCCAAGCCCGCCTCGACACCTAAGGCGTCTTCGACCGTGTTCGGAAGGCGCAAGGCCTTCCGGTTCAGCACTCAACCCCGGCAGGCCCGCAGCTCCCGGGGTTTTGTTTTTCCAACTGGGTTCAACCGTGTTCAACCGCACCTTCGACAAGCTGATCGCCACGATTCCCGAGCGCCGGAGCGCGGCTTCGCTGCGCCTGCGCTTCGGCGTGCTGCCCACGCGCTAGCCCGGTGGTTCCACTCCGGGCTGGCATGCCAACCCGAATCAGGAACCACCATGAACTCGAACAACCTCCGCAATCTGCGCAACATCGGCGTCATCGCCCACGTCGACGCCGGCAAGACCACGACCACCGAACGCATCCTGTTCTACACGGGCGAGAACCATCGCATCGGCGAAGTGGACGACGGCAGCACGACGATGGACTTCGACCCCCAGGAGCGCCAGCGCGGCATCACCATCCACAGCGCGGCCACCACCGTGCACTGGCAGGGCACGCAGATCAACCTGATCGACACGCCCGGCCACATCGACTTCAACATCGAGGTCAAGCGCTCGCTGCGCGTGCTGGACGGCGCCGTCGTCGTCTTCGACGGCGTGGCCGGCGTGGAGCCGCAGACCGAGACCAACTGGCGCCTCGCGGACGACTACCGCGTGCCCCGCATCGCCTTCGTCAACAAGCTGGACCGCGCCGGCGCGGACTTCCCGCGCGTCGTCTCGATGATGCGCGAGCGCCTCGGTGCGCGCGCGCTGCCGCTGCAACTCCCCATCGGCGCCGAGAGCGAATTCCGCGGCGTCGTGGACCTGCTCGCCCTGCAGGCCCTGGTCTGGGACCGCGACGACGCGAAGGAGCCCCCGCGCGTGACGGAGATTCCGCCCGAGCTGATGAGCGCTGCCCAGGCGGCCCGTGCACGCCTGGTCGAGGCCGTCGTCGAGCGCGACGACGCGCTGCTGGACGCCTGGCTGCGCGGCGAGAGCCCCGGCGTCGACGCGCTGCGCGCCGGCCTGCGCGCCGCCACCATCGCCGGCGACATCGTGCCCGTGCTGGCCGGCTCGGCCTTCCGCAACCGCGGCGTGGAGCCGCTGCTGGACGCCGTCGTCGCCTACCTCCCGCGCCCGGGTGAAGCCCCCGGCGCGGCGGACACGCAGGGCCCGCTGTCGGCCCTGGCCTTCAAGCTGAGCGCCGACGACCACGGCGCGATGGTGTTCGTGCGCGTCTACAGCGGCGTGCTCAAGCGCGGTGACACGGTCTTCAACGCGAGCACCGGCAAGGCCGAGCGCGCGTCGCGGCTCTACGAGATCCACGCGGACCGCCGCGTCGAGCGCGACGAACTCGTCGCCGGCGACATCGCGGGCATCGTCGGCCTGAAGGACGTGCTGACCGGCCACACGCTGGCTTCCGCCAAGGACGCGCCCGTGCTGGAAAGCATCGAAGCGCCCGAGGCCGTCATCGACGTCGCCATCGAGCCCCGCAGCCAGGACGGCACGGCCGCCCTCGCCAAGGGCCTGGCCGTGCTCGTCCGCGAAGACCCGTCGCTGCGCCTGCGCCAGGACACCGACTCGGGCCAGACCCTGCTGTCCGGCATGGGCGAGCTGCAGCTGGAGGTGGCGGTGGAGAAGCTGCGTTCGCGCTTCGGCGTCGAGGTGCAGATGGGCCGCCCGCAGGTCGCCTACCGCGAGACCCTCACGGCGGCTGCCGAGGTGCACCACCTGCACCGCAAGCAGAGCGGCGGCCCCGGCCAGTTCGCCGAGCTGACGCTGCGCGTGGCGCCGCTGCCGCGCGGCGCGGGCATGCGCTTCGACAGCACGGTGGTGGGCGGCGCGATCCCGCGCGAGTTCATCCCGGCCGTCGAGGTGGGCGTGCGCAAGGCCGCGCTGGCCGGGCCGTTCGCCGGCTACCCGCTGGTGGACTTCGAGGCCGTGCTCGTCGACGGCAGCCACCATGTGCGCGACTCGTCGGCGCTGGCCTTCGAGCTGGCGGCGGCGGCGGCGCTGCGCGAGGCGGTGCTGAAGGCCTCGCCGGTGGTGCTGGAGCCGCTGATGGCCGTCGAGGTCATCACGCCGGCCGACTACCTCGGCGACGTCATCGGCGACCTGCTGCGGCGGCACGGCCATGTGCAGGGCCAGGACGCGCGCGGCAACGCGGTCGTCGTGACGGCCCATGTGCCGCTGGCGCAGATGTTCGGCTACATCGGCCATCTGCGCGCCCTCAGCTCGGGGCGCGCGCAGTTCACGATGCAGCTGAGCCACTATGCAGAAGTGCCGGCGCGCGCCGCGCTGGCGGCATGAGCCGGGGGCGGGAGGCGGGCCGACGGGGCCTGCCTTCCGCCTGTGCGGCAGGTCACCCGACCGGGAGGGGCGACTGCACGCTTCGTAGCGAATTGCGGTCAGTCAGGCTGCGGTGGTAGCGTGCCGGCCATCCTTCATCTAAACCTCGGTGTGCCATGCCGTCCCAAATTTTCGCCGCTGAGCGCATTTGGTTTGCAGTCGCGCCAGATGGCACGGAACACGAGGTTGTAGTCGCCATAGGTCCGCCCACAAAGGCGGAGCGTGGTGAGTGGCGATCCGTAGCGTCGGTCGGGTGCTTAGAAACAGCAACCCATTCCATCGCTGGCATCGATTCTTGGCAAGCAATCGAATTGGCTATGCGATTTTCAGCAAGGCGTATCGGTCATTTCGCCGAGATTGGATGGCGGTTCTATTGGGAGCGCGGCGGTGAGCTTGCAACAGCGCAGGACCTGGCATGTGTCTCGTGATGGACAGGACTCGGCCACGAGCTGACAACGGCGCACCTCAGCCTCGGGGCCGCCTGCGCATCTGATCGCAACACGTGCACGAATCACATTTGCATTACACTTTGCGCATGAAGACTGCCACTCTGCCGGCCGTGCGCGTCGAGCCTGCGCTGCGTAGCGATGCCGAAGCTGTGCTTGACGAGGGTGAATCCCTCTCCGACTTTGTCGCTTCATGCGTCCGCGGCGGCGTGGCTTGGCGGCGGACTCAAGACGCCTTTCTCGCGCGAGCCCGAGACGCCGTCGAGCGATCTGAGCGCGAAGGCAGCGGGTTCTCGCCGCAGGAAGTGCTGCGGCGGATGGATGAACGAATCGAGGCGGCCCGTCAGCGCCTGGTCGCAACGAAGCCGAGCGCGAAGCGGTGACCCTCTACCGCGTCGTGTTGACCGAGGAGGCCACCGACGACTTGATGAGGATCGAGGGCTTCATCATCGAACGTGAACTCGCCAGCGCGACACCTGACCTCGACGTCGTGCGGCGCCTCAGGGACGCAGTCGACCGTGCGCTCCGATTGTTGGAGTTCTCACCGCACTCATGCCGCCGGGCCGCCCGCGCCCTGAATGACGCGCAGCGTGAGCTGATCGTTCCCTTTGGGAGCTCCGGGCTCGTCGCAGCCTTTGAGGTCCGTGGCGAGGTGGTCCGCATCGGTGCCATTCGCCATCAGCTGGAGCAGGATTACCACTGACCCTGATCGAGTGGGCCCAACGGCCCGACAGGCATCTCGGCTTTCCACTTTGAGGCGCTTGTCGGCCGACCGCAGATGGTCGTGAGGAGCGGTCATGGATGGCCCTTGATCCCGACCTTGCCAGCGGAGCCCTCAGGGCATCGGTGCGCTTGGGGCCGACGCGCTTCGACTGGGTTCAACCTGGCAGAGCCTCATACGGGTTTGCAATCAAAGTGATAACAAGGCGCGAAGCCGCAGACAGTGCTTTAGCACGGCAAGGCGAAGCAACGCAGTTAGCGCTTTGATTGCGAAGCTGTATCACACCATGAACCCCAGCCTCCTTATTCAGTCTTACCAACCGAATTTTCTGTCGCAGCTCAGCGGCCCGGGAACCGCGACCGCCTCCTGTATCCATGCCGTTCGATGCAGTCATCGCCCCTGCACTGCGGCAACTTGCCCGAACAATCAATTCGCCAGCCACCCGTCCTGCACACTGAATCCGGCCCGCCACCCAAGGATGCCCAGCCGAGCAGAGGGTCAATGCGTCTCATAGACCGGGTCGGCCAGGCCCTGCATCATGGCCCGGCCCGCTGTCGGCGGCTCGGTCGTGAAGACCAGCACCTCGTTGGCGCCCGCCTTCAGCCACGAGGCCGGCAGATAGAGGGTCTGCTGCGGGCCGACGGACCAGAAGCGGCCCAGGTGGTGGCCGTTGACCCAGACCTGGCCCTTGCCCCAGCCGCGCGTGTCCAGGAAGCTGTCGACGGGCCTGTCCAGCTTCAAGCTGCCGCGCCAGAAGCCGGGCAGCGTCGCGTCGCCGGCCTCACCCGCCGGCAGGCGCTGCAGCGCCGCGGCGTCCAGCGGCAGCGGGTAGACCGTCCAGCCCTCAAGGTCCTCCTTGTCGACCCGCACGGCGCGCGTGATGCCCTTGTTGTCGTCGACCAGCCGGGCACCGAAGCCGATGCGGCCCATGGCCTCGACGAGCAGGTCGAGCTGCGTGCCCGCGGGCAGGTCCACGGCCAGCGTCTTCTCGCCGCGCCTACGGTCCAGCCGGCCGATGACGCGGCCGTCGGCCAGCACGGTGGCCTGGTCGCGCAGCTCGTCCAGCACCAGCTGGCCCCTGGCCGGCGCTTCGAGGCGCTTGCGGTACAGGATGTAGCCGTAGTTCTGGCCGAACTCCTCCATCGGGCGCACCCAGCGCGAGCTGCGCGCTTGGGACAGCACCTCCAGGCGCGCCAGAAGATTGCCGGCCGGCTTCAGCGCGAAGGCGGGCAAGGCCTGCGGCTGCGGCTGCGGCTCGGGCACGGGCGGCAGCGCCTCGCCGGTGTAGCTGGCGATGACCTCGCGCAGCGCCCGGTATTTGGGCGTCGGGCGGCCGGCCTCGTCCAGCGCGGCGTCGTAGTCGTAGCTCGTCGTGCCGGGCTGGTAGGGCTCGGCGGCCGAGTAGTTGGCGCCGGCCAGCCAGCCGAAGCTGCTGCCGCCGTGGAACATATAGAGGTTGAAGGAGGCGCGCTGCGACATCAACCAACCCACCGTGCGCGCGGCCTCCTCGGGGGGCTGGCGGTGGTGCAGCTCGCCCCAGTGGTCGAACCAGCCGGCCCAGTATTCGCCGGCCATGCGCGGGCCGTTGGGGCGCCAGTCGTCCAGGGCCTGCATCGATTCCCGGGCGTCGTCCGCGCCGCCGCCGAAGTTGACGGCGGCCGGCACGTCGGCCAGCGTGCCGGCGTCCAAGAGCCGGGCCGCGCCGCCGTCGGACGTGAACAGCGGCGCGTCCAGGCCCGCCTCGCGCATCTGCGCGCGCACGGCGCCCAGGTAGTCTTGGTCGCGGCCGAAGGAGCCGTATTCGTTCTCCAGCTGCAGCATCAGGATGGGCCCGCCGCGGCTGCTCTGCAGGTCGCCGATCTCCTGGGCCAGGCGCTTGAAGTAGCGCGCCGTGGCGGCCAGGTAGCGCGCGTCCATCGAGCGCACGCGCAGCCCTGGCGTGCGCAGCAGCCAGGCCGGGAAGCCGCCAAAGTCGACCTCGGCGCAGACATAGGGCCCCGGCCGCAGCACGACGCCCAGGCCCTCCTCGGCGGCCGTCTGCACGAAGGCGCGCAGGTCGTTCTGGCCGGAGAAGTCCCACTGCCCCGGCTCGGGCTCGTGCTGCGACCAGAAGGCATAGGTCGTCACGGTGTTCAGACCCATGGCCCTGGCCATGCGCAGCCGCTCGCGCCAGGCCGCGCGCGGGATGCGCGGGTAGTGCATCTCGCCGGAGCGGATCTGGAACGGGCGGCCGTCGAGCCTGAACTGCGCGCCGTCGATCTCGAAGCGCGCCGCGGCCTGTGCGCCGCCAACCGTCAGGGCCAGCAGCACAGCAACGGCGGCATGGATCCACGTCTTCATGGCGCGAGCGACGCGAAGCTCCATTCCTGCGTCGGGCTGCTTTCCGGCGTCGCAATGACGACCGGCGTCAGCGCGCCGATCGCGCCGCCCTGGGTGTCCAGCACCAGGCCGCTGGCGACGTGGACGAGGGCATAGACGCCGCTGCGTACCGGCACGATGCGCCACTGCTGCACGGCCGTGCCGTCCGGCGGCTCGATGCTGACGCGCGAGCCGGCCGCCGTCGCGCCGCCGGCAACGGCCAGCGCCAGGCCGCTGCGCGGGTTGACGAGGGTGTAGATGCCGCTGCCGGCCAGCGTCTCGGCGACGGTCCACTGCTGCGCGACACCGCCGTGCGTCGGATAGATCTCGACCTTGGTGCCGGGCGTGGTGGAGGCGGCCGGGATGTCCAGCGCCGAGCCAAGCGCGCCCTGGCTGCCGACGACGTTGAGGCCGGGAACCAGCGGCGGCGGCGCGACGGGCGGCTCATAGGGCATGGGCACGGCGCGCGGCACGCCGGGCAGGTTCAGCGGCCGGCCCACGTTCTGGCCGCCGGTGCTGAGGCGGAAGCGTCCGTCGTCCAGGTATTCGAAGCGGTAGTTCGCGCAGACCTCGTTGTGGTCGGGCGTGTAGACCGCATCGCCCAGCGCCTTCTTCACGTCCACCCAGACGCCGTCCGCGCCCTGGTAGCGCACGCGGCCATAGGTGGCGGCGCGCACCGGGTTGCCGAGGCAGGACTTGGCCGTGTCGGACCAGTCCTCGACGAAGCCGTAGGCGCCGGACTGCGCCAGCACCTTGGGGCTGCGCAGCGTGCCCAGCTTCTTGCGCTGGCCGTCGCGCGGGTCGGTGAAGAACATGCTGTAGTCCTGCCGGCCGTCGGCCAGCGCGGCCACCTCCAGCTCGAAGCGGTAAGTCGCCCCGACCTCGGGCGTATAGGCCGCCTCGCACTTGATGCCCGTGCCCTCGCCGCCGAAGTTCGTGCAAGCGGAGATGCCGGGGTCGACGACGACGGGACTGACGCCGCCGACGTCCCACAGCGAGAACAGCAGCTGCTGGCTCTGGATGCCGCCATAGCCGCCGTTGAAGCCGATGACCTCGTAATAGGTCGTGGCCGGCCAGCTGTGCGGCGTGACCTCGGCGCTGAACTTCTGCCAGGCCGGCGTCTTCCAGCTCACATGGATGGAGTTGGCGCGCGTGACGTGGCCGCGCGACTGGCCGCGGATCTCGACGGCCGCAGCGCTGCCGTCCGCGCGGCGCAGGCCCACGTCCAGCGTCTGGCGGTTGGCGCGGCCGGCCGTCCACCAGGCGCTGGCGATGCCGTTGAAGTCGGTCGTCGGCGCGTCGGGGAAGACCCAGCCGCTGCCGTCCTTGTCCGCATTGCCGTTGTCGCGCGGCAGCCAGTTCACCGCGCAGCCCTGCACCGGCTGGCCGCCCAGCGTGACGCGCACCTTGAGCTTGCGCGGCTGGTGCGTCGTGTTGCCGGACTCGATGGTCGGGTCGTAGAGCGTCGCCGAGAACACCGAGCCGTCGCGGGCCTGGCCGGCGTCGGGCGTCAACGCGGCCAGCACGGCGCCGGCCGGGCAGCCACCCTGCGGCTGCGGCGCGGCGGCGGCCAGGGCATGGGCCGTGGGGGCCACGGCGGCGCGGGCCTCGGGCGGTGTAGCGCTGCCGCCGCCGCAAGCGGCCAGGGATGCCGCCAGCGCGAGGGCGCAGGCCGCGGTGTTCGTGATCTTCATGGCATTCACTCCTTGGAGGGATCGGGAACACGCCCACCTTGCGCGGGCAGCAGCCGGCCACGGCCCCGTCCCGGACGGGGCCGCGCGGCACAACGGCAGGGGATCAGTAGCGATCGTCGAACGCGAAGATGGGCTTGCGTGTCTTCCACCGGCCTTCCGTGAAATCCGGGAAGGGCAGCGTCTTGTTGTCCTCGGCGATGGACTGCTCGGACAGCGGCGTGATGGCGCTCCAGGCCACCGCGTCGTAGATGTCGATGGGCATGGGCGCGTCCGCCTTCAGCGCCTCGACGAAGGCATGGATGACGAAGAAGTCCATGCCGCCATGGCCAGCGCCCTCGGCCGCCGCCGCGTATTTCTTCCACAGCGGATGGTCGAACTTGTCGCCGTATTTCTCGAACGGCTCCCACTGGTGCGGCGGGCTGATGCCCTCGACGTGGACCGAGTGGTTGACGTCCATCCACAGGCCGTGGGTGCCCTGCACGCGAAAGCCCAGCGAATAGGGCCGCGGCAGCGAGGTGTCGTGCTGCAGCAGGATGGTCTCGCCGTTCTCGCAGGCCAGCGTCGTCGTGACGACGTCGCCGAGGCTGAACTTCAGCTGCGCGCTGGGATGCTGCTTGCCGCCCTGGGCCTCGGCGTACTCATGCAGGCCGCGCGCCTTGGTCGCGAAGCTGTTGATCCGCGTGAAGCGGTTGCCGCGATGGATGTTGGTGAACATCGCGCAGGGGCCGATGCCGTGGCTGGGGTAGAGCTCGCCGTTGCGCCGCACCGAGTGCTCGGTGCGCCAGCGCGCCTCGCTCCAGCCCTTGGCCCCGAACTCGGCGCCGCCGCCATAGGGCCTGGCCGGGTCGCCGCTGTTGAACTTCACGGCGCGCAGATCGTGCTGGTAGCCGCCCTGCAGGTGCACGAGCTCGCCGAACAGGCCGGCGCGCACCATCTGCAGCACGGCCATCACGTCGCGGCGGTAGCAGACGTTCTCCAGCAGCATATAGGGCGTGCCGCTGCGCTGCTGGGTGCGCAGCACGTCCCAGTGGTCCTGCAGCGTGATGCCGGCGACGACCTCGCAGCCGACCGCCACCCTGGCCTGCATCGCAGCTATGGCCATGGGCGCATGCCACTCCCAGGGAGTGGCGATGATGACGCCGTCCAGGCCCTCGACCTCCAGCAGCCGGCGCCAGGCCTGCGGGTCGCCACCTTCGCCAAAGGTCTGCGGGCCCGGCTTGCCGGCCTTCCCGACCTGGTCCAGCGCGCGCTTGAGCATGAAGGGCTCGATGTCGCACAGCGCGACGACGTCGACATCGTCGCGGCGCAGCAGTTCGCGCAGCAGCACCTGGCCGCGCATGCCGGTGCCGATCATCCCCAGGCGCAGCCGCGGGCGGGCCGCCGCCCGCGCGCCATGGAAGCTGGCGGCGGCCAGCGCCGCCAGCGAGCCGTTGCGCAGCCAATCTCGACGCTGCATCCTCATCACCAGAACTTGTAGCTTGCCGACACGTTGTAGCTGCGACCGAACAGGTTGAGGCTGTGGTCATAGCCCTCCCAGCCGTTCGGATCGTAGTAGGGCATGCGGTTGAACAGGTTCTTGATGTTCAGGCCCAGGTCCAGGTTCTTCACCGGCTTCCAGTTGAAGCCGAGGTTGACCGTGTGGTGGGCCGGCGCGCCGTTGCACAGATTGGCCGGCATCGCGACATCGGCGGCCGTGCAGCTGCTCGGGTTGTTGTTGGCCTCGTCGTTCGGGTCATAGGCCCACTTGGTCTTGCCCGTGTAGTTCACGAACAGGCTGGTCACGAGGTTGCCGTAGCTCCAGTCGGCGTTCAGCGTCGCGCGCAGCTTGGGCGAGCCGTAGTAGCCGACGTAGTTGTTGCTGAAGCCTTCGCCGTCCTCGTAGTTGTAGGTCTCGCGCATGCGGATGGACACGGCGGCGCCCAGGCCCAGCTTGCCCCAGGAGCCCAGCGAGTGCTTGCTGCGCGCGTCGATGTCGAAGCCGTCGACCAGCGTGCGGCCGCGGTTGAGGTAGCTGGTCGTCAGGCCGGCCAGGTTGCCCACCGAGTAGCCCGGCAGCGCGCCCTGGCAGGCCGCCGCGTTGGCCGGGTTGGCGCACATCGCCGCGACGGCCGCGACGTTGGCGCGGTCGGTGTCGGAGATCGGGAAGCGCACCGCCTGGCTGGCGCCGTTCAGCGCCGGGCCGTATTTCTCGACCAGCTTGCGCAGCAGCTCGCTCGGGTCCTGGCGGATGATCTCGTCGCGGCGGTAGACGAACCAGTAGTCCAGCGACAGGCTCACGTCCTTCCAGGGCTCGAACACGAGGCCGACCGTCGAGATCTTGGCCGTCTCGGGCTTGAGGTTGGGGTTGGGCGGCGTCAGGCCGCCGATGGTGCGGCTGCAGTCGACATTGGTCAGGTTCTTGCCGAGGTCAACGTCGGTGGCCGACACCGACTTCTTCAGCAGCGCGGCGATGGCATTGGTCTCGTCGCAGCGCAGCTGGTCCTTGATGCCGCCGAACTGCGCATAGACGCCGCCCTGGCCGGCCTCGGCCAGGCTGGGCGCGCGGAAGCCCTCGGAGTAGGTGCCGCGCAGCAGCAGCTCCGGCATCGCGCGGAACTTCAGGCCGATCTTGGGCGCCAGGTTGGCCTTGAAGTTCGGGTATTTGTCCAGACGCGCGGCGGCGTCGAGCTCCAGGCTCTTCGTGAGCGGCACGATGGTCTCGCCGAACACGGCGCCCACGGTGCGCTTGCCGTCGAACCAGGAGCCGCCCTGCTGCGTGATGAGGCCATTGGCCGCGTCGGCGTTGCCCGGCGTGTAGAAGCTCTCGCGCATCAGGTTCAGGCCGAAGGCGGCGCGCACCTCGCCGGCAGGCAGGCGGCCGATGGTGCCCTCGACCTTGGCGTCCCAGCTGATGAGCTTGGTCCAGGACTGGATGTCGAAGGTCGGGTAGGCCTGGCGGATCAGCGCGGCGTTGGCGTCGCTGATGACACCGAACTGGTAGGCCGGGTTGTCGGCGATATAGGTGCGGCCGGTGACCGGGTCCTTGGTGAAGGGGCCGAAGGCCTTCTCGAAGCCCTTCAGGTTCACGTTGATGGTCTGGAACAGCGTCGAATGGCTGCCGGCCACGCTGAGCGCGCTCTCGAAGTCCCAGTCGCCGAAGACGGTGCCGCGCACGCCGGCCAGCGCACGGTAGTTGTCGTCGGTGTTGCGCTGGCCGAAGTGGCCGGTGGCGTCCTGCAGCAGATAGCTCAGGCCGGCCGCGCCGCCCATCTTGGCGGCCATGTCGGGGTCGAGGTGGGCCTTCGCGTAGACGTTGTTGGGGCCGAGGAAGGGAATCTTGAAGGTGTTCAGCGTCGTGCCGGTATTGCGCGAATACCAGCTCGACGGATTGCCCGTCGTGGAGTTGAAGCTGCGCGGGCCGTTCTGGCCATGCATGTCGATGTGGGTGTAGGCCGCCTCGGCAAAGCCTTCCCAGTCGCCGCCGAGCTTCAGCCGGCCGTTCAGATAGCCGGTGGTGCGCTGGGAGCTGGGGCCGGTGTCGAGCTGGTAGGGCAGCGTGTCCCAGACGCAGCTGGTGCCGCCGGAGGTCGGGATGGCGGTCGGGCAGCCGCCCACGGCGCGCCGGACGATGGCGTTCTTGTTGGCCGCATCGACGACGAACAGCGTGCCGGGGTTCATCACGCCGGGCTCGCTGCCGACGCCGATGCGCATGTTCTTGATGAAGTTCGGATTGTTGACGTAGAACTGGTCGGGCCGCTTGTCGTAGGTGTCGGCCAGCGCGATGCGGTCGCGCTTGTAGAGGTTGAGCGAGCCATACAGGCTCCAGCCGTCGCGGGCCAGGTCGCCCTTGCCGAACAGCACGCTGCCCTGGTGCTCGCCATAGGCCTTCACGTTGGACGACCAGTCGGTGCCGGCGCGCACCTCCAGGCCCTCGTAGCCCTTCTTGGTGATGACGTTGATGACGCCGGCGACGGCGTCGGAGCCGTAGACCGCCGAGGCGCCGTCGGTCAGCACCTCCATGCGCTCGATGGCGGCGGCAGGGATGGCGTCGATGTTGACGAACATCGTCTGGAAGCCCATCGGCGCGCCGTAGTAGGACAAGCGGCGGCCGTTCAGCAGCACCAGCGTGCCCTGGGCGCCCAGGCCGCGCAGATTGGCCGACGAGGCACCGTCGGAGCCGGTGAACATGGAGCGGAAGTCCTGCTGCTGCGCGGGGCGGGCCGCGGGCAGGTTGTCCAGCACCTGCAGCAGCGTGCGCGCGCCCATGTTCTCGATCTGCTTGGCGTCGATGACCTGCACGGGCGACGCGGTCTCGGCATTGATGCGCTTGATGCTGGAGCCGGTCACTTCCACGCGCTCGATCTTCTGCGGCGCCGCGTCCTCTTCGGCGGCCAGCAGCGGGGTGCACAGGCCGGCGCTCATCAGCACGACCATCAGCTTCGTCGGTTTCATCTCATCTCCTCGTTGAATCTCTGAACTCGGCTCAGCGCGGCTGCGCCGGGCCCTTGCTTCTCTGCGAAGGGGCGGCGGCCGGCAGCGGCCGCACCTCGTCGCCCTGCTGACCCAGCAACAGGGCGTTGGCCCAGTTGCCGCAGACCCGTTGCGGCTGCGCGCCGCGCGCGGCCAGCGTGCGCAGCGAGAGCTGGCGCAGGCCGCGCACGTCCAGCTCCGGCTTGACGACCGCCGGCGCCTGCACGAGGCCGCTGTCGTAGAGCAGGCGGCCGTCGCCCCAGACCTGGAACTGCAGGCCGCCGCCCGCACGGCAGCTGTCGTCCACACCGAGGTCGGCGCGGAAGGTCTGCCAGCGACCGGCGAGTTGCAGCTCCAGTTGCTGGCCAGGCTTCATGCCCAGCCCCTTGCGGAACTGCAGGCCGTTCATGCGCATCGCCGCGGCACCGCTGGCGGGCCTGTCCCGGCCGATGCCGGCCGGCAGGCTCAGGTCGGACAGCACGCGCTGCTGCAGCCGGCCTTCGGGCGCGGGCACCTCCAGCACCTTGAAACTGGACAGCGTGATCGGGCCGACATCGACCGGCACGAAGGCGTTGAAGGCCTTGGCCGGCGCCTGCGCGGCGGCGCTGACCATCGGGTCGCTGGCCGCTGCGGCCTCGCCCTCGGGGTTCTGCACCGACAGCACGCGAAAGCGCAGCAGGCGCCCGGCCGTGGGCCCGAATTCGATGCGTTGCGCCGGCTGCTGCAGCTTCAGCCGGCCGCGCGCGACGGGCTCGCCCCAGTCGCCGTTGTTGTCGGCCAGATAGACCTCGTAGTCGCGCACCTGGCCGTACTTCCAGTGCTGGTCGTTGCGCGGCGCGAGCTCGATGCCGTCGATCAGGCGGCGCTCGCCCAGGCCCAGCACCCACTCGTGCGGGCCGCTGCGCAGGGCCTGGTTGCGGGTCGTGCGGAACCAGGCCTGGGGCTTGTCGCTGAGCTTGTCGTTCAGCGCGTTCTCCAGCGGGTGGCCGGGCTCCTCGGCCGGGCGGTTGACGACCGTCAGGCTGTCGGCCGGCACCGCGCGGCCGGCGGCGGGCGCGGCGGGGAAGTCGTCGTCCGCGGCGGGCGCGGCCTGCACGCCGCGCAGCGCGAAGGCCAGGCCGGCGCGGATGTCGCGCTTGACTGTCTTCACATGGAGGCTGCCGTGGCGGTCGGCGGCGTCGAAGGCCCAGCCCTCGTCCACCGCGTCCAGATCGGCAACCTGGGGCAGGGCCTTGCCATCGAGCTCGACGGCGGCGGGCGCCTGCCGGCTGGCCACGCGCAGCGAATAGGCGCGCGCGGCCTCCTGGCCGTCGTAGCGACCCTGGACCGGCTCCAGCGTCACGCCGAGCACGTCGCCGTCCAGCTGCATCGCGATGCGCTGGGTGCTGAAGGCGCCGCCCTGATAGCGGCGCGTCAGGCCATCGTCCTCATAGAGCTTGAACTCGGAGGGGCGGCTGGCATCGGGGTAGAGATCCAGCGTCAGCCTGTCCTTGGGCTTCTGGCCGTCGAACAGCACTTCGGGGTACATCGGCAGGATGGCACCGGCACGGACGAAGACGGGGAGTTTGTCGAGGGTGACCTGCAGGTCGATGTCGCGGCCCGCGGGGCCGACGCTCAGCTGGCGGCCATCCCAGTAGTCGAGCCAGCGGCCGCCAATGGGCGATCCGGGCAAATGGATGCCCTTGCGCCAGCCCTGGCTGGCCGCCTGGCTGCGGAACACGGGCGCCACGAGCAGGTCCGGCCCGAGCAGGAACTGGTGCTTGTAGGCCTCGCCGGCGGCCTGCGGGTCGCCGGCGTGGTCCCACATCAGGCCGCGCACCAGCGGGGCGCCGGTCTGCTCGGCCTCGCGGGCCAGCGTGTACATCAGCGGCGTCAGGCGCAGCTTGAGCTTGAGGTATTTGCGGTTGATGGAACGGTAAGGTTCGTCGAACCACCAGGGGTGCTTGCGCTCGGCCTCGGCCCAGCCGGACATGCCCATCAACACCGGCGTGAAGCTCTTCCACTGCAGGTCGCGCGTGAAGGTCTCGGGGCTGCCGCCGAAGATGGCGTCCACGTCGCCGCTGGCATAGGCCTGGCCCGACAGACCGGAGCCGATCAGCGTCGGGATGTGCCAGCGGATGTAGTCCCAGCTGGCCGACTGGTCGCCCGTCCACGTCACCGCATAGCGCTGCGTGCCGGCCCAGCCCATCACGGTCCACAGGAAGGGGCGCGCGTCGGAGTTGTCCAGGATGCCGTCGTAGGCGGCCTTGTTCGCGTCCAGCGAGAACTGGTAGCCCTGGCCCGTCCAGGCCACGTCGAGCTTCTGCGCGCGGGTGCCGGCGGTGCCGACCTCCCACTTGATCTTGTCGACGCCGTTCTCGGTCCACAGCCCGGTCTTGAAGCCGTACTGCGCCAGGCCCTGCACGACCTTGGGCAGGTCTGTGTAGCCGCAGCCATAACCGTCGTTGGGCAGGATCCAGCCGCCGGGCATGTCGTGCTCGCGGTACTTCTTCGCGACGCTGTCGACGACGTCGGGCGTCTTGCCGGTCGGGCCGTCGCTCCAGCCCTTGGGCACGGTGCCGGGCTTCTTGACGTTGTCGCCGTCGTTGTAGCAATCGGCGTCGCCGTATTCCAGCGCCCAGCGCGGCAGCAGCTTGGCGCGGCCGGTCAGCTCGGTGTAGGCGGCCAGCACGTCTCTCAAGCCGGCGCCGGCAAAGTAGTAGGCGTCGAAGCGGCCTTCCTCGTGCTCCAGGCTGGCCTGCTCGTCCAGCCGCAGGTCGTAGCTGCCATCGCTCCAGGTGTTGCGCAGCATGCCCCAGCCGCGCGAGCTCATCAGGAAGGGCGCGGGGCTGGGCCGGTCGCCGTCTTCCCAGCCGCCGGAGTAGGAGATGTCGAGCTGGCGGCCCTTGAACTCGAAGCGGCCGTTCTGCTGGCCGCCGCCGTAGAAGCGCTCGCCGGCCGTGCTGGACAGCGTCTGCACGGCGCGCTTGGCCGCGAGGTCCAGCGGCTGCAGCTCGCGCCACAGCGGCTCGGCCTCGCCCGCGCGCAGCAGCTCCAGGCGCAGCGGCTTGCGGTGGATGCGCAGCGTCAGCGCGGCGGTCTGGATCTCGACGCGGTCGGCCCGCTCGACGACGCGGTGCGCCACCGCCTCCCAGCGCCGCGGCAGCACGATGGGCGCGGCCTTGTCGCCGGCCGGCGTGAGCTGGCCGTTGGCGCCGGCCTGCACATGGAAGAGGTCGGCGCGCAGCAGGCTCACGCGCAGCAGCACGCCGGCGTCGGTGCGCAGCTCGAACGCGGTGGCGGCGCCGTCCTCGCCGACGCCGCCCGCGGCCGCGGGCTGCAGCGACAGCAGCCGGCCGACCGGCGCGGCCAGCGCCACCGGCGCCAGCGCCGCCAGCAGGCCACCCGCCAGCAGCAGCGCCGCCACGCGCCCGCCGCCCGTCATGCCCCTGCCCCGCCTTGCCCGCTCCACTGCTTTCATTCGCTGCCCTTGCGCACCGCCCGAGGCGGCTGTCTGGAATCAATGCGCAAACTCTAGAAACCACATCAAAAGAAGTCAACAAATCGAAACTTAAAAGCGAAAGTTAAGCCTTTGGATACGGGAAATCCATGACGAGAAACTGCGACCCGTCTTTCGATAGCTCGCAAAATCGACGCAGCATCTTTTCATTCGCTGGGAAAAAGCAACGCCCCTCGTCGCCATCGAGGTTCCCAGCCCATCGAGACATCTCGGCAACGCCTCGCCGGGCAGCACACTTCCGCGCCAATCGCCGCCCGGCTCCGCCGCCAAGCCGCCCTTCCTTTGACAAGGGATTCGCCAACATAACTTTCGTTTTAACCTTTATTTTCTTTCTTTGTTTGACAATTCGAAAGTCAGGCGATATCGTTTCGGCAGCACTTGAGATTGGCAATGACTTCACTTCTGCACCGCGAGCGACACGACTGGCAACGCCTGGGTGGCCTGCACACGGCCGAGGAGATCGAGCACCAGCCGGCGCTGTGGCGCGCGCTGGCCACGGCCCTCGAAGCCCAGCAGCCGCGCATCGACGCCTTCCTGGGCGACTGGCTGCGCCAGCCTGGCCACCTCGTCATCCTGACCGGCGCCGGCAGCTCGGCCTATATCGGCGAGATGGCGGCCGACTCGCTCAACGCCGCCTGGCCCGCCGAGGTCCGCGCGGTGGCCAGCACCAGCCTGCTGACCCATCCCGAGCTCTATCTGACGCGCGGGCAGCCGACGCTGCTGGTGTCATTCGCGCGCAGCGGCAACAGCCCCGAGAGCCTGGCCACCGTCGAGCTGCTGCGCGCCAGCGTCGACGCGCCGCGCTTCCTGAACATCACCTGCAATGCCGAGGGCGAGCTGCTCAGCGGCAGCGCCGGCCGCGCCGACACGCTGAACCTGCTGATGCCCGAGGGCAGCTGCGACCGCGGCTTCGCGATGACGAGCAGCCTGACGACGATGCTGCTGGCCGCGCTGGCCGTGCTCGGCGCCGGCGCCTGGCCCGAGCGCCTGGGCCGCATCCGCAGCCTGGCCGGCCTCGCCGACACCGCGCTGGCCGCCTGGGCCGCGCCCGTGCAGGCCCTGGCCCAGGCCGACGTGCGGCGCATCGTCTACCTCGGCAGCGGCGCCCAGGAGGCGCTGGCCAGGGAGGCCGCGCTGAAGGTGCTGGAGTTGACCAGCGGCCGCGTGATGGCGGTGGCCAACACGCCGCTGGGCTTCCGCCACGGGCCGAAGTCCATGCTGGACGAGCACAGCCTCGTGCTCGTGCTGCGCAGCCGCGGCAGCGTGGCGCGGCGCTACGAGCACGACCTCGTGCAGGAGCTGCGCGCCGACGGCATCGCCGCCCGCGTGCTGACGCTGGGCCCCGAGGACGAGGCCGAGCATCTGCCCGCCTTCCTGCCGGTGCCGCCGCTGCCGCAGGACGGGCTGGACGACAGCTGGCTGACGCCGCTGTGGCTGATCGCCGCCCAGCTGCTGGCACTGAACAAGTCGGTGGCCCTGGGCCTGACGCCCGACAACCCCTTCCCCGACGGTCGCGTCAACCGCGTCGTACAGGGCGTGACGATTCATAACCATGACCCGCGCTGAGCTGTACTTCGGCCTCGACATCGGCGGCACCAAGATCGAGCTGGCCGCCTGCGACGCCGCGCTCGCCGTCGTGCACCGCCAGCGCATCGCGACGCCGGCGGCCGACTTCGACGACTTCGTCGCGCAGACTGCCGCGCTGGTGCGCGACGCCGAAACCGCGCTGGGCCGCAGCGCCACGGCCATCGGCCTCGGCATGCCCGGCGTCGTCGACCCGGCCAGCGGCTACCAGCTCAGCTCCAACGTGCCGGCGCTGAACGGCCGCCAGGTCGCGCCCGCGCTGGAAGCCGCGCTGGGCCGGCCCGTGCACATGGGCAACGACTGCCAGTGCTTCGCGCTGTCCGAGGCGCAGGGCGGCGCGGCGGACGGCCTGCCCAGCATGTTCGGCGCCATCCTGGGCACCGGCGCGGGCGGCGGCTACTGCGTCGGCGGCCGGCTGGTGGCCGGCTACAACGGCCTGGCCGGCGAATGGGGCCACTGGCCCGTGCCGGCCGCGCAATTGCTGCAGCACGACCTGCCGCTGCTGGACTGCCCCTGCGGCCTGCGCGGCTGCCTGGAGCGCTATGTCTCCGGCACCGGCCTGGCCACGCTGCACCGGCTGCGCAGCACCGACTCCGAGCCCGCGGCCGATGCCGCCGCCGTGCACGCGCTGGCCGCCGAGGGCGACGAGGCCGCCACCGACGCACTGGCCATCCACCTCGACCTGCTGGCCCAGGGCCTGGCCGGCCTCGTGCTCGCGCTGGACCCGCACGCCATCGTGCTCGGCGGCGGCCTGTCCAAGCTGCAGCGCCTGTACGACGAGCTGCCCGCCGCGATGGCCCGCCACCTGTTCCGCGGCGCGCGGGTGCCGCCGCTGCTGCCGCCGCGCTTCGGCGATGCCGGTGGCGCGCGCGGCGCCGCGCTGCTGGCCCGCCAGCGCTGCGGCGCCTGAACCCTCTCGCTTTCACGCTTTGCCATGGCCTCTTCGTCTCCCATCCAGGACCGCATCGCCGCGCACCGCCGCGGCGAGCCTATCGGGCTGACCAGCGTCTGCTGCAGCAGCACCTATGTGCTGGAGGCCGCGATGCAGCTGGCCGTGCGGCGCGGCAGCCTGCTGCTGGTCGAGTCCACGTCCAACCAGGTGGACCAGTTCGGCGGCTACACCGGCATGACGCCGCCGCAGTTTCGCGACGGCGTGTTGACGCTGGCGGCTGCCTGCGGCCTGCCGGCCGAGCACCTCGTGCTGGGCGGCGACCATCTCGGCCCCAACGCCTGGCAGCACCTGCCGGCGGCCGAGGCCATGGGGCACGCGAAGACGCTGATCCAGGCCTATGCCGCCGCCGGCTTCAACAAGATCCACCTCGACTGCAGCATGGCCTGCGCCGACGACCCGGCGCGCCTGCCCGACGAGGTCGTCGCGCAGCGCTCGGCCCAGCTCGCCGAGGTGGCCGAGGCCGCCGCGCGCGGCGCCGGGCTGCCGCCGCCGGTCTATGTGATCGGCACCGAGGTGCCCATCCCCGGCGGCGAGTCGGCCCTGGCCGGCGGCGTGGCCGTCACGCGGCCGGAGGCCGCCGCGCAGACGCTCGAAGTGCACCGCCAGGCCTTCGCCGCGCGCTCGCTGCGCGAGGCCTGGCGGCGCGTCGTCGCGATGGTCGTGCAGCCCGGCGTGGACTTCGACCACAGCGCCGTGCAGCACTACGACCGCGCCGCCGCAGCCTCGCTGTCGCGCTTCATCGAGGGCCAGCCCGGCCTGGTCTACGAGGCCCATTCCACCGACTACCAGACCGAGGCCTCGCTGCATGCGATGGTGCGCGACCATTTCGCGATCCTGAAGGTCGGCCCGGCGGCCACCTTCGCCTTGCGCGAGGCCTGGTTCGCGCTCGCGATGCTGGAGCGCGAGCTGCTGCCGGCCGCCGCCCAGTCGCGTCTCATCGAGACGCTGGACGAGGCCATGCGCCGGCAGCCGCGCCACTGGCTCAAGCACTACCCCGGCGCGCCCGAGGCCCAGCGCCTGCTGCGCGCCTACGGCCTCAGCGACCGCTGCCGCTACTACTGGGGCGAGCCGGCTGTGGACGCCGCGCTGGGCCGCCTCATCGCCAACCTCGATGCCCGGCCGCTGCCGCTGGCGGCGCTGAGCCAGTTCCTGCCCGAGCAGGCGCAGGCCGTGTTCGAGGGCCGCCTGGCCGCCCGCGCCGAGGACCTGGCCCGCGACAAGGTGAGCCAGCTGCTGGCCCGCTACGCCCGCGCCTGCGATGCCAACGAGGCGGCGCCGCGCGACGTCGCAATCGCAAGCCCGGCCCCGGCCCCGGTTTCGAACCCCTGAGAATCTGCGCTCGTTCGAAACAAGCCCGAAAGCCATGCGAAACACCAGCCAGCGCCGCGAACAGATCCTGCAACTCCTCGTCAAGCAAGGCGGCGTGCAGGTGTCCGAGCTGGCCGCGCTGACCGGCGTGTCGGCCGTGACCATCCGCACCGACCTCGCCCAGCTGGAGGCCCAGGGCCTGGCCACGCGCAAC
The DNA here is from genome assembly GCF_026712205.1 of Pelomonas aquatica. Lineage (GTDB taxonomy): Bacteria > Pseudomonadota > Gammaproteobacteria > Burkholderiales > Burkholderiaceae_C > Pelomonas > Pelomonas aquatica. Next base: position 219,747 of record NZ_JAPPUW010000003.1, read on the forward strand.
CACGGCGGCGCGACGCTGGTGCGCACGCCGCCGCAGGAACAGAGCGTGCAGCAGCGCGACAGCCTGAACAGCGCGCTGAAGGAGGTCATCGGCGCGCGCGCCGCCGAGCTGGTGCAGCCGGGCGACAACATCCTCGTCGACTCCGGCACCACCACCGTGCCGCTGGCCCGCCACCTGCTGGACCACCGCGACGTCACGGTGATGACCAACGGCCTGAACATCGCCTGGGAGCTGGCCAATGCGCAGGGCGTGGAGGTCATGCTGACCGGCGGCCTGCTGCGCAAGCAGTCGCTGTCCTTCCAGGGCGTGCAGGCCGAGGCCTGCCTGAATGCCTACAGCTTCGACACCCTCTTCCTCGGCGTCGACGGCCTGGACCTGCAGTTCGGCCTGACCACCCACCACGAGGCCGAGGCCAGCCTGAACCGCAAGATGGTCGAGCGCGCGCGGCGCGTCGTCGTGCTCTGCGACGCGTCCAAGTTCGGGCGGGTCAGCCTGCACCGCATCGGCCTGCTGGAGCAGGTCGACACCATCATCACCGACGCCGGCATCAGCCCCGAATACCGCGACGGGCTGGCAAGGCTGGGCATCGAGCTGATCGTCGCGGAATGAGCGTGGCACGCCAGGCCGTCGAGGGCCGCATCCTGACGCCCGACGGCTGGATCACCGGCCGGCTGTGCTTCGGCGAGCGCGTGCACGACATCGAGGCCGATGCCGGCGTGCGCGCCGACCGCCTCGTGCTGCCCGGCTTTATCGACCTGCACGTGCACGGCGCGCTGGGCGTGGACATCATGCAGGGCGGCGACGCGGCCACCACCATCGCGCGTGCCCATGCGCGGCACGGCACGACGCTGCTGCTGGGCACGACGATGACGGCTCATGCCAGCGACATCGAGCGCGCGCTGCACGGCATGAGCAGCGCCATCGCCAACAAGGCCGAGGACGGCGCCCGCGTGCTGGGCGCGCACCTCGAAGGCCCCTTCATCAGCCCGCACCGCCTCGGCGCCCAGCCGCCGCTGACCGTGCCGGCCACGCTGGCGGCCGTGCAGCGCCTGCACGCCATCGCGCCGCTGCGCGTGCTGACGCTGGCGCCCGAGATGCCCGGCCACCTGGAACTGATCCCCGCGCTCGCCGCGCTGGGCATCCGCGTGCAGATCGGCCACAGCAACGGCAGCTATGACGACGGCGTGGCCGCGCTGCGCGCCGGCGCGGCCGGCTTCACCCATCTGTTCAACGGCATGACCGGGCTGCACCACCGCGACCCGGGCATCGTGGGCGCGGCGCTGGCCCATGCCGAGTACGCCGAGCTGATCCCCGACCTGCAGCACGTGGCGCCGGGCACGATGCAGGCGGCGATGCGCGCGATCCCGCGCCTGTATGCCATCACCGACGCGACGGCCGCCACCGGCATGCCCGACGGCGAATACGCCCTCGGCCCGCAACGCGTCTACAAATGCGCCGGCTGCGTGCGCCTGGGCGGCAGCAAGGGCTCCCTGGCCGGCAGCGCGCTGACGATGGACCAGGCGCTGCGCAACCTCGTCGAACTGGGCCAGGACCTGGCCCTCGCGTCGCAGCGCTGCGCCCTGTTCCCGGCCGACTACCTCGGCCTGGCCGACCGCGGGCTCCTCGCGCCCGGCGCCTGGGCCGACATGGTCGTGCTGGACGAGGCGCTGCAACCGCGCCAGGTCTTCAGCGAAGGCCACGCCATCTCCCCCGACAACAAGCTCTGACACAAGGACCGCCGATGACTGCTCCAACCGCCGGCATGCTGCAAGGGCCGCGCTATATGCGCTTCCTGCTCTTCATCGCCGGCATGGGCGGGCTGCTGTATGGCATCGACATCGGCATCATCGCCGGCGCCCTGCCCTATCTGGAATCCACGGCCGTCGCGGCCTGGCGGCTCAGCGCCCAGCAGCTCAGCTTCATCGTCGCGGCCGTGCTGCTGGGCAGCGTTCTGTCGTCGCTGTTCGCCGGTGCGCTGGCCGACGCCATCGGCCGCAAGCCCGCCATGCTGCTGGCCGGCGCGCTGTTCACGCTGAGCATTCCCGTCATCGCGCTGGCCGACGGCTATGTGCCGCTGCTGATGGGCCGGCTGCTGCAGGGCGTCAGCGGCGGGCTGATCGGCGTCGTCGTGCCGCTCTACCTGGCCGAATGCCTGAGTGCCGAGAGGCGCGGGCGCGGCACCGCGATGTTCCAGCTGCTGCTGACCATCGGCCTCGTCGTCGCCGCGCTGATCGGCCTCGTGCAGGCGCGCGGCGTCGAGGCCGCCAGCGCCGCGGCCCAGGCGGCCGGCGGCGACGTGCAGCAGGCCCTGTTCGCCGCGCGCGACCACGCCTGGCGCAGCATCTTCTGGATGAGCCTGGCGCCCGGCCTCGTGTTCACACTGGGCGGGCTGCTGCTGTCGGAATCGCCGCGCTGGCTGCTGCGCCGCGGCCGCGCCGAGGCCGCGCTGGCCACGCTGCGGCGCAGCCTGCCCGAGGCCCAGGCACGCGAAACGCTGGCCGCCATGGCGGCCAGCGGCGGTGCCACGGCCGCTGCCACCGCCGCCGAGCCGCTGCTGAGCCGCCGCTATGTGCTGCCCTTCCTGCTCGCCTGCCTCGTGCTGGCCTGCACCCAGGCCACCGGCATCAACTCGGTGCTGGCCTATGCGGTGACCATCCTGAACGCCGCCGGCCTGCCGGGCTCGATGGCCAACTGGGCCGACGTGGCCATCAAGCTGCTGAACGCGGCCGTCACCGTGCTGGCCGTCAGCCTGGTGGACCGCAAGGGCCGCAAATTCCTGCTGATGCTGGGCAGCGGCGGCATCGCGCTGTCGCTGCTGGGCGCCGCGCTGCTGTTCCAGTCCGCCGAGGACGAGCTACGCGACGTTGGGCCGGCGCTGGCCGCGCGCCAGCAGGGCGACACGCTGACGCTGCAGCTGGATGCCGCGCAATGGCGCGCCCTCGGCGCCGACCCGGCCGCCGGCCCGCAGATGCTGACCGTGGCCTGGTCCTATGGCGAGTTCAGCAATGTGCAGACGCTGCGCAGCGACGCGGGTCCGACAAGCCTGAACATCCGCCGCGCCAACACCGTGCAGCCCGACAACGTCATCGGCGCGCTGTTCCGCCGCCTGCACCTCAACCCCTTCGCCGACCCGGGCGCCTCGGCCCAGGCGCCGCTGCGCATCGCCTCCGCCCGGCTCGGCCCGGTGCCCAGCGCCGCGCACGGCGGCTGGACGGCGGCGTGCATCCTGGCCTTCGTCGCCTTCTTCGCCGTGGGCCCCGGCGTCTGCGTGTGGCTGGCGCTGTCCGAGCTGATGCCCACGCGCATCCGCTCCAACGGCATGAGCATCGCGCTGCTCGTCAACCAGTTCGTGTCCACGTCCATCGCCGCCGTCTTCCTGCCCACCGTAGGCCAGCACGGCTACGCAGCGATGTTCTTCTTCTGGGCCGGCTGCACGCTGGTCTTCTTCCTCGTCGCGGCCCGGCTGCTGCCCGAGACCAAGGGGCGCACGCTGGAGGAGATCGAGGGGTTCTTCGTGCGCTAGGCCGGCACGACCGCCGTCACCTCGATCTCCACCTTGGCACGGTCCTCCATCAGGGCCGACACCTGCACCGCGCTCATCGCGATACCGTAGTCGCGGCCCAGCACCTCGCGGTAGGCCTGGCCCACCTCGCGGCCGCGGGCGATGTATTCGCGCTTGTCGATGAGATACCAGGTCATGCGCACGATGTGCTCGGGCGCGGCGCCGGCCTCGGCCAGCACGGCGCGCACGTTCAGCAGGGCCTGGCGCACCTGGGCGATGAAGTCGTCGCTGTCGAACTCGCAGCCCTCGTTCCAGCCGATCTGGCCGGCGACGAAGACCTGGCGGCCGCTGGCCGCGACGCCGTTGGCATAGCCGCGCGGCGCGGCCCAGCCGGCGGGCTGCAGGATTTGTTTGCTCATGGGTGGGTCTCCTGGGCGCGCTGCAGCGCGGCGCGCAAGTCGGCGGGCAGGGGCATGGGTTGGTGGGTGTCCAGCGAGGTGCAGACCAGCACCTGGTCGAACTCGACGCGGATGCCGTCGTCGCCTTCGAAGGCGATGGCCAGCGCCAGCGAGCTGCGGCCCAGGCGGGCGATGCGGATGCGCTGGCGCAGGCGGTCGCCGATGCGGCTGACGCGCCTGAAGCGGGTGTCGAGCCGCGTCGTGGGCATGCCGATGCGGCGCCCGACGATCAGCTCCACGAACGACAGCCCCAGGCCCTGCGCGAACCAGTCCTCGACCAGCTCGTTCAGCATTTCGAAATAGCGCGGGTAGAACACGATGCCGGCCGGGTCGCAGTGGCCGAAGCGCACGAGCTGCTCGCGCTGGAAGACGAAGCCGGGCATCAGGTTTCGCGCAGCTTGAAGCGCTGCAGCTTGCCGGTCTCGGTGCGCGGCAGGCTGCTGCGGAACTCGATGGCGCGGGGGTACTTGTAGGGCGCGATGCTGGCCTTCACATGCTCCTGCAGGGCCTTCGCATCGCCGGCATGGCCCTCGCGCAGCACGACGAAGGCCTTGACGAGCTGGCCGCGCTCCGCGTCCGGCACGCCGATGACGGCACATTCGGCCACGGCCGGATGGCTCAGCAGCGCGGCCTCGACCTCGGGGCCGGCGATGTTGTAGCCGCCCGAGATGATCATGTCGTCGGTGCGCGCCTGGTAGACGTAGTAGCCGTCGGCGTCGACGAGGTAGGCGTCGCCGGTCAGGTTCCAGCCGTCGTGCACGTATTGGCGCTGGCGCCCGTCGGCAAGGTAGCGGCAGCCCGTGGGGCCCTTGACGGCCAGGTGGCCGATCTGGCCGGGCGGCAGCGCGCGGCCGGCGTCGTCGAGGATGCAGGCCCGGTAGCCGGGCACGGGCTTGCCGGTCGCGCCGGGCCTGGCCGTGGCCTCGGTGTGCGAGATGAAGATGTGCAGCAGCTCGGTCGCACCGATGCCGTCGAGCAGCTCGATGCCCGTCTTCTCCTTCCACAGCGCACGCGTGGCCGCAGGCAGGGCCTCGCCGGCGCTGACGCATTTGCGCAGCGACGCGATGTCGTGCTGCGCGACCAGCGGCGCCATCGCGCGGTAGGAGGTGGGCGCCGTGAAGCAGACCGTCGCGCGGTGCTCGACGATGGCCTTGAGCAGCAGCTCCGGCGCGGCCTTTTCCAGCAGCACCGTGGAGGCGCCGACGCTCATCGGGAACAGCAGCAGGCCGCCCAGCCCGAAGGTGAAGGCCAGCGGCGGGCTGCCGATGAAGACGTCGCTGGCCTCGGCGCGCAGGGAATGAGGCGGCCAGCAGCGGCAGATGGCGATGATGTCCCGGTGGAAGTGCATCGTGCCCTTGGGCTGGCCCGTCGTGCCGGACGTGAAGGCGATCAGCGCGCAGTCGTCGCTGGCCGTGTCGACATTCGTGAAGCTGGCCGGATGCCGCGCCGCCCGGGCCTCCAGGCCATCGGGCTCGCCGCTGCGGAACAGGCAGATGCCGCGCAGCACGGGGTTCTGCTGCTGGGCCGCCGCGAGTTCATCGGCCAGCGCCGCATCGCACAGCGCATGGCTGACCTCGGCCTTGGCGATGACCTTGCCCAGCTCGACGGCGCGCAGCAGCGGCATCGTCGCCACCGCGATCGCGCCGGCCTTGATGACGGCGAACCAGCAGGCCGCCAGCTGTGGCGTGTTGGCGCCGCGCAGCAGCACGCGGTTGCCCGGCACGACGCCCAGTTCGTTGACCAGCACGTTGGCGATGCGGTTCGCCTCGGCCTGCAGGTCGGCATAGCTCCACTTCACGCCGGCGCCCTGTACGCAGGGCCGGTCGCCCTGGCCCTGCGCGACCCAGCGGTCCAGCAGCTCCGTGGCCGCATTCAGCCGGGGGCCGAACTGCAGCGCCGGCAGCTCGAAGACCAGCTCCGGCCACTGGTCCTGCGGCGGGAGATGGTCTCTTGCGAAGGTATCCAGATGAGCCGATGGATGCATGGTGTCAGGCCCTCAACAGTTCGCGACCGATGATCAGTTGCTGCACTTCGCTGGCGCCCTCGTAGATGCGCAGCGCACGGATTTCCCGGTAGAGGGATTCGACGATCTCGCCGCGGCGCACGCCGCGGCCGCCAAAGAGCTGCACGGCCGCGTCGATGACCTGCTGGGCACCCTCGGTCGCCCTCAGCTTGGCCATCGCGGCCTCCTTCGTGATCTTGCGGCCCTGGTCGCGCAGCCAGGCGGCGCGGTAGACCAGCAGGGCCGACGCGTCCACCGTGCAGGCCATGTCGGCCAGCTTGGCCTGCGTGAGCGGCAGGTCGGCCAGGCGTGCACCGAACATCGGCCGCGCCTTGGCCTGGGCCAGGCCTTCCTGCAGGGCCCGGCGGCCGAAGCCCAGGGCCGCCGCGGCCACCGAAGTGCGGAAGACGTCCAGCGTGCGCATCGCGACCTTGAAGCCTTCACCCGGCGCGCCCAGCATCTGCGACCTGGGCACGCGGCAGTTCGTGAAGCGCAGCCGCGCCAGCGGATGCGGCGCGATGACATCGATGCGCTCGGCAATGTCGAAGCCGGCCAAGCCCGCATCGACGATGAAGGCCGAGATGCCCCGCGCGCCGGCCGCCTCGCCCGTGCGGGCGAACAGCACATAGAAGTCCGCGATGCCGCCGTTGGAGATCCAGGTCTTCTCGCCGTTCAGCAGATAGGCATCGCCGTCCTCGGTGGCACTGCACTGCATGGCCGCCACGTCGGAGCCGGCCTCGGGCTCGGACAGCGCGAACGCCGCCAGCGCTTCACCACGAGCAACGCGCGGCAGATAGCTTTCACGCTGAGCCGGCGTGCCCTGCAGCGAGATCGCGCCCGAACCCAGGCCCTGCATCGCGAACGCGAAATCGGCCAGGCCGTCGTGCCTCGCCAGCGTCTCGCGGATCAGGCAGATGGCACGCGTGTCGATGGCCTGGCCTTCACCCGCCACCGCGTGGTTCAGCCAGCCGGCCGCGCCGAGCTGGGCCACCAGCGCACGGCACTGCGCATCGACATCGTCCTCGTGGTCCACGTGCTGCAGATGCTCGCCGCACCAGGCGTCCAGCGCGGTCGCCAGCTCGCGGTGCTTGGCGTCGAAGAAGGGCCAGTCGAGGTGATCCATGTCAGTTCCCTTCGAAGGCCGGCTTCTGCCTGGCCGCAAAGGCCTCGTAGGCGCGGTGGAAGTCCTGGGTCATCATGCAGATGGCCTGGGCCTGAGCCTCGGACTCGATGGCCTCGTCCACGCCCATGGCCCACTCCTGGTGCAGCATGCGCTTGGTCATCGCATGCGCAAAGCTCGGGCCCGCGGCAATCTCGCGGCCCCAAGCCAGCGCCTCGGCCAGCAGTTGCTCCGGCTCGGCGATGCGGTTCAGGAAGCCCCAGGCCAGCGCCTCGTCGCCGCCCAGGCTGCGGCCGCTATAGAGCAGGTCCGACGCGCGGCCCTGGCCGACGATGCGGGGCAGCATCGCGCAGGCGCCCATGTCGCAGCCGGCCAGGCCGACGCGGGTGAACAAAAAGGCCGTCTTGCTGCGGGCCGTGCCCACGCGCAAGTCGGACGCCATGGCCATGATGGCGCCCGCGCCGGCGCAGACACCGTCGATGGCCGCGACGACGGGCTGCGGGCAGGCGCGCATGGCCTTGACGAGGTCGCCCGTCATGCGCGTGAAGGCCAGCAGGTCGGGCATGCTCATGCCGGTCAGCGGGCCGATGATCTCGTGCACGTCGCCACCGGAACAGAAGTTGCCGCCGGCCCCCTGGACGACGATGGCCTTGACCTCGTCGACATAGGCCAGCGCGCGGAACAGGTCGCGCAGCTCGGCATAGGACTCGAAGGTCAGCGGGTTCTTGCGCTCGGGCCGGTTCAGCGTGATGAGGCCGACCGCCCCCTGCTGCTGCCAGAGGAAGTGCTGGGGCGCGTAGCCGGCGAGGCTCTTGCGGTTGCCGGATGCCAGGTGCGGAGTCATGTGTTGTCCTTCAGATGCATCTTCAGTTGCGCGAGCAGCTCATGGACCTGGGTCTTCTGCGCCGGCGTCCAGCCGGCGAACAGCTCGACGATCCAGCCCTCGTGCGTGGCGGCCATGCGCTTGAACTGGCGGCGGCCCGCGGGCGTCAGCCGAACGATGAAGCTGCGCCTGTCCTCGGGCCGCGTTTCGCGCAGCACCAGGCCTTCGGCTTCGAGCTGGTCGGTGATGCCGGTCACGTTGCCGCCGGTCACCATCAGCCGCTCGGACAGCTCGCGCATCGTCAGCCCGTCGGGGTGGCGCTCCAGCTGGGCGAGCAGGTCGAAGCGGGGCAGCGTCGTGCCGAACTCCTGGCGCAGGCGCTGGCGGATCTGGTCCTCCACGCGCGTCGTGCAGGACAGCAGGCGCAGCCAGAGCCGCAGCGCCTGGTGATCGTCGGCGGAGGCGCGGGTTTCGAGATCGAAGTCGGCCGACATCACATCGTCTCCCCGCCATCCACGGCAATGGCCTGGCCGTTGACGCCGCCGCTGCGCACCAGCCACGCCACCGTGTCGGCCACTTCCTCGGGCTGGATCAGCCGGCCCTGCGGGTTGGCCTTGGCCAGTTCCGCCCTCGCCTGGCTCGCCGTGCGGCCGGTCTTGGCGACGATGTTGGCGATGGCGCCCGCGACGATGTCGGTCTCGGTGTAGCCGGGGCAGACCGCGTTGACCGTCACGCCCTTGGCCGCCACCTCCAGCGCCAGCGCACGCGTCAGGCCCAGCACGCCATGCTTGGCCGCGCAGTAGGCCGCCACATAGGCATAGCCCTTCAGCGCGGCCGTGCTGGCGACGTTGACGATGCGGCCGTCCCGGCGCGCCAGCATGCCGGGCAGCACGGCGCGGCTGCACAGGAAGCTGCCGGTGAGGTTCACGTTCAGCAGGCGCTGCCAGACCTCCAGCGAGGTCTTGGCTAAGGGCGCCGTCTCCACCTGGCCGGCGTTGTTGACGAGAACGTCCACATCACCCACGGCAGCAAAGGCGGCGGCGACGCTGGCTTCGTCGCCCACGTCGCAGGCCTGCACGGCCACGTCGCCCAGCGCCGCCTGCGTGCTGCGCAGCCGCTCCAGGCTGCGCCCCATCAGCGTGACGCGCAGGCCATCGGCCAGCAGGCGCTTGGCCACCGCCGCGCCGATGCCGCTGCCGCCGCCGGTGACCACTGCATGTTTCTTCATACGCCCAACGCCTTGTTCGCCTGCTCGGCCGCAGCCACGCTGTCGGCGCGCTGGCGTTCGAACTCGCGCTCCAGCTGCGACTTGCCGGACAGGTATTGCCTGGGCCATTCCAGGCCGACCGGCCCGGCATAGCCAATGCGCGCGGCCTCGGTCAGCGTCCAGGCCGGGTTGGCCAGATGCGGGCGCGCGATCGCGCAGAGGTCGGCGCGGCCCGACGCGATGATGCTGTTCACATGGTCGGCCTCCGAGATCGCACCGACGGCCATCGTCGCAATGCCGACGCGGTTGCGGATGCTCTCGGCGAAGGGCGTCTGCCACATGCGGCCATAGATCGGCTTCTGCGCCTTGCTGACCTGGCCGGAAGACACGTCGATCAGGTCGGCACCCGCGGCCTTGAACGCCGCGGCGATGGCGACCGCATCCTCCGGCGTCGTGCCGCCGGCCACCCAGTCGTGGGCCGAGATGCGGACCGACATCGGCCGGTCCTCGGGCCAGACCTCGCGCAGCGCGTGGAAGACCTCCAGCGGGTAGCGCAGCCGGTTGGCGAGCACGCCGCCGTAGGGGTCGTCTCGCCGGTTGGTCAGCGGCGAGATGAAGCCGGACAGCAGATAGCCATGGGCGCAGTGCAGCTCCAGCCAGTCGAAGCCGGCGTCCGCCGCGCGCCGCGCCGCGCTGACGAAGTCCTCGCGCACGCGGTCCATATCGGCCCGCGTCATCGCGCGTGCGACCTGGCTCACACCCTCGATGTATTGCTGCTCGGACGCCGCCATCAACGGCCAGTTGCCCGAAGCCAGCGGGCGGTCTTCGCCGCCGCTCCAGGGCACGCAGGTCGAGCCCTTGGGGCCGGCGTGGCCGAGCTGCATCGCGACCTTGGCGCTGCTGTTGGCATGGATGAAACCGACGATGCGCTGCCAGGCGGCGCCCTGCGCGTCGCTCCACAGGCCCGGGCAGCCGGGCGTGATGCGCGCGTCGGGCGACACGCAGCTCATCTCGGCGAACACCAGGCCGGCGCCACCCAGCGCACGCGCACCGAGATGGGCCAGGTGGTAGTCGGCCGGCAGGCCGTCCACGCAGCTGTATTGCGCCATCGGCGACACGACGACGCGGTTCTTCAGCGTCAGGCCGCGCAGCCGGTAGGGCGTGAACATCGGCGGCAGCTGGGCATCGAGGCCCGACTGCGCGGCCAGCCAGCGCTCGAACTCGCCGACGTAGCCGGCATCGCGCAGCCTCAGGTTCTCGTGCGAGATGCGCTGCGAGCGCGTCAGCAGCGAGTACGCGAACTGCTCGGGCGCCAGCCGCGCATGGCGCTCCACGTTCTCGAACCACTCCGTCGAGTTGCGCGCCGCGTTCTGGATGCGCAGCACCTCGATGCTGCGGCTGGCCTGGTAGTCGGCCAGCGCGGCCTCCAGGTCGCCACCATGCTTGTCGATGTCGCGCGCCAGCGCAATCGCGTCCTCCAGCGCGAGCTTGCTGCCCGAGCCGATCGAGAAATGCGCCGTGTGGGCCGCGTCGCCCATCAGCACGACCGGCGCGCCCCGCTCGTTGCGGTGCACCCAGGTCTTGCAGACCACGCGCGGGAAGCGGATCCACTGCGCCGAGCCGCGCAGATGGCTGGCGTTGGAGATCAGCTGGTGGCCGTCGAGCACCCTGGCGAACAGCTTCTCGCAGAAGGCGATGCTCTCCTCCTTGCCCATGCCCTCCAGGCCCGCCGCGCGCCAGACTTCCTCGGGAGCCTCGACGATGAAGGTCGAGTGCGTCGCGTCGAAGCGGTAGGCGTGGGCCTGGAACCAGCCCCATTCGGTGCGCTGGAAATCGAAGGTGAAGGCGTCGAACAGCTTGGTCGTGCCCAGCCACACGAAGCGGCAGCGGCGCAGGTCGATGTCGGGCTGGTAGGTGGCGGCGTACTTCTGGCGCAGGCGGCTGTTCAGGCCGTCGGCCGCGATGATGAGGTCGGCGTCGAGGCCGGCGTCGTCGGCCACGTCGGTCTCGTAGGCCAGCTCGACACCCAACTGCTCACAGCGCGCCTGCAGGATGTTAAGCAGCTTCTTGCGGCCGATGCCGCAGAAGCCATGCCCGCCCGACACGATGCGCCGGCCGCCGATGTGCACGGCGATGTCGTCCCAGTGGTTGAAGGCATCGCTGATCTCGTCGGCCGTCTCGGCATCCGCCTCGCGCAGCGCATCCACGGTCTGGTCCGACAGCACGACGCCCCAGCCGAAGGTGTCGCCCGCACGGTTGCGCTCCAGCACCCGCACGACACGCGCCGGGTCGGCCTTCTTCATCAGCAGCGCGAAATACAGCCCGGCGGGACCGCCGCCGACGCAGGTGATACGCATGGTGTTGCACCGTCCTTGCGCAACACTTTAGAAATAGATAGTTCAAACGTCAAGTATTTATTCGCACTGCAGGCGACTGGAAACCCTGATCGATAACCGATCGCATGGCCTGCCAGATCGTTCGCTCTTGCGGTCTGGTCTGCACGGCTCTGGCAAGAACGCAGCAAATGCAACCAGAGAGGCACGGAGTCACAGAGAACTCGGTGCTGAACCGGTAGCCATGGGCCGTGAACTGGCATGGTCTTTGCGCCCTGTACCGCCGTGCGCTCGACAGTGCGAGCTGCGAGTTCCCGAGGTTGGCCAGGTTCCGCCATACACGTAAGCGTCAAGTCTTCCTCGCTAGGGTAGTCAGCTCCCCGAACTGGCTAGCATCGACAACCGCGCCAAACCCTGAGATCCGAAATGCCGCCAAAGATGCATCGCTTGCTGCTTGTCACGACCCTGCTGGGTGTCAGCCTGCCGGCCAGCGCCAATCCGACGAAACAGGAACTTGCGATGCGGCTGGTCGCCGTCATGCGGCTCGACTACACCGTTCTCGACGCCCTTCAGTGGCAAGCACGCGTCGCGCCCGCATTCTCGGGCGATGTTTCGGCCTGCCTCGGCGGCGCCGACTACAAGCGATTCACGGCGCCAATTGCCAACGTAGTTGCGAGGGATGTATCGGTTGATGACATTGCCTATCTGCTTGGTTTCTATTCATCGCCAGCCGGTAGCAAGTTCACCGAAGCGGCTCTGGTTGATGCGCACAAGCATGCCGATCCTGGCATCAAAGAGGACTACCCTGACATCTCACCTGACGAATACGCTCAGATTTCGTCGCTCATCAAGTCGGAGCCTTATGCCCGTTTTCGTGGAGTCCAAACATACGCAAGCGTGCGGCAAACAGCTGACCAGTTGCTCGCCGAATGCCGCGCTGGCAAGTGAATCTGCAAGTCGGCATGACCGCATGGCCGTTGCTTGATCAGATCGAACCGTGCTGAGCGCCCTCCACACGGTCTTGAAGGCCCCAGCCCCTTTCCCTAATATCCGCTGGTCATCACCCGACCACCCCGGGGAGGGCCTATGAGAAGCTGCACCACGCCCTGTGCCATTGCCTTCGCGCTCGCCGCGTTCACTGGCGCGATTGCCGCTCAAAGTCCCGGACTCACTCGAACCATCGTCACTCGCGCAGACGTTTCGGTGCCAGGTCGAGAGGCTGTCATCGCGCATGTGGAGTTGGCCCCGGGGAGTGTTGCCGGCTGGCATACACACCCGGGAGACGAGATCAGTCATGTGAATGAAGGCGAGGTCACGTTGATGGTCGCCGGCCAGCCGCCGCGCAAGTTCGGCGCCGGGCAAGGGTTCGTGATTCCGGCCGGTGTGGTCCACAGCGCAAGCAACGAGGGTTCTTCGACGGCTCGGGTGGTGGGCGTTTACGTGGTGGAAAAGGGCAAGCCCCTGGCGTCGCCCGCATCGGCACCCGCGCCGTGAGCGCCGGGCCGGCCTGATCACCTGAAGCCGGCACGGGCCACGCTCGACCGGGAGGAGCTCATGGATTCACGACGGCGACGGCTCTGCATGTCATCGGTTGCAGCGGCGCTTGCCTCCGTGCCGCCCTTGCACGCCCTGTCTCAATGCGGAGCCGATGGCGACGACTTCCGCGTGACGCTGCTTGGCACCGGCAGCCCCCAGCCTTCCGTCGAACGCTTCGGCCCCGGCGTGCTGGTGCAGGTCGCCGGCCAGGTGCTGTTGTTCGATTGCGGGCGCGGCGTCGCGCAGCGCCTGGTTCAGGCGCATCTGAAATTGGGAGCTGCCGACAAGCTGTTCCTGACCCATCTGCATTCGGACCACACGGTAGGCATTCCCGACCTGTGGCTGACCGGCTGGCTGGAGCCGCCTTGGGGCCAGCGCCGGGGGCCGTTTCAGGTCTTCGGGCCTGCGGGCACTCGCCAACTGATGGAGCACCTCGAGAAGGCCTATGCCTGAGACATCGACACCCGGGTTGCCGATCAGAAGCTCGCGCGCGCGAACGTCGCGGTGGTGGTGACCGAGTTCGACGAAGGCGTCGTCTACGAGAGCGGCGACGTGAAGGTCACTGCGTTTGCGGTGGACCACGGCGATCTCGTCAAACCGGCGTTCGGGTTCCGCGTGGACCACGACGGACGCTCGGCCGTGATCTCGGGCGACACGCGCTTCAGCGAAAACCTGATCAAGCATGCGGCCGGCGCCGATCTGCTGATCCACCAGGTGGCCGCGATGCGCCCGGAGCTGCTCGCCTTGCCGGCCTTTCAAGTCATCCTCGCGCACCACACCAGCCCCGAGGAAGCCGGTCGCGTGTTCAGCCGCGTCAAGCCCAGGCTCGCGGTCTTCTATCACTTCTCGCTGCTGGGCACGGCCAAGCTGCCGCCGCTGACGGCGCAGGAGGTCGTGGCGGCGGCGCGCAAGACCTACGACGGTCCATTGATCGCGGGCGAGGATCTGATGGCCTTCAGCATCGGCCGCGGTGGCGTCGCCGTCGGCGCCGGGGCGGCAGGACGGGGCTGCGCCGATGAACGCTAGCCGGCCGAGCAACAGCAGCCTGCGATCGGGCGCGATGCGCGGGCTTGTTTCGGCGCTGCTGCTCATCGGGTCGGTGCAGGCCGCCGCGGACGACGAGCCGAGCTGGGCCGCGCTGAGGCAGGGCGGCAAGGTCGTCCTGCTGCGCCACGCCCATGTCGAGATTCGGGAAGGGATCGGGCACCTCGCCCCGGGGCATTGCGACGAGGAGGTCAATCTTTCGCAACGCGGCGAGAAGCAGGCCCGGCAGATCGGCAAGGCCTTCAGGGCGCATGGCGTTCCGGTCGGAGAAGTCCTGACCAGCCCCTACTGCCGCTGCATCGACACGGGCAGGATCGCGTTTGGCAGCGCGACGCCCGTTCCTTATCTCAGGCCACCCGGAACGGTCTCTGAGGCGCAAGCGGAAGTCGATCAGGCAGGCCTGATGAAAGCCATCCTGACGCACCACGCACCCACGAACCTGGTCATGATCACCCACGATCTCAACATCGCGGGCGTCGTCCTCGAAGACACCGTGCGGATGGGCGAGTTCTTCGTCGTCGAACCCAAGGGAGACCATCTGGACATCGTCGGATCCATCGTGATTGGCGAGGACTGAATCCAGCCGAATGCCCGGCCCCCGGCGCTCGGGTGAGCGAGGCGGAGTTGCAGGCGGCGACGATGCGCGCCGCGCCTACTGCCAGCGCAGATGCACAACCCGATAGCCGTTGGCCTTCAGTTGCTGCAGCAGAAAGGGCAAGGCCCGCGCCGTCTGGTCCTGCGCGTCATGCAGCAGCACGATGCCGCCGCCGCTCTTCGCGAGCTGCCCCAGCAGCTTGTCGGCCAGCATCTGCGGTGTCTGGTCGGGCAGCCAGTCTTCGGCGCCGGCATCGACGGACATGACGGTGATCGCACGCTCGCGCAGCGCGGCCAGCAGCGTCGGCGTCTCCTCCAGGAAAGGGAAGCGCCAGGCCGGCGGCTCGCTGCCCAGTACGGCGCGGTAGGCGGCGGTCATCGCATCGAGGTCGGCCAGCTGCGCAGCGGGCGACAGCTGCGGGAAGTGCTCGTGCCGGAAGCCGTGCATGCCGACGCTGTGGCCGGCGTCGCGCACCCGGCGGGCCAGCTCGGCGTGGGCCTGCAGCGGCGCGCCGTTCATGAAGAAGCTGGCCTGCACGCATTGCTCGGCCAGGGCCTTCAGCACGAGGGGCGTGGACTCGGGCCGCGGGCCGTCGTCGAAAGTCAGCACGACCTCCTTGGGCGCCAGCGCCGGCAGCGCGGCATGCTGGGCCGTGCCCCAGGCCGCGGCTTCGCGCGGCAGCGTCAGCGTGCGCGAGGTGCCGAGCGCGTCGGGCGCGCAAGCCGGTTGCGTGGCGGCGGCGGCCAGGGCCAGGCTCATCAGCAGGCCCATCAGTGCGCTCCCACCGGTGCTTCGTTGCCGGCGGCGGCGGTGTCCTCGCGCCCGTCCTGCGGGAAGGGCGCCAGCCAGGCCAGCAGCACCGGCGGTACCGAGAACACCAGCACCCAGCCGAAGAAGCTCGAATAGTGGTGGCCGACCGCGTTCCACAGCAGGCCGCTGACGCTGCCGGTGCCCCATTTGGTCAGCGCCATGACGCCGGTGGCCATCGCGTAGTGGGCCATGCGGAAGGGGCCGGGGGCGATCTGCTGCATCATGTAGAGCATGTGGCCGACCGAGCCCATGCCGAAGCCGAACTTCTCGAGGGCGACGACGACGGCGATGGTGGCCGTGTCGGCCGGCAGCGTCTGCGCCAGATAGAAATAGGTCAGGTGCGGGATGTTGAGCACCAGGGCCAGCGTGAAGAAGCTGCGCGGCAGCGTGCGCCGGGCGACGAAGAAGCCGCCGAGGAAGGCGCCGGCGATGAAGCTCAGCGTGCCGACCGTGCCGTTGATGTGGCCCAGCGCCTCGTTGTCCAGGCCCAGGCCGCCGGCGGCGGCGCCGTCCAGCAGGAAGAGCGGGCCGAACTTCTCGATGAAGCCTTCGCCGAAACGGTAGAAGAAGATGACGGCCAGCATCATCCAGATCTGCGGCTTCTGGAAGAAGGTGACCCAGGCCTCGGCCGTGGCCTTCAGGCCGCCGGCCAGGCCCTGGCCGTGCAGATGCGACGGCCAACCCGGCGGCAGCACGCGCAGGTGGTAGAGGCCGAACAGCGCCATCGCCGCGGCAGCCAAGGCCACGACGATGACCCAGCACTGCACCCAGCTCAGGCCCATGTGGTTGTGCAGCCAGCCGGTCAGCGAGACCAGCAGGCCCGACGCGATGACGGCGCCGAGGTTCCAGCACATACCCTGCAGGCCGGAGTAGCGGGCCTGGTCGGTCTTGCTGACCGTCGTCATGAAGACGCCGTCGGCGCAGGTGTCCTGCGTGGCGGACGCGAAGCCGACGATCCAGAAGAAGGCCAGCGACAGCCTGAAGAAGTCCGCCAGCGGCAGGCACAGCGCGACGAGGCCGAGGGCCGCGGCCATCGCGAACTCCATGCCGATAACCCAGAAGCGCTTGCTGCGGTAGGTCTCCAGCAGCGGCGCCCACAGCGGCTTGAGCACCCAGGGCAGATACATCTGCGAGGTGTAGAGGGCGATGTCCTCGTTGGACACGCCGAGGTTCTTGTAGATGATGGCCGCGACGACGCCCACCATGACATTGGGCAGGCCCATGGCGAGGTAGAGCGAGGGCACCCAGGTCAGCGGGTGGCGGGAGGTCTGGGTCATGGCGGGCTGGGCTTCATGCTGCCGTTGGGCAGGGCGGGAACGGGGGTGCCCCGATTGGATTGCCGGGCCTGCGGCCCGGATCCTCGCGGCGGCCTCGTGCAGGCCCCTGGACGGCGTTTCGTTCGCAAGCGCCATGCCATGGGATCCGTTCGAGACAACGCTGTCATTCTGTCCGAATTCGCGTCGTCTATGGACTAGGGTTAGCCATGCCGGCCCGGCTGCCCGGCGCGTCAGTCCCGCATCACGCTCAAGGGCTTCGCCACGGGGTTGGACAGCACCAGCGCCGTCGTGACGCTGCCGAATTTCGCCAGCGTGTCCGCCACGCGCTCCAGGTCGTGCGGCACCGCGAACGCGCAGTAGACGACGAAGCAGTCCTCGCCAGTGACGCGCAGCACCTGGAGCACCTCCGGCAGGCTCTGGAACAGCTGCACATAGCGGGCGATGTGCTCGTGCGCGGTGCGCACGCGGACCACGGCCTGCAGGTCCACCGCCTGGCCCAGCAGGACTGGGACCGCCCGAACTGCCGGCACTGGGCGGCGCGCCTGGAGCGGGCCGTGGCCGAGGCCGGGGCCGGAATGCATCCTGGTGGCCCACAGCCTGGGCTGCCTGCTGGTCGCGTGCTGGGCCGCGCAGACGCAGCGGCCCGTCCGCGCGGCGCTGCTGGTGGCGGCGCCCGATCCGCAGGGGCCGGCCTTCCCTGCCGCCGCAAAGGGTTTCGGCGCCCTGCCCCGGCAGCGCCTGCCCTTCGAGACGCGCATCATCGCGAGCCGGAACGACCCCTATGCCGGCCCCGCGTTCAGCAGGCAGGTCGCGGCGGCCTGGGGCGCCGAGCTGCAGGCCGCCGGCGAGGCCGGGCATCTGAATGCGCAGAGCGGGCTCGGTAGCTGGCCCGCGGCCTGGCAGCAGGTGCAGGGCTGGCGCCTCTGATACGGGTTTGCAATCAAAGTGATAACAAGGCGCGAAGCCGCGGACAGTGCTTGAGCACGGCAAGGCGAAGCAACGCAGCGCTTTGATTGCGAAGCCGTATGAGAGGCCGCTGGCTCAGCCAGCCGACCAGCTCAGCGTGCCGCCCTCGGCCTGCACGGGGCTGCGCCGGCCGTCGACCTCGATGGCCCAGTCGCGCAGCACGCCTTCGCCGACCTCGGCCGTGTAGTGGCGGTCTTCGCGCCTGATCCTGCCTCGCGCCGCGATGCCGCCGCCGACCGCCGCGACCTCGAAGGCCACGCTCGCGCCGTCGTCCAGCTCGAACACGCGCAGCACGGTGCCGCGGCCGTAGTCGTAGTCCGGCCTCTCGGTCTCGGCGCCCCAGGCGATGACGCTGTTGGGCGCGGCATAGAGCGGCATGGACAGGAAGCCATGCGTCTCGCGATGCCAGCGTCCGCCCTGCTTCTTCTCGCCGCTGAGAAGATGCGTCCAGGTTCCTTGCGGCAGATAGAAGTCCACTTCTCCACTCTCGGTGAAGACGGGTGCGACGAGCAGGCTCTCGCCGAGCTGGTACTGCCGGTCCAGCGTCGCGCAGGCGGGGTCCTGCGGGTATTCCATCAACATGGAGCGCATCAGCGGCACGCCCGTCTGCGTCGCCTCGAAGGCCCTGGCGTAGAGATAGGGCATGAGCCGGTGCTTGAGCCGCGTGAACACGCGCAGCACGTCGCAGCTTTCCTCGTCGATCAGCCATGGCACTCGATAGCTGCTGCTGCCGTGCAGGCGGCTGTGCGAGGACATCAGGCCGAACTGGATCCAGCGCTTGTAGACGGCCGGCGGCGGGTTGCCCTCGAAGCCCCCGATGTCGTGGCTCCAGAACGCGAAGCCGCAGCTCGTCAGCGACAGGCCGCCGCGCAGGCTCTCAGCCATGGACTCGAACGTGCTCCAGCAGTCGCCACCCCAGTGCACCGGGAAACGCTGGCCCGACGCATAGGTGGAGCGCGCAAAGACGATGGCCTCCTGGCCCTGCACCTCCTGCAGCAGCTCGAACACCGCCTGGTTGTATTGCAGCGCGTAGAGGTTGTGCATCTCGACCGGGTCGGAGCCGTCGAAGTAGCTGACGCCTTCGCTCGGGATGCGCTCGCCGAAGTCGGTCTTGAAGCAGTCGGCGCCGGTGGCCAGCAGGCGGCGCAGATGGCCCTGGTACCAGGCCTTGGCGGCGGGGTTCGTGAAGTCCACGATGGCCATGCCGGGCTGCCACTGGTCGGTCTGGAAGGTCAGGCCATCTTGTGGCCCGCCCTTGCGCTTGATGAAGTAGCCCTGCGTTGCGCCTTCAGCGAACAGCGGCGACTGCTGCGCGACATAGGGGTTGATCCACAAGCTGATCTTCAGCCCCTTGGCATGCAGGCGCTTGAGCATGGCCTCGGGCTCGGGGAAGCCGCGGCGGTCCCACTCGAAGTCGCACCACTGGAACTCGCGCATCCAGAAGCAGTCGAAGTGGAAGACCGACAGCGGCAGCTCGCGCCGCGCCATCTCGTCGATGAAGTGGGTGGCCGTGGCCTCGTCGTATTGCGTCGTGAACGAGGTCGTCAGCCACAGGCCGAAGCTCCAGGCCGGCGGCAGCGGGGCGCGGCCGGTCAACGCTGTCAGCCGCTGCACGACGGCCTTGGGATTGGGGCCGGCGATGACGCAGTAGTCCAGGCTCTCGCCCTCGCGGCTGAACTGCACGCGCGCGACCTTCTCCGAGCCGACCTCGAAGGACACCGGGCCGGCCTCGTTGACGAGCACGCCGTAGCCGCGGTTGGTCAGGTAGAAGGGCACGTTCTTGTAGGCCTGCTCGCAGGCCGTGCCGCCGTCCTTGTTGGTGTTCTCGACGACCTGGCCGTTCTTGACCCAGGGCGTGAAGCGCTCGCCCAGGCCGTAGACGTTTTCGCCGACGGCCAGCGTCAGCTGGTCATGCACATGGTTGCGTGTGATGCCGTCCTTGCCGGCCCACTGGATGTAGCCCAGGCCGCGCCAGTCGCTCTTCGTCAGCACGCGCCCGCCTTCGCGGAATATCAGGCTCCAGCCCTCGCCCTTCTTCACGTCGACCGAGATCGCGCCGGAGCTCAGCGTGGCCTGGGTCTCGCCGTCAACGATCTGCACGGCCGGCCGGCCGGCGCCGACCATCGGGATGTGCAGGCGCGGCGGCTGCGAGGCGCTGTAGTGCTCGACGCTGACGCGGATGACGCCCTCGAGCGGCGAGCTCAGCGTCACGGTCAGCGTGGGGCCTTGCAGCGTGTCGCCGCGGTGCTTGATGGGGCGCGTCGTGGCGAGCACGACGAGGCGGTCTGCGTGGGCTTCAACCGCATAGGCCTCGGCCGCGTAGTGTGCGGCGACGCCCGGTTGAAGCAGCCACTGTCCGTCGGTGAACTTCATGGTGATGCTGGGGTCAGGGGTGGGAGGGGGCGCGCGCATGGCGCAGGATGTAGTCGGCGTGGTCGGGCATGCCGGCCGCGGTCTGCGCGATGGCCTGGCGCAGCCGCGTGAAGTGCTGCAGCAGGGCTTTGGCGTCGATGTGGTCGACGAAGGGGTCGTGGCTCTCGGGCCGCAGGCCGAGGCCGAAGAAGAGCGACACCCAGGACGGCTCGGCAAAGCCCTCGGGGTCGAAGATGGCGACACGGGCCGCGCTGCGGAACAGCTCGATCTGGTGGGCCAGCGAGTCGGGGATGGGCATGGCCGCGCAGTAGCGCCACAGCTCGCCGTCGCGCCTGTCGGTCAGCTTGTAGTGCAACGCGATGAAGTCGCGGATGGACTCGTACTGCCGGGCCATGCGGCGGTTGAACTCGGCGGCCAGATGCGGCTTGAACTGCCGGTCCGGGAAGAGCTCGATCAGCCGGCCGACGGCATCCATGATGAGCTGGATGCTGGTGGACTCCAGCGGCTCCAGGAAGCCGCCGGACAGGCCGATGGCGACGACGTTCCTGACCCAGCCGTCCCTGCGCCGGCCGGTCGTGAAGCGCAGCTGGCGCGGCGTGTCCAGCGCCCTGCCGTCCAGGCCGGCGAGCAGCGTGGCGGCGGCCTCGTCGTCGCCGATGAACTGGTTGCAGTAGACGTGGCCGTTGCCGATGCGGTGCTGCAGCGGGATGCGCCACTGCCAGCCGGCCGCCCTGGCGGTGGACGTGGTGTAGGGCGTCAGCGGCTCGACGCGTTCGCTCGGCACGGCCAGAGCGCTGTTGCAGGGCAGCAGCGCGCTCCAGTCCTCAAAGGGCGACTGCATCGCGCCGCCGATCAGCAGCGCCCGGAAGCCCGAGCAGTCGATGAAGAGGTCGCCGTCGACGCGGCGGCCGTCGGCCAGCCTCACGGCGGCGACGAAGCCGTCATCGGGCCGCAGCTCCACATCGACGATGGTGCCCTCCACGCGCCGGGCGCCGCGCTGCAGCGCGTACTCGCGCAGGGTGGCGGCGTAGAGGCCGGCGTCGAAGTGGTAGGCGAAGGAATAGGCATTGGCCGCCGACGGCGCCCCGCCCTCGGGCGGCGCGAAGCGGTTGCGCAAAGCCATGACCGTGGCCATGGACCAGTCCTCGTAGCCCGGCAGCCCGTCCACGATGTGCGACAGCCGCAGCCAGTGCTGCCAGGGCGGGCGGTTGTCGATGGCCGGGCCGAAGTCGCCGAAGCCGTGGAAGAAGCGGTGGCCCACGCGGCCCCAGTCGCGGAACTCGATGCCGAGCTTGAAACTGCCCTGGGTGCGCCTGACGAAGTCCGCGTCGTCCAGGCCCAGCGTGCGGTTGTAGGCGCGGATGGGCGGCAACGTGGCCTCGCCGACGCCGATGCTGCCGATGTCGGGCGACTCGACCAGCACGATCTCGCAGCGCCCCTCGCCGGCCGGCTCGAAGCGCTGGGCCAGCGGCGCGGCGGCCATCCAGCCGGCGGTGCCGCCGCCGACGATGACGATCCTGCGGATGGCGTGCTCGTTCACGGCCGCCTCCTGCAAGGGCGCGGCGAACGGAAGCCGCCCGGCGCGGTCGGGTTCACTGCTTGTCTCCAGAAATCAAAAGGCAACCACAGAGGCACAGAGCCACGGAGAAACACGCACAGAGCGCTTCTCTGTGCCTCTGTGGTTGCATTTCCGTATTCGTTTCGGCAATGCCCGCGGCGCTTGGCGCCTTGGACAAACGGGAAGGCGCTGCGTTGGCGCCGGGCCGCGAGTCTGCGACTTGCCCGGCCGGGGCGGGAGGGTGTTTCCCCTTATTTAGTTAGTTTGACGCACGAACTAATAATGTTTGCACAAGGCGGGGCCGAACTGCGCCCCGCTGACGAGACCCACGGAGACAAACTTGCCCATCGAGGCCGCCGGCAGTCAGCAGCTGCTCAAGGACATCAACCGCATGGCCCTGGTGCGCCATCTGTGCGCCCAGCCGGGCCAGTCGCGCGCCGACCTGGCCACGGCCGTGGGCCTGACCAAGTCCACCGTCAGCGGGCTCGTGCGCGACCTGGTCGCCGAGGGCTGGCTGGAGGAGCGCGAGGTCGTCGCCACCGGCGACCTCGGCCGCCGCCCCACGCCCCTCTTCATCGACCCGGCCCGGCTGCTGCTGCTCGGCGCCGAGGTCGGCATCGACGCCGCCCGCGTCGTCGCCACGTCGCTGACCGGCGAGATCAAGGCCCAGGCCGTCGCCGGCTACGGCTCGGGCAAGAGCGCCAAGGCCTGCATCGCCAGCCTGGCCACCGCGCTGCTGAAGCTGCGCCGCCAGTTCGACGCGGCCCGGCACCGCATCATCGGCATCGGCGTGGGCCTGCCGGGCGGCGTGGACGAGGCCGAGGGCTTCCTGCATTTCGCACCCAACCTGGGCTGGAGCGAAGTGCCCGTCGGCGCGCTGCTGCGCGAGAAGTTCGCCGGCACCGCGCTGGCCGACGTGCCGCTGTTCGTGCAGAACGAGGCCGACGTCGCGGCCCTGGGCGAGCTGGAGTTCCACCCCTCGCCGCTGACCGACCCGCTGCTCTACGTCAGCATCAACCAGGGCGTGGGCGCCGGCGTCATCGTCGGCGGCCGGCTGCTGACCGGCCACCGCGGCTTCGCCGGCGAGGTCGGCCACATCGTGCTGCAACTCAACGGCCCGCCCTGCTCCTGCGGCCGGCGCGGCTGCGCCGAGGCGCTGATCGGCCCGCGCGCGATGCTGCGCAGCGTGCCCGGCAGCGAGACCGACGGGCTGGCCGAGATCCGCGCCCGCCTGGCCGCCGGCCACGCGGCCCAAGCGGCCGCCGTGCGCCAGGCCGGCGAATACCTGGGCGTGCTGCTGAACAACCTCGCCGCCGCCTACGACCCCGCCTGCATCGTCGTCGGCGGCGCCGCAGTCGAGCTGGGCGAGGCCTTCCTGCAGCCGGCGCTGCAGACGCTGGCCGGCTATGCCGCCGCGGCGCGCCTGGAACCCACCACCGTGCGCAGGTCCAGCTTCGGCGCGGATGCCGTGGCCGTCGGCGCCGCCGCGCTGGCCCGCTACCGGCTGACCCGCCCGCTGATCTCGACGGCAGCGATGGACACGGCCGTGAAGGAGGCCGCCTGATGTTCCTCGGCATCGACCTCGGCACATCGGAAGTCAAGCTGCTGCTGCTCGACAAGGGCGGTAGCGTCGTCGGCCAGGCCGGCGCCGCGCTGGACCTGCAGCGCCCGCAGCCGCTGTGGTCCGAGCAGGACCCGGCCGCCTGGTGGCGCGCCACCGGCACGGCCGTCGCCACGCTGCGCGAGCGCCACGCGCAAGCCTGGCCGCTGGTGAGCGCCATCGGCCTGTCGGGCCAGATGCACGGCGCCGTGCTGCTGGGCGGCGGCGACGAAGTGCTGCGCCCCGCCATCCTCTGGAACGACGGCCGCAGCCACGCCGAATGCGCCGAGCTGGAGGCCGCCGCGCCGCGCCTGCACGACATCGCCGGCAATCTCGCGATGCCGGGCTTCACCGCGCCCAAGCTGCTGTGGGTGCGCCGGCACGAGCCCGAGATCTTCGCCCGGGTGAAGACCGTGCTGCTGCCCAAGGACTGGCTGCGCCTGCAGCTCTGTGGCGACAAGGTCTCCGACCCGTCCGACGCGGCCGGCACGCTGTGGCTGGACGTGGCACGCCGCGACTGGTCCGACGAACTGCTGGCGGCCTGCGGCCTGACGCGCGCGCAGATGTCCCGCCTCGTCGAGGCCAGCGAGCCCAGCGGCGTGCTCAAGCCCGAACTCGCGCGCGCCTGGGGCCTGGGGCCCGAGGTCGTCATCGCGGGCGGCGCCGGCGACAACGCGGCCAGCGCCATCGGCATCGGCACGGTGGCACCCGGCGACGGCTTCATCTCGCTGGGCACCTCGGGCGTGCTCTTCGTCGTCAACGACCGCTTTGCGCCCAACCCGGCCTCGGCCGTGCACGCCTTCTGCCACGCACTGCCGCAGCGCTGGCACCAGATGAGCGTGATGCTGTCGGCGGCGAGCTGCCTGCGCTGGTTCTGCACCTTGGTCGGCAGCGACGAAGCCACGCTGCTGGCCGAGCTTTCGCCCGATGACAGCGCAGTCATCGACCTCGCTCCGATCTTCCTGCCCTATCTCGCCGGCGAGCGCACGCCGCACAACGACCCCTTCGCGCCCGGCGTCTTCTTCGGCCTCACGCCCGCGAGCAACCGCGCCGCCTGCACCTACGCCGTGCTGGAGGGCGTGGCCTTCGGCCTGGCCGACGGCCTGGACGCGCTGCGCGCCGCCGGCACCGAGGTGAGCACGCTGTCCCTGGTCGGCGGCGGTGCGCGCAGCGCCTACTGGGCGCAGCTGATCGCCGACGCGCTGGGCGTCGACATCCTCGTGCACGCCGGCAGCGAGGCCGGCGGCGCCCTCGGTGCCGCGCGCCTGGCCTGGCTGGCTGCGGGCGGGCAGGTCGACGCGGTCTGCACCCGCCCCGCCGTCGCGGCCCGCCACCGCCCCAACCCCGAACGCCATGCGCGCCTGACCCCCCGGCTGGCGCGCTTCCGTGACCTCTACCGCCGCCTGCGCGGCGCCTGAACCTTGACCATGACGAGCTATTTCCACCACATCGCACCGATCCGCTACGAAGGCCCCGACAGCCCGAACGAGCTGGCCTTCAAGCACTACGACAAGGACCGCCTGGTGCTGGGCAGGCGCATGGAAGACCATCTGCGCTTTGCCGTCTGCTACTGGCACAACTTCGTCTGGACCGGGCTGGACCCCTTCGGCGGCGCCACCTTCGAGCGCCCCTGGTTCCAGGGCGGCAGCCCGATGGAGCTGGCCCGCGCCAAGGCCGACGCCGCCTTCGAGTTCTTCGCCAGGCTCGGCGCGCCCTACTACTGCTTCCACGACCGCGACGTGGCCCCCGAGGGCGCGACCCCGCGCGAAAGCCAGGACAACTTCAAGCGCATCGTCGACCTGCTGGCCGAGAAGCAGCAGGCCACCGGATGCAAGCTGCTGTGGGGCACGGCCAACCTGTTCAGCCACCGCCGCTTCATGTCGGGCGCGGCCAGCAACCCCGACCCGGCCCTGTTCGCGATGGCCGCGCTGCAGGTGCGCGACGCGATGGACGCCACGCTCAAGCTCGGCGGCGAGAACTACGTGCTGTGGGGCGGCCGCGAGGGCTACGAGACGCTGCTGAACACGCGCCTGGGCCAAGAACTCGACCAGCTCGGCCGCTTCCTGAATATGGTGGTCGAGCACAAGCACAAGATCGGCTTCAAGGGCGCCATCCTCATCGAGCCCAAGCCGCGCGAGCCGTCCAAGCACCAGTACGACTTCGATGTCGCCACCGTCTACGGCCTGCTCGTGCGCTACGGCCTCGAGAAGGAGGTCAAGGTCAACATCGAGGCCAACCACGCGACGCTGTCGGGCCACAGCTTCGAGCACGAGATCGCCACCGCCGGCGCTTTAGGCATCCTCGGCAGCCTGGATATGAACCGCGGCGACCCGCAGCTCGGCTGGGACACCGACCAGTTCCCCAACAACGTGCCCGAGACGGCGCTGGCGCTCTACCACGTCATCCAGGCGGGCGGCCTGGGCTCGGGCGGCCTGAACTTCGACGCCAAGGTGCGCCGCCAGTCGCTGGACGCCGAGGACCTCTTCCACGGCCACATCGGCGGCATGGACGTCTGCGCCCAGGGCCTGCTCGCCGCCGAAAAGATGGTCGAGGACGGCCGCCTCAAGGCCGCCGTGGACAAGCGCTACGCCGGCTGGGACAGCGCGGCCGGCCAGGACATCCTGCAAGGCCGCCGCACGCTGGCCCAGCTGGCCGACGAAGTGCTCGAACGCAACACCGACGTGGCCCCCGTGTCCGCGCGCCAGGAGGCGCTGGAGAACCTCGTCAACCGCTTCTGTGGCTGATTCCCCATAACTCAAGGACTCACCGCCACGCAACCCGCCCGGAACGACAACGCTGCCATGACGGTCAATCAGCCATCCAGCCCCTGTCGCGCCGGGCAATGTTGATCTCCCTTTCCTTCACTGCCGAACCAGCAGTCCAGCACAGCAAGGCCTAGAGCCCAGACCACAACGACAGGAGACACTGTGAAACAGCACCGCCGCACCGCCATTTCCATCGCCGCCGCCCAGGCCGCCCTGCTCTGCAGCGGCCTGGCCCTGGCCCAGACCACGCCCGCCCCGGCGGCCTCCGCGGCCGGCGCCAAGCCGCAGAACCTCGAGACCGTCGTCGTCAGCGGCCGCCGCGCGGCCCTGCAGTCGGCCCAGAAGATCAAGCAGGACGCCGACGAGATCGTCGACTCCGTCAATGCCGACGACATCGGCAAGCTGCCGGACAAGTCCGTCACCGAGGTGCTGCAACGCATCGTCGGCGTGACCATCGACCGCACCATGGCCAAGGGCGACCCCGAGCACTACTCGGTCGAAGGCTCGGGCGTGAACATCCGCGGCCTGTCCTGGGTGCGCTCCGAAATGAACGGCCGCGACACCTTCTCGGCCAACGGCGGCCGTGCGCTGAACTTCGAGGACGTGCCGCCCGAGCTGATGGCCGGCGTGGACGTCTACAAGAACCCGTCGGCGGCCCAGGTCGAAGGCGCCATCGGCGGCCTCGTGAACCTGCGCACCGCCCTGCCCTTCGACTACAACGGCCTCAAGGGCGCCGTCTCGGTCAGCGGCAACTACAACGGCTTGCAGCGCAAGTGGAGCCCCGCGGCCTCGGGTCTGCTGTCCAACCGCTGGAAGACCGACCTCGGCGAATTCGGCGCGCTCTTGAGCCTGGCGCGCAGCAAGAGCACGACGCGCACCGACCTCTGGCAGGCCGAGCCCTACTACAACATCGACGGCACGCACTGGGTGCCCAAGGGCGCGCAGTGGCGCGACTCCAACTTCGACCGCACCCGCGAGGGCACCTACGGCGCGCTGCAGTGGAAGAAGAACGACGTCAGCAGCTCGCTGACCTACTTCGAGTCCAAGTACCGCATGCACTGGGACGAGAACGCGCTGTTCGCCCAGTCCACACCCTACAACCTGCAGATCGGCAGCGGCGCGACCTACGGCGCCAACAACCAGCTGCTGACCGGCACGCTGACCGACCCGACCGACGGCGGCATCAACTTCGGTGCCGACACGCGCTACATGACGCGCGACTCCAGGACCCGCGACCTGGGCTGGAACCTGAAGTGGAAGGTCAACGACCGCTGGAGCTTCAGCACCGACCTGCAGCTCGTGAAGTCCAGCACCAATGCCTTCGACTCCACCGTCGCCACCGGCCTGCAGATGCCCAAGGAGACGCTGGACCTGTCCGGCTCGACGCCGCGCGTCGTCTTCGACGCCTCCGACCTGGCCGCGCTGCAGGACAAGGGCAACTACTACTGGGCGTTCACGATGGAACACCTGGACAAGAGCAAGGCCGACTCCAAGGTCTGGCGCGCGGACGCCAAGTTCAACTTCGACCACCCCGTGCTGCAGGACCTGCAGTTCGGCATCCGCCTGACCGATCGCAACGCGACGACGATCAACTCCTCGCCGAGCTACAACTGGGCCGCCATCACGCAGGTCTGGCAGCAGGGCTGGGACATCACCGGCCTGGCGCGCCTGAACGACCCGCGCTTCAACGCGCCGGTGTCGCTGCACCAGTTCACGAACTTCTTCGGCGGCCAAAGCGTGCCGGCCATCTACGTGCCCGACGTGTCGCTGGCTCAGGGCTACCCCGACAGCTACGCGATGCTGCACCAATACCACGACCAGGTCCTGTGCAAGCCGCAGCCCTGGCGCTCGGGTTGCAGCCCCTGGACGCCCGCCACCTTCGGCACCGACCCCGAGGGCACCAACCAGCAGCATGAGAAAACGCAGGCCGTCTACGGCCAGCTGCGCTTCGGCTGGGAAGACCAGCCCATGCCGGTGGACGGCAACCTCGGCCTGCGCGTCGTGCGCACCGACATGAAGGCCAACGGCTACATGGTCTTCAAGAACAACGCGCCGACCCTGAAGGACGGCGAGTCCTTTGGCGGCGTGGTCCTCCCGAACGTGGCCTCCTTCCCGCCCAAGGCGCTGGACGCAAGCCAGAGCTACACCAATGTGCTGCCCAGCCTGAACCTGCGCTTGAAGGCCAGCGACCAGCTGCAGTTCCGCGCCGCGCTGGCCCAGGCCATCTCGCGCCCGGACTTCTCCGACATGCAGGCCTACACCTCGCTGTCGCTGGACACCCAGAAGCACTCGAACGGCAACACCGTCGTCATCGACAGCGTCTCGCTGACCGGCAAGGCTGACGGCAACCCGCTGCTCAAGCCCATCAGGTCCAACCAGCTCGACCTGACCGGCGAGTGGTACTTCTCCAAGACCGGCTCGCTGACCGTGGCCCTGTTCGACAAGGAACTCAAGGACGTCATCGTGAAGCAGTCCGCCACGACGCAGCTGCTCGACGGTGCCGGCAACCCGATCAACTTCACGGTCACCTCGCCGGTCAACGGCGCCAAGGGCCATGCCCGCGGCATCGAGATCGCCTTCCAGCGCTACCTCGACATGCTGCCGGGCTGGCTGTCGGGCTTCGGCGTGCAGGCCAACTACACCTACGTCGACAGCAAGACGACGCCCTACAACCCGGTCCTGACCGCCTACTGCGCCGGCACCAGCACCAGCGCATCCAACCTGAACCTCAACATCAACGGCTGCGACACCGATGGCCACACCTTCGGCAACCTGCCGCTGATCAACCTGTCCAAGAACGCCTACAACCTGGCGCTGCTCTACGACTACGGCCCGATCTCGGCCCGCCTGGCCTACAGCTGGCGTTCCAGGTACCTGCAGGGCGTCAACGTCAACGGCACCAACGGCGGCGACGGCCGCCTGGCCAACGGCACCGGCGTGGCCTGGGCGCTGCCGACCTGGAGCGACGCCTACGGCCAGGTCGACGCCGGCATCACCTACCGCCTCAACGACCACTTCAGCGTCAGCCTGGAAGGGCAGAACCTGAACAACGCGCTGGCCCGGCAGCTGATGCAGCAGCAGATCGGCTTCATGACCCGCGGCGTCAACTACACCGGGCGCCGCTACTCGGTGCAAGCCAGCTACTCGTTCTGAGCGCTGGCCAGGGCCCGGAGTCACGATGAAGAAGAAGCACCTCCTCATTGCCGCGGCACTGGCCGGCCTGCTGGCGGCCCGAGCCGCCGACGCGGCCGAAGTCCCCCGCCTGGTCTCGCGCGACGGCCGCCATGCGCTGCTCGTCGACGGCAAGCCCTTCCTGATCCTCGGCGCGCAGGCGCACAACGCCAGCAACTACCCCGACGCGCTGAAGGACGTCTGGCCGGCCGCGGCCGACGCGCAGGCCAACACCGTGCTGATGCCGGTGGCCTGGGAGCAGGTCGAGCCCGAGGAGGGGCGCTTCGACTTCGGCTTCGTCGACACGCTGGTCAAGCAGGCCCGCCAGCAGAAGAAGCACCTCGTGCTGCTGTGGTTCGCGACCTGGAAGAACACCAGCGCCCAATACACGCCGGCCTGGGTCAAGCTCGACACCAGGCGCTTCCCCGCGATGCGCGACCGCGACGGCAAGCCCAGCTACTGCCTCAGCCCCTTCGGCAGCGAGACGCTGAAGGCCGACCGGCGCGCTTTCGTCGCGCTGATGGGCCACCTGAAGCAGATCGACTCGGCCGAGCGCACCGTGCTGATGGTGCAGGTCGAGAACGAGGTCGGCACCTACGGCCTCGTGCGCGACTTCGGCCCGGCCGCGCAGGCCGCCTTCGAGCAGCCGGTGCCGGCCGCCGTGCTGGCGCGCAAGAAACCCGTCGCCGCGGCGTCCGGCAACTGGCGCGAGGTCTACGGCGACTACGCCGACGAATATTTCCACGCCTGGGCCATCGCCCGCTACATCGGCGACATCGCCCAGGCCGGCCGCGTCGCCTACGACCTGCCGGTGTACGTCAACAACGCGCTGCGCAACCCGCTGGAGCAGCCGCCCAAGCCCTGGAACAAGGACTTCGCCAGCGGCGGCCCGACCTGGGACGTCATCGACATCTACAAGGCCGCGGCGCCGGCCGTCGACATCGTTGCGCCCGACATCTACAACCCCGACGCCGCCCAGATCGAGGCCAATCTGCGGCTCTTCCAGCGCGCCGACAACGCGCTGTGGATTCCCGAGATCGGCAATGCGCCGGGCTATGCGCGCTGGCTCTATGCCGCCTTCGGCCAGGGCGCCATCGGCGTCGCGCCCTTTGGCATCGACTACGCGGACTACAGCAACTACCCGCTCGGCTCGCCGCTGAAGGACCGCCAGATGGTCGAGCCCTTCGGCCGCGTCTTCGCGGCCTTCGCGCCCATGCAGCGCCAGTGGGCGCAATGGGCCTTCGAGGGCCGCACGCGCGGCGCCGCCGAGGGCGACGACCGCAGGCCGCAGGCGCTGGCCTTCCCCGGCTGGACCGTCAGGCTGTCCTTCGGCGAATGGCAGTTCGGCGAGCGCAGCTGGCCTCAGCTCAAGGACAAGCAGCCGCCCGGCACCGAGCAGCCCGCCGGCGGCGTGGCCGTCGCGCAGATCGGCGACGACGAGTTCCTCATCGTCGGCGAGCGCAGCCGCGTGCGCATCGAGCCCGCCGGGCACGAAGGCTTCATGCTGCGCGCCGAGGAGGGCCGCTTCGACGCCGCGGGCCGCTGGCAGATGACGCGCGTCTGGAACGGCGACCTGGTGGACTGGGGCCTGAACCTGCCGGCCAAGCCCGTCGTGCTGAAGGTCCGCATGGCGAGGCCCGCGCCATGATGCGCCGCCGTCATCTTCTTCAAGCCGCCGGCCTGTTCGCCGCCCTACCTGCCGGGTCCGCGGACAACGCCACGCCCGCCTACGACTGGCGCAGCCTCACATTCGGCGCCGGCGGCTTCATCGACGGCTTCGTCTTCCACCCGCGCGAGCCGGGCCTGCTCTACTGCCGCACCGACATCGGCGGCGCCTATCGCTTCGACCCGGCGGCCAGGCGCTGGCTGCCGCTGCTGGACCAGCTCTCCAAGGCCGACGCCGACCTGATGGGCGTGCTCAGCCTCGCGGTCGACCCGAGCGACGCCAACCGCGTCTATGCCGCCTGCGGCCTCTACACCAGCCAATGGGCACGCGGCGCGGCCCTGCTCGCGTCGACCGACCGCGGCGCGACCTGGACCGTGCACGAACTCGGCCTCAAGCTGATGGGCAACGGCCCCGGCCGCGGCTCTGGCGAGCGCCTGCAGGTGGACCCGAACCGGCCCGAGCGCCTGCTGCTCGGCAGCTCGCAGGACGGGCTGCTGCAGAGCACGGACAGCGGCCAGCACTTCAGCGCCGTCGGCGGCTTCCCGGCCAGGCATGTCTCCCTCGTGCTCTTCGACGCCAAGAGCGGACAGGGCGGCCAGCCCGGCCAGGGCACGCCCACCGTCTACGTGGGCAGCCACGACCAGCCCGGCCTCTTCGTCTCGCACGACGCGGGCCAGAGCTTCACGCGCATCGCCGAGCTGCCGGCCCAGGCGCCGCAGCGCGCGGCCTTCGGCCTGGATGGCTCGCTCTATGTGACGCTGGCCGCCGGCCCGGGCAGCGAAGTCGTCAACCCCAGTTATGCGAAGACCGGCTGCGTCTGGCGCCGCGCGCCCGACGGCCGCTGGCAGGACATCACACCCGTCAGGCCCACGGCCGCCCAGCCCTTTGCCTACTCCGGCCTGGACGTCGACCCCAAGCGCCCCGGCCGCCTCGTCGTGTCCACCATCGAGCGCTGGAGCGGCGGCGACGAGATCTTCGTCTCCGACGACTTCGGCGCCAGTTGGGCACCGCTCAGCCCGCGCTCCGTCTTCGACGACAGCCGCCACCCCTGGCTGCAGGCCTACCAGAAGAAGAACCACCACCCGCTCGGCCACTGGCTGGCCGACCTCAAGATCGACCCGCACGACGGCGACCATGCCGTCTACGGCACGGGCTACGGCCTGTGGATGACGCACAAGCTCGGCGCGCCCCAAGTGCGCTGGGACTTCACCGTCGAGAACATCGAGGAGACGGCCACCCTCGGCCTGGAAAGCCCCTCGGGCGGCGCCTCGCTGTTCGCGGCCATGGGCGACGTGTCGGGCGCGGCCTGGGACGACCTCGGCCAGGGCCCCAAGGCCGGCCTCTTCCTGCCCGCCGGCGAGACCTGCCGCTCGGTCGCCTTCGCCGAACTCGACCCCGGCATCGTCGCGCGCACGTCGGACATGGCGGCCAACGGCGGCTACTGGTCGAGCGACGGCGGCGCGAGCTGGCGGCCCTGGGGCCCGTCTCCGCGCGCCGCCAGGACGCCCGAGGGCTGGACCGCGCCGACCGGCCAGGTCGCCGTGTCGGCCAAGGGCGGCTTCTTTCTTTGGGTGCCCGAGAAGCAGGCCGCGATGTTCTCGCGCGACCGCGGCAAGACCTGGACCGTGAGCCAGGGCTGGCCGGCGGAGCGCGACATCGTGCTGAGCCCGGTGGCCGACCGCGCCGTCGAAGGCGTGTTCTATGTGCACGACCGCGCCAACGGCCGCATCCTCGTCAGCGTGGACGGCGGCGCGAGCTTCCAGCCCGCCGTCACCGGCCTGCCCAAGCTCGAGACCTGGCAGAGCGCCCAGCTCATCTGCGCGCCCGGCAAGCCGCGGGACCTGTGGCTGGCCGCGCCCGACGGCCTGGTACACCTCCCCGGCATCGACGCGCGAGCGCAGACCGCTCGCAACGTCGTCGAGCCCTGGCGCGTGGCCGTTGGCAAGGCGGCTGCGGGCGCGAGCTATCACGCGGTCTACGTGTGGGGCAAGGTGCTCGTCGACGGCGAGGCGGTCGAAGGCCTGTTCCGTTCCGTCGACGCCGGCGCCAACTGGCAGCGCATCAACGACGACCGCCACCGCTACGGTCGCCTCAACGCGATGGCGGCCGACCCGCTGGAGTTCGGCGTCGTCTACCTCGCGCCCGAGGGCCGCGGCGTCATCGTCGGAAAGCCGCGCGCGTCATGATGATGAAGCGACTGCTGCTCGCGCTGAGCCTGGCCTTCGCGCTGCCCTTGCAGGCCGCCGAGCTGTCGCTGCGCTATGCCGCACCGGCGCCCGACACACCCCAAGGCTGGGAGCAGCAGGCCTTGCCCATCGGCAACGGGCGCCTCGGTGCGATGCTGTTCGGCCAGGTCGCGCGCGACCGGCTGCAGTTCAACGACATCACGCTGTGGACCGGCGACGCCCGGGCCATGGGCGCCTACCAGCCCTTCGGCGATGTCGTGCTCGAACTCGACGACGCCACCGCGCCGGTCGGCGCCTACCGCCGCGAGCTCGACATCGCCCATGCGCGCCACCGGCTCAGCTACACGCAGGACGGCGTTCGCTTCGAGCGCGTGGCCATCGCCAGCCACCCGGCCCAGCTCATCGCCTGGCGACTCAGCGCGGACCGGCCCGGCCGCTACGGCGGCCGCATCGCGCTGACCGACCGGCATGGCGCGGCCCTGTCCGCGACAGGCGCCACGCTGACGGCAGTGGGCGCCTTGCCCAACGGCCTCGCCTACGCCAGCCAGCTGCGCGTGCTGCACGAGGGCGGCAGCGTCGCCGTCGACGGCAATACGCTGGTCTTCAAGGGCTGCAGCACGCTGACGCTGCTGCTCGGCGCCGGCACGAGCTTCTTCTCTGATGGCCGGCCGCCGCTGCCGCGCGTGCAGGCGCAGCTCGCCGCCGCCGGACCCTGGCCCCAGCTGCTTGCCGAACACGAGCGCGACATCGGCGCCCTGCTCGGCCGCGTGCAGCTCGACCTCGGCACCAGCCCCGCCGCGCGCCGCGCGCTGACCACCGACGCGCGCCTGGCCGCCTACACCCAGAACGGCGGCGACCCCGAGCTGGAGGCGCTCTACTTCCAGTTCGGCCGCTACCTGCTCGTCAGCAGCTCGCGCGACGCCCTGCCCGCCAACCTGCAGGGCCTGTGGAACGACAGCCTCACGCCGCCGTGGAATGCCGACTACCACAGCAACATCAACCTGCAGATGAACTACTGGCCGGCCGAGCCGACCAATCTCGCCGAGGCTGCGCGGCCCTTCCACCGCTTCGTACAGCGGCTGATTCCCGCGTGGCGCCGCGCGGTCGGCGAGCGCGCCGCGCTTGCGCTGAAGGATCCCAAGGCCCTGCCCGCCGAGACGCCGCCCTGGGACAACTCGGTGCAGCCGCCGCAGGAAACCTTGCTGACCCCGCAGGGCCGCCCCGTGCGCGGCTGGACGCTGCGCACCGAGACCAACCCCTTCGGCGCGATGGGCTACCTCTGGAACATGACGGGCAATGCCTGGGTTGCCCGCCACTTCTGGGAGCACTACGCCTTCACTCAGGATCGCGCCTTCCTGCGCCACGAGGCCTGGCCGGTGCTGAAGGAAGTCGGCGAGTTCTGGGAAGACCGGCTCAAGGCATTGCCCGACGGCCGGCTCGTCGCCCCGAACGGCTGGTCGCCCGAGCACGGCCCCATCGAGGATGGCGTGGCCTACGACCAGCAGATCCTTTGGGATCTGTTCGACAACATCGCGCAGGCGGCCGACGTGCTGGGCGACCATGCCGCGCACGACCATGCCGCGTCGCTGCGCGACCGCCTCGCCGCGCCGCGCGTCGGCAGCTGGGGCCAGCTGCTGGAATGGCTGGACGAGAAGCAGGACGCCGTGCTGGACACGCCGCGCGACACCCACCGCCACGTCTCCCACCTGTTCGCCCTCTTCCCCGGCCGCCAGATCGCGCCCGCCCGCACGCCCGAGCTGGCCGCCGCTGCACGCACGACGCTGGCCGCACGCGGCGACGTGAGCACCGGCTGGTCCATGGCCTGGAAGATGGCGTATTGGGCGCGGCTGCGCGACGGCGACCATGCCCACGAGCTGCTGCGCGGCCTGCTGGCCACGCCGGGCGCCCGCGCCGCGCGAAGCGGCGGCGAGGTGAACCAGGGCGGCACCTACCCCAACCTCTTCGACACCCACCCGCCCTTCCAGATCGACGGCAACCTCGGCGCGACGGCCGCCATCGCCGAGATGCTGCTGCAGTCGCAGGACGGCATCATCGACCTGCTGCCCGCCCTGCCCGCGAGCTGGCCCGACGGCTCGGTCCAGGGCCTGCGCGCCCGCGGCGGCTTCGAAGTGGACATGGCCTGGGCCGGCGGCCGGCTCAAGCGCGCCACCGTGCGCGCCGCGGCCGGCGCGGGCGGCGGCCGTGTCCGCGTGGGCGAGCGCATCGTCGACCTTCAACTCCAACCCGGCCAGTCCCGCAGGCTGAACTTCCCATGACCCGCTTCGCACTCGCTTTTTTTGCCGCGCTGCTGCCGCTGGCCGCGCAGGCCCTGGACCTCGACAAGGGCTGGCAGATCGTCGTCACCGACTTCGAGGGCGAGGCCCCGCTCAAGGCCGGCCGCGTCACCGTGCCCAAGCCCGCCAACCCGCGCGTGCCCGACAGCCACGTCGCCGCCAGCCGCGGCGACGACGGCACGCTGACGCTGCAGTTCAGCAACTCCTGGATCGCCCAGTTGCGATGGCAGGGCGGCAGGCCTCTGGACCTGCGGCCCTATCTGGCCGACGGCACCGTCGAGTTCGACTTGCGCGTCATCGACCTCGCCCACGGCGGCATGAAGTTCAAGCTCGGCTGCGGCAAGGACTGCGAGCGCAAAGTGCCCTTCCTGTTCGCCGGCCGCGAGCTGATCGGCAAGGGTCCGCAGCACATGGCCCTGGCGCTGAAGTGCTTCTGGCGCGAGGGCGACGACTTCTCCGCCGTGCCCCAGCCCTTCGTGCTCGAAGGCACCGGCAGCGGCGAACTGCAGGTCAGTCGTCTGCGCCTGAACCAGCACGGCAAGGCCACGACGGCCTGCCCCGACTACCGCAAGCAGTCCGTCACGCCCGAGCGCCTGCAGGAGTCCTGGGCCATGGACTGGTGGCTGCCGCGGCACGAGGCCAAGCTGGCCGAGGTCAAGGCCCACCGCGACGCCGGCCGGCGCGTGGACCTCGTCTTCCTCGGCGACTCCATCACGCAGGGCTGGGAGAACGAGGGCAAGGCCGTCTGGGCCGAGCACTTCGCGAAGTACAACGCCATGGCCCTGGGCTTCGGCGGCGACCGCACCGAGAACCTGCTGTGGCGGCTGCAGCATGGCGAGCTGGACGGCATGGCACCCAAGGTGGTGGTCATGATGATCGGCACCAACAACACCGGCGACCGGCTGGAAGACCCGGCGCTGACGATCGCCGGCATCCGCAAGAACCTCGACGAGATCCGCCAGCACCAGCCGCAGGCCAGGGTGCTGCTGCTGGCCCTGTTCCCGCGCGGCGAGAAGCCCGACGACCTGACGCGCCGGCATAACGCCCAGGTCAATGCGCTGCTGCCGGCGCTGGCCGACGGCCGCCAGGTGTTCTTCCTGGACATCGGCCAGGCGCTCATGAACCCGTGCGGCACGCTGTCCAGGGACATCCTGCCCGACTGGCTGCACCTCAGCCCGCAGGGCTACGACATCTGGGCCCGCAGCCTGGAGCCCACCTTGACCCCCTGGCTGGCGCAGTGAACCCGGCCGCAGCAACTTCATGACCTCCCTGACCTACTCCAGCCCCTTCCCCGCCGACTTCGTCTTCGGCGTCGCCGCCGCCGCGCCGCAGATCGAGGGCGCCGCCTTCGCCGACGGCAAGGGCGAATCCATCTGGGACCGCTTCTCGCGCCAACCCGGCAAGGTGCACGACGGCGACACGCTGGACGTCGCCTGCGACCACTACCACCGCTTCGACGAGGACTTCGCGCTGATGGCCTCGTTGGGCGTCAAGCACTACCGCCTGTCCCTGGCCTGGCCGCGCATCTACCCGAACGGTGACGGCGAGCTCAACCCCGCCGGCATCGCCTTCTACCGCCGCCTGTTCGCCAGCATGAAGACCCATGGCATCACGCCCTGGGTCACCCTCTTCCACTGGGACCTGCCGCAGGCGCTGGAAGACCGCGGCGGCTGGACCTCGCGCGTGACGGTGGACGCCTTCGCCCGCTATGCCGACACCGTCGTCCAGGCCTTCGCCGGCGAGGTGAAGCACTGGATCACGATGAACGAGATCCGCTGCTTCACGCGGCTGGCCTATGGCTCGGGCACCAAGGCGCCGGGCCGCAAGGAGAGCGCGGCCGTCGTCAACCAGACCTTCCACCACGCGCTGCTCTGCCACGGCCATGGCGTGCGCGCGGTGCGCGAGTTCGGCGGTGCGGGGGCGGTCGTCGGCCTGACGGACAACTGCGACGTCTGCATCCCCGTCACCGAGACGCCCGCGGACATCGCCGCCGCCCAAGCCTGGTTCCTGGAGAAGAACGCCCATGTGCTGGGCGCCATGCACGCCGGCCACTACCCCGCCGACTACCTCGCCCGCGCCGGTGCCGACGCACCCCGGGTCGAGCCCGGCGACTTCGACCTCATCGGCCTGCCCACCGACCACCTCGGCCTGAACATCTACACCGGCACCTATGTGCGCGCCGGCAGGAACGGCGCGGCCTGGGAGGCCGTGCCGCTGCCCATCAACTACCCACGCGCCGACAGCCCCTGGCTGCACATCGCGCCCCAGTCCATCTACTGGGCCACGCGTTTTTGCGCCGAGCTCTACGGGCACCGCTCGCTCTACATCACCGAGAACGGCTGCGGCTACAACGACGAGCCGGTCGTGGGCGGCGAGGTGCTGGACCTGCACCGCCGCGACTTCCTGCGCAACCACCTGCGCGAAGCCCATCGTGCGATCGGCGACGGCGTGCCGCTGCACGGCTACTTCCTGTGGAGCTTCATCGACAACTACGAGTGGGAGGACGGCTACCAGCGTCGTTTCGGCATCGTGCACTGCGACTACGCGACGCAGGTGCGCACGCCCAAGCTGTCGGCCCGCTACTACGCCGAAGTCATCCGCAGCCACCGCATCGTATGAACGCCGCCAACCTGCCGCTGACCCACGTCCTGCCGCCCGTGGCCGACCGCCTGCCGCTGAAGCAGAAGATCGGCTTCGGCCTGGGCTCCATCCTCGACATGTGGGGCCACTGGCTCTACCCGTCGCTGGCCTACCAGGTCTTCAACATCTTCCTCGGCGTCGCCCCCGGCCTGATCTCGACGGTGCAGATGATCAAGATCTTCATCGATGCCGGCTCGGACGCGGTGTTCGGCTGGCTCTCCGACAACACCCGCACGCGCTACGGGCGGCGGCGCCCCTTCATCCTCGTGGGCGGCGTGCTCGCCGGCATCGGCCTGCCGCTGATGTTCGCCGTGGGACGCGGCTGGACCGACACGCAGTACTTCATCTTCATGTTGGTCAGCACGGCGATCTACGTGCCCATCATGAGCTGCTTCAACATGCCCTGGAGCAGCCTGGGTGCGGAGATGACGCCGGACTATCACGAGCGCACTTCGGTGATGGCCGTGCGCGCCATCATCCAGAAGGGCCCCGAACTGGCGATGTTCTACGCCGCGCAGTTCACGACGCTGGCCGCCTTCAACCAGGCCAGCGGCAAGCCCGACATCCTGCTCGGCGCCCAGACCTACTGCGCCATCCTCGGCGCCATCATGGTGGCGGTGTCCATCGCCATCTTCCTGCTGGTGCGCGAGCGCTACTACGAGAAGCTGGTGGCCCGCACGCAGACCCACATCCCCTTTGCCGACACGCTGTGGCGCACGCTGCGCTGCCGGCCCTTCCGCCACATCCTGGGCATGATGCTGGCCTACGGCACCGGCACGGCCATGGTCAGCACGCTGGGCTACTACGCCACCGTCTATTACGTCTGCGGGGGCGACGTCGTGCAGGGCGCGAAGTGGAACACGGCCATGGGCATGTCGGGCATGGCCTTCGGCTTTGCAGGCATCGCGTTCTTCGCCCAGATTGCACGCCGGCATGGCAAGCGCGCCGGCATGGCCTGCGCGCTGTTGCTGGCCATCTGCGCCTTCATCGGGGACTGGTGGCTCTACGACCCGGCACTGCCGTACCTGCAGCTCTTCGCCTGCGGCTTCGTCGCCTTCACCGGCGCGGGCTTCTGGACCTTGTACGGGTCCACGATGGGCGATGTCGTCGACTACGACGAACTGCAGACCGGACAGCGCCGCGAGGGCTCGTTCGCGGCCTGCCAGTCCTGGATCTCCAAGGTCGGCATCGCGCTGGGCACGGGCGCCTCGGGCTGGATCCTGCAGTTCACCGGCTTCGACGCCAAGCTGGACGTCCAGGATCCGCATGCCATCTTCATGATCCGCATCCTGCTGTCCAGCATTCCCGTCATCGGCCTGGTGCTGGCGCTGGTGTCCCTGCTGCGCTTCGAACTGACCGAGGCCCGCATGCTGGAGATCCGCGTCCGGCTGGAAGCGCAACGGGGCAAGGTATGACGGTCTCGCGCCGCCAAGCCTTGCAAGCAGCCCTCGCCGGCGCCTCGCTGCCGGCCATGACGGCCCCACGCTTGGCCACCGGCATCGAAGGCCAGCGCAAGGCCGACCTGGGCGACGGCAGCTATGTGAACCCCATCGTCCCTGGCGACCACGCCGACCCCACCATCCTGCAGGACGGGGCCGACTACTGGATGACGTTCTCGTCCTTCCAGTCCTACCCCGGCGCCGTGCTCTGGCACTCGCAGGACCTGGTGAACTGGGCGCCGGTCACCGCCGCGCTGACGCAGAACATCGGCACCGTCTGGGCCATGGACCTCGTCAAGCACCAGGGCCGCTACTACCTCTACGTCCCGGTGCTGCAGGACGCCGGCACCGCCATCCACGTCATCCATGCCGACGACATCCGCGGGCCGTGGAGCGCGCCCATCGACCTGCACATCCACGGCTGCATCGACCCCGGCCATGTCGTCGGCGAGGACGGCCGGCGCTACCTCTTCGTCAACGGCGGCCGCCGCGTGCGGCTGAGCGACGACGGCCTGGCGACCGACGGCCCGCTGGAAGCCGACGCCTGGACGCCCTGGCAATACCCCCAGGACTGGGTCGTCGAGATGTTCGCGCCCGAAGGCCCCAAGCTGTTCAGGCGCGGCGACTGGTTCTACCTCGTCTCGGCCGTCGGCGGCACGGCCGGGCCGCCCACCAGTCATATGGTCACGGTGGCACGTTCACGCTCGGTCCATGGCCCTTGGGAGCATTGCCCGCACAACCCCATCGTGCACACCCGCAGCGCGGATGAGCCCTGGTGGTCGCGCGGCCATGCCAGCTTCGTCGAAGGGCCGGCGGGCGACTGGTGGATGGTCTACCACGGCTACGAGAACGGCATGCGCACGCTGGGCCGGCAGACGCTGCTGGAACCCGTCGAGTGGACCCAGGATGGCTGGCCGCGCGCCAAGGGCGGCACGCTGACTGGCCCCCTGCCCAAGCCGCGCGGCGGCCGGCCCGGCCCGGCCGGCGCCGCGCTGTCGGACGACTTCTCGCATAACCGCATGGGCGTGCAGTGGAGCTTGCATGCGCCGGGGCCGGACGAACTCGCGCGCCTGCGCTGGGAGGCCAGTGGCCTCGTCATCCGCGGCAAGGGCAAGTCGCTGGCCGACTGCTCGCCGCTGACCTGCATCGCCGGAGACCGCAGCTATGAATGCAGCGTCGAGCTGGAGATCAGCGGCGACGGCCACGGCGGCCTGGCGCTGTTCTACGACGAGCGCGGCCATGTCGGCATCGGCTTCAGCACGACGCAGATGCTGACCTACGGCTACGGCCAGGAGCACACGTGGATGCGCGAGCCCCTCCCCTCGCAGGTCGGCGCGCGCAAGGTCCACGCCCGGCTGACCAACCGCGAGAACGTCGTCACCTGGCAGCACTCCCACGACGGCGGCAGGACCTGGGTCCGGCACCCCTGGCAGATGGAGGTCTCGGGCCTGCATCACAACGTCTTCGGCGGCTTCGTCAGCCTGCGCATCGCGCTGTTCAGCGCCGGCGCGGGTGAAGTCCGCGCCCGCAACTTCATCTACAAAGGCCTATCTGCATGACCTCCCGCCGCCAACTCCTCACCGCCGCCGCCGCCTTGCCGCTGGCCGCCCATGCCAGGCCGCCGCAGCGCCGCATCGTGCTCGATCTCGCCCAGGCAACACAGCCGCTGGACCGCTTCTTCGACCACTGCGTCGGCTCCGACTATCCCGGCACGCTCTACCGCGACGACTCGCTGGGCCAGCTGCAGATCGCCGTGGACGAGCTGGGTTTTCGCTACCTGCGCTTCCACGCGATCTTCCACGACGTGCTGAAGACCGTGACGCGCGACGCCAGCGGCCAGTTGCAGTTCGACTTCACGGGCATCGACAAGCTCTACGACGCGCTGCTGGCCCGCCGCATCAGACCGCTCGTCGAACTGGGCTTCACGCCGCTGGCGCTGAAGACGTCGGACCTGAAGATCTTCTACTGGGCCGGCAACACCTCCCATCCCGAGCCGGCCGGCTGGGTCGCGCTGATCGACGCCTTCACGCGCCACCTGCTGCAGCGTTATGGCGCCGCCGAGGTGCGCCAGTGGTATTTCGAGGTCTGGAACGAACCCAATCTCGACGGCTTCTGGGAAAAGGCCGACCGGCAGGCCTACTTCGACCTCTACACACGCACCGCCAAGACCATCAAGGCGATCGACCTGGCCTTGCGCGTCGGCGGCCCGTCCACGGCCGGCGCGGCCTGGGTGCCGGAGTTCCTGGCGCACGCCCAGGCGACGGACTCGCCGGTGGACTTCATCACGACGCATGCCTACGGCGTGGACCACGGCTATCTGGACGAGTTCGGCGTCGAGGACCGCATGCTGTCGCCCTCGCCCGATGCCATCGTCGGCGACGTCAAGCGCGTGCGTGCGCAGATCGAGGCCTCGCATCTGCCGGGCCTGCCCCTCTTCTTCACCGAGTGGAGCACCAGCTACAACCCGCGCGACCTGGTGCACGACTCCTACATGAGCGCGGCCTATGTGCTGAGCAAGCTGAAAGCTTCGCAGGGCATCGCGCAGTCCATGAGCTACTGGACCTACAGCGACCTCTTCGAGGAGCCCGGCCCGCCGGACGCGCCCTTCCACGGCGGCTTCGGCATGATGACCCGCGAGGGCCTGCGCAAGCCGGTCTGGTTCGCCTACCGCTACCTCGCCGCGCTACAGGGCAAGGAGGTGCCGACGAGCGACGCCTTCACCTGGGCCGCCACCGACGGCCGGCAGCTGCAGGCCCTGGTCTGGGACTGGCGCAACACCGGGCAGAAGGTCAGCAACCGCAGCTTCTTCGGCAAGCCGCGCCCCGCGCAGGACGTGGGTGGTGCCACCGTCGAACTCCGCCATCTGCCGCCCGGCCGCTACCGCCTCACGCAGCGCCGCACCGGCTTCGAGGCCAATGACGCGCACACGGCCTACCTGAAGATGGGCTCGCCGAAGAACCTCGATGCACAGCAGCTTGCCGAGCTGCAGGGCCTGACCGCCGACAAGCCCGAGCTGCAGCGCGAGCTGGTCGTTGGCGCGGATGGCTCGGCCCGCATCCGCCTGGCATTGCGCAGCCACGATGTCGTGCTGCTGAGCCTGCAGAAGGTGGCCGCATGAAGCGCCGCCACGCCCTTGCAGCACTGCTGCCCCTGGCCGGTTGCGGCGGTGGCGGCTCTGCCGCAGCCGCGCCGGCTGCCGACACGCCGACGCCCACCCCCGGCATGCGCGCGCTGACCAGCCTGCAGCTCAGCCAGCTGATGGGCGCCGGCTGGAACCTCGGCAACTCGCTGGAGGCCATCGGCGGCGAGACCGCCTGGGGCAACCCGGCCACGACGCAGGCGCTGCTGAACGCCGTCGCCGCGGCTGGCTTCAAGACCGTTCGCATCCCCGTGTCCTGGAAGCAATACGCCGACGCCAACGACGTCATCGGCACGACGTGGATGAGCCGCGTCGCCGAGGTCGTCGGCTATGCGCAGAAGGCGGGCCTGTTCGCCATCATCAACATCCACTGGGACGGCGGCTGGATGCAGCCCAGCTTCGCGCAGCAGGCCATGGCCGATGCGCGCGTCACCACCTTCTGGACGCAGATCGCGAACCGGTTCAAGGCCTTCGACGACACGCTGCTGTTCGCCGGCACCAACGAGGTCATGGTGACGGGCGACTACGGCACGCCGACGACCGAATACGTCACCGTGCAGAACGGCTTCAACCAGGCTTTCGTCAACGCTGTGCGGGCCACGGGCGGCAACAACGCCGTCCGCCATCTCGTCGTGCAGGGCTTCAACACCAACATCGACCACACGGTGAACTTCGCCGTGATGCCGGCCGACCCCGCGAAGGACCGGCTGATGGTGGAAGTGCACTACTACGACCCCTACGACTTCACGCTCAACGACAAGAGCACGATCTGGCAATGGGGCGCCGCCACCACGGACCCGGCGGCCACCGCGGCCTGGGGCGGCGAGGCCTACACCGATGCCCAGTTCCAGAAGATGAAGGGCAAGTTCGTCGACCGGGGCGTCCCGGTGCTCCTCGGCGAATTCGCCGCCATCCGCCGCAGCGAATACGCAGGCGCCGAAACCTACCGCCTGGCCTGGGACCGCTACACCGCCCGCTCGGCCCGCGCGTACGGCCTGGTGCCCGTCTACTGGGACGCCGGCGCCGCGCGCGACAACCACAGCTCCGGCCTGTTCGACCGCGCGACCGGCGCGCAGGTCTATCCCGAGTTCATTCAGGCGCTGGTCGGCAACTGATACGGCTTCGCAATCAAAGCGCTAACCGCGTTGCTTCGCCTTGCCGTGCCAGAGCACTGTCTGCGGCTTCGCGCCTTGTTATCGCTTGGATTGCAAACCCGTATGACAGGGCGCCGCCGCGATGCACTCGATCTCGACGCGCACGCCCAGGGCCAGCCCGTTGCTGCCGAAGAACTCTCGGTAGACCTCGTTGAAGGCCGGCCAGTCGGCCATGTCGGCCAGCGTCACCGTGCAGCGCACGAGGTGCTGCAGCTCCAGCCCCTGGCCGCGCAGCACGCTGTCGCAGAAACAGACTGAGTTGCTACTACTGCGCGCCGAGCAACTTACGGAA
Source organism: Pelomonas aquatica (assembly GCF_026712205.1). Lineage (GTDB taxonomy): Bacteria > Pseudomonadota > Gammaproteobacteria > Burkholderiales > Burkholderiaceae_C > Pelomonas > Pelomonas aquatica. Next base: position 263,697 of record NZ_JAPPUW010000003.1, read on the forward strand.
CTTATAGGCACTCAAGCGACGAGTCTGGTGTGCGGTAGAGGCATATTCACGGCTGCGACGGCCGTCAGTGGGAGCGACCGGCCCGAAAACTCAATGCACCGGCACAACGGTGCGGCCCTTCACGTCAACGAGGAAGGTCTTGCCGGCCTCGTTGACCACGCGCAGCCGGCCGTCGGGGTCGAAGGCCATGCTGCGGAAGAAGACCCACTGCACATCAGCCTCCAGCTTCGGATCGGCTTCGGTTGGATAGACCGCCAATGCCCACAACAGCTTGCCACTGATCGCGTCGGACGCCAGCAGGACGCCGCTGACCTGCGCCAAGCCCTCCTTGCGTCCATCCTCGGCCTGTGCATACGTCACACCCTCCCGCACCAAAGGTGGCACTTCGGGTGGTGGCAGGCGGTCGGGGCGGCCAGCCGACGAGACAAACCGGCCGCCAGCAATCGCAGTGTCCGACGCGGCAGCGCTGGCAGGAGCCGTGCCAGCGACCACCGAGGCGTCGGGCGCCGAGACGGGCGGCACCTGCTCGCTGCAGGCGGTGAGCGCGATCAACGTGGCCGCGCAAGCAAGCAGCGCCAGGACCTGCATCAAACAGCGGCGGTCTTGCGGGCCGTCACGTCAACGAGAAATGCCTTGCCTGCTTCGTTGACGATGCGCAGGCGTCCATCCGGATCCAACGTCATTGCAGCAAAAAAGACCCACTGCGCATCGGCCTCAAGCGCCTTGTCGATCTTGACGTCGTAAATCTTGAGGGTCCACAGCGCCTTGCCGGTCTCATCATCGCTGGCGACAAGGACACCGCCGGGTCCGTTCTCGTCCTGCGTGTAGACAACGCCCTCGTGATAGATAGGCGGCACGTCGGGGGGGCCAAGTCGATCGGCCGAACTCTTGATGTCCATAGGCAACTCCAATGCTGAGGAAGTCAGGCGCGCGGAAGCCGACACTCGGCTACGGCGCGACCTTCACCTTCAGGTAATCCCCCTGCACCATCTCGCCAGAGCAATCCATGCAGAACATGGCCCAGCTGTCCGCGTTTTCCAACGCCTTGGCGGCGGTGAATTTCGGATCGGCGGCGCTGGGCTTGAGCCCGGCCTTGTTGTGACGGTAGCGGTGATCCTCGGTTTTGCAAGCTCGGTGGCTCAGTTCGTGAACGACGATGCGTGTCCAGTTCTTCAGATCCTTGAACATGTCGGCGTTGCTGAAGAAAGCAGCTTCCACATAGATGACGTCGATCTTCTCGCTGCTGAACACGAACGCATTGGTCGACGCCTTGGTGGGATTGCCACGATCCAGCGGCATGTCAGTGATCAGCAGGAAAGTCGACTTGATGACCCCCGCGATCTTCTTAAGCCCGGCGTTGAGTGTCGCCGCGGCGGCCTGCATGTCTTCGTCGGTGGAGTTCTCGTCGGAGAACCAGCGCTTGACGACGTCAAGGTTGCCCTTCTTCTTCGGGTTGGCTGTAACAGTCATCGCCTTCTGCACCCATTTCAGCCCGTTCTGCGTGGCCTGCGACAGGTGCTTGCGATCATCCTCACCGAAGTGTGAGCTCTCGTCGTTGAGGCGGTTGGAAATGTTGTCGTAATCCTTGCCCGCGAGATCGGCCGCAGGCCAGTCGCGGTAGCTCTCCGGCAGCGACAGCACCCACAACTTGTGGCTGCCCGACTTCTTGATCAGCCACAGGTGACGCAGCATCTCGAGCGCCGCGACACGGCAGGCCACGCCGGAGGGAATCGACTTGCTGCCGCTCGACGGCAGGCTGGTGACGCCAGCGGCCGCGAGCATCGTGGCCGCTGGCTTCACGTTTTTTTCGCTCGCAGCAGCCACGCGCTTGCGCAGTGCCTCGGAGGCCTTGTACTTCTCGACGTTGTAGCCGTTGTGGACCACCATCAAACGCGAGTCCGCTATCACGGGAACCCACCCACCCAAACTCGGATATTCAGTGCTCTTGAGGGACTGGATGATCTCGGCGTGACGGGTCGTATAGAGGTCTTTGACGAAATAGCCCATGGCAGTCCACATCTGGTTCGGAGAGAACTGACAGTAATCGCAAAACGCCCGCAACTCGTCCTTCAAACTCGGGATGAACTGCAGACCCCTCTGTTGCGAATTGCGCTCCTCCGACGTTTCGATACCCATGCGCTGCAGCGAAACCGGTACGCGATCACCCTACCCCTCGAACCGTGAACACCGGCTGCGGCAAAGCAGCAGCGCGAACGCGAGCGCCCTCATGCTCGGCGGCCAGCATCGCGCGGTAGGCGGCCATGTCGTCGATGGTGCTGTTGCCGCCATCGGTGCCCAGGCCGACATGATCCTCGCCACAGACCTGGATCGCGTGCTCCAGATGGGCGATCAGGTCGGCGGCCATCGGTTGGCCTTCCAGCCGCAGATAGGGCATGAAGTAGAGGCCGACGACGACGCCCTGGTCGGCCACCGCACGGCAGCCGCTGTGCGTGATGGCCAGCAGCCGGCGCGCGGCGCGCAGCGCGTCCAGGCAGGTCTTCTCGCTGCTGTGGCTGAGGTCGACGAGCAGGCGCTCGACGACGGCGAGCCAGAAGCTGCTCAGGCCGCGGTCGTCCGCCACCGTCGCGCCGTCGCCCACGGCGCTGCCGGCCACATGGCCGAGCGTGATGTTGACGGCCGTGAGTCCGGCCTCGCGCGCGTCGGCCAGCGAGCGCGCATCGACGTTCTGGCCGGAGCTGGTGTAGGCCATGGCCTGACGGTCGCCGGCATCGGGCTGGAGTTGCAGATTGGGGTTGTCGAGCACCCCCAGCGCGTTGATGACGTGTGGCTTCATGCTGCCCTCGGCAGCGGCCGCCGATTCTGGCGCGCGTTGACAGCCGGCGGCGAGCGCCCGCACAATCCGCCCCGCTCCGGGGTGCTCGGGCTGCGCAAGCGGCACGAAGCTGAGATGGTTGCAATACCAAACCCGTGAACTTGAACCGGCTAGTACCGGCGTAAGGAGAGCGCATGCCGAGCAGGCGTGCAGCGCGGCCCAGGTGCATCTGAACTGGGCGGCGCGGTGCGCGGCCCGGCGGCCCTGGAGCAGAACCACACGCCCCCCAGGAGCCCGCCGTGACCGCCGTGAATGCCGCCGACCCCCATCTCTCGCTCGATGCCCGCCTGTCGCTGACGCGCGAGCCCTTCCCCGCCTCGCGCAAGATCCATGTCGAAGGCAGCCGCCCCGACGTGCGCGTGCCCATGCGCGAGATCGCGCTGAGCAATGGCGAGACCGTCGTCGTGCCCGACACCTCCGGGCCCTACACCGACCCGGCCACGGCCATCGACGTGCGCCAGGGCCTGCCCGCGGTGCGCGCCGCCTGGGTGACCGACCGCGGCGACACCGAGGCCTACGCCGGCCGCCAGCGCGCCGCACTGGACGACGGCGGCAAGGAGGTCAACGACCGCATCGCCGCGCTGCGCGCCGAGGCCGCCGGCCTGCAGCGCCAGCCGCGCCGCGCAGCGGCCGGCGCCAACGTCACGCAGCTGCACTACGCCCGCCGCGGCATCGTCACGCCGGAGATGGAGTTCGTCGCGCTGCGCGAGAACGGCCGGCGCGAGGCGCTGCGCGACCACCTCGGCCGAGACGACGAAGACAGCGAGCGCGAACGGCGCCTCGCGCCCAATGCGCTGGGCACGCGCATGCCGGCCGTCATCACGCCCGAGTTCGTGCGCGGCGAGGTCGCGCGGGGCCGCGCCGTCATCCCGGCCAACATCAACCACACGGAGCTGGAGCCGACCATCATCGGCCGCCACTTCCGCGTGAAGGTCAACGCCAACATCGGCAACTCGGCCGTCACGTCCAGCATCGAGGAAGAGGTGGAGAAGCTGGTCTGGTCCACGCGCTGGGGCGCGGACACCGTGATGGACCTCTCCACCGGCCGCAACATCCACACGACGCGCGACTGGATCGTCCGCAACTCGCCCGTGCCCATCGGCACCGTGCCCATCTACCAGGCGCTGGAAAAGGTCGGCGGCATTGCCGAGGAGCTGAGCTGGGCCGTGTTCCGCGACACGCTGATCGAGCAGGCCGAGCAGGGCGTCGACTACTTCACCATCCACGCCGGCCTGCGCCTGCCCTTCATCCCGATGACGACGCGGCGCCGCACCGGCATCGTGTCGCGCGGCGGCTCCATCCTCGCCAAGTGGTGCATCACGCATCACAAGGAGAACTTCCTCTACACGCACTTCGAAGAGATCTGCGAAATCATGAAGGCCTACGACGTCAGCTTCTCGCTCGGCGACGGCCTGCGCCCCGGCAGCCTGGCCGACGCCAACGACGAGGCCCAGTTCGCCGAGCTGCGCACGCTGGGCGAGCTGACTGAAGTAGCGTGGAAGCACGACGTGCAGACCATGATCGAAGGCCCCGGCCATGTGCCGATGCACCTGATCCAGGCCAATATGGACGAGCAGCTGAAGCTCTGCCACGAGGCGCCCTTCTACACGCTGGGCCCGCTGACCATCGACATCGCGCCCGGCTACGACCACATCGCCAGCGCCATCGGCGCGGCCATGATCGGCTGGATGGGTACGGCCATGCTCTGCTACGTCACGCCCAAGGAGCACCTCGGCCTGCCCGACCGCGACGACGTGAAGCAAGGGCTCATCGCCTACAAGATCGCCGCCCACGCGGCCGACGTGGCCAAGGGCCACCCGGGTGCCCGCGCCCACGACGACGCGATGAGCAAGGCGCGCTTCGAGTTCCGCTGGAACGACCAGTTCGCCCTCGGCCTCGACCCGGAGACCGCGCGGGACTACCACGACGAGACCCTGCCCAAGGACTCGGCCAAGGAGGCCCATTTCTGCTCGATGTGCGGCCCCAAGTTCTGCTCGATGAAGATCACGCAGGACGTGCGCGACTACGCCGCCACGCAGGGCTTGGAAGCGGCCGACGTCGTCGCCGACGGCATGGCGAAGAAGTCCGCGGAGTTCCGCGCCCAGGGCGGCGAGCTCTACATCCCGATCAAGCCGCAAGCCTGATGGCCACCATCGCCATTGCAGGCGCCGGCGTCATGGGCCGGCTGCTGGCCTGGCAGCTGGCGCGGGCCGGGCATTGCGTGCAGGTCGTCGACCCGGCCGCCGGCCCGACGGAGCCCGGCGCGGCCGGCTTCACGGCGGCCGGCATGCTGAGCCCGCTGGCCGAGCAGGAGCATGCGGAGCCCGAGGTCGCGGCCCTGGGCTGGCGCTCGCTGCAGCTGTGGCCGGGCATCGCGCAGGCGCTGGGCCAGCCCGATCTGGTGCGCACCCACGGCAGCCTGCTGCTGGCCCACGGCAGCGACCTGGGCGCCGCGCAGCGCGTGCTCGCGCGGCTGCCCGATGCCCCGCAGCCGCTGGGCCGCCAGGCCCTGCACGAACTGGAGCCCGCTCTCGCACCCGACCTCAAGGCCTGGCTGCTGCCCGGCGAGGGCCAGCTGCTGCCGCGCGAGCTGCTGGCCGCGCTGGCCGAGCAGGCCCCCGGCGTCGACTGGCACTGGGGCCGCCGGGCCGTCGCCGTGCAGCCGCACCGGCTGGAGCTGGACGACGGCTGCCGCCTCGACGCCGACCTCGTCGTCGACACGCGCGGCCTGGGCGCCCGGCCGGACATGCAGGGGCTGCGCGGCGTGCGCGGCGAGGTCGTCTGGCTGCATGCGCCCGGCGTCCGGCTGCAGCGGCCGGCGCGCCTGCTGCACCCGCGGCACCGCGTCTACATCGTGCCGCGGCCGGGCGACTTCATCATCGTCGGCGCGTCCGAGATCGAGAGCGAGGACCGCTCGCCGGTCAGCCTGCGCAGCGCCGTCGAGCTGATGGCCGCGGCGCACAGCGTGCTGCCCGCGCTGGCCGAGGCGCGCATCGTGCACCTCGACGTCAACCTGCGCCCGGCCTTTGCCGACCACCGCCCGCGCATCGAGCACGAGAGCGGCCTGCTGCGCATCAACGGCCTGTTCCGCCACGGCTGGCTGCTGGCGCCGGCGCTGGCCGAGAAGGCGCTTCGAGATGTCTGAGTTCACCGTCAACCAGCAACCCCGCCCCTGGCGCGAAGGCCTCAGCGTCGCCGCGCTGCTGGTCGAACTCGGCCATGCCCCCGACAGCGTCGCCACGGCGCTGAACGGCGCTTTCGTGCCGCGCGGGCGCCGCGAGGCCGCACCGATCCAGCCCGGCGATGAATTGACCCTGATCCAACCCATCACAGGCGGATGACATGACCTGGACCCTTTACGGCCACAAGCTCACCAGCCGCTTCCTGCTCGGCACTGCCGGCTATCCCTCGCCCGAGGTGCTGCGCCAGGCCGTGCGGGCCAGCGGCGCCCAGGTGCTGACCGTCGGCCTCAAGCGCACGCTGGCTGCGGCCGGCGACAACGGCTTCGTCGCGGCCATCCGCGAGACCCTGCGCGAAACCGGCGGCCAGCTGCTGCCCAACACGGCCGGCTGCCGCACCGCGATGGAGGCCATCATCCTGGCCCAGATGGCCCGCGAGCTCTACGACACGCCGTGGATCAAGCTCGAAGTCGTCGGCGACGAATACACGCTGCAGCCCGACCCCTGGGAGCTGGTCACCGCGGCCGAACAGCTCGTGAAAGACGGCTTCCAGGTCTTCCCCTACTGCACCGACGACCTCGTCACCTGCCGCCGCCTGCTGGACGCCGGCTGCGAGTTGCTGATGCCCTGGGGCGCGCCCATCGGCTCGGGCCAGGGCCTGCTCAACCCCTTCGCGCTGCGCACGCTGCGCGAGCGCCTGCCCGGCGTGCCGCTGATCGTCGACGCCGGCATCGGCGCGCCCTCGCACGCGGCCCAGGCCATGGAGCTGGGTTTCGACGGCGTGCTGCTGAACTCCGCCGTCGCGCAGGCGGGCGACCCCATCCGCATGGCCGCCGCCTTCGGCCAGGCCATCGCTGCCGGGCGCCTGGGTTATGAGGCCGGCGTGATGGCGCGGCAGGACATGGCCGTCGCAAGTACACCCGTGGGCGGCCGGCCCTTCCTGATCGCGTGACGATGCAGCCCCCCATCGTCTGGAGCATCGCCGGCCTGGACAGCGGCGGCGGCGCGGGCCTGTCGGCCGACCAGCGCGCGGCGGATGCAATCGGCGTGCACCTCTGCCCGGCCGCCGCCGCGCTGACGGCGCAGAACAGCGCCGCCGTCGAGGCCGTCTTCCCGGTGCCGCCCGCGCAGCTCGACGCCCAGCTCGCCGCGCTGGCCGGCGACCTGCCGCCCGCCGCGATCAAGACCGGCCTGCTCGGCGGCGTCGAGCAGCTGCGCGTCGTCGTGCGCTGGGTGGACAGGCTGCGTGAGCGCGCACCCGTGGCCCTGGTCGTCGACCCCGTGCTGGGCGCCACCACCGGCGCGAGCTTCGCGGACGAGGCCTTGCTGCGCGCCTACCGCGAGGATCTGCTGCCGCGCGCGACGGTCGCCACGCCCAACCGCCGTGAGGCCGCGCGCCTCGTGGGCGACGGCGCCCCGGCGGGCCAAGCCCGCAAGCTCGGCAGCGCGAGCGCCTGCATCACCGGCGGCGACGAGGCCGGGCCGCTGGCGCTGGACTGGCTGTCCAGCCCCCAGGCCAACGGCTGGCTTGCGCTGCCGCGCCGGAAGGCGACGAACAGCCACGGCACCGGCTGCTGCTTCGCGACCGGCCTGGCGGCCGCGCTGGCGCGCGGCTTCGTCGCGGCCGACGCGGCCGTGCTCGCCAAGATGCTGACGACCTCGGGCCTGCACGGCGCCGCCGCGCCCGGCGCCGGTGCCGGTCCGGTGCGGCCGCAGGCGGGCTTCATCCGCGATGCGAGCCTGCTGCCGGCGCTGTTCGACGGCGAACCCGGCGGCTGGCCCGGGCGGCGCGGCGGCGGCGTCGAAGGCGTCTACGGCATCACCGACAGCGGCGCGGATGCGGCCGAGCTGTTCACCCAGGGCCTGCAGACCGTGCAGCTGCGCGTGAAGCGCGGCGACGCCGATGCCGACTGGCCGGCCCGGCTGCGGGCCGAGCTGCGGCCCGCGCTGGACGCCGCCCGCCGCCACGGCGCCACGCTGATCCTGAACGACCACTGGCGCGAGGCGCTGCAAGCCGGCGTCGATTTCATCCACCTCGGCCAGGAAGACCTGCTTGCCTTGAGCGCGGCCGAGCGGCTGGAGCTGGCCGCTGCGCGCGCGAACGGCCTGCGCCTGGGCCTGAGCTCGCACAGCCTGTGGGAGCTGGCCCGCGCCGTGGCCTGGGCGCCGGACTACATCGCCTGCGGCCCGGTCTGGCCGACGCTGACCAAGGCCATGCCCTGGCGGCCGCAAGGGCTGGACAACCTCGCCTGGTGGGCCGCGATGGCGCCGGCACCCGTGGTCGGCATCGGCGGCGTGCTGGCGCCCGATCAGCTCACGTCCATCGCCGCGACGGGCGCGAGCGCGGGCTGCGTCGTGCGCGGGCTGAAGGCGGTCGGCGTCGAGCCTTGGCAACAGGCCTGGCGCGAAGGCCGGGCCCGGGCCTGGCAGGGTGGCGCCGGCTGGCCGCACGCCAGCCTCTGAGATCAGTCGCGGCGCCGGCGCAGCGCCAGGCTGGCGGCGGCCAGGCCGAGCAGCCACGCGGGGGCCGTGCCACCGCCACCGCCGCCACTGGACGGCGCCGGCGCAGGTGCGGGCGTCGGCGCGGGCGTGGGAGCCGGTGTCGGCGCCGGCACGGGGATCGGCGTGCTGCCCTGGACCTGGCCGCAGGCGCTCAGGTTGTCGCTCTGCAGGCCCAGGGAGCTGCGCGACGGTGCCGTGTAAGCCGCCGGGCTGACGGCGTACTTGACCGCCTCCTGCGCATCGAGCAGTCCGGTGCCGCAGGTGCTGGTCGTGCAGCTGCAGCGGCTGTTGTTGCTCGTCGAGCAATAGCCCAACGCATAGGCCGTCACATGCGGCCGCGCGCTGAGCTTGAGGCCGCTTTCGACCTGGGCCAGCGTCAGGTTGGGGTTGGCCGCCCACATCAGCGCCGCCGTGCCGGCCACCTGGGGCGCCGCGAAGCTCGTGCCGCTGACGGCGCCATAGCCGGCCGTGGCCGGTGCCGTCGTGCCGGTGTTGGTCGTCGACACGATGCCCGTGTCGGCGAGCAGGGTGTCACAGTTGCGCTTGTTGCCCGCATCACCGCCGGTCGCGAGCAGCTGGACCTCGGGACCGAAGTTCGAATAGATCGCCTTGAAGCCCTGGCGGTTGGCCGCGGCCACGCCGAAGACGCCGGCGCAATTCGCCGGCCGGCCCACGACGCCGCGCAGATTGCCGGCCGCCGCGGCGATGAACACGCCCTTGGCGCGCAGTTCGGCAATCGCATCCAGATACAGGCGTGCGGCGCCGGCGACGTCCTTGTTGGCATCACCCGGGTCGCAGGACGTGACGCCGGCAAAGCCGATGACGAGGATCTTGGCCGGGTTGAGGTTGGCGGGCACTCCGGTCACGCTCAGGCCCGCAGCCCAGCGCATGCCGTCCACCATGTCGGCCACGGAGGCCCCGCATTTGCCGGACACCCGCACCGGCAGGATTTGTCCGTTGTTCCAATTGATGCCGGCGACGCCGGCGCTGTTGTTCGTCACCGCGCCGAGCTGCCCCGCGACGAGCGTGCCGTGCCAGCTGCTGGTCGCGCTGACGAGGCAGCCGTCCCAAAGCGGGAGATTGCCGTCATGCTCGGCCTGGGTCAACGCATCGCCGGGGTCCGTGGCATCAGCCGTTCTGCCGACGCCGTTGTTCGCATACTCGGCCCTGGTGACGAAGTTGTAGCCCGGCGCGATGACGTTGGCATTCAGGTCGCCGTGCGAGGTGATGCCGGAGTCCAGCACGGCGATCACGGGCTTGGCCAAGTCCCTGGTCGTGTCCCAGGCCTTGGTGAAGCCGGCCGCACCGGCGCTGGTGGTGTCGCTCTGGTCGTCCAGCCACCACTGGCTGTTGGCCGGGTCGGTGGCGCGGAACAGCGGGTCGTTCGGTACGGCCGCACGCTGCTCGTGCAGGTCGTTCATTGCATGGGCCAGCCGCGCATCGCCGCGCAGCCGCGCCAGCCAGGCGGCCCGGCCGGCCGCGTCGGCCGCGGCGCTGGCCTGCAGCCGCCACCAGCCCGAGCCCAGCGGGCGGTCGGCCTGCAGGGGCAGCCCGGCCTCGGCCAGCACATGCTGCAGCTGGGCCCGCTGCGCGGCGTCGTCGCGGCCCGCGTCGGCGAGCTTGACGATCAGCGCCGTGGCGCCGGCGCGCGCGGGGGCGGCCTGCACGGGCCGGAGCTGCGCGGCCAGGCCGACGGCCGACACGGCCACCGTGGCCACCGTGGCCGCGGCGACGAACTGGTTGAGCCGCAGGCCGCGACGGGCCGGGCGGGGCGGAGGGGTCATCGGAGGTTTTTTCACGCGGCCACCTTAGGCCGCTGCGGTGAAGCGACCATGACATGAGCCGAACGGCTCATGAAATCCGTCATTCATTCGCCTTTCACGGCGCGGTCATTGCGTCTTCCTAAGCTGCGCCGCCCTGACCCGTTCGGACCATGCCCCCCCACCACCGCCCCCACCGCCGCCGCGGCTTCACGCTGCTGGAGCTGCTCGTCGTCATGGTCATCATCGGCCTGCTGGCCGGCTATGTCGGCCCCAAGTTCTTCGGCCAGATCGGCAAGAGCGAGGTCAAGGCCGCCAAGGCCCAGATCGACGCGCTGCAGAAGTCGCTCGACCAGTACCGGCTCGACGTCGGCCACTACCCCGGCACCGAGCAGGGCCTGGCCGCGCTGGTGACCAAGCCGGCCGACGAGCCCAAGTGGGCCGGCCCCTATCTGAGCAAGGCCCTGCCCAAGGACCCCTGGGGCCACGACTACCAATACCGCTCGCCCGGCGAGCATGGCGAATACGACCTGCTCAGCTACGGCCGCGACGGCCGCCCCGGCGGCGAGGGCGAAGACGCGGACCTCACGAGCTGGTGACCACGATGGCCGAGTTCCGCGTCCGCTACCTCGACGCCGCCCGCCAGCCCGCCGAGAAGCGCGTGCAGGCGGCGGACGTGGGCGGCGTGGCCGCGGCCCTGGGCCTGTCGCCGGCCGCGCTGCTCGCCGTGGAGCCCGTGCAGGCCGCGGCATTGAAGTCGCGCGGCGGCCGTTCTTTTCCGCGCCGCCAGTTCGCGCAGCAGCTCGGCGTGCTGCTGCGCGCCGGCATCCCCTTGCTGGAAGCCTTGCAGACGCTGCAGTCACAGGACAACCCGCCGGCCGTCGCCACGGCATTGGACGGCGTCATCGCGCGCATCCAGCTCGGCGAGTCCTTCTCCGCCGCGCTGGCCTCGCAGCCCCAGGCCTTCGACGCGCTGTTCGTCGCCGTCGTGGAGGCGAGCGAACGCAGCGGCCAGGTCGAGCAGGCGCTGTTCGAGCAGGCGAGCTATCTGGCCTGGGTCGAGCAGCTGCGCGGCAAGCTCGTCGCCGCGGCCATCTACCCGGCCATGCTGGTCACGGCGGGCACGGCCGTCGTGCTCTTCCTGCTCGTCTTCGTCGTGCCGCGCTTTGCCGGGCTGCTGGACGGCGTGGGCGGCGAGCTGCCGATGGCCTCCAAGGCCTTGATCGCCGTGGGCAGCTTCAGCGGCGCGCATCCGCTGGGCCTGCTGCTGATCGCCGCCGTGCTGGTCGCGCTGCCCGTGCTGGCCTGGCAGCACGGCTTGCGCGAGGCGCTGCAGTCGCGGCTGTGGAAGCTGCCGCTGATCGGCCCCAAGCTGCATCTGCTGGCGCTGGCCCAGCTCTACCGCTGCCTGGCCATGCTGCTGCTGGCGGGCGTGCCGGTGGTGCCGGCCCTGGTGAACGCGCGCGGCGTCGCGGCGGCCCACCTGCGTGCGGCGCTGGACCGTGCGACCGAAGCCGTGCGCCTGGGCGAGCGCCTGTCGGCCTGCCTGCAGCGCGAGGGCCTGGCCACGCCGGTGTCGCTGCGCATGCTGCGCGTCGGCGAACACAGCGGCGAGCTGGGCGCCATGCTGGCCCAGGCGGCGGGCTTCTACGACGAGGAGTTGTCGCGGCTGTCGGATCTGGTGACTCGGCTCATCAACCCGGCGCTGATGCTCATCATGGGGTTGGTCATCGGCACGGTGGTGGTGCTGATGTATCTGCCGATTTTTCAGTTGGCGGACCAGGTGCAGTGATGAGTGGTGGGTTTGTCTTTCTGGCAAGGCCCAGCCGGGATTTCGTCCCGGCAGCCGACTCACTTTCTTGTGCGCACAAGAAAGTAAGCAAAGTTCTCGAAGAGCGGCGAAGCCAAAGCGCCCCTGCAAAACCGCCCCTTCGGGGTGCCCTGCGATGCTCGAAGCCCGGGGCCGCGCCCAACTCACTTCGCTACGCTCCGTTCAAACAAAGGGGCGCGAAGTCAGTTCTTGAGGCTCGCTGCGCTCGCGCCCCGGGCTCCTGCGCTTCTCGGCGGTTTAGAAGGGGAGCCCCCAAACAGCCGAACAGCCAACAGCCAAACGCATACGCCCTTCGGTCGTGGCTGTTCCTTCACCCCCCCTTTGAGCCCGCCGAGGAGCACAGGGCCTTGAGGCCGCGTGCGCAGCACGCTTCAAGAACTGACTCCGCGCAACTGTCTGAGCGCAGCGTAGCGAAGCGAGTTTTGCGCGGGGCCTCAAGGACCGAGCACCGCAGGGCAGCCCGCTGCGAAGCAAAGGGCCGGGCGGTTCGGGGGCGACTTTTTGCCTTCTTTTTGGTCGCTCAAAAAGAAGGTCGCCTGCCGGGGCGACGTCCCGGCATGGGCCTGGCCAGAAAGCAATGCGAGGTCAAAGCATGAACGCCGTCCTCCAGCAAGACCCCGACGTGCTGACAAGGCTCCCCGCCTCCGACGCCCCCTGGACCCTCACCTTCCAACCCTGGCCCCACGCCGACGCCCAACGCTGGCGCGCCGTCATGGCTCAATCCGCTCGCGGCAGGCTGGCCCTGCTCGCCGACCGCCCGCTGGAACCCCTGCTGCGCCTGCGCATCGAGTCCCGCCTGAAGAAGCCTGTCCTCTGGTGGCCTTGCGAAGCCAGTGAAATCGACGCGCTGCTCGAAGCCAGCGAGGCCGACTACCGCGCGCTGGGCGAACTCGACGAATCATTCAACAACGGCCACGAAGCCGAAGCTGCACAGGAGCTGTCCGCGCTCCACCTCGCCGAGCAGGCCAGCCCCGTCGTGCGCCTGCTCGACGCCACGCTCTACGACGCGCTGCAGGACGGCGCCAGCGACATCCACTTCGAATGCCAGCTGCGCGGCATGAAGATCCGCAGCCGCATCGACGGCGTCATGCTGGACGTGAAGGCCATCGACGGCGTGCAGGCCGCCGAGCAGCTGGTGTCGCGGCTCAAGGTGATGGCCGAGCTCGACATCGGCGAGCGCCGCCTGCCGCAGGACGGCCGCTTCAAGCTGCGCGTGCAGGGCCGCGAGGTGGACTTCCGGCTGTCCATCATGCCCAGCGTCTTCGGCGAGGACGCCGTCGTGCGCGTGCTGGACCGTGCGCAGGTGGAGGCTCAAGGGTCGCTGACGCTCGACGCCCTCGGCTTCGAGCCCGAGGCGCGCGCGCAGATCCGCGCGCTGGCCCGCCAGCCCCACGGCATGCTGCTCGTGACCGGCCCCACCGGCTCCGGCAAGACGACGACGCTCTATGCGGCCATCAGCGAGGTCAACACCGGCCGCGACAAGATCATCACCATCGAGGACCCGGTCGAGTACCAGCTGCCCGGCGTCGTGCAGATCCCGGTCAACGAGAAGAAGGGCCTGTCCTTCGCGCGCGGCCTGCGCTCGGTGCTGCGCCACGACCCCGACCGCGTCATGGTCGGCGAGATCCGCGATGCCGAGACGGCGCAGATCGCCGTGCAGGCGGCCCTCACCGGCCACCTCGTCTTCAGCACCGTGCACGCCAACAACGCCTTCGACGTGGTCGGCCGCTTCATGCACATGGGGCTGGACCTCTACAACGTCGTCTCGGCGCTGAACGGCGTGCTCGCGCAACGGCTGATGCGCATCAACTGCCGCCACTGCCTGCAGCCGCTGCCGGCGACCGCAGAGCAGCTGCGCGACCACGGCCTGCCCGAGGACGCCCGGCTGCTGCACGGCCGCGGCTGCGCGCATTGCCGCGGCACCGGCTACAAGGGCCGCCGCGCCGTCAGCGAACTGCTGTGGCTGGACGACGAGCTGCGCGACCTGATCGCCGGCCGCGCGCCACTGGGCCGCATCAAGGAGGCCGCGCGCGGACGCGGCATGCGCTCGCTGCGCGACGCGGCCGTGGCCCTGGTGCTGCGCGGCGAATCGACGCTGGAAGAACTCGAACGTGTCACGCTCGCCGACTGAACGCCTGCTGCTGGCCGGCGACCGCGTGATGGACGCACGGGGCCAGGCCTGGCCCGATTTCGCCGCCTGGTGCGCGGCCCATGCCGGCGCGCGCGTCGAGCTGCTGCTGGGCGCCGAGCGCGCCCACTGCCTGCTCGTGCCGGCCGACCTGCCGCTGGCCGACGAGGCCGCGCTGCTCGGCTATGCGCGGCTGCAGTTCACGCATTACTTCGGCCCCGCCGCCCAGCCATGGCCGCTGGCCGCCTGGCAGCGCTGCGCCTGCGCGCTGGCCGACGTCGACCTGGCCGCGCTGCAGGCCGCGGCCGCCGCGCAGCGCGTGCGCATCGTGTCGCTGCGGCCGAGCTGGACGCTGGCCGCCGCGCAGGACGGCGACGCCGCCGTCATCGACGGCGACATGCTGACCTGGCTGCACCGGCAGCAGGGCCGCCTCGTGGATCTGCAGCAGCGCCATGTCGACGACGAGCTGCTGCGCGAGCTCGAAGGCGCGCGCATCGCCCGCGCCCAGGACCTGCTCGCCGAGCCCGGCGCGCGGACCGGACCGGATTTCATCGCCCAGCCGTCGCGCATCCGGCCGCTGATCTGGGCCTGGGCCGCCGCGGCCGCCGCGGCCTGCGTGCTCGTCACGCTGCAGGCCCAGGGCCAGCGCGAGGAGGCCCAGCGCCTGGCCGAGCAGTCCGGCGTGCTGGACCGCCTGGCCCGCCCCGCCGTGGCCGCCAGGCCCAAACCGCCCAACCCGGCGGCACGCAACCGCGCCTGGGCCGTGTCGCGCCAGCTCGGCACCGACTGGGCCGCGCTGTGGACCGATGTCGAGCGCGCGCTGCCGCCGGGCCTGCAGATCAGCGCCCTCGACCTGGACCGCCAGTCGCTGCGCCTCGAAGGCCAGGCGACCGATGCCGACGCGCTGACCCGCCTCGTCGACCGCCTGACGCTGCAGGCCGCGCCGGGCGATGAGGTCGTGCTGACGCGGCTGCAAAAGCCCGACGCGCTCGACGACGCCGGCGGCGCGCTGCGCTTCGAGCTCGTGCGCCGCGCGGGAGGCACGCGATGAAGCCACGCTGGCTCAGCGCCGCCCGCCGCCTGGGCTGGCCGGCCGCGCTGGCGACGCTGCTGACGCTGGCTGCCGTCGCCGGCGCAGCCTGGCTGCCGCGCGAACAGCAGCGGCTGGAAACCGAGCGCCACCGCATCGCCGCCCGCCGCGCCGCGCTGCAGCCGCGCGCCGCGGCCTCCGCCCCGGCCGAAGACGGCGCCACGCTGGCGGCCAGCCTGCCGCCCGACAGCGCGCGCCAGGCCCGCACGGCCGCGCTGCTGAGCCTCGCGGCCGAGCTCGGCCTGCCCTGGCCGCGCAGCGAGTTCCGCTACCAGGCCGACCGCGAGCTGGGCCTGGCGCAGTACCGCGTCGCGATGCAGCTCAGCGGGCGCTATGCCGCGTTGCGCAGCTTCGTCGCCGAGGCGCTGAAGCGCGACCCCGCGCTGGCGCTGGAGAGCCTGCGCCTGCGCCGCGACGCGGACGGCCAGCTCAAGGCCGAGCTGGCCTGGGTGCTGCACATGCAGGCGGCGAAATGAAGCCCCCGGTCCAAGGAGTACCTTGGTCCGCCCCCCGCGGGGGCGGCGATGCTTGCGGCATTGAGCCGCAAGCACATCGCCATGACGGGCCGGCTTGGGAACTGGAGTCGGACACAAGCAGTCCCTGCGGACTGCTTGTGCCTACGGAAGGCCATGGGCCTCTGGCCCATGGCAGGCCCGGCGCTCGGCCCGAGGACAGCAGCCGATGAAGAAGACCGCCCCCCGCCAGCTGGCCCTCTTCGGCGCGCTGGGCCTGAGCCTTGTCGCCACGGCCTGGGTGTCGCGCGAGGACGAGGCCGAGCCCGTCGCCGCCGCGCCGCGCCTTGCGGCGGCCACCGCCAAAGCCACGCCAGCCGCCGCCGACTGGCCCGGCCCGGCCGCCAGCGCGCGCGCCGACTGGCCGGCCCTCGACCCGCAGGCCCGC
>NZ_JAPPUW010000030.1 GCF_026712205.1 Pelomonas aquatica
CGCCGTCCAGGACACCCTCGCTGCCGGGCTCGTCCAACTGGAAGCGGATCCCATCCGAACCCAGTCCATGACTGGATTCAAATGGATAACTTCTATACGTTTGAACGCGAGTTAGTATCAGGCCTCGACGCGGGTGTCGCCGTAGCGTTCGCGCAGCGCCTGCTGCCGGCGTGGATCGAGATTGACCCGGTCGAGGTCGCCTGCGACGTGCGGCAGGGCCAGCAGCCGCGGGTCCATCACCTTGAACCACAGCCAGGGCAGGTAGGACAGCGGGAACATGCCGAAATAGCCGCTGGGCAGCCGGGGCAGGTCGGCGAAATCGCGCAGCGACTGATAGCGCCGCGAGGGCCTGGCGTGGTGGTCGGAATGCCGCTGCAGATGGAATAGCGCGAGATTCGTGACGAGGTGGTTGGTGTTCCAGGAGTGGTGCGGCTTCGGCGTCTCGTAGCCGCCGCCCGGCTCGCGGGCGCGCAGCAGGCCGTAGTGCTCGACATAGTTGGCCGAGGTGAGCTGCCACCAGGCGACCAGGTTGTGCACGGCCAGGAAGGGCAGCATCACCCAGCCGAAGGCGATGACCAGGCCGAGCTGCAGCGCGATGGTGATGGCATAGCTCTGCAGGATGGTATTGCCGGCGCTCCAGGCGGGCCGGCCCAGCTGCGCCAGCCGCTCGCGCTCCAGCCGCCAGGCCCGGCTCACGCCGCCCGGCAGCTCGCGCAGGGCGAAGCGGTAGATGCTCTCGCCCATGCGGGCGCTCGCATGGTCTTGCGGCGTGCACACGCTGCGGTGGTGGCCGCGGCCATGTTCGACGGTGAAGTGCCCATAGGCGGGCACCGCCAGCACCAGGCGCGCGAGCCACTGCTCCCAGGGGTTGTGCTTGTGCCCCAGTTCGTGTCCGGTGTTGATGCCCAGGCCCGAGTCGGTGCCGGCGACGTAGGCGAACATCAGCAGCGCCCACCACGACAGCGCATGCGTGCCGACCCACCAGGCGCAACCCATCAGCGCGACCAGATGCAGCGGGACGGTGATCCAGGTCAGCCAGCGGTAGTAGCGATCTGCTTCGAGCTGCGGGACGACAGCCTCGGGCGGATTGCTCGGGTCTTCGCCGATCAGCGCGTCCAGCAGCGGCATCAGGCCGTAGCTGATGAGCAGGGGCAGGCCGAGCGCGATCTCGCGCCCTGTCGCGGCATGGGCGGCCATGCCCACGAAGGGCAACAGGGGGTAGGCGACCGAAAGCAGCCACCAGGCGCGTTTGCGGTCCCGGTACTCGACGCGTCCGAGTTGCGGGTCGACGGCGACATAGATCCTGGGCATCGCGCAAGTCCTCCCATCCGCAGCCATCGCCGGGCGAAGGCCGCATCGGCGGATGGTACGCGCCCCGGCAAGCGGCGGAAAACCTGGCGTGCGACGACGCTATCGACCGCGCCGCTGCCCTTGGCGGCGCTCAGCGCCAGCGGCGCGGGCCGTCGTCGTGATCCCGTTCCCAATGCTCGTGGCGCTCGTGCTCGCGGCGCTCTTCCCAACGCTCTTCCCAACGCTCTTCCCAGCGCTCGCGGCTCCGCTCCCAGCGGCGTTCACCGTAGGCGGGTTCGTACACCACCCGGGGCGCGGGTGCGTAGTAGACCTCGCGTTCCACATAGCGGGGTGCCGGTATGTACGCCACCGGTGGCGGCGCGTAGTAGACCGGCACGGGCTCCACATAGCTGCCATCAGACACCACGACGCCGCTGACCGGCAGGCTGATGCCGATGGACCAGTGCGTGCCGGCCTGGGCGGCGCTGGCACCGAAAAGCGCGGCGCCGACGAGCGCGGCGGCAAGGAAAGGACGACGCATGATGGAGCCTCCGGTAGAGCCAAAACAGCAGGTCTTGACCGAACAACGGAGGATTCCTCCGAGCGTTGACGGGCCGCCGCGCGCAGTTGTTAGCGGGTGTGATGTGCGGCAGGGGTGGGTCGGCCGCGGGGGCGGCCTCGCTGATCCGCCATGCCGTGGAGCACCTGCGGGGCGGGTGAACCGCGTGGCGTGCGCCGGCAAACGATGGCAGCATGCGCCCGTCCCGGCCGGCGGTATGCCGCGGGCGCGGGACGTCCAGCCCCCACGAGGGGCCCATTGATTCACGCAAGAGGGAACTCATGAAAAGGTATGCAGCAGAGTTTGTCGGCACGTTCTGGCTGGTTCTGGGCGGCTGCGGCAGCGCCGTGCTGGCGGCGGCATTCCCGCAGCTGGGCATCGGCTTCGCCGGCGTGGCACTGGCTTTCGGCCTGACCGTGCTGACGATGGCCTTCGCCATCGGCCACATCTCGGGTTGCCATCTCAACCCGGCCGTGTCGGTCGGGCTGTGGGCGGGCGGCCGCTTCGCGACCAAGGACCTGCTGCCCTATATCGTGGCCCAGGTGCTGGGCGGCGTCGTCGCGGGCGGCGTGCTGTTCCTGATCGCATCGGGCAAGCCCGGCTTCGAGGTGGCCGGCGGCTTCGCGTCCAACGGCTTCGGCGCGCATTCGCCCGGCGGCTACAGCATGCAGGCCGCGTTCGCCTGCGAGGTCGTCATGACGGCGATGTTCCTCGTCATCATCCTGGGCGCCACCGACGTGCGCGCGCCGGCGGGCTTCGCGCCCATCGCCATCGGCCTGGGGCTGACGCTGATCCACCTGATCAGCATCCCCGTCACCAACACCTCGGTGAACCCGGCGCGCAGCACCGGCGTGGCGCTGTATGTCGGCGGCTGGGCCGTCGAGCAGCTGTGGCTGTTCTGGGTCGCGCCCATCGCCGGCGCGCTGCTGGGCGCCGGCGTCTATCGCTTCATCGGCAAGTCCGGCGACTGAGCGCCGCGGCGCGCCGGGCCCGAGGCGAGAAGCGGGAGTTTGCCTGGGCTGCGCGTGAATCCAGATGACGGTGCTGACATTTCAAGGCTATCTCAACAACATGGCGCGGGCTGCCGTGGCGCGCCAGGTTGAACTGGCCAAAGGTTGATCCACGCTGAACGAGCAGACCGCAACACCATGCCTGAAATCAAGAACCGCACGATGCTCATCGCCATCCAGGCCGTTGCTGCGCACATCCGTGCCATGCGGGAGGAACTCGCCGATGGCGATGCCGACGCTGAGGACTATGTGTTGCTTGAGCAGGCCGTCGAGGCAGCAGAGGATCTCGAGCGTGCCTATGACGCGGAGGCGCGGACCGTTCTCAACATGCCGCCCTACGACGATTTGGTGGGGGGCTGATTCCGGGTTGACCCTTAGGTGATCCCGCGCGCGTGTCCCGCGTGGCATGCACGATGCGAGTTGGTGCGCAATTTTCGAGACTTGCACCACGGTCGCGCGCCACCTTCGATGCGTGCACCGCATCGGAGACAAGCCTCATGCAGAACCTGCGCCGCCATCTCATGTGGGCGGGCGTTGCCATCCTCGGCGCCGCTTCCCTCGCCACCGTGGCCCTGAGCCGCGGCGAGGCGATCAGCGCGCTGTGGGTCGTGGCCGCCGCCCTGTGCACCTACCTGATCGCCTACCGCTACTACAGCCTCTTCATCGCCGACAAGGTGCTGGGGCTGGACGCCAGGCGCCAGACGCCGGCCTGGAAGTACAACGACGGCCTGGACTACGTGCCCACCAACAAGCACGTGCTCTACGGCCACCACTTCGCGGCGATTGCCGGCGCCGGCCCGCTGGTCGGCCCCGTGCTGGCGGCGCAGATGGGCTATCTGCCCGGCCTGCTGTGGATCCTGGCCGGCGTCGTCTTCGCCGGCGCGGTGCAGGACTTCATCGTGCTGTTCATCTCCACGCGCCGCGACGGCCGGTCGCTGGGCGACCTCGTCAAGCAGGAGATGGGCACGGTGCCCGGCCTGATCGCGTTGTTCGGCGCCTTCATGATCATGATCATCATCCTCGCGGTGCTGGCGCTGATCGTCGTGAAGGCGCTGGCCGATTCGCCGTGGGGCACGTTCACGGTGGCGGCCACCATCCCGGTCGCGCTCTTCATGGGCGTCTACCTGCGCTTCATCCGGCCGGGCCGCATCGGCGAGGTGTCGGTCATCGGCTTCGTGCTGCTGATGGCGGCCATCTTCGGCGGCCAGGCCGTGAGCGAGAGCGCCACGCTGGCGCCGCTGTTCACGTTCACGCCGGTGCAACTGGTGTGGGCGCTGATCGGCTACGGCTTCGTCGCCGCCTGCATCCCGGTGTGGCTGCTGCTCGCGCCGCGCGACTACCTCAGCACCTTCCTGAAGATCGGCACCATCGTCGCGCTGGCCATCGGCATCGTCATCGTCGCGCCGCCGCTGAAGATGCCGGCGCTGACGCAGTTCGCCACCGGCGGCGGCCCGGTCTGGGCGGGCAACCTCTTCCCCTTCCTGTTCGTCACCATCGCCTGCGGTGCGGTGTCGGGCTTCCACGCGCTGATCTCGTCGGGCACGTCGCCCAAGCTGCTCGAGAACGAGACCCATGCCCGCTACATCGGCTACGGCGGCATGCTGGCCGAGAGCTTCGTCGCGGTGATGGCGCTGGTCGCGGCCTCCTGCATCGAGCCCGGCGTCTACTTCGCGATGAACAGCCCGGCCGCCGTCGTCGGCAAGGACGCGGCCACCGTCGCGCAGACGCTGTCCACCTGGGGCTTCGTCATCACGCCCGACATGCTGACGCAGGCGGCGGCCGATGTCGGCGAGAAGACCATCCTGGCCCGCGCCGGCGGCGCGCCGACGCTGGCCGTCGGCATGGCCGAGATCCTGCACCAGGTGGTGGGCGGCAAGGCGCTGATGGCCTTCTGGTACCACTTCGCCATCCTGTTCGAGGCGCTGTTCATCCTGACGGCCGTGGATGCCGGCACGCGCGCCGGCCGCTTCATGCTGCAGGACCTGCTGGGCAGCTTCGTGCCCTCGCTCAAGCGTACCGAGAACTGGGTCGCCAACCTGATCGCCACCGGCCTGTGCGTGGCGGCCTGGGGCTACTTCCTCTACCAGGGCGTCGTCGACCCGCTGGGCGGCATCAACACGCTGTGGCCGCTGTTCGGCATCGCCAACCAGATGCTGGCCGCCGTCGCGCTGCTGCTCGGCACCGTCGTCATCTTCAAGATGAAGAAGGACCGCTACGCCTGGGTCACGGCCGTGCCGGCCGCCTGGCTGCTGGCCTGCACGATGACGGCCGGCTGGCTGAAGATCTTCTCGGCCGACCCCAAGCTCGGCTTCCTGGCCCATGCCGACAAATACGCCGCGGCCATCGCCGAAGGCAAGGTGCTGGCGCCGGCCAAGACGCTGGCCGCGATGTCGCGCGTCGTCTTCAACGACAGGCTCGACGCGGCGCTGTGCGCCCTCTTCATGGGCGTGGTGCTGAGCGTGCTGGTCTACAGCGTGAAGGCCGTGCTGGCCGCGCGCCGCAACGGCCGGCCGACGACGCAGGAAGCCGCCTTCGTGCCGCTGCCGGCCGGCCAGCATGCTTGAGCTGCGCGAGCTGGCCCAGGCCGGCCGCTACCTGACGCGGAGCCTGCGCCTGATGGTGGGCGTGCCGGACTACGGCAGCTATCTGGCCCACCACCAGGCCACGCACCCGGAGCGGCCGGCGATGAGCTACGAGGAGTTCTTCAGGGAGCGCCAGGCGGCGCGCTACAGCGCGCGCGTCGGCAAGTGCTGCTGAGTGGTATTGGCCGTCCTTGCAAAGGACCGAAAGACGGCCGGCAAAGACGCTCGCAATGATTCACAGCGTCGTACTGCGCCGCCTCGCCATCGGCGGGTTCTTGCCGAAGTATTTCGCGATGCCCGAGGCCAGCGCGTCGACGAGCTGGTCCTGGTAGTCCGGGTCGCGCAGCTTCTTCTCCTCGTCGGGGTTGGAGATGAAGGCCGTCTCGACCAGGATGCTGGGAATGTCGGGCGCCTTCAGCACCGCGAAGCCGGCCTGCTCGACGCGGGCCTTGTGCAGCTTGCCGACCTTGCCGATCTGGCTCAGCACCTCGCCGCCGAGCTTGAGGCTGTCCTTGATCTGGGCCGTGGTGCTCATGTCGAGCAGCGCGCGCAGCACGTTGGCGTCCTTGGTGGCCGCGCCGACGTTGACGCCGCCGACCATGTCGGCCGCGTTCTCGCGGTCGGCCATCCAGCGCGCGGCGGCGCTGGTCGCGGCGCCGTCGCTGAGCACGAAGACCGATGCGCCGCGCGCCTGCGGCGTGATGAAGGCGTCGGCGTGGATGGACACGAAGAGGTCGGCCTGCACGCGCCTGGCCTTGCGCACGCGCTCCTGCAGCGGCACGAAGAAGTCGGCGTCGCGCGTCATCAGCACGCGGATGTTGGGGTTGGCGGTCAGGCGCTCGCGCAGCTTGTGGGCGACGGCCAGCACCACGTCCTTCTCGCGCAGGCCCGAGGGGCCGATGGCGCCGGGGTCTTCGCCGCCATGGCCGGGGTCGAGCGCGATGATGATGAGGCTGTCGATGCGCGGCTCGGCGGCCGGGGCGGGGAACGGTGCCGGCACGGGCTTGGACGCCGCGGCGACCGGCGGCAGCGGTGCGGGCAGGGGCGCCGATGCGGGCGGTGCCGGCGGGCGCTCGATCTTCTGGATCAGCTCGCCGAGCGCGTCGTTGACGGCGCTGGCCGCGGCCTCGGCGCGATGGGCCGGAGAGGTGGGGGCGGCGGGCGCCTTCTCGCGGTCCTGCACCAGGGCCAGCAGCGGGTCGGGCTGGGACTGGGGGTAGAGGTCGAAGACGAGGCGGTGCCTGTAGGCGGCCACCGGCGTCAGCGTGAAGATCTGCGGCGCCACGGGCTGGCGCAGGTCCAGCACGATGCGCACGACGGTGGGCGTGTTCTGGCCGACGCGCACGCCGGCGATGTAGGGGTCGTCGGGCCTGACCTTGCCGATCAGCTCGCGCAGCCCCGGGCTCAGGTCCAGGCCTTCGATGTCGATGACGAGGCGGTGCGGCGACTCGACGAGGAAGTGCCGGGCCAGCAGCGGCCGGTCGGACTCCAGCGTCACGCGCGTGTAGTCCTGCGCGGGCCAGACGCGCACGGCGACGATGCTGGCCTGGCTGGTCGCGGCCAGCGTGTCGGGGGCCTTCAGCAGCAGCGCGAGCAGGCCGACGGAGTCGCGGCGCCTCATTCAACGGCTCCGACGAGGCGCGCATCACCCACGGCCCGCACGCGGCGGCTGTCGTCGGGCATCAGCTCGATGAAGAGCTGCAGGTCGGCGGGCGGCAGTTGGCCGGCCTTCTCGGGCCATTCGCAGAGCTTGAGGCCGGGCGCGGCGAACACGTCGCGGAAGCCCGCGTCCTCCCACTCGCGCGGGTCGCCGAAGCGGTAGAAGTCGAAATGGTTCGCCGTGCCCGCGCCGCCGGGCAGTTCGTAGCTTTCCATGACGGCATAGCTCGGGCTCTTGATGCGGCCCTCGACGCCGAGCGCCCGCAGCAGCAGGCGCACGAAGGTGGTCTTGCCGGCGCCGAGCGGGCCATGCAGCTCGATGAGGGCGTTGGGGGCGGGGAGCAGGGCCGCCGCGAGCTTTTCGGCGGTGGCCTGGGCCGTGGCCTCGTCGGGCCACGACAGCCTCAGTTCGGTGACCAAGCGCTCGCCACCGCTAGCAACACTCTCACTCATCAATCAACGCATCCCACGTCGAACATCCGGTTGACTCCTGTAGCGCTACACACCCGATTGGGCCGCCCTGCCACACCCTGGCGGCGTTGCTCCGCCTTGCGGGCGCGAGCCCGCAGCGTTGTCGCGCCTTGCCAGGCTGCGGCAGCGCAGCCCTCTCGGGCACGTCTGGTCACCGAACTGAGGCTGGGTTTCTAAAATCGGCGACAAATGCAAGAGGTCCCGTCCACTGTCGATGCTGGCGCGCTACTGGAGCGTCTGCGCGGCTGGGCGCATGGGCTGGGATTCTCACAGATCGCGGTGGCCGATGTGGACCTCAGCAGCGCCGAGCCCGGCCTGCAGGCCTGGCTGGACGCCGGCCACCACGGCCGCATGCACTACATGGCCGCGCATGGCCTGAAGCGCGCACGCCCGGCCGAGCTGGTGCCGGGCACGCTGCGCGTCGTCACGGCGCGCATGGACTATCTGCCGCAGGGCACCGGGCCGGGCTGGCAGGCCGTCGAATGGGTCGGCCTGGCGCGACCGGAGCAGGCGCAAATCTCCATCTATGCCCGCGGCCGGGACTATCACAAGGTCATGCGCCAGCGGCTGCAGAAGCTCGCCGACCTGCTGCAGGCGGACGTGGGGCCCTGCGGCCACCGCGTGTTCACCGACTCGGCGCCGGTGCTGGAGGTGGAGCTGGCCGCGCGCTCGGGCCTGGGCTGGCGCGGCAAGCACACGCTGACGCTGCACCGCGAGGCCGGCTCGATGTTCTTCCTCGGCGAGATCTTCATCGACCTGGCCCTGCCGCTCACGGAGGCCGTCAGCGCACACTGCGGCGAGTGCCGCGCCTGCATCGACGTCTGCCCGACGGCGGCCATCACCGCGCCCTACCGCGTCGATGCGCGGCGCTGCATCTCCTACCTGACCATCGAGCACGACGGTCCCATCCCCGTGGAACTGCGCCCGTTGCTGGGCAACCGCGTCTACGGCTGCGACGACTGCCAACTGGCCTGCCCGTGGAACAAATTCGCGCAGCCCGCCGTGCTGGCCGACTTCGACGTGCGCCCGGGCATGGCGGGCGCGACCATCGCCGAGCTGCTGGCCTGGAGCGAAGCCGAGTTCCTGCGCCGCACCGAGGGCTCGGCCATCCGCCGCATCGGCTTCGAGCGCTGGCAGCGCAACCTCGCGGTGGCGGCCGGCAACGCGCTGCGCGCGCGCGACGACGCCCCGCTGCGCGCGGCGCTGCAGCGGGCGGGGCAGGGCGCCGGCGCGGTCGTTGCGGAGCACATCGCCTGGGCCTTGTCCGCGCCGGCGGCCCCAGCGGCGTTATCGTCCGGCCCGCAGTCCGTTGGAGCTATTGAATGACCCTGTCCATCCGTCGTCGTCACGCCGCCGCCCTCGCCCTGGCCGCGGCGGCCTCGCTGCCGGCCCAGGCCGCGCAGTACGAGGGGCAGGAGTTTCCGGACACGTTGCAGCTGTCCGGCGCCACGCTGCAACTCAACGGCGTCGGCGCCAAGGTGTTCGTCATGCGCTATTCGGCCTATCTGGGCGCGCTCTATCTGCCCCACAAGGCCGGCACGCCCGATGCGATCTACGCACAGGCCGGCCCCAAGCGCATGGAGTTGCGCATCACCATCCCCTTCGTCAAGGACGTGTCGACCCAGGAGTTCGTGAAGGCCATCAACAAGGGCGTGGAGCGCAACTGCACCGAGGCCGAGCAGGCCGCCGTGGCCGAGCGCGTGAAGCAGTTCAACGCCACCATCGGCGATGTGGGCCGGGTGAAGAAGGGCGACGTGCTGGCCATCGACTACCTGCCCGCCCAGGGCGGCACGGTTCTTTCGGTCAACGGCAAGGTCTGGGGCAAGCCCATCGAGGGGCAGGACTTCTACACGGCATTCCTGAAGGTCTTCATCGGCGATCACAGCAGCGACTCCCGGCTGCGCACCCGGCTGCTGGGCCAGCCGGGCTAGCATGGCCGTATAAAAAACCAGGAGACCGACCCCATGCAACGCCGTTCCGTCCTCCAAGCCGCAGCCCTCGCCGGGCTGAGCCCGCTCGCCCGGGCCGATGCCTACCCGAGCAGGACGGTGCGCCTCATCGTGCCCTTCGCGCCGGGCGGCACGACGGACATCATTGCCCGCATCGTGTCGGAGCGCATGCAGGGCCTGCTGGGCCAGACCATGGTGGTGGACAACCGGGCCGGCGGTGGCGGCATCGTCGGCGCCACCGAGATCGCCCGCGCCGCGCCCGACGGCTACACGCTGGGCGTGGCGACCGTCTCGACGACGGCCGCCAACCCCGCCATCAACCCGCGCATCAGCTACAACCCGCTGACGGACTTCACGCCCATCATCAACATCGCGGCTACGCCCAACGTGATCGCCGTGCATCCGAGCTTCCCGGCGCGCGACTACAAGGGCTTCGTCGCGGAACTCAGGAAGAACCCCGCCAAGCACAGCTACGCGACCTCGGGCACCGGCGGCATCGGCCATCTACAGATGGAGCTCTACAAGACGCTGGCCGGCGTCTTCGTGCTGCACATCCCCTACCGCGGCGCCGGCCCGGCGCTGAACGACACGGTGGCCGGCCAGGTGCCGATGATCTTCGACAACCTGCCCTCGGCGCTGCCCTTCATCCGCGATGGCCGGCTGATCCCCATCGTCGTCGCGGCGCCGCAGCGCGTGGCTGCCCTGCCCAATGTGCCGACCTTCAGGGAGATCGGGCTGGAGCCGGTCAACCGCATGGCCTACTACGGCATCCACGGGCCCAAGGGCCTGCCGCGGGAGGTCGTCGACAAGGTCAACGCCGCGGTCAGGAAGGCCGTGGAGATGCCCGACGTGAAGAAGCGCATCGAGGACACGGGCTCCATCATCATCGCCAACACGCCCGAGCAGTTCGCCGCGCAGATCGCGGCCGAGCTGGACGTGTACAAGAAAGTTGTCGCCCAGCAGAAGCTCAAGCTTGATTGACCCCGGCATCGAGTCCTTCATCGAGTCGCTCTGGCTGGAAGACGGCCTGAGCGCCAACACGCAGGCGGCCTACCGGCGCGACCTGAACGCGCTGGCCGCCTTTCTGGCACCGGCGCCGCTGGATGCCTGCACCGAGCAGCGGCTGTTCGAATACGCCGTCGCCCGGCCCGCCGGCAAGGCGACCAGTGCGAACCGGCGGCTGTCGGTCTTCAAGCGCTATTTCCGCTGGGCGCTGCGCGAGGGCCGCATCGCCGTTGACCCGACGCTCAAGCTCACGGCGGCCAAGCAGCCACTGCGCGTTCCCAAGCTGCTCAGCGAAGTACAGGTTTCGGCGCTGCTCGCGGCGCCGGACGTGGACACGCCGCTGGGCCTGCGCGACCGCGCGATGCTGGAGCTGATGTATGCCAGCGGCCTGCGCGTCAGCGAACTCGTCACGCTGAAGAGTGCCCATGTCGCCTTCAAGGACGCCGTGCTGCACATCACCGGCAAGGGCAGCAAGAGCCGCATCGTGCCCTTCGGCGAGCATGCGAGCGACTGGCTGGCGCGCTATCTGCGCGAGGCGCGCGCCGCGATCCTGGCCGGGCAGAGCAGCGACGACCTTTTCGTCACCGCCCGCGGCGCCGGCATGACGCGGCAGATGTTCTGGACGCTGATCAAGCGCCATGCGCTGGCGGCCGGCATCTCGGTGCCGCTGTCGCCGCACACGCTGCGCCACGCCTTCGCGACCCATCTGCTCAACCATGGTGCGGACCTGCGCGCCGTGCAGCTGCTGCTGGGGCATGCCGACCTGTCGACGACGCAGATCTACACCCATGTGGCGCGCGAGCGCCTCAAGGCGCTGCACGCCGAGCACCATCCGCGCGGCTAGAAAGCTGTCGCCTGCGCGTCAGGGCCGCGGGTTCAGCCAAGGCCGCCTTCGTCGATTGGTATCAAACCTGTCGGCGGCCCACAACACCGGGGCGCGCGGCGGCCTGCTCCGGGGGCAAACTCGGCCGCCATCAAAATGCTTCACGGAGTTGCCATGCGCGCCCACCGCCTGCTGCCGACCGCACTGGCCGCCTTCAGCCTCTTCAATGCCGCCGCCGCGATTGCCGAGGACGCCAACAGCCTGGAACGCGTGACCGTCGTCGGCTCGCGCAAGAGCCTGTCGGCGGCCTCGTCGACCGACACCCTGGTGCCGGTCGACATCTACTCGATGAGCAAGACCGCCGAAGGCGGCGGCCAGTTCGACCTGGCGCAGACGCTGCAGTACCTGTCGCCGTCGTTCAACTCCACACGCCAGACCGGCGCGGACGGCGCCGACCTGATCGACTCCGCCGCGCTGCGCGGCCTGGGCTCGGACCAGACCCTGGTGCTCGTCAACGGCAAGCGCCGCCACACGGTGGCGCTGGTGAACCTGTTCGGTGCGCGCAACCGCGGCGCGACGGGCACGGACATGAATTCCATCCCGCTGCTGGCCATCGACAACGTGCAGGTGCTGCGCGACGGCGCGGCGGCCCAGTACGGCTCCGACGCCATCGCCGGCGTCATCAACATCCAGCTGAAGAAGAAGCAGGGCTGCGAGGCCGTGGCTGGCTACGGCCAGTATTCGGCGGGCGACGGCAAGAACTACCTCGCCTCGGCCTACTGCGGCGTCAGGCTCGGCGGCGGCACGCTGGGCATCACCGGCGAGTGGCAGGACCGCGGCCGCTCCAACCGCGCCCGGCCCGAGGACTTCCCGCGCATCATCGGCGACACCAAGGTCAAGAACCAGACGATCTACCTGAACGGCGAGTTCCCGGTGAGCGGGGTCGACAAGCTCTACGTCACGCTCGGCGCGCAGGACCGCGATGCCTCGTCGGCGGCCTATGGGCGGGGTGGTATCGGGTCGGACGACATCCCGGTGCGCAACTCGGCCGCGATGTACCCGAACGGCTTCGTGCCCTTCATCAACGGCAAGATCGAGGACCGCGCGCTGATCGCCGGCTGGCGCTCGCAGTTCGCGGGCTGGGACACCGACCTGTCGCAGACCTATGGCTCCAATCGCCTGCACTACAACATCTCCCACACATTGAACGCGTCCATCGCGAACAAGGACCTGCTGGCCGGCGGCAAGGGCATCAGCCCGGATCATTTCGACGCCGGCGGCTTCGAGTTCAGCCAGGCCACCACCAACTTCGACGTCAGCCGCTACTTCCCCGAGCTGCTGGGCGGCAGCAACGTGGCCTTCGGCGCCGAGTACCGCAGCGAGCGCTACAGCATCTTCGCCGGCGAGCCGGGCTCCTACATCGACGCCGACGGCCTGAACTTCGGTGGCAATGCGGGCAGCCAGGGCTTCCCGGGCTTCCAGCCGGCCGACGTGACCAGCCGCCGCCGTTCCAGCTATGCCGCCTATGGCGACTGGGAGGTCAGCTTCACGCCGAACCTGACGGTGGACGCCGCCGTGCGCGCCGAGCATTACAGCGACTTCGGCTCCAGCACGACGGGCAAGCTGTCGGGCAGCTACAAGCTCACGCCGTCGTGGCTGCTGCGCGCCGCGGCCAGCACGGGCTTCCGGGCGCCCAGCCTGCAGCAGCTCTACTTCTCGTCCACCTTCACCGACTTCATCGGCGGCCGCCCGGTGCCGGTGCAGCTTGCGCCCAATGGCAGCGCCATCACCAACGCGGCCGGCGTGCCGGCGCTGAAGCAGGAGAAGTCCAAGAACTTCTCGCTGGGCACGACCTTCAAGGCCGGCCGCGACTTCGACCTGACCGTGGATGCCTACCAGATCAACATCCGCGACCGCGTCGTGCTGTCGGGCCGCTTCACTGCCGACAACTTCCCCGACATCGCGCCACTGCTGAACAGCCTGGGCGTCGAGCAGACGGCCTTCTTCGTGAACTCGGTCAACACGCGCACCCGCGGGCTGGACCTGACGGCGGCCTACCGCAACAAGTTCGGCCAGGGCCAGCTCAACACCTTCCTGGCGCTCAACGTGAGCCAGACCCGCGTGACCGACGTCAACGCGCCGCCCAAGCTGCAGAACTTCAAGGACGTGCTGCTGTCGGACAAGGAGAGGCTCTACATCGAGCAGGGCGGCCCGCGGGCCAAGGCCACGCTCGGCTTCGAGTACACCGAGGGCGCCTGGACGGGCGAGGCCAAGCTCATCTACTTCGGCGGCCAGACCCTGGGCACCTTCGATGGCCCGCCGGTGCCCAACCAGGTCTACAAGCCCAAGGCCTCGATGGACCTGGGCCTGTCCTGGCAGGCCACGCCGGCGCTCAAGCTCAGCGTGGGCGGCAACAATGTCTTCAACGTTAAGCCGACGAAGCAGGACCCCAACGAGACCGACAACAGCTTCATCTACGAAGCCGTGCAGTTCGGCCTGAACGGCGCCTCCTACTTCGCGCGGGCCTACTACAAGTTCTGACGCGCAGCGGGCCCGCCGGGAGGCGGGCCCTCGTCCGGGGCCGACGACAATGCGGCCATGGACCACAGCTTCCTCTCCGCCCTGATCCTGCTGCTGCTGGTGCTCGACCCGCTCGGCAGCCTGCCCATCTTCATCCCCATCATGCGCGCGGTGCCCAAGGAGCGCCGCACGCGCGTGGCCGTGCGCGAGGTGGGCATCGCCTTCTGCGTGCTGTTCGCCTTCATGTTCGTCGGCGACAGCTTCCTGCAGGTCATGCACCTGTCGGAGCGCTCGCTGGAGGTGGCCGGCGGCGTGATCCTGATGATCATCGCCATTCGCATGATCTTCGGCAGCTCGGGCGAGTCGGCCTACGGCCTGGAGGCGGGCAAGGAGCCGCTGATCTTCCCGCTGGCCGTGCCGCTGCTGGCCGGCCCGTCGGCGATGGCCACCGTGCTGCTGCTGGCCTCGCGCCAGCCGGACCGCATCTACGAATGGATAGGCGCGCTCAGCGCCGCGATGCTGATCTCGGGCCTGACGCTGGTGATGGCCGACCGCATCCGCAAGCTGCTGGGCGATTCCGTCGTGTCGGCCATCGAGAAGCTGATGGGCCTGGTGCTGACGGCGATCGCGGTCGAGATGGTGCTGGCCGGCCTGAAACGCTACTTCATCGGCGGGTTGTGAGTTCCCGCCGGCCGGCAAGCGGCCGGTCGGGCTTACTTGTTCTTCAGCTTGGCTTCCTTGCCCTTGGGCATCACCGAGGTCATCGGCGCCACCGGGCGGTCGGAGCCGGCCGTCTTGCCGGGGGCGGCATCCTTCTTGGGCTTCTTCGTCATCTTGTTGCTGCGCTGTTCGTGGTTGGCCATGAGTCCTCCGTGCAAAGGGATTGAAGTAGACCGGACTATGCCTCAGCGTCGTACTTCGCCTTGGCCGGGCTCGCGGCCCATTGCGCGGCCGTGACGTCGTAGCGCCTGCAGTCCATGTCGTACCAGCGGCCCAGGCCGGTGAAGCGCATGCCCAGGCGCTCCATGACGGTGGAGGAGGGCGTGTTCCCGGGCTGGCAGACGGCGCAGACCCGGTCGGGCTTCAGGCTGCTGAAGGCCCAGCCCACCATATGGCGGGCCGCCTCGCTGGCATAGCCCTGGCCCCAGGCATCCTGGCGCAGCCGCCATCCGGTTTCCAGCGGGCCCTGAGGGTCGCGGTTCAGGTGCTGGATGCAGCCGCAGCCGATCAGCTCGCCGTCGTCGCGGCGGACGAAGGCCCACCAGGAATAGCCGAACTCGGCCCAGCGCGCCTTCACGCGGTCGATCATGGACTGCGTGTCCTCCGGCGTGTCGGGCCGGCCGGTGATGTAGCGCATGACGACCGGGTCGCGGTTCAGGCGGTGCAGGCCGTCGAAATGGCGGTCTTGCAGCGGTTCGAGGCGCAGGCGGGGCGTGGTCAGCAGTGTCATGGGTGGTCCGGGCCGATGCCGGCGATTCTGGTCGGGTTGACTCTCACGATTCGAAAGTCATCTTCCACATCATGGGAGTTGTCTCATGCTGCGCCGCCGCAATATTTCTCATTATGGTGAATTGCATTTTGTGATTTGAAAAACTGAAGTCAAATCATTGTTTTTAAACATGAAAGTTTTTTGTCTTATATAAGACTTGGGCCTTCCGCGAGGCAGAGGAGAGGCTTAGGCTTGAGCCATCGGTTTTCGATGTTTTGCAAGGAGCTTCCATGACCCGCCTCACCCGTGAACAACAGATCGCCGCCCTCGAAAAGGACTGGGCCGAGAACCCGCGCTGGAAGGGCATCACCCGCGGCTACACCGCCGCCGACGTGGTGCGCCTGCGCGGCTCCGTCGAGATCGAGCACACGCTGGCCAAGCGCGGCGCCGAGAAGCTCTGGGGCCTGGTGAACACCGAGCCCTTCGTCAACGCGCTGGGCGCGCTGACCGGCAACCAGGCCATGCAGCAGGTCAAGGCCGGCCTGAAGGCCATCTACCTGTCGGGCTGGCAGGTCGCCGG
This sequence comes from Pelomonas aquatica, assembly GCF_026712205.1. Taxonomy (GTDB): domain Bacteria; phylum Pseudomonadota; class Gammaproteobacteria; order Burkholderiales; family Burkholderiaceae_C; genus Pelomonas; species Pelomonas aquatica. Next base: position 15,878 of record NZ_JAPPUW010000030.1, read on the forward strand.
CGACGCCAACAGCAACGGCGAGATGTACCCCGACCAATCGCTGTACTCGGTGGATTCGGTGCCCAAGGTCGTCAAGAAGATCAACGCCACCTTCAAGCGCGCCGACGAGATCCAGTGGAGCGAGGGCAAGGACGACATCGACTTCTTCGCCCCCATCGTGGCCGACGCGGAAGCCGGCTTCGGCGGCGTGCTGAACGCCTTCGAGCTGATGAAGGCCATGATCGAGGCCGGTGCTTCGGGCGTGCACTTCGAAGACCAGCTGGCCAGCGCCAAGAAGTGCGGCCACATGGGCGGCAAGGTGCTGGTGCCGACGCGCGAAGCCGTCGCCAAGCTCGTTGCGGCCCGCCTGGCGGCCGACACCATGGGCGTGCCGACGCTGCTCGTGGCCCGCACCGACGCCGAAGCCGGCGACCTCGTCACCAGCGACATCGACGACAACGACAAGCCCTTCTGCACCGGCGAGCGCACCGTCGAAGGCTTCTATCGCACGAAGAACGGCCTCGACCAGGCCATCAGCCGCGGCCTGGCCTACGCGCCCTATGCCGACCTGATCTGGTGCGAGACCGGCAAGCCCGACCTGGCCTTCGCCAAGGCCTTCGCCGATGCCATCCACGCCAAGTTCCCTGGCAAGCTGCTGGCCTACAACTGCTCGCCGTCGTTCAACTGGAAGAAGAACCTGGACGACGCCACCATCGCCAAGTTCCAGCGCGAGCTGGGCGCCATGGGCTACAAGTTCCAGTTCATCACGCTGGCCGGCTTCCACAGCCTGAACTACTCGATGTTCAACCTGGCCCACGGCTATGCCCGCAACCAGATGAGCGCCTTCGTCGAGCTGCAGGAGGCCGAGTTCGCCGCCGCCGAGAAGGGCTTCACCGCGGTCAAGCACCAGCGCGAGGTCGGCACCGGCTACTTCGATGCGGTGACGACCACCATCGAAGCCCAGGCCTCGACGGCCGCGCTGAAGGGTTCGACCGAAGACGAACAGTTCTTCGACGCCAAGCATGCTTGAGCGCGACCGAGGACAGCACCTGCGTGCTGTCCGACGCGCGCTCAAGGGCCGGCGATGTCTCGCATCGCTGGCGCGGCCTGCAAGGCTGGGTGCGACCGAGGACAGCACCTGCGTGCTGTCCGACGCGTGCTCAAGGGCCGGCGATGTCCCGCATCGCTGGCGTGGCCTGCAGGACGGCTGAGCGCGACGGAGGACGGCGCCTGCTGCCGTCCGGCGCGATGAGCGACAAGTCCGATTGATCAGAGTCAGCTTCAACTCCTGACTTTTACGGCCCGCCTCGGCGGGTCTTTTTTATGGCGCGCCCGGCACGGCGCAGCGACTCGGAGGCGAAGGTTCTCCACCCGCCCGGCAAGGGGAATGGTGGCCAAAGGCAAGGGTTTCGTGGACGGCTGCGGGTCTGGGGGAAGTCCGATGGCAAGGCGCCGGCCCGACGACCAGGAAGCAGGCCGACGGTGGCCGCGGCGGCCGGGCCCGCCCCGCCAAGCCTTCACACGCCTGTCCATCCGCCGCGGCGCGGTGATCGCATGGCAGCTCTGTCACGCGGCTTGATTACAGTGCGCGGCCAGGTCGGGCGCGGGGTTCGGCCCCCATCCCATCCCACCGTTTGCGAATTCCCACAGTGAAGAGATTGACTCATCGGCCGGCGTGGCGGGCCTGGCGCCGATGCCTGGCGGGGGCCGCCGCCGCCGGGCTGCTGCTGGGCGCCGCGATGGCCGTCGCCGGGCCGGGGCTGCTGGTGCGCAAGGGCGACGCGCTTTTCGTTCCCGAAGGTTCGCCGCTGCGCGCGCGCATCGCCGTGGACACGGTCCGGACGGCCGGCCTGCCGCACGAGCTCAGCGTGCCCGCCGTCGTCGAGGCCGACCCGGCGAGCTCCTTCCAGGTGCTGGCGCCGCTGTCCGGCAAGGTGGTGGAGCTCAAGGTCAAGGTCGGCGACACGGTGCGCAAGGGCCAGGTGCTGGCTCTGCTGCAGTCGTCGGACCTGCTGCAGGCCGCCAGCGATGCGGCCAAGGCGCGCGACCAGCGCAGCCTGGCGAAAAAGGCGCTGGAGCGTGCGCGCCAGGTGCAGCTCGCCGGCGGCAGTGCCGAGAAGGACGTGGAGGCCGCGCAGAGCCAGCTGACCCAGGCCCAGGCCGAGCTGGACCGCGCCGAGGGCCGGCTCAAGGCGCTGGGCCTCGCGCCCGATGCCGAACCCGGGCATGCGCGGCTCGTCGTGCAGGCGCCGACCTCGGGCTCGGTGAACAGCCTGTCGGTCGGCGTCGGCAGTGTCGTGAACGACCTGACCGCGCCGCTGCTGACGATGGTGAACCTCGAATCGGTCTACCTCACGGCCCTGGTGCCCGAGGCCTGGCTGGCCCAGATCAAGGTGGGCGCGTCGCTGCAGGCCACGGTGAACGCCTATCCCGACCAGCCCATCAAGGCGGCGGTGCAGTCCATCGCCAGCGTGGTCGAGGCCGACACGCGGCGCACCCGCGTGCGGACCCGGGTGCCGAACGCCGACGGCCGCCTGCGCCCGAACATGTTCGCGACGGTGAAGTTCGCGGTGACGCAGCCCGTGCAGCCCGTCGTGCCCCAGTCCGCCCTGGTCATGAACAACGACCAGGTGCTGGTGTTCGTCGAGTCGTCGCCCTGGACCTTCAAGCCGCGCGTCGTGCTGCTGGGCAGCGAGGACGGCAGCCAGGTGCGCGTGCGCAGCGGCCTGAACGGCGGCGAGCGCGTCGTGGTGCGTGGCGGTGTGCTGCTGAATGATTAATCTCCTCATCCAGCTCTGCTTCAAGCGGCGCCAGCTGATCTGGGTCGTGGCCGTGCTGCTGACGGCCTATGGCTATTTCTGCTGGGTCAACATGACCGTGGAGGCCTACCCCGAGATCGGCGACGTGACGACGGTGGTGACCACGCAGGTGCCCGGGCTCGCGGCCGAGGAGGTCGAGCAGCAGATCACCATCCCGCTGGAGCGCGCGCTGCGCAACACGCCGGGCCTGGTCACGATCCGCTCCAGCTCCACCTTCGCGCTGTCCCTCATCACGCTGGTCTTCAAGGACGGCACGGAGGACTACTTCGCCAACCAGCGCGTGCTGGAGCGCATCGGCACGGTGACGCTGCCGCCCGGCATCACGCCTGGCCTAGGCCCGGTGACCGGGCCCGGCGGCGAGATCCTGCGCTACACGCTGGAGTCGGACAGCCGCAACCTGATGGAGCTGTCGGAGATCCAGCGCTGGATCGTCGTGCCGGCGCTCAAGGAGGTCTCGGGCGTCGTCGACGTGACCAACTTCGGCGGCTTCACGAAGGAATTCCAGCTCGAGGTCGACCCCGTCAAGCTGGAGCAGTTCAACCTGACGCTGCAGGACGTCGTCAGCGCCATCAACGCCAACAGCGTCAACGCCGGCGGCGGGCGCATCGTGCGCGGCGAGCAGGGCTATGTGGTGCGCGCCATCGGCCAGATCCACGAGCTGAACGACCTCGGCACCGTCGTCGTGACCCAGAAGGAGGGCAATCCGGTGCTGGTGCGCGACCTGGGGCGGCTGCAGATCGGCCACCAGGAGCGCGAGGGCATCGTCGGCAAGAACCTGAACCCCGACACGGTGCAGGGCATCGTGCTGATGCTGAAGTACCAGAACCCCTCGCGCGTGCTGGAGGGCGTGCACCAGAAGCTGGACAAGCTCCAGAAGCGCCTGGCCGCGATGGACGTCAAGCTGGTGCCCTACATCGACCGCGACGACCTCGTGAAGCTGACGGTGGACAAGGTGACGCACACGGTGCTGGAAGGCATCGGCCTGGTGTGCATCGTGCTGATCCTGTTCCTGGGCAGCCCGCGCAGCGCCATCGTCGCGGCGGTGGCCATCCCGATCGCGCTGGTCTCGACCTTCATCTTCATGACCTGGACCGGCATGCCGGCCAACCTGCTGTCGCTGGGGGCCATCGACTTCGGCATCATCGTGGACGGCGCCATCGTCGTCATGGAGACCATCCTGCGCCGGCGCGAGGAGCAGCCCACCGAGGCCCTGACCCGCACCGATGTGCTGGAGATGACCAGCCATGTGGCCCAGCCGATGTTCTTCGCGACGCTGATCATCATCCTGGCCTACTGCCCTCTGTTCGCCTTCCAGCGCGCCGAGGGCAAGCTCTTCACGCCGATGGCCTGGACCGTGGGCTATGCGCTCTTCGGCGCGCTGCTGTGCTCGCTGACCCTCATTCCCGGCCTGGCCTATGTCGCGCTGCGCAAGCCGCGCAAGGTCTTCCACAACAAGCCGCTGATCTGGCTGACCGAGCGCTACCGGGCCGCGCTGGAGCTGCTGATCGCGCGGCCCTGGATCGCCATCGCCGCCAGCGGCCTGGTGCTGGCCGCCGTGGTGGGCCTGGGCGCGAGCGCCGGGCGCGAGTTCCTGCCGGAGCTGGACGAAGGCTCGCTGTGGCTGCAGGTGGACATGCCCAGCGGCATTTCGCTGGACAAGGCCAACGAGCTGGCGGCCGAGGTGCGGCGCGCGATGCTGGAGTTCCCCGAGGTCAAGCACGTCGTCACGCAGCTGGGCCGCAACGACAGCGGCACGGACCCCTGGACGCCCTCGCACATCGAGGCGCCCGTCGGCCTGCAGCCCTACGAGACCTGGCCCGACCGCGAGTCCAAGGGCGAGTTCGTGCGGCGCGTCAGCGCGCGGCTGGACAAGATCCCCGGCATCTCCTTCGGCATCAGCCAGCCCATCATCGACGGCGTCAACGACGCCGTCGGCGGCGCGCACAGCCCGCTGGTGCTGCGCGTCTACGGCTTCGACCTGGCCGAGGACCGCCGCATCGCCGACCAGGTGGTGGACCTGCTCAAGCAGATCCGCGGCACGGCCTCGGCCTCGGTCTTCCAGGCTCCGCCCATCCCGCAGTTGGTCGTCAAGGTCAACCGCGAGGCCGCCGCGCGCTACGGCATCAACGTGGCCGACATCGCCAACCTCGTGCAGACGGGCGTGGGCGGCGCCCCGGTGATTTCGGTCTATGTGGAGGACCGGGCCTACAGCGTCGGCGTGCGCTTCCCCAACGACTACAAGGCCAACCCCGAGGTGCTGGGGCGGCTGGTGCTGCGCTCCAGCACCGGCGCGACGGTGCCGCTGTCGCTGGTGGCCGAGATCAAGCTGCAGAGCGGCCAGAGCACCATCTCCCACGAGCTCAACGAACGCCAGATCACGGTGCGCATCGACAACCGCGACCGCGACCTGGCCTCTTATCTCGACGAGGCCCAGGCCCGCATCGACAAGGAGGTGAAGTTCGACGCCCAGAAGCACCGCCTCGAATGGGCCGGGCAGTTCGAGAACCAGCGGCGCGCCCAGGAGCGCCTCACCGTCATCCTCGGCGTCGTGCTGCTGGCCATGGGCACCGTGCTCTTCCTGCAGTTCGGCAAGCTGCGCCAGACCCTGCTCATCCTCGGCGTCGTGCCGCTGGCGACGCTGGGCGGGCTGATCGCCATCCACGCCACCGGCGAGACGCTCAACGTGGCGACCGCGGTGGGCTTCATCGCGCTGTTCGGCGTGTCGGTGCAGAACGCCATCATCATGGTGTCCAACTTCCGGCGCGTGCGCGGCCAGGGCCTGCCGCTGGACCAGACCGTCACGCAGGCCGCCGCGGAGCGGCTGCGGCCGGTGCTGATGACGGCGACGGTGGCCTCCATCGGCATGCTGCCGGCGGCCCTCGCCACCGGCGTGGGCACGGACGTGCAGCGCGGCCTGGCCACCGTGGTGGTGGGCGGCCTGATCGTGTCGACGCTGCTGACCCTGTTCGTGCTGCCCAGCCTGTTCTACTCGATCGAGCATCTGTGCGAGCGCAAGGGCTGGGACCAGCAGGACCGGAGGACGCGATGAACCGCCTGGCGTTCTGCCTGCCCCTGCTGCTCGCGGCCTGCGCGGTGGGGCCCGACTACCGCCGTCCCGAGCTGGCCCTGCCGCCGCGCGTGACGGCAGCCGACGCGGCCGCGACGGCCGCCGACCTGGAGCGCGACTGGTGGCGGCGCTTCGGCTCCGAAAGGCTGAACCGCCTCGTCGACGAGGCGCTGCGCGCCAGCCCGACCGTCGAGGCCGGCCAGGCCAATCTGAAGGCGGCCGAAGAGGCCGTGGCGGCCCAGGAAGGCGTGGCCCTGCCGCAGGTCGGCGTGGGCCTGTCGTCCAGCCGGCAGAAGACCGCCTCGGTCTATGCCTCGCCGCTGGCCAGCAATGCCTATATCTACACAGTGCACACGGCCCAGCTCAGCGTCGGCTACAGCCCCGACGTGTTCGGCCTGAACCGGCGCAGCGTCGAAGCGCTGGCGGCGCAGCGCGACGTGGCGGCCGAGAACCTGTCGGCCACGCGGCTGACGCTGGCCGCCAATGTCGTGCAGGCGGCCGTCAACGGCGCCGGCCTGAGCGAACAGCTGCAACTGCTGCGCGGGCAGATCCAGACCCAGCGGCGCGCGCTCGAGATCACGCAGCGCCTGCGCCGCCTGGGCGCCGTGGCCGAGGCCGACGAGAGCGCCCAGCAGCTGCAGCTGGCGACGCTGGAGGCCGGCCTGCCGCCGCTGGAGCGCCAGCTCGTGCAGCAGGACCACCAGCTCAAGGCCCTGCTCGGGCGCTACCCGGCCGACCCGCTGGAGACCCGCTTCAGCCTCGCGGAGCTGCGCCTGCCCGCGGCGCTGCCGGCCGCCGTGCCGGCCCGCCTGGTCGAGACGCGGCCCGACGTGCGCGCCGCCGAGGCCGGCCTGCGCTCGGCCAATGCACTGGTGGGCGTGGCGCGGGCGAATCGCCTGCCGGCGCTCAGCATCACCGCGTCCGGCATCGGGCAGGCCTCGTCCAGCCTGTCGCAGCTGTTCCAGTCCGGCAACCGCTTCTGGAGCCTGGTCGGCGGGCTGACCCAGCCCGTCTTCGACGGCGGCACGCTGGCCGCGCGCGAGCGGGCCGCCTGGGCGCAGCGCGACGCGGCGGCGGCCCTCTACCGCCAGACGGTGCTGCAGGCCATCCAGTCGGTGGCCGACAGCCTGGCCGCCGCGGACGGCGACCGGCGGCTCGTGGAGCGCCAGGCCGAGGCCCTGCGCGCCGCCGAGCGGGCCGCGCGCATCGCCCGCGATCAGGTCAGGCTGGGCGACCTCAGCCCGCTGGCGGCGCTGGCGGCCGAACAATCGCAGTGGCAGGCCGGTCTCGCGCTTGCGCAGGCCCGCAGCGCCGAGCTGTCCGACGCGGTGGCCCTCTGCCAGGCCATCGCGGGAACCTGGGTTCAGGAGACACCATGAGCAGCACCGAATGCCACGATGAAGGCCGTGCCCATCACGAGATGGAGATTTCGCGCTTCGACATGGGGGAGCGCTTCAGCGAGATGACCGTGGTGGACCTCGGCCACGGCAAGCTGATCTACATCGCCGGCCAGGTGGCGGAGGACACGGGCCTGGACATCACCGGCCAGACCCGCCAGGTGCTGAACTTCATCGACAGGCTGCTGGCCCGCGCCGGGGCCGACAAGCGGCACATCGTGCAGGCCCGCGTCTACCTGGCCTCGGTGGGCGACTATGTCGCGATGAACTCGGTCTGGGACGACTGGGTGCCCCAGGGCCACACGCCGGCGCGCAGCACCATCGGCGCGCGGCTGATCTCGTCGGAGTACCGGGTCGAGATCGAGTGCGTGGCCGCCGTGCACCACCGGGTGCACGACCATGCCGAAGGGCCGCTGAAGCCCCTCAGAGGCTAGCTGCCGGCCTGAAGGCCATGCTGGCCTTCAGGCCCGCACCGCCGTCGCCCTCGTCCAGCCGGAACTCGGCCTGCATCAGTTCGGCATAGCGCTGCACGATGGACAGGCCCAGGCCGGCGCCCTGGCCCAGGCGCGCGCCGTCGCTGCCCTGGCGCCAGCGGGCCTTCAGGGCCTCGCGCTGCTCGGCGCCGATGCCGGGGCCCTGGTCGGTGACCGACAGCACCACCCGGCCATCGGCGTGGCCGATGTCGAGCCGGATGCGGCCGGCTTTGCCGGGACGGTGGCCGTAGCGCAGCGCGTTGTCGAGCAGGTTGGCCAGCAGGCCGTCGACGAGGGCGGGGTCGGCCATCACCCAGGCGGGCTCGTCCAGGCCGCCGGCCTCCAGCTCGACGCCGGCCTTGTCGGCCAGCGGCAGCAGTTGCAGCAGGCGGTCGCGCGCGCCGGCGGCCAGGTCCAGGCGGCGCAGCTGGACGACGGCTTCCGCCTCGCTGGCCAGGGCCACCGCCAGCAGCTGGTCGACGAGGCGGCTGGCACGCTGCTGGCTCTCCAGCACCGCCTGCAGCTGCTCGCGCCAGCGCGCGGGGTCGCGCTGCGCGAGGCCGTACTCGGCCAGCGCGCGGATGCCGGCCAGCGGCGTGCGCAGCTCGTGGGCCACGTTGCCGGCGAACTCGCGCTGCGCGCCCACGCCCTGGGCCACGCGGCCCAGCAGCGCGTCGATGGCGCTGGCCAGGCCGTGCACGTCGCGCGAGGCGCTGCCGTCCAGCAGCTCGCGCGGCAGCGGCGATAGGTCGGCGGCATCGCGAGTCTCCACCAGCTCCTGCAGCTGCGACAGCGGCCGCAGGTCGCGGTTGACGGCGCGGCGCAGCCAGGCGAGCAGGCCCAGCAGCAGCAGCACCTGCGGCGCGATCGAGTAGGTCACCAGCTGGCGCAGTAGCGCGCTGCGGCTGGTGGTGGTCAGCGCGACGATGATCTGCACCGCCGGCTCGCGGCGCTCCAGCACGACGGCGCGCAGCTTCTGCCCCTGGAAGACCAGGTCGGTGTAGCGCACCTCGGCGCCGTCGTCGTCCGCCGGCGGTGCGTGCAGCCCGGCATGGCCCGCAATGAGCCGGCCGTCCCGGCCCTGCACGGCGAAATAGACCCTCTCGCTCTGGTCGAAGAGCACCGTGCGGATGTCGTCGGCGCTCATGTTCAGCACCCAGCGGCCGTCCTGCCCGGCGAGGTGGGCGGACAGCAGATAGGCGTCGTCCTGCATCGTGCGGTCGAAGGCGCGCTGCGTGAAGTAGGACGCGATGCCCAGCGCCAGCGCCGAGCCCAGGCCCCAGGTCAGCAGCAGCGGCAGCGTGACGTGGCGGACCAGCCGGCGCCGCAGCGAGGCGCGCGTCGTGGTCAAGTCGCCGCCTCGATCAGATAGCCCAGGCCGCGCAGCGTGCGGATCTCCGCGCCGCTGCCCTGCAGCTTCTTGCGCAGCCGCGAGATGAAGGCCTCCAGCGCATTCGCGGCCAGCAGGTCGTCGAAGCCCGACAGCTTGTCGGCCAGCGCCGCCTTGCTGACGACCCGCCCGGGCGGCGTCAGCAGCTCGCAGAGCACGGCGAACTCGCGCGCCGGCAGCTGCAGCGGCTCAGGCCCGATGAAGAGGCGCTGGCTGCGGCGGTCCAGGCTGAGGCGGCCGATGCGGACGCGGTCGTCCAGGTCCAGCCGGCGGCGCACCAGCGCGCGCAGCCGCGCCTCGACCTCGGCCAGGTCGAAAGGCTTGCCGAGGTAGTCGTCGGCGCCGGCGTCCAGGCCGGCGATGCGTTCCTCGGTGCGGTTGCGCGCCGTCAGGATCAGCACCGGCGTGCGGTCGCCGCGGCCGCGTGCGTCGAGCAGCAGCTGCAGGCCGCTGCCGTCGGGCAGGGTCAGGTCCAGCAGCACGGCGTCGAAGCCCTGCACCCGCCACAGCCAGCGCGCCTGCTCGGCCGTGGCGGCGAGGTCCACATGGTGGCCCTGGTCGGCGAGGCTGCGGCTGACGACCTGATTGAGCGTGGCGTCGTCTTCGACGAGGAGGATGCGCATCGGGAGAAGTTAACTCATGAGGCTGTCGATGCGGTGTCGGCGAGGTCAGGTTCCGGTCAGGGCATGGGGTATGGTGCCGGCATGACCGACCTGAGCTTCTTCTGGCACGACTACGAGACCTTCGGCCGCGTGCCCAAGCGCGACCGCCCCGCCCAGTTCGCCGGCCTGCGCACCGACGCCGAACTGAACGAGATCGGCGAGCCGCTGATGCTGTACTGCCAGCCGGCGCCCGACTACCTGCCCGACCCCGAGTCCTGCCTGCTGACCGGCATCCTGCCCCAGCACTGCCTGCAGCGCGGCGTGCCCGAGCACGAGTTCGCCGCCGCCATCGAGACCGTGCTGGCCCTGCCGGGCACCGTGGGCGTGGGCTACAACAGCATCCGCTTCGACGACGAGGTGACGCGCCACCTGTTCTGGCGCAATCTCATCGAACCCTATGCCCGCGAATGGCAGAACGGCTGCGGCCGCTGGGACCTGCTGGACGTCGTGCGCTGCGCCTACGCGCTACGGCCCGACGGGCTCGAATGGCCCAGTCACGAGGACGGTCGCCCCAGCTTCAAGCTCGAACACCTGACCGCCGCCAACGGCCTGGCCCACGAGGCGGCCCACGACGCGCTGTCCGATGTGCGTGCCACCGTGGCGCTGGCCCGCAAGCTGCGCCAGGCCCAGCCCAAGCTGTGGGACTTCTGCCTGAAGCTGCGCAGCAAGCAGGCCGTATGGGACGAGATTGGCGTCGGCAAGCCCTTTCTGCATGTGTCGGGCATGTACGGCCCCGAGCGCGGCTGCATCGCGCTGGTCTGGCCGCTGGCGCCGCACCCGACGAACAAGAACGAGCTCATCGTGTGGGACTGCTCGGTGTCGCCCGACGAGCTGCTGACGCTGAACGCCGAGGCCATCCGCACGCGCATGTTCACGAAGCAGGAGGCGCTGCCCGAGGGCGTCACGCGGCTGCCGCTCAAGACCATCCACGTCAACAAGTCGCCGGTCGTCATCGCGAACCTGAAGACGCTCAGCCCGGTGATGGCCGAGCGCTGGGGCCTGGACCTCGAGGCCCAGCTCGCCAACGCCAGGCTGCTGGCCGACAAGGGGCGCCTGCTTGACGGCCTGTGGGGCGATGTCTTCCAGCGCGAGCCCTTCGCGCCGGCGGACGTGGACGAGGACCTTTACGGTGGCTTCATAGCCAACGAGGACCGCCGCGCGCTGAACCGCGTGCGCACGACGGCGCCCGAGCAGCTCGCCGAGCGTGCGGCGCAGGGCAAGCTGGTCTTCCAGGACGGGCGGCTGGAGGAGCTCGTCTTCCGCTGGCGCGCGCGCAACTTCCCCGCCAGCCTGTCGCCCGACGAGGCCGGACGCTGGCAGGCCCACTGCGGCGCGCGCCTGCACGAAGGCGAGGGCGGGGCGCAGACGCTGGCCGCCTTCATGGAACGCATCGACCGGCTCGGCGAGGCGGCCGACGAGCGCGGCGAGGCCATCCTGTCGGCGCTGTACGACTACGCGGAGCAGATCGCGCCGTAGGCGGTTTTCCCGTGACGGGCAGCATGGTCGAAACCCATGAGTCCTGCGATAGTCGGGACTGCAAGAAGCCCCCAGGAGACCCCATGAGCAGCGCCGCCCCCGCCCACGCCGAAGACCCCACCGCCGCCCGCCTGCGCGCGCTGCTGGTCAGGGCGCCGACGGCGGTCGCCTTCGTCTCCGGCCAGCGCTTCGAGGTGGTCAGCGAGGAGTTCAACCACCTGTTCGGCTTCGGCGACGACAGCGACCTCAGCGGCCAGGGCACGCGCGTCGTGCACACCACCGACCTCGCTCACACGGCGCTGCTGGAGCGCACCGCCGCGGCCTTCGCCGCCGGCCGGCCGCTGGACGAGGAGATCGAATACGTCAAGCGCGACGGCCACCGCTTCTGGGGCCGTCTGCAGGCCACGCCGGTGCACTGGGACGCCCCGGCCGGCGAGGCGCTGTGGATCGTCGAGGACGTGACTGCCGCGCGCGCCCAGCGCCTGCAGCCCACCTGGACGGCCAAGCACGACAGCGTCACCGAACTGGCCAACCGCCGCGAGTTCGAGCGCCGCCTGGCCGAGCATGTGGGCAGCCGCCGCGGCGAGCCGGTCTCGGTGCTGTGGCTGGACGTGGACAAGTTCGCCGAGGTCATCAAGGACATGGGCGCCGAGGTGGGCGACCATTTCCTGTACGGCCTGGGCCAGATGCTGATCGGCAAGGTGCGCGCCTCCGACCTCGTCGCGCGGCTGGAGGAAGACCATTTCGCCATCCTGCTGCCCGACTGCGACCAGCACTACGCGCAGATCATTGCCGAGAAGGTGCGCTCCGCCGTGGCCGGCTACCGGCTGCGCTGGGGCCTGCACCGCACGCGGGTCAAGGCCTCGCTGGGCGTCGTGCAGCTGCAGCCCTCGCTGACGACGGTGGACGCCGTGCTGGGCGGCGCCGCGCTGGCCTGCACCGAGGCCAAGGCGGCCGGCGGCGACAGCGTGCGCATCTTCGTGTCCGCGGGCGGCTACGAGGAACTGGCGGGCTGATTTCACGTTTGCCGGCGCGGCGATCCCCGGAAATGCGCGGTTTTCCGCCGGATGTTCTAAAGTTCAGTCTGGCTTGGTCGATGTAGCGGCCATCACGCCCGAGGCTGAACCCCGATGAACGTCCCGCTGTCCTCCGCCCTGTCCGGCATCTCCGCCGCGAACGAGCGCCTGCGCGCGTCTGCGGCCAACATCGCCAATCTGGCGGCCGGCAACCTGGACCGGCCGAGCGTCGAGCCGAACCAGGTCGACAAGGTGCCCGGGCGCGAGATCAACCCGGCCAACGAGGTCGTCGAGCAGCAGTCCGCGGCCTATGCCTTCGTCGCGAACCTGAAGGTGCTGCAGACGCAGCTGAACACGACCGGCGCGCTGCTGGACATCAAGGCCTGAGCAGCCGCCACCAACGCGCAAGCGGCCCATGGGCCGCTTTTTTCATGGTGCGCCCCGTGGCAGGGCGCACTATGAAAAGCCCACCGGACTTGCGCGCGGCGGGCTTGGGCAGAGCTGTCAGGCTCAGCAGGTCGCGGCAGCGGACCTGGCGGTCTCCGCGTATTCCTCGATCTGGTCGAAGTTCAGGTACTTGTAGACGCTGGCGGTGTCCTTGTTGATGATGCCCATCGCCTCGTGGTACTCGCCCACCGTCGGGATCTTGCCCAGCTTGGACGCGATGGCGGCCAGCTCGGCGGAGGCTAGGAACACATTGGTGTTCTTGCCCAGGCGGTTGGGGAAGTTGCGCGTGGACGTGGACACGACGGTCGCGCCTTCGCGCACCTGGGCCTGGTTGCCCATGCACAGGCTGCAGCCCGGCATTTCGGTGCGCGCGCCGGCGGTGCCGAAGGCGGCGTAGTGGCCTTCCTTGATCAGCTCGCTCTGGTCCATCTTGGTCGGCGGGGCGACCCACAGCTTGACCGGGATGTCGCGCTGGCCGCCCAGCAACTTGGCCGCGGCGCGGAAGTGGCCGATGTTGGTCATGCACGAGCCGATGAAGGCCTCGTCGATCTGGGTGCCGGCCACGTCGGACAGGGTCTTGGCGTCGTCCGGGTCGTTGGGGCAGCAGAGGATGGGCTCCTTGATGTCGGCCAGGTCGATCTCGATGACGGCGGCGTATTCGGCGTCCCGGTCGGCTTCGAGCAGGTCGGGCTTGGCCAGCCAGGCTTCGACCTTCTCGATGCGGCGCTGCAGCGTCTTCGCGTCGGCATAGCCGTCGGCGATCATGTTCTTCATCAGCACGATGTTGCTGGTGAGGTATTCCTTGATCGGCGCGGGGTTGAGCTTGATCGTGCAGCCGGCGGCCGAGCGCTCGGCGGAGGCGTCGGACAGCTCGAAGGCTTGCTCGACCTTCAGGTCCGGCAGGCCTTCGATCTCGAGGATGCGGCCCGAGAACACGTTCTTCTTGCCGGCCTTCGCGACGGTCAGCAGACCGGCCTTGATCGCGTACAGCGGGATGGCGTGCACGAGGTCGCGCAGCGTCACGCCGGGCTGCATCTCGCCCTTGAAGCGCACGAGCACCGACTCGGGCATGTCCAGCGGCATCACGCCGGTGGCGGCGCCGAAGGCGACCAGGCCGGAGCCGGCGGGGAAGCTGATGCCGATCGGGAAGCGGGTGTGCGAGTCGCCGCCGGTGCCCACCGTGTCGGGCAGCAGCAGGCGGTTCAGCCAGCTGTGGATGACGCCGTCGCCCGGGCGCAGGGCCACGCCGCCGCGGTTGCTGATGAAGGCGGGCAGCTCGCGGTGGGTCTTCACATCCACGGGCTTGGGGTAGGCGGCCGTGTGGCAGAAGGACTGCATGACGAGGTCGGCCGAGAAGCCCAGGCAGGCCAGGTCCTTCAGCTCGTCGCGGGTCATCGGGCCGGTGGTGTCCTGCGAACCGACCGTCGTCATCTTGGGCTCGCAATAGGTGCCGGGGCGAACGCCCTGGCCTTCCGGCAGGCCGACGGCGCGGCCGACCATCTTCTGGGCCAGCGTGAAGCCGGCGGTCGAAGCGGCCGGCGCCTGCGGCAGGCGGAACTGCGTCGAGGCGGCCAGACCCAGGAATTCGCGCGCCTTGGCGGTCAGCGAGCGGCCGATGATGAGGTTGATGCGGCCGCCGGCGCGCACTTCGTCGAACAGCACATCGCTCTTGAGCTTGAACTCGGCGACGGTCTCGCCGTTCTTCACCAGCTTGCCGTCATAGGGCAGCACGTCGATGACGTCGCCCATCTCCAGCTTGCTGACGTCGACTTCGATGGGCAGCGAGCCAGAGTCTTCCTGCGTGTTGAAGAAGATCGGCGCGATCTTGCCGCCCAGCGTGACGCCGCCGAAGCGCTTGTTGGGCACGAAGGGGATGTCTTCGCCGGTGGCCCAGATGACGGAGTTGGTGGCGGACTTGCGCGACGAACCCGTGCCGACGACGTCGCCGACATAGGCCACGACGTGGCCCTTCTTCTTCAGGTCCTCGATGAACTGCATGGGGCCGCGCTTGCCGTCTTCCTCGGGCTTGAAGGCCGCGTCGGAGCGGGTGTTCTTCAGCATGGCCAGGTAGTGCAGCGGGATGTCCGGGCGGCTCCAGGCGTCGGGGGCGGGCGACAGGTCGTCGGTGTTGGTCTCGCCGGGCACCTTGAAGACGGTGACGGTGATCTTCTTCTCGACTTCGGGGCGCGAAGTGAACCACTCGGCGTCGGCCCAGGACTGCATCACTTCCTTGGCCTTGGCGTTGCCGGCCTTGGCCTTGGCGGCGACGTCGTTGAAGTAGTCGAACATCAGCAGGGTCTTTTTCAGGCCCTCGGCGGCGACGCCGGCGACTTCGGCGTCGTCCAGCAGCTCGATCAGCGGATGCACGTTGTAGCCGCCCACCATGGTGCCCAGCAGCTCGGTGGCCTTGGCCTTGGAGATCAGGCCGACCTTGATGTCGCCATGGGCGACGGCGGCCAGGAACGAAGCCTTGACCTTGGCGGCGTCGTCCACGCCCGGGGGCACGCGGTGGGTCAGCAGGTCCAGCAGGAAGGCGTCTTCACCCTGAGCTTCAGATCCTTGCGGGTTCTTGATCAGCTCGATCAGCTCGGCGACCTGCTTGGCATCCAGCGGCAGGGGCGGGATGCCCAGGGCGGCGCGCTCGGCGGCATGTTGGCGGTAGGCAATAAGCATGGTGTTTCTCCGTTGAAGCAGCAGGTCAGGCCGAGGTCGGGACGACGATCCTTAGCCCTTTGAAATAGTCTCTGTAGAAGCCGGCGTCGCGCGTGATGAGGCCATCGCACTGCATCATGGCGTGGGAGCCGATCAGGAAGTCCGCCACGGTGCGGGTGCGGTTGCCACCGCGCTGGCGGTAGCGCCGCTGCATCTCGCCCGCGCGAAGGGCCGACTTGGCCTCCATCGCGTCGAAGCGGATGCCCAGTTCCTCGAGGAACTGCAGCATTTCGGCGCCGCCCTTGAAGGCGGTGCACACCTCGGCCAGTGCCACCTCGCACAGCACGACGGGGCCGACGTGCAGCGCCTGGCGGATCGCTTCGGCGGCGCTGGCGCAGGCGTCATCGTCGCCGGCGATCAGGTCAATCAGCACGGACGAATCGGCGGCGATCAAGGCTTGGGTTCTCCGCCCTGGGACTCCGGATCGGGCTCAGGGGGCAGGTAGGGGTCTCCGGGCGCATGGCCGCGGATGGCGCGCATGGCCTCGTCGGTGCTGGCGAAGCCGTCGAGCTTGAATTTGCCGCGCAGGCGCGAGATCGCGTCGTCGACGTTCTTGCGCAGGATGATGCGGCCACCGTCCAGCTCGACCTTGAGCGTCGTGCCCTTGGTCAGGCCGAGGGCGTCTCGGACGGCTTTGGGCAGCGTGATCTGCCCGCGTTCGGCAACGGTGGCTTCCATGGCGCCTCCAGCGGCTGAGCCGCCGCGTTGGAGGCGGGGAGGCTCAGGTATGCATCAAAAAGTATGCATTCATTCTACATACCTGAGGCGGCCGGTTTCAAGCCGGCCGGCGGCCTCACTTCATGGGCGTGATGCCGATGGAATCGGCGGCGGCCGTTTCGGGGTGGGCGGCCGCGGCGGCCCTGGCCTCGGCCATCAGCCGGGCCTGCTCGGGGTGGACGCAGTCGTCCAGCAGGCGCTGGCCGAGCTTGGTGTCCAGCAGCATGGACTTGTTGGCGATCTGGATCATCAGCGTGCGGCCGGTCACGTCTTCCAGGCGCAGCGCGCCGGTGGAGGACAGCACGGGCTTCATCGTGATGTGCTGCTTCTGCCAGGCCACGGTGATGTAGCCGGGCACCTTGGTGTGCTTTTCGATGTCGACGACCTGCTTGAACTCGCAGTGGTATTCGCCCAGATAGGCCCGGTCGGCGGCGGCCAGTTGCTCTTCGCCGGCCTCGGCCAGCACGGGCTCGGCCGGCGGCGCCTTCTTGGCCGGCGCGGCCTTGGCCGCCTTGGCGGCGGGCTTGGCGACGGCGGGCTTGGCAGGTCCGGTCTGGGCCAGCACGGGCAGGGCGGCGCAAAGGATCAGGGCGGCGGCGCTGCCGCGGAGCGAGAGGGACTGCATTTGGAGGGGGCGTGAAGGGAGGGGAAGGGGCCGCATCATGGCCGCAATGCGGCCGCGGGTCGGTGAGCAGATGTGAGGGATTGTCCTGCGCGCGGCGCTGCATCCAGGCCGTGCTTTACCCGATGGCCGCGGCAAAGAAGGCCTGGCGGGCCTCGGCCGGCAGCGTGCGGCCGGTGCGCTCGGCGCGTTCCAGCACGGTCCAGAAGTAGCGGTAGCTGGCGCGGTCGTGCAGGCGGTCGTGGAAGGAGATGGGCGCCCACTGCGCGGCCTGGGCCGCGAGCAGCAGCTCGGCGGCCTCGGCCACCTCGTCGGCGGCCGGCGCGAAGGCCTCGACGATGGGGCGGATCTGGTCCGGGTGGATGCTCCACATGCGCGTGTAGCCGAGCTCGCGGGCAGCCCGCTGCGCGGCGGCGGCGACGGCGGCGCCATCGCGGAACTCGGTGACGACGCAGTGCGAAGGCGTCTTGCCGAAGGCGTGGGCCGCCGCGGCGATCTCGAGCTTGGCGCGCAAGACCAGGGGGTGCTCGAACTGGCCGGGCAGTTCCATCGCGGTCTTCGGGATCGCGCCGCCGTGGGCGGAGACGAAGTCCATCAGCCCGAAGGACAGGGACTCGATGCGCGGGTGGGCCGCGATGCGGAAGACCTCGCGCAGCGCGCCGTGGGTCTCGATGAGAACCTGCAGAGGCAGCCTGGGTGCGCCGTGGCGCTCGCAGGCCGCGTCGATGGCGGCGGCGGCGCGGTCCACGTCTTCGGCGCTGTCGGGCTTGGGGATCATCAGATAGGCCAGGCGCCGGCCGGCCCTGGCGACGAGGGTGTCGACATCGGCCTCGAAGGCCGCGTGGCCCCAGGGATGGACGCGCGCGCCGACGCGGCCGAAGCGGTTGGCCGGGCTCGTGGCCAGCTCGGCGATCAGCAGCGCGTGCTCGGCCTCGCCGCCAACCGGGGCGCCGTCCTCGGCGTCCAGCGTGATGTCGAAGACAGGGCCGAGCTCGGCCTGCAGCGCCAGGCTCTTGCGCATGCGGGCCTCGACGCCGCAGTAGTGGTCGACGACGGGCAGCGAGGGCCGTGCGGCTTCGTGGCCGAACAGGGCCCGGCGGGGATGGAGGGGGGCGCTCATGGCGCCACTGTACCCAGGCCGGTGGCGGTGAGCGGGTCGCGAATTGGCGTCGCTCGATGCCCGGTTGTTGGCAATCCGCACTGTCGCATCGCGGTCAGGCGTGCCAGTATGGCCCCACAAGACAACACCCGGAGACATTCATGATTCGACTCGAGTCTCTCAGTTGTTCCCGCCGCCTGGGTCTGCAGACGCTGGGTGCCGTCCTCGGCGTGCTGTTCGTCGCCGCCTTCCTGCTGTTTTCCGAGCGGACGCTGATCCTGGATGAGCGCCAGCAGGCCGTGCGCCAGGCGGTCGAGGTGGCATACGGCATCGTCGCGCATTTCCATGCCCGGGTCGCGCAGGGCATGCCGGAGGAGGACGCGAAGAAGGCGGCCCTCGCCGCCGTGCGCACGCTGCGCTACAGCGGCAACGAGTATTTCTGGATCAACGACAGCACGCCGGTCATGGTCATGCACCCCATGAAGCCGGAATTGGAGGGCAAGACGCTGACGGGCAGCAAGGATCCGACCGGCAAGCCGCTCTTCGTCGAGATGGTGGATATCGTGAAGGCCAGCGGCGCGGGCTTCGTGCCCTATCTCTGGCCCAAGCCCGGCAGCGACCGTCCGGTGCCCAAGGTGTCCTATGTGAAGGGCTTTGCGCCCTGGGGATGGATCATCGGCTCGGGCGTCTATGTCGACACGGTGAACCAGGCCATCTGGCAGCGCGTCTGGCAGGCGGGGCTGGGCGTGCTCGTGCTCGCCGGGGTGCTGCTGGCGCTGGGCCTGGCGATCACGCGCAGCATCACGCGCCAGCTCGGCGGCGAGCCGGCCCAGGTCAACGCGATCATGCGGAAGATCGCCCAGGGCGACCTGACCGTCGACATCGACCTGCGCGCCGGCGACCATGCCAGCGTCATGCAGGGCGTGAAGGCCATGCGCGACAGCATGGCCGGCATCGTCCGGCAGGTGCGCGACGGCTCGGAGTCGGTGGCCAACGCCAGTTCCGAGATCGCCGCGGGCAACCAGGATCTCAGCGCGCGCACCGAGAGCCAGGCCAGTGCGCTGCAGCAGACCGCGGCCTCCATGGACGAGCTGGGTGCGACGGTGCGCAACAACGTCGACAACGCCCAGCAGGCCAACCAGCTCGCGCAGAGCGCCTCGCATGTGGCGGCCGAGGGCGGGCAGGTCGTCAAGCAGGTCGTCGACACGATGAAGGGCATCAACGACAGCTCGCGCCGCATCGGCGACATCATTGCGGTCATCGACGGCATCGCCTTCCAGACCAACATCCTCGCGTTGAACGCCGCAGTCGAGGCGGCGCGGGCGGGCGAGCAGGGCAGGGGCTTTGCCGTCGTGGCCGGCGAGGTGCGCTCGCTGGCCGGCCGCAGCGCCGAGGCTGCACGCGAGATCAAGCAGCTCATCACGCAGAGCATGGAGCGCGTCGACCGCGGCAACACGCTGGTCGACCAGGCCGGCGACACGATGGACAAGGTCGTCACCAGCATCCGGCGCGTGGCCGACATCATGGGCGAGATCAGCTCGTCCAGCGCCGAGCAGAGCTCGGGCGTCAGCCAGGTCGGCGCAGCCGTCACGCAGATGGACCAGGCCACGCAGCAGAACGCCGCCATGGTCGAGCAGATGGCTGCCGCGGCGGACGGCCTGCGCTCTCAGGCTCAGCAACTGGTGCAGACGGTCGCGACCTTCAGGCTGCCGACGACACGCGGCTGAGCGGCGAAAGGCCAGCAAAAAGACCTCCCGAGGGAGGCCTTCGTTTCGCCGAGGCGGTATTTACAGCAGGTGCTTGACGCCCTCCTGCTCGTCCGTCAGTTCCTTCAGCGTCTTGTTGATGCACTCCTGCGAGAAGGCGTCGATCTCGATGCCTTGCACGATCTTGTACTCGCCGCCTTCGCAGGTGACCGGGTAGCCGAACATGACTTCCTTGGGGATGCCGTATTCGCCGTTGGACGGGATGCCCATCGTGACCCACTTGCCATGGGTGCCCAGGGCCCAGTCGCGCATGTGGTCGATGGCGGCGTTGGCGGCCGAGGCGGCCGACGACAGGCCGCGGGCCGCGATGATGGCCGCGCCGCGCTTGCCGACGGTGGGCAGGAAGACCTCGCGGTTCCACTGCTCATCGTTGATCATGCCCTTGACCGACTGGCCGTCGATGGTGGCGTTGCGGTAGTCGGCGTACATGGTCGGCGAGTGGTTGCCCCACACGGCCAGCTTCTCGATGGAGGCGACGGCCTTGCCGGTCTTGGCGGCCAGTTGGCTGGCGGCGCGGTTGTGGTCCAGGCGCAGCATGGCGGTGAAGTTCTTGGCCGGCAGGTCCGGGGCCGATTTCATCGCGATGTAGGCATTGGTGTTGGCCGGGTTGCCGACCACCAGCACCTTGACGTTGCGCGAGGCGACGGCGTTGAGCGCCTTGCCTTGCGTCGTGAAGATGGCGCCGTTGACGGCCAGCAGTTCGGCCCGCTCCATGCCGGGGCCGCGCGGACGCGAGCCGACCAGCAGTGCGTAGTCGGTGTCCTTGAAGGCGGTCATCGGGTCGCTGTGGGCTTCGACGCCGGCCAGCAGCGGGAAGGCGCAGTCTTCCAGTTCCATGATCACGCCCTTCAGCGCGTTCTGGGCCTTCTCGTCGGGGATCTCCAGCAGCTGCAGGATGACGGGCTGGTCCTTGCCCAGCATCTCGCCGGAGGCAATGCGGAACAGCAGGGCGTAGCCGATCTGGCCGGCTGCGCCGGTGACGGCGACGCGAACGGGTTTCTTGCTCATGGAAGTCTCCGAGGGGCAGTTAAAAAGTCGGGCGTATCCCGTCGAGTGTACGGGCATACCCTGTGCTGCAATGCGCCCATGCCTTCAACCAAGCCCAGGCCTCTCGCACCGCTCTACGAGCAGATCCGCCAGCTCATCGTCGCCGCACTGGCGGCCGGCGAGTGGCGTCCCGGCGATGCGCTGCCCAGCGAAGCGGCCCTGGCCGAGCGCTTTGGCGCCAGCCCCGGCACGGTGCGCCGGGCGCTGGACGAGCTGACCGCCGAGCATCTCGTCGAGCGCCGCCAGGGCAGCGGCACCTTCGTGTCCACGCATGCCGCGCCGCGCCAGCAGTTCCGCTTCCTGCGCCTCGTGGCGGACGACGCGGCCGGCAGCTTCACGCGCGAACTGCTGGGCTGCCGGCGCATGCGCGCCACGGCCGAGGTCGCGAGGGCGCTGGGCCTGCGCACGGCCGAGCCTGTCATCGAGGTGCGCCGGTTGTTGCATCGGCGGGACCGACCCGTCGTGCTTGATGAACTCTGGCTTCCCGAACGGCATTTCGAAGGCCTGACGGCGGACGTGATCCGCAACCACCCCGGCGCGCTCTATGCGCTCTTCGAGGCGCGCTTCGGCGTGCACATGGTCAGGGCGGAGGAAAAACTGCGTGCCCTGGCGGCCGCGCCGGAGGCCGCGCGGCTGCTGCAGGTGCCCGAGGGCGAGCCGCTGCTCAGCGTGGAGCGCCTGGCCTACACCTATGGCGACCGCCCGGTCGAGCTGCGGCGGGGCCTCTACCACACCAGCGCCGATCACTACCGCAACGAGTTGAACTGAAGCTGACGATGGCGCAGTGCAGCATGGTGACCGATGGGGTTAACACTTGGCCCTAGAATCGTTTGGTTTCACCCCGATTACGCAGGCTCGACCATGACGGACAGCGCCAAGACAAGACCCGTATACCGAAATATTCACGTCACGCAGATCGTCAGCTACCGTCTGCCCCCCGCCGGCATCGTCTCCATCCTGCATCGCATCAGCGGCCTGCTGATGTTCGTGCTGCTGCCCTTCGTGGTCTGGATGCTGGATGCCGGCCTCAGCTCCGAGATCTCCTACGACGGCTTCACCAATGTCTTCGTGGCCGGCGTGGCCGGGCTGCCGGCCTGGCTTGTGAAGCTCGTCGTGCTGGGCCTGCTGTGGGCCTATCTGCACCACTTCATCGCCGGCCTGCGCCATCTGTGGATGGACGCGACGCACAGCGTCAGCAAGGCCCAGGGCCACAGCTCGGCGCTGCTGACGCTGGGCCTGAGCCTTGCTCTGACCGTGGTGCTGGGCGCCAAGCTGTTCGGCCTGTACTGAGCAAACCTGCAAGGACAACAACAATGAGCACATTCGGCTCCAAGCGCCTCGTCGTCGGCGCGCACTATGGCCTGCGTGACTGGCTCGCCCAGCGCGTCACCGCCGTGCTGATGGCCCTGTTCACCATCGCCGTGCTGGCCCGCTTCCTGATGCCCGGCGAGCTGGGCTACGACCACTGGGCCGGCGTGTTCGCGCCGCAGTGGATGAAGCTCCTGACCTTCGTGGCCATCCTGTCGCTGGCCTACCACGCCTGGGTCGGCGTGCGCGACATCTGGATGGACTACGTCAAGCCCGTCGGCCTGCGGCTGGCCCTGCAAGTGTTTTCGATCGTGTGGCTGCTTGGCTGTGCCGGCTGGGCAATCCAGGTGCTGTGGAGACTGTGATGACGGCAAAGATTTCGACCCGCAAGTTCGACGTGGTCATCGTCGGGGCCGGCGGCTCCGGCATGCGCGCCTCGCTGCAGCTGGCCCTGGCCGGCCTGAACGTGGCCGTGCTGTCCAAGGTCTTCCCGACCCGCTCGCACACCGTGGCCGCCCAGGGCGGCATCGGCGCCTCGCTCGGCAATATGAGCGAGGACAACTGGCACTACCACTTCTTCGACACCGTCAAGGGCTCGGACTGGCTGGGCGACCAGGATGCCATCGAGTTCATGTGCCGCGAGGCGCCCAAGGTCGTCTACGAGCTTGAGCATTTCGGCATGCCCTTCGACCGCAATGCCGACGGCACCATCTACCAGCGCCCCTTCGGCGGCCACACGGCCAACTACGGCGAGAAGCCCGTGCAGCGCGCCTGCGCCGCGGCCGACCGCACCGGCCACGCACTGCTGCACACGCTCTACCAGCAGAACGTCAAGGCGCGCACGAACTTCTTCGTCGAGTGGATGGCGCTGGACATCATCCGCGACGCCGAGGGCGATGCCGTCGGCGTGACCGCGCTGGAGATGGAGACCGGCGAGGTCCACATCCTGCACGCCAAGACCGTGCTGCTGGCCACCGGCGGCGCCGGCCGCATCTTCGCGGCCAGCACCAATGCCTTCATCAACACCGGCGACGGCCTGGGCATGGCGGCGCGCGCCGGCATCCCGCTGGAAGACATGGAGTTCTGGCAGTTCCACCCCACCGGCGTGGCCGGCGCGGGCGTGCTGCTGACCGAAGGCTGCCGCGGCGAAGGCGCCATCCTGCGCAACAGCAACGGCGAGCGCTTCATGGAGCGCTATGCGCCGACGCTGAAGGACCTGGCGCCGCGCGACTTCGTCTCGCGCTCGATGGACCAGGAGATCAAGGAAGGTCGCGGCTGCGGTCCCAACAAGGACTATGTGCTGCTCGACATGACCCACCTGGGCGCCGAGACGATTGCCAAGCGCCTGCCGTCGGTGCTGGAGATCGGCCACAACTTTGCCAACGTCGACATCACGAAGGAACCCATCCCCGTTGTGCCGACCATCCACTACCAGATGGGTGGCATCCCGACGAACGTCCACGGCCAGGTGGTCGTGCCGAAGAACGGCAAGCCCAACGACATCATCAACGGCCTCTACGCCGTCGGCGAGTGCTCCTGCGTGTCGGTGCACGGCGCCAACCGCCTGGGCACCAACTCGCTGCTCGACCTGGTCGTCTTCGGCCGCGCCGCGGGCAACCACATCGTCGACTTCAACCTGAAGAACAAGTCCCACAAGGACCTACCCAAGGACGCCGCCGACAAGACCCTGGCCCGCCTCGCGCGCCTGGAGTCGGCCACCAACGGCGAATACGCGCAGAACGTCGCCAACGACATCCGCTCGACGATGCAGAAGCATGCCGGCGTGTTCCGCACGCAGGCGTCGCTGGACGAAGGCGTTGCCAAGATCAAGGAAGTCGCCGCACGCGTCGGTGGCATCGGCCTGAAGGACAAGTCCAAGGTCTTCAACACCGAGCGTGTCGAAGCGCTGGAAGTCGAGAACCTCATCGAGGCCGCCAAGGCCACGATGATCTCGGCCGCCGCCCGCCCCGAGAGCCGTGGTGCCCATGCGCACAACGACTACCCCAACCGCGACGACGCGAACTGGATGAAGCACACGCTGTGGTACTCCGAAGGCAACCGCCTGGACTACAAGCCCGTGAATCTCCAGCCGCTGACGGTTGAGTCTGTTCCGCCGAAGGTCCGGACATTCTGATGAATTTGCGGGACAGACCGCCCGAGCGAAGCGAGTAGCTCTGTCCCCAACTGACTAGGAACTGATTCATGAAGCGCACCTTCCAGATCTACCGCTACGACCCCGACAAGGACGCCAAGCCCTACATGCAGACCCTCGAGGTCGAGCTGGACGGCCATGAGCGCATGCTGCTCGACGCCCTGGTCAAGCTGAAGGCGGTCGACCCGACGCTGTCCTTCCGCCGCTCCTGCCGCGAGGGCGTCTGCGGCTCGGATGCGATGAACATCAACGGCAAGAACGGCCTGGCCTGCCTGACCAACATGCGGACCCTGCCGGGCACCATCGTGCTCAAGCCGCTGCCGGGCCTGCCCGTCGTGCGCGACCTCATCGTCGACATGACGCAGTTCTTCAAGCAGTACCACTCGATCAAGCCCTATCTCGTCAACGACAACCCGCCGCCCGAGAAGGAGCGCCTGCAGTCGCCCGTCGAGCGCGAGGAGCTGGACGGTCTGTACGAGTGCATCCTCTGCGCGAGCTGCTCGACGAGCTGCCCGAGCTTCTGGTGGAACCCCGACAAGTTCGTCGGCCCGGCCGGCCTGCTGCAGGCTTATCGATTCATCGCCGACAGCCGCGACGAAGCGACAGCCGAACGCCTGGACAACCTCGAAGACCCGTACCGCCTGTTCCGCTGCCACACCATCATGAACTGCGTCGATGTCTGCCCGAAGGGGCTCAATCCGACCAAAGCGATCGGCAAGATCAAGGAACTGATGGTCCGCCGCGCGGTCTGATGCGATGACGGAAGTGGCAGCCCCGATGATCGACGAACGCGCGCTGTCCAAGCTGCGCTGGCGCTGCCGTCGGGGCCTGCTCGAGAACGACCTGTTCATCGAGCGCTACTTCAATCGCAAGGGCGAGCATGTCAGCGTGACGCAGGCCGAGGGCCTGACCGCGCTGATGGACCTGGCCGACAACGACCTTCTCGAGCTCCTGCTGCGCCGCAAGGAGCCCAGTGGTGAAATCGACACCGCTGCGGTGCGCGAGGTTCTTGCCGAGCTGCGCACCTGACCGAAAAGCTTTTCAAAACCCAAAGGACCGCACCATGACCCCGTCCGACGTGAAAGCCACCCTGTCGTTCTCCGACGGCAGCCCCTCGATGGACCTGCCCCTGTACAAGGGCACGATCGGTCCCGATGTCATCGACATCCGCAAGCTCTACGGCCAGACCGGCAAGTTCACGTACGACCCCGGCTTCCTGAGCACGGCGTCGTGCAACTCGACCATCACCTACATCGATGGCGACAAGGGCGAGCTGCTGTACCGCGGCTACCCCATCGAGCAGCTCGCGGTGAACTGCGACTACCTCGAGACCTGCTATCTGCTGCTGTACGGAGAGCTGCCCAACGAGGCCCAGAAGGCCAGCTTCGAAGACCGTGTGATGCACCACACCATGGTCAACGAGCAGATGCAGTTCTTCCTGCGCGGCTTCCGCCGCGACGCCCACCCGATGGCCGTCATGACGGGCCTGGTGGGTGCGATGTCGGCCTTCTATCACGACAGCACGGACATCAATAACCCCGAGCACCGCGAGATCGCGGCGATCCGCCTGATCGCCAAGATGCCCACGCTGGTGGCCATGGCCTACAAGTACACGATCGGCCAGCCCTACATCTACCCGAAGAACGACCTCAGCTACGCCGGCAACTTCATGCGCATGATGTTTGCCACGCCCTGCGAGGACTACAAGCCCAACGACGTGCTGGTGCGCGCGATGGACCGCATCTTCACGCTGCACGCCGACCACGAGCAGAACGCGTCGACCTCGACCGTGCGCCTGTGCGGTTCGTCGGGCACCAACCCGTTCGCGGCCATCGCGGCCGGCGTGGCCTGCCTGTGGGGCCCCGCCCACGGCGGCGCCAACGAGGCCTGCCTGAACATGCTCTACGACATCCAGAAGCAGGGTGGCGTGGCGCGCATCGGCGACTTCATCGGCAAGGTCAAGGACAAGAACTCCGGCGTCAAGCTGATGGGCTTCGGCCACCGCGTCTACAAGAACTACGACCCGCGCGCCAAGCTGATGCGCGAGACCTGCCACGAGGTGCTCAACGAGCTCGGCCTGCACGACGACCCGCTGTTCAAGCTGGCCATGGAGCTCGAGAAGATCGCGCTGGAAGACGAATACTTCGTCGCCCGCAAGCTCTACCCGAACGTCGACTTCTACTCGGGCATCGTGCAGCGCGCCATCGGCATCCCGGTGCCGCTGTTCACCGCCATCTTCGCGCTGGCCCGCACGGTCGGCTGGATCGCCCAGCTCAATGAGATGATCGGCGACCCCGAGTACAAGATCGGCCGCCCGCGCCAGCTCTTCGTCGGCGCCACCGCGCGCGACGTCAAGCCCATCGCCCAGCGTTGACGCACGGCTGATCGGCTCACCGCCTTACCGCGAACCCCTCGGTCGACGCCGAGGGGTTTTTTATTTGGAGACCCGATGCCTGCACCAGAGATCCTCGTCCTCGGCAGCGTCAACCGCGACCTCATCGTGCATGCGCCGCGCCTGCCCCTGCCGGGCGAGACGCTGCGCGGCCAGCGCTTCGGCTCCTGCCTGGGCGGCAAGGGCGCCAACCAGGCGGTGGCGGCGGCGCGCCTCGGCGCGCGCGTAGCGCTCGCGGCTCGCGTGGGCCTGCTGGAGAACGGCGCGACGATGGTGGAACAGCTGAAAGGCGAGGGCGTCGACACCCGCGCCATCGCCCAGCCGGCCGACGAGGTGCCGGGCGTCGCGCTGATCGTCGTCGGCGCCGAGGACGCCGAGAACCAGATCGTCACCGTGGCCGGCTCCAATGGCACGCTGCCGCTGGAGCAGGTCGAGGCCTTGCAACTCGACGGCCTGCGCTGGCTGGTGGCCCAGCAGGAGCTGCCGCTGCAAAGCGTCGCCCGTGCCTTCGAGCGCGCCCACGCGGCCGGCGTGAAGACGCTGCTGAACGCCGCCCCCTTCCGGCCCGGCTGCGAGGCCCTGCTGCCCCACGTCGACCTGCTCGTCGTCAACGCGCTGGAGGCCCAGGCCCTGGTGACGACCTTGGGCGGCGGCGCGGCCGATGCCGAATCCCTGGCCCGGGCGCTGCGCGCCCAAGGCCCGGCGGCCGTCCTCGTGTCCCTGGGTTCTGAGGGCCTGTGCTGGGTCGACGCCGAGGGCAGCCGCCGCGTGCCCGCCCGCATGGTCAAGGCCGTCGACACCGTCGGTGCCGGCGACACCCTGGTCGGCGCCCTCGTCACGGCGTTGGCGGAAGGCCGGCCCATCGCCGGCGCGCTCGCCTTTGCCCAGGCGGCCGCGAGCCTCGCGGTGTCGCGCCCCGGCGTGCAGGACGCGATGCCGCGCCGCGAAGAAGTCGAGTCACTGCTCAAGAACTGAATCCCACAAGGAGAAGACAAGATGTCCCAGACCCTGCTGCTGCCCCGCTGGCTGCTGACGATGAAGCCCGGCGAAGACACGCTGGAGCACCACGCCCTGCTGATCGACGGCGAGCGCATCGCCGCCATCGGCCCGCGCGACGAGCTGATCGCTCAGCACCCGCAAGCCGCGCGCGTCGAGCTGCCCGAGCAGATCCTCATCCCCGGCCTCATCAACGGCCATGCCCACTCGGCCATGACCCTGCTGCGCGGCGTCGCCGACGACGTGCCGCTGATGGACTGGCTGCAGAACCACATCTGGCCGCTGGAGAAGCGCTGGGTCAGCGAGGACTGGACCTATCTCGGCTCCAGGCTCGCGGCGGCCGAAGGCCTGCGCAGCGGCACGACCTATATCAACGACATGTACTTCTTCCCGACCGCGATGGCCCGCGCCGCCGTGGACTCGGGCGTGCGTGCCGCCGTGTCGATGAACGTCATCGACTTCCCCACCGGCTATGCCTCGGGCCCGGACGACTACATCGCCAAGGGCGTGGCCGCATACGAGCAGTACAAGGGCGAGAAGCTGCTGGACTGGACCAGCGCGCCGCACGCGCCCTACACGGTGTCGGACGAGACCTTCGTCAAGCTGCGCGATCTGGCCGAGAAGCTGGACATCCAGATGCACTGCCACATCCACGAGACGGCGGGCGAGGTCAGCGACGGCCTCAAGGCCCATGGCGTGCGCCCCATCGAGCGCCTGGACCGGCTGGGCCTGTTCAACGAACGCATGATCGCCGTGCACATGGTCCACCTGAACGAGGCCGAGATCGAGCTGATGGCCAGCAAGGGCGTGCACCTGGTGCACAACCCCAACTCCAACCTCAAGCTGGCCTCGGGCGTGATGCCGTTGAAGGCGCTGGCGGCCGCGGGCGTCAACACCCTCCTCGGCACGGACGGCGCTGCGTCCAACAACCGCCTGGACATGTTCGGCGAGATCCGCTCGGCCGCGCTGCTGGCCAAGGGCATCAGCGGCGACCCGACGGTGGCCTCGGCGCGCACCGCGCTGGAGATGGCCACACTCCGCGCCGCCAAGGCCATGGGCCGCGCCGATGACCTCGGCTCGCTGGAGGTTGGCAAGCTGGCCGACTGCGTGGCCGTGTCGCTGGACAGCCTCGAATGCCAGCCGGTCTACAACGCCGCCGCCCAGCTCGTCTACGTGGCGGGCCGCGAGCATGTCAGCAACGTCTGGATCGGCGGCCGCCAGGTGCTGCGCGAGCGCCAGCCGACGACCCTCGACGTGCCGGCCCTGCTGGCGGAAGTGCGCGACGTCGTCGGCCGCATGCAGTCCGCCTAGGAAAAAGGCCCGCCTCTGCAAGCAGAGGCGGGCCTGTCGTCCGGCGACTCCCGCCGGTCCGGCCTTGCCGGCCAGCCGGGAGCGCCCGGGCCGGCGACGCCGGTCCCGCATGTCCGTCAACCGGGCATGAAGTGGATGACCTTGGCGATCAGCACGCCGTCCTTCACGATGCCCTTGATCTCGACCTTGGCGCCGCTGGCGAGCTTGCTCGCATCGCCGTCGATGAACTTCACGTCGGTGCCGGAGGCGTCGATCTTCTGGCTGCCGACCTTGAAGTCCGCGCTGCTGACGAAGTCGCCGATCAGGCCGCTCAGGTAGACGTAGTTGGCACCGCTGGGATCCTTCTCAGGCCTCTGCAGCTCGATCGCGACCGCGGTCAGCGTCGTGCTGCCGCTGTTCGTCATCACATAGGCCTTGATGCTCACGCGCGAGCCGTTCGTCACGTCGGTCAGCTTCGTGCCGGCCGGCAGCAGTTGCGTGTTGGGGCCGATCTGGACGACGTAGCTGCCGATCTTCAGGCTCTGCGTCGTCACGTCATGCACGATGCCGGAGAAGCCGATGACCTTGGTCGCACCCGGCGTGGTGGAGTTCAGCATCACCTTCGTGGCGGTGAAGACGCCGGTCGCCGTCGAGAAGCTGCCCTCGACGCTGACCGCGGTGCCGGCCGTCAGGCTGGCCAGCGACTTGCCGTCCGGGCTGACCTTGGTCGTCGCGCTCCACTGCACCTTGGTGCCGAGCAGCGTGAAGGTCTTGGCGGCGGCGTCCACGGCGCTGATCTCGCCGGCCAGGCGCTGCGGCTTGTCGGCCGGCGGCGGCTGCACGGCGATCTCGGCGGCGCGCACGCCGGTCGGCGTCAGCTGGCCCGTGACCTGCACCCAGGCGCCGGTCGCGAGGTCGGCCGCGCTGCCCTTCGTGAACTTGGCCTGGCTGCCGTCGACGATGGTGCCCCGCAGCGTGAAGTTGGCGAGCGACACGTAGTCGGTGATCTGGCCGACCAGCAGCGCCTTGACGGCGGTGTCGTTCTTGAAGACCTTCAGCGAGGCGGCCTTCAGCACGCCGTTGCTCAGGCTGCCCTGGACCAGCGCATGGGCGCCGTTGACGACGTCGGCCACCGTCGTGCCGTCCTTCAGCGTGGCGCCGCTCGCGTCCACCTGCAGGTCGCCGACGCGCAGCGAGGCCAGGCTCTTGAACTGGCTGATCGGGCCGCCGACCGTGACGTTGACCGTGTCCGGCAGCTTGCGCGCCTTGACCTCGACGACGCTGGCGTTCATCACCGTCTTGCCGCCGCTCGCGGTCGGCGCCTTGGTCGCGACGATGCTGACGAGCTTGTCCTTCTCGATGACCGCGCCGGTCGGCAGCAGCTTGGCCTGGCCGTAGTCGACGGTGACCGCCGTGTTGCCGGCCAGCGTGAAGGTCTTGGCCGTCGCGTCCACGCTCTGCACCGCGCCGCTGAGGCGGAACACCTCGGTGCCGTCCACGGCCTTGCGCTCGATGCGCGTGGCCGTGATGCTGCCGTCGCTGGCCACCGTGCCGCTGACCCTGACGAGGTCGCCCGCGACCAGTTGCGACAGGCTGGTGAAGCCCTCGAACACGGTCGGCACCTGGGCCGTCGTGCTGGTCTTGATGGTCTGGCCGAACACGGTCAGCGTGCCGGCCGTCGCGTCCACCGCGCCGACGCTGCCGACCAGCGCGAAGTGCACGACGACGTTTTGCAGCACGCCGTTCTTGACTTCGGCCTGCACGTGCATGCCGGTGTGCAGGTCGCCGAGCGTGCCCGGCGTCTGCACGTCGGGGTGGTGCGCGAACGCGACCTTGGCGACGCTGTCGTCGAAGCGCTGGCCGTCGATGACGACGCTGCCGAAGCCGGTGATGGTGCCGTCCACGACGGCGGCGATGCTGGCGTCGGGCGCCGACGCGGGCGGCGTGGCCGGCGTGGCGGACGCATTGTTCCCTCCGCTCCCGCCGCCACCGCAGGCGACGAGCACGGCGGCGCTGAGCACGCAGGCGAGGGCGCTCAGCCCCGACTGCAAATGTTGCTTGAGTTGTTTCATCCGGAACTGCCTTTGATGTTGGTGGCCCAAGGGGCACGTGGCTGGCGACTGCGCAGGCCCTGGAAGGGTCGCGCAATCAGTGTGCCGAGCCACTCGGTCGGCCGTATGAAGAGCCGTTTCGAGTTGTATCAATACCCCCCTTCGGGCCGTGAGCAAAGTCACGGACATCGCCAGCCGGCCGATAAGCGGCCGGACTGCCGTCTTGAACGGCGCGTGCTTTGCGACCCGGGGATTCGTCCCGCGGACCGTGCTGGACGGCCCGTCGGCGAGGGCCTCAGTAGAATCCCGCCGGTCCGCGCCGCCCCGTCAGCCGGGGCGGTTCTTCTTCGCGATCCGCGTGCCTCGCGCCGCGCCCAGCCCTCTTTCGGATTCCATGGCCCCGACCCCGCATCTGACCCATTTCGAGGGCGGCAACGCCCTTTCCGATTTCCGCGCCCAGGCCTTGCTGGCCAGGCTGCAAGAGGTCAGTGCCCGTATCGCCGGCGTCAGCGCCCGCGCGGTGCACTGGGTGTGGACGGAAGGCGAACTGGATGCCGAGGCACGCGGGCGCTTCGCTGCGCTGCTGACCTATGGCGAGCCGGCCGCCGCCGGCGCCGAGGGCGACCTCGTCATCGTGACGCCACGCTTCGGTACGGTCAGCCCCTGGGCCTCCAAGGCGACCGACATCGCGCGCAACTGCGGCCTGGTGCTGAAGCGCGTCGAGCGCGTCGTCGAGTACCGCGTCGCGACCAGGAGCGGCCTGCTCGGCGGCGCCAAGCCGCTGAGCGCCGACGAGTTGAACGCCTGCGCCGTGCTGCTGCACGACCGCATGACCGAGTCGGTCTGCTTCAGGCGCGAGGACACGGCCCATCTCTTCGACGAGCGCACGGCCGAGCCGCTGGCCCATGTGGACGTGCTGGGCTCTGGCCGCGCCGCGCTGGAAAAGGCCAATGTCGAGTTCGGCCTGGCCCTGTCGGCCGACGAGATCGACTACCTCGAGACCAATTTCAGGAAGCTCGGCCGCAACCCCAGCGACGTCGAGCTGATGATGTTCGCCCAGGCCAACAGCGAGCACTGCCGGCACAAGATCTTCAACGCGAGCTTCGTCGTCGACGGCGAGGCCCAGCCGCTCTCGCTGTTCGGCATGATCCGCAACACCGAGAAGCTGCACCCGCAGCACACGGTCATCGCCTACTCGGACAACGCCGCCGTGATGGACGGCCATGCCATCGAGCGCTGGATGCCGGCACCTCAGCCCGGCGCGGCCTATGCGGCGCGCGCCGAGCAGGCCCAGGTGCTGATGAAGGTGGAGACCCACAACCACCCGACGGCCATCTCGCCGCATCCCGGCGCCTCCACGGGCGCGGGCGGCGAGATCCGCGACGAAGGCGCGACCGGCCGCGGCTCCAAGCCCAAGGCGGGCCTGACGGGCTTCTCGGTGTCCAACCTGCATCTGCCGGGCCTCGCCGAGCCCTGGGAGCGCAACCCGGTCGGCAAGCCGGCCCACATCGCCAGTGCGCTGCAGATCATGATCGACGGGCCGCTCGGCGGCGCGGCCTTCAACAACGAGTTCGGCCGGCCCAACCTGGCGGGCTATTTCCGCGTCTTCGAGCAGACCGTGGACGGCGTGCGCCGCGGCTATCACAAGCCCATCATGATCGCCGGCGGCCTGGGCACCATCCGCTCGGACCTGACGGAGAAGATAGCCTTCCCGGCCGGCACGCTGCTGATCCAGCTCGGCGGCCCCGGCATGCGCATCGGCATGGGCGGCGGCGCGGCCTCGTCGATGGCGGCGGGCACCAACACGGCCGACCTGGACTTCGACTCGGTGCAGCGCGGCAACCCCGAGATCGAGCGCCGCGCGCAGGAGGTCATCAACCACTGCTGGGGCCTCGGCACCGAGAACCCGGTGCTGGCCATCCATGACGTCGGCGCCGGCGGCATCTCGAATGCCTTCCCCGAACTGGTCAACGACGCCGGCCGCGGCGCGCGCTTCGACCTGCGCAAGGTGCCGCTGGAGGAGTCCGGCCTGGCGCCCAAGGAAATCTGGTGCAACGAGAGCCAGGAGCGCTATGTGCTGGCCATCGCGCCCGAGAGCCTGGAGCTTTTCAAGTCCTTCTGCGAGCGCGAGCGCTGCCCCTTCGCCGTCGTCGGCGTGACGACCGCGGAGCGCGAGCTGAAGCTCGTCGACGGCGACGCGGAAGTGACCGGCCACCCCATCGACATGCCGATGGACGTGCTGCTGGGCAAGCCGCCCAAGATGACGCGCGACGTGAAGCGCGTGGCCCGCAGTGGCGGCACGCTGGAGCTGACCGGCGCGCGCCTGGAGCAGGCCGCCTTCGACGTGCTGCGCCACCCGACCGTGGCCAGCAAGCGCTTCCTCGTCACCATCGGCGACCGCACCGTGGGCGGCCTCAACCATCGCGACCAGATGGTCGGCCCCTGGCAGGTGCCGGTGGCGGACTGTGCCGTCACGCTGGCCGACTTCAAGGGCTTTGCCGGCGAGGCCATGAGCATGGGCGAGCGCACGCCGCTGGCATCGGTCAACGCGCCGGCCTCGGGCCGCATGGCCGTGGCCGAGGCCATCACCAACCTGCTCGCCGCGCCCATCGAGCTGCCGCGCGTGAAGCTCAGCGCCAACTGGATGGCGGCTTGCGGCGAGGCCGGTGAGGACGCAGCCCTGTTCGACACCGTCAAGGCCGTCGGCATGGAGCTGTGCCCGGCGTTGGGCATCTCCATTCCGGTGGGCAAGGACTCCCTGTCGATGCGCACGAAGTGGGATGACAAGCAGGTCACCGCGCCGGTGTCGCTGATCGTCAGCGCCTTCGCCAGCATCGCCGATGTGCGCGGCACGCTGACGCCGGAATGGCAGCGCGAGGATTCCTGCGCCATCCTCGTCGACCTGGGTCAGGGCCGGCACCGCATGGGCGGCTCCATCCTGGCGCAGACGCTGAACCAGTTCGGCGCCGACGTGCCGGACCTGGACGACCCGCAACTGCTGGTCTCGCTGGTCAATGCCATCAACGAGCTGCGCACCACCGGCAAGCTGCTGGCCTACCACGACCGGTCCGACGGCGGCCTGTGGGCGGCGGCCTGCGAGATGGCCTTTGCCGGCCAGACCGGCCTGAGCCTGAACGTGGACATGCTGGTCACCGAAGGCGACGGCATCAGCGACAGCCGCGCCGAGATGGGCGACTCCAAGAACTGGGCCGCCCAGGTCGGCGCCCGCCGCGAGGAGTTGACGCTGCGCGCGCTGTTCGCCGAAGAGCTGGGCGCGCTGATCCAGGTGCGCGCGGCCGACCGGGATGCGGTGATGCAGGTGCTGCGCGCACACGGCCTGTCCCGGCATTCGCATGTCGTCGGCAAGCCGAACGCGGCGCGGCAGATGGAGGTCTGGCGCGATGCGAAGAAGGTCTTAGCCGCCGACCTGACGGCGCTGCAGCAGACCTGGGACGAGGTCAGCTGGCGCATCGCCCGGCTGCGCGACAACCCGGCCGGTGCCGATGCCGAGCATGCCGCCGCCGGCCAGGCCGACGACCCGGGCCTGCATGTGCACCTGACGTTCGACCCCGCCCAGGCGCCGATGATCGTGACGGGCGCCCGGCCCAAGGTCGCCATCCTGCGCGAGCAGGGCGTCAACTCGCATGTCGAGATGGCCTATGCGATGTCGCTGGGCGGCTTCGACAGCTTCGACGTTCACATGAGCGACCTGCAGTCCGGCGCGGTCAAGCTGGACGGCTTCGCGGCCTTCGTCGCCTGCGGCGGCTTCAGCTATGGCGACACGCTGGGCGCCGGCGAGGGCTGGGCGCGCAGCATCATGTTCAACCCGGTGCTGACCGAACAGTTCCGCGCCTTCTTCTCGCGCCCCGACACGCTGGCCCTGGGCGTCTGCAACGGCTGCCAGATGCTGGCCGCGCTGGCGCCGATCATCCCCGGCGCCGACGCCTGGCCGCGCTTCACGCGCAACCAGAGCGAGCAGTACGAGGCCCGCCTCGCGCTGGTCGAGGTGCTGGATTCGCCCAGCGTGTTCTTCCAGGGCATGGCCGGCAGCCGCCTGCCCATCGCTGTCGCTCACGGCGAGGGTTTTGCGAACTTCGCACACCAGGGCGATGCGGCCCAAGTCATCCGGGCCATGCGCTACGTCGACAACCACGGCCAGGCGACCGAGGCCTACCCCTTCAACCCGAACGGCAGCCCGGGCGGCCTGACCTCGGTGACAACGGCCGACGGCCGCTTCACCGCGCTGATGCCGCATCCGGAGCGCGTGTTCCGCAACGTGCTGATGAGCTGGACCTCGGGCGACAGGAGCGCGCACAGCCCCTGGCTGCGGATGTTCCAGAACGCGCGCAAGGCGCTGGGCTGAGGAGGTCGTTCAGCCCATGGAAAAGACGGGCCATCGGCCCGCCTTGTTGTTTGCGGGCGTCAGCTCAGTCTTGCACGACCGCTGCCGCCTGCAGCTTCTTGTTGACCCGCAGCGCCACCAGCGTGCCGACCACGCCGGACAGCAGGTAGAGGCTGAGCGACACGAGGCCGAAGCGCGAGGACAGGAAGAGGGCGACGACGGGGGCGAAGGCCGCGCCCAGCAGCCAGGCCATGTCGGCCGTCAGCGCCGCGCCCGTGTAGCGGAAGTGCGGCAGGAAGTTGGACGTCACCGAGCCCGCCGCCTGGCCATAGGACAGGCCCAGCAGCACGAAGCCGACCAGGATGAAGGCCGCCTGGCCGGGCTTGCCGCCGCCCAGCATCAGCGGCGCGAACAGCGCGAACACGCCGATGGCCACGGCCAGCGCACCGAGGTAGCTGCGCCGGCCGATCTGGTCGGCGATCAGGCCCGACATGGGCATGGCGGCCGCGCCGAAGAAGGCGCCCAGCAGCTCCATCTTCATGAAGTCCTCGATGCCCTGGTCGCCGTAGAGTGCGATCCACGACAGCGGGAACACCGTCACGAGGTGGAAGAGGGCGTAGCTGGCCAGCGCCGCGAAGGCACCGATGACGATGTGCTGGCCCTGGGCCGGCAGCAGCTCGCGCAGATAGGCCGGGTCAAGCTCATGCTCCTCCATGCGCTTCTCGTACTCGTGCGTGACGACCAGGCGCAGCCGCGCGAACAGCGCGACGACGTTGATCGCGAAGGCCGTGTAGAACGGGAAGCGCCAGCCCCAGGACAGGAAGTCCTTGGCTTCGAGGCTGCTGAACACGTAGAGGAACACGCCCGACGCGACGCTGAAGCCCAGCGGCGCGCCGAGCTGGCCCAGCATCGCGTACCAGCCGCGGCGGTGCGGCGGCGCGTTCAGGGCCAGCAGCGAGGGCAGGCCGTCCCAGGAGCCGCCCAGCGCCAGGCCCTGGCCGACGCGGCACAGCGCCAGCAGCACGATGGCCGTGCTGCCGGCCTCGGCATGGCCGGGCAGCAGGCCCATGCCGACCGTGGAGCAGCCGAGCAGGAAGAGGGCGGCGGTCAGCTTGGTCGAGCGGCCGAAGTGGCGCTGGATGGACATGCCGATCAAGGTGCCGACGGGGCGCACGACGAAGGCCAGCGCAAAGATCAGGAAGGCGTAGAGCGTGCCGCTCAGGCGGTCGACGAAGGGGAAGAAGACCTGCGGGAAGACCAGCACCGAGGCGATGCCGAAGACGAAGAAGTCGAAGTATTCCGACGCCCGGCCGATGACCACGCCGACGGCGATGTCGCCGGGGGCCAGGTCTTCGTCGGAGCGGGCGGCGCCGGGGCCGGACTGGGGGGCGGAAAGGGTACTGCTAGCGAGTGCCATGGTGGCTTGCCTCCGTCTGCATGTAGGACAAAATGTCCAATCGTTGATTTGGGTCAATCAACTTACATTTCCGAGAGCCGTGCAAGATCGTTAACCCTCGCGCGCGTTTGTCCGGACCTGATTGGTAAGCTGCCTCAGCAGGCTCACGCCATGAGCTACCCGACCCGTAATCTGACCTCCGAATCACCCCGGAGTGCAGACCATGGCGTTCAACTTCATCCAGTTCCAGCATGGC
>NZ_JAPPUW010000031.1 GCF_026712205.1 Pelomonas aquatica
GGGCCTTCGCGAGGCCAGCGCCGCAGGCAGTCACCATGGGGGCACGGAAGTCAGTTCCTACCCTCGGTCCACCTCCTCGTCGATGTCAACAAGCAGGAGGTTGCCCAATGAGCGCCGCGCCGGGCCGCCCCAAGCAAGCTCGCTCCCGCTTGGCGGGACAGCGCGTGGCGCGAAGGGTGCACCAGTGACCGCCCCGGGCCAACGCTGGACGCCCGGCCGCCTGCTCGCCTGGGCGGCGCTGCTGGGCATGCTGCTCGTCACGCTGCTGCCGCTGTGGTTCGCGCTGAAGACGGCGCTGGTGCCGCCCCAGCAGCTCTACGAGCAGTCGGCCAGCCTGGTGCCGCGCGACCCCACGCTGCTGAACTTCCGCCGCGTGCTGGGCCTGCTGTCGCCGGAGCAGAGCCTGGCCGTCGGCGGCTCCGGGGCGGAGATCAACTTCCTGCGCGCGCTGGGCAACTCGGTGCTGTTCACGGCCATCATCGTCACGCTGCAGGTGGGCTGCGCGGCGATGGCGGCCTATGCCTTCGCGAGGCTGCGCTTCCCGGGGCGCGACCTGCTGTTCGCGCTGTTCGTCGGCACGATGATGGTGCCCGGCGTCGTCACCTTCATCCCCAACTTCATCCTCATCAAGGAACTGGGCTGGCTGGACACGCTGGCCGGCATGGTGGCGCCGTTCTGCCTGATGCAGGGCTTCTCGGTCTTCTTCCTGCGCCAGTTCTTCCTCGGCATCCCGCGCGACATCGAGGAGGCCGCGCTGCTGGAAGGCGCGTCGCAGGCCTATATCTTCGCCCGCGTCGTGCTGCCGCTGTCGTCTTCGGCCCTGGCCACCATCGCGATGCTGACCGGCATCAACATCTGGAACGAGTTCTTCTGGCCCTATCTCGTCGCCAAGGACGAGGCCCACCAGGTTCTGACCGTGGCCCTGCAGACCTTCAAGTCCCAGACGCCCCAGGGCCAGCCGGACTGGACCGGCCTGATGGCGGCCGCCGCCGTCGCCGTGCTGCCGGTGCTGCTGCTGCTGCTGGCCTTCGGGCGGCGCGTCATCGAGTCGGTCCAGTACAGCGGAGGCAAATGACGATGCAGCGAATCCTGGCCATCGCGCTCGCGCTGGCGGCCTCGCTGGCCCAGGCCGTCGAGGTGCGCTACATGCTGTGGGACTCCGACCAGCAGCCCGCCTACCGCGAGTGCGCGCGGCGCTTCGAGCAGCAGCATCCCGACATCAGCATCAAGTTCCAGCAGGCCGGCTGGGCCGACTACTGGACGGCCCTGTCCACCGGCTTCATCGCCGGCACGGCGCCCGACGTCTTCGTCAACCACCTGGCGAAGTTCCCCGAGCTGATGAAGAACGGGCAGCTGCTTGACCTGGCGCCGTTTTTGCGCCGCGACCCGGTCGACCCGCAGGCCTTCATGCCCGGGCTGTTCGGCATCTGGGGCCGCAACGGCGCGCAGTACGGCCTGCCCAAGGACTGGGACATGGTGGCCCTGGCCGTCAACCTGGAGATGGCGGAGAAGGCCGGCATCACGCGCGAGGAGCTCTGGTCCATGACCTGGAACCCGGTGGACGGCGGCAGCTTCGAGCGCATCGCGCGCCGGCTGTCGCGCGACCGGGCCGGCCGCTCGGCGGCCGATCCCGGCTTCGACCGGCGCCGCGTGAGCGTCTACGGCTTCCAGACGCCCGGCCCCGGCGGCGCGCTGGGCCAGACCGAGTGGAGCCATTTCGCCGCCTCCATGGGCTTCACGCTGCAGGACCAGCCCTGGGCGCCGCGCCTGCACTACGACGACCCGCGCCTGGCCCAGACGCTGGGCTACATCGCCGGCCTGCCGGGCAAGGGCATCTCGGCCCGCTTCGAGCTGACCCGCTCGCTGGGCTCGGCCGCGATGTTCATCGCCGGCAAGGCGGCCATGGTGCCCGAGGGCTCCTGGATGGTGGCCAACTTCGCCCGCAACGCCCATTTCCGCCATGCCTGGGTGCCGCTGCCCGTGGGGCCCAGCGGCCGGCGCGCCAGCATGATGAACGGCTTGGGCGACTCCATCTGGGCCGGCACCCAGGTCAGGGAGCAAGCCTGGCAGTGGGTGCGCTTCATGGCCTCGGCGCAATGCCAGCGCGTGGTGGCCGAGGCCGGCGTCACCTATCCGGCGCTGCGCGGCATGGCCGAGCTGGCCGTGCAGGCCCAGGCGCGGCGCGGTGTCGACGCCGCGGCCTTCCTGGCCATGAGCCGCGAGCGCAACTTCCCCATGCCCATCGCGGAGCACGGCGCCGAGATCGACGACTGGGTGGGCACGGCCATCGAGTCGGTGCTGATCGGCAAGATCGGTGCCGCCACCGCCCTGCAGACCGTCGACGCCCGCGTGCGGCGCCTGCTGCAGCCCTGAACGCACCCACGAGAATCCCATGGCCGGCATCGAACTGTCCTCCGTCTGCAAGACCTATGCGGGCGGCGTCCCCGTCATCCGCAACGTCGACCTGCACATCCGCGACGGCGAGTTCTGCGTCTTCGTCGGCCCCAGCGGCTGCGGCAAGTCCACGCTGCTGCGCATGGTGGCCGGCCTGGAAGAGATCAGCGCCGGCGAGCTGCGCATCGGCGGCCAGCGCATGAACGACACGCCGCCGGCCCGGCGCGGCGTGGCCATGGTGTTCCAGAGCTATGCGCTGTTCCCCCACCTGACGGTGCGGGAGAACCTCGCCTTCGGCCTGACGATCGCCGGCGTCGACAAGGCCACCATCGCCACCAAGCTCGACGGCGTGGCCCGCAAGCTGCAGCTCGAGACGCTGCTGGAGCGCAAGCCCAAGGCCCTGTCCGGCGGGCAGCGCCAGCGCGTCGCCATCGGCCGCGCCATCATGCGCGAGCCCGGCGTGTTCCTGTTCGACGAGCCGCTGTCCAATCTCGACGCCGCGCTGCGCGTGCAGACCCGCTTCGAGATCGCCAGGATCCACCGCGAGTTCGGCCGGGCCTCGACCATCTACGTCACCCACGACCAGGTCGAGGCCATGACGCTGGCGGACCGCATCCTGCTGCTCAACGCCGGCGAGGCGGTGGCGCGCGAGGGCAGCGTGGCCCAGTGCGGCTCGCCGCTGGAGCTCTACCACCGGCCGCGCAACCTCTTCGTGGCCGGCTTCATCGGCTCGCCGAAGATGAACTTCCTGCCGGCCAGCGTCGTCGAGGGGCGCGGCGACGGCGCCCGGCTGCGGCTGGCGACCGGCGAGCTGCTGGAGGCGGCCGTCGATGCCGCCGCGCTGCCGGCCGGTGCGCCCGTCACCGTGGGCATGCGGCCCGAGCATGCCGAACCCGGCGCGGCCGGCCAGCACATCGTGCGCGAGCTGCGCTGGCAGGAGCGCCTGGGCGAGGCCACCTACCTCTACCTCGACGGTGAGTTGACCGTGAAGGCGCCTGGCCAGGCCCATGCCGATGCCGGCCAGCGCCTGGCCGTCACGCTGCCGGCCACGGCCCTGCACCTGTTTGACGAACAAGGCCTGGCGCTGCCACGCTGCATCCCGGCCCCCGACCTGCGCCTGCCGGAAGCCGCATGAAGCCGCCCGAAACCATGACCGCCGACTACCTTTTCCTGCACGGCCGCCGCAGCAGCCTCGTCCTCGAACTGCCGCCCGGCGAGGCGCCGCTGTGGCGCTACTGGGGCCCGCGCCTGCCGGATGCCGTCGACCCGGGCGCGGCGCTGCGCGCGACCCGGCCGCTGCCCAGCTTCATGCTGGACAGCGACCAGCCGCTGGCCGTCGCGCCCAGCTTCGGCGTCGGCTGGTTCGGCCAGAGCGCGCTGCTCGCCCACCGCGGCGGCCGCGACTTCGCCCAGGCCTTCACGCGGTGCGAGGTCGACTGGGTCGAGCCGGGGCGGGCCGTCGTGCTGCGGCTGACCGATGCGGTCGCGCGGCTGCGCCTGGACCTGCATCTGCGGCTGGACGAAGCCAGCGACGTGCTGGTCGCCCGCAGCGAGCTGACCAACCTCGGCGACGGCGAACTGGACCTGCAATGGCTGGCCGCCGCCACGCTGCCGCTGCCGGGCGATGCCGACCAGGTGCGCTTCTACGCCGGCCAGCATATGCACGAGTTCCTGCTGCAGACCGAGGCGCTGACCCGCTCGCTGTGGCGCCGCGAGAGCCGGCGCGGGCGCACCACGCAGGACTGCTTCCCGGGTGCCGTCGTGACGACGCCCGGGGCCACCGCGCACGCCGGCCTCGTCTACGGCGCGCACCTGGCCTGGTCGGGCAACCATGCGCAGACCATCG
Organism: Pelomonas aquatica; assembly: GCF_026712205.1. GTDB lineage: Bacteria > Pseudomonadota > Gammaproteobacteria > Burkholderiales > Burkholderiaceae_C > Pelomonas > Pelomonas aquatica. Next base: position 4,241 of record NZ_JAPPUW010000031.1, read on the forward strand.
AATGGCTGAACGACGGCCAGTACCAGTGGCAGTTCGGCGAATGGCTGGCGCCCGGCGAGGTGCGCCTGGCCCCCGGCGCCACGCTGGCCACGCCCGAGCTGGTGGCCAGCTGCTCGACCGAGGGCCTCAACGGCCTGGCCGCCAATTTCCACGCCGAACTGCGCGCCCGCCTGCCCTGGCACGGCGGCGCGATGAAGCCGCGCCCGGTGCACCTGAACACCTGGGAGGGCTTCTATTTCGATCTCCAGCCCGACAAGGTCAAGGCGCTGGCCACGGCCGCCGCGGCGCTCGGCGTCGAGCGCTTCGTGCTCGACGACGGCTGGTTCAATGCCCGCCACCACGACCGCGCCGGCCTCGGCGACTGGTGGCCCGATGCGACGAAGTTCCCGCAGGGGCTGGGCGAGCTGGTCGCGCATGTGAACGGGCTGGGCATGGAGTTCGGCCTGTGGGTCGAGCCCGAGATGGTCAACCCCGACAGCGAGCTGTTCCGCGCCCATCCGGCGTGGGCGCTGCAGCTCGCGGGCCGGCCGCTGATCACCGCGCGCAACCAGTTGGTGCTGGACATCTCGCGGCCCGAGGTGGCCGACTACCTCTTCGACAAGATCGACGCGCTGCTCGCGGCCCACCCCATCGCCTACCTGAAGTGGGACCACAACCGCGACCTGACCACGGCCGGCCTGGCCGACGGCACGGCCGGCTACCGCGCCCAGGTGGGCACCGCCTATGCGCTGATGGACAGGCTGCGCGCGGCCCATCCCGAGGTCGAGATCGAGAGCTGCTCGGGCGGGGGAGGGCGCATCGATTTCGGCGTGCTGCGCCACACCCACCGCGTCTGGACCAGCGACTGCATCGACGCGCTGTCGCGCGTCGCGATGCAGCGCGGCTTCCTGCAGTTCTTCCCGCCCGAGATCATGGGCGCCCACATCGGCACCTCGCCGGCCCACACCACCGGCCGCACCCAGAGCATGGCCTTCCGCGCGGCCGTCGCGCTGCCCGGCCATCTGGGCGTGGAGCTGGACGCGCGGCTGTTCGACGACGCGACCCGCGCCGAGGTGTCGCAGTGGATCGCGCTCTACAAGCGCTGGCGCGAGCGCCTGCACCACGGCCGCGTCTGGCTGGGCGAGGCGGGCGACGGCCTGGTCTGGCAGGCCCATGGCGACGCGTCGGCGAGCGACGTGCTGCTGCTGGTCTATCGCACCGAGCCGAGCAGCTTCAAGTACAACCCGCCCGCCCGCCTGCCGATGCTGGACGCCGGCGCGCGCTACCGCGTCAGGCGCATGCGCCAGGCGCCCGCCGCCGGGCATGACGGCTTCGGCCCGTCGACGGACTTCTTCGATGCGCTGGAGCAGGGCGTCGAGCTCGATGGCGCCTGGCTGGCCCGCGCCGGCCTGCCGCTGCCGCGCTCGGTTGCCGAAACCTGCTTCATCGTCCACCTCGAACGCCTATGAACTTCGACCCCGCAGAACATTCGCACCGCCGCCGCAACCCGCTGACCGGCCAGTGGGTGCTGGTCTCGCCGCATCGCGCCAAGCGCCCCTGGCAGGGCCGCCAGGAAGCCAGCGCCGCGGCCGAGCTGCCGCGCCACCACCCGGGCTGCTACCTCTGCGCCGGCAACACCCGCGTCAACGGCCAGGCCAACCCCGACTACCGCGGCACCTATGTCTTCACCAACGACCATGCCGCCTTGATGCCCGAGGTGCCGGACGCGCCGGCCGGCGATGCGCTGTTCCAGGCCCAGGCCGCACGCGGCACCAGCCGCGTCATCTGCTTCTCGCCCGACCACTCGCGCACGCTGCCGGAGCTGGCGCGGGACGAGATCGTCGCCGTCGTCGACACCTGGTGCGAGCAGAGCGCCGAGCTGGGCCGCGAGCATGCCTGGGTGCAGGTGTTCGAGAACAAGGGCGATATCATGGGCTGCTCCCAGCCCCATCCGCACGGCCAGATCTGGGCCACCGGCTTCCTGCCCAACGAGGCCGCCACCGAGGACGCCCACCAGCGCGAGCATTTCGCGGCCCAGGGCCACCCCCTGCTGCTCGACGTGGCGGCGCGGGAGGCCGGCGGCGAACGCGTCGTCGTGCAGAACGAGGACTGGCTGGCCATCGTGCCCTTCTGGGCCACCTGGCCCTTCGAGACCCTGCTGCTGCCGCGCTTCGCGGTGCAGCGCCTGCCCGAGCTGACGGCCGCGCAGCGCGCCAGCCTGGCCGACGCGCTACGGCGCCTGACCTCGCGCTACGACAACCTGTTCCGCTGCTCCTTCCCCTATTCGATGGGCTGGCATGGCGCGCCCTTCGACGCGCGCGACGCGTCGCCCTGGCAGTTGCACGCGCATTTCTATCCGCCGCTGCTGCGCTCGGCGACGGTGCGCAAATTCATGGTCGGCTTCGAGATGCTGGCCGAGGCCCAGCGCGACCTGACGCCGGAGCAGGCCGCGGCGCAGCTGCGCGCGGTCAGCGACGTGCATTACCGGAGCGCGCCATGACGGCCCGCGAACGCGCCGCTGCGGCCTTCCGCGCCGCCTTCGGCGCCGAGCCCGCGCTGCAGGTGCAGGCGCCGGGGCGGGTCAACCTGATCGGCGAGCACACCGACTACAACGACGGCTTCGTGCTGCCCTGCGCCATCGATTTCGGCACCTGTGTCGCCGCGCGGCCGCGCGACGACGACCAGGTGCAGATCGTCGCGGCGGACTGCGACGGCGCCATCGACCGCTTCTGCGTCGGCACGGCCATCCCCCACCACGAGCACGCCGCCTGGGCCAACTACGCGCGCGGCATGGTGCAGATGCTGGCGGCGCGTGGCCTGGCGCTGCGCGGTGCCGACCTGGCCGTGGCCGGCGACGTGCCCCAGGGCGCCGGGCTGTCCTCGTCGGCCTCCTTCGAGGTGGCCATCGGCCAGGCCTTCAAGTCGCTGCAGGGCCTGGCGCTGGACCCGACCGAGCTGGCCCTGACCGCCCAGCGGGCCGAGAACGAGTTCGTCGGCTGCAACTGCGGCATCATGGACCAGCTCATCTCGGCCCGCGGCCAGGCCGGCCATGCGCTGCTGATCGATTGCCGCAGCCTGGATGCCGAGCCGGTGCGGCTGCCGCCCGACCTCGCCGTCATGATCGTGCACTCGCGCGTGAAGCGCGGCCTGGTGGACAGCGAATACAACACGCGCCGGCGCCAGTGCGAGGCCGCGGCCCGCCACTACGGCGTGCCGGCCTTGCGCGATGTCGACCTCGAACGTCTCGAAGCGGGGGCCGCGGGGCTGGACGAAGTGGTCTACCGCCGCGCCCGCCACATCGTCACCGAGAACGCGCGCACGCGGGCCGCCGCCGTCGCGCTGGCCGAGGGCGACCTCGTGGCGCTGGGCGCGCTGATGGCCGCGTCGCATGCGTCCATGCGCGACGACTTCGAGATCACGGTGCCCGCCGTCGACCGCCTCGTCGAGATCCTGCGGCAGGCCATCGGCCCGCAGGGCGGGGCGCGCATGACGGGGGGCGGCTTCGGCGGCTGCGTCGTCGGCCTGCTGCCGCGGGGCCGCGTCGACGCGGTGCGCGCGGTGGTCGAGGCCGGCTACCGCGCCCCGGGCGGGGAGGCGCCGACGGTCTGGGTCTGCCGGGCCAGCGCGGGTGCCGGGCCGGGTTGACGCTGCTTGTCGTTTGCGGTGACCCCTGAGAGGATGCCGGCAATGTCCAAGTCAGCCCCAAAAGAACCCGTCGCCACGCCAAGCGCCGGCGAGCAGCGTCGCCTGCAGATGGTCGACATCGCCCGCCTGGCGGGAGTGTCGGTGTCCACCGTGTCGCGCGCCCTCAACGGCAGCGAACTCGTCAACGCCGAGACCCGCCAGCGCGTCGCCGAACTCGCCCGCTCGCTGAACTACTCGATCAACTTCGGCGCGCGCAATCTGCGGCTGCAGGAGAACAAGACCGTCGCCGTCGTCGTGCCCTACGACGCCAAGTCGCGCCAGCACATCTCCGACCCCTTCTTCCTGTCCATCGTCGGCGCCATCGCCGACGCGCTGACCGACCGCGGCTACGACATGCTGCTGTCCCGCGTCGATGCCGAGCACCTCGACCTGGCCTCGCACTGGTTCGATTCCGGCAAGGCCATCGGCGTGATCCTGATCGGCCAGTGGCGCCACCACGATCAGCTCAACGAGATGGCCGCGCGCAAGCTGCCGCTGGTCGTCTGGGGCGGCGAGATGCCCCAGCAGCTTTATTGCAGCGTCGGCGGCGACAACGTGCTCGGCGGCAGCCTGGCCGCGCGCCATCTGCTGCAGCTCGGCCGGCGCCGCATCGCCTTCGTCGGCGACGCCAGGCTGCCCGAGGTCTGGCTGCGGCGCCAGGGCTATGCCCAGGCGCTGCGCGAGTTCGGCGTCGACGTGGACCCGGCGCTGGAGCTGCCCGCGCCTTTCGAGCCCGGCGCGGCGACCGATGTCGTGCACGAGTTCTGCGCCAGGCGCCGCGACTTCGATGCCGTCGTCTGCTGCAGCGACGTGCTGGCCCTGCTGATGATCCAGGCGCTGCGCGCCGCGGGCCGCAGCGTGCCGGGCGACGTCGCGCTGGTCGGCTACGACGACATGCCGCTCGCCGCCTATTGCGATCCGCCGCTGACCACGGTGCATCAGCCCGTTGCCGAGGCCGGCGTCGAGCTCGTCGAGACGCTGCTGTCGCAGCTGCACGGCAAGCGTCTCGGGCCGCGCACCCTGCCTGTCTACCTGAAGTTGCGCGGGAGCGCGCCCGACGCGGCGGGTTGAGCGGCCCGGGGCGGGGCGGACGGCTGCCGCGGCCCCTTTCCGGGATGGCGATGGTGGCGTTCGCGTTGAAAATGCAATCGATTGCAAATTGCGCTGGACTCACCCAGAATGCCGATGGGCACGCGGTGAACGGCATGGGGCCGTCACGACGTCCGGGTCTGCACCCATCCACCATGACAAGCATCCCGTCGACCTCCGAGGACTTCTGGCGCCCGGCGCTGCATTTCACGGCCGAGCGCTTCTGGATCAACGATCCCAACGGCCTGGTGTTTGCCTGCGGCCAATGGCATCTGTTCTTCCAGCACAACCCCCAGGGCAACACCTGGGGGCATATGAGCTGGGGGCATGCCGTCAGCCGCGACCTGCTGCACTGGCGGCACCTGCCCCTGGCCATTGCGGAAGACCCGACCCACATGGCCTTTTCCGGATCGGTCGTGATCGATGACAAGGGCACGAGCGGGTTGGGCGACGGCGGGCAGGCGCCGCTGGTGGCGATCTACACCGCCTGCGCCCAGCCGCCGGCGCGCCACCAGGCCCAGCATCTGGCCTTCAGCAACGATGGCGGCACCCGCTGGACGAAGTACGCGGGCAACCCGGTGCTGGACATCGGCGCCGAGAACTTCCGCGACCCCAAGGTGTTCTGGCACGGGCCCAGCGGTCGCTGGGTGATGGCCGTGGTGCTTGCGCACGGCCGCATCGTCAGCTTCTATGCCTCGGCGGACCTGAAGCACTGGTCCCACCTCAGCGACTTCGGCCCGGAAGGCGGCGTGCAGGGGATCTGGGAATGCCCCGACCTGATCTCCGTGCCGGTGAAGGATCACGCCGGGCGGCGGGCCTGGGTGTTGAAGGTCGATGTGTTCGAGGGACATCCGAGCGGCGGCTCCGGCGCCCAGGTCTTCATCGGGGATTTCGACGGCCAGAGCTTCCAGTCGACTCAGCCCGCACGCTGGATCGACCACGGTAGCGACTTCTATGCCGCGATCTCGTGGGCCCATGTGCCGGCCGAGGACGGGCGCTCCGTCTGGCTGGGCTGGATGAACAACCATCGCTACGCCGCCGCGACGCCGACCCTGTCCTGGTGCGGGGCCATGAGCATTCCGCGCGTGCTCCATGTGCGGGATGATGGCGCTGCGCTGCTGCTGTGCCAGGAGCCGGTGTCGGAGTTGCAGGCGGCGCGGCGCGAGCAGCGGCGCTGCGGGCCTCTCGGTCTGGGGGCCGGCGGCGCGGACGAGGTCGTTGGGCTGGGCGCGGGCGACGTGCTCGATCTCGACATCGTCTGGCGGCCCGGCACGGCCAGGGAGTTCGGCCTGCTGCTGCGCTGCGGCGGCGAGCAGGCGACGCGGGTCGGCTGGGATGCCGAGCGCCGCGCCTTGTTCGTCGACCGCCGCCAGAGCGGCCCCGGCCCGGACGACCCGGTCTTCCGGTCGCCCCAGTACGCGCCGTTGGCGCCGCAGGCCGACGGCAGCGTCAGGTGGCGGCTCCTGCTGGACCGCTGCAGCGTCGAAGTGTTCGCCGATGGCGGCGCCGTCGTGCTGACGAATCTGATCTTTCCTTCGCCCGGCAGCCGTGAACTGAAGGCCTTCGTGAGCGGCGGGGCGGCCGAGCTGGTGACCATGGAGTGCTGGACCTTGGAGGCCTAGCGAGCCCGATCCGTCATCTGGGATGCAGAGTTTTCCCTCAGATGCAATCGATTGCAAAATGACTGGATGTGGCTGAAAATTGACTCATCCGGAAAAGCCGGCGATCGAGATCGACATGACAAGAACAGGAGACAACATGCCCCGAGAGCAGGTGGCCGCCAGCACCGTCCTTGTGCTGGGCGAAGCCTTGATCGACGAGTTCCACGACGGCCCGGTGGTCGGCGGGGCGCCGTTCAATGTCGCGCGCTCCCTGGCCGTGCTGGGCGCGCCGGTGCACTTCGTCAGCCGTATCGGCGCCGAAGACGCCGCGGCGGCCCTGGTGCTGGAAAGTGCCCGCGAATACGCGCTGCCCGTTGCCGGCCTGCAGCGCGATGCCCGCCGTGCGACGGGGCGCGTCAGCGTGCTCGAATCTCCCGACGGCGGGCATCGGTTCCAGATCCACGCCGATGCGGCCTGGGACCACATCGAGGTGCCCGAGTTGGAGCCGCGCTGGGCCGAGGGCTGGCTGTATTTCGGCAGCCTCGCACAGCGCAGCCCAGTGTCGCGCCACAGCCTGCGTGCCCTGGCCAAACGCAACCGCGGGCCGGTGTTTCTCGACCTGAACCTGAGGCCCGGCGAATCGCTGCGCGAGCTGGCCGCCGAGTCGCTGATGCTGGCCGACTGGGTCAAGGTGAACGAGGACGAGCTCGCGCAGTTGCAGGCCTGGTTCGCGCCTGACGGCGTGGCCGCGCTGATGGCGCGCTTCGTGTTGACCCGGCTGCTGGTGACGCGCGGTGCGCAGGGCTTCGAGCTGTTCGGCCCGGGCGGGCGGTCGATGGACGGCGGCGCCGGCGTGTTGCAGCCGCAGCTGCGGGACACGGTGGGGGCGGGCGACGCCTTCACCGCGATGCTGCTGGCCGGCCTGTGCCTGGGCCGCTCGCTCACTGGCACGCTGGGCCTGGCCAACCGCTACGCCGCCGCGATCTGCGGCCTGCGCGGGCCGCTGCCGGCCGATCCGGTGGTGCTGTCCACGTGGCGTGCCGCCCTGCACGCGCTGCCCGCCGCGGAGGCCTGACCATGAGCCAAGCCCTCGCGATGGACAAGCCCCGCCTGTCGGTCTCGCAGATCGTGAACATGAATGTCGGCTTCCTCGGCATCCAGTTCAGCTTCGGCCTGCAGCAGGCCAGCATGAGCCCGATCTACCAGATGCTCGGCGCCGAGGGCAAGGATCTGCCCTATCTCTGGCTGGCCGGCCCCATCACCGGGCTGCTGGTGCAACCCCTCATCGGCGCAATGAGCGACCGCACGACCCACCGCCTGGGCCGGCGCACGCCTTACTTCCTGCTCGGCGCGCTGATCTGCTCGCTGGGCCTGCTGCTGATGCCCTTCAGCCCGACCTTGTGGTTCGCGGCCGGCCTGCTGTGGATCCTGGATGCCGCCAACAACGTGACCATGGAGCCCTACCGGGCCTATGTCAGCGACCGCCTGCGCGAGGAGCAGCATGCGAGCGGCTTCCTGACCCAGGCCTCCTTCACCGGCCTCGCCCAGACCTTGGCCTATCTGACGCCCAGCATCCTCGTCGGCCTGGGGATGAGCAAGGATGCCCTTGGCGCCAACGGCATCCCGGTGGTCACGACGCTGGCCTTCATGGTCGGCGCGCTGCTGTCCTTCACGACGGTCTACTGGTCCATCCGCCGCGTGCCCGAGCTGCCGCTGCCGGCCGACGAACTGGCGCGGCTGCGCGCGCTGCCGCGCGGCCTCGGGCCGGCCCTGGCCGAGATCTGGCAGGCGCTGCGCGACATGCCGCAGACGATGCGGCGCCTGTGGTGGATGGCGCTGTTCCAGTGGTACGGCATGGTCTGCTACTGGATCTACATCGTGCCGACGCTGGCCGCGACGGTGTTCGGCACCGACGACCCGCACAGCGCGGGCTTCCGCGACGCGGCGCTGCTGAACGGCCAGGTCGGCGGCTTCTACAACGTCGTCGCCTTCTTCGCCGCCTTCGCGATGCTGCCGTTCACGCGGCGCTTCGGCGCGAAACGGGTGCATGCCTTCGCGCTCGCCTGCGCGGCGGCCGGCATGTGGGCCCTGCCCGGCATCCACGGCAAGGCGCTGCTCTTCCTGCCCATGGTCGGCATCGGCCTGGCCTGGGGTTCCATCATGGGCAACCCCTATGTGCTGCTGGCCGGCAGCATCCCTCCCGAACGTGCCGGGGTCTATATGGGCATCTTCAATATGTTCATCGTGATCCCGATGCTGATCCAGTCGCTGACGCTGCCGCTGTTCTACGACGGCCTGCTGGGCGGCCGGCCCGAGAACGTCATCCGCCTTGCCGGCGTGCTGCTGGCCCTGGCCGCGCTGTGCGTGCTGGCCGTCAAGACCCCGAAGTCCTCCTCATGAAGAACCAAGTCCAGCTCATCACCTATGTCGACCGCCTCGGCGGCCAGCTCGACGGCGCCGACCTGGCCCGGCTGAAGAAGCTGCTCTGCGAGCCTGGCCAGCCCTTGGCGGGCGTGTTCGGCGGCGTCCACCTGCTGCCCTTCTTCCATGCCATCGACGGCGCCGATGCCGGCTTCGACCCCATCGACCACAGGCAAGTCGACCCGCGCCTCGGTGGCTGGGACGACATCAAGGCGCTGACCGAAGGCCTGGACGTGATGGCCGACGTCATCGTCAACCATATGTCGAGCGAGTCGCCGCAGTTCCTCGACTTCGCGCAGAAGGGCGAGGCCTCGGCCTATGCCGGCCTGTTCCTGACGCTGGACGCGGTGTTTCCGAACGGCGCCACCGAGCGGGACCTGCTGGCCGTCTACCGCCCGCGCCCGGGCCTGCCGCTGACCTATGCGACGCTTCAGTGCGGCGAGCGCCGCATCCTGTGGACCACCTTCACCGCGGCGCAGATCGACATCGCCGTGCAGCACCCGCAGGGCCGCGCCTACCTGGCGAGCATCCTGCAGACCTTCGCCGCCAACGGCATCCGCATGGTGAGGCTGGACGCCGTCGGCTATGCGATCAAGAAGGCCGGCGCGAGCTGCTTCATGATGCCGGAGACCTTCGACTTCATCGCCGAGTTCGCCGCCGAGGCGAAGGCGCTGGGCATCGAGGTGCTGGTCGAGATCCATGCCTATTACCAGCGCCAGATCGAGATCGCGTCCCAGGTCGACTGGGTCTACGACTTCGCGCTGCCGCCGCTGGTGCTGCACGCCTTCGCGTTCAAGACGGCCGCGGCGCTGAAGCGCTGGATCGCTGTCCGCCCGCCCAATGCGCTGACCGTGCTCGACACCCATGACGGCATCGGCATCATCGACATCGGCGCCGACGCGGGCGACCGCGCGGGCCACCCCGGCCTCGTGCCGCCCGAGGAGCTGGACGCGCTGGTGGAGCGCATCCACGCGGCCAGCCAGGGCCAGAGCCGCAAGGCCACGGGTGCCGCGGCCAGCAACCTCGACCTCTACCAGGTCAACTGCAGCTTCTTCGACGCGATGGGCCGCGACGAGACGGCCTATCTGCTGGCCCGCGCGATCCAGTTCTTCCTGCCCGGCGTGCCCCAGGTCTACTACGTCGGCCTGCTGGCCGGCCACAACGACATGGAGCTGCTCGCCCGCACCCAGGTCGGCCGCGACATCAACCGCCATCACTACGACGCGACCGAGATCGCGCGCGACTGCGAGCGCCCCGTCGTGCGCCGCCTCATCGAGTTGATCCGTCTGCGCAACCGCCACCCGGCCTTCGGCGGCGCATTCAGCGTCGAGGCCAGCGGTGCCGACGAGCTGCACCTGCGCTGGCAACAGGGCGCCGACTGGGCCGCGCTGCGCGTGGACTTCGCCAGCCTCGCGCATGAGCTGAGCTTCAGCGCCGATGGTGGCGCGACCGAACGCTTCGCCTTCAGTTGAGCGTCAGCCTCGCTGCGCAGAATCCCGGCCAATCCAACCTAGAAACGGTAGTTGGGCAGGCCCGAGGGCGCGCCGAGGCGGGCGGCTGGCAAGGCGCGACGACGAAGTGGGCTCATGCCCACGAGGAGGAGCAACGCAGCCAGCGGTCCGAAGCGGCGTGCCAGCGGGCTTGCAGCGCTGCTCACCGAAGTGGTGAACATGGCGTCGTGAGCCAGGTCTTGATGCACCGAGACTTTCGACGAGTAGCAAGCGGTCAACTGCCGTTTCTAGGTTTTAACCCCGGGAGTCCCGAGCATGTGGAAGATCATTGTTGGCTTCGTCCTCTTTGCCGTGCTGGCGCTGTTCGTGCTGATGAAGAGCGGCGGCGGCATCGACATGAGCGGCGAGAAGCACGACGTGGGCGCGGCGGCGGAGCCGGCGGCTTCGACCGCAGCCGTTGCCGACGCGGCATCCGCACCGGCCTCGGCCGCTTCGCAGTGAGTCTTCAGTGAGTCTTTGAGTCCTCGCCGGCGGCGCGCTGCGGCGCCAGCAGGGGCAGCTTCATCAGCATCTGCGTGCCCTGGCCGGGCGAGGACTTCACCTCGATCTGGCCGCCCAGCACATTGGTCACGATGCTGTGCACGATGTGCATGCCCAGGCCCGAGCCGCCGGTGCCGAGCTTGGTCGTGAAGAAGGGATCGAAGATGCGCCGCCGCACGGACTCGTCCATGCCGCGGCCGTCGTCCTGCACGCTGAGCTCGACCTCGGTGTCGCTCAGCCGCGCGCAATGCACGCACACGCGGCCCTGCTCCAGGCCCTCGAAGCCGTGCAGCAGCGCGTTCATCAGCAGATTGGTCAACACCTGGCCGAGCGCGCCGGGGTAGCTGTTCATGACCAGGCCGCGGGCCAGCTCGGTGTCGATGACGAAGGGCGTGTGCTTGAAGCTGGGCTCGACCATGACGAGCACGTCCTCGACGACCTTGGCGAGGTCGAAGTCGCGCCTCAGGTCGGCCGTCTGGTCGATGGCCACCTGCTTGAAGTCGCGCACCAGGTCGGCGGCCTTCTGCACATTGCGCTGCAGGATGTCTTGGCCGCGGCGCGTGTCGCGCGCCAGTTCCTCCAGCATGCTGCGGCGCAGCTGCGTCGTGCCGGCCAGCATGGCTTCGAGCTGCTTGTAGCGGTCGTTGAGCGCGGACACGACGGTCAGCGCATTGCCCAGCGGCGTGTTCAGCTCGTGCGCGACGCCGGCCACCAGCCGGCCCAGCGAGGCCAGCTTCTCCGACTCGACCAGCTCGCGCTGCGCCTTCTGCAGCGTCTCCAGCGCGTTGGACAGCTCGGCGTTGCTGGCCGTCAGCTCGCCGGTGCGTTGGGCCACCGTTGCCTCCAGGTTCAGGTTGTGCTGGCGCAGTGCCTCGAAAGCCGACAGCAGGGCCTGGCGCATGCGCTCCATGGCCATGCCGACGCGCGCGATCTCGTCCGCGCCGCCGACGTGCAGGGGTTGGTCCAGCCGGCCGGCGGCCAGCGCCTCGGCCGCGCCGGTCAGCTCCGTCATCGGGCGTAACACGAAGCGCTGCAGCACCCACAGCATCAGCACGAGCGACAGGGTCAGCGTCAGGCCGCTGCGCCAGAAGGTGCGCCAGACCTCGGCCTGCTTGGCCTGCAGCAGCGGCGCCGCGCTCATGCTGACGGTCAGCCGCGCGATCTCGCGGCCGTCGCGCTGGATGGGGCGGGTCTGGCTCAGCACGAGGTCTTCGTCGCCGCGCTCGCCGGGGCGCTGCTGCGACAGGAAGGGCGCCGAGGCCGCCGGCTCGACGACCAGCACGGACACGAAGCGCGGGTCGTCCATCTGCGCCTTGACCATGGGGTCGGCCAGGTCGGGCGAGACCTGCCAGACCGGCTCGGCCAGCGAAAGCGCCATCACCTCGGTCGCGCGGCCGAGGTCGCGCCTGAGGTCTTCCATCGCCGTGGTGCGGGTCTTCTGGCCGTCGTAGAGCAGCACGGCCGTCGTCGGCAGCAGCAGGCCCAGCAGCAGGGCCACCACGACGGCGATGGTCAATGAATCGCTGCGCAGGCCGAACAGGCTGCGCGGGGCGGCCGGCGGCCTGGACGCGTTGGGCGGGGCAGGGCTTTCGGGCATGTTTTTGGAAGCCAGGGGCCGCGCGAGTTTAGGCCCAGGAGTCCGGTCGAAATACGCGTTTGGGGCCGTGAACAGGTTCGCGCAGGCTCGGGTTTTTCCTGGGTTGGCGGGGCTGCGGCCCGCCGGGGGCTTGGCCCCACAATCTGCCGCCACTGAAGCGCCGCAGGCGCATGGGCTGGAGAAGACTGTGAAACCTTGGGTCGGCCTGGTGGCGCTGCTTGCTGCCTGCTTGGGGATGGATGGCGCGTTCGCGCAGGGCGGCCTGCGCATCGGTATGGTGGCCGGCTTCACGGGGCCCGTCGCCAGCCTCGTGCGCGAGAGCGCCGAGGGCGCCAAGCTCTATTTCGATTCGGTCAATGCCCAGGGCGGCATCAAGGGCCAGAACATCGAGCTCGTCACACAGGACGACAAATACGACCCCGCGACCGCCGTGGCCGAGGCCAAGTCCCTCGCCAGCCAGGGCGTGCTGGCGCTGATGCTCAGCCGCGGCATCGGGCCGACCGAGGCCCTGCTGCCGGTGCTGAAGGAGAACCGCCTGCCGCTGATCGCTCCGGCCGTCGGCGACATCAACCTCTACGAGCCGGCCCAGCCCTACGTCTATTTGCTGCGCGCCAGCTACCAGCGCGAGGCGCAGCGCGCGGTCCGCCACCTCGCCGGCATCGGCGTGAAGCGCATCTCCATCGTGCAGGTCAACGACCCCTTCGGCAACGACGCCAGCAAGGGCGCCATCAAGGGGCTGGACGACATGAAGCTGCGCGCGATGTCGCGCCTGCGCTTCGACCGCAACAAGCCCGAGCTGGGCCCCGTCATGCAGGCCATCGCCAAGGCCGGCATCGAGGCCCTGGTCATGATCGGCCCGGGCTATGCCGTCGTCGAGGGCATCAATGCGCTGCGCGCCGCCGGCTCGACGGCCCATGTCGCGACACTGTCCAACAACGCCTCGGCCGACTTCGTGAAGTCGCTCGGCAAGGATGCCCGCGGCGTCATCGTGACCCAGCTCTTCCCCTATGAACGCTCCACGGCCAGCCCGCTGGTGCGCGAGGCCCTGGGCCTGGCCAAGTCCGCCGGCCGCGACGAGCTGACGCCGGCCCAGCTGGAAGGCTTCGCCGCCGCCAAGCTCGTCGTCGAGGCGCTCCGGCGCGCCGGCAAGGACGTGAGCCGCGAGAGCCTCGTCAAGGCGCTCGACGGCGCGCGTTTCGACCTGGGCGGCCTGCAGGTGCACTACACCGACAAGGACCACAGCGGCCTGGAGTTCACCGACGTGTCCATCGTCGGGCCGGACGGCAAGTTCTGGAGATAGAGCTCACCCCCTACGGCCTGACGGCCGCCCCCTTCGAGGGGGCACTGCCAGCGGCCTGGCAAAGCCAGTTCCGCGGCAGTCGCGCGATGATGCGGCGTGCTGCGCACAGCCGCAGTCTGCTTGAGGAGTGGTTATGGATCTCGGATTAAAGGGCCGCTGGGCCCTGGTCTGCGCGGCCAGCAAGGGCCTGGGCCGCGGCTGCGCCGAGGCGCTGGCGGGGGAGGGCGCCAACGTCGTCATCACGGCGCGCGGCGAGGACGACCTGCTGGCGACGGCCGCCGCGTTGAAGGCGGCCCACCCGGCCGTCGAGGTGCTGGCCGTCGTCGGCGACATCGCGACGCCCGAGGGCCGCGCGGCGGCGCTGGCCGCCTGCCCGCGGGTCGACATCCTCGTCAACAACGCCGGCGGCCCGCCGCCCGGCGACTTCCGCGACTGGGACCGCGCACAGTGGATCGCCGCGCTGGAGGCCAACATGCTGGCGCCCATCGAGCTCATCAAGGCCACGGTCGACGGCATGGCCGCGCGCGGTTTCGGCCGCGTCGTCAACATCACGTCGGGCGCCGTGAAGGCGCCCATCGACGTGCTGGGCCTGTCCAACGGCGCGCGCTCCGGCCTGACCGGCTTCGTCGCCGGTCTCGCGCGCCAGCCGCGCCTGGCGGGCGCCAACGTGACGATCAACAACCTGCTGCCCGGCGCCTTCGACACCGAGCGGCTGCGCAAGACGCTGGCGGCTGGCGCGGCCGAGGCCGGCCTCGATGCCGACGCGGTGGCCGCCAAACGCCGCGCGGCCATCCCGGCCCAGCGCTTCGGCAGCGCGGCCGAGTTCGGCGCGGTCTGCGCGATGCTGTGCAGCGCCCAGGCCGGCTACCTGACCGGCCAGAACATCCTGCTCGACGGCGGCAACTACCCGGGGACATTCTGATGAACTTGCGGGACAGACCGCCCGAGCGAAGCGAGTAGCTCTGTCCCCAACTGATTTCCACTTGCGGGACAGACCGCCCGAGCGAAGCGAGCAGCTCTGTCCCCAACTGATCAAAGGCAATTCATGACGTGGTTCAAGCGAATCCTTGGCGGCCTGCTGCTGCTCGTGCTGCTGCTCGCACTGGCCCTGTGGCTGGCGCTGCGCGGCAGCCTGGCCCAACTGGACGGCGAGCGCGCCGCGCCGGCGCTGAGTGCGCCGGCCGAGCTGCAGCGCGACGCGCGCGGCTACCTGAGCATCACGGCCGAGAACCGCCTCGACGCGGCGCGCGCGCTGGGCTTCGTGCATGCCCAGGAGCGCTTCTTCCAGATGGACCTGATGCGCCGCAACGCGGCCGGCGAGCTGTCGGCGCTGGTCGGCGCGAAGGCGCTGGAGGTGGACAAGGCGCGCCGGCTGCACCGCTTCCGCCACCGCGCCGAGCAGATCGCCGCGGCGCTGTCGCCCGAGGAAAAGGCGCTGGCCGAGGCCTACACCGGCGGCGTCAACGCCGGCCTGGCGGCGCTCTCGACGCGGCCGCCGGAATACCTGCTGCTGCGCCAGTCGCCGCGGCCCTGGGTGCCCGCCGACTCGCTGCTGGTGGCCTATGGCATGTACCTGGACCTGCAGCGCGGCCAGGGGCATGACGACATTGCCAACGGCCTGCTCAAGCAGGCCGTGCCGGCCGACTGGTACGCCTTCCTGACCCAGCACAGCGCCGACTGGCAGGCGGCGCTGGACGACAGCCGCGTCGAGCCCGTGCCGCTGCCGGCCTCGCCGCTGCCGGATTGGCTGCGCAGCGTGCAACTGGCCTGCAGCGACTGCAGCCTGACGGATGCGCGCGACATCGGCAGCAACAACTGGGCCGTGGCCGGCAGCCGCACGGCGGACGGCCGCGCCATCGTGGCCGACGACATGCACCTGAACCTGCGCGTGCCGGGCACCTGGTTCAAGGCCCGCCTGAAATGGAAGGCCCAGGGCCGCAGCTTCGACGTGGCCGGCGTCACCTTGCCGGGCACGCCCCTGGTCGTGGCGGGCAGCAACGGCCATGTGGCCTGGGGCTTCACCAACACCACGTCGGACTGGTCGGACGTCATCTCGCTGCAGCTCGGTGCCGGCGGGCAGAGCTATTGGAGCGGCGGCGCCGAGAAGCCGCTGGTGCGCAGCGTCGAGAGGATAGAGGTCGCCGGCCAGCCGGCGGTGGACTTCGAGGTGCGCGAGAGCGAGTGGGGGCCGGTCATGCCAGAGAAGGCGCCGGCCGGCCATGCCTACGCGCTGCGCTGGGTGGCCCACGACGCGGCGGCCATGAACCTGCGGCTGATGCAGATGGAGGCCGCCGGCGGCGTGGACGAGGCCGTGAAGCTGGCCGCCGGTGCCGGCATACCGGCGCAGAACCTGATGGTGGCCGACGCCCGCGGGCGCATCGCCTGGACGGTGATGGGCGCCATCCCGCGGCGCGTGTCCACGCAGGACATGGCCGTGCCCCAGGACTGGAGCGACGGCCGTTCCGCCTGGCAGGGCTACCTCGGCGCGGACGAGCAGCCGCGCGTGCTGGACCCGGCCGATGGCCGGCTGTGGACGGCCAACGCCCGCATGATCGGCGGCGAGGCCCTGAAGATCCTCGGCAACGGCGGCTACGACCTCGGCGCCCGCGCGCGCCAGATCCGCGACGGGCTGCGCGCCCGGGACAAGTTCGACGAGGCCGCCCTGCACGCCATCCAGCTGGATCACCGCGCGCTGCTGCTGCAGCGCTGGCGCGGCCTGCTGCTCGAACGCGTGCTGACGCCCGGCTTCGTGGCCGCCAACGGCCTGGCCGACTACCGCGCCGAGGTCGAGAAGAACGCCGAGGCGGCGCGGCCCGACGCTGTGGGCTATCTGCTGGTGCGCGCCTTCCGCGAGCGCACGCTCAAGACCGTCTTCGCGCCGCTGGCCGGCCGGCTGGAGGCTCAGGGTGCCAGGCTGCAGGATCTGACGATGGCGCCCGAGACGCCCGGCTGGGCGCTGATCCAGGCCAGCCGCGCCGACACGCTGCCTGCGGGCGCGGCCAGTTGGGAGGCGCTGCTGCAGCGTGCCGTGCTGGACAGCCGCGCCGAGTTGCTGAAGAAGTTCGGCAGCCTGGCCGCCGCCACCTGGGGGGCCGAGAACCCGGCCGGCATCCGGCACCCGCTGTCGGCCGCTCTGCCGATGCTGTCGGGCTGGCTGGACATGCCCGCCACGCCCATGGCCGGCGACAGCCATATGCCCCGCGTGCACAACCATGGCCACGGCCAGAGCGAGCGCATGGTGGTTTCGCCGGGCCACGAGGAGAGCGGCATCCTCGTTATCCCGGGCGGGCAGAGCGGCCATCCGCTGTCGCCCTTCTACCGGGGCGATCACGCCGCCTGGCTGGCCGGCGAGCCGCTGCCTTTCCTGCCCGGGGAAGCCACGCACCGCCTCGTGTTGCGACCCTGATAAAGGCGACCCCGCTCGGGTGGTATGAGGATGCCGGGCGGCTCTTCGCTGGGCACAATGCAGGGCTCGTGGGCACGGTGTTGTGAGCGGTCCGTCTTCAATGCCTTGTCTGCGCCCCGCCCCGCATCAGGGGCATTTACACGTTAAAGGAGAGGGTCATTCCATGAAAAAGTTCGCTCTGTCGTCATCTCTGTCGCCCTTTGTGTTCGCTGCGCCGCTGCTATTGAGCGGGTGCCTGGCCACGGCGCCCACCTTGGGTGAGAACAAGGGCACCGTTTCCGGCGCTGCCGGGGGCGAAACCGCGCAGGGCGAAAACACCCAACTGGAGACCTGCTCCGAGAGCCTCGGGACGCTGTCGATCCACGAAGACACCGCTGCGCCCTGGTATATACAGCTCACCAGCCGCCAGCTCGGTTCGACGGTGCCCGTCATCCGGCTCATGATCCAGCAAAGCAACTGCTTCGTCGTTGTCGAGCGCGGCAAGGCGATGCAGGACATGATGCGCGAGCGCGCACTGATGCAAAGCGGCGAATCGCGTGCCGGCTCCAATATGGGCCAGGGACAGATGGTGGCCGCCGACTACACGCTGAGCCCCGAAGTGCAGTTCGCCGGCAAGACCGGCGGCGGCGGCGGTTTCGGGGGTGGCGGCGTCGTGGGCTTGGCACTGCTGGCTGCCGGCAGCGTCAGCAAGAATGAGGCATCGACGACGCTGCTGCTGATCGACAACCGGTCTGGCGTGCAGATCTCGGCGTCCGAAGGCACGGCCAAGAACTTCGACTTCGGCATTTTTGGCGCGGCCTTCGGCGGCGGCGGCGTCGGCGGGGGCGGCGCTTACGCCAAGACCCCTCAGGGCAAGATCATCGTGGCTGCTTTTGCGGACTCCTACAACCAGATGGTCAAGGCGCTGCGCAACTACAAGGCCCAGACCGTCAAGGGCGGCCTGGGCACGGGCGGACGTCTAGGTGTGGATGGCGGCACGACTCCGGCATCCAAGGAACTGAGCCAGCCGGCAAAAACGCCTGTGAACGTGGCTCCCAAGCCCACGCAGAAGTCGGTCGCCAAGCCCGCGGCAGCGGCATCTTCCGTCAAGTGATGCCGTTATGACCAGGGGCGTCGCCCTCGTCACCGGCGCCGGCTCCGGCATCGGCCGCGCGGTGGCGCGGGCGCTGGCGGCCGACGGCTGGGCGCTGGCCCTGATGGGCCGCCGCGAGGCGCCGCTGCGCGAGACGCTGCAGGATCTTCAACCGGAGGCCCTCGTGCTGGCGGCCGACGTGGCCGACGAGGCCCAGGTCGATGCGGCCTTCGCGCGGCTGCGCGAGCGCTTCGGCAGGCTCGACCTGCTGTTCAACAACGCCGGCATCTCGGCGCCGCCGCTGCCCATCGACGAGCTGACCCCGGCGCAGTGGCGCGCCGTCGTCGACACCAACCTCACCGGCAGCTTCCTGTGCGCCCGCGCCGCCTTTGCGCTGATGAAGGCGCAGGCGCCGCGCGGCGGCCGCATCGTCAACAACGGTTCCATCTCGGCCTACGCGCCGCGGCCCTGCTCGGCGCCCTATACGTCCACCAAGCACGCCATCACCGGCCTGACCAAGGCCCTGAGCCTGGACGGCCGCGCCTTCGACATCGCCTGCGGCCAGATCGACATCGGCAACGCCGCGACCGACATGACGCTGCGCATGCGCCAGGGCGTGCTGCAGCCCAGCGGCCAGGTCGCGATCGAGCCGACGATGGATGTCGAGGACGTCGCCCGCGCCGTCGTCTACATGGCCTCGCTGCCGCTGTCGGCTAATGTGCAGTCGATGACGGTGATGGCGCGCGACATGCCCTTCGTCGGCCGTGGCTGAGTCGTTGCGGCCCCGGTTGGCCCGGCCTATGCTTGCCCGGCCACTCCGGGAGCGCAGCATGCAGGCTCTGACGATGTCCAGATCGGTCCGGGGCCTGATCGCCGCCTTGGCGGTTTCATGGGGCCTGCTGGCGCAGGCGAACCCGTTCCGGCTGGTGCTCGCGACCGAGGAATACCCGCCCTACAACATGAGCGGCCCGAACGGCACGGTGACCGGCATCTCGACCGACATCGTGCGCGCGCTGCTCGATGCCGCCGGCTACGAATACGAGATCACCGTCTACCCCTGGGCCCGCGCCATTGCGCTGGCGCGCACCCAGGTCAACACCTGCGTGTACTCGATGTCGCGCACGCCCGAGCGCGAGGCCCTCTACAAATGGGTGGGGCCGCTGGTCTTCAACGACTGGGCCTTGTTCGCGCGTGCCGGAGCGAGCCGGCCGCAGACGCTGGACGAGGCCATGATGATGCGCATCGGCAGCTACCAGGGCGATGCCATCGTGGCCTATCTGCAGACCCGCGGCCACCAGGTGGACGTGGCGCCCAGCGACGACGTGAACCCGAAGAAGCTGCTCGCCGGCCGCATCGACTTCTGGGCCACGGGCCGGCTGATCGGCCAGTACCGGCTGAAGCAGCAGGGCATCGACAGCATCGAGCCGGTGCTGAACTTCAACCGCACGGAGATGTACCTGGCCTGCCAGATCCAGCTGCCCGACGCCCAGGTCCAGAAGCTCAACCGGACGCTGCACGCACTGGAGAAGTCCGGTGCGATCCGCAAGATCTACGCCGGCTACGGCTACACGCCCTAGGCAAGGTGCCGCGCTGAGGCCGCACGGCCACAGGCTTGCTCGGCAACGCCCTGGCCTTGCGCAACAATGCCCCCATGTTCCTGACCCTGCCGACTCTGCTGACCTGGGCCCGCATCGTGGCCATCCCGCTGATCGTCGGGGTGTTCTACCTGGACCTCGCGCCCGCCCACCAGAACCTGATCGCGACGGCGCTCTTCATCGTCGTCGCGCTGACCGACTGGCTCGACGGCTACCTCGCCCGCAAGCTCAACCAGACCTCTTCCTTCGGCGCCTTCCTGGACCCGGTGGCCGACAAGCTGATGGTCTGCTCGGCCCTGCTGGTGCTGCTCAAGCTGCAGCGGGTCGACGCCTTCGTCGCGCTGGTCATCATCGGACGCGAGATCACGATCTCGGCGCTGCGCGAGTGGATGGCCCAGATCGGCGCGTCGCGCAGCGTCGCCGTGCACATGGTCGGCAAGCTCAAGACGACGGTGCAGATGGTGGCCATCCCCTTCCTGCTCTTCGACGGCCGGCTCTTCGGCCTCATCCCGACGCGGCCGTGGGGCACCTGGCTGATCTACGCGGCCGTCGTGCTGACCATCTGGTCCATGGCCTACTACCTGCAGAAGGCCTTGCCCGAGATCCGCGCCAAGGCGCGCTAGACATCCGGCGGCTCGGGGCAGACGTTCAGTTGTATCGGGACTTTTCCCGCCCTGCCGCGCATCGGACGCGCGTCTAGAATCCGCTTTCCCGCGCGCGCCTTGGCCGCCCATGGTGGCCTGCAACGGGCTGCGCAGTGCGCGGGACCGACATCTCTTTGCAGTCCATGCCCCCGGCAACGGCAGCATGGCCCAACGTTCCGTTGAGGGGGCACGAGTGAACAAGTCCGAATTGATCGAGCACATTGCCAAGCAGGCCGACATTTCCAAGGCCGCCGCCGGCCGTGCGCTCGAAGCCGTGATCGGCGGCGTCAAGACGACGCTGAAGAAGAACGGCACCGTCTCGCTGGTGGGCTTCGGCACCTTCAGCATCACCAAGCGCGCGGCGCGCACCGGCCGCAACCCGCGCACCAACGAAGCCATCAAGATCAAGTCGGCCAAGGTGCCGAAGTTCAAACCCGGCAAGGCGCTCAAAGACGCCGTGAACTGACCCTCACGGGTCGCCCCCCCGGATTCCCGGGCGCTTAGCTCAGTTGGTAGAGCACCTCCCTTACACGGAGATTGTCGGCGGTTCGAGCCCGTCAGCGCCCACCACCCGCCCTGCGACGGCGGCCAGCCGTCCCATCTAGAATGCGGCTCCCCTCGAAGGCGAACCTCGGTTCGCCTTCGTCGCATTTGATCGTTTGATCCTCAAGGCTCCCCGAGATGTTCGATTTCGTCCGCCAGCACAACCGCCTGTTCCAGTTCATCCTGCTGCTGCTGATCCTGCCGTCCTTCGCCTTCGTCGGCATGCAGGGCTACACGAGCATGATGGGCGGCGCCAACGCCGGCGTGGCCAGCGTCGATGGCCGCAAGATCACCCAGCTTGAATGGGACAACGCACAGCGCGAGCAGGCCCAGCGCATCCGCAGCCAGAACCCGACCGTCGACGCCAAGCTGCTGGACACGCCCGAGATGAAGCACCAGGCGCTCGAAGGCCTGGTCACCGAGCGCACGCTGCAGGCCGCGGCGACGCACCAGCACTTCACGCCCAGCGTCGAGGCGGTCAACGCGCGGTTCTGGAACGACCCGCAGTTCGCCTTCCTGCGCAACCCCGACGGCACCGTCAACAAGGGCCTGCTCGCCGCCCAGGGCATGACGCCGTCGATGTTCATGGAGCGCCTGCGCCAGGACTACGGCCTGCGCCAGGTCTCGGCGCCGGTGGAAACCTCCGCCGTGGCCGGCGCCGCGGCACCCAAGCTCGCCTTCGATGCGCTGCTGCAGCAGCGCGAGGTGCAGCTGCAGCGCTTCGACCTCAAGGACTTCGCGGCCAAGACCAACCCCGGCGATGCCGAGCTCGAAGCCTTCTACAAGGACCCGGTCAACGCCGCCAGGTTCCAGCTGCCCGAATCGGCCCAGATCCAATACCTCGTGCTCGACATCGAGGCGCTGAAGAAGGACGTCAAGTTCACCGACGAAGATCTGCAGAACTACTACAAGGAAAACGCGTCGCGCTACGGCGTGCCCGAGGAGCGTCGCGCCAGCCACATCCTCATCAAGGTGGACCGCAAGGCCTCTGCCGAGGAGCGCGCCAAGGCCAAGGCCAAGGCCGAGGACATCCTGGCCCAGGTCCGCAAAAACCCCGCCGACTTCGCCGCACAGGCCAAGAAGAACTCGCAGGACGAGGGCTCGGCGGCCAATGGCGGCGACCTCGACTTCTTCAGCCGCGGCGCGATGGTCAAGGAGTTCGACGCCGCCGTTTACGCGATGAAGCAGGGCGAGATCAGCAATCTCGTCGAGACCGACTTCGGCTACCACATCATTCAGTTGACGGGCGTGCGCGGCGGCGAGAAGAAGCCCTTCGAAGCCGTGCGCGCCGAGGTCGAGGCCGAGGTGCGCAAGCAGCTCGCGCAGAAGAAGTACGCCGAGGTCGCCGAGCAGTTCGGCAACCTCGTCTACGAGCAGTCCGACAGCCTGCAGCCCGCCGCCGACAAGCTCAAGCTGCAGATCCAGACCGCCACCGTGCTGCGCCAGCCCCAGCCGGGCGCCGCCGGCCCGCTGGCCTCGGCCAAGCTGCTGGACGCCGTCTTCGGCACCGACGCGCTGCGCAACAAGCGCAACACCGAGGCCGTCGAAACCGGCGCGAACCAGCTCGTGTCGGCCCGCGTCGCCCAGTACAACCCGGCCCGCGTGCCGCCGCTGGCCGACGTGAAGGACAAGGTGCGCGAGCAACTCGTCAAGAAGCTTGCCGGCGAGCAGGCCCGCAAGGCCGGCGAAACCCGCCTGGCCGCGCTGAAGGCCAATCCGGCCGACGTGGCCGGCCTGGACGCCGCGGTCAGCGCGTCGCGCGCCAAGCCGCAAGGTCTGTCGCGCACCCAGCTCGAAGCCGTGCTCGGCGCCGATGCATCCAAGCTGCCGGCCGTGGTCGGCGTGCCGGCCGATGACGGCGGCTACGTCGTCGTGCGCATCAACCAGCTGCAGCCGCGCGACGCCGCCGTCATCGACGACAAGCGTGCGGCCCAGCAATACGCCGGTGCCTGGGCGCGCGCCGAGGCGCAGGCCTACCTGGCCGCACTCAAGTCGCAGTACAAGGCAGTGATCAAGGTCGCCACTCCTGCCTCGGCCGCAAGCGCCCCCTGATTTCTGCGCTATACTCTTTGGCTCTGCGGTGGCTGTAGCTCAGTTGGTAGAGTCCAGGATTGTGATTCCTGTTGTCGTGGGTTCGAGTCCCATCAGCCACCCCATCTAATACGAAGGCCCGGAAGCGAAAGCTCCCGGGCCTTTTTCCTTTTTCTTCGCCGCTCAGCCGACGTAGCCCAGCGGCAGCGCCGTCGTCAGCTTGAGTTCCTCCATCGCGAAACTGGAGCTCACGTCGCGCAGTTCGGTGCCGGCGATGAGGCGCTTGTAGACCCTGTCGTAGGCGGCGATGTCGGGGACGACGACGCGCAGCAGATAGTCCACGTCGCCGCTCATGCGGTAGAACTCGACGACCTCGGGGATGGCCTGCACGGTGGCCTTGAAGGTCTCGAACCACTGCTGGCTGTGCGTGCTGGTGCGCACCGCGACGAACACCGTGACGCCGACGTTGACCTTCTGCGCGTCCAGCAAGGCCACCTGGCGGGTGATGACGCCGGATTCCTTCAGCCTCTGGATGCGCCGCCAGCAGGGCGTCGTCGACAGGCCCACGCGTTGCGCGACCTCGGCGACCTGCAGTTCGGCGTCTTGCTGCAGGATTTCCAGGATTCGGATGTCAATGGAATCCAGTTTCATGTTGACGATGATATTCGGCATGAATTGCTCTGATGTGGCATTTGCATAGCCGAAGATCGCAAACCGTTTTTGGCCGGCGCTGGCCACAATTCGCGGCAGTGCCATCACCGCCGCACGGCCCCGCCCATGGAAATCTATCTCGACGCCAACGCCACGACACCCGTCCTCCCCCAGGCCCGCGAGGCAGCCCTGGCCGCGATGGCCGAGGATTTCGGCAACCCCAGCAGCATCCACAGCACCGGGCTGAAGGCGAGGGCGCTGATGGACGGCGTGCGTGCCCGCGCGCGGCGCGTGCTGGGCGCCGGCAGCGGCAAGCTGCTGTTCCTGAGCGGCGCCACCGAGGGCATACAGACGGCCGTTCTGTCCACGCTGAGCGCACTGCGCGAACGGTCGCAGGGACCTGAGCTGCTGCTCTACGGCGCGACCGAGCACAAGGCCGTGCCCGAGGCGATCCGGCACTGGAACGCGCTGCTGGGGCTGGGCCTGCGGCTGCTGGCCATCCCGGTCGGCCGCGACGGCCGCCATGACCTGGCCTGGCTGCGCGAGCATGCGCCGCATGCCGGCCTCGTCTGCACGATGGCGGCGAACAACGAGACCGGCGTCATCAGCGACCTGGACGGCATCGAGGCCGCCCTGGCCGGCAGCGCGGCGCTGTGGATGGTGGACGGCGTGCAGGCGCTGGGCAAGCTACCGCTGCGCCTGGCCGAGCGCCGCATCGACTACGCGCCGTTCTCGGGCCACAAGCTCTATGCGCCCAAGGGCATCGGCCTGCTGTATGTGCGCGACGGCGCGCCGTTCACGCCGCTGCTGGCCGGTGGCGGCCAGGAGGGCGCGCTGCGTTCGGGCACCGAGAACATGTCCGGCATCGCGGCGCTGGGCGCCGTGCTGGCCGCGCTGGAGGAGGGCGGCAGCTTCCGCGACCCCGCGACGCAGGCCGCCTGCCGCGACCGCCTCGCCACCGCGCTGCAGCAGGCCTTCCCGGGCCTCGTCTTCAACGCGCCGCCCGAGCTCTGCCTGCCGACGACGCTGAATTTCGCGGTGCCGGGCCTCAGCTCCAAGCTGCTGCTGGATCTGTTCGACGCGGCCGAGATGCGCGTCAGCGGCGGCTCCGCCTGCAGTGCATCGAAGGCCCAGCCCAGCTATGTGCTGCAGGCCATGGGCCTGCCGGCCTGGCAGGCGGCATCGGCCGTGCGGCTGTCGTTCGGGCCGGTGGCGGACGCCGCCTTCATCGACGAGGCCTGCGCGCGCATCCGCGTCTGCGGCGAGTCGCTGCGCGAAAGCTGCCTGGACCCGAGCGCGCCCGGCCATGCGCTGCCGGTCGACGGGCTGACGCGCTTCGTCGTCGACGGCGCCTGCTGCTATCTGCTGGCCGACGCCGCCAGCCGCCGCGCCGTCGTCATCGACCCGCTGCCCGAGCTGACCGGGCGCCTGGCGCAATGGCTGCGCTGCCAGGGCTACGCGCTGGCGGCGGTGCTCGACACGCACAGCCATGGCGACCATGCCTCCTCCGCAGCGGAGCTGCTGGCTGCAACGCAGAAGCCGCGCGGCGATGTCGACGGACTGGGCTGGCCGAGCGGCGCGGACGCGATCGAACTCGGCGCGTTGAGGCTGACGCGCCTGCACATCCCCGGCCACACGCAGGACTCCACCGCCTATCTGCTCCACGACACCCAAGGGCTCCGCCTGGCCTTCGTCGGCGACACCGTGATGCCCGGCGCTTTAGGCCGCAGCGACTTCGAGCAGAGCGCGCCGCAGGCCTATGGCGGCTCGCTGCGGCGGCTGGAGCAGGCCGTCGGCCCGCGCACGCTGCTGCTGCCGGGGCACGACTATGACGACCGCTTCGCCAGCACGCTGGCCGTGGAGTGCGCGGCCCAGCCGCTGCTGGCCGATGTGCTCGGCGGCCGCCTGGACGACGCCGGCTTCGCGGCGGCCAAGGCGCAGCTGGAGCAGGGCCTGGCGCTGACGGCCTACCAGACCGTCGCCTGCGGCGCCCGCGTGGACAGCGGCTGCCCGCTGGCCTCCAGCGAGCTGAGCATGGCCGCGCTGACGCAGCTGGCCGGCGAGCACCCGGGCCTGCTGCTGGTGGACGTGCGCGAGCCCTATGAGCAGAGGCTGGGCCAGGCGCCGGAGCTGGGCGTGCCGGTGCGGCGCGAGGCCGTCGCGCTGTCGGGCCTGCCCGATGCGCTGGCGCGCTGGATCGCGCTGCCGGCCGGCACGCCCGTCGTGTTCTTCTGCCGCAGCGGCAACCGCAGTGCCCAGGCCGCGCAGGCGCTGCGCCGCCTGGGGCACGAGCAGGCCTGGAGCCTGGGCGGCGGCCTGGCGCTGTGGCCCCGCATCACGGCGGCGGCCGACGCGGCCTTCGCGATCTGACGGCCCCTGAATTCGACTGTTTCATCGCGAAGCAGTCGGCGAGGGGCTGAGGGACTCGGCCACCCACTCGGCGATGGCCAGCGCCGCGGTCAGCCCCGGCGACTCGATGCCGAACAGGTTGACGAGGCCGGGCGCGACGTCGATGCGGAAATCCGCCGCCGGCTCGCCCGGGCCCGTGAGCTTGGGCCGGATGCCGCTGTAGGCCGGCTGCAGCGCGCCCTGCGGCAGGCCCGGCCAGTAGCCGCGCGCCTCGGCCTCGAAGGCCGGCGCCAGCGCGGGGTCGACGGCGTAGTCCAGCGTGGCCGGGTCGGTGCCGGGCAGCCATTGCACGTCGGGCCCGAAGCGCGCCTGGCCGCCCAGGTCCAGCGTCAGGTGCACGCCCAGGCCGCCGTCCACCGGCAGCGGGTAGATCAGGTGCTTGAACGGCGCCCGGCCGGCCAGCGCGAAATAGTGGCCGCGCGCAAAGCGCAGCGCCGGTGCGTCGCAACCCAGCGAGCGGGCCAGTTCCGCCGCGAACAGCCCGGCCGCGTTGACGACGCAGCGCGCGCCCAGCTCGAAATCGCCCACTCGCAGCCGCCAGCCGCCGCCATCGCGCACGCCGCCGCTGACGCGGCTGGCCAGCGCGAGCGTGGCGCCGGCGTGCTCGGCGTCGCCCAGCAGCGCCGTCATCAGGCCGTGGCTGTCGACGATGCCGCTGGACGGCGACAGCAGCGCGCCGGCGCAGTCCAGCGCCGGCTCCAGGGCCAGCGCCTGCGCGTGGTCCAGCAGCCGCAGGTCGTCCACGCCATTGGCCGCGCCCTGTTCGGCAATGCGGGCCAGCCGCGGCAGGTCGGCCGCGCGTGTCGCGACGACGAGCTTGCCGCAGCGGCCGTGCGCCACGCCGCGTGCCGCGCAGTAGGCGTAGAGCAGGGCCTTGCCGCGCACGCACAGCCGCGCCTTCAGGCTGCCGGCGGGGTGGTAGAGCCCCGCGTGGATGACCTCGCTGTTGCGCGACGAGATGCCCGTGCCGATGGCGCCGGCCGCTTCGATGATGAGCACCTCGCGCCCGCGCAAGGCCAGCTCGCGGGCCACCGCGAGGCCGACGACGCCGGCGCCGATGACGGCGATTTCCACGTGGTCCATCGCCGCCCAGGTCGGGGGTTAGGCCGCCAGCGGCTCCGTGCGCGCCAGCAGCCAGGCCAGCGCCGGGCCGCTGACCAGCGGCTGCAGGCGCGCACGCACGGTGGCGTGGTAGTCGTTCAGCCAGGCGATCTCGTCGGCGCGCAGCAGGCTGGCGTCGATGCAGCTCGTGGCGATGGGGCAGAGCGTCAGCGTCTCGAATTCGAGCATCTCGCCAAAGGCGTTCTTCTCCGGCGTGTCGATGGCGACGTTGAGCACCAGGTTCTCGATGCGCACGCCCCACTGGCCCGGCCGGTAGAGGCCCGGCTCGATGCTGGTGATCATGCCGGGCTCCATCGCCATGGCCGGCTCGGCGACGGCCTTGGAGATGCTCTGCGGGCCTTCGTGCACATTCATGAAATAGCCCACGCCGTGGCCGGTGCCGTGGCCGTAGTCCAGGCCGTGTTCCCACAGCGGCGCGCGGGCGATGGCGTCGAGCATGGGGCTGAGCGTGCCGCGCGGGAAGCGCGTGCGCGACAGCGCGATGGTGCCCTTGAGCACCAGCGTGTAGTCGCGCTTCTGCGCGGCGCTGACGCTGCCGATGGGCCAGACGCGGGTGATGTCCGTCGTGCCGCCGAGGTATTGGCCGCCGGAGTCGAGCAGCAGCAGGCCGTCGCCCTCGATCTGCGCGAAGGACTCGGGCGTGGCGCGGTAGTGGGGCAGGGCGCCGTTGGCCATCCAGCCGGCAATCGTCGAGAAGGACGGGCCGACGAAGCCGGGGCGCCGGCGGCGCGCGGCGGTCAGCCGGGTGTCGATGTCCAGCTCGCTCCAGCGCTCGCCGCGTGCCAGCGCGGCCTCGAACTCGGCATAGAACTCGCACATGGCCGCGCCGTCCCGGGCCATGGTCTCGCGGACGAACTCGGCCTCGGCGGCGGTCTTGCGGCTCTTCAGCAGCGTGCTGGGGTTGATCTGCTCGACGACGCTGACGGCAGCCGGCACAGCCTCGCGCAGGCCCAGCGTCACGCGGCGCGGGTCGATCAGCAGCCTGGCGCCGGCCGGCAGCGCGGCCAGGGTGGCTGCGGCCTGGCCGTAGGGCGCGAGCTGGATGCCGTCCGCGCTCAGGCGGGCGGCCGCGTCGGCCGGCACCTTGCCATCGCCGACGAAGAGGCGGCCGCCCTGCGCATCCAGCAGCAGGTGGGCGATGAAGACGGGGTTGCACTCGACGTCGCTGCCGCGCAGGTTCAGCAGCCAGGCCACATCGTCCACGGTGGAGACGAGATGGTGGGTGGCGCCGACCGAGGCCATGGCCTGGCGCACGCGGGCCAGCTTGTCGGCGCGCGACACGACGGCCTGCGGGAGCTGGTGCTCGTAGATGGCGTCGGCGGGCAGGCCGGGGCGGTCGTCCCAGGCGGCCTGCAGCAGGTCCACGTCGCTGCGCAGCGTGACGCCGGCACGCTGCATCGCGGCGCGCAACGTGTTCGCCAGCGCCAGGCCCAGCACCTGGCCGTCCACGGCCAGCGCCTGGCCGGGCTGCAGCGTCTTGGCGATCCAGTCGATGTAGAGCGTCGAGGCGCCCGAGTTCATCTTCTCGAGCTGGATGCCGCTGCCCGCGATCTGGGCCTCGGCCTGGGCCCAGTAGCGGCTGTCGGCGAACAGCGCGGCGCGGTCGCGCGTGACGACCAGGCTGCCCACCGAGCCGTTGAAGCCCGACAGCCATTCGCGGCCCTGCCAGCGGCCGGGCAGGTATTCGGAGAGATGGGGGTCGCTGGAGGGCACGAGCACGGCGTGCAGGCCCTGGGCGATCAGCGCGTCGCGCACGCGCTCGATGCGCAGTCGGGTTTCGGAGGTGCGGGTGTCCATGGCCAGGACCTTTTCTGAGTCGAAGCCGCAAGTTTAGTTTTGTAGCCCCGGCCCTGCCGTTCGGCAGGGGGCGGGGCGTGCCGTCTCAGGCCAGGGCCCGGGCGGGCGTCAGCAGCCGCTCCATCAGCTCGCGCACGCTGCGGATCTGGCTGCCGAAGGGCAGGGCACCGCTGCCGCGGAAGAACAGGCCCTTCTTCACGTCGCCGCGCAGCGCGGCGGCGAGCTGGTTGTCGATGCAGAACTGGCCCCAGTCCTTGAAGCCGTCGCGCAGGCCGCACTGGGCCAGGCAGTCGAAGGCCTTGGTGCAGCGCTGCTTGACCTGGGCGACGGCTTGCAGCCGGCTCTCCAGGCGCAGATAGGTCTTCAGCCAGGGCGTGGCCACGGCGCGCGCCGGCAGGCCGGCCACGCTGGTGAACTCGATCATGTCCTCGTCGCGCGCCTCGGCCAGCACGCGCTTGAACTCGGCGTCGGCATCGCCCTCGGTCGTCACGGCGAAGGGCGTGCCCAACTGCACCGCGTCGGCGCCCAGGGCCTGCAGGCGGCTGATGTCCTCGAAGCTGCGCACGCCGCCGGCCGCGATCAGCGGGATCTCGCGCTCGATGCCGGCCTGGCGGAAGAATTCCTTGCAGGCGGGCAGCACCTGGTCGAAGTCGAAGCGGCGGTCATTGACGTCGGCGATGCGCGCGGCGCCCAGGTGGCCGCCGGCCAGGCGCGGGTGCTCGATGACGATGGCGTCCGGCAGGCGCTTCTTGCGCTCCCATTTCTTGACGATGAGCTGCACGCCGCGCGCATCGCTGAGGATGGGGATGAGCAGGGCCTTGGGGTGGCCCTGGGCCAGGTCGGGCAGGTCCAGCGGCAGGCCCGCGCCGACGACGACGGCATCCACGCCCGCGGCCAACGCGCGCTTGACCGAGGTCGCGTACTCGCTGACGGCACGCATCACGTTCAACGCCACCAGGCCGCGGCCCTGCGAGCGCTCGCGGGCGCCGGCGATTTCGCGGTCCAGCGCCACGAGGTTGGCCTCGTTGATGCGGCGCTTGGCCTCCTCGCCGGCATTGCAGCCTTCGGTGGCTTCCATCAGGTCGGGGTGCAGGCGGCGCAGGTCCACCGAGCTGATCGTGCCCATGCCGCCGTCGGCGGCCACGGCCCCGGCCAGGCGCTGGGCGCTGACGCCCACGCCCATGCCGCCCTGCACGACGGGCAGCAGCTCGCGCCCGCCCAGTTGCAACGGCTTCAGGCCGGAGCGCACGAGCAGGGCGCCGAGTTCTTGGGAGATGTGCGGGAAGGGGTTCATCGGCGGGCCAGGTTGACGAGCAGAAACGTCGCAGCCTAGGCCTTGCCGCCGACCGTCGCCTTGACCCAAGTCATCGACAGCGCAAGTTAGGCGCTTGCTCTCACCCTCTCAGAGCTCGGTGCGCAGCGTCCACAGCTCCGGGAAGAGCACCACGTCCAGCATCTTGCGCAGATAGCTGACGCCGCCGGTGCCGCCGGTGCCGCGCTTGAAGCCGATGACGCGCTCCACCGTCGTCACGTGCCGGAAGCGCCAGAGGCGGAAGGCGTCCTCAAGGTCCACCAGCTCCTCGCCCATCTGGTAGAGGTCCCAGTGGTCCTGCGGCGCGCGGTAGACGGTCAGCCAGGCCTGCTTGACGCCCTCGTCGGCGGCATAGGGCTCGGTCCAGTCGCGCTGCAGCCGCGCGGCCGGCACCGCGATGCCGCGGCGGGCCATCAGCTTCAGCACCTCGTCGTAGAGCGATGGCGCCTCGAAGGCCTCCTGCACCTGGGCCAGCAGGTCGGGCCGGTGCTCGTGGGGCTTGAGCATGGCGGCGTTCTTGTTGCCCAGCATGAACTCGATGCGCCGGTACTGCGCGCTCTGGAAGCCGCTGCTCTTCGCCAGATAGGGCCGGATGGCGCTGTACTCGGGCGGCGTCATCGTGGCCAGCACGTCCCAGGCATGCACCAGCTGCTCCATGATGCGCGACACGCGGGCCAGCATCTTGAAGGCCTCGGGCAGGCGGTCGGCGGCCACGTTGGCGACCGCCGCGTGCAGCTCGTGCAGCATCAGCTTCATCCACAGCTCCGAGGTCTGGTGCTGCACGATGAAGAGCATCTCGTTGTGGTCGGGCGAGAGCGGCTTCTGCGCGCTCAGGATGGCGTCGAGCTGCAGGTAGTCGCCATAGCTCATGTCCCGGGAGAAATCGAGCTGGGCGCCGTGGTGTTCCAGGGGCGTCATGGGTCAGGTCACCTTTGAGCGGCTGGTGAATTCGGGGGCGTCCCAGGATCGGGTGGCGACGATGTCCGCCAGCGTGTCCACCGCGCGCACCACGTCGGCGAAGCCGTTGTAGAGCGGCGCGAAGCCGAAGCGCAGCAGCTCGGGGTCGCCGGCGCGGAAGTCGCCGATGAAGCCGCGAGCGATCAGCGCCTGCATCACCGCATAGCCGTCCGTGCCGCGCGGCAGGCTGAACGACACCTGCGAGCCGCGCATCGCCGCGTCGCGCGGCGTCGCGATGACGGCGCCGGGCACTCGTGCTTCCACGCTGTCGATGAAGGCTTCGGTCAGCGCCAGCGACTTGTTGCGCAACGCCTTCATGCCGCCCAGCTTCTGGGCGGCGTCGAAGACGTCCAGCGCCGTGTCCAGCCCCGTCGCGGCCAGCACCGCGGGCGTGCCGCACTGGTACTGCTGGATGCCCGGCGCGGGCTGGTAGTCGCTGTCGAAATCGAAGGGGTTGGCATGGCCCATCCAGCCGGTCAGCGGCTGCCAGACCTGGCCCTCGTGGCGCGGGTGCATCCACACGAAGGCCGGCGCGCCGGGGCCGCCGTTCAGGTACTTGTAGCCGCAGCCGATGGCGAAGTCCGCCGCGGCGCCGAGCAGGTCGATGGGCACCGCGCCTGCGCTGTGGCACAGGTCCCAAACGGCCAGCGCGCCGGCCTGGTGGGCCCAGCGCGTCAGCAGGCCCATGTCGTGCATGCGGCCGCTGCGGTAGTTCACATGCGTCAGCATCAGCACCGCGCAGCGCTCGTCCAGCAGCGGCGGGATGTCCTCCGGCCGCTCGGCCAGGACCAGCTCGCCGCCATGCGCGCGCGCCACGCTCTGCGCGATGTAGTTGTCGGTCGGGAAGTTGCTGCGCTCGCTCACCACCACGCGGCGCTTGCCTTGCTGCAACTGCAGCGCCGCGTGCAGCACCTTGTAGAGGTTGATGGAGGTCGAGTCCGCCACCAGCACCTCTCCCGGGCGGGCGCCCAGCCACGGTGCCAGCCGGTCGCCCAAGCGGCGCGGCAGGTCGATCCAGCCGGCGGTGTTCCAGCTCTTGATGAGGTCCCGGCCCCATTCCTGCTCCACCGCGCGCCGGATGCGCTCGGGCGTGGCGCGGGGCAGGGCGCCGAGCGAGTTGCCGTCGAGATAGGTCACGCCGTCGGGCAGCGTGAAGAGGTCGCGCAAGCTGCGCAGGGGGTCGGCGGCGTCGAGCCGCTTGGCGTCGTCGATGTTCATTTCAGTTCCCTCAGGACGGCGCGCACCGGGGAGGCACAGGCGCCTTGGAGTTTGAGTGGCAGGGCGATCAATTCGTAGTCGCCCTCGGGCACGTCGTCGAGCACGAGGTTCTCCAGCACGCGCAGGTCGTGGCGGCGCAGCTGCTGGTGGCTGCTCAGCACCTTGGAGTCGGCCGGGTCCACGCTGGGCGTGTCGATGCCGATCAGGCGCACGCCGCGCGCGGCCAGCCACTCGACGGCCTCGGGCGCATAGGCCGTGAAGGCGGGGTTCCAGCGGGTGTCGGCACGCTCGCAGCAGCGCACCAGCACGCGCGGGGGGAGGCCTTCTTCCGCGTGTTGCAGGTGCTCGACCGTGACCAGCGGCGCGGCACCGATGGCGTGGATGACGCGGCAGCGG
Source organism: Pelomonas aquatica (assembly GCF_026712205.1). Taxonomy (GTDB): domain Bacteria; phylum Pseudomonadota; class Gammaproteobacteria; order Burkholderiales; family Burkholderiaceae_C; genus Pelomonas; species Pelomonas aquatica. Next base: position 37,056 of record NZ_JAPPUW010000031.1, read on the forward strand.
CCGAGATAGCTGTCCAGCGGCACGTCGGCAATCGCCGGCGCGTCGTTCGCGTAGTGCAGCGGCGCATCGGCATGCGCGCCGACATGCGGCGACATCGTGATCGCGCTGAGGTTGACCGGGCAGCCGGGCGACAGCCGCGCCGTCCAGCGCAGGCTGTAGGGCTCGTCGCCCGGGAAGATGGGCGCATCGGGCGCGACGGTGGGGGAGATGTCCCACAGGCGTGGGCAGGGCTTGGAAGGCATGGCGGGCGGCACCATAGCTTTGCCGGAACCTTCGTGGTGTCGGTTAATTCCAACTGCCTGTCAACTCGGGCCGGGCGCCCCCCTGGAGTCCGGTCCGGGCTCAGCGCCGGAACTTGCCGGCCTGGTCCACGATGGACAGGTCCACATACTCCAGGCCCGTGTGGTCCGTCGGGCTGTAGCCCAGCTCGATGCCGCCGACGTCGTAGTGGCCCATGCCCTCCAGCGCCTTGCGCAGGCCGTCGCGCGTGGGCTTGGGGCCGGCGCGCTTCAGGCCTTCCACCAGCACCTTGGCCGACACATAGCCCTCGACGACGGTGGGCGTCAGCTCCACGCCTGCCTTGCGTGCCGCCTCGGACGCCTCCTTGATGATGGGCTTGGCCATCGAGCGCTCGTAGGGGAAGACCTGGCTGACGATGACGCCGTAGGCGATGTCGCCCAGGTCCTTGACGAAGCCCGCCGTCGCGTTGTTCGACAGGGTCACCAGCTGCGCCTTCGAGCCCGCGGCCCGCACCGCTTTCATGCCCTGCACGACCGCCGTGCCCGAGCCGATGAACAGCACGGCCTGGGGCGATGCGGCCAGCAGCTTGGGCACGATGGGGCCGAAATCGGGCTTGGCGCGGTCGTACTTCTCGTGGGCCACGGCTGTCTTGTTGACCTTGGCCAGACCGGCATGGGCGCCCTGCACGGCGTCCTCGCCGAAGGAGTCGTCCACCTGCACGATGGCGATGCGGTCCACGCCGATCAGGCTCAGGTGCTCGATGGCCCGTTCTGCCTCGCGCTGGTAGGTGGCGCGCACGTTGAAGAGCCACGGGTGCACCGGCTTGTGCAACACCATCGCGCCCGTGGACGGCGCCACCAGCGGCACCTTGTACTCGGTCAGCAGCGGCATGATGGCCTGCGCCAGCGGCGTGCCGCGGATCAGGAACAGCGAGATCGCGCCCTGGTCGATCAAGGTCTTGGCATTGGCGGCGGCCAGCTTGGCTTCGAACTTGTCGTCCAGCGACACCAGCGTGATCTTCTGGCCGTTGACGCCGCCGGCGGCGTTCACCGCGTCGAAGTACATCCTGGCGCCCTGGGTCGCCTCCTTCACGCTGGCGGCGACCGTGCCGGTGAAGCCGGCGGTCTGGCCGATGGTGATGTCGGCGTGGGCGGGGGGGACTGCCAGGCCGGTGGCCGTGAGGGCGGCGAGCGCGAGGCGGCCGGCGAGGTGCCGAAGTGGGGTCATGGGGTTGTCTCCAAGCTGTTCCTGGCTGCGGCGGGCTCTGTGGCGCTCTTGATGGCCTGCTCGCGGGAGTGCAATTCAAGCATGGGTGCAGGAGGCGTTTGGCGAAACCGTCGTCGGGCGACGTGACACGGCTGTGACTTAGCCCGCGCCGCATTCATTCACCTACTCGGCGCTCTCGGTTTGACGATTGCGCTTGCGAAGATCAAGGGCGATGGCCGCCACTTCAATCGCCACGAATCCCAAGGACCCACGTTGATTGACGCAGTGGGCACATTCTTGAAGCTGCCCGGGCTTGCTCTCATGGCTGAGATAATTGTTCATCAAGGGAGGGCTCTTTCGAGGCCTCTTCCCATTCTTGGAGGTCAACCATGGGAAGCACGATTGGGCAGTTCGAATACAGCATCATGACGATGAAGAAGGGGGACTCTTTGCCCTTCGACCCGCAGGTTCACATCGAACTCAAACGATGGGGGATGAATCGCGACGTGCCGGTGATTTCGCCGGCGCTCATGTCAGAGGCGGAGATCGACGAGCAAATCAAGTTCATGAAGGACGATCTTGATGCAGTGGGGAAGCGCGCCAAGGCGGCTTTGGTTCGCGCGAAGCAGCGGACCATAGACCTGGTCAAGACCAGGTCAACCGATTGACAACCAGCATGCCCACCCCGCGTGGGCGTGGACATCTTGCAATACGCGGGTGTGCCGCCAGGCGAGACTGATTCGCCGCGTTTTCTCTTGTTGTGAAGAGGTCACGTTTCCTTGGGCGGCTCGACGGGCGCTGGCGAGGCGACAGGGGCCGCGTCGGACTTCTTCCACGGCGGCGTGATGCCCAGGTAGGTTGTGAAGCCGTAGGCCGCGACGACAAGCAAACCCAGCAGCACATGCTTTGTGTAGACATCGACCATCGCCGAGGCGTATGACGACTCGCTCTCGGCGAGCATTCGAATTTTGAGCGTCAGCATCAGGTTTTGGACGGCGTCCAGGTGAGGCACCCAATTTTCGGAGATCGAAAGGGCCAACAGGCCCAGCAGCAGCGACGCGATCATCATCATCACGCCAAACTTTTCTTCGTATTTCATGTTGACTCCTGATGTCTTTGCGCGGCGGGCAATCCAAAAGGCGAATGCCAAGGGAGCGGCGACGGCGATGGCAAGGTAGGCGGTGTCGGCAGACTTCGCGGCGGCGATTGCGGCCTCTTCGACCCGGTTGGCTTCCGCTTGGGCGGCGGCGGCGTCCGCCTCCTTTTTCGCCTGTATCTCGCCCATGATCTCGAAGATGCTCTTTTCTCGCGGCTGAGCGGCCCGCTCGGCTTCGCGCCGCTCCATTTGAAGCCGCATCAGCTCGGTTTGATTGCGAATACTCTCTGTCTGAGCTTGAATCCGCGCCATGTCGATTTCGTGCTGCATTTGTCGCAGCTGCGCTTCGTTCGTCTGCTGTTCAAGCGAGATCTGGCCTTGCGCATGCGCGCATGCAAGCATCAGAGGGAAAGAAAGAGCAAAAAGACGCATAGACGCACTCCTGCTCAATCGTAACCGGCCCGCCCATGGGGCTTTGCTCAGAAGAACCTCAACGGCTCGCCGTTTTGCTCAAACGGCGTCCAGGCGACCGCGGTGGCGATGAAGATTTTGCGGTGCGCCAAGCACCCGGTCGCATCCCCCAGGGAACTCGACGAGCCAGCCGAAGCCCTCATGCCGAGCCATGGACTGCGCCGCGTCGGGCTCTTTGCTCTTGACCCAAACGACGCGGTCCAGCGGGATTGATGTCGGGGCGCTGGATCATGCTGGGGTACTGGATCAAAGCGTGAACTTTCTACGAGCTTCATGCTTTGCTGGCTCGGTTCGTCAAAAACCGCGCGCGCAACACGCTTGCTGAATCCCTCCTCCACGCCGCAAACACCGCTGACGCCTCAATCGCCTCGGCCAGCGGCCTGAACACCGCCCCCTGCACGCCCGCCTGCCGAAACGCCGCCGGCACGATGCTCACGCCCAGGCCCTGCGACACCAGCGACACCACCGACAGCCAATGCCGCCCCTCGTGCTGCAGCCTTGGATAGAACCCATGCTGCCGGCAGATCTCGACGATGCGGGCGTGGTAGTCGGGCGAGCCCTTGCGGGAGAACAGGATGAAGGGCTGGTCGCTCAAGCTCGCGAGCGGAATCTGCTCCAGCGACGCCAGCGGGTGGCCCGCCGGCAGGCAGGCGAGGAAGGGTTCGCTGTAGAGCGGCTGTGAGGCGAGGGCGGGCGGCAGGCGGTCGGTGTGGACGAGGCCGAGGTCCAGCTCCTCGGCCAGCAGCGCGTCGATCTGGTCCTGCGAGTTCAGCTCGATGACGATCACCTCGACCTTGGGGTGGCTGGCCTGGAAGACCTGCAGCCAGGCCGACAGGCCGTTGAACAGCGTGGAGCCGACAAAGCCCAGCCGCAGCCGGCCCACCTCGCCGGCCTGCACCTCACGGGCGAGGGCGCAGGCGTCCTCGGCGCGGTCGAGCAGGGCCTGCGCGCTGCCGCGGAAGGCCTCGCCCGCGGGCGTGAGGCGCACGCCCTTGCTGTCGCGGTCGAAGAGGCGGGCGCCGACGCTGGCCTCCAGCTGCTGGATGGCGACCGACAGCGGCGGCTGCGAGATGGCCAGGCGCTGCGCGGCGCGGCCGAAGTGCAGTTCCTCGGCCAGCGCGAGGAAGTAGCGCAGGTGGCGGAACTCCAGGGATCGGGTGGCGGCGTCGATAGGCATTGCGAATCGTCGAAGTCGTTTGCTGAATTGGACACGAATCGCAGGGCGCGGAATACTGGGCGCCATCAGCGCCCGGCCAATGCCGGGCGCGCCACCATCACGCAGGAGACCGCGATCATGGCCACCAAGGCAAGCTTTCACTGGGACGACCCGCTGCTGCTGAACGAGCAGCTTTCCGAGGACGAGCGCATGGTGCGCGACGCGGCCGTGGCCTATTGCCAGGAGCGGCTGCGGCCGCGCGTGCTCGAGGCCTTCCGCCACGAGCAGACCGACGTGGGCATCTTCCGCGAGATGGGCGAGTTAGGCCTGCTCGGCCCGACCATCCCGGCCGAGTACGGCGGCGCCGGCCTGAACTACGTCAGCTACGGCCTCATCGCCCGCGAGGTGGAGCGCGTGGACTCGGGCTACCGCTCGATGATGAGCGTGCAGTCGTCGCTCGTCATGGTGCCGATCAACGAGTTCGGCAACGAGGCGACCAAGCGTAAATACCTGCCCAAGCTCGCGAGCGGCGAGTGGATCGGCTGCTTCGGCCTGACCGAGCCCAACCACGGCTCCGACCCTGGCTCGATGGTCACGCGCGCCCGGTCGGTTGCCGGCGGCTACGAGCTGACGGGCAGCAAGATGTGGATCACGAACAGCCCCATCGCCGACGTCTTCGTCGTCTGGGCCAAGGACGACGGCGGCCAGATCCGCGGCTTTGTGCTGGAGAAGGGCGCCAAGGGCCTGTCGGCGCCGGCCATCCACGGCAAGGTCGGCCTGCGCGCGTCCATCACCGGCGAGATCGTCATGGACAAGGTGTTCTGCCCCGAGGAGAACGCCTTCCCCGACGTGCGCGGCCTGAAGGGCCCGTTCACCTGCCTGAACTCGGCCCGCTACGGCATCGCCTGGGGCGCTTTGGGTGCGGCCGAGGACTGCTGGCACACGGCCCGCCAGTACACGCTGGACCGCAAGCAGTTCGGCAAGCCGCTGGCGGCCAACCAGCTGGTGCAGAAGAAGCTGGCCGACATGCAGACCGAGATCGCGCTGGGCCTGCAGGGCTGCCTGCGCCTGGGCCGCATGAAGGACGAGGGCACGGCGGCGGTCGAGATCACGTCCATCATGAAGCGCAACAGCTGCGGCAAGAGCCTGGAGATCGCCCGCATGGCGCGCGACATGCTCGGCGGCAACGGCATCTCGGACGAGTTCGGCATCGCCCGCCACCTCGTCAACCTGGAGGTCGTGAACACCTACGAGGGCACGCACGACATCCATGCGCTGATCCTGGGCCGCGCGCAGACGGGCATTGCCGCGTTCTGATGACTTGAGGCCGAGATGCCGGGATGCCGGGATGCTGGCCGGCCAGGGCAATGAGTTCAGCGTGACGGCTTGGTCAGCTGGATCTCGAACAGCCGCGGCCAGAGCTTGCCGGTGACGAAGAGGCGCTTCTTCTTCTCGTCGTAGGCGATGCCGTTGAGCACGGCATCGGCATTCAGGCGCTGGTCGTCGGGCAGGATGCCGGCGAGGTCGATCCAGGCCGTCACGCGGCCGGTCCTGGGGTCGATGCGGGCGATGCGGTCGGTCTGCCAGACGTTGGCGAAGATCTCGCCCTCGACCCACTCCAGCTCGTTGAGCTGGTCCACCGGCCGGCCGTCGGCCGTCACGCGCACGCGGCGCAGTTCCTTGAAGCTCAGCGGGTCCAGGAAGCGCAGCTCGGCGCTGCCGTCGCTCATGACCAGTTCCTTGGCGTTGTGCGTCAGGCCCCAGCCTTCGCCGGGGTAGTTGAACTTGCGCCAGAGCTTGAAGCTCCTTAGGTCCAGCACGAAGGCGGTCTGCTCCTGCCAGGTGATGCCGATGAGGCGGTCGCCCCACTGCGAGATGCCCTCGCCGAAGACCTCGGGCGGCAGTTCCACGGCCTGCACGACGCGGCCGGTCTCGATCTCGACCTTGCGGATGGTGGAGCGGCCGCGCAGGCCCGTGCCCTCGTACAGGAAGCCGTCGTGGAAGAACAGGCCCTGCGTGAAGGCCTGCGGGTCGTGCGGGTAGCTGTGCACGACCTTGAAGCCCTGCACCGGCACGGCCGCGGCGGCCCAGGCGGCGGGCAGGGCCAGCGCGGCGGCCAGCAGGGCCAGCGCGGCGCGGCGGGAGGCTAGCAAACGCGAGATCGGATTCATGCCGTCAGCCTAGCCCAAGCCGTGGGCGAGAGCTGTCTGCAAGGGGTCTTCAGGCCGGCTGGGGCTCAGCGGCTGTGCGAGGTCAGCCGCGCCAGCGGCGAGGCCATGCTGACGCCGGGCGCCGTGGTGCGCGTGGGCTTGTTGGCCTCGTCGTCCTCGGCGCCGGCCGACAGCGCGGCGATGCTGTCGGGGCTGCGGCGCATGGCCACGCCCACGGCGAGGATGTCGATGACCAGCAGGTGCAGGATGCGGCTGACCATGGGTAGGTGGGTCGCGATGTCCTCGACGTGGTCGACGATCAGCGCCGCGTCGGCCTTCTTGGCCAGCGGGCTCTGGCTGGCCGTGATGGCGACGACCTTGGCGCCGCGCTCCTGGGCCTTCTCGACGACGGCCAGCAGCTCCGGCAGGCGCCCGCCGCTGCTGATGACGACGGCCACGTCGCCCTCGCGCAGCACGTCGGCCGCGAGCAGCTGCAGGCGCGGGTCGGTGTAGGCGCCGCAGGGCATACCGAAGCGCAGGAACTTGAACTGAGCGTCCTGCGCGACGACGCCGTAATGGCCGAGTGCGAAGAACTCGATGCGGCCGGCCTGCAGCAGCATGTCGATGGCGCGGTCGATGGTGTCGCGGTTCAGCTGGCTGCGCACCTGCAGGATGGCGCTGGCCGTGTTGCCCAGCACCTTGGCGCCCAGCTCCAGCATGGAGTCGTTGGTGTTGACCTGGGTGTGGGTGACGGGCACGGTGCCGGTCAGGCCCGAGGCCAGGCGCAGCTTGAAGTCCGACAGGCCCTCGCAGCCCAGCGAGCGGCAGAAGCGGATGACGGTGGGCTGGCTGACGCCGGCGGCGCGGGCGATCTCGGCGATGGGGTCGTTCAGCACCGAGCGCGGCTGGGCCAGCACGAGGTCGGCCACGCGCAGCTCGGCGGGCGAGAGCTCGCTGCGCGCGCGGCGGATCTGGCCGAGGATGGCCGAGCCGGGCGAGGCCTGCAGGTTGCGCAGCTGGTTCTCGAGGATGGCCGACGCGCCCTTGAAGGTAGCGTTCTCGGCGGTGATGACGAAGGTCGGGATGGCCGCGACGTAGTCGTGGAAGCGCCCCTTGTCCTCGAAGCGGGCGCGGAAGGGGCTGCGGTCGAAGTATTCGCCCAGGCGCGGCACGATGCCGCCGCCGATGTAGATGCCGCCCAGCGAGCCCAGCGTGACGGCCAGGTTGGCCGCGGCCGTGCCGAGCAGGCCGCAGAAGACCTCCAGCGTCTCCAGGCAGAGGGCGTCGCCATCCTCCAGCGCGCGCTGCGTGATGGCGGGGGCCAGCAGCGGCTCGGCATTGGCGACGCCGTTGCGGTCGGCCAGTGCGCGGTAGATCAGCTCCAGGCCGGGGCCGGAGATCAGGCGCTCGTAGGAGACATGGTCCAGCGTCTTCCACGCGAACTGCAGGATCTCCATCTCGCGCTTGTCGCGCGGGCCGAAGTTGACGTGGCCGCCCTCGGTGCCCAGCGCGATCCAGCCTTCGCCCGCCGGGATCAGCCCGGACACGCCCAGGCCCGTGCCGGCGCCCAGCAGGCCGATGACGCTGGGCCGCCGCGCCTGGCCGCCGCCGACCTGGCGCACATCCGCCTCGGCCAGCCGGGGCAGGGCCATGGCCAGCGCCGTGAAGTCGTTGACGACGACCAGCGTGTCCAGCCCGAGGCGCTGGCGCATCTCCTCGATGGAGAACTGCCAGTGATAGTTGGTCATGCGCACCCGGTCGCCCTCCACCGGGTTGGCGATGGCGATGGCGGCGTGCGCGATCTGCTGCGGGCCGCCGTCCTGCCAGCTCAGGCCCTGCAGATAGGCGCGCACGGCGGCATGGAAGTCGGCATGGTCGGCGCAACGCAGCGAGGCCATCTGCGTGAATTCGCCGAGGCCGGTTTCCAGCGCGAATCGGGCATAGGTGCCGCCGATGTCGGCGAGCAGGCGGGGGCTGTCGAAACGGGGCATAGGCGCTGGCGCTGGAAAACGGGCTGTGAAAGGACCGGCGGATTATTCAGCAGGCCGGCCGGCGGCGGCGCAAGGCGGCCTGCGGCGGTGGTGCTGGAAAGTTCTTGTAGCTTCACTACAGTATTGCGGCAACCGATTTTGCCCAGGGAGCTGCTGGTTGCGAGGCGTTTGGAAGCGATTGCAGAAGGCGAATTGAATCGTTGGGGCGAATGCGTATTGTCGGGGATATGTAGTTTTGCTACCGTCCGCCGCGACCGAAATTTCACCTTTTTGCTCCCGTGCCTGCCAAAAACCGACTCCCGAAACCCCGCCTCCTTTCCTGCCCGTCGTCGGGAGCCCTCGCATGACGGCCGCCTACCCCTGGCTGGTGGCCGATGTCGGCGGCACCAATGCCCGCTTCGGCACCGTGGCCGGCCCCGGCGCGGCGGTCGAGGACGTGCGTGTGCTGCCCGTGGCGGGCCATGCCGGGCCGGCCGCCGCGGTGCGCGCCTACCTCGCCGGCCAGGCGCCGGGCCAGGCCGCGCCGCGCAGCGCCGCCTTCGCGCTGGCAACGGCGCTGGGCGGCGACCGCATCGAACTGACCAATGGTGCCTGGAGCTTCTCGCGCGCCGGCACCCAGGCCGAACTGGGCCTGCAGACGCTGCTGTGCCTGAACGACTTCGAGGCCCAGGCCCTGTCGCTGCCGCGGCTGGGCGGGCACCAGCTGCGCGCCTGGGGCGCGGCGCCACCGCCGGCGAAGGACATGGCCACCGGGGCTGTGCTGGCCGTCATCGGCCCGGGCACGGGCCTGGGCGTGGGCGGCGTCGTGCGGGCGCCGGGGCGCTGGATCGCGCTGCCGGGCGAGGGCGGCCATGCCACGCTGGCGCCGGCGGACGACTTCGAAAGCGCCGTGCTGAGCCATGCGCGCCGCGAGTTCCCGCATGTGTCGGCCGAGCGCTTCCTGTCCGGCATCGGCCTGCCGGTGCTGTGCCGTGCGGTCGCCGCCGTGCTGGGCGAGGGCGAGGCGGTCGACGCGCTGCCCACCGAGCAGATCGTGGCCCGCGGCCTGGCGGGCGAATCGCCGGCCTGCTCACGCGCGCTGGACGTCTTCTGCGCGATGCTCGGCGGCTTTGCCGGCAACGTCGCGTTGACGCTGGGTTCGCGCGGCGGTGTCTTCATCGGCGGCGGCATCGTGCCGCGCCTGGGCGAGCGCTTCTTCCAATCGGAATTCCGCGGCCGCTTCGAGGCAAAGGGCCGCTTCCAGCCCTTGCTGGCCGGCATCCCCACCGCCCTCATCACCGACACGCTGGCCGCCCTGGCCGGCGCGGCCCAGGCCCTGGAGCAGGCCGACGCCTGAGCTCACGGCGGGTCCGCTCGCGCCCGCCGCCTGTCCCTGCGGCGCGGCCGTTCGGTGGCGCAGCCCTCATCACTCCATCAGAAATGACTGCTCGGCGCCGCACTGGCAAGCGGCGCCGAGCGGCTCTGCCGTGCGCATTTGTTCACGGATGGATGGCTGCCGTGACCCTGAAAATTGATGTGTAGTTGAGCTACAGAATTTTGTTTTTCTTGATGTCGACTTCGGCGGCGCCATCGATCGTCACTTGATTTAATGCTGGTTTTCCCTTGGCATTTGTCGGAAATCAGGTCGTTTCTGCGCAACTTCTAGGGTTTACGCAGGTGCGGAAAAAAATCTAGTTTTGATACAAACATGGTCGAGACGTTGGGTTCTCGCCCTCCAGACGCAAGCCGGCACCCGGCGGCGCCTCCCGGGCCAAGCCGTTTTCCAGTGAACCAGAGGAGACATTCATGAGCATGAGCAATGACAAGCGCGGCTCGGGCCGCGCCGAGTCCTTCCACATCAGTCCGGTGGCCGTCGGCTGCACCCTGCTGATCGCCGCCGCGGCGGCGACGGCACAGACGGCGCCGCAACCCCAGCAGCTCGAAACGGTGACCGTCACCGGCATCCGCAAGGGCATCGAGGACGCGATTTCGGTCAAACGCAATAACGACTCCATCGTTGAGGCGATCTCGGCGGAAGACATTGGCAAGTTGCCCGACACGACCATTGCCGAGGCTCTGGCCCGACTGCCTGGTGTCACGGCGCAACGTACCAAGAGCGGCACTGCATCCAATATCGCCATTCGTGGTTTGAATGAGGACTTCACGGGCTATCTGCTGAATGGTCGCGAGCAAACCAGCACCGGTGACAGCCGCGCGGTTGATCTCAGCGTCTACCCGGCTGAACTGATCGCCAGCGCCACCGTCTACAAGACCAACGATGCGGCGCTGATGGGTGCGGGCATGGCTGGCACGATCGACAAGCGCCTGATCGATCCGCTGGCGTTTGGTCGCCGGGTGCTTGCTGCGAGCTACGAGCGCGACCGCACCGGCATCAGCCTGCCCAACCCTGGAACGGGCAATCGAAAGAGCCTGGCCTACATCGATCAGTTTGCAGATCGGACCATCGGTATTGCCCTGGGCTTCGTCAAGGCGGATGGCACGACCAACGAACTGGGCACGGGTGGTTGGGGTTCCGCCACCGTGAAGGCAACATTGACCGACGGAACGGTGCAAAACAATGTGACCGTGCCCGCTCCCTTCGGCAACGGTGTCGACTACAAGAACCGTCGCGTGACTGACAGTCGCTGGGGTGGTGCGGCGATCCTGGCGTACAAGCCTAACAAGAACTTCACCAGCCAGCTGGATGTGTTCTATTCGAAGATTGACGCCGTCCAGAAGGAAGCCCGGATCCAGGGTGGCTTGGGTGGCCCGATCACCAACGCGACTGTCGTCAACGGCGTGGCCACCAAGGGCACATTCCAGCTCGGTGCCAATGGTGCCGGACTCATTGACCGCGCGGAAAGCATCTTCGACAACGACACCATTAAGTCGCTGGGCTGGAAGAACACCCTTAAGCTTGATGACGGCTGGACCGCGAGCGTCGACCTGAGCAACAACTCGGCGAAGCGCGTGGAGCGCGATATCGAGGCCTACGCTGGCATTGCCGCCGCCGATACGCTGAGCTTCGACAACACGGGCGGCGGTACCGTCCAGTTCAAGGTCGGCAACCCCACGGCGTACACAGACCGGACCATGATCTTCGTGCGTGACCAGCAAGGCTGGAGCGGCGTGCCGGACCCCGTGGTCCCGGGCAAAAACCTGGCTCAGGCTGGCTACGACAAGGGCCCGACCGTGACGGATAAGGTCAGCGCCATCCGTTTTGACCTGACTAAGGAACTGCCCAGCGGGTCAATGTTCAGCAGCATTCAAGGCGGCCTGAACTACGCCAAGCGCACCAAGGACCGCATCGTCGACGAAGGCGTGCTTCAGTCCAAGACCGGCAATGGTTTCGATCCGTTTGCCTTCCCATCCGATGCCTATGTGTCGACGAACATCGGCGGCACAGGTCTGAACATGTTGACCTTCGATCCCAAGGTCAACCTGTGGGACGGCGCAGTTCTTGTTCGTAAGTACAACGATGACATCCTGTCCAAGACCTGGACCATCGCTGAGAAGGTTACTACCGCGTACGCGAAGGCGAACATCGACACCGAGATCGGCGGTATCCCGGTGCGAGGCAACGCAGGCTTGCAGATCGTGAACACGGATCAGTCCTCGGGCGGCTACCGCGCCCAAGTTGGCTCCGGTGTGACCTTGACGAACCCGGCTGGCACGTTGGTAACGGATGGCTCCAAGTACACCGACTTCCTGCCCTCGCTCAACCTCAACGGGGAACTGGGTGGTGGCAACGTGGTGCGTTTTGGCGTGGCCCAGCAGATTGCGCGGCCGACCTTGACCGACATGCGCAATTCCTTTGCCGCATCTCGATTCCTGACTGGGGACAAGACGTCGCCTGTGTACGATCTGCTGGTGGGTTCGGGTGGTAACCCGCACCTCAAGCCCTTCAAGGCCTGGGCTTTCGACCTGTCCTATGAGAAGTACTTCGGCAAGAAGGCCTATGTGAGTGGTGCGCTCTTCTACAAGAAGATCGACACCTACATCGCTCCGCAGACCAATCTGTCCTACGACTTCACGCCTTACGTTCAGTCACTTGGCTTGGCACCGAGCACCACCGGCAAGGGCAACGTCGGTATCTTCACCACCTCGGTGAACGGCACGGGTGGCAATGTCCATGGCTTTGAATGGGCCGTGTCTGCGCCGTTCAACATGATCTCGTCCTGGTTGGATGGCTTCGGCGCTTACGCCAGCTATTCGAACACCGGCAGCACGATCAAGTTCCCGGACGTGCTGGGTCAGATTCCTAACGTGCAGGTCCCGCAGGTCGGCAACATCGCGATCCCGGGCCTGTCAAAGGAAAACGCCAAGTTGACGCTGTACTTTGAGAAGTGGGGCTTCAGCGCCTTCGTCGCTGACAACTACCGCTCGACTTACGTCGGCTTCGTGGCGAACGACCAGACCGGCGGCTACCCGGTGCTGAAGCGAATTCAGGGTTCGAGCTGGGTGTCGGCCCAGGTTGGCTACGAGTTCCAGGAGGGGCAGATGAAGGGGCTCAGCTTCCGAGTTGAGGGCAACAACCTGAACAACCCGGTCTATCGTCAGCTGAATCGCGATAACAGCATCGACACCGAAAACAAGACAGGCCACACGATCATCGTGAAGGTCAGCTACAAGCTGCAGTAACCCTTCGGCACTCAGAGCCCCCCGGCCAGGTTGGCCTGGGGGCTTTTTCTTGGTGCGCCCGGCAGGGTGCACCTACTCGGAGGTGAGAGTCCTCTATCAGCCCGGCAAGGGGAATGGTTAGCCAATGGCAAGGGTTCCGCGGGTGACTGTGGGTCTGAAGGAAGCCGGA
>NZ_JAPPUW010000032.1 GCF_026712205.1 Pelomonas aquatica
GGTCAGGCCGGCCGCGGCCAGGGCGGCCAGGCCGTCGCGGTCGAAGGGGTTGAGCATGCCGACCAGGGCCGTGCCGGGCTTCATCAGCGCCAGCTCGTCGGCGCCGGGGGCGCGTACCTTGAGGACGAGGTCGGCAGCGGACAGGCAGTCGATGCCGCCAATCGTTGCGCCAGCCGCCACATAGGCCTCGTCCGGCGCACTTGCCCGCAGGCCCGCCCCGGCCTGGACGCAAACGCTGTGGCCCTGGGCCACCAGTTTCTTCACCACCTCGGGTGTCAGTGCCACGCGGTTTTCGCCCGCTGCGGTCTCGATAGGAACGGCAATGCGCATGTCAATGGCTCATCTCTGGGAATGCAAAGGGCTAGGGCCTGTGAACGCTACGGCAATAGACCGCGAAGGTCGTTCGCCAGGGGCCAATCAAGGCGCAGCGCGCCGCCCGCATTGATATGCGGGCCAGCGGTGCAACGCGGAGTGGCCCCTGGCGAACGACCTTCCCTTCGGGTTGTGGCCAGGAAGGCCGCGCGCGGCGTTGCAAATCCTCGCCGGGCGGCTAGCCCGGCTGCGGTTTGCGCCTTGCTCGCGGCCTTCCTGGCCACAACGCGGCCTACTGCCGTAGCGTTCACAGGCCCTAGGGCGAAACGCGCACGAGCAGGTCGCCGTAGGTTTCGCGCAGCTTGTTCTTCAGCACCTTGCCGGTGCCGCCCAGCGGCAGGGCGTCCACGAACAGCACGCGGTCGGGCACCTGCCAGCTGGGCAGCTTCCCGTCGAAGAAGGCCTTGACCGCCTCCTCCGTCACGTCGGCGCCGGCGCGCCGAGTGACGATCAGGATCGGCCGCTCGTCCCATTTCGGGTGGCGGGCGCCAATGGCCGCCGCCGCAGCCACGCCCGGATGGGCCATCGCCAGGTTCTCGAGCTCCACGGAGGAGATCCACTCGCCGCCCGACTTGATCATGTCCTTGGCTCGATCACGGATGACCATAAAGCCGTTGGCGTCGATGGTGGCCACGTCGCCGGTGTCGAACCAGCCGTCGGTGGTGAGCGCCGGGGCCTCCGCCTTGAAGTAGGTGTCCACGATCCAATGCCCGCGGATCTGGAGATTGCCCTGCGTCTGCCCATCACGCGGCAGCTCTCTGCCGTCGTCGCCGGTCAGGCGCAGCTGCACGCCGTAGGGCGGGCGCCCCTGGCCCTGGCGCAGCTCGGCCTGGGCCTGCGGGCTCCATGACTCATGCTTCGCCAGCAACTGGTTGAGCGTCCCCAGGGGGCTGGTTTCGGTCATGCCCCAGGCATGAACGAGCTCGACGCCGAACTCGTCCCGGAACGCGGCGATCATCGACGGCGGCATCGCCGACCCGCCGACGATGGTGCGCTTCAGGCTCGCGGGCCGGCTGCCGCGCGAGCGCAGCGCGGCAAGCAGGCCCGCCCAGATCGTGGGCACGCCGAACGCGACCGTGACCTTCTCGTCCTCGATCAGCCCGGCCAGGCTGGCGCCATCCAGGCCGGGGCCGGGCAGCACCAGCCGAGCCCCCTGCGCCGCGGCGCCATAGGGCACGCCCCAGGCATTGACGTGGAACATCGGCACGACGGGCAGCACGGTGTCGCGCGCCGAAACGCCCATGCCGTCGGGGCTGTTGCCAACCAGGCTGTGCAGCACGGTGGAGCGGTGGCTGTAGAGCACGCCCTTGGGATGGCCCGTGGTGCCGGACGTGTAGCAAAGGGACGAAGGCAGGTTCTCGTCGAGCACCGGCCAGGCGTAGCTGTCGTCGCCGGATGCGACGAGCTCGTCGTAGAAGCGCAAGCCCGGCAGCAGGGCCTGCGCCTCGTCCTCGCGCGGCCCCATCAACACCACATGCTTGAGCGTCGGCAGGCTGGGCGCCAGCTTGGCGACCGCGGGCAGAAACGTGCGGTCGACGAAGAGCAGCTTGTCCTCGGCGTGCTTGAAGATGTAGACGAGGGTCTCGGGCGAGAGCCGCGGGTTGATGGTGTGGCAGACCATGCCGCCGCCCGAGACGCCGAAGTAGATCTCCAGGTGGCGGCGGTTGTTCCACGCGATGGTGGCGCAGCGGTCGCCGGCCTGCATACCCAATTTGCCGAGCGCCGACGCGAGCCGCCGTGCGTTGCGCTCGACCTGGCCCCAGTTGCTGCGTTCCACGCCACCGGTCGTCTCGACGGAGACGATCTCCGTGTCTGCGTGATAGCGCTGGGCATGGGCGATCAGCCCGGAGATCAACAGCGGATCCCCCATCATCTTTCCAAGCATGGGTCTATTTCCTTCGAATGTTGCTGGTTTCCAGGGCCTGCCAGGAGACGTCGCCGGTGTAGCTGGACGCCTGCCAGGCCGAATGGGCGCAGAAGGCCGCGCCTTGCTGCGTGTTTGCCAGGCAGGCGGACGTCGCGCCAGCCGCGGCCATTGCATCGGGATCGGGCAGGTCGGCAGACAAGCCCAAGATCAACGCCGTCTCAGCGAACGCTGCGACGGCCAGCAGGCCCCACAGCAACACACTCGCACGTCGAACCGTCTTCATCGCCGTCTCCTTGCAATCCTGCCCGGGCCATGGCCGCGGCAGTCGATGACTCCGGGCCAGCTGCGCCGCGGGCATTCGCCCGCCGTCGGTGTCCCGGTGAATCCGATGGCTCGCCTCATGCGGGCCGATCGCCTTTTCAATGCAGCGGAACGCCCGTCCTCGCCTGCACCTGCTCACGCGTGACGCCCTCGGCCAGCTCGACGAGCTTCAGGCCCTGCGGCGTCACGTCCATCACCGCCAGGTCGGTGATGATTCGGCTGACGACGCCGACGCCGGTCAGCGGCAGCGTGCAGTTAGGCATGATCTTCAGGTCTTCGCTGCCGTCCTTCTTGCGCGCCACATGCTCCATCAGCACGATGACGCGCTTGACGCCGGCGACGAGGTCCATCGCGCCGCCCATGCCCTTGACCATCTTGCCGGGGATCATCCAGTTGGCCAGGTCGCCGCGCTCGCTGACCTGCATGCCGCCGAGGATGGACAAATTCATCTTGCCGCCGCGGATCATCGCGAAGCCCTCGTGGCTGCTGACGATGGACGAGCCGGGGATGGTCGTCACCGTCTGCTTGCCGGCGTTGATCAGGTCGGGGTCCACCTCCTCCTCGGTCGGGAAGGGGCCGATGCCCAGCAGGCCGTTCTCGCTCTGCAGCCAGACTTCCTTGTCGGCCGGCACGAAGTTGGCGACCAGCGTCGGGATGCCGATGCCGAGGTTCACGTAGAAGCCGTCTTCCAGCTCCTGGGCCGCGCGCGCGGCCATCTGGTCTTGCGTCCAGGCCATCGCTCAGCCTCCCTTCTTCTCGGACAAGGTGCGCTTCTCGATGCGCTTCTCGGGCTTGGCGTTCACGACGATGCGGTGCACATAGATGCCCGGCAGGTGGACGGCGTCCGGGTCGATCTCGCCGGTCTCGACCAGCTGCTCGACTTCGACGACTGTGATCTCACCGGCCATCGCGCAGGCCGGATTGAAGTTGCGTGCCGTGCGGCGGAACACCAGGTTGCCGCTCCTGTCGGCCTTGTAGGCCTTGACCAGCGACACCTCCGGGGCAAGCGCGCGCTCCATCACATAGGTCGCACCGTCGAACTCGCGCAGCTCCTTGCCCTCGGCCACCACGGTGCCCACGCCGGTCTTCGTGAAGAAGGCCGGGATGCCGGCGCCGCCGGCGCGCAGCTTCTCGGCCAGCGTGCCCTGGGGCGTGAACTCCAGCTCCAGCTCGCCGGCCAGGTACTGGCGCTCGAACTCCTTGTTCTCGCCGACGTAGCTGGAGATCATCTTGCGGATCTGGCGCGTCTCCAGCAGCTGGCCGAGGCCGAAGCCGTCGACGCCCGCGTTGTTGGAGATCACCGTCAGGCCCCTGACGCCGCTGTCGCGCAGCGCCGCGATCAGCGCCTCGGGGATGCCGCACAGGCCGAAGCCGCCGACCGCCAGCAGTTGCTCGTCCTTCACGACCCCGCGCAGCGCCTCGGCGGCGCTGGGGTAGACCTTGTTCATCGTGCCTGTCTCCGCTCAATGGAAATGGCTGCGCTCAACCGAGCTTGACCATGACGTGCCGCGCGACCGTGTAGTCCTCCAGCGCGTACATGGAGAGATCCTTGCCGTAGCCGGAGGACTTCAGGCCACCGTGCGGCATTTCGCTGGTCAGCACGAAGTGCGTGTTGATCCAGGTGCAGCCGTATTGCAGTTGCGCGGCCGCGGCCATGCCACGCGAGATGTCCTGGGTCCAGACCGACGAGGCCAGGCCGTACTCGGAATCGTTGGCCCAGCGCAGGGCTTCGTCCGCATCGTCGAAGCGCGTCACCGAGACGACGGGGCCGAAGACCTCGCGCTGCACGATTTCGTCCGCCTGCAGCGCGCCGGCCACCACGGTCGGCTCGTAGAAGAAGCCGCTGCCGCTGCCCGCGCGGCCGCCCGCGGTGACCTCGATGTGCTTCTGCGCCGCCGCCCGCTCGACGAAGGCCGCCACACGCTGCTGCTGCCGCGCCGAGATCAGCGGACCCAGGTCGTTGTCGTCGTCGTTGGGCTGGTTGAACTTGAGGCTCTTGACCGCGCTGGAAAGGTCGGCAACGAGCTTGTCGTAGACCTTCTTGCCGGCATAGATGCGGCAGGCGGCCGTGCAGTCCTGGCCGGCGTTGTAGTAGCCGAACACCTTGACGCCTTCGACGACGCTGGCCAGGTCGGCGTCATCGAAGACGATAACCGGTGCCTTGCCGCCGAGTTCGAGGTGGGTCCGCTTCACCGTGCCCGTCGCTGCCTGCAGCACCTTCTTGCCCGTGCCGATGTCGCCGGTCAGCGAGACCATCGCCACCTTCGGGTGATGGATCAGCGCATTGCCCACGCTCTGGCCGCGCCCGGTGACGACGTTGACGACGCCGGCAGGAAAGATGCCGGCAATGATCTTCGCCAGCCTCAGCAAGGTCAGCGGCGTCTGCTCCGACGGCTTGATGACGACCGTGTTGCCGCCGGCCAGCGCGGGCGCAAGCTTCCAGGCCGCCATCATCAGCGGATAGTTCCACGGCGCGATGGAGGCCACGACGCCGATGGCATCGCGGCGGATCATCGACGTGTGGTTGGCGACGTATTCGCCCGATGCGGCGCCGTGCATCGTGCGTGCAGCGCCGGCGAAGAAGCGGAAGCAGTCGGCGATCGCCGGGATCTCGTCCTGCAGCACGCGGATGCGCGGCTTGCCGCAGTTGAGCGCTTCGAGGGTCGCGAAATCCTCGGCGGCGGCTTCGATCGCATCGGCGAGTTTCAGCAGCAGGCGGGAGCGCTCCGCGGGGGTGGTCCGCGACCAGGCGGTGAAGGCCCTGGACGCCGCCTCGACCGCCGCGTCGACCTGCTCCACCGACGCTTCCGGGAGGTCGATCAACAGAGCGCCGGTTTTCGGATTGAGGACTTGTTCTGCGGCCGCCGCACCCGCGACGAAGTCAGAACCGATCAGCATTTCATGGTCAAACATTCTTCACTCCTGTTTCTCGGATGATTTCCGGTGCCACGCACCGCTACGACGTCTGCTTATGCGCTGGCGCGCTCGATATTTCGTGATTCCGTACTGCTGCCGCGGTCCGCTCGAATAATGAAGTCGGCGGCCTTCTCGGCAATCATGATCGTTGGCGCATTCGTATTGCCGCTGACGATGCTCGGCATGATGGAAGCGTCGACGACCCGCAGGCCGCTGACGCCGCGCACGCGCAGCCGGTCATCCACGACCGCCATCTCGTCGAAGCCCATCTTGCACGTCCCCACCGGGTGGTAGACGGATTCTGAACACTCCCGCAGATATTGATCGATCTGGTCGTTGGTCTTGGCTTGCGGGCCCGGCCCATATTCAACGCCGCGATAAGGATCGAATGCCTTCTGCGCCAGAATGTCCCGCCCTATCCGGATACCATCGCGATAGACGCGAATATCGTCCGGATCGGAGAAATAGTTGGGCTGCATCAGCGGATGCTGGGTCGGGTCGGCCGACCGTATCTTCAGCCAGCCGCGACTCTTGGGGCGGGAGATATTGAGGAATGGCGTGAAGCCATGTTCGGGAATGATGTGCCGACCGTTTTCACGGTACATGATCATCTCGAAGTGATACTGGATATCCGGGGCGACCAGATCGGGCTGGCTCTTGACGAAGGCCAGCGCCTCCACACCGTGATAGGCGCCCGGGCCTTCCTGGTTCCACAGATAGTGGGCCAGCGCTGCGGCCGCGCGAACGGGGCGCACATAGGTCAGCAGAGAATTCGGTTGCGTCGAGCGGCATTGCAGGCCGACGGCGAGGTGGTCGTGCAGGTTCTGTCCGACGCCCGGCAATTCCGCCTTCACGGCGATACCGACCGACCGCAGATGCGCCGGGTCACCAATTCCAGACAATTGCAGCAGCTGCGGCGAATTGATGGCACCGCCCGACAGCAGAACTTCCCGGTCTGCGCGAATGGTTTGCTTGCGGCCATGGCGAAGATACTCGACCCCAACCGCCCGACCATGCTCGACGATGACGCGGGTGGCCAGCGCCTTGGTGATGATCTTGAGGTTTTTTCTGTCCTTCACCGGATGGATATAGGCGAAGGCCGTGCTCGATCGAACCCCCTTTTCTCCATCGGCCTTGATCGTGCTGTCGCAGGGGCCGAATCCCTCCTGCTCGCCGCCATTGAAATCATCCCGGTAGGGATAACCGGCCTGAACACCCGCCTCGACGAAAGCCTTGGAGAGCGGATGCTGGACGCCGTAGCGGCTGGTATACAGCGGGCCACCTTTTCCGTGGATGGCGCTGTTGGGGCCATTCCAGTTCTCGGATTTAAGGAAATAGGGCAGGCAATCCTTGAACGACCATTCGCTGTTGCCCATGGCCTCCCAGTTGTCATAGTCCGTGGCGCTGCCACGGATATAGACCATGCCGTTGATGCAGCTGCAGCCGCCGAGCACCTTGGCGCGCGGCCAGTACAGGCGCCGGCCCAGCAGATGCTGCTGGGGCTCGGTGTAATAACCCCAGTCGATCTGCCCGGTCTTCATCAGTTGGAAATAGCCGGCAGGCATGCCGATGAAGGGGCTGCTGTCCCGGCCGCCCGCTTCGATGAGCGTGACTTCGACATCCGGATTGGCAGAGAGCCGGTTCGCCAGCACGCAACCGGCGGAACCGCCGCCGACGACGACGTAGTCGGTCACACGTTTCTCCTGAGCTCGGCGTCCACGATGCCGGACACCACGTTGACGAAGCCGTCGATGTCGGCTTCCGTCATCGGCGTCGACAGGAAGCCCTTGCCGTTGCGTGCGATGTGGAAGCCCTCGACGGTCAAGGCACGCTGCAGCGCCGCGACCCGGTCGGCTTCCTGCGGCGTCGAGAACCCGGAGCGGTAGTCGGTGATCGGCCGGGTGTGGCCGTAGACCTTGAAGCTCGACGCAAAGCCGGTGACCTGCCCCGGGAAGCCCGACCTCGCAAAGGCCTCGTTCAATCCGGCGACCAGCCGCTCGTTGAGCCGGGCCATGCGATCGATGGCGGCCTGGTCGAGCAGGTCCAGCGTGACCTTGCCGGCGGTCATCGACACGGGGTTGGCCGTGAAGGTGCCGCTCCACGGCAGGCCCGGCTTGCCCTCGCGGTGGTCGTAGACCCGCATGAACTCCCGCCGCCCGACGACGGCACCGACGGGGAAGCCGCCGCCGATGATCTTGGCGAGGGTCGTCAGGTCCGGGTTGATGCCGAGCAGGGTCTGGGCGCCGCCGACATGGGACCGGAAGGTGATCACCTCGTCGAGGATGAAGAGCGCGCCGATCTCGCGGGTCACGCGCTCGACCATGTCGATGAAGGGCCGGGACATTTGCACAAAGCCCAGATAGCTCGGCGCCGCGTCGAGCAGGACGGCGGCGATGTCGGCGGCGTTCGCACGGATGATGCGCTCGGCGGCCTCGACGTCGTTGAACGGGATCACGACGACGTCGTTGGTCACGCCCTTGGGAACGCCCTTCGAATAGCCGACCGAGTTCGGATCGCCGCCCCAGTTCGCGGGAGAGGAATCGAGGCTGACCTCGGCGTAGTCGTAGGAGCCGTGATAGGCCCCTTCCGCCTTCACGATCTTGGGGCGGCCGGTGATTGCGCGAGCGGCCTTGATGGCGCTCATCACCGCTTCGGAACCCGAGTTGCAGAACCTCACCTGCTCGAAGCTCGCCGCGCGGCCGCAAATCGTTTCCGCCAGGGCGACTTCCGGCTCGGTCGGCAGCGTGAAGGCCGAGCCGTTGCCCACCTGGCGACGCACGGCCTGGACGACCTCGGGATGCGCGTGACCGTGGATCAGCGATGCGAAGTTGTTCAGCAGATCGAGCCGCCGCGTGCCATCGACGTCGATGACGTAGGCGCCCTCTCCGCGCGCCGCATAGACCGGGAAAGGCTCCTGCCAGGGCATCGTGCGGGTGATGCCGCCCGGCAGCACCTTCAGGCCACGGTCATAGAGTTCCTTGGAACGAGAGGTCGGATCGGGCCAGCTCGCCATGTTGACCTCCGTCAGCCGCGCAGCATCGCGCCGAAGCGAACGATGCTGTGCTGCATGCCTTCGTGGAAGGGCTTGGCGCTTGAATCGGCCAGCATCTGCATGGCCCCGGCGATGTGGAGATCGAGTGACACGGAATGACTCTCTTGATTGATTGATCGAATGTTGCGCGGCGCCACCGGCGCTCAGCGGTAGGTCAGTGCTTCTTCGTCGGGCTGTACAGCCGGAAAGGAAACGCGCTCCTCGGCGTACTCCAGGCCGTGCTTCCAGGGATGGCGATCACCCTGCTTGGGCAGGAGGTGCAGTGATCGCATGAAGTAGCCCGAGTTGACGTTCTCCGTGTCGATCCACGGCAGGCGCTGCATGTCGGCGTCCGCGGCAGGCACCTTGGGTACCACCACGTTGTAGCCCTGCTTCTCCATGTGCTCGCAAATGCGGCACACCAGGTCGGAGACCAGATCCGCGCGCAGCGTCCAGCTCGAGCGGATGTAGCCTGCAACATAGGCCATGTTGGGAATGCCTTCCATCATCAAGCCGCGGTAGCTGACGCGCTGGGTGAAGTCCACCGCCTCGCCGTCCACAAAGAAGGGCACGCCGCCGAACATCTTCATGTTGAAGCCGGTGGCGGTGACGACGATGTCGGCATCCAGGTGCTCGCCGCTGGTCAGCTGGATCCCGGTGGCATCCAAGCGCTCGATGCGGTCGGTGACCACCGAGGCCTTGCCGGAACTGATGGCGGCGAACAAGTCACCGTCGGGAATGATCGCGATGCGCTGCTGCCAGGGGCGGTAGCTCGGGTTGAAATGTTTCTCCACGTCGAAGCCCTCGGGCAGGAGGGCGCGCGCCTGCTCGATGAGCGCAGCACGCATTTCCTCGGGATGCGCGAAGGAGATTTCCACCTCGCCGTCGACCTTGGCGATGAAGGCGCGGCGCATGATCTCGTGTATCCAATCGGCGGGCAGGTCAAGCGCGCGCAGTTGGGTTTCCAGCGGATGGATCGGCGAATCCGCGGACATGAAGGTCGGCGTGCGCTGCAGCATGGTCACGTGCGCGACGGAGTCGGCCAGTGACGGGATCAGCGTGGCTGCCGTGGCGCCCGAGCCGATGACGACCACGCGCTTGCCGGTGTAGTCGAGGTCCTGCGGCCAGTGCTGCGGATGCACCCACTGGCCCCTGAAGTCCGCCATGCCGGGCCACTCGGGCGTGTAGCCCTTGCCATGGTCGTAGTAGCCGGTGCACATCCAGAGGAAGGTCGTCGTCAGCGTCAGCGTCTCGCCCGAATGGAGGCGGGTGATCTCCAGCGACCAGCGCTGATCCTGGGACGACCACTTGGCGGCCGTGAGCTTGTGTCCGTAGTGGAAGTGACGCGCGAGGTGGTTCTCCTCGATCAACTCGCCGAGGTAGGAGCGGATCTCGTCGACCGTGCCGATGGCGCGGCCGGTTTCCCAGGGCTTGAAGCTGTAGCCATAGGTGTAGCAGTCGCTGTCCGATCGGGCGCCGGGATAGCGGTGCGTCCACCAGGTGCCGCCGAAGCCATCCATCTCGTCGAGCACGGCAAACGAGTCATCAGGGAAGCGCTTGTGCATCGCGTAGGTGGCACCGATGCCCGAGATGCCAGTGCCGATGACGATGAAGTCGAGGTGCTGGCCATTCACGAGCGCGGCCTGATGCGGATGGGTCATGGCGGGCCTCCTGGTCAGACGTCGCTCAATGCTTGGCCTTGGCGCCGGCGAGGTGGTCTGCCCAGGCGCGGTCGAGCACAAAGGCCTGCAATGCGTTGACCTCATCCATCGTGATGTCCTGGAACATCGGCATGCCCTGGTCCTTGCGCAGCCCGCCGATGACGATGCCGGCGAACAGCCCGTGTGTTTCGGCCGAGGCGAACCGCAAGTCCTTGATGTTGCCGTTGGAGCTGATGGCCTCGTGACCATGGCAGTACACGCAGCCCTTGCCCTCCCACAGGATCGCCCCGGCGTGGATCTGTTCCTTGTTCTCCGGCCGCGGGAGTGGGGGTTGCGGGAGCATGAGAGGCGCAGCCTTGGCGAGCGTCGCGGTCGCACCGAGCTTGAACGCCAGCAGACGGGACGGGGACGCAAGCGTTCGCGGGGTCGAGGCAATGCGCGTCAGGACCTGGCCGATGGATGTCGAACCACCGTTGCCGACCGGCATGAGGACGATCTGCTCTCCGTCCAGCGTGACGGTCGTCGGCGCCGCCATGCCGACCCCCCCCCGTGTCGAATGACCACAGGAGCTTGCCGGTGTCTGCCGCAAACGCTTCGAACTTGCCGTCGCCCGTACCTTGGAAGACCAGGTTGCCCGCGGTCGTCAGCGTACCGCCGCTGTAAGGAATTTCGCGCTTGACGCGCCAGCGGGCCTTTTGAGCGACCGGATCCCAGGCGATCAGCTCGCCATAGGGCCGGTACTTCTCATTCCCGGGCTCGTAGCCGAAGTAGTCGTGCGTGCTCAGGCCACCGATCATGTCCGGCTTCAACTCCGCCAGGGACGGCACCACCGCCGCACCCAGGTAGACGAGACCCGTCTGTTCGTTGTAGGCCATCGCGTGCCAGTTGTGCGCACCTGACGTCGACGGAAGGATCACGGCCTTGCCGTCCTTGTGTTCCCAGTAGCGCGCATCCGCCTTGAAGATCGGGCGCCCGGTCTTGGGATCGATGCCACTCGCCCAGTTGACGGGAACGAGGTTGTTGGCCGAGAGGAACTTGCCGGTCTTGGCGTCCAGCACATAGAAGAAGCCGTTCTTCGGAGCCGTCATCACCACACGCCGCGATTTGCCGCCGACGGGCAGTTCGGTCAGCATCAGCGGGGCGTTCGGCGAATAGTTCCAGCCGTCGTTCGGCGTCTGCTTGTAGTGCCAGATGTATTTGCCGGTGCTCGCGTCGAGCGCGACAACCGAGTTCGTGTAGAGCTCGTCGCCGTGACCCTTGCCCCGCATCGTGGGAACCCAGGGCCCCGGGCCGTCGACACCGATGTAGAGCTGGTTGAGCTTGGCGTCGTAGGTCATGCCGTCCCAGACGCTGCCGCAGCCATTGGTCTTCGAGTGCCAGTCCTTGCCCCAGGTCTTCACCGCTCGCTCAAGCTCGGGCGTCTTCTGCTTGCCGTTCGCGGGATCGTCCGGCACGGTGTAGAAGCGCCAGAGCGGCTTGCCCGTCTTCTCGTCGAAGGCATCGACGTGACCACGACCGACGCCGGTGTCGCCGCAGGTGTTGCCGACGAAGACCTTGCCGCCCCCGACGCGCGGCGCCATCGTCATCGCATAGAAGCCCGTCTCCTGGGAGGAGTCGCAGGCCTCGACAGCCCAGACCCGCTCGCCGGTCTTGCGGTTGATGGCGTAGAGCTTGCAGTCCGCCGAGGCGTAGAACACGTGATCACCGCTGACCGCGATGCCGCGATTGATGTTGTATGCCCAGCGAGGGACGCTCGGCCCATCGGTCATCTTGACCGGCGCCTCGAACTTCCAGAGCAGCTTGCCGGTCTTCAGGTCGTTGGCGAACACCTGCGTGCGGGGAGCGCCCTGGTAGATGACGCCATCGACCACGAGCGCATTGCCGGCCAGGCCGTCCTTGATCGGCATCTCGGCCACCCAGGCCAGGCCGAGCTGGCCGACGTTCTTGTCGTTGATCAGTTGCAGCGGACTGTTGTGCTGCATGTCGGCATTGCGACCGAGCAGAGGCCAATCCTGATTGGGGGCCGCCGGAGCGAGCGCCGTCGCCATGGCGCCAATGGCCACCACCAGAAGTCGACTCGCATGGGTCACACGTACTGCAATCTTCCTGCCCGCTTGCATGCGGGCCTGGGTCGTCGCTCTCGTCATATCGGTCTCCTCGGCCTCTCTAGGGCTGATTCTCATCAGCAGCGTGAAATCATTATTGGTCATTTGACCATTTAAATTTCACCGGGTAAACGCTAGTTTTCCTATGCACCTTCTTGACCATCGACACAAATATGGTCGGATGCCCAATGATTTTTCTATCGAAGCGTACGCCCCGGGAGACTGCGAAGCAACACGCACCGGACCGCCGGCATCGAAGGCGCGGACAGGCCTGGACGCAGTTCGATCCGGCCCGCGCGTTCAACTTCAGCCGGGCAACTTGTGGGGGTCGCAGGCGATCTCTCAGGCGCGCGACACCCATGCTCAAGCGGAAGCGGCACGCCCCTTGTGCCGATAGACGGCTTCACCGCTGATTCCCCGGCCGTTGGTGGCCGCCTCGTAGGCGCGGTAGGCGAAGAAGTACTGGGCGAACACCACGGCCCACACGAACTCGGCGATCGTCAGCCAGTTGAAAAGCACATTGGTCTCCTCACCAGGGAAGGCGATGTAGCCGCCCTCGAGGAGCGAAATGCCCCAAAGAGCAGCGAGCCCGGCGAGGATCGCAATGCCATGCCCCACGAGGCGCACGGCAAACAACCTGGCCGCGAAATAGAGCATGCACACATTGAACGGCAAGCCGGCCACCAGGTAGAACTGCTGCAGGGTCGGCGACTCCAACCACACCGTTCTGGCCGCCAGGGCGAAGGCCGCACCGCCGGCGAAGGCCGCGACGTCGAACTGCCAGGAAAACTTGCGGCCCTTGAACAGCTCGACGAATCCAAGCGTCGCGATCACGGGGAAGCCGACACCTCTGGAAAAGGCGTCGCAAAAAAAGCCGACCGCCGTGAAACTGGCGTTCTGCAACAGGATCCCCAGAAGGATGTTGCTGGCGGAAAAGCCGAGCACGATCCACTCCCAGCCCAGCAACTGGTTCTTGAGCTTGAGGAACCTGATACCGAAGTAGATGCCGGTAAAGATTAGTGACAAGGTCGCGATGACCGACACGAGGTCGCGTGCATTCATTTGATAACTCTCCGATTGGGGCCTGTTAACACTACGAGAGCAGGCCCTAAGCTGCGCTGCGCCAGGCGGCGACGGCGTTCAGCGTCCCGTCATGCGCGATGAACTTGGGCAGTTGATGGGGCTGGAACGAGGGCCGGGTTGCGCGTGCTGGCCGCACACCATCCGCGTCGCCCTTGACGAGGAAGGAACCACCCGAATAGTTGCGGGGCGAGACGCCCGTCCAGCGCTTGAATGCGTGCCGGAAATTCGCCGCATCGCTGTAGCCGAGCAGCTCGGCGATGACCTCGGTCGTGTACCGGGTGCTGGTCACGTATCCGATGGCCAGCTCCTTGCGAACCTCGTCGAGCAGCAGGTTGTAGGAGGTGTCCAGCGCTTCCAGACGGCGGCGCAGCGTCCGCTCCGACATGCACAGCGTCTTTGCGAGGCCGGGCAGCGTCGGCGGCTTGCCGGTCGACTTGCGCAGCACGTCCTGGACCCGCCGCGCCAGGTCGTACTGGATCGCGAAGTCGGCCATCAGGGCATCGCAGATGCTGGCGCAGGCCGTGTGCGTGGCGGCATGCGACTGAGGGAGGGCGGCATCGAGGCGCGACTCATCAAACCGGATCTCGGCCAGCACGCCTTCCGGCAACTGGGCGTCAACGTGCGTCGGAACGCGCATCACGCTGCGCAGATCGTCCAGCCCGCCGATGAAGCCAGGGCGGCAGGCCACTTCGGCGACCGGCATCGGCTCGCACATCACGTCGTCCAGCAGCGTCTTCAGCTTGGCCACTTCGAATTGCAGGCACTGCACCCGCATGTCCTCGTCCATCGCGTAGCGCTGGTGGAAGCCGATGCAGGCCATGCCGCGCTCCCGGCGCACGGACAGGTGGAACTTCAGATCGAGCAGCGGCGAATAGGCCTCGGCAATGTTCAGCGCCTGGCTCAGGCTCGGGCTGCTGAGCAAGGCATAGCCCGCGATGCCATACGCCGTCAGGCGCATCCGCCTGGCCAGGCGCAACGCGAATCCAGGCGCGCAGGCCGCCGCGATGACGCGGTGAACGGCGTACTGCTGGCGAATGGAAACCCGGGTTGCCGGCCCATCCAGCTCCACACTGACCCCCTCGATCCGGTCATGCAGCAGGCGCTGGTCCACGCCCTCCTCCAGCGCCAGCTGAATGCCCGTCGCGAGCTCCGAGCAGGACAGGGAAAGGTCGTCCGCCGTGAGACATAGCCGCTCAGTCCAATCCGTCATTGCCGACCCCAATGTTCTCAATGACTCAATCGTTGTTCATTTGACCAATATCAAACATTGGTACTTCCACCAGCAGATTAGTCAGTTGACACAAATTTACTCGCCGTGCTACCCACCTTGCAGCCGGCCTTCGGATCTTGGCGACAGGGGCGAACAGGTCGGCGCGCCGGGGATGCGGGAGCGCAGGCAAGCCCTGCGCTTGGCTCAAATGCTCAATGTGGAAGACATCTCCTGGCGCACGTGGCAGAGCCCGACCTGACGCAGGCCGGAGCGCTGGGGCGCGACGGGGAGTGCTCAGGTGTCGTTGACCAGCACGTTCAACCGCGCCCCGGCGTCGACCAACACCTTGTGCAGGCGGTCCTTCTCGGCACTGGCTGCGCCCACGAGCTTCTGGCGCTGGCGCGCCGCCAGGCGGAGCTCACGCATCAGGGTCAATTCCATGGCCGGGCTCCTGCCGCTTGAACAACAATCACAAGCGTGCGGGCCCGCGAAAGTGCCGCCGACCAACGGCCTGCCGGACAAGCCCGGCGGCTCTGTTTGATGTGGGCCGTCAGGCGCACCCAGCCCCTCACGGGACTGGACAGCGCTCGCAGGCATTCCTGGGTACCAGTGGACGACAGCGGGGCAACTTGGAGATCACGGCCCAAGGCCATCAATGAATTGATCGACCTCTACCCGCGCCGGCCCGAACACCCCAGAATCTTCCATCATCCAGGGTGCTCACGGGTTCATGCCACTTAGTCCGCCTTAGAAGCAGGCACGGCTTGCGCGAGCTCCGGCCTTGCGAGGTAGCTCGCCATATCCCCGATCTCCTGCTGCGAAAGAGCAGCGGCAATCGCTGGCATGGCCCCGCTGACATCCTTGCGTGCGCCACTTTTGAAGCGCGTGAGCTGATCGACCAGATAGTCGTAACCCTGCCCGGCCAGACGCGGATTCAGATCTTTACCTTCCAACTGCTGGCCATGACAGGCGACGCAGCCCTTGGTCTTGACCAGTGCTTCGCCGCGCGCCACGCGCCCTGCATCAGCACTGAACGTTGTGTTCGGCTGCGGCGCCATTTTTGCGAAGAAGGCCGCCAGGCCATCGATATCGGATTCCGACAAGCTCACGGCGAGCGTCGTCATCGTCGAATCGCTGCGCTCGCCGCTGGCGAAGGCCTTGAGTTGCTTCTTGATATAGGCTTCCGGCTGGCCGGCCAAACGTGGATAGCCTTGCGCGCGCGCATGACCTTCAAAACCGTGGCAGGCAATGCAAGCGTCGCTGACACGCGGCCACGGACCACCCAGCCGCTCGTTCTCGCGGGATATCTGCTCGAGCTGCCTGCCCAGTTGGAACAGGCTGTAGAGCTCCGGCCCGTAGACCAGGGCGGCGATAACAACGGCTGCCAAGATCAGGCCACCCGACAGGCTGACCAGCCAACGGCTGCGACTGCGCGATTTCGTTGTGGGATTCATCATGCAGCCCTCTTTGCGGCCACCGCCTGCAATGCCTGCAATGCCGCCTTGTGACCAGAGCGAATGGCGCCATCCATCGTGGTGATCCAGATGTCCGCCGTTTCCGTGCCCGCCCAGATCAGCCGACCGATGGACGGCTTCAACACATCGCCATACTTGGTAAGAAAGCCGGGGGGTATTGGCGATGTACAGCTCAAGGACCAGCGGTCGACCTTGCCCCAGTCATGGTCGTAGAAAGCGACGGGATGCAATGCTTCCTCGCCCAGCGCCTGGGCGTAGATCTGCGTGAGTTCAGCCTCGGCGGATTTGGGGTCGGATGGCAACGCACCGTTGTTGATAAAGGCCGAGATAACGCCGAAGGAAACATCCTCCGGTGAATTGTCGTAGGCCCACTGGACTGGGCCCTTCAACTGCGTGATCAACCCGCTCAGGCCCTTGTCGCGCCAGAATGCCTTCTTGTAGACATGCGCTGTCTTGCGCATTGGTGCATAGGCGGGAAAACGCCGCTGCATTTCGCGGCGTTTCTCCGGCAGTTGCGGCTCAAAGGCAATCTGGTGACACAGTGACGGCGAGAGCGCAACTATC
The DNA here is from genome assembly GCF_026712205.1 of Pelomonas aquatica. GTDB lineage: Bacteria > Pseudomonadota > Gammaproteobacteria > Burkholderiales > Burkholderiaceae_C > Pelomonas > Pelomonas aquatica. Next base: position 16,606 of record NZ_JAPPUW010000032.1, read on the forward strand.
ACGCTGCGCGCGCGGATGACCCCTTTCGGTGTGTGGATGGCAGCCGGTCCGTCCTGCCAGTTCTCGATACGCAACACTGGGCTCGACAGCCGAACCTTGTCGCCCAGCGCCTCCGCCATCTTGATCGACAGGATTTGCGATCCGCCCGAGATGCGGGACTCTTGGGCACCGCCCTTGATGCCCTCGAGCTGTTCGTAGTGGTTGCTGGCCGAATTGATCAGAGATAGGTAATGCAGCAGCCCTAATTTCGACGGCGGCACGCCCGTCGTCGCCTGCGCGAGGAGCGAAAGATTGAACTGCTCTTCTGTTGAGAGATTCTTTGAGGCCAGCCAGTCGCCATACGACATGGCATCGAACTCGGCGGCGCGCGGCGCGGTCCATGGCGCCGCGGTCGGCACAGTCCGGGCCATCTCTTCAAGTTCATGCCGCAGCTTCGGATCGGTGCTCAGGCTGCCATCGAATTCAACAGTGGCGCGAACCCCGTTGGCCAGCAGCACGTACTTTCCCCGGTAGTAGGTGGGAAAAGTGCCGACACCCAACTCGCGGGCCAGATCAGCGATCGCGGTCTGACCCGGGCCGATCCACTGACCGCCGGCTTCCGAGAAGTACCCTTTGCCGAGGTCGTGATTCAAGGTCCGACCACCGACACGATCACGCGCTTCCAACACCAAGAAGGACTCGCAGCCGGCGCGCTTGAGGTCGCGCGCGGCGGTCAGGCCGGCCAGTCCGGCGCCGATGATGACGACGTCGAGAATTTCTCCCGTCTTGTCTGCGCCGCCGGCAAATGCCCGCCCAGTGCTCACGCTCGTGCCGGTCACGGTGGCCGTGGCGCTCGCGAGCTTGAGCAGTTGCCTGCGCCCGATGCCGACTTGGGCGTTGGATGAATTCTGCTTGTTCATATCTGTCACCTTCTTTTGTGTACGCCCGCCTTCAGAACATCCCGACTTCGCGAAAGTCCTCGCGCTTCAGCAAATCAAGGGGCTCTGCCAACTGGCCATCCATGTCGACCCAGCCGTTCAACGTCGCGCTGCGCGACCAGCCCAGCAGACGCTGGATTTCTTCCGGGAAGGTCTTGATCGTCTCGACCGGGACCGACAGATACTGGTTCTCCTCTTGCCGCAGGAACGCGAGGTCGAAAGCCATGGTGACGCCGGTTCGGGAGTCGTTGGAGCGGTTCTCTCCGCCGCCGTGGTAGAGCGATCCCAAGCAAAGGCCAATCCTGGTCAGCGGCCGCCGGAGCGAGGGCCGTCGCCATGGTGCCCAAAGCCGCCACCAGCAGTCGCAAAACGTTGGTCATTCGCACACCAATCTTCTAACCCATCCCCATGCTGGCCCGGGTTGTCGTACTAGCAATCTAGGTCCCCTCGGATCAAGGTGGCCTCATCCGCATGAACAACCTGAAAATATTATTGGTCATGCGACCTTGTTGCAGAAACAGGGTTAACGCTAGCTATCGCTGATGCATACATTCGGTCATCAGCACTCAGCGGTCGATTGGCCAACCTTTTTCAAGGAACGGCAGCACTGCGAGGCAACGCCCACCAAGCCGCTTGCATCAAGGAGGGCGCACATGCAGCACACGGGGACCACGAGAATTTGGCCTCAGCGCATCTCAACGCGGCCGACAGGCACCTAGTGGGCCCATGCGCGCCACTGCACATTGAGCCAAATTGGCAGCGAGAGGCAAGCCTCCATCGGCGCCACCTCGTTCGCTGCAAAGAGGAACAATCGATGTCGCAGGAAAACGCAATGCTGGGCAATGGCGCTGGACGCCTTCTACGAGTCCTGACGTACTGGGACCTGGTCGTCTATGGCCTGGCTTACATCTCGCCGCTGGGGCCCTTCTCCACCTGGGGATTCGCGCTGGCGCTGTCCGGCGGCGCGGCTCCGCTGGCCTTTGCCCTCGGCGCCGCGGCCCTGCTCTTCACGGCGATTTCCTACGCCAGCATGGCGAAGGAGGTCGCCGGCAGCGGATCGGCATTCGGCTACGCCCGGGCCGCCATGGGCGACATGATCGGATTCCTGACCGGCTGGATGGTGCTGCTGGACTACCTGCTGCTGCCGGCGCTGATGTACGTGCTGTTCGGGATCGGCATGTCCCTGATCGTGCCCGACGTGCCGCGCTGGGCCTGGATCCTCGTCATGGCCGCGTACAACATCGGCGTGAACTGGTTCGGCGTGAAGAACGGCGCCCGGTTCAACACCGCCACGCTGGTCGGCCAGTTCCTCACGCTGGCCCTGGTGATCGGCTGGACGCTCCACGCCATGCACACCCATCGGCTGCCGGTCTTCACCGCGGGTGCCTGGTGGGGGCCGGCGTCGAGCGGCCAGGGGGTGCTGGCGGCAACGTCGCTGTGCCTCATGTCCTATCTGGGCTTCGACGCCATCACGACCCTCACCGGCGAGGTCAGGTCGGAGCAGCGCCACCTCGTGGGCCGCGCGGTGCTGACGACGCTGGCCGCCATCGCCGTGCTTGCCGTCATGCAGGTCTGGATCTTCGCGGACCTGGCGGCGGGATTCGAGTTCAAGGACCTGGCCACGGCGAGCTTCGAAGCCTTCGCGGCGCGTGTCGATCCGGCACTGGCCCAGATCGTGACGCTGGCCATGTCGCTGACGCTGGCCTTCTCGATTTCGCCCCCCATGGTGGTTGCGGTCTCGCGGGTCCTGCACTCGATGGCCAGCCATCGCCAGATGCCGGCGTTCCTCGGGCATCTTCATCCCCGCTACGGCGTGCCGGATCGCGCCATCCTGGCGTCCGGCGCGCTGTCCATCGCGGTGGCCCTCCCCTTCGCCGACCATTTCGACACGCTGACCTCGATGGTGAATTTCGGCGCCATCCTCGCGTTCATCGCCGTGAACGCCTCGGTCATCGCCTACTACCGGATCAGGCGCGGCTCCCCCCGGCTGTTCGTGCACCTGATCCTGCCGCTCATCGGCATCGTCATCCTGCTGATGGTCTTGACGCAGATGAGCCGGGTCGCCCTGGCCGTCGGCGGGGCCTGGATGCTGGTCGGCCTGGTCGTGGCCGCCCTTCTGCGCGCCCGCGGCACCGGACTGTCCTCCGCTGAGGTCGGCTGAGGAGAACCATGGCTACCGCCCGCAAGAAGCCTGTTGCCGCCATGGCGACAACGCCCCCGGCGGACGAGATTCCCTCGCTCGACGCCCTGCGCAAGTTGGTCGAGAAATTCCAGGTTCCGGGCATCGAGTTCGAAGGGCTGGCCGACTGGCAGCACAGGGATCTCGAAGCCCTTGCCGAGACGAACCGCCAAGCCTACGAGGACATCAAGGCACTGGTCGAGCGCCGCAACGAGATCCTGCAGCAGACGCTCGCGCAATGGCAGGATGCACTGAAAAGCCCGCTCAGCAAGGAAGAGTTCGCCGAGCAGTCCGAGGCGGCGAAGCGCGGCATGCAGCAGGCGATCGACCACTTCCGGGAACTGTCCGAGATCGAAGAGAAGCTGCGCACCGACGCCTGGAAGGTCATGCAGGAGCAGCGGTGTCGCCGATCTGCTTGGCGAAGCCGATGATCTGGATCTCGAAGTCCTCGTCTTCCAGCTTCCCGACGCGCACCAATCGCCAGGCCAGGCAGGGTGGCCGGCGCACCCAAGCCCGCCGGATGTCCTGCTGAACTATCGGGCCGTGGGGATGCTGCTCAGCCGGGACAGCGATTCCAGCAGCCGCTGATAGGTGGGCGACACACGCAACGCCTGCGCGCCCGCCTGCTGCAGGTCTTGCACGTCCACGGCCTCGATGGTGAAAGCGGTCGGAACGCGCAGCAGTGAGTGGCGCATCTTGTCGTCAGGCACGTCATGCAGGCTGACATTGATGACGTGGATCTCGGCATCGGCTGCGAAGGGGCTGCCCGGCTGGCCGCGGGTGCGTTCGATCTCGGCACGCCAACGCTGGGTGTCGTCGTTCAGCAGGCCCAGGGTGATTTCGGTCTCGCGCGATGCAGCACCGAAGATCAGGGTCTCCAGCACCTGGGTCGTGGTCGGCACACGGTCGCTCTTGTCCACGCGCTCGGTCAGGCCACGCTCGGAATTGACGGTCACGAGCACCAGGCGCCGGATCGTGCCGGGCTTGACGTCGGCAAAGTTCGCGCTCATTGAGCCCAGCGTCACCATCCGGTCCAACATCAGCCTCACGCCGAGGTTGTCGGTCACGCCACCGTCGACGAGGTGGATGAAGGGCTTGTCCCTCGCGTTGCCAAAGGCCTCGGCCGTGCGCTGCAGCATGCGGCTGCGGTAGCTCTGGTCTTCCGGGTTTGCGGCCAGCGTAGCGGACGCTGATGCCGGGCGGGGGCAGGCGTCGGCGTGGTTCTGCAGGGTGACCGGCGACAGCAACAGCGGCACGGCGGACGACGCGGCCACGGCGAAGCTCAGCGGCGTGGCATCGAGGTCTGAGCAGATGCGCTGGAACTGCTCCACCGTGAAGTCGAATGGCGCGCCGCTGGTGAGGTCGGTCGCCGTGATCATCAGCTCGGGCGCCCCGGGGCGTCGCCGCACATCGGCAAAGGTGCGTCCCTGGAAGAGCTCGTCAAAGCGTTGCGCCAGGATCTGGCTGCGCCCGTACCACGGCGACGTGAGCCGGTACAGGCGCTGCGGCCACAGGGCCTCGCGGATCAGCCGGCTCTCGACGGGCAGCAGCAGGAAGTCGGGCTCGAAGCGGTCGAGCGTCTCGTCGCCGAAAGCTGCAAAGTGCGCCGCCAGGATGCTGCCTCCCGACACGCCGCTGATCATCGCGGTGTGGTCGAGCAAGGTGGTGGGCTGGCCGTCCAGCGTGAAGGCGGTGGCCTTCAGTTCGCGCAGCACGCCCAGGCCGAAGGCGGCCGCACGTGCACCTCCACCGGACAGCGTGACCGCCATCATCACCGGCTGGTTGGCAGGCGGCGGCAGCGGCTGCGGTCCAGTCTCGCTGGACAGGCCTGAGGCGGCGCTCGACAGTGGGGAGTTGATCCAAGGCCGGTAGCTGGAACATCCCGCGAGTAGTGCCAGAGCGAGCATCCCGGCCCCGGTCAGGCATTGACACCATCCACCCATGTCGCACCCGCCGCATCCAGCCCTCAAGGCCACCATCATTACCCACTTCAGCGCGGCCGGCGGAGCGGGAAGGCGAGCCGCTGCCGGTGCCGTCAGGGCCGCACCTGCGGCTGCCAGGCCGCCAGCGCGAGTTGCACCTGCGTGTAGGCTGCCAGGGTCTGGGCCTGCTGCTCAAGCCGCTGCTGTGCCGCCGTCAGGCGGTGCTGCCGCGCGGCCAGCACCGCGACCGCAGGCTCCAGGCCGTGGGCTTCGCGTCGGCTGGTATAGCGCAGCGTCTCGTCGGCCGCCTGCAGGGCGGCCTGGGCCTGCTGCCAGGCCTGCCACTGCGCCTGCCAGGCTCGCAGCGCAGACTCGCCTTCGGCCAACGCCGCCAGCACCGTTTTTTCGAACTGGGCCCAGGCGCGCTCATTGCCGGCCTGCACGGCAGCGGTCTGGGCGGCACGGCGGCCGCTGTCCAGCCAGTCCCACTGCAGCATCGGGCCGGCGGCGTAGCGCAGGGCATTGGCCTGGCCGAGGTTGCCGGCGGTCTGCTGCAGGCCCAGCGTGGCAGCCAGCGACAAGCGCGGCAGGTAGGCGCGCTCGGCCAGCACCTTTTGTCCGAGGCCGGCGCGCAGCAACGCATCAGCCCGCGCCACGTCGGGCCGGCGGGCCAGCAGGTCGGCGGGGACCGTCAGGGTGGCGTCGTCCGGCACGATCGGCAGGGCCGCCGGGACCTGCAGTGCTTGCATTGCGGCGCCAGGCCTGGCTGGCGACTCGCCCACCAGCACGGCCAGCGCGGCCCACTCGACCGACACTTGCGCCGCCCTGCCTGCATGCGCGGCGCGTTGCCGGGCCAGTTCGGCGGCAGCGGCGTCGGACTCGCGTGGGTCGGCCAGGCCGGCTCTGGCCCGGTCCCGCAGTTCGGCCAGCCGGCGTTCGGCCACGCCCTGCTGCTCGGCGGCCAGCAGAGTGGCCTGTTGCGCGTGGCGCAGTGCCACATAGCGGTTCACCACCTCGGCCTGCACCAGGGCCTGCGCGCCTCGCGCGTCGGCAGCTGCGGCATCCACGTCTCGTTCAGCTGCGGCCTGCGCAGTACCGGCGCGGCCGAACAGGTCGATCTCCCAGTTCAAGCCCTGGCCCAGGCTGACCAGGCGCTGTTCCGGCGGACGGGGCAGGCTCTGACGATAGGGGTCGACTTCGGGCAGTGCCGGCCGGACGGCCTGGGCCTGCACACCCAGGCTGCCTTGCGGGCGGGCCTCAGACTGCACGACGCCGGCGCGGGCGCGGGCTTCGCGGACGGTAGCCAGTGCGACCTGCAGGTCCAGGTTGCGGCCTTCGGCCTGGGCGACCAGGGCATCGAGCATGGGGTCGCGCAGGTCGCGCCACCAGGGCCGGCCAGAGGCATCGGGCGTGACGGTCCGCCCCGCGGCGGCGGGGAGTGCTCCGTCGTGGCGGACCTGCAGCGTGGGCAGTTGCGGTCCGGGCGCGACGGCGGCACAGCCGCCCAAGGCCAGGGCGAGTACGAGGGCGCAAAGCGAGAAGGCGCGGCGTTGAAGACTTGCGTTCATGATGGGGCGTCGTGTTCAGGCTGTGGACCGGCCCGGGGCGGGTACGTGGTAGGCCACGGCGTAGAGAGCGGGAATGAGGCCGAGGGTGATCAGCGTGCCAAGCGCCAGGCCGCCCATCATCACGACGGCCAGGCTGGTCCAAACCGCACCGCCGAAGAGGTAGAGGGGTACCAGGCCCAAGATGCAGACCATCTTGGTCATGACGATGGGGCGCAAGCGCTTCGCGGCGGCATCCTCGATGGCGTCGAGTGCGGCCATCCCGCTGGCGCGGGCCTCCTCGATGGCATCCAGCAGCAGCACCGCGTTGTTCACGATGATGCCGGCAAGTGCCAGCAGGCCCAGCGTACCCACGAATGTCAGCGTGGTGCCGGTGAGCTTGAGCGCCAGGGCCGAGCCGATGCTGACGAAGGGAATGCTGGCCAGCACGATGAAGCTCTTGCGCAGGCTCTCGAACTGCCAGACGAACAGCAGGAACATCGCCAGCGTGCAGGCGGGCAGCAGCGCCGAGATCGCGCCGTTGGCACTGGCGCTTTCTTCGATTTCGCCGCCAAGCGCAATGCGCACCTGACCGCCCTCTCGCAACGCGTTCGTCTCCGCAGCCACGGCGGCTGTCAGGGCCTGCGCGGTCCAGCGGGCGTGTTTCGCGGTGATTGTTACGGTGCGCTCCTGGTTGAAGCGCTGTAGCACCGAGGGCTGCGCGGCCAGCTGGATATCGGCCACCTGGCCCAGGGGCACCGTGCCACGCCCATCGGCCCGCTGCAGCGGCGCGGCGCGCAGTTGCTCCACGCGGTCGCGGGCGTCTGCGCCGCCACGCACCACCACGGGAAGCAGCGTGTCGCCGTCGCGGTACTGGGTGACCGCCTGTCCGGCCAGCAACAGATCAAGCTGGCGGGCAATGTCGGCGCTGGACAGGCCCGCAGCGGCAGCCTTGAACTGGTCCACCTGCACATTGAGCTGCGGCGTGGTGCGTTCGGCATCACTGCTCAGTTCGACGATGCCGGGCAGGCCGCGCAGGGCCTCGGTGAGCTTCGCCGCCGCAGCGTGGTGGGACTGGCCATCGGCACTCGACAGGCGAAACACCGCCAGGCCCGATTCAGCCGAGCCCATCGAGAAGCGCTTGGCCTCGAAGCGCACCTCCGGGAAAAGGCGAGGCAACTTGGAGCGCAGCTTGTCGAGGGCCTGGTCGTGGCTGTAGCCCGGCGCCAGGCTGAGCACGGCATAGGCCCGGTGGGCCGCAGGCGTCGGTGGGTTGAGCGCCAGGATGAAACGCGGGCCACCTTCACCCACGTAGACCGCCTGGCTCTGAATTTCTGGAAAGCGCTTCTTGTCGGCCAGGGCTGCGGAGATGCGACCGGCAGTCTCGAGCGTCGTGTTGCCGCTGCTGTCCGGCGCGAGCTCGATGCCCATCTGCAGCTGACGGCGCTCGGAAGCCGGCATCAGTTCGGACGGGACGTGCACAAACAGCCAGCCGGCGGCCACGAGCAACGCGACCATGCTGCCGATGTAAATCGTCTTGTGGCCCAGCACCCAGCGCACCTTGTCGCGGTACCAGCCGGTCAGGGCCTCAACGGCCCGGGCCATGCGGCTAAGTTCCGCATGATGACGGGCGAAGCGCTGGCAAAGCAGCGGCGTCACAGTGACCGCCAGCAGCAGCGACAGCAGCAAGGCGATGGCCATCACGATACCCATGCTGCGCAGGTACTCGCCCGTTTCAGTATGGCTGAGCACCAGCGGCATGAAGGTCAGGATGATGGCCAGCGACGAGACCAGCAGCGGCACGAACATCGACCGGCCGGCCCGCGCGGCCGCCTGCTCGCGCGATTCCCCCAGGCTCAAGCGGCGTTCCATGTCTTCGGCCACGACGATGGCGTTGTCGACGAACAGGCCCAGCGCAATGATGATGGCGCCGATGGAGATGATGTGCAGGTCGATGGACAGCAGCCTCATCACCACCAAGCTGCCGAGCACGGTGGTCGGCACGATGGCGCCGACGATCAGGCCGGTGCGCAGTCCGAGGAAGAGCACCACGATGCCCATCACGATGACCGTCGTCTCCAGGAACACCTGGCCCACCTGCTTGAGCTGCTTACCAACGACCTGAGCCTGGTCGGTGATGGGGACCAGAGCCATGCCCACCGGCAGCTGGCGCTCAAGCTTGCCGATCTCCGCGCGCAGGCGGTCGGCAAAGCTGATGACGTTGAGCCCGGAGCCCATCGAGACGGCAATCACGGCGGCCGACTGGCCGTCGACGAAAGCACCAGTGATGGCCGGGTCCACTGGCAGCCGCTCGACGCGCGCCAGCTGGCCCAAGGGCGTCCAGCCACCCTTGGGTAGAGCCACAGGGGTCTGAGCCAGGGCTTCAAGGCTGGCGGCGTCGCCGCTGACCTGCAGCGACAGCTCGGCACCGCCCGCCTGCACGAACCCGGCAGGCGCCACGATGTTGCGACGGGCCAGGGCGTCAGCCACGGCCGTGGGGGCCAGGCCCTGCGCAGCCAGCGCGGGCAAGTCAAGACTCACCTGCACCTGCTCGTCCCGCAGGCCGTGCAACGTCACGCGCTCGACGCCGGGCAAACGTTTAATGCGATCGCGCATCAGGCGGGCTTGATCGCGCAGTTCGCCGGGGGTGTAGCCGGAGCCGGTCAGGCCCAAGGTCAACACGGCGACGCGGCCGAACTCATCATCGAGCCACGGGCCGACTGCGCCCTGCGGCAGGCGCGGCTGCACCTCGGCCAGCCGGTTGCGCAGGCGCTGCCACACGGCGGGCAGGCTCTGCGAGCTGACACTGGGCTCCAGTTCGACATAGCTGAACGCCAGGCCCGGACGCACCGTGGTCTTGACCCGCTTGACCTCGGGCAAGGTTTGGATGGCCTCTTCAGCCGGGCGGGCCACGAGCTGCTCCATGCGCTCGACCGAGGCACCAGGCACCAGCGTGAGCACGGTGGCGGTGCGGATCGTGACCTGGGGCTCCTCGGTAGAGGGAAAGTCCAGGCCCAGCCACAGGCCGGAAAGAACCAGCAGGAGTGCCGCGAGGAAGGCGAAGCGCGGGCGCTTCAGGGCGTAGGCGGTGATGCTCATGACCACTCCTTCAGCGCAGACGGCTCACCGGGGTGACCGCCTGACCCGCTGCCAGGGCCAGACCACCGGCGAGCACGACCTGATCGCCAGCCTTGAGGCCGCTGCGCACCTCGACCTGCTCACCCTGCAGGGCGCCCAGCGTCACGGGGACATGCTCAGGCACCTGGCCGTTGGCCGGCAGTCGCAGCACCTGTCCCTGCGCAGGATGGGCAGCATCCATCTGTACCGCCCTCAGCGGCACCAGCAAGGCCACCGCCGCCGGGTCGCGCGGCCACAGCTGCACCGACACCGCCTCGCCGGTGGCCCAGGCATCCGGCGCACTCATCAGGACACGACGGCTGCCGCCGGCCTCCACGCGCGGCGACACCTGCAGCACGCGCGACGTGGCGCTGCCGGACGAGCCCGTCAAGGCCAGCGTCTGGCCAGCGGCCAGGGGCAGCGAACCAGGCACGGCCAGCCACATCTCGCGACCGCGACCTTCGAGCCCGATGACGACGGTGCCGGCGCCCACGGCTTGCCCCACCTCGAGCTGGCGCAACGCGACGCGACCTTCGAAGGGCGCGCGCAGTTCGGTCTGCGCATGGTTCCACGCGGCAGCGGCGCGCTGGGCCTGGGCCGCGGCGACGGCTTCGCCTGCAGACTGGACCTCGGCTTGCACGGCGGTCCACTCGGCATCAGTGGCCGCGCCGCTGTCGCGGGCGGCTTGCAGGCGCTTCTCGCGACGCTGGGCTTCAGCCAGCAGCGCCTGCAGACGTCGACCATCGGCTTCGCTGCTGGCGAGCTGGGCCTGCTGGGGAGCAGCGTCGATGCGCGCCAGCAACTGGCCGCGACGCACCGAAGCGCCAACATCCACCAGCACTTCGCGCACCACACCCGGCACGGCGAACGCCAGCTCGGCGCGCTCGCGGGCACGCACTTCGCCGGCAAAGGGAAGCCCGCCCAGAGGCGCTTGCTTCACGGTGGCCACGAGCACGGGTCGGACGGAGGGGGTGGGAGGCGGTAGCCCGGCAGGACTGCAGGCGGCCAGCAGCCAGGCAGCCCCGAGCATTACAGACAGAGAGAAGGCGGGCCGGAGGGCTGATGTGTTGTGGAGATTCATGGGCATGGCGAGTCCGGGCGATGGCCAGGGTTGCGACAAAGCGCAACTCTAGGGAACACCGCCGACAGAGAGGGAACCTTTTCGGCCATTTCTGGTACATTTCTGGCCGACATCTGCGCCCACTCTGGAACCCATGCGCCATACCATGATGTACTGAAAGTTCCGATGAAAAGGGCTTTCAGGCGTCATGTCGCAATGCCTCAGTGGCGCGGCAAGGTTCAAGACGTCGGGTCCGAAACGGCCAAGTCTCATCCCTCCATGTCATGACTGCCACCTCTGTCGCCCTTGACGCCCGTCATCAGGCCAACATCGTGCCCGGCGTGGCGCGTTCACTCCTGGCCCTCGCCGAGGACCGCGGGTTGCACGCTGAGCGCTTGTGCCGTGGCCTCGGCCTTGATGCGCACAGCCTGGCCCAGGCCGATGCACTGATCTCCCAGCAGCAAACCCGCGCCCTGGTGCTGCGCGCCCAGCGCATGCTTGACGAGCCGGCACTGGGCCTGGCCGTGGGCGCGCGAGAGACGCCAATCTCCTGGGGCCTGGCGGGCTTGGCGATGCTGACCTGCGAGACGCTGGGTGAGGCAGTGCACTACGGCCTCGAACGGCAGACCGAAGCCGGATCACTGCTGGAGCATCACCTCATCACTGATGGTGCGCGTGCCCACCTGACCGCCACATCGCGAGTGTTCGATCTGGAGATCGAGGCCTTCCTCGTCGAACAGACCTTTGCCGGCTCAGTGGCCGTCGTCCGGTCCATGTTGGGCCCCAACTTCCGCCCGGCGCAAGTTGATCTGGCCTATGTTGACGAAGGACACCGGCGCTTGTACGAGCGATTCTTCCGCTGCCCGGTGCGATTTCAGGCCGATGAACATCGGCTGACCATCGAGACTCGGTGGCTGCAGACGCGCTTGCCGGGATATGACCGCATCACCAGCGACCTGGTGCGCCATCAGCTCAATCAGCTGCTGACCATCCCCATTGGCCAGGACGACCTGCTTGAGTCCGTGACGAGCCGCTTGCGCCACGGACTGCACGAAGCGCCGCGCCAGGACGACATGGCCGGGCAGATCAATGTCAGCGATCGGACCCTTCGGCGGCGCTTGGCGAAGCGCGAGACCAGCTTTCGCGAGCTGCGCGATGCCACCCGCCTGGCCCGTGCGCGCGACTTGCTCGCCAATACGCCGATGAGCATCGCCGAAGTGGCGCAGGCCCTGGGCTATGCGGATGCACGCTCCTTCCGACGCGCCTTCAAGCGCTGGACGGGGCAGCTGCCCACCGCGCTGCGCGGTCGAGAATGACGGACGGCAGCTCTGGAAGTTCGGAATGCCGCGATGGCGGGAGGCCACCGAAACGCCCTGGCGGCACATGGTTGGCCGGAGGAGCCCGGATCATGGCCCAACCCCACCTGTACGGATCTGCACATATCCGTAAGCTGGCAGCTCACACTGCACGCGCATGCCCTCATGAATCTAAAGTCATTCGTTGCCGCGGCCGAACGCTGGCTGTTCCTGCACAGGGCCTGGGTTCTGGGCTTGCTCGCGGCAGTCACCGTGGTTTTCGGCATGTTTGCGCTGAAGCTGCACCTCGAGGCCGGCTACGAGAAACAGATCCCCCTGGGGCACGAGTACGTCGAGGTGCTGCATCGCTACGCCAAGGATCTGCCCGGAACCAATCGCCTGAGCTTCGTCGTGAAGGCCCGCCAGGGCAGCATCTGGACCAAGGAAGGGCTGACACGGCTGTTCCAGGTGACGGAGGCGGTGACGCTGCTACCGAACGTCGACCGGGCAGGCGTCCGGTCGCTGTGGACTCCGAACAGCTTCGTCAACGAAATCACCGAGGAAGGGTTCCGGGCCCAGCCCATCATTCCCGGCACCATCGTGCCCGAGGCGCTCGATGCCGCGACGATCGCGCAGATTCAGGCCTCCACGAGCCAGGGCGGATTCGTCGGCGTGCTGGTGTCCCAAGACCAGTCCGCCGCCATGATCACGGCGGAGCTGTACGAGGTCGACCCGCAGGGGCAGCACCTGGACTACGTCGCGTACAACGCCCAGCTCGAAGGCTTGCGCCAACGGTTCGAGGACGATCACTTCGAGGTGCAGATCATCGGCTTCGCCAAGCAGGTGGGCGATATCGCCGAGGGAGCCGCCAGCGTGATCCGCTTCTTCGGGCTGGCCATCGTGCTGACCATCGGCGCCGTCTACTGGTACTGCCATTCCTGGCGGTTCACGCTGCTGCCCATTGCCTGCTCGTTCACCTCGCTGGTCTGGCAGTTCGGCACGCTGCGTCTGATGGGGTACGGTCTCGATCCGCTCGCGGTGCTGGTTCCGTTTCTGGTCTTTGCAATCGGCGTGTCGCACGGGGTTCAGCAGATCAACTTCATCGTGCGTGGCTTGGCGCACGGCAAGTCGACCGAGCAGGCATCGCGCGACAGCTTCAGCGGCCTGCTGATTCCGGGCATGCTGGCGCTACTGATGGCCCTCGTCTCGTTCGTCACGCTGCTGCTGATCCCGATCCCGATGATTCGCGAGCTGGCGATCACGGCCTCCATCGGGGTGGGGTTCAAGATCATCACCAATCTTGTCATGCTCCCGCTCGCGGCGTCGTACTTGCACTTCGGCGCGGGCTATTCCGAGCGCGCTATGGCCAAGCGCAGCGCACGAGCACGGATCATCCGGACGATCGCCGTCGTTGCGCGGCCGCGCACCGCCATCGTCGTGACCCTTCTTTCATTCGGTGTCCTCGGGCTCTCGGCATGGCAGAGCCGGGACCGGATTGTCGGCACGCTGCAGCCCGGCGCGCCCGAGCTGCGCGAGGACTCGCGGTTCAACCGCGATGCCGTGGCCATCGCGAGCAATTTCGACATGGGGCTGGACTGGCTCACCGTCGTGTTCGAGGGCTCGGGCGAGCCTTGCAGCAACACCGCCATCGGGCGCTACATGGACGCCTTCGTCTCGCACATGCGTTCCGTGCCCGGCGTCGTGTCGATCGATTCGTACTCCGGCCAGCTGCGCACCTACAACCAGGGCTACAACGAGGGACTGCCCAAGATGGATGTTGTCCCCGCGGACCCGGCCAACTACGCGGCACTGAGCGCCGAGTTGGGAAGGGTGCGCGGCTACAACACCAAGGACTGCCGCATGACGGCCGCACACCTCTACCTGGCGGACCACAAGGCCACCACGATCAACGGCGTGACCGACGCGGTCAAGCGCTTCTCGAAAGACGAGCCTGCGCCGAAAGACGCCCGGCTGCGCCTGGCGGCAGGCAATGCTGGCGTGCTGGCTGCGACCAACGAGGAGCTCGAGCGCAGCGAGCTGCCGATGATGCTTTACGTCTACGCGACGATCGTCGTGCTCGTGCTGCTGGTGTACCGCGACGTGCGAGCTGCCATCGCGTGCTGCTTCCCGCTGACGGTGGCCACGTTTATCGGCTACTGGTTCATGAAAAGCGCCAACATCGGACTGACGGTGGCGACGCTGCCCGTGATGGTGCTGGCTGTCGGCATCGGCGTGGACTACGCGCTCTACATCTACAACCGGTTGCAGATGCATCTGGCCGACGGCGACCCGATCCACAAGGCCATGGAGAAGGCGCTCGAGTTCGAGGGGATGGCCACGATCTTCACCGCGATCACGCTCGCGGTCGGCGTGGCCACCTGGTCCTTCTCCGATCTGAAGTTCCAGGCCGACATGGGCAAGTTGCTCGCCTTCATGTTCCTGGTCAATCTGATCATGGCCTTCACCGCGCTGCCGGCGCTGGCCGTCGTGCTTGAGCGGGTCTTCAAGCGCAGGAAGCCGGCCTACGCGCCTTCCGTTCTCGTGCATTGACCGGGAGCCTCACTTCATGACCGCATTGATTCGCCTCGCGGCGCTCTCCTTCGTCTTCAGCTTGGGCGGTTCGGCGGCGTCAGCCGCGAACGAGCCTGCAGGGTCGCCGCTGCTCGAACTGCGCCCCAATGCGCAGCCGCCGGCGATCGCCCGCAGCCTGCTGCTCGGCCTGACGCGTGCCGGAAGCCGCGTGGTCGCAGTGGGCGAACAAGGGCTGATCGAGCTCTCGGACGACGATGGCAAGACCTTTCGCGCGGCCAAGTCCGTGCCCGTGCAGGTCACGCTGACCGCGGTTCATTTCGCCGATGCGAGTCACGGCTGGGCCGTCGGCCACCTCGGCGTCATCCTCGCCACCACGGACGGCGGCGAAACCTGGACCCTCCAGAGGCAGGACGTCGGCAAGGATCAGCCGCTGCTCTCGGTCTTCTTTCTGGACGGCAAGCGCGGGATCGCGGTCGGCCTGTGGTCGTTGCTGCTGACCACCGAAGACGGCGGCGGCACCTGGTCGCCCGTGAAGGTTCCGCCGCCGGCCGGAGCGTCAAGGGCAGACCGCAATCTCTTTCACGCGTTCGGCGATGCGCAGGGGCAGCTGTACGTGACGTCGGAATCCGGGCAGGTGCTGCGTTCAACCGACGGAGGGCACCAATGGTCGTACCTCGCCACCGGTTACAACGGCTCGCTCTGGGCCGGCACAGCGTTGCCGAACGGTGCGCTCGTCGTCGGCGGTCTGCGTGGCTCGCTGTTCCGCAGCGACGACCACGGCGCCACCTGGCGCGCCCTGCCGCTCGAAGAGAAGCGCTCGATCACCAGCCTTGTCGGCGACGGCACGGGCGGGGTCTACGGTGCGGGCATCGACGGGCTGTTCCTGCGCAGTGCCGATGGCATCGCCTTCTCGTCAAGCAGGCTGCCCGGCCGGCCGACGCTCACCGCAGTGCTGGTGACGACCGGCGGCGGAGCACTGCTGATCTCGAGCACAGGCCCGGTGGCGCCGCCAGCGCAGACCAAGTAGCGCAGCCGTGCGCGCCCTCAACCCTGTGACCCTGTCTCGCAAGAATTGGCTCTTCGTGGGTTGCGGGCGGGCGGTTGGGCTGCCGCCATGGCCTTCAGCCTGATCGAGACGGCCAAGCTCAATGGCTGGAGCCCTATGCCTACCTGCGCGACGTGCTTCAACGCATCAATGGGCACCCTTTACCGACCGCCGTAGGGCACTCTCCGGTGCTTGCCACCTTCCGACGCTGACTGTTTCCGCCCCACTGGCTTGCGTTCGCTGCGGGCTGTCTACACGTCGCCTATGTGCTCATGCAAGCCGGTAGCCGCTCTTCGAATCGCCCGACCGCCCGCGCGATCCGGTCCACGATCTCGTCCACATCAACCTGCGTGGCAATCAGCGGCAGCGCCATTGCGCACACGACGCGGCCATGGCCGCTGCGCAGCAGCAGGCGCTCTTCCTGCATGCACTGCTGCAGCAGGCCCGTGACCCGGGCCGGCGCTGAGAACGGCCTGCGCGCGCCGGGGTCCGCGTCGAACTCGATGCCGGCGAACAGCCCGCCGGCGGCTGAATGGCACCGGCCGAGCCCATGATCGGCTCCGCGATGAAGGCGGCGACGGCGTCGTCACCCTCGGCCTGGATCATGCGGTCCAGCTGCTCGGCGAGATGGCGCGAGAACGCCTCCTCGTCGCCGTCCAAGCTCGCCGGCCTCCGGTGCTATTCGGCGGCTTCGGCATGAAGCACGAAGTCCAGCGGCATGTGGAAACCGCGGTGCGTCACTTCCAGGCCGGTCAGGCTGCCGGCCATCACCGTCGCGCCGTGGTAGCCGCCCTTGCGCGAGATGATCTTCTTCTTGGACGGCTTGCCACGCACGAGGTGGTAGCGCCACGCCAGCTTGACCTGGGCGTCGTTGGCTTCGGATGGCGTACAGCACCCGCTCGAACCCCGGCGGCGCCAGCGCGACGAGCCGTTCGCTGAGCTGGATGAGCGGCTCGCTCGTGAGCACATTGAAGTTGTGCGAGAAGCTGACATCCGCCATCTGCGCCGCCGCCGCACGGACGATCTCGGCACGCCCGTAGCCGACGTTGCTGCACCAAAGCCCCGAGCCGGCATCGGTGAACTGCTGGCCGCGATCGTCGGTCAGGACCAGGCCCTGCGCCTCGCGCACCACCAGCACGTCGCGGCCTGGCTGGGTGCGCAGCGCGGAGAACGCGTGCAGCAGCCGTCGTTCATCCGTCCGGCGCAGCGACTCGTGATCCTGCAGGGTCGACATGTCCGAATCCACGCGTCAGAAGTTGTAGCTTGCGAAGAAGCCGAAGAAGTCCCTGTCCTTGAACACCTGCCGTTCGACCGGGCTCTTCTTGCCGCCGAAGTAGCTGGTGTAGTTGATGCCGAACTGCCAGACCGTCGGGTTCTGGTTCAGCATCAGGTACAGGTTGGCGGACTTGTTGCCTTCCAGGAACTGGGCCACGATGTTCGGCGTGTCGCCCTTCACGCTGTGCGAGAAGGTGACGCCGGGCGTCAGCTGCCAGCCCGGAATCAGGCCGTCATAGGTCCAGTTGAAGTCCAGCACATAACCCCATGACGTCGCGGTGCCGACCCGGGCCGCGATCGGGTGGTTGGGGTCGCTGCGGTCCAGGCCCAGGAAGTAGCCGGCCTGCGCGACCTGATCCACCTCGACGCCGTTGATGGTCTGCCGGATGCGGCCATTGACGACGCCGGGATAGCGCGTGAGCGCCGCCTCGATCGTCAGGAAGGCGCTGTCGGCACCGAGCAGGTTCAGCACGAAAGGATGCTCGCTCTTCTGCAGCTGCAGCAGCGCCGTCACGCTCGCCTGGTACTTCTTCATGTCCTTGTACAGCTCGCAGCTGGCCGGATCGATGGGCGCGGGATTGGTCGCGGCGTCCAGCGCACCACCGGCGCCGTAGCAGCCAGACAGCGTGACGGCGTCCTTCGGCCGATAGGTCAGCTCCGTGCCGATGGCCCAGTTGCCGAGCGGGAAGCTGCTCGTGAGGCCGTACATCTTGCGGTTCTCGAGGAAGCGCCATTGCAGGGCCGGCAGCGGCGTGTCGGCTGGAAGCCCAAGCTGGCCGTTGACGTTGCCGTTGACCATGGACCCGTTGGTGAGCACCGGCAGCTGGTCGTGGTAGTTGACCGCGAAGAAGCCGAAATTGGATTGCGTCCCTGCGGGCGCCCATTTCAGCGACAGGCCGTACTGGCCGCCCTTCCTGGGCGCCTTGTCGGCCAGCATCGGGATGCCGAAGTTCCCCGCGCCATAGATCGCCACCACGGCATCGTCCTGGGACATCTGGCGCGGCGCCCCCGGTGTGCTGTACTGGTCAGGCGCCGTCACGTTCGGATTGGTGCCGAGATAGGCCAGCGGCCCGCGCCCCTTGTCGTAGTAGTCGCCGGCACTGAAGTACGAGCCCACGGGCGGCACGCGCGAGCGGCGCCACTTGAACTGGTAGTAGGCCTCCAGGTTCACCGTGTCGCTGAGCGAGCTGCTGACGCTGAGGGCCTGCACGGGCAGGAAGGCCTCCTTGAGCTGGGTGCCGGGCACCAGCAGCTTCTGGATATCGAGCACATTGGTCGCCACGCCGCCGGTCAGGAAGAGCGCCTCGCCCCAGCTGATGACCTGCTGCCCGAGGCGCACCCGCCCATTGCGGTCGCCGATGGAGAAGTCCTTGCTGACCCACAGGTCCAGCAGTTCGGCGTTGTTGACGATCTGCTTCTTCGCGTCGTCGGACAGTTCGGTGCGTCGCGTGTCGTCGGCCTTGAAGTCCTTCTTCCACGTTCCGCGCGCGAAGAACTTCAGTCCCGAACTGTTCTTCAGCAGGAGCTCATGGGTGCCCTTGAGGTAGAGCGTGAACCAATCCCCCTTGCGGTAATTGAGGTTGCCGTCGTCGCCCGCGGACCACTGCTCGGGATCGGCCGTGCCTGCGCAGGCGGCGCTGTCCCCCACGATGCTGCAGCTCGGATTGCTCGACCGGCGTCCGCCACCGACCGTCACCGTGCTGTTGAACGATCCTTCGAACAGATCGTTCTTGAACTCCACACCATGCGCGTAGTCCGCCGCCGCCAGCGCCGCGACAAGCGCGGGCACACCAAAGATCTTGTTGTTCACCTGGTTCTCCTCGTTATGGTCCGTCGCTGTGGAATGCCGTCGCGTCAGCGCTCGCTGTTCGCGCGCAGGGACTCGGCGGTGTAGAACGACGGCTTCAGGCGCGCGTCCGTGCCGGCCTCCAGCATCACGCGGATGTCCTGGCCGCCACCCGCCACGATGTTGTCCGCCACATAGCGGCCGCTGACGAAGTCGTAGTTGTGGTACTCGATGGCCGAGGTGCAGACGCCGGCCTCCCAGGCCGGGCGGACACCGTTCTCCTTGTGGCGCCACAGCTTGCCCTGCGCGTCGTAGTCGTCGCCGACCATGGCATGCCAGGTGTCCTCGTCGAGATAGATGGTCTTCTTGGGCGAGGAGTGGCGCACACCCTCCTTGACGGTGCCGACGATCTCCCAGACGCGATGCAACTCGTAGCGGCGGAAGTCGGCGCTGACGAAGCTCGGCTTCAGCAGATCGCTGGTGGAGACGCCGGGGTTGGCGGTCTTGAAGTTGTTGTAGGGGACATAGACCTCCTTCTTGCCCACCAGCTTCCAGTCGAAGCGGTCGGGGTTGCCGGAGAACACATACGACGCATCCGCCGGCAGCTGGTTCTCGAAGCCGATCAGCGGCGCGTCATAGGCGTACAGCGGCAGCCGCCGCACGCGCCGCTGGCCGGTGAAGTAGTAGAAGCTTTCGGTGTCCTGCCCGAAGTAGTAGCGCTGCACGATGGCCTGCCCCGCCAGCGCGGCCGGTTCGCGGTAGGCGTAATACACGCCGGCCTGCACCATGCCCTCGGACTTGGGCGAGACATGGCCCTTGGCGGCCCAAGGGAAGTAAAACACCTGCTGCGCCTTCACCAGGATGCCCTTGTCCGAGCCGGGCGCCGGCGAGACGTAGGTGCTGATCGACTGGAAGTCGACCGCCACGCCCTGGAAACGCATCAGCAGGTTCCAGATCGCCTCGATGCCGCTCTTGGGCGCCGGGAACGGCACCGACGGCAGCACCGCTTCTTCCAGGGCCCATCCGTTCGCCGCGATCTTGGCCTTGCCCTCGTTCGCCTTTGTGTTCTCGACCACGTAGTCCGGCATCGCGCAGTTCCGATGCGAGGGGTACACCGGCATGGTGTAGCCCTTCACCGTCTTGAGCAGCTGGACCTGGCCGGGAAGCAGCTTGTCGGCGTACTTGTCCACATTGGACGCATCGATGGCGAACAGGGGCTTCTCGTCCTTGTGCGCCCAGTGGTCGCCGCGGTACTTGCCGAACGACCAACCGGAAGTCGGCGCCTCGCTGCCACCAAAGGCCGGAATCGTTCCGGCCGCATTGCCCGCCTTCTCGGCGCCGATCGGCGTTCGCTCTTGGGCGACGACCGCAACCGCAGACAGGGACAGCGCGGCATGGAAGCACGCTCGGATGGCTCGGGTGATCGTGGACACAGGCGTCTCCTGACGTTGAAGTTGTTTGGATCAGTCTATGAATTTCGACTTGGCGCAGACAGGTGATGGGCGGTCAGTTGGCGGTGCAGTGACGCCATTCCGGCCGGTCGACGACGACATTCAAGGCGAGCTCCGCGGCGATGGCCACCGGCAGATGGCGCAGGTGCAGCGCCAACACGGCCAGGTCGTGGACCGCGAGCGCCCAGCCCGCGTGAAGAGGCCCGGCGCACTCAGCCATGCGCCCGGTCCTCGGCGTCGCACCGCTCGCGCGAGTTGGCATCGGTGCGGTACACCAGCGCAAGCTGCCGTGCCAAGTTCGGGACGAACTTCAGCGGCTGCGCGACGATGCTGCTGCTGCCGCCGGCGCGCGCGATGAGGCTGTCCACCAGCGGACGGTCCGGGCTCTTGGGGCACACAGGATCGGTGGCGTCAGCAGCGCCGGTGATCAGATAGGCTTGGCACCGGCAGCCGCCGAAGTCGTGCGTGTGCTGATCGCAGCTGCGACAGGTATCGCTCAGCCAGGCAGAGCCGCGGTAGAGATTGAAGGTGGAGCTCTCGTACCAGATCTCGCTCAAGCTGCGGTCCTGCACGAAAGGTATATCAAGACCCGGCAGAACGCGCGCGCTGTGGCACGGCAACGCGGCGCCATCGGGCGCAACCAGCAGGAAAACCGCGCCCCAACCGTTCATGCATGCCTTCGGTCTCGCATCCTGATAGTCGGGAGAGACCCAGAGGATCTTCATGCGGCCGGCGAGGCGCGCGCGGTGGTCGTCGACGATGGCCTCCGCATGGACCAGGTCCTCGCGCGTGGGCATCAGCGCCTCGCGGTTCAGCCATGCCCAGCCGTAGTACTGCGTGTTGGCCAGCTCGAGGAAGTCTGCACCCATAGCCTCGGCCATGGCGATGATGCGCCCCACGTGCGGCAGGTTGTAGCGGTGCATCACGCAGTTCAGCACCATCGGGTAGCCCAGCCCCTTGATGATGCCGGCCACCTTGGCCTTCAGATCGAAGCTGCGCGTGGATGAGAGGAAGTCATTCAGCTCGCGGGTCGAGTCTTGGAAGGACAGCTGAATGTGATCGAGACCTGCCTCCTTCAAGGCGCGGGCTCGCGACTCGGTCAGGCCGATGCCGGAAGTGATGAGGTTGACGTAGAAGCCCAGCCCGTGGGCATGGGCCACGATCTCCTCGAGGTCGTCGCGCAGCAACGGCTCGCCGCCAGAGAGCCCGAGCTGCACTGCGCCCATCGCGCGCCCCTCGCTCAGCACCCTCCGCCATTCAGCGGTGCTCAACTCGTTGCCATGGCGTGCGTAGTCCAAGGGGTTGGAGCAGAACACGCAGTGCAACGGGCAGCGGTAGGTAAGCTCCGCCAACAGCCACAGCGGGGGGCCGACCATCTTGCCTTCAGCTGATCCAACCGCGTTCATAGGCGTGGCGCACGAAATTGCAGATGTCGTCGTGCAGGTCGGACTTGTCGAAACGCTCTTGCAACTCGCGGATCACCTGCTTCACGCTGCGTTGTCCGTCGCAGCAACACAAGATCTCGCTGGCCGGGCCGTTGAGCCGCACCATGCCTTCCGGATAGAGCAGCACCCAACTCTGCTGCACTGCCTCGTACTGCAGTCGGTACAACGACGACAGCGCCGGCTTGAGTTCCAGGAGCCGCTGTACCGAAACGCTGTTCACGGCCTCACCTGCTCGGGTAAGTCGTCGGGATAAGCTCGCTCGATAGCATCGAGCATGGCCCACAGGATGTCGAGCTTGAACTGCACGATCTCCAGCGCTCGCTTCTGGCGGCCAAGGCTGCCGCACCAGGTCTTCGCGATCTCCAGGCCGTGCTGCACGTCGCGCTCGGCGAGCGATATGCGGCCGCGGAAGTAGTGCAGCCCCTCGGGATCGATCCACGGGTAGTGCCCGGGCCAGCCCACCAGCCGGTCGGCATGGATCTTCGGCGCGAAGAGCTCCGTCAGCGAGGAGATCGCCGCCTCCTGCCACGGCGCCTGGCGCGCGAAGTTGACGTAGGCATCAACTGCGAAGCGCACGCCGGGCTGCACATGGACGCACGACCACAGATCTTGACGGCTCAGACCCACGGCTAAACCAAGGCGCACCCAAGCTTCGATGCCTCCCGCCCTGGCGCCTTCGTGATCGCCGCGGCCGTCGTGATCGATCAGGCGTTCGATCCAGCGGCGGCGCACCGCGCGATCGCTGCAATTGGAGAGGATTGCAGCATCCTTGATCGGGATGCACAGCTGGTAATAGAAGCGGTTCGCCACCCAGCCGCGCACCTGGAACGGCTTCAACTCGCCGCGGTTCAGGCGCTGGTTGAATGGATGATGGATGTGGTAGCCGCGTTCCAGCGCTCGAAGCTTCTGCTCGAACTCGTCCACGGTCCAGCAGGCTTCGCTCACAGCTCGATCTCCATGCCGTCGTGGGCGACCTCAATGCCGCACAGCGCAAGAATCCGCCGCTGTTCGCCGCATTCGTCGAGGATTGGATTGCTGTTGTTGATGTGGATGAGCACCTTGCGTCGCGTGCTCAGCCTGTCCAACACGGCGAGCATCCCCGGCGGCCCAGAGCGCCCGGTTTGCGACAGATGGCCCATGTCACTGGCAGACCGCGCGCCCAGGCCGGCGTCGATCATTTCGTCTTCGGTCCAGAACGTGCCGTCGACCATCACGCAGTCGGCCTCTTGCATCCACGCCAGCTCCGGATCGCCTACGTGTGCCAGTCCCGGAGCGTAGAAGACGCGTTTTCCTGTATTTGCGTCCTCGATCAGCAGGGCGATGTTGTCGCCCGCAGAGGCGCCCCAGCGGCGCGTCGAGTAGAGAGGCACGCTGCCGGGGATCGCCAGCGCCCGAACCTTGATCCCAGGGAAGCCCTCGACGTCCAGCGCTGCAGCGGTTTGCTCTCCGCCGATGGGGATCCTGTGCCAGCGCACACCGCAATAGTGACCCAGCGTAGTCAGGATAGGCAGTCCGCCGGACAGATCCTCGAACACCGATGACGTGCAGTACAACTCGAGGGGCGCTCCCTCGCGCAGGCTCAGCAGGCCAGTCGTGTGATCGACCTGAGCGTCTGTCAGCAAGACCGCGCGGATGGGACTGCCACGCAGGCCGCCACGCGGGTGTAACGCCGCGTTGCTGCGGATCTGGTGGCCAAGATCGGGGGACGCATTCAGCAGCAGCCAATGCTCCCCGTTGGGCGAAACGGCGATGGAACTTTGAGTACGGGCGGACGCCTGCAGGGTTCCGCTGCGCTGGCCGTTGCACAGCCTGCAGTTGCAGTTCCACTGCGGATAGCCGCCACCCGCACCTGAGCCAAGAACGAGGATCTTCATGGTCGTTGGGAGGTCATCGTCCGCAAGCTCGCCTCGGGGCGTCAGCGCGCCGCGACGTACATCGTGATCTCGAAGCCGAATCGAAAATCTTGGTATGCGGGGGTAGTCCAGGTCATGAGAATCTCCTTGGTGGGGCGATGGATGGGGCGAGGAAGAATGTGTGCACTTATGGCGGTGGATCTAAGTCATTGAGCAGCCTCCGGTGCGCGCAGGAGAAGGTGCGCCGTCCCTGGCAGGCCAGGGACGGTCAACCAACCACCTGCTCTCTTTGGGAACTCGGTTGACATGTCGACTGACCGCAGGAGATGACACGCGGGGTTGCGTACTCTCGACCGAGCATGGCCCGGGCGAAGAAGTAGTTGCTGCGGTGGCGCTCGCTGAGCGCATTGATATCGACCTGGCCTTCTTCGTCACAAGGGAAGACGAGGCCTCGGCCATCGCTGAAGAGCGACTCGAACCTGACCTCGAAATGCGATGACGGGATGTTGGCGTGCGAGATGTTCATGATCTGCTCCTTCGGCGCAAACGGACAGCGTTGCTGAGCCCTCTGGCGATGTCCTGGCTAGATGGCCCAGCCTGTCGTTTCATTTGATGCAAGTTTGGTCTATCGACCAATAAAAATCAACATCCAAGCGGCAGTAGAAACCCGCAAATATGGTCGCATGCACAATAATAAAAGTTCAGCCTCTGGAGAGCCGGAAGCTGGAGGGCGTTGTCCGACGCCCCCTACGCACAAGGGGCTGGCCTTCACCGGTTGCCCGCTGAAACCCCTGTCCGCCATGTCCGGCGCGCACCGCGCTGTCGCTGAAACAGGCAGAATGTTGTTCCATCGACCAGCGACGCGCGCGCCCTCCGGCCACAGGACCCAAGACATGACCAAGCCAGCAGGCCCAGACCACGAAGCCGACGACGCTGCGGCAGCAGTCCCGAGCGGTGTTCGCGCCGCGCAGTCGGAGCGCCGACGTGCGGACATCCTGAAAGCCTCCGCCGACGTCCTCGCGGAGGGTTACGCCGACTTCTCCCTGCGCAAGGTGGCCGCCGCGGCCGGTGTGCGCCTGAACACGGTGCAACACCACTTCGGCGACCTGGACTCGCTCGTGCTCGCGACGGTCGAGTCCTTGCTGGGGCGTTTCCTGCCCCGCATGCGACAGCTGGCTGCGGGCCAATACGACTCGCCCAGCGACGACCTGATGGTGTTCCTGGACGAAGCGTGGGTGGCGATTCGTGACACGAACATCCGGACCTTCAGCATCGAAGTCTGGGCCATGGGACTGCACCGGCCCTCCATCGGGCAGTTGGTCAGGCAGCTCTATACGGAGTACCGAAACTCGGTGGCGGCCATCGTGCATCGAGTCAATCCCGGCCTGACGGACACCGAGCTCCAGACGCTGGCCATGCTGATCTGCAGCTGGACGGAGGGCGCCATGGTCACGTCACACTGGAGCGATGGCGAAGCACCTTCGCTGAGCTTCGTCAGCCTTCGCATGAAGGCCGCCTGTCTCGCGTTGATTGCCCCCGCCGAGAACGCCGACCAGCGGCGACTCGCCCGCCAGGCCTGAACGCGCCGCCACGGCCGGGCAATCCGCGGAAGTCAACGGCGCGCGGCCGGATTCGCGACACCCACCAGCGCCAGCGAGGCCGACTTCATCCGGATGCTCAGCAGGCTCAAAGAGGGCACCCTTTCCCCGCCCCAGTGAGCCATCACCAGCGCGCCTTCGGTCCATGAGCAGATCAGCCGGGCCAGCACGCCGGCCTCGGCGTCCGTCAAGGCCGGGTTCACGCGCCGCAGGATCGCCGCCAGCGATGCCTGATATTCGCTGTACATCTGCTTGACCATCCCCTCGATGGCGGGCCGGCGCAAGGCCATCGTCCACAGTTCGAAGAAGAACACCCGGACGACCGCCTTCCGGATCGCGAGCCAGGCTTCGTCGAGGAAGACCAGCAGATCGTCGACGGGATCTTCGTTCTGGCCTCGACCCAGTTCCACGAAACGGGTCAGCAACTCGCGGCCGACGAATTCGAGCGTGGCATGGAGCAGGGAGTCGAGATCCTTGAAGTGATGCTGCACGGTATTGAGGCGCACGTCGGCCGCCGCCGCGACCTTGCGCAGGGAGAAGTCCGCGAAGCCCTCTGAAAGCACCTTGCCGGAAGCCTTCAGGATGTCCCGGCGACGGCGCTCGGACTGCAGCGCACGAGCGCCGCGAACCGGCACCTCGGTTTGCGGCCTGTCCGTTTCGTCAACCCTTGATGCCTTCGCCATGCCCAGCCCTCTCCGGCCCCCGGCATGAGCCGCAAGCCTTGTGGTCAAACGAACAACTTCATTGTTATCACAATGATAATTGTGCTTGGTCATTTGTACAATTTTAATGTACAAAGAACGACCAACAAGGAGCATGCTCGTGACAGAGGCTTGGAACCGCGAAGCTGAGATCGGCGCTGCCCTGGACCCGTCTGGCCACGCCCCCCGTCAACCCCCGCGCGCCTTCGGCGTCCGTCTGCCGAGGCTGTTGCAGCGCGTCCATCCGTCCATCGCGGCACGGCTCCATCTGGGGTTCGGGCTGGTGCTGCTGATGCTGCTCGCGGTTGGCGCCACGGGCTGGGTACAGACGGGCGCGATGTCCGCGGTGGCCCGGCAACTCGTCGAGGAGCATGCGCAACGCGAAACGCTGGCGAGCGACATGCAGATCGCGGTGCAGGACATGGTCATCGTGCTGGGCGGCCTGCGCGAGGCGGATGCGCCCGACGAGATCAAGCGCCTGCAGGACGACTACCGGGCCACGGTGGAGCGCTATACCGATGCGAATGCAAAGCTCGCACGGCTGTCCGCGTCGAGCGAGGCGGCACCGTGGAGCAAGCCGGCGGATGCCGTCCACGCGGCCGAGGCGGAGGCGCTTCCGCTGTTCGACAAGATGTCCGGGCTGGCCGGCACCGTGGACCGTGCGACGCTGACCGATTTCTATTCCACCCAGGTCTCCAACCCCCAGGCGCAATGGATGGACAGCCTCGCCACGCTGCGCGTGGCGATGGGCGAGTCCATGAGCGCCGCCGCCACCGAATCGTCACGGAGTGCCCGGGTGTCGCAATGGGTCACCGTCGTGATGGCCTGCGTGGCGCTCACCACCGGACTGCTGTTCGCGATCCTGATATCGCGCAGCATCACGCGGCCGCTTCGCCAGGCGGTCGCGCTGTCGAGGCGGGTCGCGCAGGGCGATGTTTCTGCGCAGGCGCGCTCACACCAGCTGGATGAAGTCGGTGCGCTGTTGAATGCGCTCGCGGACATGCAGGACGGGCTTCGCCGCCTCGTCGGCGACGTGCGCCAGTGCGCGGACAGCATCGGCGTGGCCAGCGACGAAGTGGCGGCGGGGAACTCGGACCTGTCCGGCCGCACGGAGCGCACCGCCGGCAAATTGCAGGAGACCGCTTCGTCGCTGCAGGAGCTGACCGGTGCCGTGCAGCAGAGCGCCGCATCCGCGGCGATGGCGAACCAGCTGGCGAGCTCGGCGTCGCAGACCGCCCAACGCGGCGGCCAGGTGGTGGAGCAGGTCGTGGCCAATATGGACGAAATCTCGGCGGCCAGCCGCAGGATCGCCGACATCCTCGGCCTGATCGACGGCATTGCGTTCCAGACCAACATCCTGGCGCTCAACGCCGCCGTCGAGGCCGCCCGCGCCGGCGAGCAGGGCCGGGGCTTTGCCGTGGTGGCCGCAGAGGTTCGCGCGCTGGCGCAGCGGTCGGCCAATGCCGCGGGCGACATCAAGCGCCTGATCGACAACAGCGTCGAGCGGGTTCAGGCCGGCACGCAGCTCGTCAGGCAGGCGGGCGACACGATGACCGAAATCACATCGGCCGTGCGCCAGCTCACCGATGCCATGGAGAACATCACCGCCGCGACGGCCGAACAGAGTTCGGGCATCGCCGAGGTGCACAGCGCCGTCGCGCTGCTGGACCAGGCCACCCAACAGAACGCCGCGCTGGTCGAGCAAAGTGCCGCGGCTTCCGAATGCCTGCGCAGCCAGTCCGCGCACCTGAACGCGTTGATGACGGCGTTCCGCCTCGCTCCGGATCAGGAGCAGCTCCCACAGGAGAAACAGACATGACATCGACAAAGCCCGGCGCGCTGGCCGGCAAGCGCGCGCTGGTGACGGGCGCTTCGAGCGGCCTCGGCGCCCACTTCGCCGTGCTGCTCGCGGCGCACGGCGCCGAGGTCGTCATCGCGGCGCGCCGCATGGATTCGCTGGCCGACGTCGCACGGCGCGTCGAAGCGCATGGCGTCGCGCGCTGCCTTCGCCTGGACGTCACGGACGCGGCCTCGCGGCAAGAACTCGCCGCAGCCGCAGGCCCCATCGACATCCTCGTCAACAACGCCGGCGTGGTGCGCGAGACGCCGGCCCTGTCGCACAGCGAGGACGACTGGGACGCCGTGCTCGACACCAACCTCAAGGGCATGTTCTTCCTGGCCCAGGCGCTGGCACCGGGCATGCGCGAGCGCGGTGGCGGCAGCATCATCAACGTGGCCTCCATCCTGGGCCTGCGGCAGGCCGCGGGCGTGGTGTCGTATGCGGTGTCCAAGGCCGGCGTCATCCAGCTCACCCAGGCGCTCGCACTGGAGTGGGCGCGCCACGGCATCCGCGTGAACGCGCTCGCCCCCGGCTATATGGAGACCGAGCTCAACCGGCATTTCTGGCAGAGCGAAGCCGGACAGGCCCTGATCAAACGCATCCCCCAGCGCCGCCTCGGCCAGCTGCACGAACTCGACGGGCCGCTGCTGCTGCTGGCGTCGGACGCTTCGCGCTACATGACCGGCGCCGTGCTCGCCGTCGACGGCGGCCATCTCGTCAGCACCCTGTGAAGGACATCCACATGTTCACCCCCTGCCCCACCGAACGCAGCCAGGCGATGGCCGACCGCGTCGAGGCTTTCGTGCGGGACGTCGTGATCCCGTACGAGCGCGACCCGCGGGCCGGCGCACACGGCCCCGAAGCCGGCCTGGTCGCCGAACTGCGGGCGAAGGCCGTTGCCGCCGGCGTGCTGACGCCGCAGCTCCTGCCCGACGGCGGCCACATGACCCACCTCGAGACCGCCGCCATCCTCAAGCGCGCGGGGCTCTCGCCGCTGGGCCCCGTGGCCACCAACACGATGGCGCCGGACGAAGGCAACATCTTCCTGCTCGGCAAGGTGGCGACACCGGCACAGAAGCGCCGCTTCCTGGACAAGCTCATCACGGGCCAGGCCCGCTCGGCCTTCTACATGACCGAGCCGGCCTCCGAAGGCGGCGCGGGCTCGGACCCTTCGATGCTCGCAACCACCGCCCGGCGCGACGGGGCCGACTGGGTGCTGGACGGGCGCAAGATGTTCATCACCGGTGCGCAGGGCGCCGAGGTCGGCATCGTGATGGCCCGCACCGGACAGGGCGAGCAGGCGAAGGCCACCATGTTCCTCGTCGACCTGCCCGACCCGGCGATACGCGTCGAGCGCGTGCTCGACACCATCGACAGCTCGATGCCCGGTGGGCATTCCCTGATCGTCATCGACGGCCTGCGCGTCCCGGCGGACCAGATCCTCGGCGAGGTCGACGAGGGCTTTCGCTACGCGCAGCTGCGGCTCGCGCCGGCGCGGCTGTCGCACTGCATGCGCTGGTTCGGCGCCGTCGTGCGCGCGCAGGAAATCTCCACCGCCTACGCCACCACGCGCAAGGCCTTCGGCAAGCTGCTGGTCGACCACGAGGGCGTTGGCTTCATGCTGGCGGACAACCTGATCGAGCTGCAGCAGGCGGCCCTGATGATCGACTGGTGCGCGGGCGTGCTCGATGCCGGCGCCACGGGCAGCGTCGAGAGCTCGATGACCAAGGTGGCGGTTTCCGAGGCGCTGTTCCGCATCGCCGATCGCTGCGTGCAGATCATGGGTGGCATGGGCGTCTCGCGCGACACCGTCGTCGAGCAGGTGTTCCGCGAGCTGCGCGCCTTCCGCATCTACGACGGCCCCACCGAGGTCCACAAATGGTCGCTGGCCAAGAAGATCAAGCGCGACGCGCTGGCAGGGGCATCGCATGGCTGAAGCAAGCTCCGACTTCGCCGGCACCACGCCCGTGCGCGAGCAGCATCGCTTCGACGAAGCCCGCCTCGCTCAGTGGATGGCCGCCCACATCCCGGGGTTTGCCGGGCCCATGCATGTCGAGCAGTTCAAGGGCGGGCAGTCGAACCCCACCTACCGGCTGCGCACGCCGGGCGCCGACTATGTGCTGCGCCGCAAGCCGCCCGGCGCGCTGCTGAAGGGTGCCCATGCCGTGGAGCGCGAGGCGCGCGTGATGGCCGAGCTGGGGGCCGTCGGCTACCCCGTTCCGCGCGTTCATGCCCTGTGCACCGACGAGGGCGTGATCGGCAGCTGGTTCTATGTGATGGACATGGTCGAGGGGCGCATCTTCTGGGATGCGAGCTTCTCGACGCTGCCCCGCGATGAGCGCCCCGCCATGCTGGATGCGATGAACGCCGCGCTCGCCGCCCTGCATCGCATCGATCCGGCCGCGGTCGGCCTGGCCGACTATGGCCGCCCCGGTGGCTATGTCGCCCGGCAGCTGGCGCGCTGGTCGCAGCAGTATCTGGACGACGAACTCGCCGGCCGCCACCCGGCCATGGACCGCCTGGTCGATTGGCTCCGGGAGCACCTGCCGGCGTCCGGCGAGACGGCGATCACGCATGGCGACTTCCGCGTCGACAACATGATCTTCCACCCCACCGAGCCGCGCGTGCTGGCGGTGCTGGACTGGGAGCTCTCGACGCTGGGCGACCCGCTGGCCGACTTCGCCTATCACGCCATGATGTACCGCATGCCTCCCGACATCCTCGGCGGCATCGCCGGCGTCGACCTGCAGGCGGCCGGCCTGCCGGACGAGGCCGCCTACGTCGCGGCCTACTGCCGCCGCACCGGCCGTGACGGCATCCCTGACCTCGACTACTACATCAGCTTCAACATGTTCCGCTTCGCCGCGATCCTGCATGGCATCAAGGGGCGCGTGGCCCGCGGGACGGCCGCCAGCGCCGACGGCGAGGTCATGGGCGAACGGTTTGCCCGCGTCGCGACGATCGCCTGGGAGCAGGCCTCGCGTGTTCATCGCTAGCCCGATGCGTCTTCAAGACATGCCGCCACCAGAGAGTCGAACCTCATGCGCATCCTCGTGTTCATCAGCTGCCTGGCCTATCCCGCGCTTTCGTTCGGACAGTCGGGGCCTTCCACCCTGAACGACCTGCAGGCCCTGCCGCCGGTCGTCGTCACCGCGACGCGCACCGAGCTGGCCGCCTTCGATGCACCCGCCTCGATCAGCCGCATCTCCAACGAGGAAATCCGCGGCGGCCACGCGCTGGTCAACATCTCCGAGGCCCTCGGCGGCGTGCCGGGCCTGCTCGCGCGCGACCGGCAGAACTACGCGCAGGACGTGCAGATTTCGGTGCGCGGCTTCGGCGCGCGCTCGACCTTCGGCATCCGCGGCGTGCGGCTCTATGTGGACGGCATCCCCGCGACGCTGCCGGACGGCCAGGGCCAGATCTCCCATGTCGAGCTGGGCTCGGTCGACCACATCGAGGTGCTGCGCGGCCCGTTCTCGGCGCTGTACGGCAACTCGTCGGGCGGCGTGATCCAGGTCTTCAGCGAGGAAGGCGGCGGCGCGACGCGGCTCGGCTTCGACGTGGCGACGGGCAGCCACGGCGTGCTGCGCGTCGGCGCCAAGGCCTCGGGCACGGTCGGCGGCGTGGGCTTCGTCGTCGGCGCCAGCCGCTTCCGCACCGACGGCTACCGTGACCACAGCGCCGCGGACCGGCGCCTGGGGAATGCCAAGTTCACGCTGCATCCCGATGCCGACAGCAAGCTGACCCTCGTCGTCAACAGCGTCGCGCTGCCCGAGGCGCAGGATCCGATGGGCCTGTCGCGCGCGCAGTTCGAAGCCAACCCGCGTGGGGTCGACCCCTCGGCGCTGGCCTACAACACGCGCAAGACCGTCAACCAGACGCAGGCCGGCCTGATCTACGAGCGGCAGCTCGACGCGGCCAACAGCGTGCAGCTCATGGCCTACGGCGGCCACCGCGGCGCCGAGCAGTTCCAGTCGATCCCGAAGGCTGCCCAGGCCCCGGCCACGCACCCGGGCGGCGTCATCGATCTCGACCGCGACTACCGGGGCGCGGAAGTGCGCTGGACGCTGAAATCCGCGCTGCTCGACGCGCCGCTCACGCTGGTCGGCGGCATTGCCTACGATGGGCTGGACGAACACCGCCGCGGCTACCAGAACTTCATCGGCAACACGCTCGGCGTGGTCGGTGCGCTCCGCCGCGACGAAAACAACACGGTATCGAGCCTCGACGAATACCTGCAGGCCGGCTGGCAGCTCACGCCCAAGTTCAGCCTGAACGCTGGCGTGCGCCACAGCCGCGTGGCCTTCAAGTCGACCGACCACTACATCTCCACCGGCAACCCTGACGACAGCGGCCGCACCGACTACGGTGCCACGCTGCCGGTCGTCGGCGCGATGTATACGCTGAACAGCGACGTTCATCTCTACGCCACCGCAGGCCGCGGTTTCGAGACGCCGACGCTCAACGAACTCGCCTACCGCTCCGGCGGCCAGACCGGCCTGAACTTCGGCCTGCAGGCGGCGACCAGCAACAGCGTGGAGGCCGGCGTCAAGGCGCGCCTCGGCGAAAGCCTGGGCGAACTGAGCGTCGCCGCCTTCGAGACGCGTACCAGGCACGAGATCGTCACGCAGACCAACACCGGCGGCCGCACCACCTACCAGAACGCCGGCGGCACGAAGCGCACCGGCCTGGAACTGGGCTGGTCCGCCAACTGGCTGCAGGACCTGAAGGCGCAGGCCGTCGCGACGCTGCTGACCGCCAAATACACCGACGCCTTCCTCACCTGCACGGCCACGCCCTGCGCGGCTCCGAACGTGCGCATCCCGGCCGGCAACCGCATTCCGGGCATCGCGCGCGGCTCGCTGTTTGCCTCGCTCGGCTGGCTGCCGGCCACCGGCTGGCGCGGCGGCGTGGAACTGCGCCACCTGAGCGGCGTGCCGGTCAACGACGCCAACACCGATGCCGCCGGCAGCTTCACCGTGGCGGCCCTGCACGCGGGCTACAACTACAGCGCAGCGCACTGGGAGCTTTCCGCCTTTGTCCGCTGCGACAACCTGACCGACCGCAAGTACGCCGGCTCTGTGATCGTCAACGAAGGCAACAGCCGCTTCTTCGAGCCAGCGCCGGGGCGCACCTGGTTGCTTGGCACCTCGGCCACGATGCATTTTTAGGCGGCTCATCCAACTATTGAGCTTTACCTAAAGCACGACATCACCACAGCTCAGCTTGCTTCCAGCATGCGGTGATGATCGATTTGCGCTTCTGCCCGCTCTTGAGCTTGCGCCGTGCGGTGTCCTTCAGCTCGCTCAGCGTGTCCGGGCAGAAGTTCGCCAGGGCGTGGCGCTTGATACCAATTCGCGTTCAATATATTAGATACAATTTCCATCCACGCAACATCCGGAGGCGTGGATGAAGAGTCTGATCGTCAGCGACAAGGCCACCATCAGCCGACTGGCCGAGCGGCTCA
>NZ_JAPPUW010000033.1 GCF_026712205.1 Pelomonas aquatica
TCAACCGCCGCTTCGATCTGCGCAGCCTCGTCGCACGGCTGATCGTCGACACGGCACGCTGTTCGCCGCATCGCATCAGCGAGATTCGGGGCGGGGCTGAGGCACATTACTAATCAGGACTCTAAATTGCATCCATTTCTAAACTATTATTGATCAATTTCGCTAGATCACAAAAAAGTGCAACCTGGGATTCAAAGGAAAAAATTTTTTCAATTTCGTTTTTATTTTGATTAATATACGCTTCAGCACCTGCCATCAAATCATTCATCCCAAATTCTTTGCCTGGCAGATATTCAAATACACAGCCCACAATTACAGTACTCCACTTTTTCGTTGCCAGCAAATCAATAATGCGTAACGTCATCTTTAAGTGCGGCCAGCACCCGATCCAACTTATCTCATCTTTTGAGGCAGACCTTCGTTTAAGGCCGTGAAATTCGGAAATGGCTTCAAGAGCATTCTGAAGCGGCCCTTCTTCAAGAATATTAAATTTTTTTAACGACGATTGCAATTCATCTTGTTTCTTTTCAATTACATGCGGCTTAAGGTTGAAATTTCTATGCCCTCCCAATTGAAGAAATATATTATAATTTGGGTCGAGCGAAAGATTATTATCAGCCGATACTGAATGAAGCGCAAGATATTCTAGATATTGCGACCGCTGCTCTATCGCAAGGGCACGCCGTGAGGTCGGACTCCAAGGAAGTTTTAACATGACACTTTCATGCAAAACCTCGTCCAAAAATTCCTGATAATTCTTCTCCCCGGCAGGGCGGGGTCGAATATTTTCGACTTCATGCAAATACATCAAGTGCAAGGAGTGGCCTTGTTCCGCAAACGCACTCCTTGCAGCAGGAAGGCATTTATTTAAAATTTCACTAAATACGGGCATTTTAATTCGAAAAGTCGCTAATCAAAGGCGCTTATGGACCTGTTGGATCTGGCTTTTTCGGGCCGCGCCCAGGGAATGGTAGCGGAAATGGATTGGGATAAGGAACATATTTCGTAGCAGGCGTATAGTCGGTGCGATCGTAAACAATTAGTCCACCCCCCACATTTGTATATTTATACTCAATATACCCTTCAGATATTGCAATACTTTGGCCCACTTTCAATCCCAAGCCCGCCAAGTCGCCACCCCTGCGAAGACCTGTCTCTTCAGAGGTATAGGCATCCAAAGCAATACCTCCGGCCGCAATTCCAGGCGCCGAATTTCTTTTGATTTCCCAAACCTCTTTTGAGCCGGAGTCTGCGATATCAAATCTACCATCCACGCAATATCCAGGCGCCGCGCATTTTCGCTCTGTAACATAACCTGCTTCGTCCGCCTTTTCTTGAAGGAGTCTATGCGCCTCCTGTCCATACATTGCTAGCTCAAGCCGATGCGCCCAATGATTAAAGAGGTAGCCGAACGCGGCCGTAGCCCCTCCGTTTGAAAACTTACCCCCCCCTAAAACTGATGCCGTACCACCAATGACATAGCTCGTAATCGTGCCACCAATGAAATCAGTCGGCTTGTATGGCAAGGCCGCTTGAGAAAACGCAGCACTAAGCGCTCCTGGACCGCATTTGCTGCCGCTTGCGGCACTTGTTACACACCCGACCACACCATGTAAGACTACTGCCTGCCAAGATTTTTCCCCGTAAACATCTCCCCCAGCAAAGCTACCGCTACCGTTGACAAAGTCACCCACAGCGTTAAACGCAGCCGCAGAGAACGCACCTTGAATTCCGCCCTCAACACTGCCTGAATTCACAGCCCCAATTACGAAACCTGCAGCTGCTGGACCAGCCACACCACCAATCGTGGCAGCCGTGTAAATGGAAGCTAGACCGGATTCCCACAGATAGTTGGCGACGAAATCGCCAACCAAGGGGCCAAGTACCGTGTACGCAAAGTATGCAACGACAACTTTGCCTACGACACCCCAGTGTTTAGGTTGCCAGAAGCACCCCAAGAAACAGAAGCCAGAGGGGTCCGTGCACCCCATCGGGTTGTTGTAGCAGTACCCGTAGCGGTTGTAGTTCTGCAGGTTGAACGGGTCCTGCACGAGGGGGTCGGCCTGCATGAAGACCCCGAGCGTCGGATCGAAGAGCCGCCCGTTCATGTGCACGATGCCCACATCGTCCAGGTGCTCGTGCCCCGTGAAGCCGCGGTCGGTGCCGGCGTTGACGGTCGGGCTCCAGTCCACGATCAGGGTGCCGAAGCTGTCGTAGGTGCCGTTGGTGTAGCGGCGCTTACCGAAGGGGTCGTAGGCGTAGCGCGCGGTCACCGCGCCGTAGTGGTCGGTGGTCGTGATCAGGCTGCCCAGGTGGTCCTTGTGCCAGTACTCCAGCTTGACGACGGTGACGCTCGCGAGCACGGCCGGCGTGGTCTGGCCTGCGCTCAAGGTGGGTAGTTGCCCCGTGGTGACCAGCACCGCGATGGCCTGGCCGCCCACGCTGAGGTAGTGGCGGTTGCTGATTGCCCCGCTCGGGGCGGTCTCGCTCTCGAATGCCAGGCTGCCCTGGTTGTCCGGGTGCTGGTACCAGGTCGTGCGCGTGCCGTTGGCGTCCTGGTGGGTTTCCTTGATGCGCGCGTGGTTCTCGTCGTACTGCCAGGTGTATTGGCTGTTCAGGCCTTGGTTGTTGATCCCCCGCAGGCCGTTGCTGCTGTCGGGCAGGTTGAAGCTGGTGTAGCTCAGGGCGCGGTACTTGCCGTCGCTGGCGGTGCTGAGGTTGCCGTTGGCGTCAAAGGTGTAGCTGGTGCTGCCTGCGCCGGCCACGCTTTGCAGGGCGTGGGGGTGGGAGCCGGCGCCGCCGCCTTGTGCGTTGTAGGTGTAGTTGCCGACGTCGCTCTTGTAGAGCAGCATGCCCAGCGCGTTGTATTGCAGGTTGACCGTGCGGGCCAGGTTGGGGAGGGCGTTGGCGCTGACGGTGTAGCTGGTGAGGCGGTTGAGGTTGTCGCCGTAAGCGAAGGTCTCGGTGACAGCGCCGGTATTGCCGTCGCCGTTGGCATCATTGCGCCCGGTGAGGTTGTTCAGGCTGTCCCAGGTGTAGTGCTGGGACAGGACGTCTCCCTGCCGGCCGCCAGTTGAGCTGGTGGTGGTCAGGTCTGTGACTCGACCGGTGGCAGCCTCGAATACCGTTTGCGCAAGCGCGCTGTCGCCATATTGCTGGGTCTCTAGCTGCCCCCGAGCGTTCACGGCTAGCGTCTGCCAGAGGATCTTGCCCGGTCCGAACGTGCCTCCCGACGCTGTCTGCCCACTGGCGTTGGGCAGCGGGGTGATGGTGGCGGCGGTGTTGAGCAGCAGCTTCTCGAGGAAGCCGCGCGCGGTGTAGGCGTAGCCAACCTGCACGCCGGTGGGGTAGGTCTGGGTCAGCAGCCGGCCGGTGGCGGGGTCGTAGCTGACGGCGCTGCCGAAGCTCGGGCCGTTGGTGACGGTGGTGCGAGCACTGCTGGGGCGGCCGTAGCCGTCGTAGACGTACTGGCGGCTCACGCCGTTGCTGGCGCCGCTCTGGCAGAGCTTGCCCTTGCCGTTGAGGCCTTGCGCGGTGCTGCCGGGCATGCAGGCGCTGCCGTCGGCGTTCTTGTCGTAGGTCCAGCTGCTGACGTATTCGGGCTCGCTGCGGCTGGTCAGGCGGCCGAGCACGTCGTAGGCCATCGTGGTCTGACCAGCTGGAACATAGCTGCCACTCGAGCAGGTCGCTTGATTGCCCGCAGCCGCGAACTGATTCGGACTTTGCTGACAGACGAGTTCCCCGAGGGCGTCGTAGGCATAGTTCCACACGCCGGTGTCCGGGTCCTGGAGCTGGGTCTTGCGCCCACGCAGGTCGTAGACCAGGGTGGTGGTGTTGCCCAGGGCATCCAGGGTCTGCACGAGGTTGCCGAAGGCGTCGCGCTGGTGGATGAGGGTGGCGCCGGTGGCGTCGGTGACGCGCACGAGTTCGCCCAGGGCGTTCTTCTCTTCGGTGCGGGCCTGGCCACGGTCGTTGGTCGTGGTGACGCTCAGGCCGGTGTAGGCGATGGTGGTCTTGGCTACAGTGCGATTGCCGTAGCTGGTGGTTCCGACGAAGCCGTTTTGGCCATTCGGGTCGGCGACGTAGAGGATGGTGGGCCGGCCCAGAGCGTCCACGACAGTCTGGGTGAAGCCCACGTCGTTGGCGCCCGTGGTGGTGGAGCTGCCGGTGGCGGCGAAGTAGGCCTGGGTCTCGAGGACTTTGACGCCGTAGAGGTTGTAGAGGGCGTCTTTGTAGACCGGGGCACCGGCCTTGCCGCTGGCCTGGGCGCTGCCATCAAAGCTCTCGGTGACGCTGCGCAGGTCGCGGCCCAGGCGGTCCTTGTAGACGCGCACATAGGGGCCCATGGCGGCGCCGGCAGTGTTCCACGGCACGCTGTGCGTGAACATGACGGCGTCCGCGGGGGCTTCGCCCGAGGGCGGTGCGGGGCAGTCCAGCGGGTCGCCGTTGGCGCTGCTGCTGTTGGAAGCGTTGACGACATCGGTGGTCAACCCAAACTTGGCGAGCGTGCAGTAGGCGGTGACGGTGGAGGTGCCGTCGGCGCGCAG
Source organism: Pelomonas aquatica (assembly GCF_026712205.1). Classification (GTDB taxonomy): domain Bacteria; phylum Pseudomonadota; class Gammaproteobacteria; order Burkholderiales; family Burkholderiaceae_C; genus Pelomonas; species Pelomonas aquatica. Next base: position 4,548 of record NZ_JAPPUW010000033.1, read on the forward strand.
TTCCTTGGTGGCGCGGCCGAAGTCGTCGAGTGTCCAGCTCGTGGTCAGGCCGTTGGGCCCGGTGAGGCTGAGCGGGGCGCCAAAGCGCGGGTCGTAGGTCTTGGTCTCGGTGTGGCCCAGCGCGTTGCTGCTGCTGGTGGGGAAGAGGCCCGCCGCCACGTTGACCTGGGCCGTGCCCTTGCCCACGGTGATCGATTGGCCGGGCAGCGCCGCGTAGGTGCTGCTGCTGGTGTGCTGGGTGAACAGGGCCTGGCCGGTGGCGCCGCCGCAGTTGGCGGTCGTGGCGCTGGCCTTGTTGCCGTAGGGGTCGTAGCTGTAGCTCGTCGTGACGCACAGCTGCGGGCTGTTGGGCTCAATGGTCTCGCTTTGCAGCAGACCGTTCTTGGCGCCATCCGACGGTTGGTAATAGCTGAAGCTGCTGGTCCGGCTGTAGCTGTAGGCGTTGGAGGGCGTTTGAGCATGGACATTCAGCGCCACCAGGGCTGAACAGACTGCCAGGCACTTCGTCCAGATGTTTGTGCAGATGTTTGCAAACACAACGACTCCCTCGCCAGGCCTGCCGCGCGCTCGGCTGAGGCCGGGACCATGAACCCGTCGGACACCTGAGGGTCAGGCGCCCTGGGAAGACTTGTGTCCAAGATCGCGGGCTTTGAGAGGCCCGCGATTCACATGGACTTACTCAGTGCAGACACGCCACCGATTACTGACGAACCGTATAGGTTGTGGTTTGGTAAGACCAAGCTGCAATCGCCGAGCAGGAGGCAGGTATCGTATAGTCAGACCAAACATTTTGATTGGACAGTTTGGCCGCCAAGAGATACGAATACCATGCCTTGCAGGTATTCACCGTGGCCCCAAACCCGCCCTGGGTGTACAAATTGCAAATCACGTGGGGCGACGTGCCATAGCTCCCTTGATAGGACACAAAGACATTGCCGCTGTCATAGACGCCAAGCATGCCGACCGTGCCACCGCAGGCCACATTGGCATGGCTCGTGGCGGCAATCAGCATGCCGGTGGCCAGCGCGACGGTATTTTTGAATCGGGCAGTGAGGGTTGCCATTTTCTTCCCCTGATGAAACTGGTTATTGATAGACACCAATGCGCTGGATCAAACAACGCCCGGAGACCTTGTCCGGATAGACGAAGAGTTCCACCACATAGCCTTGCTTGAGCGCCAACTGCAAGCTCTCCAGCATCGAGGCGTAATGCTGGTCCGCCTTGTTCATATAGGCAGAATCGCTGTTGCCGCAAATATTCGAGGCGCCGACCAGCTTGATGCGCTCGCCAACGTCGCTGCTCGGGGGTTTTTCGATGGATTCGACGCGCCCGCTCACCATCTGCGCCGCGTGGGCTTGGGCGAATGCAAGCAGACAGGTGACGGCGGCAGCGCAGCGGAATACTTTCATATCGTCCTCATTCAGTGAATAAAGCAATCAATCGAATCAATCATCCAGCAGGGCATTCACAAGGGCCTGCAGGATGGCAGGTGAAATGGGTTGCGGTTGCGGCAGCGGTGCCGGAGGCGCCCCTAAACCCTGGATCGAGCGGGCATATGCGGAATTGCCCGCCGACGATGCGATGCTGCCCAGGCTGTTGGGCACGGTGTTGGTCACCGAGGCCAGGCTCAGGCGGCCCAGCACCCAGGCGCAGGTCTGGGTGTCGCTGCAGGCGGTGTTGTCCGTCTGGTAGAGGTTGGTGGTGACCTTGGTGAAGACCTGCTGATTGCCGGACGGATTGCCCGGCGGCGGACCGGTGGTGGTGACCTGGATGTTGGTGGGGTCGCCGCTGCCGTTGAAGGTGTTGACGGTAACCAACTTGGGCAACGCAGTGCGGTTGAGGTCTTGGCCCGTCTCAGTGCTCTGGTACAGGTAGGGCCGTGCCACCTTGGCAGTGACAGGACAGTTGGTCGTGGCTGAGGCTGCTGATGCGCTGGTCTGGTCGCAGTAGACGTTGCTGGTGGTGCTCAGCAGCGTAGAGGCGTTGATGGCGTTCAGCGCCGCCTGGTAGGTGCTGGTGTTTGCAGCCACACCGAGGTAGGGGTGGGTCTGCACATACTGGGTATCGACCGTCATCGGCGTGCCGTCGGCGCCGGGGCGCTGGCGCAGCACCTCCCGGAAGCCCAGCAGGCCGCGACCGCTGAAGTCGGCCTTGAGACCGCGGTAGCTCATCTCGGTGGCGAGCTGGTTGGTGCCCACGCCCGCGTCGCTCACGCTGGTGGCCACGACGTACATGGGCATGGTCACGTCAACCGCGCCGGCCAGAGCAAAGGCAGCGTTGCCAAGATCGCTCTGGTAGCGCGGCCCTAGGTTGGCGCTGATGCCATTGCTGGGCGTGGCATTGCTCAGCGGCACGTAGTACAGACTGGTCTTGAGTCCGCTGCCGCTGGTGACGCTGACCAACTGGTCGGCGGGTGTCGAGTCGGCCTTGGTGAGGAGGATGTTGGTCGCGGTGCCATTGAGGGTCTGCAGGCGCAGCAGCTCGGCATTGCCGCGGCCCGTGAAGTCGCCCAGCATCACGCTGGCCGTGCCGTCGCTCTTTTGCAGTTGGGTGCCGGCCAAGACGAAGGGGCCGGAGCCGAGGTTGAAGGAGTTCGACGGAGTGAAGCTGCCGTCGCCGTTGCTCAGGTAGACGACGTTTTGCGTGGCGTCGTCTTCCCACCTCAGAATGTCCTGCCGTCCATCTCCGTTGATGTCGACGATGATATTGCCGATATCTTGAACACTCGTTCCTGCGACATATCTGGATAGTTCTTTTCCGGCGACATTCAGGTTGAAGTTTGCCGCGGGTCCAAGTCCATTAAAACTACCGTCACCGGGATATAGAGTCTGTCCTGCCACATTTCCAGGCGAATCGTAAAGGCAGTCCGCCCTTCCATCGCCATTGAAATCAATGGCAATGCTGCAACCCGTTGTGCGGGTCAGATCAAAGTCGCCATTGATGGTGCCTCTTGAGATCCAGGATCCAGTTCTAACAAACAGGTCTTGAAGTCCATCGCCGTTGACATCGGCGACGCTGGGCGGCCGCGGATAATTCGCCTTAGAACTGGGCGGATCAGAATAGACGGAGTGATGCGCAAGATTGGTCCCCGTCGCCTCAGCAAACTGACCCGCAGGACTTCCCCGATAAACATGGGTGCAGACAATGGTCGAACAGGCTTGGTCTGGCGTGGGTTTGACATCTCCGGCCTGATAGTTCACGTAATACGCAGGATTGATTGTCGTGACAATATCAAGTACACCATCGCCATCGACATCAATCAAATAGAAATTCTTGCCTATCGTCTTGCTATAGTTATAGCAGTTGCCACCCGAAACGACGGCGACGATGATGTCAAGCCCGCTGTCAGCCGAGGCCAGCATGATGGGGCGCGCATTCTGAACGTAGATGCAGGAAACTGCTTGTGAGCTGTAGACCTCGGTGACCGTGGACAAGTCAATATTGGAGGGCAGCGCAATGGCTGGCTTGAAGCTGCCGTCCCCATTGCTCAAGAAGAGCAGATTGGAGTCCGCTGAGCAGGCTGCGCCGCTCGGACTTGTCGATCTGGCGACCCTCAGAATGTCCGTCACGCCATCACCGTTGAAGTCTGCGGCAATCGCGTAGTAGCAGCCGTCGCTCTTGAAGAGGTTGTTGGTGGTGATGTTGAAGCTGCCGCTCTGGGTGAAGCTGCCGTCGCCGTTGCTCAGGTAGAGCTTGTTGTTGGCCGGGGTGTCGGACCAGTACAGGATGTCGGTCTTGCCGTCGCCGTTGAAGTCGCCCAGCAGCACGCCGCTGGTGCCGTTGCCGATCATGTCCAGCGTGGCCAGGCCGCTGGTGTTGACGCTAGGGTTGCTGAAGGCGGCGTTGGTCTGGTAAGCGTCGTTGCCGCCGTTGGCGTATTGCAGTGTGCTGGCCGGCAGGCAGCGGGTACTGGTCGGGCCACCGGCGCAGTCCTGGATCTTGTTGATCCGGCTGCGGCCGCTGACGGTGCCTTGCTCATAGGTGAGCTGGGTCGTCTTCACGGCCGTGCCACCGTTGGCGCCCAGCGCGCTGGCGGAGCTGTTGACGTAAGTGGTGATGGACTTGAGGCGGCGAACGCTGACGTTCTTGCTGCCCATCTGGTAGGCCTCGGCCTTGTCGGGGCGCAGGTCATTGCCATTGCCGTCGACGTCGTAATTGAAGACGACCTTGTTGCCGCTGTATTGGATCTCCAGGATGTTCCACTCGTGGCCCACCGTGGGGCTGCCGGCGGTGGGGCCGCTGCCCCAGGGGATGTCGCGCTGCTCGTACTTGAAGTCGATGTAGTTGCCCAGGGTGTCGCTGATGCGCGCGGCGGCCCAGGCCATGGGGGGTTTGCCGGGCGCGGCGATCAGCGCGTTGGCGCCGGGGTTGATGTTCGGGTTGGCGCCGTAGTCGTAGATCTGGCCGGCCTTGGTCCAGACGCGGAAGTAGGCCGGGCCGCTGGCGCCGGTGGTGTCGTTGTTGGCGTAGCCGTAGGCGCGGATGCGCGCGTAGATGTCTTTCTCGGTGCGGAATTCGCGCGCTGGCGTGGTGCCGGGGGCGGAGCCAGCGGCGTCGTTGGTCTGCGGCAGGCTGATGAATTTGCCGCTGCTGGTGTCGTAGAGGGCCGCCGGTGTGACGACGCCGTTGGCGTCGGTCTGGATCAGGCGCTGGCCGTCCAGGCAGAGCTTGTCGTTGGGGCCGTAGGTGACGCCGGCGCGCTTGCCGTCCATGGCGACCGTGGCCGGGCAGCGGGTGATGGAGGACAGGCCCTGCACGCTCCAGCCATGGCCCAGGGGACCGTTGACGCCGCCGCCGGCGTAGAACAGGCTGAGCTTGGGGGACATGCCCGCCACACCGGGCGGCACAGCAATCGCCTGGCTGTAGGACGGTGTGCCGCTGTCGCCTACCGAAACCTGAGCCGCGGCGATGCCGACGGACAAGGACAGCCCAAGCAAAAGAACGACGCGTCCGAAGCCTTGGACGGCAGTTTTCATTTCTTCTCCCTGACGATCGCATCAGCAACCCCGCCCGGGATTTGCGACAGATGCGTCCTTGAATCGTTTCAGAGTCTGTCGAGCGCTCGCGGCAAAGCGATGAACGCCTTTGCGTCTTAATAGTCCATTTGGACCGCGGGTAACTGCCGATCCGGCTTGCGCACCAAGGCTGCTTGGAACTATCGATTCCCAGCGTGCATCAGCGGCTCGCTCCGCGAGCAGGGTCTTCTTAGAAGCGCCCGGGCCGACGCTCGAGGCGGCCAGCCGGCCGTTCGACGAGGTGCTCCTCATGCTCGCCGAGCTGGAAAACGTGCAGGCCCCGGAAATTGATGTCGCCCCACCGAACGGGTGAGATGTGCCGTTGGACCTCGATGCCGATCACCTGGCCCGTCTCGCGCAGGTCATCGAGCGCGTCCTGCAACTTCATCGTGTTGAAGGCGATGACGAGGTTGGTCAGCAGAAAGTGCGCACCCGACAGCGCTTGCAGCTCATCGCGCCGGCGACCGCGCTCAGGCGCCAGGCGCCCCGGGAAGATGGCCCGCTGCAGCACATGCACAGCCTCACCGCGATTCAACAGCGTGTGAATCTCCCGGCGGAGATCGACGTCGGTGAAGTAGTCGCAGAGGAAGATGGTGCGGAGCAGCTTGCCGTACTCCAGGAACGTGCGATGGGCGGGCTCGCCATTGGCCGTGCCGCCGTTGCGGGCAATCAGCCAGGCCACCGACACCTTGCCCTGTCGGGCCGAGGCGATGTAGCGCATCGCCTCATGCCAGCCGTCCTTCAGCGGCCGCAGCGCGATGCCTTCATTCACCAGCCGGTCCAGGTTGGCCTCGACCTCGAAACCGTTGGGCACGAGCAGCTTGCGATCGGGCAAGTTGGCCAACTGGGGGTAAAGGTCGAAGCCGAAGAGTTTGGCGACCGCCATGCCGACGAACGAAAAGCCGTGGGTGTCGACGGCGTTCAGCTCGATCCGGCAGCGCTCGGAACTGGTCAACGCGTTGTTGTATTCGAAGACCGAATGCACGGCGGGGCCGTCCTGCCACACGTTCTGCACGATGGGCATGCCGTAGCCGATCACGTAGCGATCGAGCTTCATCGAGTACATGCCCGCCGACATGGTCTTGCGGCGCGGGTTCTGCCGGGCGTGCGACAGATGCCGGGTCGCATCGAGGGCCATCATGTCGCTGGAGCTGCGGCTGCCGTCGCCCCAGGCCTTCACGATGGGCATGCGCTGCTGGAATTCGAGCACCTTGGCGTTGGCCCGCATGACCCGGTCTTTCAGCTCAAGCGTCCTCATGCCCGAGGACACGTCGGCAGCATTCAGGTCCGAGACCATGGTCGCCACGCCCTTGGCATCCATGCCCGTCGCGCCGGCGATCAAGCCGCCGTAGATGCTCAGCAGTTCTTGCCTGGACTTCGCCCGCCGGCCCAGCAAGGCTTCGCTGAAGCCCGTCTTGCGGTCCATCACAATGATCACCTCGGCCAGCTGGGCCTCGCCGATCTTCTTGTCCAGCATCGCCTGCGTCTTCTGGAGCTTGGGGTCTTCCTCGGCAGCCCGCAGGCGGGCGATCCTCACGCCGCCGGCCTCGTCAACTTCGAGCAAGCCCAATTCAAGCTGCTTGGACACCTCCTGCAGGCCATCCTTCAACAGGTCCAGCTGTACCTTGAGAACCTTGTCGACATCCAGCTCCAGCCTGAGGGCCGCGCAGATCCCCGCTTTGTTGGCATCCCACTCCTCGCGCGGGATGAGGCAGTCCTCGCGGCTGCGGTAGTCGCCGCTGTAGTCGACCCACATCTTTCCGCCGGTGAGGCTGTCCCGGATCCGCTCCATCGCGTGAGCCATGAAGGCGCGGAGCGCCTGCTCACGGTCCGTTGCCCCGACCATTTCCCGCCAGGCGGGGTCGACGATGGAGGCGTCGAAGTCTTCTGGCAGGGCGCTGGCCTTGGCATCCCGCAGCCCGTTGAGGGCTTTGATCACCTTGAGGTCCTTGGACGCATTGGCTGCCTGCAAGTCGAGCGCCGAGAACGCATCGAGCACGGCCTCCACCCGCTCGGCCTGCTCGATGCTGGACAAGGTCTCCCGGATGATGGCTGCGTCGGTGTCGTCGCTGCCGCCGACGACGGCCTTGACCATCGCCTCAATGTCGTCGAGCCGCTTCTGCGGGGTTCGCGTCTTGTCGCCCGCCGTGACCAGCACGGTTTCGAGGGTCTGCCGGTACTCGTGACTGCGGACCTCGCGCACCTGCTTCGCACGGTCCTTTCCGGCGCGCCGCAGGTCGGCGCAACGACGAGACGCGCGGTAGATCGTCTCGTCGGTCAGGCTCATCAACTGGTACTGGAGGAAGCAGACGAGCTGCAGCTTCAGCGACTTCAGCTCGCGCTTGGAGGTCTCCGATGGCGGCCGTCCCTGCACCATGAGCGCGTAGGCGCGCAGCCGGTGGTACGAGATGTCGGACAGGTCCCATTCGTGGACGTGGAGCGACTTCAGGTAGTCGACCTTCTGGGTCACCTCCTTGATCGTCTTCGGGGCGTGCTTGCCGGACGACTTCTTCAGCCACTCCAGAACCGTCTCGCCAGGCTTCACGCTCTCGGTGAACATGAGTTCGACCAGGGCTTCGAGCCATTGCGGCTCAACGGCCCGCTCAACGGCTTCTTGCGCGGCCTTCTCGACCTTCTGGAAGGCCTGGCGAGCGATGTCGCGAATCGCACGGTCAGCGGGCAGGACGACATTGGCGTCGAACAGCGCGTGGCAGCCAGCCGTGACGAGCTCGTCGACGCTGGCCGCGTTGAGCGCGTGCATCGCCATGACCGAGCGAAGCTTCGGCAGGTGTTCCTGTTCTTCGAACAGCTTCATCTGGAGGATGTCCCGCGCTTTCGCGCGGTGGTCCCAGACGGTACGCTGCGACTTGTTGATCGCCGCGACTGATGCGATGACCGTCTCGCTGATGTCGAGCTGCGAGCACAGCCCCTTCATCAGATTCAGGGGGAGAGGCTCCGTGCTCTGCGGATGCATGCCCGTGGCCATCAGGACGGCGACCTGTGCCGCCAGGCTCAAACGCAGCTTGCGTTCGGCCCCATCCTTGATCTTGACCAGGACCTGGGCCGGCAGGGCGAAGTGCGCCTCGAACTCAGCCGGGGACAGGCGACGAGGAAGCGAGGCGCGGCCGACATACCGATAGCGAGTGTGCGACATGGACTCCGGGCTCCGAGGGCCCGATCATGTACTGCTCGGCAGGGCCTGCGGCCAGTATCGCCGCACTCCCTGGGAGCGCGCTAAGCAGTTGATTTGATAGAGGTAACGGCACGAGAGTGTAGGTTTGGCACGAAATCCGAGATCACCCCGGAACCTGCCAGTTTGGCATTTGATCCTGGGCGATCTGGGCGACCCGCCAGCGGACCGGATTGCCAAGGTCCTGGGCGTCGGCGCGCGCACGGTCTACCGCTGGAACCGTGCCGGCAACGCGCCCCGCAGTGCCTGCCTGGCCCTGTTCTGGCTCACGCGCTGGGGCCGCTCGCAGGTGCACTGCCAGGCCCAGAACGACGCTGTGCTGGCCGTCCAGTATTCCGTCGCGCTCAAGAGGGTCAGCCGGGATTCATGTGATTTCACGCCAAAAATAGCGTAAGTCTTTGACCACGCGAGTGAATTTCGAAATTCCCTCCTCACCGAATCCCGGGTCCATAGCATCGGCCGGCCAGGCCGGCTATGCCGCGCCGTTTGCCGCTGTCCCTCCCCCGCCGCTGGCCTTCTTCCGCAGGATCGGCTCGACGATGAGATCGGCGACGCGCCGGCGCCGGTCGACTGCGTAGTCGCCTAGCAGGTTGATGTGCGCCAGCCGATAGGGGTTGAGGTCGCCGAGCACATCGGGCGAGATCGGGAAGCCCTCGTCCCTCAGCTCCCGGATGACTCGCTCCATGTCGTGCACGTTGTAGAGGATCAGGATGTTGGCCATCAGGTGGCCGAATTTCATGACCTTCTGCTGCTCGTGCCGCAGGTTCTCGGCGATCAGACCGCCATTGCCGAAGAAGCTCAGCTTCAGGAAGTTGTTGAACTGCTCGCTCTTGTTCGTCTCCGCATTGATGAATCGGCGCAGGTCGACGTCGCTGATGTACTTGAGCAGGAAGATCGTGCGCAGGACCTTGCCCAGCTCCTGGAACGCGAAATACAGCTTGTTCTTGCGGCTGTGCGTGCCCAGGCGACGCAGGATGGTCGACGGCGTCAGCCGGCCCAGCTTGATGGACACGCCGATCTTGAACATCATCGGCAAGTGGGTCTCGATCAGCTCCCAGTCGATCGTGCCCTTGAATAGGCTGTCGATATTCTCGTACTTGGCGGACTTGGTCGGCTTGAAGAAGTCCAAGTTGTGGATGGCGCGGATCCGCGGCATCAGCTGGACGCCGATCAACTTGGACATCGCGAACGCGGCGTAGCTCTGCTGGTGGGTATCGCCATGCAACTTGCTCGGCCGGATCGAGGTTTGCTCCGACTCGTCGACGTTCAGGTGATCGAGAATGAAGAGGCCCTCGTAGGTGCCGCAGCTGATGAAGTGGCTGAACAGCGCGATGAAGCGATCGGACACGCGGGTGTACTGGATGCCGCCATAGGCGCCATAGCGGATGTGGTATTCGCTGAGCAGGTTGCGCTCATAGAGGTTGAACCGCGTGCCGTCGGCCGACGCGTGCTCGCCGGTCCCCCAGTAGCTGGGCAGCTCGAACTCGCTGAACTTGTTGATGACCTTGGCGGTCACCTTCTCCAGCAGGTCCTCGGTGACGTACTTCAGGTTGATCCAGGCCAGCTGCTTGGCGCTGAGGCTGCGGATCGACCGGGACAGCTGCGCGGGGCCAAGGTTGCAGCCGTAGCAGAACAGCACCATGATGACCCGCACGCGCAGGTCTTCCAGCCGGCTCTCGGTCCCGGCCAGCGGCTTGAACATCTTGTGCAAGTCAAGCCAGCTCTCGACGGCCATCAGCACGTCGATGATGCCGACCGGCCGCAGGCGCTTGTCGAGTTCCTCTTGCAACCGTGTGGCGTCGGGATGTGCGGACACCCTCGGGGGCTTCTTCAATGACAGCCGGCCGTCGACGATTTCGGCATGGGCGTTTTGCGGCCAGGCCAGATCGACTTCCCACGACACGGCGAGCAGCTCGTTCTTCAGCGCCTCGCAAAAGGCCTTCGGGTCGGTGTCGAGTTCCGTGACCTCGGCATACCGGGGCAGCTCCCGCTCATAGAGGGTCCAGAAGCCCGCGCCGACGAAGGCCACGCCGCCGCTGGCGAGCAGCTGCAGGGCCGGCAGCACGGGATCATAGAAGAACCAGTCGCCGACGAAGGCGAGGATGCCCAGCGACAGCACCGTCATCAGCGCGTTGCGCTTGCCCCGGCGCCGCGCCACCCGGCCGGCGAAGCTGATGCCGACGAGGCCGCAGACGAGGCCGGCCACGCCCATCATCGAGTTCCAGCGCGTGGCCTCGACGACGTTGCCGCCGCAGACGTAGTAGACGGTCGCGTAATAGCCCAGCAGCCCCACCATGGCCGTGGCCATGTTGTAGGCCAGCATGGTGCCCAGCATCTGGCGGAAGGGGCGGTTCTTCAGCGTGCGGTAGAGGGTGTCCTTGAAGGGCACGCGCCGCGTGCTGCGCTTGACGACGGCCTCGTAGTAGCGCTCGCGCGTCAGCGAGAAGATCAGCACCGACACGACGACCATGATGCCGCCCAGGATGGCGGTGTAGACCTGGGCGCCGCGCAGGATGTCGGGCTTGCCCGAGGCGTCGTTGAAGACCGCCAGCGTCGTGAACTGCGCGGCCACGAACATCGCCAGCTCGGGAAGCTTCTGGATCGCGTTCTTCACCGACATCACGCGCGTGCGCTCGTGGTAGTCGGGCGTCATCTCCGCGCCCAGGCTGTTCCAGGGCATGTTGAAGCAGCTCATCACCGGCACGTACAGGCAGGTGGAGACCAGCATGAAGGCGAAATACTCGCCGTCGCTCCAGCCGCGACCGACGGCGAACATCAGCGGCAGGCCGATGCCCGCCAGCACGCCGCCGACGAGGATGAAGGGCCGGCGCCGCCCCCAGCGCGTGCGGGTGTTGTCGGAGATCCAGCCGAACAGCGCGTCGGAGACGGCGTCGACGAAGATCTTCAGCCCCAGCGCCGTCGAGATCAGGCCCGGCGCGACGCCGAGGAAGACGTTGAAGACGTGGAAGGCCAACGACTGGTAGAGCCAGTGGCCCCACATGTCGAGGAAGGAGCCCAGGCCGAAGCCGATCTTCTGCGGCAGCGGCACGCGGTCCTGCGGGGCCGTGGCCGCGCTTGGCGCTGCCGGCACGGCGGAACGGGGCATGGGAGGCGCAGCGGCCCCATCGGCATCGGCAATCAAGGCTCTGTCTCCTGGGCCGCGTAAAACGGCACTTTTTAGTAAACAGAATTGATTTTGCCGATGTTTCCTCCGGCGGCAGGCGGTGCAAACACCTATGCCGGCCGCCTGGGCTTGCGGGTCGGAGCGGCGACAGCGGCACCGGCGTCGATGCGCGAGCTCTCGCGCACGACCAGTTCCACCGGCAGCGATGCATCGCTGGGCTCGATGTCGCCCTCGATCAGCGCGCGCGCCGCCACATGGCCGAGCGCCTCCTTGTCCATCTTCACGGTGGACAGCGGCGGCTTGCTGTGCGCGGCCTCCTCGATGTCGTCGTAGCCGATGAAGCGGATGTCCTCGGGCACGCGCAGGCCGCGCTCGCGGCAGACCTCGATGGCGAAGATGGCCGTCGAGTCGTTGTAGGCGAACACGGCGTCGGGCGGCTCGGGCAGGTCCAGCAGGCGGCGCATCGCGTCGCGGCCGGCTTCGCGGTATTCCAGCGCCGGGTCCAGCGTGACCTCGTAGTCGGGGTCGAACAGCCGGCCGGCTTCGTAGAGCGCGCGGCGGAAACCCTTGGCCCGCAGCGACACCGAGTGGTGGGCCAGCGGGCCGAAGATGGCCGCCACCCGCCTGGCGCCGCCCTCCAGCAGATGCCGCGTCGCCAGCCAGGCGCCGAGCTGGTTGTCGTCGTTGACGCAGCGCACGCCGGGGAAGAAGTGGTCCACCAGCACCAGCGGCAGCTCGCAGCGGCGGATGGCCTCCATGGCCTCGGGGTCGAAATAGCCCGCGCCCAGCAGCGCGTCCGACTCGTGCCGGCGCACCTGGCCGGCCACGTCGTCGCCTGCCAGCACCGACATGATGCTCAGCGGCACCCCGGCCTCGCGGCAGGCCGTCTCGGCGCCGTGCAGCACATAGGAATAGAAGGGGTTGTTGGCCAGCGAGCCGATGCTGCGGCTGTACAGGAACAGGATGCGCCGCGGCTTGCCGGTGCGCAGCTTGCCCGTGTCGTAGCCCAGCTGCTGGGCGACATCGAGCACCTGGCTGCGCGTCTGCTCCGACAGGCCGGGCTGGCCCTTCAGCGCGCGCGACACGGTGCCGATGGACACCCCCGCCGCCTGGGCCAGCTCTCGAATCGTCACCCCCCGCTTGTCGGTCATGGTCCGAACTCCACTTTGTTTAGCTCCGCAAACCGGCGCGATTGTGGCATCGCCCGCCAGGCATCACGGGGAATCCGGGATCACCCTTGGCTCGATTTGTTCACTAAACATATGTTGTTGCATAGAATATTTCATCTCCCGATTCACTGCCCAGATGTCCCACTGCCCCATCGCCGTCCTGGGTGAAGCCCTGGTGGACGAATTCCATGACGGCCCGGTCGCGGGCGGCGCGCCCTTCAACGTGGCGCGCTCGCTGGCCGCGCTGGGCGTGCCGGCCCTCTTCATCAGCCGCATCGGCGCCGACGACGCCCACGGCCGCCTCGTGCTGCAGAGCGCGCGGCGCTACGGGCTGGCCGGGCTGGGCCTGCAGCGTGACGCGGCGCATGCCACGGGCCGCGTCGGCGTGCACGAGCGGCCCGGCGGCGGGCACAGCTTCGAGATCCATGGCGATGCGGCCTGGGACCATCTCGACGCCGGCCCCGCGGGCGCCGCGCTGGCCGATGCCGGTGCCGCGGTCCTCTACTTCGGCAGCCTGGCCCAGCGCCATCCGGTGTCGCGCGCGGCGATACGCGCCCTCGTGAAACCCTTTGCCGGCCTGCGCCTGCTGGACCTGAACCTGCGCCCCGGCACCGACACGCCCGTGCTGGCCGCCGAATCGCTGATGCTGGCCGACTGGGTCAAGGTCAACGACGGGGAACTGGCCCGGCTGGCCGGCTGGTTCGCCGACCCGGCCGGCGCCGAGGCCGCCCAGGTCGCGGCCCTGATGGAGCGCTTCGCGCTGCAGCGCCTGGTGCTGACCTGCGGCGCCGCGGGCTGGCGCTTCTACGGCCCGCGGGGTGCCCTGCTCGCGCAGGGGCCCGGCGAGCCCCAGCCCCGCCTCGTCGACACGGTCGGCGCCGGCGACGCCTTCACCGCCCTGCTGCTGGCCGGGCTGGCGCAGCGGCGCGAGTTGCCGACCACGCTGGCCCTGGCCAACCGCTATGCGGCCTTCGTCTGCGGGCTGCGCGGCCCCCCTGCCCGCCCACCCGCAGGCCCTGGCGTGCTGGCGCGACGCGCTGCAGGCCCTGCCGCCCTCTCCCACCCCTTGAACCACCGCCGCAACGCCGTCATGGACCTGCCCCCGCCCCCCAATCTCGCGTCGCTGTCCGACCTCGTCTCGCCACCGGCCGATTCGGCCATGCGTCGGCGCGAATTCATCTTCGGCGCCGGCACCTCGTCCTACCAGATCGAAGGCGCGGTGCACGAGGACGGCCGGCTCGAATCCATCTGGGACCGCTTCTGCGCGACGCCCGGCAAGGTGCTGCGCGGCGAGACCGGCGCCACGGCCTGCGACCATTACCACCGCTGGCAGGACGACCTCGACATCCTCGAGCGCTTGGGACTAGACGCCTACCGCTTCTCCATCGCCTGGCCGCGCGTGATGGACGAGGCCGGCCGGCCCAACGCGCGCGGCATCGACTTCTACAAGCGCCTGCTGGACGGCCTGGCCGAGCGCGGCATCCGCGCCTTCGTGACGCTCTACCACTGGGACCTGCCCCAGCACCTGGAGGACCGCGGCGGCTGGCTGAACCGCGAGACGGCCCAGCGCTTCACCGACTATGCGGACCTGATGAGCCGCGAACTGGCCGGCCGGGTGGCCGCCTGGACCACGCACAACGAGCCCTGGTGCGCGGCCTATCTGGGCTATGGCGACGGCCACCACGCGCCGGGCCACAAGTCCACACGTTCGGCGGCCCAGGCCATGCACCATCTGCTGCTCGGCCACGGCCTGGCCCTGCCCGCGCTGCGCGCCAACGACCCCAAGGCCAGGCAGGGCATCGTCGCCAACGTGGCGCCGGGCTATGCCGACACCGACACGGCCGCGGACCGCAACGCGGCCCGGCTGTTCGAGACCTTCCAGAACCGCTGGGTGCTGGACCCGCTGCTCAAGGGCGAGTACCCGGCCGAGCTGTGGCGCCTGCGGGACGACAGCGAGCCCGTCGTGGCGCCGGGCGACATGGACATCATCCAGCGCCCCGTCGACTACCTCGGCCTGAACTTCTACAGCCGCGCCGTGCTGCGCTCCGCCGGCCCCGACCGCTTCGACTGGGTACGCCGCCCCGACGTGGAGCGCACGACGATGGACTGGGAGGTCTACCCGCAGGGCATGCAGGATCTGCTGGAGGCGCTGGACCGCGAATACGTCAGGCTGCCGCCGCTCTACATCACCGAGAACGGCATGTCGAGCGACGACGGCGGCGATGCCGGCGAGGTCGACGACCGGCAGCGCCAGGCCTACATCAAGCGCCATTTCGCGGCCTGCTCGCGCGCGATGGCCAACGGCGTGGACGTGCGCGGCTATTTCATCTGGTCGCTGCTGGACAACTTCGAATGGGCCTTCGGCTACGAGCGCCGCTTCGGCCTCGTGCACGTCGACTTCGACACCCAGCAGCGCACGCTCAAGCGCAGCGCGCTGGCCTACGCGGACTTCCTGCGCGAGCGCGCCGCGGGATAGCAACACGGGACGCCGCATGGACGACTGGGGCCGGCCGCTGCAGAAGGTGGTCATCGTGGGCGGTGGCGCGGCGGGCTGGATGTCGGCCGCGGCGCTGAGCGCGGTGTTGAAGCCGCCCTACGAGATCCGCCTCGTCGAGTCCGACGAGATCGGCATCATCGGCGTCGGCGAGGCGACGATCCCGCCGATCCGGCTGTTCAACAGCCTGGCCCGCATCGACGAGGCCGACTTCCTGAAGGCCACGCAGGGCAGCTTCAAGCTCGGCATCGAGTTCGTCGACTGGGGGCGCCGGGGCGAGCGCTATTTCCACGGCTTCGGCAGCGTCGGCCGCGAGAAGCTCTGGCCGGTGGACTTCAGCCAATACTGGCTGCGCATGCGCGCGCTGGGCCGCGCGCTGCCGCTGGACGCCTACGCCATCTGCAACAGCGCGGCCCGGGCGGGGCGCTTCATGCTGCCGCGGCCGGAGATGCAGAACTCGCCGCTGAACGCGATCAACTACGCCTACCACTTCGACGCCTCGCTCTACGCCCAGGCGCTGCGCCGCCTCAGCGAGGCGCGCGGCGTGCGGCGCACCGAGGGCAAGGTCGTCAACGCGCTGCTGCACGAGCAGGCCGGCCCCAGGCAGGGCCAGGTGCGCGCGGTGCAGATGCAGGGCGGCGAGCTCATCGAGGGCGACCTCTTCCTGGACTGCTCGGGCTTCCAGGCGCTGCTGATCGAAAAGGCGCTGGCCACCGGCCACGAGGACTGGAGCCACTGGCTGCCCTGCGACCGTGCCGTCGCCGTGCCCAGCGAGCCGGCCGGCCCGCTGCTGCCCTACACGCGCGCCACGGCCCACCGCGCCGGCTGGCAATGGCGCATCCCGCTGCAGCACCGCGTCGGCAACGGCCATGTCTATGCCAGCGGCCATGTCAGCGACGACGAGGCCGCCGACCTGCTGCTGCGGCATCTCGACGGCCGGCCGCTGGCCGAGCCGCGCATCATCAGGTTTCGCACCGGCATGCGCCGCCAGGCCTGGAGCCGCAACGTCGTCGCCATCGGCCTGGCCGCGGGCTTCGTCGAGCCGCTGGAGTCCACCGCCCTGCATCTGATCCAGATGGGCATCGGCGACCTGATCGAGCGCTTCCCGCACGCCGGCTTCGATGCGCTGGAGATCGCCGAGTACAACCAGCGCAGCCGTGCCCGCTACGAGTCGGTGCGCGACTTCGTCATGCTGCACTACCACCTGAACCAGCGCGACGACAGCCCGTTCTGGCGGGCCTGCGCGGCGATGGACATCCCGGCCCCGCTGCGCCGGCGCATGCGGCTCTACGAATCCAGCGGGCGGCTGGTCTACGGCGACGGCGACGAGTTCCGCGAGGCCAGCTGGCTGGAGGTCATGGAAGGCCAGAACCTGCGCCCCAGGGCCTGGCTGCCGCTGGCCGAGCTGCAGGGCGCCGACGACACGGCGGCCTATCTGAAGGGCATCTCCGACACCATCGCGCAATGCGTGGCCGCGATGCCTTCGCACGAGGAATTCGTGAGGCATTACTGCGCCGCCGCACGCCGCTGAGGCCTCGAAAGTAACCGGCCCCGTGGCTGGCGCCGCGGGGCCTGATCATTGGCGGCCGGGGCGAGCCCCGGCCCTTGGATCAGAAGCTGTACTGCATCGTCACCGTGTAGCTGCGGCCCGACGTGAAGTAGTTATGCCCCAGCATGCCGATGTGCTGCTGCATGAACTGCTTGTAGGTCCTGTTGGTCAGGTTCTGCGCTTCGAAACCCACGGACACGCCGCTGTCGAACTTGTAGTGCAGGCCGGCGTCCACCTGGCCGTAGCCGTCGGCCCACAGCGGCAGGCCCAGCGGGATGTTGTTCGCATCGCCGTCGTGCTTGCCATAGGTGGGGCTCGCGGGGTTGGTGTCCAGCGCATTGGTCTGGTTCGGTCCGGTGTTGTCCGAGTTCAGCGCCACGCCGTACAGGTATTTGCCGCGCCAGCTGTAGGCCACGCGGGCCGAGACCGGGCCGCGGTCGTAGAGCAGGGCCAGGTTGAAGGTGTTCTTCGACAGGTTGGCCAGCGGCACGTCGCCGAAGGTGCGGGCGTCTGTGTCGCAGCCGTTGATGTAGAGGTTCAGGTTGTCCTGGCCCTGACCCGGCGAGCAGTATTTCGAGTACACCGCGTTGTAGCGCGTCATCTTGCTGTCGACGTAGGTGTAGTTCGCCTGCAGCCCGAGGCCCTGCAGCCAGTCCGGCAGATGGTCGAAATACTGCTGGTAGGCAAACTCCAGGCCGCGCGCATAGCCCTTGGCGCCGTTGACCGGGCCATTCAGCACGAAGTTCGTCGGCTTGCCGTTGTTGTCGATCACCGTCTGGTTGAAGGCCTGGTTGACGATGATGTTCTTCAGGTCCTTGTTGAAGGCCGCCACCGTCAGGGAGCCGTTCCTGGCGAAATACCACTCGGCCGTCAGATCCTCCTGGGTCGACTCGATCGGCTTGAGCAGCGGGTTGCCCGCGGCATTGCCGGTCTGCGACACCTTGGTGACCGTGGGCGGCACCAGCTTGGGATCCACCTCGATGCTCTGCGTCATCGGCAGATAGGCCTGCATCTGGCTGAACTGCGGGCGCGCGATGGCCTTGGCCGCCGCGAAGCGGAACTGCAGCTCGGCATTGGCCTTGTACTTCAGGTTCAGGCTGGGCAGCACGTCCGTGAAGCTCTGGTTGAAGTTCTGCGCCTTGCCGCCGCTGGTCAGCGGCGGGACGGCCAGGCCGACCGCGCCGGCAGGCGGCACGGCCGCCGTCATCGTCGTGTAGCCGTCGGCCTCGTTCCTGGTGCGCACCACGCGCAGGCCGACGTTGCCGTCCATGGGCACGCCCAGCTCGTCGAAGGAGAAGCGCAGCTGCGAATAGACCGCCGTCGTGGTTTCCTTCTGCGAGTTGCGGCCGGCCGGGTCGGTGGTGAAGGTGGCCGGCGCCCATTGCACGCCGCCCTGGGCGCTGTTCCACTGGTCGCAGCCGGTCACGCCGGGCTTCCAGCCCCAGTCCGGGTGGGTCAGGGCCGCGCACTGCTGCAGGTAGAGCTGGTGCAGCTTCTGATAGCTGTTGGGCCAGCCGAAGGCCACCGAGGGCGCCGGGAAGTAGAGCGCCGGCAGGTTGTACTTGCCGCCGAAGTAGCCGTTGTAGTTGTTCTTGAAGGTCGGGATGTCGGTGTTGGCGATCCAGGCCAGGTCCTTGATGTTCCAGCCCAGCTGCCAGGCGTGCGTGACCGAGGCCCAGTTGTAGCTGGGGCTGCTGTTGATGGTCTCGGCGTCGCGCTCGGCGATGCGCACGCCCACGCGCAGGTCGTTCAGCACCGGGTTGTCCTTGAACACCCAGCGCGCGTCGCCCTTCCACGATTTCTGCGTGCCCTTGCCCTTGTCCAGGTGCTCCATCATCATGGACCAGTAATACTTGCTCGGGTCGTTCAGCGTCGCCAGGTCGCTGGCATCGAACACCAGCCGCGGCAGCGAGCCGGTCAGGTCGATGGTTTCCTTGGGCAACTGCACCGCGGTGCCCACGGTCGAATCGAAATTGTTGGTCTTGGAGCGGATGTACTGGAAGTCCGAGGTCAGCGTCAGCTGGTCGTTGACCTTGCCGCCGATCTTCCAGGCCAGCTCGTCGGTCTGCGAGGCCCGCTTGGAGAAGCGGGTCTGGTTCTCGACCTCGATGCCCTGGTAGCTGCCGTCCGCGTTCTGCTTGCCGGTCAGCACGCCCTTCTGCAGCACGCCGTTGGCGTCGTAGCTGCCGGACAGCACGTTGACGTTGTAGGGGTTGATCTGGGCGATGACGTTGAACTCATTCCAGTCGAACTGGTATTTGGAGCGGAAGAAGCTCAGCGAGCTTTCCACATCGCCCTTGCGCCATTGCAGCGCGCCGTAGAGGCCGTCGCGGGTGCGGTCATAGGACTGCTGGCGCCAGCCGATGTCGCGCGGGTTCCATTGCGTGGAGGTGGGCGTGGCGATGTAGTAGGGGTCGACGACGATGCCGTCGGTGCGCGCCGAGCTCAGCGAGTGCGCGACGTCGATCAGCGCGCCGAACTTGCCCAGGTCGGTGTTCCAGGTGTTGGACAGCAGGCCCGACACGCTGGGCTTGCTCTTGCCGTTCAGCGAGTTGTGGGTGACGTTGCCCGACAGCGAGGCCTTGAAGCCGTTGAAGTCAAAAGGCAGGGCCGTGCGCAGGTTCACGAGGCCGCCGATGGCGCCCTCGATCTGCTCGGCCGACGGGTTCTTGTAGACGTCCACGCCGGCCATCAGCTCGGGCGGCATGTCCTCGAAGCCCAGCGTGCGGCCCTGGTTGGCGCTGAAGGTCTCGCGGCCGTTCAGCGTCGAGCTGACATAGGTCAGGCCGCGGATGACGACGCCCGAGCCCTCGGCCGAGAAGTGCACCGGGTCGCTGGAGGCCGACACGCGATCCATGGCCACGCCGACGACGCGCTGCAGCACCTCGGTCACCGAGCGGTCCGGCAGCTTGCCGATGTCCTCGGCCACGACCGAGTCGACGATCTCGTCCGAGTCCTGCTTGATCTTCTGCGCCGTGGCCAGCGCCGCGCGCCGCCCCGACACCATCACGGTCTCCAGCTGCTGGGCGTCCTTGGCGGGCGCCGGCGCCGCGGCCGGGGCCGCCGTGTTCTGCGCGATCGCCGGTGCCATCCAGACCACCAGGGTCTGGGCCGCCGCCAGGGACAGCGCTGTCCGCTTGAATTGTCTCATCCTCGTTTGCTCCTCTTTGGTGGGAAACATCGGGGCCTCTGTGGGCCTCGTGCAGCGATGGCGGGCCTGCGCGCCGCCATCAATTGGTAACGCTAACAATTTTTGTTGTAGTCAACATCATGGCGCTCGGCGAGAGGGTTTACGCATAGCGTGTCGCTCAGCCTCCCTGCCCCAGGAGTGGTAGGACGCGGCCGGCGTGGTCCAGGGCCACGGCCTGCAGCTGTTGCGGCAAGGCGCCCGCCACCTCGACGCGCCGGGGCGCGCCGGGCACGAGGTCGATGAAGTTGTCGGCCAGGTCGGCGCCCTGCAGCCACAGGCCCTTGACCGGCTGGTCGCAGCCGATCAGCAGCGCCTGGCCGTCGCGCCGGATGTCGATGCGCGCGCCGCCCAGCCGGTAGAAGCGAAAGGGCTCGGTCCAGGCGCAGTCGCGCGCCAGCTCGCGGCCGTCGCCCGCCTCGAAGGCGCAGAGTTCGGCCGCGACGGGCTCGCTCCAGGCCGGCAGCGGCTGCGTCGTTTCGAGGCTGGCGCAGGCCGGCACGTCCAGCGCGAGGCGGGCGCCGGCGAGCTCGCGCCCGTCCATCGCGAACACGCGCAGCCGCAGGCTCAGGGCGCGGCCGGCCGCAGCGCCGTTCATGACGGCGAGCCGGGCCTGGCCAGCCTCCAGCCGCAGGGCCACGGCCAGCGGCGCCAGCGCGCGCCGCACCGTGTGCCAGGCGGGCTTGGCGGTGCCGGCCGAGTCGATCAGCGCCCAGCTCGTGGCCGGCCAGCAGTCGTTGAGCTGCCAGACCAGGGCGCCGCCCACGGCGCGTGCGCCGGGCGCCTGCCAGCGGCGGCGGAAGTCCTGGTAGGCCACGCGCATGGCCTCGGCCTGCACGAACTGCGTCGCATAGACATGGTCCGCCAGCGTGGACCCCACGCGCAGGTTGTCGGCCAGGTAGACGGCCAGGCGGCGGTGCCCGTCCGGCCCGGCCGCCGAGCCGGCCTTGTTGTGCCACTGCATTGTGCGGCTCTCGGGGAAGCGCTCGGCTTGCGGCAGCACCGATTCGAGCAGGGCCAGCGACGGGTGCGACTGCATGCCGAACTCGCTGACGAAGCGCGCCTGCACGTCGCCATAGTTCTGGTAGGGCAGCATCTGCTGGTGCCAGACCTCCCAGCTGTGGCGGTCGCCGATGGTCGCGTCCGAGGACTTGACGCCGTCGCCGGGCGTGAACGGGCTGCCGGGCCAGTAGCCGCG
This sequence comes from Pelomonas aquatica, assembly GCF_026712205.1. GTDB lineage: Bacteria > Pseudomonadota > Gammaproteobacteria > Burkholderiales > Burkholderiaceae_C > Pelomonas > Pelomonas aquatica. Next base: position 25,474 of record NZ_JAPPUW010000033.1, read on the forward strand.
GTCCGGGTCCAGCGCGGCGCAGACCTCGGGCAGCAGGCCTTCGTAGATCGCGCGCGCCTCGAAGCGCTCGGCCGGCACGCCGGGGCCGGCCAGGCCGACCGATTCGGCCAGCATGTAGTCCTCGTTGTTGCCGCACCAGAGCGCCAGGCAGGCGTGATGGCGCAGCCGCTTGACGGCCGCCTCGGCCTCGGCGCACACGCTGGCCAGGAACCCGGCATTGGCCGGATAGAGGCCGCATGCGAACATGAAGTCCTGCCAGACCAGGATGCCGGCTTCGTCGCAGGCCTCGTAGAAGGCCTCGTGTTCGTAGATGCCGCCGCCCCAGACGCGCAGCATGTTCATGTTGGCGGCGGCGGCCTGGGCCACGCGCTCGCGGTAGCGGGCCGGCGTGATGCGTTCGAGCAGGTTGTCGTCGGGAATCCAGTTCGCGCCGCCGGCAAACAGGGCCTGGCCATTGACCTCGAAATGGAAGCTGCGGCCGGCCTCGCCGTCGACCGCCTCCTGCACCAGGCGCAGCGTGCGCAGGCCGATGCGGCGGCGGCTCTCGGCCAGCACGCGGTCGCCGTCCAGCAGCCGCGCGACCAGCGTGTACAGCGGCTGCGCACCCAGGCCGCGCGGCCACCACAGCCGGGCATCGGCGACGGCGAGCGTCGCGCGCGCCACATCCGCCGCAGCCGCCGTAGCCGCGGCCACGCGATGGCCTTCGGGGTCCAGCAGCTCGAAGCTGCAGCGCTGGCCGGCGGCCGCCCCTTGCAGATCCGCCGCCACCTGCAGCGTCGCGCGCCGGCCGTCGATGCGGCTGCGGCACTGCAGCTCGTCGATGCGCGCCGACCAGCTGCACCGGCGCACCGCGCGCCAGGGGCCGCTGACGATCAGCTCGGGGCCCCAGTCCCAGCCGAAGTGGTACTGCGCCTTGCGGGCATGCAGGCGGGCGCTGTCGCCGTTCCACCGCGCGCGCTCGCCGTGCACGGCCTCCACGGCGCGGGCGCGCGCCAGCGCCGGCTCGAAGCACAGCAGCAGCTCGTTGCGGCCGGGCCTCAGCTGAGCGCGCACGTCAGCGCGGCGTGGCAGGAACATGTTGTCGCCGTCGAACAGGCGCGCGCCGTTGAGCCAGGCCGTGCAATAGGTGTCCAGCCCCTCGAAGACCAGTTCCTCCCGCGCCGCCAGCTCGCCCGCGTCGAAGCCCAGGCGCCAGGCCCAGCGGCGTTCGCCGACCCAGCCCACCTCGGCCTCGTTGCAGCCGACGAAGGGGTCGGGGATGCGCCCGGCGGCCAGCAGTGCGCCGTGAGCCGTGCCCGGCACGCCGGCCGGCAGCCAGGCCGCGTCGGGCAAGGCGGCCAGGGCCGGGCCGTCGATGCCCTCGGGCGCCTCGGCCAGTTGCCAGCCGTCGTGCAGGTCAATCAATCGTTCAGGAGTCACGTCGCGTTCACTAAACTAAACATGTTTATGTTGCGCATTTTGTTTCGCCGGATTTTTAGCTGCACTCGGGGATAGTCCCAATGTTGTCCGACGGGCTTGCGCTTTTCGCCGCATCGGCTAGAGAACATAATCACATAAGTTTAGTAAACATTTTGTCGCCGGAACCCGCCGAGGCCGGCGCCGCCCCAGGTTCATATGAACAAGCACGGCTTGAAAGGATTCGCGTTGGCCCTGTCGTCGATGCTGCCGGCCGCAAGCCAGGCGGACGCCCGGCTGCAGGCCGTCATGCAGAGGCTGGAGGCCGGCGAGGCCGTCACGCTGGCCACCATCGGCGGCTCGATCACGACGGGCCATGCCGCCCAGCCGCCGCGCGAGCGCGGCTGGGCGGCGCTGCTGGCCAAGTCCCTCGGCCCCAGGGTCAGGCTCGTGAACGCCGGCGTCGGCGGCACGGACTCGGCGGCCGGCGTGCAGCGGCTGCAGGCCCAGGTGCTGGACAAGTCGCCGGACCTCGTCGTCGTCGAGTTCGACGTCAACGATCAGTGGCTGGACCCGGCCGTGCGCGGCGGCAGCTTCGAGGCCATCCTGCGCCGCCTGCTGACGGCGCGGAAGCCGCCGGCCGTCGTCGTGCTCGGCCTCACGCAGCAGGGCGGCCAGCCGCGCGACGCGACCGAGCTGCAGCTGCGCCTGGCCGCCCACTACGGCCTGACGGCGCTGGACTTCAGCCGCTGGATGCAGGCCCGCGTGGAGGCCGGCGAGGACCGCTGGGCCGCGCTCTACGACGAGCCCGTGCACCCCAATGCCACCGGCCACCAGCGCATCGCGCTGGCCCTGGCCGAGCTGCTGCGCGCCGCCGCGCGCGGCCCGATCAAAGCCGTGCCCGCCCTGCCCCCGCCCCTCTACGGCCAGGCCCACGAGTTCACGCGCATGCTGGCCGGCGACGCGCTCCAGCCCTACCGGCGGCAGGGCTTCGCGCGCGGCGGCGAGGTACACCCGGAGTGGCCCGGCCAGCAGCACGGCTGGGTCACGCGGGCCGACGACGCCGAGGCGCATTTCCTTGCCTGGGGCAGCGAGATCGCCGTCTTCCATGCCGAGAGCGAGCACTACCGCAATCTCGAGGCCCGCGTGGACGACGGCCCCTGGGTCACGCTGCGCGGCCAGGTGCCCGAGCGCAAGGGCTATCTCGGCTGGCACTACGGCGTCGTCGGCCGCGACCTGGAGCCCACGGCGCATCTGCTGCACGTCCGCGTCAGGCGAGACGAATGGGCCGGCAGCGGCCGCCGGGCCAGCCTGCTGGCGGTGATGTCCGCCGGCATCTACCCGCCGGCCCTGCGCCGCAGCGACTTCCTGCCCGAAGCCCTGCCCGGCGGGCCGGTGGCGGCCGACGCCCCGCAGCTACGCTGGGTCGGCCGCATAGCCAACGTGCCCGACGGCCGGCTGCTGGCCTGGAGCGGCAGTGAACTGCGCGCGCGCTTCACCGGCACGCAGCTGGGCCTGGGCTTCGCGTCCACGCACTGGGGCAGCAGCCATTTCACGGTCGAGATCGACGGCGTCCGCCACTGGCTGGCCGTGCCGGGCAATGCCGCGTCCGACTGGCGGCTGCGCGAGCCGCTGCCGCCCGGCGAGCACAGCCTGCGCCTGATCAAGCGCACCGAGGGCGCGATGGCCGAGGCCGTCTTCACCGGCCTGCGCCTGGGCGAAGGAGGCCGGCTGCTGGCCCCGCCGCCGGCCCGCCCGCTGAGGCTGGTCTTCTATGGTGACTCCATCACCGCGGGCGCCTGCAACGCCGACCTCGGCGACGACCAGTACGACGACCTCTATTTCCACGACGGCACGCGTGCCTACGGCGCCCTGACGGCCGAGCGGCTGGGCGCGGACTATGTCGGCATCGCCGTCAGCGGCATCGGCATCACGGCGACCTGGCACGAGCTGCTGATGCCCCAGGTCTGGAACCGCGAGGCCCCGCGGCTGGACGCACCCGTCGCGCCGCCCGACCCGCGCTCGCCCGACGTCGTGCTGCTCAACCTCGGCCAGAACGACCATGGCTTCCCGGCCTCCAAGGGCCGGCCCATCGCGGCGGACTTCGGCGCTCGCTATCTCGCCTTCGTGCGCCAGTTGCGTGGCCGCTACCCCGATGCCAGGCTCCTGCTGCTGGCCGGCGGCATGACGGCCTGGAAGGACGAGCCCGCCATCCCGCGCGCGCTGGAGCAGGCCGCCGCCACCTTGCGCGCCGAGGGCGACGCCAAGGTCTGGACCCACACCTTCCAGGCCTTTGCCTGGGCCCACCCCCGCATCGACGTCCACGCCCGGATGGCCGACGAGCTGACCCGCTTCCTGAACCAGGAGGTCTTGAAATGAATCTTCCCGACATGCGCAAGCCCGAGGCGCTGTGGGCCCATATGCGCCGCACGCTGGCCTTCTATGCGCCGCGTGCGATGGACGAAACCGGCGGCTGCTTCCACTTCTTCAAGGACGACGGCAGCGTCTACGACCGCCGCAGCCGCCATCTCGTCAGCAGCACGCGCTTCGTCTTCAACCACGCGCTGGCGTGGCGCTGGTTCGGTGGATCGGCCAAGGACGTGGCGCATGCGCTGGCCTTCGTGAACCAGGCCCACGCCCAGCCCCGGGGCGGCTACGCCTGGACGCTGGACTGGAGTGAGGGTCGCGCCACCGTCACCGACGGCGGCAACCACTGCTACGGCCTGTCCTTCGTGCTGCTGGCGAACTCGCATGCCGCGCAGGCCGGCGTGCCGGGCGCGCGGGAGGGCATCGCGGCCACCTTCGCGCTGATGGAGCAGCGCTTCTGGGAGCCCGCCCACGGCCTCTATGCCGACGAGGCCACGCCCGACTGGCAGCTGGGCGCCTACCGCGGCCAGAACGCCAATATGCATGCCTGCGAGGCCCTGCTGGCCGCCCATGCCGCCAGCGGCGAGGCCCGCTACCTCGACCGTGCGCTGCTGCTGGCCACCTCCGTCGCGCAACGCCAGGCGGCCCTGGCCGGCGGCCTCGTCTGGGAGCACTACAAGACCGACTGGACGCCCGACTGGGACTACAACCGCCACGACAAGACCAACATCTTCCGGCCCTGGGGTTTCCAGACCGGCCACCTGACCGAGTGGGCCAAGTTATTGCTGATGCTGGAGCGGCGCCTGGGTGACGCGGCGCCCGGCTGGCTGCTGCCGACGGCGCGCCATTTCTTCGACGCCGCGATGAAGCACGGCTGGGACGAAAAGCATGGCGGCCTCGTCTACGGCTTCGCACCCGGCGGCGACGTCTGCGACGCCGACAAATATTTCTGGGTCCAGGCCGAGAGCCTTGCCGCCGCCGCCTGGCTGGCGGTGCACAGCGGCGACGACGGCTACTGGCAGTGGTACGACCGGATCTGGGCCTATGCCTGGCAGCACTTCGTCGACCACGAGCACGGCGCCTGGTACCGCATCCTCGCGCCCGATAACGGCAAGGTGACCGACGAGAAAAGCCCCGCCGGCAAGACCGACTACCACACGCTGGGCGCCTGCCAGGACGTGCTCGCCGCGCTCGGCGTGCAGCCGCCCGCCAAGGACATCACATGATCCGCCGCCTCCTCTGCGCCGCGCTGCTCGCGGCAGCCACGGCCCAAGCCGCCCCGCTGGAATGGCGCGGCATCAGCCTGTCCGGCGCCGAATGGGGCGAGAAGCTGCCCTTCCCCGGCACCCACGGCAAGGACTTCGTCTACCCCGGTGTCGCCAGCACGGCCTACTACCAGGCCAGCGGCATGAACCTGATGCGCATCGCCTTCCGCTGGGAGCGCCTGCAGCCGGTGCTCGGCGGCGAGCTCGATGCCGCCGAGCTGGCCCGCCTGCGCGAATTCGTCGACGGCACGACCGCGCGCGGCCTGCAGGTGCTGCTGGACCCGCACAACTACGCGGCCTACAAGGAGGTGCGCGTCGGCACGGCCGAGCTGCCCATCGCCGCGTTCGCGGACTTCTGGCGCCGCCTGGCCCTGCAGTTCAAGGGCAACCCGCGCGTGCAGTTCGGCCTCGTCAACGAGCCGCACGGCCTGCCCACCGAGACCTGGGCCGCCGCGGCCCAGGCCGCCATCGACGCCATTCGCGCCACCGGCGCCACCAATCTCGTCACCGTGCCCGGCAACGGCTACACCGGCGCCTGGAGCTGGTTCGAATCGACCTGGTACGGCAGCGCCAACGCCGAGGTCATGGACCGCGTGCACGACCCGCTGAACCGCATGCTGTTCGAGGTGCACCAGTATTTCGACAAGGACGGCTCCGGCACCCAGCCCGACTGCGTGAGCCCCGAGATCGGCGCCGAGCGCCTGCGCCGCTTCACCGCCTGGCTGCGCCAGCACAAGCGCCGCGCGCTGCTGGGCGAGATCGGCGGTGGCCCCAACGCCGTCTGCGAGCAGGCCGTGCGCGGCGCGCTGCAGCATCTGCAGGCCAATGCCGACGTCTGGGCCGGCTGGCTGTGGTGGGCCGGCGGCCCGCGCTGGGGCGACTACTTCCTGTCGCTGGAGCCCGATGCCGATGGCCGGGACAAGCCGCAGATGCGCTGGCTGGCGCCCTTCCTCCGCTAGAAGTCCCGGGATGCCGGAGGCGATGGGGCCCGGGCTATCCTTGCCTGGCCTGAGCAAGGATCGCCTCATGACCTCCCTCTCCTGCGACGTGGCCATCATCGGCGCCGGCACCGCCGGCATGGCGGCCTACCGAGCCGCGCGCGTGCACACCGAGCGCGTGCTGCTCATCGAGGCGACCCACTACGGCACGACCTGCGCGCGCGTCGGCTGCATGCCGAGCAAGCTGCTGATCGCCGCGGCCGACGCGGCCCAGGCCGTGCGCGAGGCCCACCGCTTCGGCGTGCAGGCCGAGGCGCCGCGCGTCGACGGCCGCGCCGTCATGCAGCGCGTGCGCAGCGAGCGCGACCGCTTCGTCGGCTTCGTGCTCGACACCGTGCGCGGCTGGCCCGAGGCCACGCGGCTGTTCGGCCGGGCGCGCTTCACGGGACCGAACACGCTGGACGTGGCCGGCCAGCGCGTCGAAGCCAAGTCCTTCGTCATCGCCACCGGTTCGCACACGCGCATCCCGGCCGGCTGGCGCGAACGGCTCGGTGCCAAGCTGCTCATCAACGAAGACGTGTTCGACTGGCAGGACCTGCCGCGCTCGCTGGCCGTCTACGGCGCCGGCGTCATCGGCCTGGAGCTGGCACTGGCCCTGCGCCGCCTGGGCGTGCGCGTGCGCCTGTTCGCGCGCAGCGAGCGCGTCGGCCCGCTGACCGACCCCGAGCTGCAGGCGCTGGCCCGCCGGCTCTTTGCCGACGAGCTGCCGCTGACCCTGAACGCGGGCGTGCCCGACCCCGTGCTGGACGGCGACCAGGTCCGCATCGGCGACGAGCGCTTCGACGCCATGCTCTGCGCCGCCGGCCGCGAGCCCAATCTCGACGGCCTCGGCCTGCAGGCGCTGGGCCTGGGCAAGCCGCAGCTGGATCGCCACACCGGCCAGTGGGGCGACAGCCATGTCTTCATCGCCGGCGACGTGACCGACGACCGCCCGCTGCTGCACGAGGCCGCCGACGCCGGCCGCATCGCGGGCGACAACGCGGCGCGCTGGCCCCGCGTGCACCGGCGCCCGCGCCGCGCGCCGCTGGCCGTCGTCTTCAGCGACCCGCAGATCGCGCTGGCCGGTGCCAGCCATGCCGAGCTGACCGCCGCGGGCCGCGCCTTCGACACCGGCCGCGTCAGCTTCGCCGACCAGGGCCGCAGCCGCGTGATGCTCGTCAACCGCGGCGGCCTGCACGTCTATGCCGAGCGCGGCACGGGCCGGCTGCTGGGCGCCGAGATGATCGGCCCGGCCGCCGAGCACCTCGGACACCTGCTGGCCTGGAGCGTGCAGCGCGGCGACACGGTGCAGCAGATGCTGGACAGCCCCTTCTACCACCCGGTCGTCGAGGAAGGCCTGCGCACCGCGCTGCGCCAGCTGCAGAGCGACCTGCACCTGCCCCCGCCGCCCATCGAGACCTGCCTGGACTGCGACACCTCGGCCGAAGCCGGCGCCTGAGCCTGTCAGCGGCCGGCCGAGGCCTGCTCGTCGGCGCCCGGGCGCCATCCGCCGCCCAGCGCCTGGAACAGCGCCACGCTGTCGCCGAGATGGCTGGCCTTGGCGCCGACCTGGGCCAGCCGGGCCTGCAGCAGCGCCTGCCGCGCCGCCAGCCAGGCCGGACGCGCCGCATAGCCCTGGCTGAACTGCTGGTCGGTCAGGGCCATCAGCCGCTCGCTGGCCGCCACATTGCGCTCCGCGGCTTCGAGGGCCCTGCCGTCGTGCTCCAGCGCGTACAGCGTGTCGGCCACGTTCTGGAAGGCGGTCAGCACGGCGCCCTGGTATTGCGCCTGAGCCGCCTCGGCGGCGGCCTCGGCCGCGCGCTTGCGGGCGGTCAGCGCACCGCCCGCGAACAGCGGCTGGGTCAGGCCGGCCACCAGGCCCCAGGACTGCCGGGCCGGCGAAATCAGGTTGGGCAGCGTCGCCGCGCTGTAGGCCAGGTTCGCGCCGATCGAGAACTGCGGCAGCATGTTGCTGACGCTGACGCCGATCTGCGCATAGGCCGCGTGCAGTTGCGCCTGCGCGGCCTGCACGTCGGGGCGGTATTGCACCAGTTGCGACGGCACGACCTGCGGCAGAGGCTGCGGCATGCGCAGGCGGGCCAGGTGCCCGGTCGACGGGCCTTCGTCCGGTGCCGCCAGCTCGCTGGGCAGGTCGCCGCACAGCACGGCCAGCAGGTCGCGGGTCTGCTCCAACTGCTTGTTCAGCGGCGGCAGCAGCGCCTGGGCCTGGGCCAGGGCGGCCTCCTGCTGGGCGAGGTCCATGCCGCTGCCGTACCCGGCCGCCTGCTGCGCCCTGGTGTGCTGCAGCTGTTCCTTCGCCAGGCTCAGCGCTTCGGTCACGATCTGCAGCTGGTCCAGCAGCGACTGCTCCTGCAGCACGGCGGCGGCCACGTTGCTGGCGAGGGTCGTGCGCAGCGCGTCGGTCTGGTAGCGCTGGCTGTCGGCGGCGGCCTGCAGCGACTCCACCTGGCGGCGGTTGCCGCCGAAAACGTCCGGCACGAAGCCCACGGTGAGCTGGGCCGTGTGCAGGTTGTAGAGCGACTGGCCCGAGCTCAGCGGCGACGACAGCACGGTGCCCGAGTTCTGCCGGGCCGCGCTGTAGCCCAGTTGCGCGGAGGGATAGAACAGTCCCTGCTGGGCGTTCACGTTCTGCTGGGCCTGGCGCAGGCTGGCCTCGCCCGCGGCGATGCCGGGGTTGCGCTGCAGCGCGCGCTCGACCAGCGCATTCAGCCGCTCGGAGCCGTAGGCCGCCCACCAACGGGGCTGGGGCGCCGCCGCTTCGCTCGGCGGTGCCGCGGCGTCCTTGGGCTCGCCGCGCAGATAGCCGGTCGCCTGGGGCGGGGGCGGCGCATGGAAGTCGGGGCCGGCGGCGCAGCCCGCCAGCGCGGCGGCGGCAAGCAGCTGGACGGCGCGAGCCAGGGGCCTCGGGAGGTGCTTGTCCGGGGATTTCATGCTTGTGCTCCTTCAGGCCAGTGCGTCGCCGCCCAATCCCTTGCGGCGTTTCTTGAGCTTCACGCGCCGCAGCACGGCCAGGCGCAGGGCCGGCACGACGACCAGCAGGAAGAACGGGCCGAGGAACATGCCGCCAACGACCACCGTGGCGAGCGGGCGCTGAACCTGGCTGCCGATGCCGTGGCTGATGGCGGCCGGGAAGAGGCCGATGCAGGCCGACAGCGCCGTCATCAGCAAGGGACGCATGCGGTGCAGATAGGCGTCGTAGATGGCCTGCTCGGGCGTGCTGCCGGCGAGCCTGAGCTCCTTGAAGTAGGTCAGGATCAGGATGCCGTCCATGACCGACACGCCGAGCAGGGACACGAAGCCGATCACCGCAGAGATGCTGACCACCTGGCCCGACACGAACAGCGCGAGCACGCCGCTGGCCACCGTGAAGGGCACCGCCACCAGCGCCAGCAGGCTGTAGCCGATGCTGTTGAACAGCGCATAGAGCAGCACCAGGATCAGCAGCATGGCGGCCGGGATGAGGACGGCCATGCGGGCCTTGGCCTTCTGCAGTTCCTCGAACTCGCCGGCGTATTCGACGCGGTAGCCCTCCGGCAGGGCCAGTTCATGGCCCAGCTTGGCCTCGATCTCGGCCACCGTGCTGCCGAGGTCGCGGCCGCGCACGCTGAACTTGATCGGGATGTAGCGCTCGTTGCGTTCGTGATAGACGTAGGTGGCGCCGGTGTCCAGGCCGATGGTGGCGATGTCGCGCAGCGGCACATAGGCCGTCCCGCTGCCGGTGCTGTAGCCCACGCGCAGGTCGCGCACGCGCTCGAGGCCGGCGCGGGCCGGGCCGGCGTAGCGGACCGACAGGCCGTACTGCCGGTCGCCTTCGAGCACCGTCGTCGCGACCGTGCCGCCGAGCGCGGCCTGCACCACGGCATTGACGTCGCCCGTGTTCAGGCCATAGCGGGCGGCCCTGGCGCGGTCGATCTGGATGTTCAGGTTGGGCTGGCCCAGCACGTTGAAGATGCCGAGGTCGCCCACGCCCTGGACCTGGCCCATCAGCGGCATGGCCCGGCCGGCGAGCTTCTCGAGGGTCACGAGGTCGGGCCCGATGATCTTGACCGAATTGGCGCCCTTGACGCCGGAGAGGCCTTCCTCGACGTTGTCCTGGATGTACTGCGAGAAGTTGAAGCCCACGCCCGGGAACTCGCGCGTCAGGCGCTCCTGCAGCTCGTTCACGAGCTGTTCCTTGTCCACGCCGGCCGGCCATTGGTCGAAGGGCTTGAGCGGCGCGAACAGCTCCACGTTGTTGAAGCCCGACGCATCGCTGCCGTCGTCCGGCCGGCCGTGCTGGGACACCACCGTGATGACCTCGGGGAAGCTCTGGATGATGCGGCGCATCTTGTTGGCCTTCTCGGTGCCGGCCTCGAGCGAAATGGTCGGGGGCATCGAGGCCCGGATCCACAGATTGCCCTCCTCCAGCGCCGGCAGGAACTCGCTGCCGAGGTTGGCCGCCAGCACGGCCACGCCCAGCAGGAAGGCAACGGCGAAGCCGCACATCCAGCGCACGTGCGCAATCGACCAGCGCAGCAGCGGCTCGTAGACGCGGTGGATCCCCCGCACCAGCCAGGTCTCCTCCTCCTTCACGCGCCGCGGCAGCAGATAGGCCACCAGCACCGGCGTCACCGTGAAGGTCGCCAGCAGCGCGCCGGCCAGCGCATAGCCGTAGGTGCGGGCCATGGGGCCGAAGATCTGGCCCTCGACGCCCGTCATCAGGAACAGCGGCGAAAAGGCCGCGATGGTGATGACGGTGGAGAACAGGATGGAGTTGTCCACCTGCAGCGCGCTCATGAAGATCATGCGCAGGCGCTGGGTCCAGCCCAGGGCCGGGTCGGTCTCCATGCCGTGGGGCCCGCGCGTCATGGCCCGCAGCGCCTCCACGCGCTGGCGCGGCGTGCGCTGGAAATTGCGATAGACGTTCTCGACCAGGATGACGGCCGAGTCGACGATGATGCCGAAGTCGACGGCGCCGAGCGACAGCAGGTTGGCCGACTCCCCCGTCAGCACCAGCATGATGATGCTGAAGAACAGCGCGAACGGGATGTTGACGCTGACGATGACCGCGCTGCGCAGGTCGCCGAGGAAGATCCACTGGATGAAGAACACCAGCACGCAGCCGAACACCAGGTTGTGGATGACGGTGTGGGTCGTCACGTCGACGAGGGTCGAGCGGTCGTAGTAGGGCTCCAGGTGCACGCCCTGGGGCAGGCTGCCGTCGTGGTTAAGCGTGTCGACGGCGGTCTTGACGCGCGCGATCACGTCCTTGGTCTGCATCGTGCGGTTCATGATGACCACGCCGGTGACCACGTCGTTGCTGGCGTCGCGCCCGGCCTCGCCCAGCCGCGGCACGTTGCCCAAGCTGATCTCGGCCACGTCGCGCACCAGCACCGGCTGCCCGTTCTGCTGGCTGAGCACGGTGTTGCCGACGTCCTGGATGTTGCGCACCAGGCCCAGCCCGCGCACGTTCACCGATTGCTCGCCGACGCTGACGGTGCGCCCGCCCACATTGCTGTTCGCGTTGCCGAGCGCCTGGATGACCTGCTGCAGCGTCAGACCGTAGCTCTCCAGCCGGCCGGGCTGGACCTCGACGTGGTACTCCTTCGTCGTGCCGCCCCAGGTCACGATCTGGCTGACGCCGGGCACCGTGAGCAGGCGGCGCTGAATGACCCAGTCCTGGATGCCGCGCAGGTCCGTCAGGCTGTAGGTGGACGGCCCCTTGACCTGGTAGCGCAGGATCTCGCCCACCAGGCTCGATGCCTGGATCTGCGGCTGCACGCCGTTGGGCAGGCTGACGTTCTGCTGCAGGTTGATCGCGGTCTGGGTCAGCGCCGCCACGTAGTCGACGCCGTACTTGAAGGTCACGCGCACGAAGGACAGGCCGTAGAACGACGTGGAGCGGATGTTGTCCACGCCCAGCGTCGTGGCCAGGCCGATCTCCATGGGGCGCGTGTAGTAGCGCTCCATCTCCTCGGCCGACTGGCCGGCCGACTGGGCGGTGATCTCCAGGATCACCGGCGCGGGGTTGGGATAGGCCTCGACATTGAGCTGGTAGAAGGCCAGCAGCCCGGCCGCCAGGAAGGCCAGCAGCCCCAGCAGCACCATGGGGCGGCGCGTCAGCACGAAGGCCAGCAAAGGACGGAACATCTCGACGCTCCGCTCAGTTCTGCGCCATCTGCGCCAGGTTGCTCAGGAAGAGCGCGCGGTCCTTCGCGACCCGCTCCCCGGCCTTGAGCCCGTCGACGACCTGCACCCAGCCGTCCTGGGTCAGGCCCGTCACCACCTTGCGGCGCGTGAAGCTCTGCGCGTCCCGGGCGACCCAGGCGCTGATGCTGCCGTCGCCTTCGCGGGCCAGCGCGTTCTCGGGCACGGCCGGGCCAACGGTTGCGGCCTGCAGCTCGATGCTGAACTGGGCCATCATCTGCGGCCGCAGCAGATGGCCGGGGTCCGCCACCTCGGTGCGCAGGCCGATGCGGTGGGAGGCCGGGTCGGCGACGTCGCCAATATAGGCCAGCCGACCCGTGAAGCGCCTGCCGGGGTAGGCCGACACGGTCACGTTCACCTTCTGCCCGAGGCGATAGCCGCCGAGCTCGGACTCCGGCACGCTGGCCACCATCCACAGCCTGCGCATGTCCGCGACCATGACGGGCGGGCTGCCCGCGCCGGGCTGCACCAGCAGCCCTTCCGACGCCGCGCGCGCCACGACGCGGCCGGCCAGCGGGCTGCGCACGGGCATCTCGGTGTCCACGCGGCGCGACTTCTCGATCGCGTCGATGTCGCCGCTGCCGAGGCCGAACAGGCCCAGGGTCTTGCGCGCCGCACGGTAGGCGCCATCGGCCGTCTGCTGGTCGGCGACGTTCTGCTGCAATTCCTTCTGGGAGATGCTTTGCCCGGCCGCCAGGCCCTGGGCACGCTGCAGCGTCTGCGTGGTGAGCTGCAGGCTGCCGGCCGCCGCGATCAGCGCCGAGGCCGCCTGGGCGAGGTCGGGGATCTGCACCGTGTACAGCACCTGCCCCTTGCGCACCTCGTCGCCGGCGCGCACCAGCACGCGGCCGATCCGGCCCTGGTAGGGCGAGAACACCTGGACCGCGTGGTCCTGGTCGAAGTCGATGATCCCGAGCGCCTCGCGCCGGGCCTGGAAGGGCCGGGTCTCGACGGGGCCCACCTTCAACTCCGTGATCTGGGCCGCATCGAGGCGCACCGTGTCGCCGTTCAGCATCAGCACGGAAGGGGAGGACGGGGCCGCCTTGGGGGCGTCCTGGTGGCGCAGCAACAGCAGCGCGCCCAGCGCGATGGCGACGACGGTGGACGCTGCGATACGCAGGCTGCGTCCCCGGGAGCTGAGCTGCGGCCGGCGGCCGGCGGATGGAGTCAAGCGCATGACGGTCTGGGGCATTGGTGACGAGGTGTTGGCCGCCGGGCTCCGGTCCGCAGCGGCCTCATGAATCGGCGGCACTCTAGAAAACCCTGGCTGACCGGACACTGACCAAGCGCGCGAACGGCCCTTGCACACGCCCGTCACAATGCCGGCCAACACCCGCCTCGAGAAGCCCGCGATGAAGCAGTTCGCCACCTGGAACGTCAACTCCCTGTCCATCCGCCTGCCGCAGGTGCTCGACTGGCTGGCCGCCCACCCGGTCGACGCCCTCGTGCTGCAGGAGACCAAGCTGACCGACGACAAGTTCCCGACCGCCGACTTCGGCGCCGCGGGCTGGCAGGTGCAGTGGTTCGGCCAGAAGACCTACAACGGCGTCGCGCTGATCAGCCGCGAGCCGGCGACCGACATCGTCAAGAACATCCCCGGCTTTGCCGACGAGCAGGCCCGCGTGATCGCCGGCACCGTCGGCGGCGTGCGCGTCATCGGCGGCTACTTCCCCAACGGCCAGGCGCCCGGCAGCGACAAGTTCGCCTACAAGATGGGCTGGCTGGACGCGCTGCGCGGCTGGGTCGGCGGGCAGATGCAGGCCCATGAGCAGCTCGTGCTGATGGGCGACTACAACATCGCCCCCGAGGACCGCGACGTCTACGACCCGGTGGCCTGGGCCGGCCAGATCCACTGCACGCCCGAGGAGCGTGCGCAGTTCCGGCAGCTCGTCGAGCTGGGCCTGACCGATGCGTTCCGGCTGTTCGAACAGCCGGCCAAGAGCTGGAGCTGGTGGGACTACCGCAACCTGGCCTTCCGCAGGAACCAGGGGCTGCGCATCGACCACATCCTCGTCAGCGCGGCGCTGAAGGCCCGCGTGACGGCCTGCGAGATCGACAGGCTGCCGCGCAAGAACGAGCGGCCCAGCGACCATGCGCCGGTCGTCGTGACGATTGATAGGTAAGGCTGAACGAGTCCCCGCGATGCAGTGCGCCCTGGTTTGGGATGGGCTGCAAGGCGCAAACCGCAGCCGTAGCGCGGGCTACGGCGAGGATTTGCAACGCAGCAGACCGCCCAAAGCAGGGATGCGCTGCGCGCGAGGGACTTGTTCAGCCTTGCCTCAGATCGAATCGAGCTGCGCCTGCAGCCGCTCGAAGAAGCGGCCGACGTGCACGCCATCGCACAGCGCGTGGTGCACGTCGACGGCCACCGGCATCAGCAGCCGGCCGGCCACCGGCTTGAAGCGGCCGAAGGCGATCTTGGGCCGGTCGTCGCCCGCGGCGCGCGCATGCGTGAAGGCCGTGAACGCGAACCAGGGCAGTGCCGTCATGTGCACCAGGGTCTGCGCGCGCACGTCGCCGGGATCGTCGCCGGCGAACAGCGAGCCGCTGGCGCGGCGCACGCGCGCCAGGTTGGCCTTGCCGCGCTCGGCGAAGCGCGCCAGCGACGCGTCGCGGGGCAGCGTGACGAAGCCGAAGCTGCCGTCCTCGCGCAGCGCCGTGCTGCTGGCGTGGACGACGCCGAACTCGCGCACACCGAGGCCGCCGTCGACCAGGGTCTGGCGCATCGCGTCGATGCCGTTGGCGGCTTCCAGCGCCGCATGGTGATAGGCCAGCCAGGGCGTGGCGCCATGCGCGGCGGCGCGCTCGCGCAGGCCCGTCACGTCGACGTCGGCGGTCACGCTGAAGGCCGGCTGGGCCATTGCACGGAAATGCTGCAGCGCTGCACGCCGGGGCCAGTTTTCGAGGGGGATTTCACGGTCTTGCATGGCGGGCTGGGGCGCATTTCCTGCAGGTTGAGCAAGATCAATCTTGGACGAGGTTCGGGGACGCATGCTCGCACGTTGCACAGAGGAGTACCCCATGAGACTGCAGTCCGCGACCCAGCGCGAGTTCCCCTTCCCGGCCGGCCAGTTGCTGGTGTCCACGACCGACCTCAAGGGCCGCATCCTGCACGCCAATGCCGTCTTCGTCGCGACGAGCGGCTACACGCTGGACGAACTGCTGGGCCAGCCCCACAACATCCTGCGCCACCCGGACGTGCCCGAGGAAGCCTTCCGCGACATGTGGGCGACCATACAGGCCGGCCAGCCCTGGTCCGGCCTCGTGAAGAACCGGCGCAAGGACGGCGACCACTACTGGGTGCTGGCCAATGTGACGCCGCTGCTCGACGGCGGTCGGCCGGTGGCCTATCTGTCGGTGCGCTCGCAGCCGACGCGTGCCCAGGTCGACGCGACGGAGGCGCTGTTCGCACGGATGCGCGAGGAGGCGCGCGCCGGCCGCCTGCGCCACCGGCTGAGGGCGGGCGAGATCGTCACCACGGGCTGGGCCGGCGCCTGGGCCGGCCTGCGCCGCCGCGCCCCCTGGCTGGGCGAGGCATCGGCCCACGTCGCCGTGGCCATGCTGGGCACGCTGGCCTACGCCGCGGCCGGCCCCTGGGTGGCGGCGGGCACGGCGTTGGCGGCCGGCGGCGCGCTCGCCGCATGGCGCGACGGCGGCCGGCGTACCGGGCTGCGCAAGGTGGAGGCCTATGCCAACGCACTCGCGGCCGGCGACCTCGCCGCCACGCTGGAGCGCAGCGGCCGACCGCAGTTGCGCGGCCTGGAGGCGTCGCTGGCCCAGGTCGGCGTGAACCTGCGTGCGATGGTGACCGACACGCGCCAGGAGATCGACCGCATCCGCAGCGTCGGCAACGAGATCGCCGACGGCAACCGCGACCTGGCCGAACGCACCGTGGCCCAGGCCGCCAGCCTGGAGCAGACGGTGGCCAGCATGGAGCAGATCGCGGCGACGGTGCGCGACACCAGCAACGGCACGCAGGCGGCCAACGGCGTCGTCGGCGAGCTGCATGAGGTGTCGCGCCACAGCGCCGAGGCCGTGCATTCGGTGACCGACACGATGGGCGGCATCGCCGGCTCGTCGAGCCGCATCGGCGAGATCGTGCAGCTCATCGACAGCATCGCCTTCCAGACCAATCTGCTGGCGCTGAACGCGGCCGTCGAGGCGGCGCGCGCGGGCGAGCACGGCAAGGGTTTCGCCGTCGTCGCGGGCGAGGTGCGGGCACTGGCGCAGCGCAGCTCGCTGGCCGCGCGCGAGATCAAGTCGCTGATCGACGATTCGACGCAGCGCGTGCAGGCCGGCGAGGCGCAGACGCGCACCGCGCGGGAGAGCATCGACGCGACGCTGTCCAAGGTGCGGGCTTTCACGGGCCTGATCGGCGACATCGACAACGCCGCCGCGGCACAGATGCGCGGCGTGGTCGAGGTGCATGGCGCGATGCGTCAGCTCGACGGCATCACGCACCAGAACGCGGCGATGGTGGAACAGCTGGCGCGTGCGGCCGCTCAGATGCTCAACGACACGGCCCAGGTGGTCGCGGCGCTGCGCGTGTTCCGCCTCGCGGCCAACGAGACGCGGTCGCTGCCCGACGCGGTCGACCTGAGGCGTGTGGCCAAGCAGGCCTGATGCGGCGGCAGTTCAGTCGCGCGGCCCGAGCGGGCGCATGCCGAAGTCGTAGAGCGCCCGCGTCAGTTCGGCGGTGCGCTCCTCGCCCAGGTCGGCCAGCAGCCGGTGCGGCGGCGTGCTGCGGATCTGGCCGATCTGTTGATAGCCCAGCGTCTTCGCGTGGACCAGCGTGCGCGAGGTCAGGGGCAGGCATTCGAGCGGCGCCTGGTCGGCGAGGCTCAGCAGCCGGGCATAGGTTGCAGCGGAGATGGACACGGTGGTGGCGCAGGGCTGCATGTGGGGCGGCTGTGGGCGCGGGGGCCGCAACGGATGCGCCAAGGGTGCGGGGCTCGTGGTCTGGAGCCGGTCACCTGGGGCATCCGTTGCGGGCCGCGTCCGGTTCACGCCGTGGGTGGCGCATGTGCTCAGCCGCCAAGCTTGGGCAGGCCGAGGATTTGGTAGACGAGGTCGATGATCTTCATGGGGGGCTCCAGCAGGGATGGGAGAGGACTTGCTGGGTCCAAACTGTCCCTGTTTTTGGTGAACCGGTAACCTAGCAAGTCTTCCAGGTTGTATGCGCCGAAGCACTCAGAGCAGGCCCGCCGCCACGCATTTCAGCACCGCCTGGTGCTTGGACGTCACGCCCAGCTTGCGCATCGCGTTGCCGAGATGGAAGTTCACCGTCTTCTCGCTCATGCCGAGGATGACGCTGACCTCCCAGGCCGTCTTGCCCTGGGAAGTCCAGCTCAGCACATCCAGTTCGCGCTTCGTAAACTTGGGCAGGTCGCCTTTGTCGACTCCGGGACCGAGCAGCCTGTCCGTGAGCGTCCGGGCGCGCCACCTTGACCAGGCCGGGACGCGAAGCTACTTGGACGCAGCTGCCGATCCGACGAAGGCGATGCACTCGACGAGGTTGAGCGTGGCAAGCACCAGGTAC
>NZ_JAPPUW010000034.1 GCF_026712205.1 Pelomonas aquatica
CCCATCGGCTACATCCCGCCCTCCGAGGCCGAGGCAAACTACTACCGGCAACTCGCCCAACGTCAGGCCGCTGCGGTCTGACTCACACCAACTGGCCTCCACGAATGCCGGTGCGATTCAGTTCACCCTGTTCGCCAACCCGTGGCTGGCCCTGCTGGCCGCCGTCGTGTTGCTCGCCCTGGTCTTCCACAGGCGCACGCTGCGCCTGTTCGGCTTCGTCATCGTGCCCGACGACTCCATCGGCACGGTGACGAAGAAGTTCGTGCTGTTCGGCCGCCACAAGGAACTGCCGCCCGGCCGCATCCTGGCCCTCTACGGCGAGGCCGGCTTGCAGGCCGACACGCTGGCCCCCGGCCTGCACCTCGGCCTGTGGCCGTGGCAATACCGGGTCGAGCTCGTCAAGTTCACCGTCGTGCCGGACGACGCCATCGGCATCGTCGAGGCCTGCGACGGCCTGCCGCTGCCGGATGGCCGCGTGCTGGCCCGCCATGTCGACTGCGACCACTTCCAGGACGCCCGCGCCTTCCTGGCCGCCGGCGAGCGCGGCCTGCAGATGACCGTCGTGCCGCCGGGCGCATGGCGCATCAACACGCTGCTGTTCACCGTGCGCCTGGAGCGCATGACCGTCATCGAGCCCGGCAAGATCGGCATCGTCGAGGCCCGCGACGGCCACCCGCTGTCCGGAGGCCGCGTGATCGGCCGCGCCGTCGCCTGCGACAGCTTCCAGGACGCCCGTGCCTTCATGGACGGCGGCGGCGAGCGCGGCCCGCAGATGAGCGTCATCCCCCAGGGCAAGTACCGCATCAACCCCGGGCTGTTCCGCGTCGCGCAGGTGCAGGTGACCGACGTTCCCGACAACAAGGTCGGCATCGTGACCACCCGCGAAGGCGCGCCGCTGACCACCGGCGAGATCGCCGGCCCCGAGGTGCCCGGCCACAACCTGTTCCAGGAGCCGCAGGCCTTCGTCAACGTCGGCGGCACCAAGGGCCTGCAGGAGCAGGTGCTGCTGGCCGGCCGCTACTTCATCAACCCGATGTTCGCCACCGTCGAGATCATCGACATGACCGAGGTGCCCATCGCGTCCGTCGGCGTCGTCGTGGCCTTCGTCGGCCGCGCCGGCGTGGACGTGACGGGCGAGGGCTTCCGCCACGCCAACATGGTCCGCAAGGGCGAGAAGGGCGTGTGGGTGGACGTGCTCGACCCCGGCAAGTACGCCATCAACACCTACACCCACAAGGTGCGCGTCGTGCCCACGGCCAACGTCGTGCTGAACTGGGCCACGGGCAAGACCGAGGCCCACAGGCTGGATGCCAACCTGTCCACCATCACCGTGCGCTCGGCCGACGGCTTCACCTTCAACCTCGACGTGAGCCAGATCATCCACATCCCGCGCAACGACGCGCCCAAGGTCATCGCCCGCTTCGGCAGCATGGAGGCCCTCGTCACGCAGGTGCTGGAGCCCACCATCGGCAACTACTTCCGCAACGCCGCGCAGAACTCCGACGTCATCGACTTCCTGAAGAAGCGCAGCGAGCGCCAGGCCGAGGCCAAGGCCGCCATCGCGCTGGCGCTGAAGGCCTACGACGTGGGCGCCGTCGAGACGCTGATCGGCGACATCGTGCCGCCGGCCGAGCTGATGAAGACGCTGACCGACCGCAAGCTGGCCGAGCAGGAGAAGGTCACGTTCACGACGCAGATGGAAGCCCAGGGCGTGCGCCAGCAGCTGGAGCAGGCCACCGCACTGGCCCGCACCCAGGCCCAGGTCGTGGACGCCGAGCGCAAGGTGGCCATCGCCGAGTTCAGCGCCCAGGCGGCCGTGAAGACGGCCGACGGCGCGGCGCGCTCCAAGAAGATCACGGCCGAGGCCGATGCCGAGGTCACGCGCGTGACCGGCCAGGCCGAGGCCGGCCGGACGCTCGCCATCGGCGAGGCCGAGGCCGAGGTCATCCGCCAGAAGATCGACTCGATGGAGTCGGGCAACTACGCCATCGTGCAGGTGGCGCAGGCGCTGGCGGGCGCGGGCGTGCAACTGGTGCCCGAGGTGCTGGTAGGCGGTGGTCACAGCGCAGGGCAGGGCGGCACCTTGGTCGACGTGCTGCTGGCCGGCCTCGTGAAGGACCGCCTGGCCAGGCCGGAACCCGCGCCCGTGGAGGTGGCCGCCACCTAAACTGCGCGGCTTCATGCTGCTGCCTCGCCCCCTCGTCCAGTTCCTGCCCTGGATCGC
The DNA here is from genome assembly GCF_026712205.1 of Pelomonas aquatica. GTDB lineage: Bacteria > Pseudomonadota > Gammaproteobacteria > Burkholderiales > Burkholderiaceae_C > Pelomonas > Pelomonas aquatica. Next base: position 2,225 of record NZ_JAPPUW010000034.1, read on the forward strand.
CACCGGCTCGCTGATGGCCCTGGCCTGGGTGGGCTGGAAGTTGCGCCGGGCCTGGGAGGGCCTGCGCGCCGCGCAGCGGGCCGTCCGGCTGGAGCGCGCGCTGCGCGAGTTCGGCGACCTGATGCGCGACGCCGACCGGCCCGAGGCCCATGCCCACGAGCTGCTGCGGGACCTGTCCGGCCTGGCCGGCCGACCGGTCGCCGCGCTGCTGCGACCGGCGTCCGGCGCGCAGGACGTCGTCCTCGGCGAGCCCGATGCCAATGCGCTCGCCGGCCTGCAGCTCTGTGCCGACAGCGGCCGCGCGCTCGGCCCCGGCACGACCCACCATGCGGGCGAGCCCGACCTCTATCTGCCGCTGCGCGGTCGCGACGTGGCGCTGGGCGCCGTCACGCTGCGCGGCCTGGGCACCCAGGCCCTGTCGCCCGACCACCTCGCCCATGCCCAGGCCCTGTGCGACCAGATGGGCCTGGCCCTGCAGCGCCGCCGCGTGCAGGACGAGGCGCGCCGCGCCGGCGAGCTCGCCGACCTGCAGTCCACGCGCAACGCGCTGCTGGCCGCCATCTCGCACGACTACCGCACGCCGCTGGCCACCATCATGGGCTCGGCCTCGGCGCTGCAGACCCAGGGCGAGCGGCTGAATGCCGCCCAGCGCCAGGAGCTGGCCGCCCGCATCGTCGACGAGACCGCCCGCCTCGTGCGGCTGACCGACAACACGCTGCAGCTCGCGCGCCTGGGCGCGCCGGGCGTGACGCTGCGCTGCGACTGGGAATCCGCCGAGGAGCTCGTCGGCGCGGCGCTGCGCCGCGTGCGCCGCCGCCCCGACGGCGAGCGCGTGAAGGCGCGCGTGGCCGGCGGCCTGCCGCTGTTGTGGTGTGATGCGGCCCTGATGTCTCAGCTGCTGGACAACCTCGTGGACAACGCCCTGAAGTACAGCCCGCGCGAAGCCGCCGTCGAGCTGGTCGTGCGCCGCGCGGGCGACGCGGTGCTGCTGGCCGTGCGCGACCGCGGCCCCGGCATCGAGCCGGCCTGGCGCGAGCGCGTGTTCGACGCCTTCCAGCGTGGCGACCTGGCCGGCTTTGCGCAGCGCCCGCCCGGTGCGGGCGTCGGCCTGGCCGTCTGCCGCGCGATTGCCGAGGTTCACGAGGGGTCCTTGAGCCTGCGCCCGCGCGGCCATGGCGGTTGCAGCTTCGAGTTCCGGCTGCCGCTGCGCGCTGCGCCCGAACTGCCGGAGGCTGGTGCATGACAGCCCCCACGCTCACTGCGTTCACTGCCCCCCGAGGGGGCTCGGCCTCCCTTGGGACGGCCCGGCGGGAGTCCGTGTGAGGCTGCTCCTCGTCGAGGACGACCGCGAGCTGCGCGTGACGCTGCGCGAGGCGCTGGCCGTCGAAGGCTACGAGGTGCTGACCGCGGCCAGCCTGGCCGATGCGATGGCCCAGCTCGCCCATGCCGGCAACCTCGACGCCGTGCTGCTGGACCTCGGCCTGCCCGACGGCGATGGCGAGGAGCTGCTGCAGGCGCTGCGCCGCGAGCGCTCCACGCCGCTGATCGTCATCTCGGCCCGCCAGGTGGAAGGCCAGAAGATTCGCCTGCTCGATGCCGGCGCCGACGACTACCTCGTCAAGCCCTTCGGCATCGGCGAGCTGCTGGCGCGGCTGCGCGTCGCGCTGCGCCACCGCGGCACCGTGGCCCAGCCAGCCATCACGCTCTACCGCCGCGCCGGCCTGGAGGTGGACCTGACCGCCCATCGCGTCAGGCGCGACGGCGCCGATGTGCGCCTGACGCCGACCGAGTTCAAGCTGCTGGCCCGCCTGGTGCGCCAGGCCGGCCAGGTCATCACCCACCGCCGCCTGCTGGCCGACGTCTGGGGGGCGGACGCGACCGAGCAGACCCATTACCTGCGCCTCTACATGGCCCAGCTGCGCGCCAAGCTGGAGGCCGAGCCGGCCGAGCCCTGCGTGCTGCTGACCGAGCCGGGCGTGGGCTACCGTATCGCCGAACCTCAGTGAGACAAGCCATGCAGATCTCCCATTGGATTCCCGTCGACGGCGCCGAGCTGGCCGTCGACTACCGCCCCCACGACGACGGCCGCGCGCCGCTGGTCTTGCTGCATGCCGGCGTCACCGACGGCCGGCTGTGGGATGGCGCGATGGCCGCCGCGGCCGGGCGGCGTTCGGCGCTGCGCATGGACCGCCGCGGCTTCGGCCAGACGCGCATCGAGGCCGCCACGCCGCATGCGATGGTGGCCGACCTGCTGGCCGTGCTGGACGCGCTGGCGCTTCCGCGCGTGGAGCTGGTCGGCTGCTCGCAGGGCGGGCGGCTGGCCATCGACTTCGCGCTGGCCCAGCCCGGGCGCGTTGCCGGGTTGACGCTGGTCGCGCCGGCCGTGACCGGTGCGCCCGAGCCCGTGCTCAACGCCCAGGTGCAGGCCCTGGCCGATGCCATCGACGCAGCCGAAGCGGCCGGCCGGCTCGACGACATGAACCGCCTCGAGGCCCGGCTCTGGCTGGACGGCCCGGCCCGGCCCGAAGGCCGCGTCGGCGGCGCGGCGCGCGAGCTCTTCCTGGCCATGAACGGCATCGCGCTGCGCTCGCCGCCGGCCGGCGGGCTGGTCGACGCGCCGCCGGCCTGGCCGCGGCTGGAGGCGCTGCCGGGGCCGGTGCGCCTGGTCTGGGGCGAGCTGGACCTGCCCCATCTCGTGGAGCGCTGCCGGCAGATAGCCGCGCGCATCCCGGGCGTGCGCTGCTGGCCCATGCAGGGCGTAGCCCATCTGCCGGCGCTGGAGGCGCCCGCGGCCTTCAACGCGGTGCTGCGCGAGGCCGGGCTGCTGGACGGCTGAGCCTCCCCGCAGTCCCGATGGCGGCGCCGGCCGTGCTGAACGCGATCTTCGCGACGACGGGCAAGCGCATCCGCGACCTGCCGCTGCGCAAGCATTCGCTCGCCTGAAGATTCCACCGACGGCCAGCATGGCCTGCGGGCGCCGCGCGTCAGGCCATGAACGGGTTCCGCCGGCGTTCAGCGCTGTTCGACCTGCCGCTTGCCGAACAGCGCCTCGCGTGCCCTGTCGTCCGTCAGCGGCCTGCGCAGGCCGGCCAGCACCTCCAGGCCGCGCTGCACGGCCGGGCGCCTGGCGATCTCGTCGAACCAGCCCTTCAGGTGCGGGTAGTCGCTCATCTCGACGCCCTGGTTCTTCCACGAGCGCAGCCAGGGGAAGACGGCGATGTCGGCAATGCTGTACTCCGGCCCACCGATGTAGGTGGAATGGGCCAGGCGCTTGTTGATGACGCCGTAGAGCCGCTTCGCTTCGTTGGTGTAGCGCTCGATGGCGTAGGGCAGCTTGTCGGGCGCGTAGATGCGGAAGTGATGGGCCTGGCCGAGCAGGGGGCCGACGCCGCCCATCTGGAACATCAGCCACTGCAGCACCTCGTATTTGCCGCGCACGTCGGCGGGCAGCAGCTTGGCCGTCTTGCCGGCCAGGTAGAGCAGGATGGCGCCGCTCTCGAACAGCGAGATGGGCCGGCCGTCGGGGCCGTCGGAATCGGTCAGCGCCGGGATCTTGTTGTTGGGGCTGATCGCCAGGAAGGCGGGCGCGAACTGGTCGCCGGCGCCGATGTCCACGGGATGCACCCGGTACGCGAGGCCGCACTCCTCAAGCATGATGTGCACCTTGTGCCCGTTGGGGGTGGGCCATGAATACACTTCGATCATCGTCGCCTCCATTCGGTGCGCCCTAGGTCAGCCTAGCCGGCGGCCCCATTCTCAGACTTCTCACGACTCATGGTGGTAAAGCAAGTCAAGCACTGGCTCGTGACGCGGGCCAACGCAGCGCGCTGGCGCCCGATCATGGAATGGGCCGCGTCGCGCAATGCCGAGTTCACGCAGGCGCGCGACGGCCTGGGCTTCCTCATCGAGCAGCCCAAGGCCCTGCCCGGTCCGCTGCGCATCGAATGGGGCGTGTCCCAGCGCAGCTATCTGCCCGGCACCGAGCTGCGCATGCGCTGCGAGATGGGCCTGCACCCAGACCTGCAGCTGATGGTGCTGTGCCGCACGCTGATGGATGACCTCGAGCGCGCCGTGTTCGAGGCCTATACCGACACGCTCAAGACCCGGGTCGACACCGACACGCCCGAGGAGATGCGCTGGCTGGTGATGTTCCCCAAGTTCAACCACGCCAGCTCGCAGATCGTGCGCCAGCGCTACGGCCTGGTCGGCGTGACCAAGGAGCTGACGGGCGACTGGATCGACGGCGAACTGGGCGAGGCCCTGGCGCAGGCCAGCCAGGACCTGCTGCCCGAGGGCCATCCCTTCGTGCTGATGTGCATGCGCGGCAACCTCTATCTGCGCACCGAGATGGCCGAGGCCGACCAGCCCAGGCTGCAGGCCTTGCTGCGCCTGCTGGAAACCGCGGCGCGCGCGGCCCGGCGGGTCAACGGGCGGCTGTCGGAGGCCGGCGCCTGGCCGACGACGACGTCCATTGCCTGGACGCACACGACGCGGCCCGGCGATACCTAGGGCCTGCTAACACGACGGCAGCGACCTACTGCCGTCGTGTTGGCAGGCTCTAGGCCTCCGGTTCCAGCTTCACGCTCCAGAGCTGCCTGCCGTCGAGGTCGTGCAGCGACACGGCCATGGCCTTGGTCTTCGGGTCGATCCTCGCGCGGCCGTAGTATTGCTGCAATGCCGTCGGCGGGTTGTTCTGCGGGTTGTCCGGCGGCACGCTGACATAGCGCACGTCGGGGCCGAAGGTCGTGTCCAGTTCGTTGGGGCCGAAGGTGCCGGCGTTGATGGGGCCGCCGACGAATTCCCAGAAGGGCTTGAAGTCGGTGAACTTCGCGCGCGAGGGGTGGTAGTGGGTGGCCTGGGCGTAGTGCACGTCGGCCGTCACCCAGACCACGTTGCGGATGTCGTGCCGCTTGATGAAGCGCAGGATGTCGGCCAGCTCCAGCTCGCGGCCCGAGGGCGCGCCGTTGTCGCCATTGGCCCAGGCCTCGTAGGTGCCCTTGGGGACGTCGGGGTTGAGGTCGGGCACGACCAGCGAGATCGGCATGTCGCTGGCGATGACCTTCCACGTGGCCTTCGAGGCCTTCAGCGCCTGCTTGAGCCAGGCCGTCTGCGCGGCGCCGAGGAAGGCGGAGTCGGCGTCGAGCACGGCCTGCCGGTTGGGCGAGTTGCGGCCGCGGTAGCTGCGCTCGTCCAGCATGAACACGTCCAGCAGCGGGCCGAAGCGAAAGCCGCGGTAGACCTGCTCGGGGTCCAGCGGATTGAGCCGGAAGGGGTTGAACTCGAACATGGCCTGGCGGGCGCGCACGGCCAGCAGCGAGGCGGCACGGTCTTCGTAGCGCTTGTCCTCGGGGCCGATGGTCTGGCCCGGGTACCAGTTGTTGCGCACCTCGTGGTCGTCCCACTGCACGAGGAAGGGCACCTCGGCGGCGAAGCGGCGCTTGTGGGCGTCGAGCTGGTTGTAGGCGAAGGCGCCGCGGTAGTCGTCCAGGGTCTGCGCGACGTGCGACTTGGCCTCGGTGACGAGGTTGGTCCACAGCGAGCCGTCGGCCAGCTTGACCTCGGCCTGGATGGGGCCGTCGGCATAGATCTGGTCGCCCGAATGGATGAAGAAGTCGGGCGACTCGCGCCGCATCGCCTCGTAGAGCCGGTAGCCGCCGAAGCGCTCGTTGATGCCCCAGCCCTGGCCGGCCTCGTCGCCCGAGAAGACGAAGCAGACCGGCCGGTCCGCCTTCGCCGCGGCCGTGCAGAAGCGGCCCACGACGGGCTCGCTGAGCGCGGACTCGTGCACCAGGTCCTGGAAGCTGACGCGGTAGAACACCTCCGCTCCGGCCGGCAGCCCGCTCAGGTCGACCCGCGCCGTGAAGCCATTGCCCTCGAAGGCCGCGGGCCCGATGACGCGGCGCGCGTTCTTGAAGCCGGCATCGGTCGCCACGTCGACGAGCATGCGCGCGGGCCGGTCCGTGCGGCTCCAGACGATGCCGCCCTGGCGGGTCACGTCGCCGCTCATGACGCCGCCGGGCAGCTGGGGCCGCAGCCGGTCGGCCGTCACGATGGCCGGCGCCAGCCCTTGAGCGAGCACGCTGGAGATGTGGGAGCCGAGCAGGGCCGTGCCGCCGGTGGCGGCCAGGTTGCGCAGCAGGCGGCGGCGGGTGGGGGTGTCTGGCATGGTGGCCCGAGCTTAGGGCCGCCGCATGACAGCGCGGAGGCGGCTCAGGCCTTCTGCGCGAAGCTCCAGGCCAGTTCGGCCAGCGGCCAGGCGCTCTTGGCGGTTTCCCTGGCCTGGGCGCTGGACGCCGTGCCGTCGACGACGCGCTTGGCGATGCCCTGTACGATGGCCGCGATGCGGAACATGTTGTAGGCCAGGTAGAAGTTCCAGTCGGCCATGACGGCGTTCACGTCGGCGCGGCCGGTGCGCTCGCAGTAGCGCTGCACATAGTCGCGCTCGCTCGGGATGCCCAGCTCGGCGAGGTTGACGCCGCCCAGGCCGCGTGCGGCGCCCGAGGTCTGGATGTGCCAGCTCATGCAGTGGTAGCTGAAGTCGGCCAGCGGGTGGCCCAGCGTCGACAGCTCCCAGTCCAGCACCGCGATGATGCGCGGCTCGGTGGGGTGGAAGACGACGTTGTCCATGCGGTAGTCGCCGTGCACGATGGACACTTCGTTCTCGTCGCGCGCCGACGCCGGGATGTGGGCCGGCAGCCAGGCCAGCAGCGCATCCATCGCCGGGTTGGGCTCGGTGACCGAGGCCAGGTATTGCTTGCTCCAGCGGCCGATCTGGCGCTCGAAGTAGTTGCCCGGCTTGCCGTAGGCCTCCAGGCCGGCGGCCTTGAAGTCGACCTGGTGCAGGGCCGCGATGACGCGGTTCATCTCGTCGTAGTGGGCGGCGCGTTCGGCATTGCCCAGGCCGGGCAGGCTCTGGTCCCACAACACGCGGCCGGGCATGAACTCCATGACGTAGAAGGCGCGGCCGATGACGGCTTCGTCCTCGCACAGCGCGCGCATCGCCGGCACGGGCACGTCGGTTCCGGCCAGCGCGCTCATGACCTGGAACTCGCGCTCGATCGCATGGGCCGACGGCAGCAGCCTGGCCACCGGCGCCGGCTTGCTGCGCATCACGTACTGGGCGCCCGGCGTCTTCAGCAGATAGGTGGGGTTGGACTGGCCGCCCTTGAACTGCTCGATGGCGAGCGGGCCGGCGAAGCCGTCGACGTGGGCGCCGAGCCAGGCTTCGAGGGCCGCGGTGTCCAGGGCCTGGGCGAGGGGACGGGTGCCGGTGAATGCTTCCATGGAGGTCGGTTTTGTGGGGCGCGAACTTTCCATTCTGCGAGCAGGCTGCCGGCCGGCGTGTCCTCAGCGCGACGCTGCCGCCAGCAATTTGTCGCGGCTGAGCACCACCAGCCGCGTGGGTTCCACGCGCACGGCGCCTTCGCGCTCGAAGGCCTTGAGCTCCTGGTTCACGCGCTGGCGCGAGGCGCCGAGCAACTGGGCCAGGTCTTCCTGCGCGAGCTGCAGGCCGATGCGGGTCACGGCCTCATCACCTTGGCCTTCCTGCACCCCGTAGGAGCGCGCCAGCAGCAGCACCTGCTTGGCCAGGCGCGCCGCCAGCGGCCGGGTGTTGAGGTCCTCGATCATGTCGAACATCAGCCGCAGGCGGCGGCAGTTCAGCCGCAGCAGCGCGTCGTAGAGCTCGGAATGGGCCTGCAGCAGCGCGCGGAAGTCGGCCTTGCGCACGCACAGCAGCGTCGTGTCGCCGTGGGCATAGGCATCGTGGGTGCGGGGCAGGCCGTCGAACAGCGCGATGTCGCCGAACCAGGTGCCGGGCTCGACATAGGTCAGCGAGATCTGCTTGCCGGCCAGCGACACCGAGCTGACGCGCACGGCGCCCTTGGCGACGCCGCACCATTCCTCGGCGGGCTCGCCGCGGTGCGACAGCATGGTGTCGTCGGCGAGGCGGCGCACGAAGGCGCGCTGCAGGATGTCGCCGCGCAGGCCCTCGGACAACCTGGAGAACCAGGCGCCCTGATCGACCTGCTGGCGTTCGGCGGGGGTGAGGCTGAGTGAGTTCATGTCTGGCGGGGCATTGTGCCGCTGCGGAGGGGCCGGCCGGTGGGTGACCCCATGCTAGAGTGATCCGCGCTGTTCCATCCTTCATTCAACCGCATCGCTAGCCGCCCGCAGTCAATGCCCCTCACGGCCCTGCGCCCGACCTTGCTGGGTGCTCTCACCCCCGCCTTGGCACTGCTGCTCGGCCTGGCGCCTCATGGCGCCGAGGCTCTGGGGCTGGGCCGGCCGCAAGTCCTGTCCGCCCTCGGCAGGCCCCTCGATGCCAGCATCCCGGTGACACTGGCCGACGGCGAGCCGCTGAGCGACGGCTGCCTGCGCGCCGAGGTCACGGCCGGCGACGCGCGCGTGCCGGCCGGACTGCTGCAGCTGCGCATCGAGGGTGAGCCCGGGCAGCGCAGCATCCGGCTGCAGAGCATCGTGCGCATCGACGAACCGGCCTTGCGCATCACGCTGGCCCTGGGCTGCCCGGTGCGGCTCACGCGCGAGTTCAACGTCTTCGTCGACCCGCCGGGCGGCGTCGGCGCCTCGGCACTGCCGCCTGCGCCGCTGCCCCAGGCCGCTGCCGTGGAGCCGGCGCCACGCGCGCTGGTCGAGGTGCAGCCCGCCGCGCCGCGACCCAAGCCCGCGGCCCACGCCCGTGCCCATGCCCGCATGCGGGCCAGCGGCCCGCGCCTGGTGCTGGAGCGGCCCGAGGTGCTGGCCAGCCAGGTGGCGCCACCGGCCCCCGCCAGTGCGCCCGAGGCGGAGCCGACGCCCGAGCTGGAGGCCCAGATCAGCCGGCTCGAACAGACCGTCGCCCAGCTGCGCGCCGAGCTGGAGGCGCGCCAGGCCCTGGCGGCACAGGTCGCCGCGCAGCCGGCCTCGGTGCCGGTGGCGCCACCGCCGCCCATGCTGGCGGCGCCCGTGCACGCCTCGGCCTACCGTGACCCGCTGACCTGGCTGATGACGCTGGCGTTGAGCCTGCTGGCCGGCTCGGCGGCCTTCTACGGCAGCCGCTGGCTGGACCAGCGTGCCCGCCGCGAAAGCGCGCACTGGCGCTCGCTGCAGGCCGCCGCCGAGGGCGCGGCCCCGCCGCCGGCAGCTGCCCAGGCCACCGGCATGGCGCCGCCGGTCGATGCGGCTACCGCGGCCCGCCTGCCCGACGAAGGCCAGCACGCCGCCACGCGCCCGCAGCCGCGGCCGATGGCCTGGCCGCCCGCGCAGATCGTGGCGCCCGGGCCGGCGATGCCGGCCGATTCCGCCATGCTGGCGACCCAGCCGATGCCGGCGCAGGCCGCCGTGGCGCCGCCGGCGCCCGCGCTGAGCGTGGCCGACGAACTGCTGGACCTGCAGCAGCAGGTCGACTTCCTGCTGCTGCTCGGCCAGCACGAGGCCGCGGCCGAGCTGCTGGCCGGCCGCATGACGGGCGGCGCCGGCAGCGCCATGCCCTATCTGATGCTGATGGAGCTCTGCCAGCAGCGTGGCGAGCCCGAAGCCTTCGCCGAACTCGCGAGGCAGTTCGAACCGCGCTTCCGCTCGCCGGCGCCGGGCTGGTCGCAGAGCCTCGCCCGCGGGCGCAGCCTGGACGGCTGCCCCAGCGTCATCGCCCATCTGCAGATGGCCTGGGCCGAACCCGGCGCCGCGATGCAGATGCTGCAGGCCCTGCTCGCCAGGGGCGGCGGGCCGGGCGTGCAGCGTTTCGAGCTGCCGGCCTACCGCGACCTGCTGACGCTCTACAGCGTCGCCCGCGACCTGTTCGAGGCCGGCCTGCGCAGCGAAGGCGTGGACCTGATGCTGCCGCTCGACTCACAGTTCGGCGGCGGCTGACGCCGGCCGCCTACAGGTCGAAGTCGTCTGCGTTGCCGGTCATCGCCCTCTCGATGAGCTTGCGGCTCAGGCGGTCCGACAGCAGCTCGGCGAAGGCGTAGACGTAGTTGCGCAGATAGGCGCCGCGCTTGAAGGCGATGCGCGTGACATTGCTGCCCAGCAGCGTGCCCAACGGCCGCGCCACCAGTTCGCTGCCGGCCGGCTCCTCGCGCATGGCCATCTCGGCCACGATGCCCACGCCCATGCCCAGGCGCACATAGGTCTTGATGACGTCGGAGTCGATGGCCTCCAGCACGACGTTGGGCGTCAGGTGGCGGGCCGCGAAGGCCTTGTCGATGCGGGTGCGGCCCGTGAAGCTGGGGTGGTAGGACACCAGCGGCTCGCCGGCGAGCTGCTCCAGGCCGATGCGCTCGGCCGTGGCCAGCGGGTGCTCGCGCGGCACGACCATGACGTGCTGCCATTCGTAGCAGGGCAGGGTGACGAGCTCCGGGTACTGGGTCAGCGACTCGGTGGCCAGGCCGAGGTCGGCGCTTTCGTCCAGCAGCATCCTGGCGACCTGGTCCGGGCTGCCCTGGTGCAGGCTGATGCGCAGCTGCGGCAGGTTCTTGCGCAGCTGGGCCACCGGTGCGGGCAGCACGTAGCGGGCCTGGGTGTGCGTCGTGGCGATGGAGAAGGTGCCGCTGTCCTGGCGCGAATACTCCTCGCCGATGCGCTTCAGGTTGCCGACCTCGCGCAGGATGATCTCGATGCAGGCCAACACCTGCTGGCCCGGTTCGGTGATGCGGCGCAGGCGCTTGCCGTGGCGCGAGAAGATGTCGACGCCCAGCTCCTCCTCCAGCTCGAGGATGGCCTTGGACACGCCCGGCTGGGACGTGAACAGCGCCTTGGCCGTCTCGGTCAGGTTGAGGTTGCGGCGGGCGGCTTCCTGGACGAAGCGGAATTGGTGCAGGTTCATTCGAGGACGCTTAGTCGAGGACGTTCAGGCAGGCCTGGCTGATGGCCTGGAGCACGGTTTCCTGCTCGCCCAGCGGTGCGTGCAGCAGCCACTCGACGGCATCGCCATGCTGTTCGCGCAGGCGGTCCAGCAGCAGCGGCACGTCGCGCCGCACATGGCCGCCGGTGCCGAGGAAGAGGGGCAGCACATGCACGCGCGTGCAGCCGGCCGCGGCGAGCCGGGCCGCGGCCTCCTCGATGCCGGGCGACATGAATTCGAGGTAGGCCAGCGCCAGCGGCGTGCCGGGCCGCGCGGCGCGCAGGCGCTCGGCGACGGCCTCGAAGGGCCGGGCCCAGGCCGCGTCGCGGGCGCCGTGGGCGAAGAGCAGCAGGCCGTCCATCAGCGTCCGCACGGCCGCCCGAAGGACACTGGCGCCCCCTCGGGGGGCAGTGAACGAAGTGAGCGTGGGGGCTTCATCATCTGTATCTCACCAGCCAGGCGAAGGCCGCCATCGACAGCCCGAGGTAGAGCAGGCTGGGCGTCGCCGCGACGAGCCAGGGCGTCCAGTTCTTCAGCAGGCCCAGATGGCCCGCGACGTTGTTCAGCAGCACGAAGCTGATGCCCAGCATGATGCCGCCGAAGACCTTGATGCTGATGCCGCCCGCACGCCCGTGCAGATAGGCGAAGGGCAGGGCCAGGGCCACCATGACGAAGCAGGCCAGCGGGTAGAAGGCCTTGCGCCAGAACTGGATGCTGTAGGCCTGGGAGGACTGCTCCTGGGACGACAGATGCTCGGTGTAGCGCAGCAGCTCCAGCGTCGACATCGACGAAGCCGGCAGCACCGCGGCCGCGATGACGCCGGCATGCAGCGAGCTCTGCCAGTCGAGCCGATCCAGCTGCTGCTCGCTGACGACGACGTCGCCGACCGTGCCGCCGGCCGCGGCCGCGCCGGGGTTCCAGACCGTGCGCTGGACGGCCTGCAGCCGCCACAGGCCCTGGCCATCGACATCGACCTTGCCCGCCTCGGTGCGCGACAGCAGCCGGCCCTCGGCGTCGAACTCGTAGATGCGCACGTCCTCCAGCTCGCCGCCGCTGCCGACGCGGCCGACGCGGACCGAGTAGCTGCGCTCCTGGCCGTCGACCTTGCGGTGATCCTTCAGCCAGGCGCCGCGCCGCGCCGGGTTGGCGTCGTGGCTGAAGCGGGCGCGCATGTCGTCGCCCTCGCGCTCGAACCGCGGTGCGACGTAGTCGCCGACGAAGAAGGTCAGTGCCGCGAACAGCGCCGCCAGGCCGGCCAGCAGGCCCAGCGCGCGCGCCGGGCCGAGGCCGCCGGTGCGCAGGATGGTGAACTCGCTGCTCTGGGCCAGGCGGGCCAGCGCGACGATGGCGCCGATCAGCACGGCGATGGGGAAGAGCTCGTAGAAATGGCCGGGCAGCTCCATCGCGGCCAGCAGCGCGGCCTTGCCGCCGCCGGCGCCGACGCGGGCCATGCGCTCGAGGTCGTCGACGAAGTCGATGAAGAAGAACAGCGCCAGGAAGGCCAGTGCGACGAGGACGACCGAGCCGACGATGTCCTTGTAGAGCAGGCGGCGGACGGTTTTCATGCCGTGGCCTCCCTGGCCCCGCGCCGGCGCAGGCAGAAGCGGTTGCCGTTGTCGCGCAGCCAGATGACGCCCAGGGCCAGGAAGAGGGCGCTGCCGTGCAGGATGACCAGCGCGCGCGGCAGCGTCATGCGGGAATTGGCCACCCAGGCCTGGGACAGATTGATGAGGTTGAAGTAGACGATGAAGGCCAGCAGCGCGAACAGCAGGTTCCAGTTGCTGGCGCGGCGCGGGTTGCTGGCCGACAGGCCGATGCCGAGCAGGGCCATGTTGATGCCGCCGAGGATCATGCCCAGGCGCCAGGCCAGCTCGCCCAGGTTCCTGGGCGTCGGCGCGCGCAGCAGGTCCAGCGTCGCCATCGCCTTGGGCGGCAGCTGGTTGGCATTGGCCAGCGCCTGGGTGTCGGTCAGCACCTTGTACTGATCGAAGCGGGCCAGGCTCTTGTCGCCGGTCTTGAGCTGGGTCTCGTTGCGCTGGCCGTGGTCCAGCACGAGGAAGCGGTCGTCGCCCTCCATCTCCAGCCGGCCACGGGCCGAGGTCGTCACCGATTCGCGCTCGTTCTGGCTGCCGAGGATGAAGACGTTGCGGCCCGTCGTCGCGTCGTCGCCGGCGCGCTCGATGAAGAAGACGCGGCTGCCGTCCCGCGAGGACTGGAACTGGCCCGGCGCCACGCGCGACAGGTCGCCGCGCTTCTGGTAGCGGTCGCTCAGCTCGGCGCTGTTCTGGTTGCCCCAGGGCCAGACGATCAACATCAGCACGATGACGCCCAGCAGCACCGGCGAGGCCATGCGCAGCACCGGCCTCACGAAACGCGCCAGCGGGACGCCGCTGGCGAACCAGATCGTCATCTCCGACTCGCGGTAGAAGCGCCCGAGCGTCAGCACGATGGCGATGAAGAGCGACAGGATGAGCATGATCGCGAGGTAGGAGAGGGTCGCGTAGCCCATCAGCAGCACGACATCCTGGGGCGCGACATTGCCGCCGGCGGCCTGGCCCAGCGTGCGGATCAGCGTGGACGTGAGCACGATGGTCAGGATGACGACGAGCGTGACGCCGAAGCTCTTGGCCAGCTCTGAGCGCGTCGATGAATCGAATAGCATCAGGTCTTTATTAGTTTCTGGTCATTATGGACTTCAAGATTCAAACCACTGAGCTCGATGGGCTCGCCGGTGTGGGTGCCGATGCCCTGGTCGTCGTGCTCGGCGGCGAGGCGCTGCCCAAGGGTCTGGACGCGGCCGTTGCCAAGCAGGCGCAGACCGCGATCAAGCTCGGCGACTTCGCGCTGAAGGCCGGCCAGGCGCTGACGCTGACGCATGCCGAAGGCATCAAGGCGCCCCGCCTGGTGCTCGCGGCCAGCGGCAAGACCACGCTGGCCGCCGCGCGCGCCGCGCTGTCGGCCGGCCTGGCGCAGATCAAGTCGCGTGGCGCGGTCAGCGCCGCGGTGGCCTTTGCCGGCTTCGACGCCGGGCTGGCCGAGGCCCTGGCCGAGCAGGCCGCGCTGGCCGGCACGGATGCCGTCTACCTCTACCGCCACACCAAGCCCAGCGCGCCGGCCGCGCCCAAGCTGGCCAGGCTGGCCCTGCTGGTGGGCAAGGCCGATGCCAAGGCGGCCAAGGCCGGCCTGGCGCGTGGCGAGGCCATCGCCGCCGGCATCGAGCTGGCCCGCGAATGCGCCAACCGCCCGGCCAACTACGCGACGCCGACCCACCTCGGCGAGGTCGTCCAGGGCCTGGGCAAGGCGCACGGCCTGAAGGTCGAGGTGCTGGACCGCAAGGCCGTCGAGAAGCTGGGCATGGGCAGCTTCCTGGCCGTGGCCCAGGGCTCGGACGAGCCGCTGCGCTTCATCGTCGCCCGCTACGAAGGCGCGGCCAAGACGGTGGCGCCGGTCGTGCTGGTCGGCAAGGGCATCACCTTCGACACCGGCGGCATCTCGCTGAAGCCGGGTGCCGAGATGGACGAGATGAAGTTCGACATGGGCGGCGCGGCCAGCGTCATCGGCACGCTGCGCGCGGTGGCCGAGCTCCGCCCCAAGCTCAACCTCGTCATGATCGTCGCGGCCTGCGAGAACATGCCCAGCGGCAAGGCCGTCAAGCCGGGCGACGTCGTCACGTCGATGTCCGGCCAGACCATCGAGATCCTGAACACCGACGCCGAAGGCCGCCTGATCCTGTGCGATGCGCTGACCTATGCCGAGCGCTTCAAGCCGGCCGTCGTCGTCGACGTGGCCACGCTGACCGGCGCCTGCGTCATCGCGCTGGGCGGCGTGCGCACCGGCATGTACGCCAGCGACGACGAACTGGCGGCCGCGCTGAGCGCTGCCGGCGACGCGGCGCTGGACCCCTGCTGGCGCATGCCGCTGGACGAGGACTACGCCGAAGGCCTGAAGAGCAACTTCGCCGACGTGGCCAACATCGCCGGCCGCGCGGGCGGCTCCATCACGGCGGCCAAGTTCCTGCAGCGCTTCGCCGACAAATACCGCTGGGGCCACCTCGACATCGCCGGCACGGCCTGGAAGGGCGGCGCCGCCAAGGGCGCGACCGGCCGGCCGGTGGGCCTGCTGACCCACTTCGTGCTGAGCCAGGCGAAGTAGGCACTGTGTCGCTGCAGGTCAGCTTCTACAGCGATGCGGCCGAGCCGCTGCGCTATGCCTGCCGGCTGATCCGTCGCGCACTCGCTTCGGGCAAGCCGGTGGGCGTCTGCGTGCCGGCCGCCCAGGCGGCGGCGCTGGACGGCCTGCTGTGGAGCTTCGATGCGACCGAGTTCATCCCGCACCGGCGTTGGGACGGCGCGACGCCGCCGGTGCCCGGCGAGGTGTTGCTCCTTGTCGACGCGGCCGCGCTGCCGCATCGCGGCCTGCTGCTGAACCTGGGTGACGACATGCCCTCCGCGGCGCTTGAATTCGAGCGCGTGCTGGAGGTCGTCGGCAGCGGGCCCGAGAGCGTCCGCGCGGGCCGCGCCCGCTACCGCATCTACCAGCAGGCGGGCGCCCGGCTGGAACATTTCTCTGCGGCCGGTTGACAACGCCGCGTCCACGCTTTCCCGAATGAGAGCCCCCCGGATTTGGGGTATGTTCAATCGGTTGAAAACTCAACAGTTGTCTGTCTGTTCCTCTCTCTTTCAAACTGGAGTTGATCCATGCAAGTCAAGTTGAATCTGGTGGTAGGCGCCGTGGCCGCACTGCTCAGCGGTGCTGCGATGTCCCAGGATCTGGTCGTCAAGATCGGCCACGTCGGCCCGACCAGCGGCGCCATTGCCCACCTGGGCAAGGACAATGAGCTGGGCGCCCGCCTGGCCATCGAGGAACTGAACGCCAAGGGCGTCATGATCGGCGGCAAGAAGGCCAAGTTCGAGCTGCTGGCCGAAGACGATGCCGGCGACCCGAAGCAGGGCACGGCAGCCGCCCAGAAGCTGGTCGACTCGAAGGTCAACGGCGTCGTCGGCCACCTGAACTCCGGCACCTCCATCCCGGCCTCCAAGGTCTACAGCGACGCCGGCATCCCGCAGATCTCGCCGTCGGCGACCAATCCCAAGTTCACCCGCAACGGCTACAAGACCACCTTCCGCGTCGTGGCCGACGACGTGCACCTGGGTGGCACGCTGGGCAAATACTCGGTCACGCAACTGCACGGCAAGTCCATCGCCGTCATCGACGACCGCACGGCCTATGGCCAGGGCGTTGCCGATGAGTTCGAGAAGGGCGTCAAGGGCGCGGGCGGCAAGGTCGTCGGCCGTGAGTTCACGAACGACAAGGCCACGGACTTCACCGCCATCCTGACCTCCCTGAAGGGCAAGAAGCCCGACGTCGTCTTCTTCGGCGGCATGGACGCCGTGGCCGGCCCGATGCTGCGCCAGATGAAGCAGCTCGGCATCGAAGCCAAGTTCATGGGCGGCGACGGCATCTGCACGGGCGAGCTGCCCAAGCTGGCCGCCGGCACCATGGGTGACGGCCAGGTCGTCTGCGCGGAAGCCGGCGGCGTGGAAGGCGAAGCCAAGAAGTCGATGGACGATTTCAAGTCCAAGTTCAAGTCCAAGTTCAACGTCGACGTGCAGATCTATGCGCCTTACGTCTACGACGCCGTCAACGTGATGGTCGCCGCGATGGCCAAGGCGGGTTCCGCCGAGCCGGCCAAGTATCTGCCGGTGCTGGCCAAGACCGCCGGCTACAAGGGCGTGACGGGCGTGATCTCCTTCGACGAGAAGGGCGACATCAAGAACGGCGCCCTGACCCTCTACACCTACAAGGGCGGTGCCCGCGAGCAACTGGCCGTTGTCCGCTAAGCCCCCGGCTGCGGTTCGCCGCAACCCCAAGCCCGCCGCCCGGCGGGCTTTTTTTATGACGCCGCGCCGGCATCCGGGCCGCCGTCCGCCATATGCGGATACCAAGACGACAATTGAATGAGGGTTGCGACAGGTCTGCCGAATAATTCGTGAATATTGTGCCGGCATCGCCGGTTTGGGCAGTATTCACGCGGTTCGGATTTCCGCCCCCGGGGCGCTTGCCGGCCTGTCTTGAACCCCCCCCGATTGCCATTTCCCAGACGCACGGTTGTGCGTTTCGCACGCTTTGCCAGGCGCGTTGACCCGGGTGTCATGTTGATGTCGCCGGCTTTCGGGTCTACTGCCGCCCGGTCTGAAAACGAGGCTGGGCGGGGGCGGCGGGCTGCGTCGACGCGAGCCGGATTCAAGCTTCGGGCCCCCTCCAAACGGGGGGCTTTCAAGCCCTGGGCCTGGAGGCATGATTCCGGCGCGATCAAGGGTGGTCGGCGGTGGTCATGGCGGCGTCAAGCGGCGGGGCATCGAGAGCCCATCCGGGCGGTCTCCGAGGTGGTCCGCAGCCGTTGGCCGAGCCGGCCGGCGGCTTCCGCGATGAGAGGAATGGAATATCGATATTGGTTCGAATTCCGTTGATCGAATTGCAGTTGCAGGGCGACGCCGGGCAGTATTGATCGGGGATAGAAATGATTCGAATATTCAACCATTACCTGCACAAGCAGACGCTGCTCCAGGTCTTCTTCGACCTCGGCCTGATTGTCTTTGCCGTCATCGCCGTCGTGCTGAGCCAGGGTGAGGCGGCCCAGACCGTGCTGCCCTTTGCCGCCTCGCACGGGTTGTCGCTGGCCGGTTGCATGTTCGTCATCAATTCCGCCACCGGCTTCTACCAGCATGTGCACAACCGCTCCGTCACCGAGTCCTGCGCGCGTGCGCTGTTCGGCCTGCTGTTCGGCCTGCCGCTGGCCTATGCCATCTTCAGCCTGGTGCCGTCCAACACCAGCCATCGCGACCTGCTGACGCTGGTGGCCATGGCGGCCGTCGCGGCCGTCATGGTGCATCGCGTCTACGCGGCGCATTCCGGCACCCAGGCCCGGATGCGCAGCCGCATCCTGATCTTCGGCACCGGCGCCGCCGCCCGCGCCGTCGGCAACACGCTGCGCACCTCCGATCCGCATGCGCAGATCGTCGGCTACTACGCCGGTCCCAACGAGGACCAGCCCGAGGTACCGCGCGCCGAGATCATCAACGAGGGCGCCAACCTGACCGAGGCCGCGCTCAAGCACAACGTCGACGAGATCGTCGTCGCGCTGACCGAGCGCCGCGGCGGCAGCATGCCGCTGCGCCAGTTGCTGGACTGCAAGCTGTCCGGCGTGCGCGTCGTCGACATCGCGACCCACTTCGAGAAGACGCTGGCCCAGATCAACATCAAGCACGTCAACGCGGGTTGGCTGGTGTTCGGCGACGGCTTCAGCCAGGGCATGCTGCGCGCCGCGATCAAGCGCGTCTGCGACCTGGTCTTCGCGGCGCTGATCCTCGCCGTCGCCTGGCCGATCATGCTCGTCGCCGCGCTGGCCATCCGCATCGAGTCGCGCGGCCCGGTGCTGTACCGCCAGGAGCGAATCGGCCTGAACGGCGTGCCCTTCAACGTCATCAAGTTCCGCAGCATGCGCACCGATGCCGAGAAGGACGGCAAGCCGCGCTGGGCCACCAAAAACGACGACCGCGTGACGCGCGTCGGCCGCTTCATCCGCAAGGTGCGCATCGACGAACTGCCGCAGCTCTTCAACGTGCTCGTGGGCGAGATGAGCATGGTCGGCCCGCGCCCGGAGCGCCAGTTCTTCGTCGACGAGCTGATCAGCAAGATCCCCTACTACGCCGTGCGCCACAGCGTGAAGCCGGGCGTGACGGGCTGGGCCCAGGTGCGCTACGAATACGGCTCGACGATCGAGGATTCGGTCGAGAAGCTGCAGTACGACCTCTACTACGTCAAGAACCACTCGCTCTTCCTCGATCTGCTGATCATGCTGGAGACGGTGGCCGTCGTGCTGACCGGCAAGGGCGCGCGCTGATCCCGCTGCCAGGGCGCGCCGTGACCCGGCGCCGGGCCAACTGCCGATGCGCGCGCGGCGCCGGGCATGTTTGAATCCCGCATGCCTCCTGCCGATCCGGAATCCTCCGTCGACACCCTGCTCGGGGTGCTTGCCCCCGTCGCGTCGCTGAGCAGTCTGAGCGAGCTGGTCTGCTGCGCGGCCTACGTGCTGTTCGCGCTGTATTTTGCGCAGCGGCTGTTGCGTGGGCATCTGCCGGTCACGGCCCTGGCCATCGTCTTCGGGGCGGCATTGACGGCCAGCGCCCTCTGGGCCGGCGTCAGCCTGGACGACGGCCTGCGGCACTGGTCCGACAAGCTGCCGGACTGGGTCGTTGCAGGCGCCGACCTGATGCGCTTTGCGCTGTGGTTTGTCTTCATGCTGATGCTGCTGCCGCCGGCCCGGCGCGCCGGTGGCATGGGGCCGATCCGACCCCTGGTGGTGCTGGTCGTCACGCTGCAACTGGGCCTGATCCTGCTGGGCGAGCAGATGGTGGCGGGCGCGCTGTCCCGCCCCCAGGCCTTCGTCGCGCTGGCGCAGGCGGTGCTGGGCCTCGTGCTGGTCGAGCAGGTGCTGAGCAATGCCGCGCCGGACGCGCGCTGGAACGCCAAACCGGTTTGCCTCGGCCTCGGCGCGATCTTCGTCTTCGATCTGTTCATCGCCTCGCAGGCCGCGCTGTTCCAGCGCTTCGACGGCGATGCGGTCAGCGTGCGCCCGCTCGTGCACGCGGCGGCCGTGCCGCTGCTCTATGTCGCGTCGCGGCGCCATGCGGACTGGCTGCTCAAGCTGCATGTGTCACGTGCGGCTGTCTTCCATTCGGCGACGCTGCTGCTCGTGGGCGTCTATCTGCTGATGGTCGCGGCGGTCGGCTACTACGTCCGCTACACCGGCGGCGAGTGGGGGCGGGCGCTGTCGGTCGCGCTGGTCTTCGTGGCCCTCGTTGCGCTGGCCCTGCTGGTGGCGTCGGGCTCGATGCGCTCGCGGCTGCGCGTCTACATCAGCAAGAACTTCTTCAGCTACCGCTACGACTACCGCGAGGAGTGGCTGCGCTTCACCGCATTGCTGTCCAGCAGCGCCGAGCCCCAGCACACCGCCGAGACCGTCGTGCGGGCGCTGGCCAATCTGGTCGAGAGCTCGGGCGGCATGCTGTGGCTGCAGCGCGCGCCCAATGCCGACTTCGTGCAGGCCGCGCGCTGGAACCTGCCAGCGCAGCCGGGCAGCGAGGCGCGCGATGCCGCGCTGGCCCAGTTCTGGCGCGAGCGGGCCTGGATCATCGACGTCGACGAATGGCGCCGCCGCCGCGATGCCTATCCGGGGCTGGAGCTGCCGGGCTGGCTGGTCGACGAGGCGCGCTGCTGGCTGCTCATCCCGCTGCTGGTCGGCGAAGCCCTGATCGGCTTCGTCGTGCTCGGCCGGCCGCGCGCCTTCGTCGAGCTGAACTGGGAGGTGCGCGACCTGCTGCGCACCGCGGCCAGCCAGGCATCGGGCTATCTCGCCCAGGCCCAGGCCACCGAGGCGCTGCTGGAGGCGCGCAAGTTCGACGCCTTCAACCGCATGTCGGCCTTCGTCGTGCACGACCTGAAGAACATCGTCACCCAGCTGTCGCTGATGATGAAGAACGCCAAGCGCCTGCGCGACAACCCCGAGTTCCAGCAGGACATGCTCGACACCGTCGAGAACTCGCTCGAGAAGATGCGCCAGCTGATGCTGCAGCTGCGCGAGGGCGACAAGCCCCATGGCCTGGCCAGCGGCGTCGACCTGGAGCAGATCGCCCGGCGGCTGGCCGCGGCGGCGGCCAGCAAGGACCGCGTGCTGGAGCTGGATCTGCAGCCCGGCGTCAGCACGCGTGGCCATGCGGAGCGCGTCGAGCGCGTGCTCGGCCACGTCGTGCAGAACGCCTTCGACGCGACGCCCGCCAGCGGCCGGGTGCGGCTGACGCTGGACGCCGAGGGCAGCCAGGCCCGCGTTCGCGTGGAGGACAGCGGCTGCGGGATGAGCGAGGATTTCATCCAGAATCGTCTCTTCAAGCCCTTCCAGACCACCAAGGCCAGCGGCATGGGGATCGGGGCCCATGAGAGCTATCAATACGTCCAGGAACTGGGAGGCAAGATCAGCGTGCAAAGCGAACTGAACCGGGGCACGACCGTGACCCTGCTGCTGCCCCTGTTCCATGCGCAGGCAGGCGCCCCGCTGACGGCACTCGACGCACGATGAGCACGCCCCGCCACGCCCCGCTGCTGATCGTCGAGGACGACCTCGCGCTGCAGAAGCAGCTGAAGTGGTCGCTGGACCGCTTCGAGTCCGTCACGGCCGACGACGTCGCCAGCGCCGTGCTGCAGTTCCGTCGCCATAACCCCGCCGTCGTCACGATGGATCTGGGCCTGCCGCCGGACCGCGACTCGGTCTCCGAGGGCTTCAAGTGCCTGGAGAAGCTGCTGGAGCTCGACCCGGCCGTGAAGGTCATCGTGCTGACCGGCCAGAACGACCAGGACAACGCGCTGCGCGCCATCCGCATGGGGGCCTACGACTTCCTCGCCAAGCCGGTCGACCCCGACGTGCTGGCGCTGACCGTCGAGCGCGCCTACCGCCTCTACGAGCTGCAGCAGGAGAACCGCCGGCTGCAGATGCAGCAGAGCAGCGATGTCTTCTCCGGCCTCGTCACGCGCGACCCCGGCATGCAGCGCGTCTGCCGCATGATCGAGAAGGTGGCGCCCAGCGACGCCACCGTGCTGCTGCTCGGCGAGAGCGGCACCGGCAAGGAGGTGCTGGCCCAGGGGCTGCACGACGCGTCCAAGCGCAAGGGCCGCTTCGTCGCGATCAACTGCGCGGCCATCCCCGAGACGCTGCTGGAGAGCGAGCTCTTCGGCTACGAGAAGGGCGCCTTCACCGGCGCCAACAAGTCCACGCTCGGCAAGATCGAGACGGCCAACGGCGGCACGCTGATGCTGGACGAGATCGGCGACCTGCCGATGCCGCTGCAGGCCAAGCTGCTGCGCTTCCTGCAGGAGCGCGTCATCGAGCGCGTCGGTGGCCGCCAGGAAATCCCGATCGACGTGCACGTCGTCGGCGCGACCCACCAGGATCTCAGGGCGCGCATCGCCGACGGCCGCTTCCGCGAGGATCTCTACTACCGCCTCGCCGAGATCGTCGTCGACATCCCGCCGCTGCGCGAGCGCCTGGGTGATCCGGTGCTGCTGTCGCACGCCTTCGCGCGCCGCTTCGCGACCGAGATGCGCCGCCCCGTGCCGACGCTGGCCGACGATGCCGTGCGCGCCCTCGAAGCGCATCGCTGGCCGGGCAATGTGCGCGAGCTGCAGAACATGCTCAAGCGCGCCGTCATCATGGCCGAGGAGGACCGCATCACCGCGGCCGACCTCGGCCTGCGCGCGGCGCCCGAGCCCGCTGCCGGCGGCGCCAGCACGCTGGATCTGCGCACCGTGCGCGAGAGCGCCGAGCGCCAGGCCGTCATCACGGCGCTGGCGCGCACCGACGGCAACATCGTCCGCGCGGCCGAGCTGCTCGGCATCAGCCGCCCGACGCTCTACGACCTGATGAATCGGCTGCAGATCAAGTGACGATGGCCAGAGAGAAACGCGGGCGCCCCTCGTGGGGGGCGGCCATGCTGCTGGCCGCTGCCATGCTGCTGTCGGGGTGTTCCGGCAACAGCGCCGAGCAGTATCTGAAGTCCGGCAAGGCCAAGCTGCAGGCCAGCGACCTGCGCGGCGCGGCCATCGAGTTCAGGAACGCGCTGCAGAAGGATGCGTCGTTGGCCGAGGCGCGCTTCCTGCTCGGCTCGGCCCTGCTGCGCCAGGGCGACGCACGGAGTGCCTACGCCGAGCTCGAACGCGCGGAACGCCAGGGCTATGACGCCAACCTGGTCGTGCCGCTGCTGGCCCGCGCCTTGAGCCAGCAGGGCCGCCACGAGGAGGTCTTGATCCGCTTTGCGCAGGCGACGCTGAACGAGCCCGGGGGGATGGCGGCGCTGCAGCTCAGCCTCGCGCGAGCCCATCTCGCCGGGGGGCAGGCCGAGCCGGCCGAGGCCAGCGTCAGGCAGGCGCTCGACGCGGTGCCGGGGCTGCCCGAGGCGCTGCAGCTGCAGGCCCGCATCATCGCGCGGCGGGGCGACGTGCCGGCGGCCATCGCCCGGGCCCAGGGCCTGATTGCCGCGGACCCCAAGTCCGACTCGAACTGGCTGACGCTGGGCGACCTGCAGCAGGCCGCCGGGCAGGCCGACGCCGCGCGCCGGAGCTATGCGCAGGCGATCCAGCTCAACCCCGCCGCGGCCCAGGGCTACGCCAGCCTGCTGCCGCTGCTGATGTCGGCCGGCGACCTGCCGGGCGCGACGGCCACGCTGGCGGCGCTGGAGAAGGTCGATGCCGGCAGCGTGCTGACCCGCTACTACAAGGCCTGGATCAAGCTGGAGCAGGGCGAACTGCAGGTCGCCCAGGAGCTGGGCGAGAACCTGCTGAAGCAGTCGCCCGACAACGTCGACCTGCTCTATCTCGCCGGTGCCGTCGAAGCGCGCAGGAACTCGCTGGACCGCGCCGTCGACCTGCTCGGCAAGGCGGTGGCGGCCGCGCCGGAGCCGCTGCGACCGCGCATGCTGCTGGCCCAGACGCTGCTGCGCCGGGGCGATGCCGACAAATGCCTGCAGACCCTGCAGCCGCTGCTGAAGCGCGACCCTGCGCCTGCCGAGGCCCTGGTGCTGGCGGCCGCCGCGACCGCGCGCGGCGGCGACGGCGCCAAGGCCGAGCAATGGCTGGCGCGCGCCGTCGACGCCGACCCGCAGAACGTGCAGGGGCGTGTCGGCCTGGCGGTGGCGCGCATCGGCAGGGGCGAGGTCGATGAAGGCCTGAAGCAGCTGCGCGCGGTGGGCGCTTCGACGCCGGATCTGACGCCGGACACGACGCTGGTCGACCAGCTGGCGCGCCTGCGCCGCTTCGACGCTGCGCTGGAAGCCCTGCGCGTCCTTGAAGCCAAGCCCGAGGGCAAGCTCGTCGCCGAGATGCTGCGCGGCCGCCTCGAACTGGCGCGCGACAACGTCGCGCAGGCCCGCGAAGCCTTCGATGCCGTGCTGAAGGCCGATGCGGCCAACACGCAGGCCACGGCGGCGCTCGCCGGCCTGGACCTCGCCGACAGGCGCCCCGAGGCGGCGCGGGCCCGCTTCCAGAAGCTGCTCGAGAAAGACCCCGCCAACAGCGCCGCCCGCTCGGCCCTGCTGCGGCTGGAGATCGACCGCGGTGCATCCAGCGACCAACTCGTCGCCATGGCCCGCCAGGCCGTCAAGCTGGTGCCGGGCTCGCGCGAGCTGCGGCTGGACCTGATCCGCGTGCTGCTGTCCAAACCCGACGCGCGGCAGGCCGCCGAGGTTGCGCAGGAGAGCGTCAATCTGCTGGGCGATGACCCCGAACTGCTGGCGGCCCTGGGCCAGGCGCAACTGCTCGGTGGCGAGGCCAATCTGGCGAGCAAGAGCTTCACGCGCCTGTTGGCGCTCAAGCCCAAGCTGCCGCAGGCCCATCTGTGGCTGGCCCAGGCCTACCGCCAGGCCGGCGACAACGCCCGGGCGCTGCGGGCGCTGAAGCATGGCGTCGAGGTACTGCCGGACGAGCCGGCGCTCTACCGCAGCGAGGCTTTGCTGCTGAACGCCGACGGCCAGCCGGCGCAGGCCCTGCAGGTCGCCAGGCAGCTGCAGGCGCGCGACAAGGCCGGCTGGCAGGGCCTGGCGCTGGAAGGCGACGTGTTGGCCCGGCAGGAACGCTTTGACGAGGCCGTGCATGCCTACACGGCGGCACTCGTCAGGAACCCCGCGGGCGCGCTGGCCGTGGGCCTGCATCAGGCCCTGGTGCGCGCCGGCAGGGCAGATGCCGCGCTCGCCTTCGAGCGCAAGCGGCTGGCGGACGAGCCCAGGGACTCCCGCTTCATCAGCTATCTCGCCGAGACGGCGCTGCGTGCGCGCCGCCTCGACGTGGCCGAAGCCCGCTTCAGGCAGGCGCTGGCGCTGCAGCCGCAGAACCCGGCGCTGCTCAACAACCTGGCCTGGGTCATGGGCAGGCAGGGCAGGGCGGATGCCGCGCTCGACTTTGCCGACCGGGCCGTCACGCTGGCCCCGCGCCAGCCCGATTTCTGGGACACCTTGGCCGAGATCCGTGCCGCCGCGACGCAGTACGATGCCGCGGTCCAAGCCCAGCAGCAGGCGCTGGCACTGGCACCCGAGAATCATCTGCACCGCCTGCACCTGGCCAGCTATCTGCTGCAGGCCGGCAAGAGGGAGCAGGCCAAGGCCGAGCTGACGCGCTTGGCGCAGCTGGGGGCGCGCTTTGATCTTCAGGCCGAAGTCCAGCGCATGCTGGCCACGCTCTAACGTCCGGGTTGACAGGTCCGTGGCGTGCCGCGTTTTCATCAGCCCCCCGGGGAGCCCGCCATGAGCAGAAGTCGACGCCCTCCTGCGACGCGATGGCTGCGCCGGACGATGCGGCGGCTGCTGGCCCGCGTGCCGGCGCGAGCCCGTTTTGCCCTGTGCCGGGCCCTGGTGGACTGCGACCCCGATCCCGACCTGCGGCTCGAACTCAAGGTGGCCGAGACCCGGGATGAACTGGAGGACTGCTTCAGGCTCCTGCACGACGCCTATGTCGGCTGCGGCTTCATGAAGCCCGACCCATCGGGCATGCGGGTCACGATCTACCATGCGCTGCCCACGACGACGACGCTGTGCGCCAAATGGGAGGGCCGCGTCGTCGGCACGGTCTCGATCATCCGCGAGGGCGTTTTCGGCTTCCCGCTGCAGAGCGCCTTCGACCTCGGGCGGGTGCGCCGGCAGCAGGGCCCCATCGCCGAGGTCTCCGCGCTTGCCGTTCACGCCGAGTTCCGCGAGGCCGGCGGCAGCATCCTGTTCCCGCTGATGAAGTTCGTGCGGGAATACTGCACCAGGATGTCGGACACCCGGCACCTCGTCATCGCGGTGCACCCGGACCAGAGCGATCTCTATGAAGCCGTGCTGTTCTTCGAGCGGCTGCGGGAGGAGCCCGTGGCGGCATACGATTTCGCCAACGGCGCACCGGCC
This sequence comes from Pelomonas aquatica, assembly GCF_026712205.1. GTDB lineage: Bacteria > Pseudomonadota > Gammaproteobacteria > Burkholderiales > Burkholderiaceae_C > Pelomonas > Pelomonas aquatica. The sequence goes on from NZ_JAPPUW010000034.1 coordinate 28,046, forward strand.
GTCGGCGCGACGCTGGATCTGCCGTCGGCCGCCGCCGCCTTCAGGCGCGCCTACAAGGGGCGGCCGCCGCACAAGAACCTGCATGCGTATTTTTTCGAGCTGGAGCTGCCCCAGATCAAGCTGCCGCGGCGCCGCTACTTCACGACCAACGACCCCGTCATGACGCCGCAACTGCTGGATCACTTCTTCAACCGGCGCACCCAGGTGCTTGCGAGGCTGGACGACCGCCGCAAGGCCCTGCTCTGGTCCATCTACGACACCCCCGAGTACCGGCGCGTGCTGCCGCCCGTCGATCAGGGCGCGTCCACCGGTCATGTGCTGCGCCGCCACCAGCGCCATTCGCTGCGGGCGCCGGCCGAATTCAGGCTCGAGGTCGACGGTGCCGAGCGCATCTTCGTGTTCGACATCGTCGAGATTTCCCTTTCCGGCTTCCAGGCCGAATCGCGGCTCGACCTGCCGCTTCATGGGCGCGGCGTGGCGCGCGTGCAGCTTGGCCGCATGGATTGGTCGCATAACGAGGTGTGCGTGGTGCGCTGCAAACAGTCCGACAACAGCCGTTTCTACGGTTTCCGGGTCGAAGAGCCCGACGATGCCTGGTGCCGCTGCGTCGCGGCTCTCGAAGTCAGCCTCACCTCCCGCGAGCTGCTGCGATGAAGCGCCGCGCCCTGACCTGCCTGCTCGGTCTGGCGCCGCTGTGGACGAGCGCCGCCGACCTGCCCGCGCTGATCGAACGCAGCAAGCCTTCCATCGTCCTGGTCGGCACCTATTCGCCGACGGACAGCCCGCGGTTCGGCTTTCATGGCACCGGCTTCGCGGTCGCCGACGGCAGCCTCGTCATCACCAATGCCCACGTGCTGCCCGCGCCCGACGTGGCCGAGGCCGAGCAGCGCATCAGCATCCAGGTGCGCGCGACCAACGGCGAATGGGGCCTGCGCCTGGCCCGCATCGCCGCGCTGGACCGGGCCCACGACCTCGTCGCGCTGAGCTTCGACGGCGCGCCCGTGCCGGCGCTGCGCATCGCCGACCCGACGCTCGCCAAGGAGGGGCGGGCCGTGCTGTTCATGGGCTTTCCCATCGGCGGCGCGCTCGGCTTCTCGACGGTCAGCCACCGCGGCATCGTTTCCGCGATCACGCCGATCTCGCTGCCCGCGGCCAATGCGCGCAGCCTCGATCCGCGCGCGCTGCGCCAGCTGCGCGCCGGCAGCTTCGACATCCTGCAGCTCGACGCCACGGCCTACCCGGGCAACAGCGGCGGACCCGTGCTGGACCAGGAAACCGGCGAGGTCGTCGGCATCATCAACATGGTGCTGACCAAGGCCGGCAAGGAGTCGGCGCTGACCCAGCCTTCGGGCATCAGCTATGCCATCCCGGCCGCGTCGATCGTGCCTTTGATCGAGTCTGCCAAGGCGGCGAAATGAAGCCGCAGTGGCGTCTCACGGCGACGCCTCGGAGCGAAGGGACGAACCTCAAACGGCCTCCGCCGCCCACCCGGTTCGGGTGGCCGGCTCCCGGGCCGCGAGACTTTAGTTGATACGATCCCTTCACTTTGAGGTGATTCGTGAACCCATCGACTTCAAACGGCTTCGACGACCTTGGCAATGGCTCCGAGGAGCCGAGGGGAGCGCTCATGTTCCGCCTGCAATCGCTGCCGTCCTGCCCGTTGTTGGCGTTAGGTCACCGTGACTGATTTTTGCGGCGCTGCTCGACCTGGCTTGTCGTCTGTGCGGCAACCTGAATTGGTCTTGTGCGGCCGGTCTGGTTGGCAAGCGGAGTTCTGCAACCCCAAGTTGCACGAAGCGCCTCCATTCATGTGCATTCGACCGGACGCACAGGCGGGGGCGCCTCGGATGGTGTGGACTGCTGTTCAGCGGTGCTGTCGCGACAGCGGCTCGCCGGGCTTTTTTTCTCAATCGCGAATGTCATGAAAAAATTTTCGTCATCGGGAGTGGGCGTCAAGTGCATGGGAGCCGGCGGGTTGCTGCTTGCGAGCGTTCTGGTGGCTGGGTGCTTCAGCAAGACTGCGGATCAATATCTCGTGGAAGCCAAGACTGCCCTTGGCAAGAAAGATGATGCCGCCGCGGTTCTGCAGTTGAAGAATGCGTTGCAGGAGAACTCTTCCTTGGCCGAGGCGCGTTTCCTTCTGGGCAAGACCTCACTGCATTTGGGGGATGCCCGTGGGGCCATCATCGAATTGGAGAAGGCGCGCGATCTCGGGTATTCGGCTGACGACGTCGTCCCCTTGCTGGCGCAGGCCATGCTGGCTGCGGGGGAGCGCGACAAGCTGCTGCGTGCCTATGGCGATACACAGCTGGGGTCTGCCGCGGCGAACGCCGACTTGAAAGCGACGCTGGCGACGACTTACAACCTGTCGGGCAAGCAGGCCAAGGCGATGGAACTCGCTGCGGCTGCCGTCGCACTGGATGGCCTTAGCCGGCATGCCCAATTGGTCCGGATCCGGTTGTTGTCGGTAAGCGTTGGAGCCGGCGAAGCGCTCAGGGAACTTGACGCCCTGTCTGAGAAATCAGGCAAGACCGCCGATGCAACTCAATTGAAGGGCGAGTTGTTGAACTCGCTAGGTCGGTCGGATGACGCCATCGCGGCTTTCCGCGAGGCCCTGTCGATCGACAAATCCAGCCCTAATGCGCGGGCTGGGCTCGTGGCTGCGCTGCTGGCCAAAAAGGATTTGGCCGACGCGAAAAAGGAACTGGACCCGCTGCGCACGCTCAGGGGCGGGGCGGTGCAGTTCCGGGTCTTTTCGATCATGCTGGCACTCGAGAAAAATCAGCTCGACGAGGCTCATGAACATGCGGTCGCGCTGTTGTCTCTTTCGGCCGATGACCCGCAAAGTCTCTACGTGGCCGGTGTTGTCGAATATCGCCGCGGCGCGCTATTGGAAGCCGACAAGCAGTTGAGCAAGGCGATCCAGGTCGCACCGGATTTTGTGAAGGCGCGATTGCTGTTGGCGCAGACGAATCTGCGAACCGGCAGTGCTGCCAAGGCCCTTGCGGTGCTTCAGCCCTTGCTGGCGGAGGGGGGCGGCGATGCCGCGGCTTTGACCGCTGCAGGTGAAGCCTACCTGCAGTTGGGCGATGGGCGGCGTGCCGAAGAGTTCTTTTCCAAGGCCACCAAGGCCGATCCAAAAAGCATCCGCAATCAGGTCGCGCTGGCGCTATTGCAGATGGCCAGGGGCAAGTCGGACTCCGGGTTGGCAGCGCTGCAGACGATTGCCAGCACAGATTCCGGCACGATTGCCGACATGGCACTGGTTTCCGCTTTGACGGAGCGCAAGGACTGGGAGCGGGCTTTGAAGGCCGTGACCAGACTTCAGGCCAAGATGCCCGACAAGCCCGTGCCGCCGAATCTGCGTGGGCGCATCGAACTGCTGCGCGGCAACAAGGATAAGGCGCGAGCAGCGTTCGAAGAGGCGGTCAAACTCGACCCTGTGTACCTTCCCGCCGTGTCGAGCCTGGCCGAGCTTGATGTCGACGACAAGCACCCCGACGCCGCGATGGCGCGCTACGAGAATATCCTGGCGGTTGACCCCGGGAATATCACTGCGAACATGGCGATCGTGACGCTGCGTGCCAAGGCCGGCGCCGGCACGGACGAACTGGTGGCGACGCTGTCAAAGCTGATCAGGCAGGCGCCTGGCGAGATGCAGCCACGCCTGGCGCTCATTGAACTGCAAATGAAGGCCAAGGACATCAAGAGCGCGTTGGCCAGCGCGCAGGATGCCGTCACGGCCGTGCCGGACAGTGCCGAGGCTTGGCGGTTCCTGGCCCAGGTTCAGGCGCTTGCCGGTGACGGCAACCAGGCGATCAGCTCTTTCAACAAGCTGATTTCGCTGCGGCCCAATACGCCTGAACCCTATATGTTGCTGGCCCAGCTTTACTCGGCTCGTGGTGACAAGGCCAGCGCGACAGCCACCGTCAAGCGTGCCCTGAGCATCAAACCCGACTTTCAGCCCGGGCAGGTGGCGCTGCTTCGGGCCGAGTTGGCTGCTGGCAATCCGGCCCAGGCGCACAAGATCGCGAGCGAGATACGGGCCCAGCATCCGGACGACCCTCTTGGCTACGCCCTTGAGGGCGACATTCATGTCACACAGAGCAACTGGGCGGCGGCGGGGGCGGCCTACCGCTCGGCGCTGAAACTGCTGCCGACCGCCGAATTGGCGATCAAGCTGCATCGAGTTCTTATGGCGGGGCAGAAGTCGGCCGAGGCGAAGCAGTTCGAAATGGATTGGTTGGCAGGGCATCCCCAGGATGCAGCGTTTATCCACTATCTTGCCGACGTCGCCCTGGTCCAGAAGAGTTACGGGCTTGCTGAACAGCGCTATCTCACGGTGCTGAAACTCGCCCCCCGCAATGCCAGCGCAGCAAACAACCTGGCCTGGGTGTTGAGCCTCGCCAAGAGGCCGGGCGCGCGCGCCTATGCGGAGATGGCGAACCAACTGGCACCGAACAAGCCGGCCTTCATGGATACGCTCGCCCAGCTTCTGGCCGACGCCGGGGAACTGGAGAAGGCGATCGACCTTCAGAAGCGGGCGCTGTCCTTGGATCCCGAGCAGCACGAGTATCGTCTTCGCCTGGCCCGTTTTTACGTTGATGCCGGCCGCAAGAACGAGGCTCGCGAGGAGTTGCAACGGCTGGTCGCGCTCGGGAACGCATTCCCGCTGCAGGCCGACGTGAGCAGCCTGCTGGCGCGACTGTGAGTCTGGCCCGGGTTTGCGGGGTGTCGGCAGACCTTACACGCACCCCCGTCGCTCTCGGCTTAATGATTGCAAGTCATTGAAATTAAAGGGAATTTATAATTTGGCACAGCAATTGCTTCATTGAAGTCGCAGATCAACGTGAGTTGGTCGGGTCCTTCCGGGTCAATCTTTTTAGTGAGGAACAGAATGAAGTCCACTACTGCACTGCGCGCGTTGGCTGCTGCCGCCGTGATGGCTTGTGTGAGCGCGCCTGCCATGGCGGCCTATCAGGTTCTCGATGGCTGGCAGATCACCATCCCTGGCTTCGCCCACGGCTCTCCGGTTACCAACACCTACACGAACATCGGCCATCTGGTGCTTGGCGGCGGTTCCGCCAACGTCACTCAGCAGCTCAATGGTTCCGGCAACGCCTACGTTGGCGCACAGTTCACGGAGACGGGTTCGATCAACACCGTCACCTACATTACCGAGAACGTCGTCGGCAATGGTGACTTCGGCCCGCAGCACTTCTTCGGTGTCGGCCCTGATCTCAAGCCTTACGAGTTGGACCTGGCGTTCAGCAACGTTGCTGGTTATGTCGATTCGCTGATCGGTTCCGGTTTCCACTACACGTTCACGAGCGGTAGTTTTTCGCTGATCGCCGTTGTGGGCGGTGTCAGCACAACGGTCTCGACCGGCAGCATCATTGGTCTGGGTGGCGACACCAGCACGACGAACGTGATCGGCGGCACGACCGGTAGCAGCACGGTGCTGGCCAAGGTGGCTAACCAACTGTTCGGCTTCGATGTGGCTGATTCGACCGGTACCTCGCTGGCAGCTGGCTTTGCCTCAGGCGCTTATCTGTTCCAGGCGACGACTACCAATACGGTCAATGCGAACAGCCCCGTCGTCGGTGGCTGCACGTTCGACGGTGGCAAGACCTTCGGCCCTTGCGTGAGTCTGCAAGTGACGTCTGAGGGTGCGCTGAACGTCGTCAAGAAGCTGCCCGAGCCGGGTTCTCTGGCTTTGATCGGCCTGGCCCTGGCCGGGGCCGGGGCGGTCCGTCGCCGCAAGACACAAGCCTGATTTTTGGGTTGATTGTTAAAGAAACCAGCCTGGTAGCAGGCTGGTTTTTCATTTGGTGCGCCCGGCAGGGTGCACCTACTCGGAGGTGAGAGTCCTCTATCAGCCCGGCAAGGGGAATGGTTAGCCAATGGCAAGGGTTCCGCGGGTGACTGTGGGTCTGAAGGAAGCCG
>NZ_JAPPUW010000035.1 GCF_026712205.1 Pelomonas aquatica
ATCCGGCTTCCTTCAGACCCACAGTCACCCGCGGAACCCTTGCCATTGGCTAACCATTCCCCTTGCCGGGCTGATAGAGGACTCTCACCTCCGAGTAGGTGCACCCTGCCGGGCGCACCGCAAAAAAGCCCGCTCAAGGCGGGCTCTGCAGATCAGCCGGGGCTGAGCTTATTCGGCGGCAACGCCTTCGGTCTCACCTTCGGGGCGGTCCACCAGTTCGACGAAGGCCATGGGCGCGTTGTCGCCGACGCGGAAGCCCATCTTCAGGATGCGGGTGTAGCCGCCCGGGCGGTTCGCGAAACGCGGGCCCAGCTCGTTGAAGAGCTTGCCGACGATGTCGCGGTCGCGCAGGCGGTCGAAAGCCAGGCGGCGGTTGGCCAGCGTGGGTTCCTTGGCGAGCGTGATCAGGGGCTCGACGACACGACGCAGTTCCTTGGCCTTGGGGACCGTGGTCTTGATGGCTTCGTGCTGCAGCAGCGAAACGCACATATTGCGCAGCATGGCAGCGCGGTGGGCGCTGGTGCGGTTGAGTTTGCGGAGGCCGTTACGGTGACGCATGGTGCTATTCCTTTCACTTCGTTAATGCCGCCAGCCGGATCAGGTACTGGCGGGTGCACCGGTCGGGGTTGGTCAACGCCCCGACCACTTCAAAAAATCAACGCTTGTCGAGACCCTGCGGAGGCCAGTTCTCGAGGCGGGCGCCGAGGGTGAGGCCGCGGGAAGCCAGGACTTCCTTGATCTCGTTGAGCGACTTGCGACCCAGGTTGGGGGTCTTCAGCAGTTCGGTCTCGGTGCGCTGGATCAGGTCGCCGATGTAGTAGATGTTTTCGGCCTTCAGGCAGTTAGCCGAACGCACCGTCAGCTCGAGCTCGTCGACCGGGCGCAGCAGGATCGGGTCGAAGCTGCTGGAGCGCTGGGCCGGCTGGTCGAAGGCGTCGACCAGGTCGGTGCCTTGCAGCTGGGCGAAGACGGCCAGTTGCTCGACCAGGATCTTGGCCGAGGCACGGATCGCTTCCTCGGGCGAGATGGCGCCGTTGGTTTCGATTTCCATGACCAGCTTGTCCAGGTCGGTACGCTGCTCGACGCGGGCGTTCTCGACGGCGTAGCTGACGCGCTTGACGGGCGAGAACGAGGCGTCGAGCACGATGCGGCCGATGCTCTTGGTCGGCTCGTCGCCGAAGCGGCGCATCGTGCCGGGCACATAGCCGCGGCCCTTCTCGACCTTGATCTGCATGTCGAGCTTGCCGCCTTGCGACAGGTGGGCGATGACGTGCTCGGGGTTGATGATCTCGACGTCGTGCGGGGTCTGGATGTCGGCCGCGGTGACGGGGCCTTCACCTTCCTTGCGCAGGACCAGGGTCACTTCCTCGCGGTTGTGCAGGCGGAAGACGACGCCCTTGAGGTTCAGCATGATGTGAACCACGTCCTCTTGCACGCCGTCGATGGCCGAGTACTCGTGCAGCACGCCGGCGATCGTCACTTCCGTCGGCGCATAACCCACCATCGACGAGAGCAGCACACGGCGCAGGGCATTGCCCAGGGTGTGACCGTAGCCGCGTTCGAACGGCTCCAGCGTGACCTTGGCGCGATGACCGCCCAGGGGCTCCACGTTGATGGACTTGGGTTTGAGCAAGTTGGTTTGCATGAGGTCTTTCTTTCAATACCCTCGGTTCGTTACACCGATAAGGCTGAGGACCAGCCGGGCAGAGCCTTCGAAGGGCAACTAGGCCCGGACGAGGAAACGCCGACCGCGCCCAGGTGGACGCGGTCGGCGGGGGGAACGATTAACGCGAGTACAACTCGACGATCAGCGATTCGTTGATCTCGGCGCCGAACTCGTCGCGGTCCGGGGCCTTCTTGAACACGCCTTCCAGCTTGGTGCCGTCGACGGCCACCCAGGCCGGCAGACCGATGGAGTCGGCCAGCTTGAAGGCCTCGGTCACGCGCAGCTGCTTCTTGGCCTTTTCGCGCACGGCCACGGTGTCACCGGCCTTGACCAGATAGGAAGCGATGTTGACGACCTCGCCGTTCACCGTCACGCCCTTGTGCGAAACCAGTTGACGGGCTTCTGCACGCGTCGAGCCGAAGCCCATGCGGTAGACGACGTTGTCCAGACGCGATTCCAGCAGCTGCAGCAGGTTCACGCCGGTCGAGCCCTTGCGGCGTTCGGCCTCGGCGAAGTAGCGGCGGAACTGACGCTCGAGCACGCCGTACATGCGCTTGACCTTCTGCTTCTCGCGCAGCTGCAGGCCGAAGTCGCTGGTGCGCTGGCCCGAGGTGCGGCCGTGCTGGCCGGGCTTGCTGTCGAACTTGGCCTTGTCGCTGATGGCGCGGCGGGCGCTCTTCAGGTAGAGGTCAGTGCCTTCACGGCGGGAAAGTTTGGCCTTGGGGCCGAGGTAGCGTGCCACTTTGAGTGTCCTTGTTCAATCTGACGCCAGGGTTTGCCTGACGCGAGTCCAGCCGGTGTTGTTGTGGGCTTGGACGGTGGGCTTATGAGCTGATCTCGAAAGGAGATTGACTCAAGACTGAAGCCGGCGCGGCACAAAGTGCCCGCCGGCTCCGGGAAAACGCGCGATTATCGCACTGTCATCCGCTTCTGCAATATCCCTGTCACCGAGAGGTGGGGGTTTAGATGCGACGACGCTTCTGCGGACGGCAGCCGTTGTGCGGCACCGGCGTCACGTCGGAGATCGAGTTGATGCGGATGCCCAGCGCCGCAAGAGCACGCACCGACGACTCACGACCCGGGCCGGGGCCCTTGATCTTGACGTCCAGGTTCTTGATGCCCTGCTCTTGAGCGGCACGGCCGGCCACCTCAGCCGCCACCTGGGCTGCGAAGGGCGTCGACTTGCGCGAGCCCTTGAAGCCCTGGCCACCCGACGAAGCCCAGGACAGGGCGCCGCCTTGACGGTCGGTGATGGTGATGATGGTGTTGTTGAACGAGGCGTGGACATGCGCGATGCCGTCAGCGACGTTCTTGCGGACCTTCTTGCGAACGCGTTGAGCCGCCGAATTGTTGGGAGCCTTTGCCATATTGACCTTCTTTCAGTTCGGGCAGCTTACTTCTTGCCGGTCGCCGCCGACTTGCGCGGACCCTTGCGGGTGCGGGCATTCGTGCGGGTGCGCTGGCCGCGCATCGGCAGGCCGCGGCGGTGACGGAAACCGCGGTAGCAGCCGAGGTCCATCAGGCGCTTGATGTTGATGGATTGCTCGCGGCGCAGATCGCCTTCGATGGTCAGCTTGTTGACCTCGTCACGGATCTTTTCGAGATCGCCGTCGGTCAGATCCTTGACCTTCTTGTCGAACGGAATGCCGCAGGTGGTGCAGATCTTCTGGGCGGTCGTACGGCCAATGCCGTAGATCGAGGTCAGACCGATCTCAGTGTGCTTTTGCGGCGGAATGTTGATACCAGCAATACGTGCCATGGTGGTCCTCTAGTCCTGTCGTGCGGCCAATCAGCCCTGGCGCTGCTTGTGGCGCGGGTCGGTGCAGATCACACGCACCACGCCCTTGCGGCGGATGATCTTGCAATTGCGGCACATCTGCTTCACGGATGCCGAAACTTTCATGGTCTGCTCCTTGGCCTAACTCTTATGCGCTCTTGACGCGTCCGGGGGTTCAAACAGCTCACTTCGCCCGGAACACGATGCGAGCACGACTCAAATCGTAGGGCGTCAGCTCCACGGTCACCTTGTCGCCGGGGAGGATGCGGATGTAGTGCATCCGCATCTTGCCGGAGATGTGACCGAGAACGACATGCCCGTTCTCCAACTTCACACGAAACGTCGCATTGGGGAGGTTCTCAAGAATCTCACCCTGCATCTGGATGACGTCGTCTTTCGACATGTCTGCGCTTCGTGTGGGTTAAATCAATTTTTTCCCATGTACAGCTTCGGGCCCTCAGTTGGGCTTGAAGCTGGCCTTCTTCAGCAGCGATTCGTACTGCTGACTCATGATGTAGCTCTGCACCTGGGCCCAGAAGTCCATCGTCACGACGACGATGATCAACAGCGAGGTGCCACCAAAGTAGAACGGCACGTTGTACTTCAGCGTCAGGAACTCGGGCAACAGGCAGACCAGCGTGATGTAGATCGCACCGGCCAGCGTCAGCCGCGACAGGATCTTGTCGATGTGCTTTGCGGTCTGTTCACCCGGGCGGATGCCGGGGATGAACGCGCCGCTCTTCTTCAGGTTGTCGGCCGTCTCACGGCTGTTGAACACCAACGCCGTGTAGAAGAAGCAGAAGAACACGATCGCCGCCGAGTACAGCAGCACATAGATCGGCTGGCCCGGGCGGACCATGTCCGCCAGATCCTTCAGCCAGCGCAGGCCGTCACCGGTCGCGAACCAGCTCACCACCGTTGTCGGCAGCAGGATGATGGACGACGCGAAGATCGGCGGGATCACGCCCGACATGTTCAGCTTCAGCGGCAGGTGCGACGACTGGCCGCCATAGACCTTGTTGCCGACCTGGCGCTTGGCGTAGTTCACCAGGATCTTGCGCTGGCCACGCTCGACGAACACGACACCGAAGGTCACGGCGACCACGACGGCGACGACGAAGATTGCCGAGCCAGGGCCCATCGCACCGGTCCGCACCAGCTCGAACAGGCCGCCGATGGCGCCCGGCAGACCCGCGGCGATACCGCCGAAGATCAGGATCGAGATGCCATTGCCCAGACCGCGCTCGGTGATCTGCTCACCCAGCCACATCAGGAACATCGTGCCGGCCACCAGGCTGGATACGGCCGTCAGGCGGAAGCCGAAACCGGGACTGATCACGAGACCGGCAGAGCCTTCCAGCGCCAGCGCGATCGACAGGCTCTGGAACAGAGCCAGGCCCAGCGTGCCGTAACGGGTGTACTGGGTGATCTTGCGGCGGCCCGCCTCGCCTTCCTTCTTCAGCTGCTCCAGCGTCGGGACGACATAGGTCATCAGCTGGATGACGATGGAAGCCGAGATGTAAGGCGTGATGCCCAACGCGAACACGGTGAAGCGCGACAGCGCGCCGCCCGAGAACATGTTGAACAGGCTCAGGATGCCACCGGCCTGACCCTTGAAGAATTGGGCCAGCTGGTTCGGGTCGATACCGGGCACGGGGATATGCGCCCCGATGCGGTAGACGACCAGAGCCAGCAGCAGGAACACAAGCCGGCGACGCAGGTCGCCGAACTTGCCGCTCTTGGCCAGCTGATTCGCGTTGGTAGCCACGCTGGATCAGTTCCTTGTGCGCTGGTTTAAGCGACCGAGCCGCCCGCCGCCTCGATGGCCGCCTTGGCGCCCTTCGTGGCGTTCACGCCCTTCAGCGTGACCTTGCGCTCGATGGCGCCAGACAGGATGACCTTGACCGACTTGGCCAGCTGCGGCACGAGGCCGACGGCCTTCAGCGTCGACACGTCGATCTCGTCGCCGGCCAGGACTTGCAGGTCCGACAGCGTGATCTCGGCGTTGTACTTCAGCGTCAGCGACTTGAAGCCGCGCTTGGGCAGGCGACGCTGCAGCGGCATCTGGCCGCCTTCGAAGCCGACCTTGTGGTAGCCACCGGCGCGCGACTTCTGGCCCTTGTGACCGCGACCCGCGGTCTTGCCCAGGCCCGAGCCGATGCCACGGCCGACACGGCGCTTGGCGTGCTTGGCGCCCTCTGCGGGCTTGATCGTGTTGAGTTCCATCACAGCACCTGAACCAGGTAGGCGATCTTGTTGATCATGCCGCGCACGGCGGGCGTGTCTTCCAGCGTGCTCTGGCTGTTCAGCTTGCGCAGACCCAGGCCGACCACGGTGGCACGGTGCGAGGCGCGGCAGCCGATGGGGCTGCGCACCAGCTTGACCGTCACGGTTTTCTTGTCAGACATCTTGTGCTCCGCTCTGGCGATCAGTTGAAGATTTCTTCAACCGTCTTGCCGCGCTTGGCAGCGACTTCCGACGCCGTCGTGGAACGCTTCAGAGCGTCCAGCGTGGCGCGGACCATGTTGTAAGGGTTGGTCGAACCGTGGCTCTTGGTCACGATGTCGGTCACGCCCATCACTTCGAAGACGGCGCGCATCGGGCCGCCGGCGATGACGCCGGTACCGGCAGGAGCCGGAGCCATGATCACGTGAGCCGCACCATGCTCGCCCACCACGTTGTGGTGGATGGTGCCGTTCTTGAGCTGGACCTTGACCATATTGCGGCGGGCCGATTCCATGGCCTTCTGCACCGCGACCGGCACTTCCTTGGCCTTGCCCTTGCCCATGCCGATGCGGCCATCGCCGTCACCGACCACGGTCAGCGCCGCGAAGGACAGCGTACGGCCGCCCTTCACCACCTTGGTCACGCGGTTCACCGCGATCATCTTTTCCTTCAGGCCGTCGTCATTGCCTTCGGTCTGCGCGCGGGGTTGAAACTTTGCCATTTCGTATTCCTTGATGCGTCAGAACTGCAGACCGGCTTCGCGGGCGGCCTCGGCCAGCGCCTTGACGCGGCCGTGGTAGGCGAAACCGGCACGGTCGAACGCGACCTTCTCGACGCCGGCGGCCTTGGCCTTCTCGGCGATGCGCTTGCCGATCAGCGCCGCAGCGGCGACGTTGCCGCCATTGCTCAGCTGTTCGCGCACTTCCTTCTCGACCGTGGAGGCCGAGGCCAGCACACGGGCGCCGTCTTCGGAAATGACTTGGGCGTAGATGTGGGTGTTGGAGCGCAACACGGTCAGACGGGCCACGCGCTGGATCGCGATGCGAGCGCGGGTCTGGCGCGAACGACGCAGGCGTTGTTCTTTCTTGGTCATCATGGCGCTGCTCCTTACTTCTTCTTGGTCTCTTTGAGGGAGACCTTCTCGTCCGAGTAACGGATGCCCTTGCCCTTGTAGGGCTCGGGCGGACGGAAGGCGCGCACCTCGGCGGCGATCTGGCCGACGACCTGGCGGTCAGCGCCCTTGATGATGATTTCCGTCTGGGTCGGGCACTCGACCTTGATGCCGGCCGGCATGTCCTTCACCACGGGGTGGGAGAAACCGATCTGCAGGTTGAGCTTCTGGCCCTGGGCCTGGGCGCGGAAGCCCACGCCGACCAGGTTCAGCTTCTTCTCGAAGCCCTTGCTGACGCCGTTGACCATATTGGCCACCAGCGCGCGCATCGTGCCACTCATCGCATCGGCTTCGGCCGATTCGTTCACGGGCACGAAGCTCAGCTTGCCGGCTTCGTTCTTGACGGTGACGAGCTTGTTCGACGGACGCACCAGCGTGCCGAGCGAGCCCTTGACGCTGATGGCTTCAGCGCCGATGGTCACGTCCACGCCTTGCGGGACGTTGACCGGCATTTTTCCAACGCGGGACATTGTGGGTACTCCTTCGCTTAGGCGACGTAGCAGAGCACCTCGCCGCCGATACCGGCAGCGCGGGCCTTGCGGTCCGTCATGACGCCTTGCGGGGTCGTCACAATCGCCACGCCCAGGCCGTTCATGACCTGAGGAATGTCGTGGCGGCCCTTGTAGATGCGCAGGCCGGGACGGCTGACACGCTCGATGCGCTCGATGACCGGACGGCCAGCGTAGTACTTCAGCGAGATTTCCAGTTCCGGACGGGCGGCTTCGCCACGCACGGCGAAGTCGTCGATATAGCCTTCGTCCTTCAGGACCTTGGCAATCGCCACCTTCAGCTTGGACGACGGCATCACAACGTTCGTCTTTTCGACGATCTGCGCGTTGCGGATGCGGGTCAGCATATCGGCGATGGGATCACTCATGCTCATTTGCGATATCTCCTATCAGCCGATGATTACCAGCTGGCCTTGACGACACCGGGGATGTCGCCCTTGAAGGCCAGTTCACGGATCTTGTTGCGGGCCAGACCGAACTTGCGGAAGGTGCCGCGCGGACGACCCGTCAGCTCGCAGCGGTTGCGCAGGCGAGTCGGGTAGGCATTGCGGGGCAGCTTTTGCAGCTCGAGGCGGGCGGCGTAGCGCTCTTCCTCGGACTTCTTGCCGTCGTCGATGATGGCCTTCAGTTCGGCGTACTTCTTGGCGAACTTGGCGACCAGCGCCTCGCGCTTCAGCTCACGTTGTTTGATCGAGAGTTTTGCCACGGGTCACCTCAGTTCTTGAACGGAAACTTGAACGCAGCCAGCAGAGCCTTGGCTTCGTCGTCCGTCTTGGCAGTCGTCGTGATGCTGATGTTCAGACCACGCAGAGCATCCACCTTGTCGTACTCGATCTCGGGGAAGATGATTTGCTCTTTGACGCCGATGTTGTAGTTGCCACGGCCGTCGAACGAGCGGCCGGAGATACCACGGAAGTCGCGAACGCGCGGCAGCGCGATCGTCACGAAGCGGTCCAGGAATTCGTACATCTGGACGCCACGCAGGGTGACCATCGCACCGATGGGCACGCCGTCGCGGATCTTGAAGCCGGCGATGGCCTTCTTGGACTTGGTGACCACGGGCTTCTGGCCGGCGATCTTGGTCAGGTCGCCCACGGCGTGATCCATGACCTTCTTGTCGGCGACCGCCTCGCTCACGCCCATGTTGAGCGTGATCTTGGTGATGCGGGGCACCTCCATGACCGACTTGTAGCCGAACTTCTCGACCAGGCCGGGCACGATTTTTTCGCGGTAATGCGTTTGCAGACGAGCCATGTCGGACCTCTTAAGCCTTGATCTCTTCGCCGGTCGACTTGAAGACGCGCACCCGCTTGCCGTCGACGAGCTTGACGCCCACGCGATCGGCCTTGCCGGACGCGGCATTGAAGATCGCCACGTTGGATTGATGGATGGGCATGGTCTTGTCGACGACGCCGCCGGTGGTGCCCTTCATGGGGTTGGGCTTGACGTGCTTCTTCACGACATTGACGCCTTCGACCACGACGTGGTCGGCATCGGTGCGCGCGGACACGGCGCCGCGCTTGCCCTTGTCGCGGCCGGTCAACACGATGACCTGGTCGCCGGTACGGATCTTGTTCATGGCTTACCTCAGACAGTGGGGGCTCAGAGCACCTCGGGCGCCAGCGACACGATCTTCATGAAGCGCTCGGTGCGCAGTTCGCGCGTGACCGGGCCGAAGATGCGGGTGCCGATGGGCTCCAGCTTGGCGTTGAGCAGCACGGCGGCATTGCCGTCGAACTTGACGAGCGAGCCGTCCTGGCGGCGCACGCCCTTGGCGGTGCGAACGACCACGGCGCTGTAGACCTCGCCCTTCTTCACGCGACCACGCGGGGCAGCTTCCTTGATGCTGACCTTGATGATGTCGCCAATGTGCGCATAGCGGCGCTTGGAGCCGCCCAGCACCTTGATGCACTGAACCGACTTCGCGCCAGTGTTGTCCGCGACATCAAGCCGCGATTGCATTTGAATCATGTCTGTCCCCAACTTGTCCCGAAAGGCGCGAAGCGTCAGTCGGTCAGTCTTGGGCCCGTAAGTCGATCAGTTCGCGGCGTTGCACCACTCGCTGCCCGACGGTTGAGGGCGGATCCGAGGCCACAGCACATTGCTCATGTGCCTAGCGTTCGGCGAAGCTGCGCATTATGCAGTGAGAACCCTGGGGCCGTCAATGCCTGGCGCAGAAGTTTTTGCTGGACCCGCGGCGCAGGCCCAGCGGGGTCGAGCCGGTTCGGGCCGGCTCGACCGGGATGCATCAGGCCGACTTGGCCTGGCCCAGCATCGTCGCGGCGTCGCTGACCTCGAACTTGCCCGGACCTTCGACGTTCAGCGTCTTGACGACACCGTCCTTGACCAGCATCGAGTAGCGCTGCGAGCGCAGGCCCATGCCCTTGGCGGTCAGGTCCAGCGTCAGGCCGGTGGCCTGGGCGAAGGCGGCGCTGCCATCGGCCATCATGCGCACCTTGCCGGCCGTCTTCTGGTCACGCCCCCAGGCGCCCATGACAAAGGCGTCGTTGACCGACACGCACCAGATCTCGTCGACGCCGGCCGCCTTCAGCGCCTCGGCGGATTCGACATAGCCGGGCACATGCTTGGCCGAGCAGGTCGGCGTGAAGGCGCCGGGCAGGCCGAAGATGGCGATGGTCTTGCCGGCCGTGGCCTTCTCGATGTCGAAGCTGTTGGGGCCGAGCGAGCAGCCCTCGCCTTCCACTTCGATGAATTCCTGCAGGCTGCCAGCCGGCAGCTTGTCGCCAACCTTGATCATGGTGTCGTTCCTCGGTGAATGGGATTCTCAAAACAAAAAAACCGGCCCGCCAGTTGCCCAGCGCGCCGGTTGTGCAGCGGTCATGCGACCGTTGTCTTTAGACGATCTCGGCCTTCTCGACCAGGCGGGTCACGACCCAGCTCTTGGTCTTGGAGATCGGACGGCCTTCGCTGATCTCGACCACGTCGCCCATCTTGTACTCGCCCTTTTCGTCGTGGGCGTGGTACTTGCGGGAACGGGCCACGATCTTGCCGTAGAGCTCGTGCTTGGCGCGACGCTCGACCAGGACGGTGACCGTCTTGGCGCGCTTGTCGCTGACCACGCGACCCACCAGGGTGCGGGTGTTCTTCACTTGGGCCTCAGTCATTTCGCGGCCTCCTTCTTCTTTTGTGCCAGAACAGTCTTGGCACGCGCGATGTCGCGGCGGGTCTTGCCCAGCTGGCTGTGGTTGGTCAGCTGCTGGGTGGCCTTTTGCATGCGCAGGCCGAAGTGGGCCTTCAGCAGGTCGGTCACTTCCTTTTCGAGGGCAGCGACGTCCTTGGCGCGGAGTTCAGTTGCTTTCATGGTGTCCTTCCTCAGGTACCGACCTGGCGGGCCACGAAGGTGCAGCGCAGCGGCAGCTTGGCAGCGGCCAGCGTGAACGCCTCGCGAGCCAGCTCTTCCGGCACGCCGTTGACCTCGTAGATCACCTTGCCCGGCTGGATCTCGGCGACGTAGTACTCGGGGTTGCCCTTGCCGTTACCCATACGGACTTCGGCAGGCTTTTGCGAGATGGGCTTGTCCGGGAAGACGCGGATGAAGATCCGGCCGCCACGCTTGATGTGGCGGGAGATCGCGCGGCGAGCCGCCTCGATCTGGCGGGCCGTCAGGCGGCCGCGCTCGGTGGCCTTCAGGCCGAAATCACCGAAAGACACCGCGGCGCCACGGGTCGCAACACCAGTGTTGCGGCCCTTCTGCTCCTTGCGGTATTTACGACGAGCGGGTTGCAGCATGCTTATTCTCCTTTGGCCTCACCGGCAGCGGGAGCCTTGCGGATCACACGCTTGCCAGCGGGCTTGGCTGCGTCACCCGTGGGGGCGGCGGCAGCGGGCTGATCTGCTCCGTCACGCGGGCCACGGTCGCCACCCGGGCGGCCACGGCCACCGGGAGCGCCCGGACGGGCGTTACGGCGCGGGCGACGATCGTCTTCGGCGCCAGCGGGGGTGTTGATGACGGGGGCCTCGCCATTGGCCAGGCGGTCACCGCGGTAGACCCAGACCTTGACGCCGATGACGCCGTAAGTGGTCTTGGCCTCGGAGAAGCCGTAGTCGATGTCGGCCTTCAGGGTGTGCAGGGGCACACGACCTTCGCGATACCACTCGGTACGAGCGATTTCGATGCCGTTCAGGCGACCGGCGCTCATGATCTTGATGCCCTGGGCGCCCAGACGCATGGCGTTCTGCATCGCGCGCTTCATCGCGCGGCGGAACATGATGCGCTTTTCGAGCTGCTGGGTGATCGAGTCGGCGATCAGTTGGGCATCGACTTCGGGCTTGCGCACTTCTTCGATGTTGACGGCGACGGGCACGCCCAGACGCTTGGTCAGCTCGGCCTTCAGCGCTTCGATGTCCTCGCCCTTCTTGCCGATCACGACGCCCGGACGAGCCGAGAAGATCGTGATGCGGGCGTTCTTGGCGGGGCGCTCGATCAGGATGCGCGAGACGGCGGCATTCTTGAGCTTGGCCTTCAGGTAGTCGCGAACCTGCAGGTCTTCGGCCAGCATCGTGGCGAAGTTCTGGTTGTTCGCGTACCAGCGCGAAGCCCAGTTACGGGTGACAGGAAGGCGGAAGCCAACCGGATGGATTTTCTGTCCCATAGTCTTCTTGCGCCTTAGTTGCCGACAGCCACGAAGATGTGGCAGGTGGGCTTGCTGATGCGGTTGCCGCGGCCCTTGGCGCGAGCCGAGAAGCGCTTCAGCGTGGCACCCTGTTCGACGTAGATCGAGGTGACCTTGAGCTCATCGATGTCAGCGCCGTCGTTGTGCTCGGCGTTGGCGATGGCGCTTTCCAGCGCCTTCTTGATGATCAGGGCCGCCTTCTTCTGGGTGAAGGTCAGGATGTTGAGGGCGTGGTCCACCTTCTTGCCGCGGATCATGTCCGCCACGAGGCGGCCCTTGTCACACGACAGGCGAACGCCGCGAACGATTGCTTTGGTTTCCATCGTCGGCATCCTTACTTCTTACCGGCCTTCTTGTCGGCCGGGTGGCCCTTGAAGGTGCGGGTCAGTGCGAATTCACCCAGCTTGTGGCCAACCATCTGGTCGGACACATAGACCGGCACATGCTGCTTGCCGTTGTGCACGGCGATCGTCAGACCGATGAACTCGGGCAGGATCGTGGAGCGACGCGACCAGGTCTTGATGGGCTTCTTGTCCTTGTTGGCCACAGCCTTGTCGACCTTGACCATCAGGTGATGGTCGACGAAGGGGCCTTTCTTCAGCGAGCGAGTCATGGCCTAGCCCTTACTTCTTGCGACGCGAAACGATGAACGTCTGCGTGCGCTTGTTGTTGCGAGTGCGGTAGCCCTTGGTCATCGTGTTCCAAGGCGAAACCGGGACCTGGCCTTCGCCGGTGCGGCCTTCGCCACCACCGTGCGGGTGGTCCACCGGGTTCATGGCGACGCCGCGGACTGTCGGGCGGACGCCCTTCCAGCGGATCGCGCCGGCCTTGCCGTACTGACGCAGGCTGTGCTCTTCGTTGCTCACTTCACCGATGGTGGCGCGGCAGTCGATGTGCACGCGGCGGACTTCGCCGGAGCGCAGGCGGACCTGGGCGTAGACGCCTTCACGAGCCATCAGGACGGCGGAAGCGCCAGCCGAACGGATCATCTGGGCACCCTTGCCGGGCAGCAGTTCGATGCAGTGGATGGTCGAACCCACCGGGATGTTGCGGATCGGCAGCGTGTTGCCAGCCTTGATCGGCGCTTCGGCGCCGCTCAGGATGGTTGCGCCGACTTCCAGGCCGCGCGGGGCGATCACGTAGCGGCGCTCGCCGTCGGCGTAGCACACCAGCGCGATGTGGGCGGTGCGGTTCGGGTCGTACTCGATGGTCTCGACCTTGGCCGGAATGCCGTCCTTGTTGCGCTTGAAGTCGACCACGCGGTAGTGGTGCTTGTGACCACCGCCCTTGTGGCGAATCGTGATGTGACCGTTGTTGTTGCGGCCGGAGTTCTGGATTTGCGGCTCAAGCAAGGCTGCATGGGGCGCGCCCTTGTGCAGATGCTTGTGCACCACCTTGACGACGCCACGGCGGCCGGGCGAAGTCGGCTTGACTTTGACGATGGCCATTTATGCGGCCTCCCCGAAATTGAGCTCTTGACCGGCCTTGAGGGCCACATAGGCCTTCTTGACGTGGTCACGGCGGCCGGCGCGGCCACCGAAGCGCTTGGTCTTGCCCTTGACCTGGACGACGTTGACCGACTCGACCTCGACCTTGAACATCAGTTCAACGGCGGCCTTGATCTCGGGCTTGGTGGCGTCGCGCAGGACCTTGAACAGCACCTGGTTGTGCTTCTCGGCGACTTGCGTGGCCTTTTCGGACACGATGGGCGCGAGCAGCACCGAGGCCAGACGGCCTTCTGCAAACTTGGTGGCGGATTGCTTGGAAGTCATGCCAGCATCTCCTTGAGTTGCTCGACCGCGGCCTTGGTCACCAGCACCTTCTTGTAGAAGACCAGCGACAGGGGGTCGGCGTAGCGCGGCTCGACGACGAGCACGTTGGCCAGGTTGCGCGAGGCCAGCAGCAGGTTGTCGTCCACGGTGTCGGCGATGACCATCACCGAGTCCAGGCCCATGGCCTTGAACTTGGCGGCCAGCAGCTTGGTCTTGGGGGCTTCGACCGAGATCGAATCCACCACGGCCAGGCGGCCTTCACGGGCCAGCTGCGACAGGATCGCAGCCATGCCGGCGCGGTACATCTTCTTGTTCAGCTTGTGCGAGAAGTTCTCGTCAGGCAGGTTCGGGAAGATGCGGCCGCCCCCGCGCCACAGCGGCGACGAGGTCATACCGGCACGAGCGCGGCCGGTGCCCTTCTGGCGGAAAGGCTTCTTGGTCGAGTGATGGACCTGTTCACGGTCCTTCTGGGCGCGGGTGCCTTGGCGGGCGTTGGCCTGGAAGGCCACGACCACCTGGTGCACCAGGGCTTCGTTGTAGTCGCGAGCGAAGACGGTGTCAGGCGCGTCCACCTTGGCGGTGGCCTGACCCTGCTCGTTCAGGAGCTCGAGCTGCATCAGTTGGCTCCCTTCTTGATCTTGACCTTGACGGCGGGGCGCACGACCACATGGCCGTTCTTGGCGCCCGGCACCGCACCGCGGACCAGCAGCAGCTGACGGGCTTCGTCAACGCGCACGATGTCCAGGTTCTGGGTGGTGACGGTCTCGTCGCCCATATGGCCGGTCATCTTCTTGCCCGGGAACACGCGACCCGGGTCCTGCGCCATCGAGATCGAGCCCGGCACGTTGTGCGAACGGCTGTTGCCGTGCGACGCGCGCTGCGAGCTGAAGTTGTGGCGCTTGATGGTGCCGGCGTAGCCCTTGCCGATGGACGTGCCCTGCACGTCGACCAGCTGGCCGGCGGCGAACAGCGTCACCGGGACGGTCGCGCCAGCTTGGTACTGGGCGGCGACGTCGGCTTCGACGCGGAATTCCTTGAGGATTCGACCGGCTTCGACACCCGCCTTGGCGAGGTGGCCGGCTTCCGGCTTGGTCACGCGCGAAGCTTTGCGCGCACCGAACGCCACCTGGATGGCGCTGTAGCCGTCGGTCTCTTGGGTCTTGACCTGGGTCACGCGGTTGTTGGACACGTCCAGCACCGTCACGGGAATGGCATCGCCATCGTCCGTGAAGATGCGCATCATGCCCACCTTGCGGCCCAGCAAACCGAGACGGTTGCTCAGACTCATGTTTTTCTCCAGCCCCAATCGCTCTCGCGACCGAAGCCATTACGAACACCCGACATCGATTGGCCGGGCTGACCTTGCTGCGCCGCGTCAGCGGTGCAGCGCGAACCTGGTCCCGCGCAAGCGGGGCCAGAAAAGCTAGCGAGTATAGCTTGAGGGATAGTCCTGATGCAAGCGTTGCACCAAAGACAAGGCCCCGGCCCGTCGAGACAGGGCCGGGGCCTCGGGAATTCCACAGGCCCGGAGGCCTGGGAAATCACTGCAGCTTGATTTCGACGTCGACGCCGGCGGGCAGGTCGAGCTTCATCAGCGCGTCGACCGTCTTGTCGGTCGGATCGACGATGTCCATCAGGCGCTGGTGGGTGCGGATCTCGAACTGGTCGCGGCTGGTCTTGTTGACGTGCGGCGAACGCAGGATGTCGAAACGCTCCAGGCGGGTCGGCAGGGGCACGGGGCCCTTGACGATGGCGCCGGTGCGCTTGGCGGTCTCGACGATCTCGAGGGCCGACTGGTCGATCAGCTTGTAATCAAACGCCTTCAGGCGGATGCGGATCTTTTGCTTTTGCATGACGTTTCCTTAAAGAGCGGGGTGAGCACCGGGCGGCAGCCACCCGGTGCACGTCACGCGTGATTACTCGAGGATCGTGGCGACGACGCCAGAACCGACGGTGCGGCCACCTTCACGGATGGCGAAGCGCAGGCCCTGCTCCATCGCGATCGGCGCGATCAGCTTCACGGTGATGCCGACGTTGTCGCCGGGCATGACCATTTCCTTGTCCTTGGGCAGTTCCACCGCGCCGGTCACGTCCGTCGTGCGGAAGTAGAACTGGGGACGGTAGTTGTTGAAGAACGGTGTGTGGCGGCCGCCCTCTTCCTTGCTCAGAACGTAGATCTCAGCGGTGAAGTGGGTGTGGGGCTTGATGGTGCCGGGCTTGGCCAGCACTTGGCCGCGCTCGACGTCTTCGCGCTTGGTGCCGCGCAGCAGGATGCCGACGTTGTCGCCCGCCTGGCCCTGGTCCAGCAGCTTGCGGAACATTTCGACGCCCGTGACCGTGGTCTTCTGGACTTCGCGGATGCCGACGATTTCGATTTCTTCGCCGACCTTGATCACGCCGCGCTCGACGCGACCGGTCACGACGGTGCCGCGGCCGGAGATGGAGAACACGTCTTCCACGGGCAGCAGGAAGGCGCCGTCAACGGCACGGTCGGGCTGGGGGATGTAGGTGTCCAGCGCGTCGGCCAGGCGCATGATGGCTTGCTCGCCCAGGTCGCCGGTGTCGCCTTCCAGGGCCAGCTTGGCCGAGCCCTTGACGATGGGGGTGTCGTCACCGGGGAAGTCGTACTTGGAGAGCAGTTCGCGCACTTCCATTTCGACGAGCTCGAGCAGCTCGGCGTCGTCGACCATGTCGCACTTGTTCAGGAAGACGATGATGTACTTCACGCCGACCTGGCGGGCCAGCAGGATGTGCTCGCGGGTCTGGGGCATCGGGCCGTCAGCGGCCGAGCACACCAGGATGGCGCCGTCCATCTGGGCGGCGCCGGTGATCATGTTCTTGACGTAGTCGGCGTGGCCGGGGCAGTCCACGTGCGCGTAGTGGCGGTTGGCCGTCTCGTACTCGACGTGGGCGGTGTTGATCGTGATGCCGCGGGCCTTTTCTTCGGGCGCTGCGTCGATCTGGTCGTAGGCCTTGGCCTCGCCGCCGAACTTCTTGGACAGCACCGTCGCGATCGCCGCCGTCAGCGTCGTCTTGCCGTGGTCCACGTGACCGATCGTGCCCACGTTCACGTGCGGCTTGGTCCGTTCAAACTTGCCTTTTGCCATTTCAATTCTCCAAAAAGAGCATCTCGCCAGTCTGTTGGTTTAGCGTTTCCGCAGCGCCCGTGATTCCCGCCGACTGGCCAAGCGGGTGGACTGCTGCGAAGACGATTCGGTTCAGAAGCGGATCAGGACTTGCCGCGCGCCAGGATGATGGCGTCGGCAACGTTCTTGGGCGCTTCGGAGTAGTGCTTGAACTCCATCGTGTAGGTCGCGCGACCTTGCGTGGCCGAGCGCAGCGACGTGGAGTAGCCGAACATTTCGCTCAGCGGCACTTCGGCCTTGATGACCTTGCCACCGCCGACCATGTCGTCCATGCCCTGCACCATGCCGCGACGGCTGGACAGGTCACCCATGACGGTACCGGCGTAGTCTTCCGGCGTCTCGACTTCCACGGCCATCATCGGTTCGAGGATGACGGGGCTGGCGCGACGCATGGCTTCCTTGAAACCCATGGAGGCGGCCATCTTGAACGCGTTTTCGTTCGAGTCCACGTCGTGGTAGGAACCGAAGGTCAGCGTGGCCTTGACGTCGACGACCGGGAAGCCGGCCAGCACGCCGTTCGGCAGGCTGTCGATGATGCCCTTCTCGACCGCGGGGATGTACTCGCGAGGAACCACGCCGCCCTTGATGGCGTCGACGAACTCGAAGCCCTTGCCCGGCTCCTGCGGTTCGAGCGTCAGCACGACGTGACCGTACTGGCCCTTGCCGCCGGACTGGCGCACGAACTTGCCTTCGACGTCGGTCGCGGTCTTGCGGATGGTTTCGCGGTAGGCCACCTGCGGCTTGCCGACGTTGGCTTCCACGCCGAACTCGCGCTTCATGCGGTCGACGATGATTTCCAGGTGCAGCTCGCCCATGCCGGAGATGATGGTCTGGCCGGACTCTTCATCGGTGCGCAGACGGAAGGACGGGTCTTCGGCAGCCAGACGGCCCAGCGCGATGCCCATCTTTTCCTGGTCGGCCTTGGTCTTGGGCTCGACGGCCTGCGAGATCACCGGCTCCGGGAAGATCATCTTCTCGAGCGTGATGACGGCTTCGGGGTCGCACAGGGTTTCGCCCGTGGTGACGTCCTTCAGGCCCACGCAGGCGGCGATGTCGCCGGCCAGAATTTCCTTGATTTCCTCACGCTGGTTGGCGTGCATCTGCAGGATACGGCCGATGCGCTCCTTCTTGCCGCGGATCGGGTTGTAGACGGTCGCGCCCGACTGCAGCACGCCCGAGTAGACGCGCACGAAGGTCAGCTGGCCGACGTAGGGGTCGGTCATCAGCTTGAAGGCCAGCGCCGAGAACTTCTCCTCGTCGGTGCGCTGACGCGTGATGGGCTGGTCGTCTTCGTCGGTGCCCGAGACCGGCGGGATGTCCAGCGGCGACGGCAGGAAGTCGATGACGGCGTCCAGCATGCGCTGCACACCCTTGTTCTTGAAGGCGGTGCCGCAGAGCATCGGCTGGATCTCGGTCGCGATGGTGCGCTGACGGATCGCGAGCTTGATCTCTTCCTCGGACAGATCACCCGTCTCGAGGTATTTGTTCATCAGCTCTTCGGTGGCTTCGGCGGCGGCCTCGACCATCTTCTCGCGCCATTCCTGGGCGACACCGACGAGGTCGGCGGGGATGTCTTCGAAGGTGAACTTCATGCCCTGGGAGGCTTCGTCCCAGATGATGGCCTTCATCTTGAAGAGGTCCACCACGCCCTTGAAGTTTTCCTCGGCGCCGATGGGAATGACCACGGGCACGGGATTGGCCTTCAGGCGGGTCTTCATCTGGTCGACGACCTTGAAGAAGTTCGCGCCGGTGCGGTCCATCTTGTTCACGAAGGCAAGACGGGGCACCTTGTACTTGTTGGCCTGGCGCCAGACGGTTTCCGACTGGGGCTGCACGCCACCCACGGCGCAGTACACCATGCAGGCGCCGTCCAGCACGCGCATCGAACGCTCCACCTCGATGGTGAAGTCGACGTGTCCGGGGGTGTCGATGATGTTGAAGCGGTGCTCGGGGTAGGACATGTCCATGCCCTTCCAGAAGCAGGTCGTCGCGGCCGACGTGATCGTGATGCCGCGCTCTTGCTCCTGCTCCATCCAGTCCATCGTGGCGGCGCCGTCGTGCACTTCACCGATCTTGTGGTTCACACCGGTGTAGTAGAGGATGCGTTCGGTCGTGGTGGTCTTGCCGGCATCGATGTGCGCGGAGATACCGATATTGCGGTAGCGCTCGATGGGGGTTTTGCGGGCCATGGTTTGCTCCAGAAGACAGGAGCCGCCAGCGGGTTGGTGTAAACCCGAGGCGGCCGAAAGACGATGAGTTTAGAAGCGGAAGTGCGAGAACGCCTTGTTGGCTTCTGCCATGCGGTGAACTTCGTCGCGCTTCTTCATCGCGCCGCCACGGCCTTCGGAGGCCTCCAGCAGTTCATTGGCCAGGCGTTGGGCCATCGACTTCTCACCGCGCTTGCGAGCGGATTCCTTGAGCCAGCGCATGGCGAGGGCCATCCGGCGGACGGGGCGAACTCCCACGGGAACTTGGTAGTTCGCACCGCCGACACGGCGGGACTTCACTTCAACCATGGGCTTCACGTTGTTCAGGGCGACCATGAACACTTCCAGCGGATCCTTGCCGATCTTCTTCTCGACCTGGTCCAGGGCACCGTAGATGATGCGCTCGGCGACGGCCTTCTTGCCCGATTCCATGATGACGTTCATGAACTTGGACAGATCGACGGAACCGAACTTGGGGTCCGGCAGGATCTCGCGCTTGGGTACTTCGCGACGACGTGGCATGGGATTCTTCCTTCTGCTTCAGTTGGAGGGGCTTTTTTGCCTCGCTCCGCTGGACGACCACCGACATCTGGGGCCATCCACTTACTCGGCCAGATTGGCCGCAACAACGTTGGGTCAGCGATAGAGCTGAGCCCGAACAGACGATTTACTTCTTCGGACGCTTCGCGCCGTACTTGGAGCGCGACTGCTTGCGATCCTTGACGCCCTGCAGGTCGAGGGAGCCGCGGACGATGTGGTAACGCACACCCGGCAGGTCCTTCACACGGCCGCCGCGCACCAGCACGACGCTGTGCTCTTGCAGGTTGTGGCCTTCGCCGCCGATGTAGGAGATGACCTCGAAGCCGTTGGTCAGGCGCACCTTGGCGACCTTACGCAGAGCCGAGTTCGGCTTCTTCGGCGTGGTGGTGTAGACGCGGGTGCAGACACCGCGGCGCTGCGGGCAGTTCTGCATCGCAGGCGACTTGGACTTGGTGACCTCGGCCTCTCGACCGTGGCGCACCAGCTGATTGATGGTTGGCATAAAGCGACTTGTTCCCGTTTGAAGTCAGTGAGCCCCGCTTTTCGGGCGCGTTGCCGGCGCACTTGCGTGCGCCCACGGCAATACGACGCCCAAAAGGCGGAGAGCCGAGGATTGTAGTCCGCCGGCAACTTCGGCACAAGGGCTCGAACGGGCGACCGTTTAAGCTGGCGGCATGGACACCGCCGCTCCGCACGCTTCCGCCATCGACGGCCCCGACGCCCTCCCGGCCATCGTCATCGACACCCAGGTCGTCATGGACTGGCTGGTGTTCCGCGATGCACGCGTGGCGGCGCTGACCGCTGCCGTCACGTCGGGCGCACTGCGCTGGCTGGTGGCACCGGCGATGCGCGACGAGATCCGCCATGTGCTGGGCCGCGGCGTGGCGGCCAGCTACACGCCGGACCTGGCCTTCATCGAGGCGCAGCTCGATGCGCACGCAGTCGCCGTCGACGCCATCGCGCAGCAGCCTCTCGCCGGCCGACTGGTCTGCCGCGATCCCGACGATCAGAAGTTCATCGACCTCGCGCTGTCCGGCGGCGCACGCTGGCTGGTCTCGCGCGACAAGGCGGTGCTGGCACTGGCCAGGCGTGCGCTGCCGCGCGGGCTGCTGATCGTCAAGCCCGAGAACTTCAGGGCGTCGGAATGAAAAAGCCGCCCGCGGCCTGAACCGGGGCGGCTTGAGGGGCGAAGGCCCCGTGGCGCTTACTCGGCGGCGCCGTCGCCGGCGTCCACACCTGCCATCTGCGCGGCGGCCAGCTCTTCAGCCTCCTGCAGGGCAATGGCGCGGCGCTCGGCGTCGTCCATCGCTTCCTTGGCGCGGCGTGCCTCGTGGAAGGCCATGCCGGTGCCAGCCGGGATCAGGCGGCCGACGATGACGTTTTCCTTCAGGCCACGCAGCTCGTCGCGCTTGCCCATGATGGCCGCCTCGGTGAGCACGCGGGTGGTTTCCTGGAAGGACGCAGCGGAGATGAAGGAATCCGTCGACAGCGAGGCCTTGGTGATGCCCAGCAGCACGTCCGCATGGGTGGCAATCATCTTGCCTTCCTTGCGCAGCTTGTCGTTGGTGTCCAGCAGCTCGGAGCGCTCGACCTGCTCGTTCAGGATGTAGTGCGAATCGCCCGGGTTGGTGATGGTCACGCGACGCAGCATCTGGCGAACGATCACCTCGATGTGCTTGTCGTTGATCTTCACGCCCTGGAGTCGGTACACGTCCTGGACTTCGTCGACGATGTAGCGCGCCAGTTCCTCGATGCCCAGCAGGCGCAGGATGTCCTGCGGGTCCGCCGCGCCGTCGACGATCAGTTCGCCACGGTTGACCACCTGGCCTTCGTGCACCAGGATGTTCTTTTCCTTGGGCACCAGTTCCTCGTGGGCCTTGCCGTCGGGGTCGGTGATCTGCAGGCGGATCTTGCCCTTGGTCTCCTTGCCGAACGACACCGTGCCGGTCTGCTCGGCCAGCACGCCGACGTCCTTCGGGCTTCGCGCTTCGAACAACTCGGCGACACGCGGCAGACCGCCGGTGATGTCGCGGGTCTTCTGGCCTTCGACCGGGATGCGGGCGAGCACTTCACCGGGCAGCAGTTCCTGACCGTCGCGGATCTGGATCAGCGCGCCGACCTGGAAGCCAATGGCCACCGAGTGGTCGGTCCCGGGGATCTTGACCTCGTGGCCCTGCGCGTCCAGCAGCTTGACCTGCGGACGCACGACCTTGGCGGCGCCGCGGCGCTTCGGGTCGATGACGACCAGGGTCGACAGGCCGGTCACCTCGTCCACCTGCTTGGCGACGGTCACGCCTTCCTCGACGTTCTCGAACTTCGCCTGGCCGGCGAATTCCGTGATGATCGGGCGGGTCAGCGGATCCCAGTTCGCCAGCACCAGGCCGGCCTTGATGGCCTGGCTGGGCTTGATGTTCAGGATCGCGCCATAAGGCACCTTGTGGCGCTCGCGCTCGCGGCCGTGCGGGTCGGCAATGATGATCTCGCCGGAGCGGGAAATCACGACCAGCTCGCCCTTGCCGTTGGTCACGTAGCGCATCGTCGCGTTGAAGCCGATGATGCCGTCCGACTTGGCTTCCACGCTCGAAGCAACGGCCGCGCGCGACGCGGCGCCGCCGATGTGGAAGGTCCGCATCGTCAGCTGCGTGCCGGGTTCGCCGATGGACTGGGCGGCGATGACGCCGACGGCCTCACCGACGTTGACCAGGCCGCCGCGGCCGAGGTCGCGGCCATAGCACTTGGCGCACAGGCCGAAGCGCGTGCCGCAGGTCAGCGGCGTGCGGACCTTGATCTCGTCGACGCCGGCCTGCTCCAGCACATCGAGGACGTCCTCGTCGAGCATGTTGCCGGCGGCCAGCAGCGGGGCCTGCGTCTCGGGGTGGACGACGTCGATCGCGGCGACGCGGCCGAGCACGCGGTCGCGCAGCGATTCGATGACTTCACCGCCTTCGACCAGGGCGCGCATGGCCATGCCGTTGTCGGTGCCGCAATCGTCTTCCGTGACGACCAGGTCCTGGGTCACGTCGACGAGGCGGCGCGTCAGGTAGCCGGAGTTCGCGGTCTTCAGCGCCGTGTCGGCCAGACCCTTGCGGGCGCCGTGCGTGGAGATGAAGTACTGCAGAACGTTGAGGCCTTCGCGGAAGTTCGCGGTAATCGGCGTCTCGATGATGGAGCCGTCAGGCTTGGCCATCAGGCCGCGCATGCCGGCCAGCTGGCGGATCTGGGCCGCGCTACCGCGGGCACCCGAGTCGGCCATCATGTAGATCGAGTTGAAGGACTCCTGGTCGACGGTCTTGCCGTTGCGATCCACGGTCTTCTCGACCTTCAGGTGGTCCATCATCTTCTTGCCGATTTCGTCACCGGCCTTGCCCCAGATGTCCACGACCTTGTTGTAGCGCTCGCCGGCGGTCACGAGACCGGAGACGTACTGCTGCTCGATCTCCTTGACCTCGCTCTCGGCGCGCTCGATCAGCGTGTGCTTCTGCGCGGGCACCAGCATGTCGTCGATGGCGATGGAGATGCCGGCGCGCGTGGCCAGGCGGAAACCGCTTTGCAGCAGCTTGTCGGCCAGCACCACGGTTTCCTTCAGGCCGCACTTGCGGAAGGAGGTGTTGATCAGCCGGCTGATCTCCTTCTTCTTCAGTGCCTTGTTGATGTTGCTGAAGGGCAGGCCCTTGGGCAGGATTTCCGATAGCAGCGCGCGGCCGGCGGTGGTGTCCACGAGCTTGGTCTCGGGCTCGAACTCACCCGTTTCCTTGTTCTTGGTCCACTCGGTCAGGCGCACGCTGATCTTGGCGGTGATCTCGACGGCACCGTTCTCCAGCGCGCGGATGATCTCGGGGATGTCCGAGAAGATCAGGCCTTCGCCCTTGCCGTTGGTGCGCTCGCGGGTGGCGTAGTACAAGCCCAGCACCACGTCCTGCGACGGCACGATGGAGGGCTCGCCGGAGGCCGGGAACAGCACATTGTTGGAGGCCAGCATCAGCGTGCGGGCTTCCATCTGCGCCTCGATGGACAGCGGCACGTGGACGGCCATCTGGTCACCGTCGAAGTCGGCGTTGAAGGCCGAGCAGACGAGGGGGTGCAGCTGGATGGCCTTGCCTTCGATCAGCACGGGCTCGAAGGCCTGGATGCCGAGGCGGTGCAGCGTCGGGGCGCGGTTCAGCAGGACCGGGTGTTCCTTGATGACTTCTTCAAGAATGTCCCAGACCACCGGCGTGCCGGATTCGACCTCCTTCTTCGCGGCCTTGATCGTCGTCGCGATGCCCATGGCTTCGAGACGGCTGAAGATGAAGGGCTTGAACAGCTCCAGCGCCATCAGCTTGGGCAGGCCGCACTGGTGCAGCTTGAGCGTCGGGCCCACGGTAATGACCGAACGACCCGAGTAGTCGACGCGCTTGCCCAGCAGGTTCTGACGGAAGCGACCGCTCTTGCCCTTGATCATGTCGGCCAGCGACTTGAGGGCGCGCTTGTTCGCGCCGGTCATGGCCTTGCCGCGGCGGCCGTTGTCCAGCAGCGAGTCGACGGCTTCCTGCAGCATGCGCTTTTCGTTGCGCACGATGATCTCGGGGGCCTTCAGCTCCAGCAGGCGGGCCAGGCGGTTGTTGCGGTTGATGACGCGACGGTAGAGGTCGTTCAGGTCGGAGGTCGCGAAGCGGCCGCCGTCCAGCGGCACCAGCGGACGCAGGTCCGGCGGCAGCACGGGCAGCACGTCCAGCACCATCCAGTTCGGCTTGATGCCGGACTTCTTGAAGGCTTCCATGACCTTCAGGCGCTTGGAGTTCTTCTTGACCTTGAGCTCGGAGCCGGTCATGTCGTTGCGCAGGCGATCGATCTCGATGTCGAGATCCATCTCCTCCAGCAGCTTCTTGATGCCCTCGGCGCCCATCAGCGCGATGAACTCGTCGCCGTACTCGACGCGCTTGGCGTCGTAGTCGTCCTCGCTCATGATCGAGAACTTCTTCAGCGGCGTCATGCCCGAGTCGACGACGACATAGGCCTCGAAGTACAGCACGCGCTCGATGTCGCGCAGCGTCATGTCGAGCACCAGGCCCAGACGCGACGGCAGCGACTTCAGGAACCAGATGTGGGCGCAGGGCGCGGCCAGGTCGATGTGACCCATGCGCTCGCGGCGCACCTTGGTCTGCGTGACTTCAACGCCGCACTTCTCGCAGATGACGCCGCGGTGCTTGAGGCGCTTGTACTTGCCGCACAGGCACTCGTAGTCCTTGATCGGACCAAAGATCTTGGCGCAGAACAGGCCGTCACGCTCGGGCTTGAAGGTGCGGTAGTTGATGGTCTCGGGCTTCTTCACCTCGCCGAACGACCAGCTGCGGATCTTCTCCGGGGAGGCCAGGCCGATCTTGATGGCATCGAAATGCTCATCCGGGGTGAATTGCTTGAAAAGGTCGAGTAGTCCCTTCATGCATCTGCTCCTTAATTGCGTTCCAGTTCAATGTCGATGCCCAAGGAGCGGATTTCCTTGACCAGCACATTGAACGATTCGGGCATGCCCGCTTCGATGGCGTGTTCGCCCTTGACGATGCTTTCGTAGACCTTGGTCCGGCCGTTCACGTCGTCGGACTTGACCGTCAGCATTTCCTGCAGGATGTAGGACGCGCCGTAGGCTTCCAGCGCCCAGACTTCCATTTCGCCGAAACGCTGGCCGCCGAACTGCGCCTTGCCGCCCAGAGGCTGCTGCGTGACGAGGGAGTACGGGCCGGTCGAACGGGCGTGCATCTTGTCGTCCACCAGGTGGTGCAGCTTCAGCACGTGCATATAGCCGACGGTGACCGGGCGCTCGAACTGCTCGCCGGTGCGGCCGTCGCACAGCCAGGCCTGGGTGCGCGTGGCGGTCAGACCCTTCTTGGCGGCGATGTCGTCCGGGTAGGCCAGCTTCAGCATGCCGCGGATTTCTTCTTCCTTGGCGCCGTCGAAGACCGGGGTCGCGAAGGGCACGCCCTTGGCGAGGTTGCCGGCCATCTCCAGCACTTCGTCGTCCGTCAGCTCGTCGATGTTCTCGGTCTTGCCGCCGCTCTGGTTGTAGAGCTCGTCGAACAGCTTGCGCAGCTCGGCCACCTTGCTGTGCTGCTGCAGCATGTCGCCGATGCGCTGGCCGATGCCCTTGCCGGCCCAGCCCAGGTGCACTTCCAGCACCTGGCCCACGTTCATCCGCGACGGGACGCCCAGCGGGTTCAGCACGATGTCGGCAGGCGTGCCGTCGGCCATATAGGGCATGTCTTCGATCGGGGTGACCTTGGACACCACGCCCTTGTTGCCGTGACGGCCGGCCATCTTGTCGCCAGGCTGCAGGCGGCGCTTGACGGCCAGGTAGACCTTGACCATCTTCAGCACGCCGGCGGGCAACTCGTCGCCCTGCGTCAGCTTCTTGCGCTTCTCTTCGAAGGCCAGGTCGAAGCTGTGGCGGGTCTGGTCGAGCGCGTTCTTGATCGATTCGAGCTGGTTGGCGACTTCTTCCTCGGCGGGACGGATGTCGAACCAGTGGAACTTCTCGACCGAGGCCAGGTAGTCCTTGTCGATCTTGGTGCCCTTGGCGATCTTCTGCGGGCCGCCGTTGGCGATCTTGCCGTTCAGCAGCTTCTCGATACGGTCGAAGGCGTCGCTCTCGACGATGCGCAGCTGGTCGTTCAGGTCCAGGCGGTAGCGCTTCAGCTCGTCGTCGATGATCTGCTGGGCGCGCTTGTCGCGCTGGATGCCTTCACGGGTGAAGACCTGCACGTCGATGACGGTGCCCTGCGTGCCCTGGTCGACGCGCAGCGACGTGTCCTTCACGTCCGAAGCCTTCTCGCCGAAGATGGCGCGCAGCAGCTTCTCTTCCGGCGTCAGCGTCGTCTCGCCCTTGGGCGTGACCTTGCCGACCAGCACGTCGCCCGGGTTCACTTCGGCACCGATGTAGACGATGCCCGACTCGTCCAGGCGGCCCAGTTGCTGCTCGGACAGGTTGGGGATGTCGCGGGTGATTTCCTCGGCGCCCAGCTTGGTGTCGCGCGCGTTGACCACCAGTTCCTCGATGTGGATCGAGGTGTAGCGGTCTTCGGCGATGACGCGTTCGCTGATCAGGATCGAGTCTTCGAAGTTGTAGCCGTTCCAGGGCATGAACGCGACCAGCATGTTCTGGCCCAGGGCCAGCTCACCGATGTCGGTGGAGGCGCCGTCGGCAATGATGTCCTCGGCCGCCACCTTGTCGCCGCGCTTCACGATGGGGCGCTGGTGGATGTTGGTGTTCTGGTTGCTGCGCTGGTACTTGATCAGGTTGTAGATGTCGACACCGACCTCGCCGGCCACGGTCTCGTCATCGTTGACGCGGATCACGATGCGGTTCGTGTCGACATAGTCGACCACGCCGCCGCGGCGCGCCGCGACCACCGTGCCCGAGTCCTTCGCGGCGACGCGCTCGACGCCCGTGCCGACGAAGGCCTTCTCGGGACGCAGCACCGGCACGGCCTGGCGCTGCATGTTGGCGCCCATCAGTGCGCGGTTCGCGTCGTCGTGTTCCAGGAAGGGCACGAGCGAGGCCGCGACGGACACGATCTGCGTCGGCGCCACGTCCATGTACTGGATGCGCTCGGGCGAGGTCAGCACCGATTCGCCGTTCTCACGGGCAGACACCAGTTCGTCGGTCAGCGAGCCCTCGGCGTTCAGCGTCGCGTTGGCCTGCGCGATGACGTACTTGCCTTCCTCGATGGCGGACAGGTAGTCGATCTGGTCGGTCACCTTGCCGTCGACGACGCGACGGTAGGGCGTCTCTAGGAAGCCGTACTCGTTGAGCTGGGCGAACAGCGCCAGCGAGTTGATCAGGCCGATGTTCGGGCCTTCAGGCGTTTCGATCGGGCAGACGCGGCCGTAGTGGGTCGGGTGCACGTCGCGGACTTCGAAGCCGGCGCGCTCGCGGGTCAGACCGCCCGGGCCCAGGGCGGAAACACGGCGCTTGTGCGTGATTTCCGACAGCGGATTGGTCTGGTCCATGAACTGCGACAGCTGCGACGCACCGAAGAACTCCTTCAGCGCCGCGGAGATCGGCTTGGAGTTGATCAGGTCGTGCGGCATCAGCGCTTCGGTCTCGGCCTGGCCGAGGCGCTCCTTGACGGCCTTCTCGATGCGGGCGAGGCCCGAGCGGTACTGGTTCTCGGCCAGTTCGCCGACGCAGCGCACGCGGCGGTTGCCGAGGTGGTCGATGTCGTCCACTTCGCCGCGGCCATTGCGCAGCTCGACGAGGATCTTGACGACGTCAAGGATGTCCTCGTTGGACAGGTTCATGTTGCCTTCGGGCGTGTCACGGCCGACGCGCGCGTTGAACTTCATGCGGCCGACACGGCTCAGGTCGTAGGTGTCGGTGCTGTAGAACAGGCGGTTGAACAGGGCCTCGACGGCGTCTTCCGTCGGCGGCTCGCCGGGGCGCATCATGCGGTAGATCGCGACGCGGGCGGCCAGTTGGCTGTCGGTCTCGTCGGAGGCCAGCGTCTGGCTGATGTAGGCGCCTTCGTCCAGCTCGTTCGTGAACAGGCACTGGATTTCCTTGACGCCGGCGGCGCGCAGCTTCTTCAGCAGCGCTTCGGTCAGCTCGTCGTTGGCCTTCGCGATGATCTCGCCGGTGTCGGCGTCGATCATGTTCTTGGCCAGCACGCGGCCGACCAGGAAGTCTTCCGGCACCGAGATGTGCTGCGTGCCGGACTGCTCCAACTGGCGCACATGGCGGGCGGTGATGCGCTTGTCCTTCTCGACGATGACGGCACCCGACTTGTCGACGATGTCGAAACGGGCCACTTCGCCCTTCAGGCGGTCGGCGACGAATTCGAGCTGCGCGCCAACGTCCATCAGGCGGAAGTTGTCGAACACGAAGAAGTGGGCCAGGATCTGCTCGGGGTTCAGGCCGATGGCCTTGAGCAGGATGGTGACCGGCATCTTGCGGCGGCGGTCGACGCGGAAGTAGAGGATGTCCTTCGGGTCGAACTCGAAGTCCAGCCAGGAGCCGCGGTAGGGAATGATGCGGGCGCTGAACAGCAGCTTGCCCGACGAGTGGGTCTTGCCCTTGTCGTGCTCGAAGAACACGCCCGGCGAACGGTGCAGCTGCGACACGATGACGCGCTCGGTACCGTTCACGATGAAGGAGCCGTAGTCGGTCATCAGGGGCACTTCGCCCATGTAGACCTCCTGCTCCTTGATCTCCTTGACCGTCTTCGCCTGGGGCGACTCACGGTCATAGATGATCATCTGCAGGCGCGCACGCACGGCGGCGGCGTAGGTCAACCCCCGCTGCTGGCACTCACGGGTGTCGAACGGCGGCTTGGCGATGTTGAACTCGAGGAACTTCATCTCGACGAAACCGTTGTGCGAAACAATCGGGAACGCCGACAGGAAGGCCGCCTGCAAGCCTTCGGGCTTGCGCTTGGCGGGGGGTACGTCCTTCTGCAGGAAGGCCACGTAGCTGTCCTTCTGCATCGTGAGCAGATAGGGAACGTTGAGAACGCTCTCGCGCTTGCCGAAGCTCTTGCGGATCCGCTTGCGCTCGGTATAGCTGTAGGGGGTTGCTTGCGCCATAAACACTCCGTGTCGAGTGCATCCCCGGCCGTGGGACGCACCGCGTCGGCGACTGGCTGGCTCGCACACCCAGGACGGGCGGCTGCCTAGCTTGGTGGTTGGCCACTACCAACCGCTGGCGGACAACTTCGGCCCCGCAACAGATGCTGACCAAAGTCCGACCAAACTGGTTCTCTGCAGTCGGATCAGAGAACACGTGAAAGAACCGCGCATCATACCGCGCGCGGTTCTTTCAGCTGTTCTCTACGGGACAAACCCGCAAAGACGAAAAAGGGGAAGCCCGAAGGCCACCCCTTTTTTGAATCCGGACGACCCGGATTCGGCGAGGGAGCGGCGTCGCGAGCCGGTCGAGGTCGGGCCTGAGACGCGGAGCCGTACTGGCGTACGGCGAGCATCGAAGGCTCGAGATCGGCCGGCGCAGTAGCCGTGCCCTCGTCGAATTACTTCATTTCGGCCTTGGCGCCGGCTTCGACCAGCTTCTTCACGGCGGCTTCGGCGTCGGCCTTGGAGATGCCTTCCTTGACGTTCTTCGGAGCGCCGTCGACCAGGTCCTTGGCTTCCTTCAGGCCCAGGCCGGTGATTTCGCGGACGGCCTTGATGACACCGACCTTCTGGGCGCCGGCGTCGGTCAGGACGACGTTGAACTCGGTCTTCTCTTCAGCAGCGGCAGCGGCGCCGCCAGCCGCGCCACCGGCGGCCGGAGCAGCCATCGAAGCGGCGGACACGCCGAACTTCTCTTCAATTGCCTTGACCAGATCGTTCAGTTCCAGAACGGTCATGCTGTCCAGAGCGGTCAGGAAAGCGTCTTTATCGAATGCCATGATGTGTTCCTAAATAACAGATGGGTTGCGTGGATACGCGGTGTTCGTCGATCAGGCTGCGGGCGCTTCGGCGGCAACTTCGCCACCACCACGCTGTTGGGCCAGGGCAGCCAGCACGGCCGCGGTGCGTTGCACCGGCGACAGCAGCAGGCCGGCGATTTGCGACAGCAGCACTTCCTTGCTCGGGACGGATGCCAGCGCCTTCACGCCGTTCACGTCCAGAGCCTTGCCGCCGTAGGCACCGCCCTTGATGACAAGCTTGTCGTTGGTCTTGGCAAAGTCAGCGATGACTTTGGCAGCCGCGACAGCGTCTTCCGAAAAGCCGTAGATCAGCGGACCGACCATGCTCTCCGAGGCCGCCTCGAACGGGGTGCCGGCGACGGCGCGACGGGCCAGGGTGTTCTTCAGCACGTGAAGATAGACACCCTTGGCACGCGCGTCGACGCGCAGCTTGTTCAAGGCTTCCACGGTGAGGCCACGGTACTCGGCCAGCGCGAGCGTTTGCGACTTGGCGGCTTGCGCTGCCACGTCGGTCACGACGGCTGCTTTCTCGTTGCGATTGAGACTCAAGGTCTACTCCTCACGTTTGCTCCCTCGGCCTTGCGGCTTCGAGAGCGCCAGGGATTCAGCGACCATCTGATAAGAAACACGTCAGGAACGAACTTCTTTCAGCGGGACCGCCATCTGCGCTGGTTCTCGGTCTTGCGACGTCGATTTAAGGGGTCTCCACCAGCGGTCTTGGATGACGCGCCGACCCGGTTGCCCGGGCCAGCGCCCCACCAATCTTGTCGCCCGGGGCCAGACTCGCCCCGAGCAGATTCTTTACGTCAAGCCGCCGAGGCTTGAGCGTTGATCGACGCGATTTCGACGCGGGCGCCGACGCCCATCGTCGAGGACACGGCGACCTTGCGCAGGTAGATGCCCTTGCTCGACGCCGGCTTGGCCTTGTTCAGGGCCTCGATCAGCGCGCGCAGGTTGCCTTCCAGCTCGTCGGTGTCGAACGAACGACGGCCGAGGGTGCCGTGGATGATGCCGGCCTTGTCGACGCGGAACTGGACCTGGCCAGCCTTGGCGTTCTTGACGGCGGTGGCGACGTCCGGGGTCACGGTGCCGACCTTGGGGTTGGGCATCAGGCCGCGCGGGCCCAGGATCTGACCCAGGGTACCGACGACGCGCATCGTGTCGGGCGAGGCAATGACCACGTCGAAGGGCATGTCGCCCGCCTTGACGCGCTCGGCCAGGTCTTCCATGCCGACGACATCGGCGCCGGCGGCCTTGGCTTCCTCGGCCTTGGCGCCTTGGGCGAACACGGCCACGCGCTTGGTCTTGCCGGTGCCGTTGGGCAGCACGACGGCGCCGCGCACGACCTGGTCAGACTTCTTGGCATCGATGCCGAGTTGCACGGCGACGTCGATGGACTCATCGAATTTGGCGCTGGCCAGGCTCTTGACCAGGTCCAGGGCTTCGGTCAG
Source organism: Pelomonas aquatica (assembly GCF_026712205.1). Taxonomy (GTDB): domain Bacteria; phylum Pseudomonadota; class Gammaproteobacteria; order Burkholderiales; family Burkholderiaceae_C; genus Pelomonas; species Pelomonas aquatica. The sequence goes on from NZ_JAPPUW010000035.1 coordinate 31,497, forward strand.
CGCGTACAGCTTGGTCGACTCGACCTTGCCAGCCAGAGCCTTTTGCTTCTTGGTGAGCTTGGCCATGTCAGACCCCTTCCACGATGATGCCCATCGAGCGGGCGGAGCCGGCGATGGTACGAACGGCGGCGTCGATGTCGGCGGCCGTCAGGTCCTTGGTCTTGATCTTGGCGATCTCTTCCAGCTGGGCGCGGGTCAGCTTGCCGACCTTGTCCAGGTGGGGGCGCTGCGAACCCTTCTCGATCTTCGCGGCCTTCTTGATCAGCACGGTCGCCGGGGGCGACTTGATGATGAAGGTGAAGCTCTTGTCTGCGAACGCGGTGATGACCACCGGCAGCTTCATGCCTGGCTCGTAGCCTTGCTGAGTCTGGGCGTTGAACGCCTTGCAGAACTCCATGATGTTCAGGCCACGCTGACCCAGCGCGGGACCCACCGGCGGCGAAGGATTTGCCTTGCCGGCCGGAATTTGCAGCTTGATGAAGCCGACAATTTTCTTGGCCATGTTTTCTCCAATCCAGTGACCCTGCGGCCTCGCAGAATCACCTGAGTGCTAGCGCATCGGACTCGGGCCAGATCTTTCCGATCCAGTCCTTACCTTTGCTCCTCTTGTCCGCCTCTCGTTGCAGACTGGTCACGGGCCGACGTCAGGGTCGCCAGCCGAACCCGGAATTCTACTCTGATGCTCGAAATTGAGGCAATCAGTTCATTTGAAGCATCAGCGACGCCGGTCGGACCTTTTGCCTTAGCCCTGCGGGCAGCGGCGAAAAGTCTGACGACGTGTCGTCAGACTTTTTCAACCTGCGCGAAGTCCAGCTCGACCGGCGTGGCACGGCCGAAGATCGTGACCGACACACGGACCTTGGACTTGTCGTAGTTGACCTCTTCGACCGAACCGTTGAAGTCGGTGAAGGGGCCTTCCTTGACGCGCACGACCTCGCCGACCGTCCACTCGACCTTGGGCCGGGGCTTCTCGACGCCTTCCTGCATCTGGTTGACGATCTTCATGACCTCGGCTTCCGAGATCGGGGCCGGGCGGTTCTTGGCGCCGCCGACGAAGCCCGTCACCTTGGACGTGTGCTTCACCAGGTGCCAGGACTCGTCATCCATGAACATCTCGACCAGCACGTAGCCGGGGAAGAAGCGGCGCTCGGTGACGGCCTTCTTGCCGTTCTTCAGCTCGACGACTTCTTCGGTCGGCACCAGGATGCGGCCGAACTTGTCCTGCATGCCGGCGCGGTCGATGCGCTCGCGCAGATTGCGTTCGACGGCCTTTTCCATGCCCGAGTAGGCATGGACGACGTACCAGCGCTTGGGCGGGCCCGTCGGGGCTTCGGTCGTGACGACTTGTTCTTCAGACATTCGGATTCCTTGCGATCAGCGCTTCCAGCCCAGGATCAGGTCGTAGAGCACCCATTCCAGCGTCTTGTCGGTCATCCACAGGAACAGCGCCATGACGACGACGAAGGCGAACACATAGCCCGTCATCTGGGTCGCTTCCTTGCGGGTCGGCCAGACGACCTTCTTGACCTCGCGCGACGAGTCGCGGCCGTAGGCGATCAGCGCCTTGCCGTGCTCGGACGTGAAGAAGGCCGCCACGCCGGCAGCCAGCAGCACGAGCAGCGAGGCCCACTGCACCAGCGCGCCTTGCTTGGCCAGGCCGTAATAGGCCGCCAGCGCGCCGATCAGCAGCAGCACCGCAGCGGCCAGCTTGGCCTTGTCGGCGCCGCTGGTCACGGTCTCGACTTGGGGAGGATTCGCCATCACTTCACTTTCACGCGCCACCTGGGGTGGCTGTTCGGATGCTGCTGCGGCCCGTAGCCATCAGCAGCAAGGCCCGCCGAGATCTCTCCCGCGGGCCGATGCTTGGTTTGCCGGGATCCAACCGCCGTGATCAGTGGCGGGTGGCAGGGGCAGAGGGTCTCGAACCCCCAACCTTCGGTTTTGGAGACCGACGCTCTGCCAATTGAGCTATGCCCCTGTGGCCTTGAAAACTTACTCGAGGATCGTGGCGACGACGCCAGAACCGACGGTGCGGCCACCTTCACGGATGGCGAAGCGCAGGCCCTGCTCCATCGCGATCGGCGCGATCAGCTTCACGGTGATGCCGACGTT
>NZ_JAPPUW010000036.1 GCF_026712205.1 Pelomonas aquatica
GAACTTCTTGGACAGCACCGTCGCGATCGCCGCCGTCAGCGTCGTCTTGCCGTGGTCCACGTGACCGATCGTGCCCACGTTCACGTGCGGCTTGGTCCGTTCAAACTTGCCTTTTGCCATCTTGCGCTCCTGAGGCGAACCCGTTGAGACGAGTAGAAGAAAAAGAGAAATTGGTGGTGCCCATGACGCGGATCGAACGCGTGACCTCTCCCTTACCAAGGGAGTGCTCTACCACTGAGCCACATGGGCATCGGCACGGGTTTGACGCCAGGGATTGGCCGGCAAACCGGTGTCGACGCTTGCCGACCGAGCCGCTCGCGATGGAGCGGGAAACGGGAATCGAACCCGTGTCATTAGCTTGGAAGGCTAAGGTTCTACCATTGAACTACTCCCGCCCTGGGAGCTCTCAACCTCAGATGCCCTCGGCACGCAAAGCATGCTTTGGTGGAGGAGGCTGGATTCGAACCAGCGTACGCAATGCGGGCAGATTTACAGTCTGCTGCCTTTAACCACTCGGCCACCCCTCCTGAGGCAAGCCCGCAACTATAGCACAAGCGCAGCGAGTCACAACAGCGGCCTGACGAGCAATCGCCGACATCGGCGCGTCACGCCTCGATGCAAGGAGCGCCGCACAGCGGCACCAGACCACCACACGGCAAGCCCAGCCTCTCTGCGCACACCGGCGACAGGCGACCAATCCAGCACCAGAACAAGGCCACCCAGCTACCAGCGGAAGCCGTCGGCAAACCCCAATTCGATCGCGCCGGCAAGCGCCTCGTCGCTGGCGAGCAACAATTTTTGCGCACAATAAATACCAATAACATACCAATTTGCCTGAGGCGAAACCGCCCTCACAGAGGGAGGGAACGGCAGCATCGCCCCGCTAGCAAAGGCGTATTCGGGAAAGTCCCTGACTCAGACTGGTAGCAAAGTGGCGTTATCAGTCGTTACAGTGGCATTGCACTGGCTGCACGCGGCTCGCGAGGGCAGACCGGGCAGCAACCGGACTTAAGGTGGTATGCAACTGAGCAGGAAGCCGTCGCCGCCACCCCGATTTCCATGGCCACAACGAGGAACAGCACATGAAGGTCAAGCAGACTCCCATCTCGCAGGCGGTATTCATCGCCCTGCTCGGCATCGGCGGCGCCGCCACGGCACAGCAGGCACCGGCACCGGCACCGGCACCGGCCCAAGCCGAACAGCTGGAAGCGGTCGTCGTGACCGGCATCCGCGCGTCGCAGGAAAAATCCCTGAACGTCAAGCGCAATGCCGACACCCACGTCGACGTCATCTCCGCCGAAGACATCGGCAAGATGCCGGACAAGAACGTGGCCGACTCGCTGGCCCGCATCCCCGGCGTCACCATCCTGAACAGCCCCTCGGGCGGCTCCGGCGGCTTTGACGAGCGCGACCGCGTGGGCCTGCGCGGCACCAACCCCAGCCTGACCCAGACCCTGCTGGACGGCCATGCCGTGGCCAACGGCGACTGGTTCGTGCTGGACCAGACCGGCGCCGGCGTCGGCCGCAGCGTGAGCTTCTCGCTGCTGCCCTCCGAACTGGTGAGCCGCGTCGAGGTGCACAAGAACGCCCAGGCCTCCGACACGGAAGGCGGCACGGCCGGCGCGGTGAACATCATCACCCGCAAGCCGCTGGACTTCTCCAAGTCCCTGACCTTCGAAGCCGGCCTGGGCATGGTCTATGCCGACCTGCCGAAGAAGAACGACCCGCAGGTCAGCGCGCTGTTCGCCTACAAGAACGACGCCAAGACCTTTGGCATCCTGGTGCAGGCCTTCGACGAGAAGCGTCACCTGCGTCGCGACGGCGTCGAGACGATGGCCCACGACGGCGCCAAGGCCCTGACGCCCATCGAGCAGCTGAACCCCGGCCTCGTGGCGGCCAACCCGGCCCTGGCGGGTGCGCTGGTCCCCAACCTGATGGGCTCCGCCTACTTCACGCAGGAGCGTGAGCGCAAGGGCGGCGTGGTCAGCGTCCAGGTCAAGCCGACCAAGGACGTCGACCTGACCCTCACCGGCATGTCGTCCAAGCTCGATGCGGACAACTACAACCGCAACTACATGCTGTCCAACCAGTGGTCGATGGCCAATGCAACGCTGGCCAGCTACGCCATCGACCCCTCGACCCACATCCTGACCGACGCGACCTACACGTCCGCGAAGCCGGCCCAGATCGGCGTCTATGACCTGATCTCGCGCAAGGCCTCGGCCCAGACCGCTTTCATGAACCTGGAAGGCTCCTGGAAGGTCAACGACACGCTGAAGCTGTCGGGCAACGCCGGCACGTCCAACGGCAAGGGCAAGACCGACACGCAGAACGTCTTCGAAGGCGACATCTTCGGCACGGCCGCCAGCTTCAACCTGCACGGCGGCAAGCAGGCTCCGTCCTTCACGATGACGACCTCGCCGTCCGCCGATCCTGGCGTCCCCTTCCAGCTGGACTGGATCTTCGGCGACCAGAACGTCGTCGTGCAGGACAAGGAAACCTGGGCCCAGGTCGACGCCGAGTATGCGCTCGACGCCGGCGTGCTGCGCAGCCTGAAGTTCGGCCTGCGCAACTCCGAGCACAAGCGCTACACCGACGGCCCGATCATCGGCCAGGGCCCGAACTGGGGCGCTCCGGTGAAGGGTTCGAACGGCCTGCCCATCGGCCTGATGAGCAGCGACTACACCCAGTCCTACCCGAGCAATTTCGGCAATGGCCTGGGCAGCGGCTTCCCGACCAACATCCAGTACCCGACGGAGGCCACGCTGGCCGCCTATGACGCGATCAACGCCGTCCGCCCGATCGGCCGCCGTCACGTGGCCAATGAATATTCCGTGAAGGAACGCGTGACCGCCGGCTACGTCCAGGGCAACCTGGAAGGCGAAGGCTGGAGCGGCAACGTCGGTCTGCGCCTGGTGAACACCAAGACCTCCTCGCTGACCTGGGTTCCCACCAAGGACACGACGATGCCCGGCTATGCGGTGTCGCCGTGGTGCGACGGCGGCGGCTGCTATCAGTCGTTCCGTGACAACAACTACACGGACGTCCTGCCCAGCGCCAGCATCCGCATCGACGTGACCCGCAACGTCGTGGCCCGCCTGGCCCTGTCGCGCACGCTGACGCGCCCGGACTACACGGCCCTGTCCGCGACGCAGAGCACCGGCACCTACAGCGACCCGACCGGCCAGGCCGTGGGCACGGGCGCCGCCGGCAACCCGGACCTCAAGCCGGTTCGCTCGACCAACTTCGACGCGAACGTCGAGTGGTACTTCGCGCCGCGCGCCTTCGTGTCGGTGGGCGCCTTCCACATGGAGATGGGCAGCTACATCATCGACGGCATCAAGCGCGCCACCCTGAGGACCGAAGTCAAGAACGGTGTCCCCAACACCTTCATCAACGCGCCGTTCGACCTGACCACGCAGGTCAACAAGGCGGCCAGCGTCACCGGCCTGGAGTTCGCGTTCGAAACGCCGATCGCCAACAACTTCGGCATCAACGCCAACTACACGCTGGCCGACGGCCACGATGAAAGCGGCCACGTGCTGCGCGGCTCGGTCAAGAACACCGCCAACCTGGGCGGCTTCTTCGAGAACGACAGCTTCTCGGCACGCGTGAACTACGGCTATTCGTCGGACAACTACCTGGGCCGCGACCGTGGCACCGACTACTACCAGGCGGGTGGCGGCGTGCTGTCGGCATCGCTGGGCTACAAGCTCAACGACCACTTCGCCGTGAGCCTCGACGCCCAGAACCTGAACGACCCGGTCCTGAAATACTACGGCGACTACAAGTCGGAACCGCGCGCCATCTACAAGAACGGCCGCCAGTTCTACCTGACCGCCCGCGTCAAGTATTGAGATGGGACCGCGCAGAGCCCGCTGCGGGCTCTGCGACGCCCACCAAAATCAAAAGGGGAGCGTGGACGACACGTTCCCCTTTTTCCGTGCCGACCACACCATGAACGACACCGCCACCGTCTTCAACCAGCACGTCGCCGCCCGCCCCACCGGCGGCAGCACACAGGCAGCGCCGCCGGTGCGCCATGTCTGCGTCGTCGGCGGCGGCACGGCAGGCTGGATGACGGCGCTGATGCTGGCCACGACGGCCTATGGCCCGCGGCTGAAGGTGACGGTGCTGGAGTCGCCCCAGGTCGGCATCATCGGCGTCGGCGAGGGCTCGACGCCCTGGCTGCGCGGCTTCTTCGACGGCCTCGGCATCGAGGAGTCGGAATGGATGCCCGCCTGCAACGCCACCTACAAGAGCGGCATCACCTTCGAAGGCTGGTCCACCAAGCCCGGTTTCGAGCGCTACTTCCACCCGTTCGCGTCGATGCTGGACAACATGACCATGCATCAATTCGTGGACAACGTGCATGCGCGGCTGGAAGGCGCGGACGTTGACGCCCACCCGGACCGCTTCTTCGTCGCCGCGGCGCTGGCCCGCCAGGGCCGCGGGCCGCGGGCGCATCGCAACTTCCCGTTCGACATCTGGTATGGCTATCACTTCGACGCGACGCTGCTCGGCCAGTTCCTCGCCGCCAAGGCCGTCGAGCGCGGCGTGCAGCATCTGCAGCGCCATGTCACCCAGGTGCTGCTGAACGAGGGCGGCGACATCGACCGCCTGCAGCTCGACGACGGCGAGACGCTGGCCGCCGACTTCTTCGTCGACTGCACCGGCTTCGCGTCGTTGCTGATCGGCAAGGCCCTGCAGACGCCCTTCATCTCCTATGCCGAGAACCTGTTCAACGACGCGGCCATCGCGATGCCGACGCCGCTCAACGGTGCCATCGAATCGCAGACCGTCTCCACCGCGCTGCGCCACGGCTGGGCCTGGAAGATCCCGCTGACCAACCGCCACGGCAACGGCTATGTCTACAGCAGCGCCCACTGCTCGGCCGACGAGGCCGAGACCGAGCTGCGCCGCCACCTCGGCCTGCTGGACGCCGACGTGCCGGCCCGCCACCTGAAGATGCGCGTCGGCCGCATGGAGAAGCAATGGAGCCGCAACTGCGTGGCCGTGGGCCTGTCGCAGGGCTTCATCGAACCGCTGGAGGCGACCGCCCTGCTCTTCGTGCAGCGCACGGCCGCCGCGCTGGTGGACGCGCTGGAGGCCGGCGACCTCGGCCCGGCCGCGCAGCAGCGCTTCAACGACGGCATGCGCACGCGCTTCGAGAACACGCGCGACTACATCGTGGCGCACTACAAGACCAACTCGCGCACCGACACCGACTACTGGCGCGCCAACGCCGACAACATGCAGCTGTCGGACTCGCTGCAGGGCGTGCTGATGACCTGGATGTCGCGCAAGCCGCTGGCCGCGGGCCTCAGGCAGGGCCGCTTCGGCGGCGGCTATCCCATCGTGTCCTGGTACGCGCTGCTGGCCGGCATGGGCATCTTCCCGGACGCGCGAGACCTGCAGACGCCGACCGCCCACCAGGCGCGGCACCGGCTGGACGCCGTGGACGACTTCGTGTCTCGCAGCGCATTGAACTTCCCCGACCACCGCGAGCTGCTGGCCGACATCCCGCCGCGCGTGGGCGACAAGACGCTGCAGCTCTATCTCTGGTAGCTCAGCGCTTCAGCTGCGCGGCGACGTCCTTGCGGATGGCCTCGTCCTGGGCGGCGTCCAGCGTGCCGAACATGTGGCGCTGACCGTCGGGAATATGGGCCAGCGCCTCGCCGCGCGCGCCGAACACATAGTGCCCGAACAGCGCGCGCCAGCCTTCGCGCTCGGCGTCCGGCAGATGGCGCAGGGCCAGCATGGCCAGCCGAATCGTGGCCAGGTGCAGGTCGTCGCGGCGGCCCGGCGCGGGCGCGGGCCGCCACCAGTAGTTCAGCAGGATGTTCAGCTGCGGCGCCAGCGCCTCGACCTGGTGGAACCACAGCGGCGGGATGTAGATCGCATCGCCCGGCTCCAGTTCGGCCACGACGGCCTGGGCCAGCGCCTCGGCCAGCAGCGGGAACTGCGCCGGGTCGGCCCGGTGCAGGTCGGGCACGACGGACATCGGCGCCGGCGTGGGCGCGTAGTCCGGCGGGCCGAGGTAGAGCAGCGGCGCGCATTGCGGCGGCAGCAACGTGAAGCGGCGCCGGCCGGCCGCCACGCAGGCGATGTTGTGCGAGTCGTCGAAATGCGCTGGAACCGTCGCACGATTGCCGATCCAGATACGCGGCGCGACGCCGGCATCCAGCAGCGGCAGCGCGTTGGCCCGCTCCAGCCCCGGCAGAGCGGCCGACACCAGCGCGCTCTGCGCCGCGAGGCTGGGCGGATCGGGAAAATGGCTGTAGCGCCAGAGCTGCTCGAACAGCGCCGCATAGGGCCGCTTGTCGCGCGTGAAGTTGAAGCCGTCCAGGCCCGGCCTGTAGCTGAAGGCGCGCACGGCCTCGGGCTTGGCGAGCACGGCATCGACGGCCTCGCCCTGGTCGAAACCCATCAGGTATTGCAGGCAGGCCTCCAGGCCGGCACGCCCCTGTGCCACCAGCTGCCAGTCGCCGACGACGCCACGCATCACCACCGGCTCGTAGCCGGCCATCACCTCGCGCTCGAAGCGCTCGCGCGTGACGCCGTGCAGTTCCTTCATCGCTTGCATGCCGGGGATCCTGGTTTCTTCAGCGCCGCCGCGCCAGCGCGCCGTGCCAGGGCGCGGGGATGTGGGCGCCGGGCTCCTGCTCGCGCTGCACGATGTAATGGCCGTACATCGCCGCCCAGGCGTCGCGCTGCGGCTGCGGCAGTGCGTTCATGACCTTGATGGCCTGCATCAGCGCGTTCGCCGGGCTGGGCAGCTGTGCATCTTCGGCCAGGCCGGCCACGGGCCACCAGTAGTTGACCAGCAGATTGACCTTCTCCAGCGCCTCGACCTGGTGGAACCACAACGGCGGGATGTAGAGGGCGTCGCCGGGCTCCATGTCGGCCACCCGAGCCGCAGCCAGCGCCTCGCGGTAGCGCGGGTAGCGCTCGAAGTCCGGCGCCTGGGGGTGCACGACCGAGATCGGCGCGCCCGACGGCGTGTGCTCCAGCGGGCCGATATAGAGGTTGCCCACCTGCTCCGGCGCGAACAGCGTGAAGCGCCGCCGCCCGGCCACGACGCAGGCCAGGTTGTGCGGGTGGTCGTGATGCACGGGCACCGTCAGCGCATTGCCCAGCCAGAAATTGGGCACCACGCCCGGCAGGGCCGGCAATGGGTTCTCGTCGAGGAAGCCCGGGATGACCTCGCCGACCTTGGCGCATTGCGCGGCGATGGCCGGGGCGCCCTGCATCGGCAGATAGGCCCGCAGGTTCGCGATGAACTCGGCCAGCGTCATGCGCGCCTTGACGAAGGCGAAGTCGGTCAGCTCGTCGTTGTAGCCCATCACGCCGCGGGCCGCGGCACGCGTCTTGGTGGCGAAGACCTCGACGCCGCGGTCGAAGCGGGCCAGGTAGTCGCAGATGCCCGCTGCCGCCGCGCGCCCGGCCTGCACGGCCGGCCAATGCGCCACCAGGCTCTTCAGCAGCACGGGTTCGGCCCGCTGCTCCAGGCGCTCCCTGAGTTGCGGCCCGTCGGCCGCCAGCCAGCTCTCCACGCGCTTCATGCCTGCCACCTCAGCTCCCCATCAGGGTCGACATCGCCAATAAACAACGAAATCCGCTCGCCATCTAGACGCCAGTCTAATACCAGTGCAACACCCACAGCCGTCGAGCACAAGGGGAGACATGACGATCTTCATGGGCAACATAGAAACCATCAGGGAAATCACCCAGATTAAATTGGTACCAAAGTGGCGTTATCGCTCATTACAGTGGCATCGCACCGGCCGCACGCCGCCCCTGGACCCGCAGGGGCGCGGCCGGGCTGAAGGTGGCACGCGGCCGGATCGGTGCGGCCCCGCCCTGATTCCATTGACCATAACGAGGATTTGTTCATGAAGGTCAAGCAGACCCCCATCGCGGCCGCCGTGTCGCTGGCATTGCTGGGCGCATCGCTCGCCGCCCAGGCCCAGGAAGCCCAGGCACCTGCCTCCGCGCAGCTGGAGCAGGTGGTCGTCACCGGCATCCGCGCCGCGCTGCAGACGTCGGCCACGATCAAAAAGAACGCCACCGCCATCGTCGACGCCGTGTCGGCCGAAGACGTGGGCAAGCTGCCCGACTCCGACGTCGGCCAGGCCCTGGGCCGCATTCCCGGCATCTCGGTGGGCCGCGACTTCGGCGTCGGCGCCTCGGTCTCCATCCGCGGCACCGATCCGCAGATGACCTACACCACGCTGAACGGCCAGACCGTCGCCTCCACCGGCTGGTACGACCAGAAGGACGTCGACCGCTCCTTCAACTACTCGCTGCTGCCGCCCGAACTGATCGGCGGCATGGAGGTCTACAAGTCCTCGCAGGCCGACATCACCGAAGGCGGCATCGGCGGCACCGTCATCGTCAAGACCCGCATGCCGCTGGACCAGGCCGCGCACACTGCCTTCGCCAGCGTCAAGGTGGGCAAGGGCAGCACCAGCGGCGTCAGCCGGGAGGCCTCGGCCCTCTACAGCTGGCGCAACGAGGCCAAGACCTTCGGCGTGCTGCTGGCCGGCGCTGCGGAGAAGGGCAACTACATCCGCCACGGCATCGAGGCCGACAACCGCTGGAACGGCGACGTCGAGCCCACCGTCTTCGTGCAGGACCGCAAGCGCCAGGCCGTCAACCTGACGCTGCAGGCACGGCCGGTGCAGGGCCTGGACCTGAGCCTGAACTATCTGCACCTGAACTACGACGCCAACAACTCCAACACCAGCCAGTACATCTTCACTGCCGAAGACCCGCAGAACTGCAAGCTGACCAACCCGGTCAACGGCGTGTGCACGCTGCATGTGCGCGGCGCTGCCGACCCCAGCTCCGAGCATGTGTTCTTCCAGAACTGGGTGCGCCGTGCGTCGATGAGCTCGGACAGCCTGGTGCTCAACGGCAGCTGGCGCGGCGAGGGCTACAAGGTCTCCGCCGTCGGCGGCTCGACCAAGGCCGATGGCGGCACCGACCAGACGACCAACTTCGCCTACGTCAACGCGCCGCCGACCGACCCCGATGGCTGGGGCACCGCCAATGCCTTCTCGCCGCTGCCGCTGTGGACGGGCACCATCGACGCCACCGGCAAGAAGCTCAAGCTTTCGCCGTCGTCCAGCCAGAACATCACGCTGAGCAACCTGCCGGCGCAGTCGCAGTCGGAGAGCTGGGCCAACGGCCGCGGCCCCAACCGCGACAAGGAAGACTTCCTGCAGCTGGACGCCAGCATTGACCTGAACGGCGGCTTCCTCACCGCCTTCAAGGCCGGCCTGCGCAGCACCGACCACACCTTCACGAAGTCCGGCCAGGTCGGCCTGTACGCGGCCGCCCCCAAGACCGTGGACACCGCCTCGCTGTTCAGCGGCACCGTGCCGCTCGGCAGCTGGACCGTGGCCAAGCCCAACATCGGCGCCATGCTGGCCGCGGCCGCCGGCAACCTGACGGGCTGGGTGGAGGACCGCTCCGCCTATGGCGTGCTCAACGAGAAGAACACCGCGGCCTACGGCATGTTCGACTTCGAAGCCGAGCAACTGCGCGGCAACTTCGGGCTGCGCTACGTGCACACCAAGGCCACGGCCACGGGCTATGCCTTCGACGGCACACTGTGGCCCACCACCGACCCTAACTACGTCAGCAACAACGACGGCTGGAGCAAGAGCCAGACCAGCCAGAGCGCCAGCTACGGCAAGTTCCTGCCCAGCCTGAACCTCGCCTACGACCTGCAGAAGGACACCATCCTGCGCTTCGCGCTGGCCCAGGCCATGACCCGGCCCAATTTCGCCAACATGTTCCTGACGCAGGTGGTGGGCTTCAACGACAAGAACACGCAGAACGACGGATTCAACTACGGCACGCCCAACCTGAAGCCGCAGACCTCGAACCAGTTCGATCTGGGCATCGAGCACTACTACGGCCGCGGCAACCTGGTCTCCGCGGCGCTCTTCTACAAGAGGATCAGCAACTTCATCACCACCACCACCCAATACCACCAGAAGGTGGGCGTGGTCAGCCCCGACACCGGCCTCGACGACTGGATCCTCACGCGCTACATCAACGCGGGTGGCGGCACGATCAAGGGCACGGAGCTCCAGGTCAACCACGGCTTCGGCAACGGCTTCGGCGTGCAGGCCAACTACACCTATGCCGACGCCAAGGCCCCCGCCAGCTCGTACGAAGACCAGCTCAACATGTTCACGCTGTCGTCCAAGCACAACGTGAACGCGGTGGGCTACTTCGAGAACGAGACCTATATGGCGCGCCTGGCCTACAACTGGCGCTCCAAGTACATGGTCCGCGAGAGCGGCTGGTACGGCAACCGCATGCACGACGCCTATGGCAGCCTGGACCTGAGCCTGGGCTGGAACATCACCAAGCAGCTGCGCCTGTCCTTCGACGCGACCAACCTGCTCAAGACCGACGACCTGCAGTACGGTGTCGCGAATCCCAACAGCACCGTGCGGCCCTCGCTCAAGGCCGGCTTCCCGGCCTGGGGCTTCGACGGAGAGCGCACCTATCGCCTGGGCCTGAGCGCGAAGTTCTGAGCCAGCACCCCCTTGTCTCCCTTCAGCCCGGCAGCCGCCGGGCTTTTTTCCGCCGGCTAGAAGTCGTAGAAGCTGTTGACCGTCAGCCGGCCTGCCCGCGGGTCGGCGCTGAGCCGCCGCGGGTTGACGATGGCCGAATGCAGCAGGCTGCCGCGATAGACGACGAGGCGGTTGAAGCGCGCCCGCATCACGCCCAGCAGTTCGAACCGCGCGTCGGAATCGGCGAAGTAGCGCGCCGGCGCCGGCTGGCGGTCGAGTTCGGCGTAGACGGCGTCGCCATAGCGTTCGCGCCCGTCGGCCGTGATCTGCTGCAGGCCGGTGGCGCGGTGGCGGTAGAAGGCCGTGCCGCCCTGCTGCTCGTCGCAGAGGTAGAGCAGCGCCGCCATGTAGTGCGGCGTGCTGGCGTCGAAATGGGGCACGCGCTGCAGCGGCCCCAGGTCGCCGGGCGCCACCGTCGTCAGCGAGAAGGCGCAGGGCGTCTTCTTCAGCGCCAGCGCGTCGGGCACGCCGAAGTTGATGCGGATCAGCGGATCCAGCAGCGCCGTCAGGCACTCGGAATAGGCCGGCGGCACGGGGGCGCGCAGGCCGGGGTAGCCGCGCTTCTCGTCGAAGCCGGCGCAGGGCTCGAAGCGCGCGCGGCAGGCCGCGTCGGCGAGGGCCTGCGGGTCCGCGAGGAAATCGTCGATGAAGACCACGGCATGCCCGCCGACCTGCACGGAACGCACGTCCGGCGGCATGCGCACGGCGAATGCGTTAGCGCTCATGAAGTTCAGATTTTCCAGTACCAGCCGCGCCGGTCCAGCCGCCAGACGATGACGGCCCAGACCGCGACGAAGGCGACGGCAAAGGCCAGCGACTGGCCCTGCGGCCCGAGCAGCGGGCCCAGCGGCCCGAACACGCCGCGGTAGAGCGGCGCCATCCAGCCTAAGCCTTCGAGCAGCACCGTGCACATCCAGGCCCCGGCGTAGGCACCGATGGCATTCAGGCCGAAAGCACGGCCCCAGGGGCGATGACCGCGCCGGTCGATCCAGGCATGCGCGGCCACGAGGGCCACGGCCGCCAGGCCGCCGGTCCACAGCACGAAGGACGGCGTCCACAACTGCTTGTTGAAGGGCAGCCAGCCCGACCAGAGCCAGCCGGCGAGCGCCGCCGCAAGCCCCGTCAGCATCAGGTCGCGGCTCCGGCCGCGGCGCAGCAGCCCGCCGCAGATCAGGCCGAGCACGGCCGTCGCCAGCGCGCCCAGCGTGGACAGCAGGCCCTCGGGGTCGAAAGCGATGCCGGTGGCGGCGTTCCATTCGTAGGCAAAGCGGCCCAGCACGGCAGTGTCCAGGCGCTGGTTCAGGCCGCCGAGCTTGTCCAGCGTGGGGCCGGACTGCAGCAGCGCGCCATAGCCGGCCAGCAGGGCCAGCAGCAGCAGCCATTGCCCGCGGGCGCGCAGCCGCAGCGCCACCAGGCCCACGGCGATGAAGCAGATGCCGATGCGCTGCAGCACGCCGAGCACGCGGTACTCGGGCCTGTGCATCAGCCACCAGGCCAGCGCATGCAGCAGCAGGCCCAGGCCGAAGATGCGCAGGCCGCGCTGGACGACGGCCGCGCGCAGCGGCCCCGGCGCGGCGCCCGCGTCGACGCGCGGCCCCAAGGCCAGCGCGGCCGACACGCCGACGATGAAGAGGAAGAACGGGAAGATCAGGTCCGTCGGCGTGCAGCCGTGCCAGCCGGCATGCTCCAGCGGCCAGTAGACATGGTCCCAGTCGCCCGGGTTGTTGACGAGCAGCATGGCCGCGACGGTCAGGCCGCGCAGCGCGTCGACCGAGGCGATGCGCCTGGAAGCAGAGCCGCTCATGGCTGCATCGCGTTCATCGCGCCGAGGATTTCGCCGTTGTCCTGGCTCAGCTCCCAAGCGAAGACCCCGGCCAGCCCGGCGCGCCTGGCGAAGGCGACCTTGGCACGCACGGCGCGCGGGTCGTCGTAGCCGACGAAGCGGCCGCCGCCGACCATGGCCCAGGACTGGGTGCGCTTGTCGAAATGGGCCTTCATGCCGGCCAGCGCGTCGATGTCCTTGAAGGGCACCGAGCCGTCCTCGTTGGGCCAGGGCCTGGCATAACTGCCATCGGCCTTGACGCCGTCGAAGCCGCGGCCGTACATGGCCACGCCGGCGACGAGCTTGGCCGCCGGCACGCCCTCGCGGCGGAGGTTGGCCACCGCGGCCTCCAGGCTGGTGTCGTCACCGGGCCTGGCGCTGCGCAAGGCGCTGTGGTGGGCGGCCTTCTTCGTCCACGGGCCGGCGAAGTCGTAGGTCATCATGAAGACGAGGTCCAGCGACTGCGCCGCGCGGCCCATCGGCATGCGGGCCAGCTGCTCCCGTGTCGTGTTGATGGCCGCGGTCAGCGCGTAATGGCGGCCCGCCTCGCGGCCCAGCGCATCCAGGCCCGCGCGCAGTTCGCCCAGCAGCAGCACGTAGTCCTCCGCATCGGCCGGGCTGCCCAGCGCCACGCCGTTGACCGCACCGTTGGAGCCGGGGTGCTCCCAGTCGATGTCCAGGCCGTCGAAGACCGGGCGGGCGCGCAGCCAGTCGGTCGCATGCTTCACGAAGGCCGCGCGGCCCTGGGCTGTGGCGGCGAGATGGAAGAAGGGATCGGAGCCGCCCCAGCCGCCGACCGAGGCCAGCAGCTGCACCTGGGGGTCGCGCTGCTTCAGGCGCTCGAAGGCGGCCGTGAAGCCGGCCTGCTCGGCATGCGGCGCGATGCCGAAGCCGGGCTGGCCCTGGCAGGCCTGGGCGTCCTGGGCGCGCTGGCCCTCGCCGCAGATCAGCAGGAAGGCATAGAGCAGATGCGTCACGCGGCCCGGCTGGAGTTGGTCGACGGCGTCGACGCCGTGCTCGGCCAGCACATAGGCGCCGACGACCGGCCGGGTCTGCACCTGTGCCTGGGCCAGGGCGGCTGCCAGGGCCAGCGCCGCGATGAACAGCTTTTTCATAGATTGCATTCGCTGGTCAGGCCCGAATCGGGCACGGTGTCGATGCGCGCCCGGCCCTGGCGCTGCAGTTGCGCGGCGCGGGCCTGCATGGCGGCGGGGCTCAGCGTGCGGCCGGCCTCGTGCAGCACCCAGTCGACGTCGAACTCGTAGCTGCGCGGCGCGCCCTCGGGGGCGCCGGCGGACAGCCAGTGGTTGAAGCTGATCGCCATCGGCTGACTCGGCACGTTGCGGCCGCTGTGCTCGCCGATGAGGCGGCCGTTGACGTAGTGGCGCGTGCGCGTGGCCTCGACCTGCACGGTCAGCAACTGCCAACCGTCGAAGCTGCCCTGCAGGATGGACGCCTGGTTGAAGGACTCCCAGGGCTCGATGCGCACCGTGTGCCAGCTGACGCCGTAGAGCCGCGTCTCGGGCTCGCCCCAGCCGCCGTGGGGCAGGTATTCGAAGTCGACCTCGCTGAAGTCGGGGTCGTAGTCGTGCTTGAGCGGGCCGGCCAGGAAGAAGCTCTGGATGATGGGGTCGCGCGAGCCGGCCGTGTCACGGAAGCGCACGCGCGCCGTCGTCGTGCCGATCAGGAACTTGCGTGCCGCGCAGAGCTGGGCCAGCGCCGTGCTGGCGGGGCTGCCGTCGGTGGACAGCCTGAGCTTCAACAGGCCGCCTTCCAGCGCCAGCTGCTGCGGCGCGAAATGCGAACCCGGCATGCCCGGGTGGCCCGTGCCCTCGCGCAGCACCCAGCCGCTGGCGCGCAGCGCGTCGAGGTCCTTCTGCTTGAAATCGTCGAAGAACTCGCCGGCCGCGAAGGCCGGCGCGGCGGCGGCCAGCAGGGCCAGCAGCGCTGCCCTCATGCGGGCACCGCCTCGCCCTGGGGCGCCGCGGCACGCGGCATCGGCACCCACAGCAGCAGCAGCAGGGCCGGCAGGCCGCAGCCGATGGTCCACGCGAAGAATTGCTGGTAGCCCATCGCGATCTGGATGTCGCCGCTGATGGACTTGGCGAAGATGAATCCCAGCTGCATGACGCCGGAACCCAGCGCATAGTGGGCCGTCTGGAAGCGGCCCGGGGCCACGGCCTGCATGATGTAGAGGATCATGCCGACGAAGCCGAAGCCATAGCCCAGCATCTCGACGCCGACGGCCGCGCCGATGTGGGCCATGTCCTGCGGCAGCGCGCTGGCGAGGTAGTAGAAGGTCGCGTTGGGCACGCCCATCGCGATGACGAGCAGCGGCATCGCGCGCTTCAGGCCCAGCCGGCTCGTCAGATAGCCGCCCAGCACCGAGCCGACGAGGAAGGCGCCCGTGCCCACCCAGCCGTAGACGTCGGCCACCTGGCCCGTCGTCAGGCCCAGGCCGCCCTTGTCGCGCGCCTCCAGCAGGAAGAGCGGGCCGATGGTCTGCACCTGGCCTTCGGCGAAGCGGAACATCACGATGAAGAGCACGGCCAGCCAGATGCCGGGCTTCTTGAAGAAGTCGATGATGACCTCCTTCAGCAGCGCGGAGACGCCCGAGGCGGTCATGTCGCTGTGCTCGGTGCTCAGCGTGCCGGGCAGGAAACGCGCGTTGTAGGTGGCCAGCACGGCGACCAGCACGCACAGCATCGCGAACACGCTGGACCAGGCGTTGAACACGCCCATCTCGCCCTCCAGATAGCCGGCCAGCTTCAGCACGACGCCGGTGACGAAGAAGCGCGCCCCGTTGAAGAAGGCGCCCTGCCAGCCCGCATAGGTGGCCTGGCGCTTGGGCTCCAGCGAGGCCATGTAAAGGCCGTCGCAGGCGATGTCGTGCGTGGCCGACGCATAGGCAATCAGGAAGAGCACGACGATGGCCGCGCCGAACCAGTGCGGCAGGTGCAGGGCCAGGGCCATCAGGCCCAGGCCGGCGGCGCCGGCGTATTGCATCGCGACGACGATGAGCTTCTTGCTGCGCGCCAGCTCCAGGAAGGGGCTCCACAGCGGCTTGATGGCCCAGGCCAGTCCCAGCACGGCGGTCCAGCGCGCGATCTGGTCGTTGCCGACGCCCAGGTTCTTGAACATCAGGCCCGCGATGAGCATGACGACGAAGAACTGCATGCCCTGCACGAAGTACAGGGAGGGAATCCACCTCATGGGGGTCTTGATCGGCTCCATCACTGCAACCCTTGCGGCGCGCGGCCGGTGGCTTGCACCCGGCCTTCCAGCCAGGCCTTGAGGCCGGCCAGCGCGCCGGGCGCGAAGCCCCAGCTCAGCACGGTCGGGCCAGCGACGTCCAGCGCCTGGTAGGGGTTCCACAGCGACAGGTGCAGGTCGGGTCGCCACTCGCTCGCCGCGAGACCGTAGCGGGCGCGGCGCGTCGACACCAGCACGTTGGTGCGGCCGTCCCTGGGCACGCGGGTCCAGTCGAGCTGCGCGATGTCGTCCACCATCTGAACCTGCGCATCGGCGAAGGCCTCGAACAGCGCGACGGCCTGGCGGCCGGTCGGGCCGGCTTCGGAGACCATGTCGGTCGGCACGTCGCCCTGCACGATGACCCGAATGGGCGCCGTCAGTGCCGGTGGCCTGGCGCCGCGCAGCGCGGTCAGGCCGGCGGCCCAGGCCTCGGCCATCAGTTCATGGTCGGCCGCGCGGGCGGCGTCGTTGGCCACGGCGCGCGCCGGGTAGGCCGCGGCCAGGCGGTCCAGCCGGCCTGCGGCGGTCTCGCCCTGCTCGGCGGTCAGCCGGCCGCTGGCGAAGGCCTGGCGCAGCGCGTTGATGGCGACCCGCTGCTCGGCCAGCGAGCCCTGGGCCAGCACCATGTCGGCGCCGGCCTCGATGGCCATCACGGCGGACTTGGCATAGCCGAAGCGCTCGGCCACGGCCTTCATCATCAGCGCGTCGGTGATGACGACGCCGTCGTAGCCCCAGTCCTGGCGCAAGATGCCGCCGATGAGCTGCGGCGACAGCGTGGCCGGCCGGTCGGGGTCGATCTGCGGGTAGACGATGTGGGCCGTCATCATGGCCGGCGCCTGCGAAGCCAGCGCCTTGAAGGGCACCAGCTCCAGCGCATTCAGCTCGGCGCGGCTCTTGTCGACGGTGGGCAGCGCGTGGTGGGAGTCCACATGCGTGTCGCCATGGCCGGGGAAATGCTTCACGCAGCAGGCCACGCCCTCGCTCAGCGAGCCGCGCATCCACGCGGCGGCCAGCCGGCTGACCTTGACCGGGTCGCTGGAGAAGCTGCGCTCGCCGATGACCGGGTTGGCCGGGTTGTTGTTGACGTCCAGCACCGGCGCGAAGTTCCAGTTGATGCCCAGCGACTTCAGCCCGCGCGCGACCGCCGCACCCACGGCCTCGGCCCGCTCGGCATCGCCGCTGGCGCCCAGGGCCATGGCCGACGGCGGCTGCGGCAGGAAGGTCACGCGCACGACGGCACCGCCCTCCTGGTCGATGCCGATCAGCGCCTGCGGGCCCAGCACTTCGATGAGGTCGGCCATCAGCGCGCGCACCTCGCCCTCGCTGCCGATGTTCTTGCGGAACAGGCAGACGGAGCGGATCTTCTGCTCGCGCAGGAAGGCGGCGGTCTCGGCGTCCAGCGACTTGCCGGGAATGTCGACCATCACGAGACGGCCAGGGTCAAAGGTGCTCATGGCGGTCTCAGTGGGTCTTGGTCACTTTGGCCAGATTCGGCGGCACGTCCGGGTTGAAGCCGCGCGCCCGCGCCAGTGCCTCGACCATCGGATAGAAGCTCTGCACCAGGGCGATGGGGTCGAGGTCCTCGTTGCCCGTCGTGGCCAGCGGCAGCTCGGCGCCGGGGGTGCCGAGAGGCGCCGCCAGCAGCACGCGGCCGCCGCGCGAACGCATTTCCTCGGCGATGGCCAGCAGGCCGGCCTGGGCCGGGCCGCGCGGCGCGAAGACGAGCAGCGGATAGCCGTCGCGCACCAGGGCCATGGGGCCGTGCTTGACCTCGGCGCCCGAGAAGGCCTCGGCCTGGATGCCACAGGTCTCCTTCAGCTTCAGCGCCGCCTCCATCGCGACGGCCAGGCCGGTACCGCGGCCCAGCACGAACAGGCGGTCGGCCCCCTGCAGCACCGGCAGGGCGGCGCTCCAGTCAAGCCTGGAGGCCTGCTGCAGCGCGATGGGCAGCACATTGAGCGCGGCACGCAGCGCGTCGTCCTGCTGCCAGGCGGCGACGACGCGGGCGCCGGACACCAGTTGGGCGATGTAGCTCTTGGTCGCGGCCACGCTCTTCTCGGGGCCGGCGTGCAGCTCGAACACATGCTCGGCCGCGGCGGCCAGCGGCGAGCCGCTGGCGTTGACGAAGGCCACCGTGCGGGCGCCGCCCTTGCGGAAGAATTCGGTCGGCGCGATCAGGTCGGGGCTCTGGCCCGACTGCGAGAAGGCCAGCGACAGCAGGCCCTCGCAGTGGATGCGGCTCTGGTAGAGCGTGATCAGCGACATCGGCAGCGACGTGACCAGCCGGCCCAGGCGCGCCATGACGAGATAGGCCAGGTAGTGGGCTGCGTGGTCCGAGCTGCCGCGCGCGATGGTCAGCACGCTGGACGGCGGCTGCTCCTGCAGCGCCTGGCCCAGGCGGGCATAACTGAGCGGGTCGGCCGCCAACTGGCGGGCCACGGCATCCGGCGCGCTCAGCGCCTCTTCAAGCATCAGCGACGACATCGATCTCTTCACCTTCCACAAACACGCGCCGCAGCTCCAGCCCGGCATCCATCACGACCACATCCGCCCACGCACCCGGGGCGAGGCGCCCGCGGTCCGCCAGGCCCAGGTAATCCGCCGCCGCGGTCGACACGCGCCGCACGGCGTCGGTCAGCGGCAGCGCAAGGCGCTGCACGAGGTTGCGCAGGGCCTGGTCCATCGTCAGTGCACTGCCGGCCAGCGTGCCGTCGGCCAGGCGCACGCCGCCCAGGCATTTGCGCACCGTGTATTCGCCGAGGCGGTAGTCGCCATCGGGCATGCCGGCCGCGGCGGTCGAGTCCGTCACGCAGAACAGGCCCGGGATGCAGCGCAGCGCCGCGCGAATGGCGCCGGGGTGCACATGCAGCAGGTCGGGGATGAGCTCGGCGTGTTCGCCGTGGGCCAGCGCCGCGCCGACCATGCCGGGCTCGCGGTGGTGCAGCGCGCTCATCGCGTTGAACAGGTGGGTGAAGCCGGCCGCGCCGGCGCCCAGCGCGGCCACGCCGTCCTCGTAGCTGCCGTTGCTGTGGCCGATCTGCACGCGGATGCCGGCATCACGCAGCGGACCGATCAGCGCCAGGTGGCCGGGCACCTCGGGCGCCAGCGTCAGCACCTTGATGGGCGCGAGCGTGTTCAGGCGCAGCACCTCGTCCAGCGTCGCGGGGATGGCGTGCGCCGGTTGGGCGCCAAGGCGGCCGGGGTTGATGTAAGGGCCTTCGAGGTGCGCGCCGAGCACCCGCGCCGACTGCGCGCCGCGCTCGCGGCAGACCGGGCCGAGGGCCCTCAGCGCAGCCTCGATCTCGCCGATCGGCGCGGTCATCGTCGTCGCCAGCAGCGCCGTCGTGCCGTGGCGCGCATGACGGCGCGCGATGGTCGTGATGGCGTCGCCGCCTTCCATCGTGTCGCGGCCACCGCCGCCGTGCACATGGGTGTCGACGAAGCCGGGCAGCAGCAGCGGCCGGCCGTCTTCGCCGGCGCTTGCCGTGTCGATGGGCGTGCCGGCGATGGCCGCGATGCGGCCCTGCGCCATGTCCAGCAGGCCGCGGATCACGCCCTGGGGCGTGACGATGTCGCCTTCGATTCGCATCAGTGCTGCCGCCATGTGGTGATTGACACGGGCCGAGCGCCGGGCCGCTCCCAAGCCGGCCCGTCATGGCGATGTACTCGTTGGACGAGGGGTCTCATCAATCCCGCCTCATTTCAGCGACGAAGTCGTAGTAGTCGCTGCGGCAGTAGGAGTGGGTCAGCTCGACGGCCTGGCCCGAGGACAGATAGCCGACGCGGGTGATGAAGAGCACGGCGGCGCCCAGCGGCACTTCCAGCAGGCCCGCCAGCTTGGCGTCGGCGTTCAGCGCGCGGATGTGCTGCAGCGCGCGCACCGGGGCGCGCTCGCCGAGGTGGGTGTAGAGCGAGGACTCGACCTTCTGCGGGTCGGCCAGCACCGACTGCGGCAGCACCGAGACCTCGTAGGCCATGACGACCTGATCGGCCAGGCGCAGCCGCTCCAGGCGCGCGACGCGCTCGCCGCTCTTGAGCTCCAGCGACAGCTGCTCGTCCGGCGCGGCCGGCGTGAAGCCGCGCAGCAGCCAGCGCGAGCTGGGCACGAAGCCGCGCTGGTGCAGCTCCTCGGAGAAGCTGGTCAGGCGCGTCAGCGGCTGCTCCAGCTTGGGCGCGATGTAGTTGCCCGAGCCGCGCTTGCGGATGATCAGCCCCTGCTCGACGAGGCGGTCGATGGCCTTGCGCGCGGTGACGCGCGACAGCTCCAGCTGCTCGGCCAGCACGCGCTCCGAAGGCAGCGCCTCGTCGGCATGGAAGACGCCGTCGCGGATGGCCTGGGCCAGGGCCTGGGCCAGTTGCATATACAGCGGCGACGCCGCGTTGGGATCGGGCTTGAAGTCGAAGACGGCAGCACTCATGCGGGGGCCATTTCCTGCTGTTGGATGAGCCAGAGGGCGCCGGCGGCGGCGTCGCCCTGGGGTTCGACGCGGCGCGACTGCAGCGCCGGGCCGAGGCGCTCCGCGAGGCGCAGCGCGATGCTGCCGGCCAGGGCCAGCGGCAGCGTGGGGTGGACGGCGGCGGCCAGCGCATCGAGCGCACGCGCGGCCTCGTCCAGCAGCGCGACGGCGGCGGGGTCGTCGGCCTCGTGCTCGAAGACCAGCGGCGCCAGGCTCGCGTAGCCGCCCTGGCCGGCCGTGGCACAGAAGCCCAGCAGATCCTCGCGCGTGGTGCCGGCCTGCCGCCAGACCGACTGCACCAGCGGCCCCGCGCCGGCGCGGCTGTCGTAGGCGGCCTGGGCCAGTTTCATGGCCTGCTGGCCCAGCCAGGCGCCGCTGCCTTCATCGCCGATCTGCCAGCCCCAGCCGCCAGTCATGCGCCGGCTGCCGTCGGGCAGCAGGGCCTCGGCGACCGAGCCGGTGCCCGAGATCAGCAGCGCGCCGGGCCGGCCGCCATGGGCGCCGAGCAGGGCCGCGAGGCCGTCTGTGACCAGCGTGAAGCGGGCCACGCCGGGATCGGCCGCGACAAAGGCCTGCAACTGCGCCGGCACGCCCGTGCCCGACAGGCCCAGGCCGAGGGCGCAGTGCTGCAAGTCCAGGCCCGGCACCTCGGCGCAGGAAACCGCGTCGGCAATATGCCGCCAGGCCTGCCCGGCCCCCTGGCCCAGCGCCGATGCGCCGGATTCGCCGCGGCCGAGGATGCGCCCCTGGGCGTCGGCCACGAGGGCCCGGGTGCTGGTGCCCCCGCCATCGATGCCGACCCACCAGCGCACAGGCCGGCCGGAGTCGCGGGAAGTGAGGAGAGAGGGATCGAGAACGAGGGGCATGATCGACGGGATTCAGTCGATACCACTCTAATACCAACGATGGGGGTCGTCAATTGGTTTTAAACTGGTCTACGACCGCCGGAGTAGGCTACGGGATAGCCCCAATCCGGGTGCGGCGCACCCTCGGAATCGACAAGAATACCAGTGAGAAACCAACCCGAAACCGCCGCCGTGTTCACCCTCCAACCCGCCGCCAGCGAGGCCCTGGCCGACCTGCTGGGCCGTATCGCCCGCGTCGCGCACCGCCACCCCGCCCTGGCCGACCGGCTGCTGGAGGCGCTCAGCCGCAATGCCTTCGCGAGCGGCGACACCGCGGCGGGCGTGGACGCACTGTACGCCCGCTTCGGCCTGCTGGAGCCGCGCGGCCGCGCGCTGGAGCTGCTGCCCGCGCTGGAGCAGGCCGGCGCGCTGGCCGCCGCCGGCCATTTCCCGGTGCAGGCCGCGCGCGTCTGCGAGGCGCTGGGCCGCATCGCCTACCAGCAGGGCGAGTACCAGCTCGCCAGCGAACAGTGGTCGCGCGCGCTGGATCTCGCCGAGGTCAGCGGCCACTGCCAGGCCGGCGTGGCCGCGCGCATCGGCCTGGGCCAGGTGCATTACGCCCAGGCCGACTGGGCGCGCGGCCTGCGCCAGATGCGCGATGCCGGCGAGCATCTGGCCGGCGTCGACGACAGCTACCTCGCCGCCAAGCTGGCGCTGAACATCGGCGTGGGCAGCTTCGAGACCGGCGACCTGCCGGCGGCCGAGCGGCACTTCAGCCATGGCCTCGCCGCCGCAAGGCGCGGTGGCCACCACATCTTCGAGGCCGAGGCCCACTGGCACCTGGCACGCGCGGCGCTGGCCCGCCAGCGCATGGACTGGGCCGTGGCCGACTGCCGGCTGGCGCTGGACATCGCCGCGCGCCAGGGCTACCCCTGGCTGGAGGCCGCCGCCAGCCGCACCTGGACCGAGATCGCGCTGGCCCGCGGCGACAACGCGGCCGCCGTGCGCTCGACCCGCCACGGCCTCGCGCTGGCCCAGCGCATCCAGGCGCGCGCCCAGGCCCGCCAGGCCCATCTGCAACTGGCCGAGCTGCTGCAGGCCGAGGGCGACGCCGCCGGCGCGCTCGACCACCTCTGGCAGCACCTGGCCCTGCAGTCCGAGATCGAGCGCCTGAGCCTGCCGGCACGCGCGACGCTGGCCGCGCCGCCGGCCGACGAAGGCGGCGCACCGCTGACGCCCGAGGAGCTGCTGCTGCATCTGTGCGGCCGGCGCCAGCGCCTGGCCGCGGCGCCGCCGGCCGAGGCCCTGGCCGAGCTGAAGGCGGCCGGCTGCCGCATCCTCGGCCTGGCCCGCGTGGTCCGCTGGCAGCTCGGCGACGGCGGCCTGAGCGCCGGCGACCAGCCGCGCTATCTCGACCTGCTGACCCGCCACGGCGCGCCGCTGGCCCTGCCCGATGCGGCCCTGCACCCCTGCCACGCCGAACTGGCCGGCCTGCCCGGCGCGGCCGAGGCGCGCATCGAGATGCCGCTCTACGACGGCGCCCAGCTCGTCGGCGCGCTGTGGTTCGTGGACGCCCACGCCACGCGCGCCTGGACGCGGCAGGAACTGCTGATCGCCAGCCAGCTGGCGCTGTTGTTCGAAGCCATACGGCGCTGAGGCCGTCGTCACCGGCATTTCATGCCGGCATGACAAGCTGGCGACGGAGATGTCCTCCGTCCTGCACGCCACCCACCCGCCCCGTCGCCCCGCCCTGCCGCGCGGCTTCGGCCTCCTCATCGGCGCGCAGTTCGCGTCGGCCCTGGCCGACAACGCGCTGCTCATCGTCGCCATCGCGCTGCTGCATCAGCAGGGCTTCGCGATGTGGTGGGCGCCGCTGCTGAAGGTGGGCTTCATGGCCGCCTATGTCGTGCTCGCGCCCTGGGTCGGGCCGCTGGCCGACGCCTTCGCCAAGGGTCGCGTGATGGCGGCGATGAACCTCGTGAAGATCGCCGGCCTGGCGCTGCTGGCCCTGGGCCTGCACCCGGTCGCGGCGCTCGCCGTCGTCGGCCTGGGCGCGGCGGCCTATGCGCCGGCCAAGTACGGCCTCATCACCGAGCTGGCCGAGCCGGAAGCCCTGGTCAAGGCCAACAGCTGGATCGAGATCACCGTCGTGTCGGCCGCGCTGCTGGGCGCGGTGCTGGGCGGCGCGCTGGTGAGCCCGGCCTGGCTGGCCTCGGGACTGGCGGATTTCTGCGACGGCCTGGACCTGCCGGCGGACAAGCTGACCGGCTCGCTGGCCGCGCTGCTGCTGATCTACGCGGTGTCCAGCGCACTGAACGCCGGCATCCCGGACAGCGGCCGGCGCCAGCGCAGCGAATCGCACGACGTGGGCGCGCTGCTGCGCGAGTTCCGCGCGGCCAACCGCCGGCTCTGGCGCGACCGCGAGGGCGGCCTGTCGCTGGCCGCGACGACGCTGTTCTGGGGCGTCGGCGCGACGCTGCAGTTCGCGGTGCTGCGCTGGGCCGGCGTTGCGCTGGGACTGCCGCTGAGCCAGGCCGCCTATCTGCAGGCGGCCGTGGCCGTGGGCGTCATAGTCGGCGCGGCGGCGGCAGGACGCTGGCTGGCGCTGCACCAGGCGCGGCACGGGCTGTGGGCCGGCGTCGTGCTGGGCCTGCTGATGCCGGTGGTCGCGCAGGTCAGCGATGTCGGCCTGGCCGCGCTCGTGCTCGCGCTGGTGGGCGGTGTCGGCGGCGCGATGGTCGTGCCCCTGAACGCGCTGCTGCAGCACCGCGGCGCCGTGCTGCTGAGCGCGGGGCGGTCGATTGCGGTGCAGGGCTTCAACGAGAACCTGAGCGTGCTGGCGATGCTGGCGGCCTATGCGGGGTGCGAGGCGGCGGGCGTGCCGATTGGCGTGACGCTCAGCGGGCTGGGGACGTTGGTGGCGGCTTCGATCCTGGCGCTGATTGGGGTGGATCGGCTTCGGCGGAGCTGAACCGGGCGCCCTTGCGGCGAGCCCGATCAGGCCGCCGGCTGCAACCCCGGCAGCGCAAACGCCGGCTCGGCCCTTGCAATCGCGCCTTCCAGCACCGCTTCGAAGCGCGCCGTGATGTCGGCCCAATCCAGCCGCCGCGCGGTCGCGCGCGCCGCATCGGCCACCGCGCGCCGCGCGGCGGCGTCGAGTGCTGCGATGCGCACCGCGGCGACGAAGTCGGGCTCCTTGCCCGGCCCCGCCAGCCAGCCATTCGTGCCGCTGCGGATCAGCTCGCCCGCCGCCGCGCTCTCGAAGGCCACGACGGCGCAGCCGCTGGCCATCGCTTCCGTCGTGACGTTGCCGAAGGTCTCGGTGAGGCTGGCGAACAGGAACAGATCCAGCCCGGCGTAATGCGCCGCGAGGTCGTCGCCGCTGCGCTGGCCGGCGAACACGGCGTCGGGCGCGCGTGCGGCCAGCTCGGCCCGCATCGGCCCGTCGCCGACGAAGACCAGACGCGCGCGCGGCTGCACGGCCTTCACGGCCTCGTAGGCGGCCAGCACGGCGCCCAGGTTCTTCTCCGGCGCCAGGCGGCCCACATAGCCCATGACGAGGTCGTCCGGCCCCGCGCCCCAGCCCGCGCGCATCGCGTCGTTGCGCCGCGCCGGGTCGAAGCGCTGCGCGTCGACGCCACGGCCGACCACAGTCAGCCGCTCGAAGCCGCGCTCGGCCAGCAGCACGCGCATGGCCTCGGTGGGCACCATGGTCGCGTCGCAGCGGTTATGGAATTTGCGCAGATAGCCCATGATGGGCTTGGACAGCAGGCCCAGGCGGTAGTGCTTGCCGTAGGCGTGGAAGTTGGTGCGGTAGTCCGACGTGACCGGCAGCGACAGATGCTGGGCCGCCTGCAGCGCAGACCAGCCCAGCGGCCCCTCCGTTGCGATGTGCACGACGTCGGGGCGGCGCAGCGACCACAGTTTCACCAGCGCCCGCTTGCTCGGCACGCCCATGCGCAGATTGGGATAGAGGGGCACGGGCAGGCCCTTGGTGAGCACCTCGTCCACATCGG
This sequence comes from Pelomonas aquatica, assembly GCF_026712205.1. Classification (GTDB taxonomy): domain Bacteria; phylum Pseudomonadota; class Gammaproteobacteria; order Burkholderiales; family Burkholderiaceae_C; genus Pelomonas; species Pelomonas aquatica. The sequence continues at coordinate 24,988 of NZ_JAPPUW010000036.1, forward strand.
GCTTGCCGGTGCCGGTCTGCGCGGCCATGCGGGCGGGCTGGCGCGGGCGGATCAGCTGTACATCGTGGTTGCGGCGGTTCAGGCCGTCCACGACGCGCGCCATCGACATCGCGACGCCGTTGACCTCGGGCGGGTAGGTCTCCGTCACTACCGCGAGCCGGCGCGAATGGCGCGGCGCGGGCAGGTCGTCCACCAGGATATCGTCGGCGTCTTGCTGCGTATTCATGCCGCAAATGCTGAGCCGGGCGTGCAACAGCAAGATGACAACCGGACCGTCACGCCGATTTCACGCAATGCCACCACCATGCGCTCCAATTTCCACCCAACCGAGGACGGGACGACGTGAACGAGTTCTTCCAAACCCTGAAGACGCAGCGCTGGGACGACCACCGCTACTACCACCACAGCCGCATCAACCAGAGCCTGCACCTGATCAGCGCGCTCTGCTTCCTGGTCTCCTACGGCCTGGTGTTCGTGAACCCGGCCTGGGCCGCGCTGCTGGCCTGGTGCGTATCGATGACGACGCGCCAGGCGGGCCACTTCTTCTTCGAGCCGCGCGGCTACGACGAGGTCAACCAGGCCACCGACGAACACAAGGAAGAGATCAAGGTCGGCTACAACATCCGCCGCAAGATCGTGCTGCTGGCCGTGTGGGTCGCGCTGCCGGCCGTGCTGTGGTTCTTCCCGTCGCTGGGCGGCCTGATCGAGCCGGCCGTCGGCATCAAGGCCTATCTGGAAGACGTCGGCATGGCCTGGTTCTGCCTGGGCGCCGTCGGCCTGCTCTTCCGTGTCGGCCAGCTGTGGGCCACGCAGGGCGCGATGCAGGGTTTTGCCTGGATGACCAAGATCCTGACCGACCCCTTCCACGACGTCTACCTCTACCACAAGGCCCCGCTCTACCTGCTGCGCGGCCAGCTCATCGACCCGATGGACCACGTCGGCAGCCAGGCGCACTGAAGCCGGCGCCCCAAACGCAAAGGGCCCGCCATCGGCGGGCCCTTTTGCATTGGCTCTTTGCTCAGAACTTCTTCGCCAGCATCTCGCGGAACACGCCGCGGCGGATGGCCTTGGCGGTGAGCTCGGGCGCCGTCCACCACCAGCCGTCGGCCTTCATCTCCTCGCAGGCGGCGACGAAGCGCTCCAGCACGGCGTCGAACTCGGCATCTCCATAGTTCAGGCTGAAGATCAGCCGCCCCGTGCCGACCCAGCTCAGCGCCAGGCCCTGCTTGCGCAGATAGAACTGCAGCATCCAGTGATAGCGGCCGGGCTGGCTGTAAAGCACGGTCCAGATCGTCGACAGATTGGCCATGCGCACCGGCGCGCCGGCCGCCTGCAGGCGCCCGTTGAAGCGTGCGCGGCGGTCGTTCCAGCGTTCGTCGAGGCCGTCGTATAGCGCCTTGACCTCGGGGCGCTCCAGGCGCTTCAGGAAAGACGCCATCGCGGCGACGACATAGGGGTGGGCATTGAAGGTGCCGCGCGCGAAGCAGATGTCCGCCGGACGCTCCTCGCGGTAGCGAGTCATCAGCGCGCGGCTGCCGCACACGACGCCGACCGGCAGGCCGCCGCCCAGCGTCTTGCCGTAGGTGACGAGATCAGCCTTCACGCCGAAATACTGCTGAGCGCCACCGGGCGCGAGGCGGAAGCCGACGAAGACCTCGTCGAAGATCAGCACGATGCCGCGCGCGCTGCAGACCTCGCGCAGCTTCTTGAGCCAGGCCGTGTAGGCCTCGCGGTCATAGTTCGCGCGGCGGCTGCCATCGATGAGGCCGGAGTCGCCCGGCGCGTTCGCGTTCGGATGCAGGGCCTGCAGCGGGTTGATGAGCACGCAGGCGATGTCGCGGCGCGTGGCCAGCACTTTCAGCGAGCGCTCTGCCATGTCCTGCAGCGTGAAGGTCTCGCGCGGCGGCAGCGGGTTGCCGGGGCCGGGCTGCACGTCCTCCCACCAGCCGTGGTAGGCGCCGGCGAAGCGCACCAGGCGCTTCTTCTTCGTGTGATAGCGCGCCAACCGCACGGCCTGCATGACGGCCTCGGTGCCGGACATGTGAAAGCTCACCTCCTCCTGGCCCGAGATGGCCTTCAGGCGCGTCAGCACGTCCAGCACGCAGGGGTGGTAGGCACCGAGCACGGGGCCGAGCTCCTGGGCCGTGGCGACGGCCTCGGCGATGCATTCCTTGTAGGCGTCGTAGCCCAGCAGGTTGACGCCGTAGGAGCCCGTCAGGTCGTAGAGGTGGTTGCCGTCCAGGTCCTCGACCTGCACGCCCTCGCTGGCCTGCAGGAAGGCGCCGACCTTGACGTGCTCGCGCAGCACGGGGCTGAATTGGAATGGCACGCGGTAGCGCCCGGTGAAGCGCAGGTCGGAGATGGTCTCGCGCGCTTGCTCGGTGGCGGCCAGCGTCTTCGCGAAGCGCGTGTCGAACTCGGCGCCCAGGCGCTGCAGGGCCGCGCGGCGGCGTGCGACCACTTCGGCCGGTGCGCCGTCGGCGCTGAAGAACTGCGCCTCGTCATAGGCATAGCCCGGCACCCAGCGCGCCAGCCGCTTGGCCATGCGCGAATGACCGGCCAGGGACCGGTGCTTGGCACGCGAGAGCTCCAGCCGCCGCTTGGCCGCCGGCAACAGGGCCAACACGCCAAGGGCCAGAGCCGAAAGGGTCAGGGTTTCGTCCATCGAAGGTCTCAGGAAATTCACGAAGGTTTCAGATGTACCTGCGACGCTTGACAGCGGAATGAATGACAAAGCCATGACCACACTTCCCGCCCGCGGCTGGTTCCAGCGTCTCGTCGCCCAGGAGGACCTGAACTTCCTGCTGACCAATCGCGTGCCGCGCATCGCGCTGACCCGGCTGATGGGGCGCTTCGCGCGCATCGAGAGCCCGCTGCTGACCAAGCTCTCGATCGCCGTCTGGCGCCTCTTCACGCCGCTGGATCTCGGCGAGGCCAGGCACACGGACTTCCGCTCTCTGAAGGATTGCTTCACGCGCGAGCTGAAGCCCGGCTCGCGCGTGTTCGACGAGCGGCCCGACGTGGTCTGCACCCCCAGCGACGGCATCGTCGGCGCCTGCGGCCTCGTGCAGCGCGGCCAGGTCTACCAGGCCAAGGGCTTCCCGTACTCCACGGCCGAGCTCTTCGGACCGACGCAGGACGCCAGCGTCTTCGAGGGTGGCCGCTTCATCACGCTGCGGCTGACGTCGGCGATGTACCACCGCTTCCACGCGCCGGCCGCCGGCACCGTCGAGCATGTGACCTATCTCAGCGGCGACACCTGGAACGTGAACCCGATCGCGCTGCAGCGCGTGGAGCGGCTGTTCTGTCGCAACGAGCGCGCGGTCGTGCGCATGCGGCTGGCCGGCGGCGAGCCGATCGCGCTGGTGCCCGTGGCGGCCATCCTCGTCGCCAGCATTCGGCTGCATTTCCTCGACGTGCTGCTGCACCTGGGCCGCAAGGGTGCCAACGAGATGCCCTGCGCGGCGCCACACGCAAAGGGTCAGGAGATGGGCTGGTTCGAGCACGGCTCGACCATCATCGTCTTCGTGCCGTCGGGTTTCGAGCTGGCCGAGGGCATAGCGACCGGCGTGCAACTGCGCGCCGGCCAGGCCCTGCTGAAGCGGGCCTGATCAGGCCACCGTGTCGGGCGCCGCGGCCTGCACGGCCGCCGGCACCGGCAGCGCGACGGGCTGGGGCTGCTGCGCCGGCCGGGACTTGGGCGCGGGCAGCATGCCCGGCAGCGCGGCCTGCTCGCCGCGGTCGATGATCTCGAGCCGGCCGTCGTGGTGCTCCACCAGGGCCGTCAGGCTCTCCACCCAGTCGCCATCGTTGCAATAGAGGATGCCGTCGATCTCGCGGATCTCGGCATGGTGGATGTGGCCGCAGACGACGCCATGCGCACCGCGCTTCTTGGCCTCGCGCGCGACGGCGTTCTCGAACTCGTTGATGTAGCTGACGGCGCGCTTGACCTTGTGCTTCAGATAGCGCGACAGGCTCCAGTAGGGCAGGCCGAACTTGGCGCGGATGTGGTTGAACCAGCGGTTGACCTTGAGCGTGAACTCGTAGGCCAGGTCGCCCGCGATGGCCAGCCAGCGCGCGCACTGGATGACGCCGTCGTAGAGGTCGCCGTGCGTGATCCACAGCCGCTTGCCGTCGGCCGTGACGTGGATGGCCTCTTCCATCACGTCGACGCCGCCGAAGTTGTGCATCAGGTATTTGCGCGCGAACTCATCGTGGTTGCCGGGGATGAAGATGACCCGCGTGCCCTTGCGTGCCTTGCGCAGCAGCTTCTGCACGACGTCGTTGTGCGCCTGCGGCCAGTACCAGGAGCGCTTGAGCTGCCAGCCGTCGATGATGTCGCCGACAAGGTAGAGGGTCTCGCACTCGACGTCGCGCAGGAAGTCGAGCAGGGCCTTGGCCTGGCAGCCGGGCGTACCCAGGTGCAGGTCCGAAATCCAGGCGGTACGCACCGACAGCGTGGGCGTGTCGGCGGCGGCAGCGGAGTCTTGCGTCGTCGGCATGGCAGGCATGCTGCCCGCCGGTCATGACGCGCGCGTGAACACTTGTTCTAGATCAAACCCTTGAACGGGCCGCCCGCCAGCCAGCGCTCGATCTGGGCCTGGCGGTCGTTGCCCCAGAAGGGTTCGCCGTCGACGATGAAGTAGGGCGCGCCGAACACGCCGGCCGCCACGGCCGCGTCGTTAACGGCCTTGAGCCGAGCCTTCCAGGCCGGGTCGGTCCACGCCGCCTCGGCGGCTTCGGCATCGATGCCGGACTCGCCCAGCAGGGTCTTCAGCGCCTGCGCGTCGCTCAGCAAGACGCCGCGCGTGAAGTAGGCCCGCAAGCCGGCGCGAGCCCAGTCCACGGCGCGGGCGGGATCCTGGCCATGCAGCCACCAGAACACGCGGGCGGCATTCTGCGTGGAGATCGGGAAGACCTCGGGCTGGCGATAGGGCAGGCCGGCGAAACGCGCCGAGCGCTCGAAGTCGCGCAACGCGTAGTCGCGCTTGACCGGGTGAGCGACGGGCGGCCTCAGTTCGGCCGCCTGGAAAGTCGCACCCAACAGGATGGCATGCCATTGCACGCGCCGCCCATGACGGGCAGCAACCGCCTCGACCCACTCGGACGCGATGTAGGAATAGGGCGAGGAGAAATCGAAATAGAACTGCACCGGCGCGCGTTGCTGCGCGGCGCTGTCGGCAAGAAAGCGGTCGTCAATCATCGGGCGACTTTAACTGCAACCGCGCCGCGGCGCAGCAGGGCTTGTGCCGAGTTCAACGATGTCAGTCCTTGCCACCCCGATTCGCCCAATCTGCCGGCACTGATTTTCCGTTGCTCAAAACCAAAACCCCCACTACCTTTCGATAGTGGGGGTTGGCATTAATAAATAGCCTGACGATGACCTACTTTCACACGGGAATCCGCACTATCATCGGCGCTGACTCGTTTCACTG
>NZ_JAPPUW010000037.1 GCF_026712205.1 Pelomonas aquatica
TTACTAGGACACTTTAGAACACACACAGGGGAAATCGGGGTTGAACGTGATGTCAAGTTGCTATCATCGGGCGATGGCGACCCAGACAACCACGGTGCGGCTCCCCGAGCTGCTCAAGTCGGGGTGCCCACAAGAAACGGAAATTTCTGCACCTTAAGCATTTTGCGTATATGCATGCCTGCTTTTGGTTTCGAAATTGCATAAAGAACATCTAGCCATCGCCAGGCGAAGCTTCCTTGGGAGCACCCTTTTTAGGCGCAGGGCGCAGAGCCCTGAACTCCCCTGGCGAGGGCTGCTTATCCTGAGCCCAGCTATAGTCACCGGTCAGGTTGACGTGGTGCCACCCCAGCGGAGAAATGTGGGACACCATGCTATCGTCAATCGTTTGATGCTGGCGCAGCGCTTGAATGGCGCGATCCAGGTAGACCGTGTTCCAGATGGTGATGGCCTGCATGACCAGGTTCAGACCGCTGGCACGATTTTGTTGGTCTTCAAAGGCGCGGTCACGGATTTCGCCCAGGCGATGAAAGAAGACAGCACGGGCCAACTTGTGCCGTGACTCCCCTTTGTTCAGGCCAGCACCTACGCGGCGTCGGTACTCAGGCTCACGCAGCCATTTCAGCGTGTGCAGGCTGCGCTCAATGCGCCCCATCTCTCGCAAGCCGATGGCGATGCTGTTTTGCCTCGGATAGGCTGACAGCTTGCGCAGCATGAGCGATGACGTCACTGTGCCTTGTTTGATGGAAGCGCCCAGCCGCCGAACGTCATCGAAAACCTGTTCAATCGACTTGACGTTCAGGTTGCCACCGATGAGGGTGCTCAACGCTGGCCAGTCCTCGGCTTTGCCTGGCACAAATATGCGTTTGTCTTTCAGGTCGGCAATGCGTGGTGCGAATGTGAAGCCCACGACAGGACACAGTCCGAAGATATGGTCAGTGAAGCCTGCCGTGTCGGTGTAGTGTTCTTCAATGCGCAAGTCGGACTCGTGATACAGCAAGCCGTCGAGCACATGGGTGGCGTCACGCACAGGCCCATTGATCACCTTGATGTGAAACCCACCGTACTGGCTGGAAACGTGCGTGTAAAACAGAACGCCAGGGTCATCACCGTACTTGGCATTGCGGTAGCCTGACCCTTCTGCGTGGCCACCCGCCTTGAACCGCTGCCCATCAGATGACGAGGTGCTGCCGTCGCCCCAGTGCTTTGAAAACGGCAACCGGTGATGAAAGTTAACCAACTCGGCCAGAGCCTTTGAATAGGTCTCGGTGCGAACATGCCAGGCTACCAAATAGGACAGTTTTGTGGCCGTGACGCCGGGGCAGGCCTCTGCCATTTTCTCCAAGCCCAGGTTGAAGGCATCGGCCAGGATGGCGGTCAGCAGGAGCGTACGGTCTTTGGCGCTATCGCCCGTTTTGAGGTGCGTAAATTGCTGTGTGAAATCGATCCAACTGATCACCTCAAGCAGCAAGTCCGTGATCTTGATACGGGGCAGCATGGCGTAGGCCTGAGCTTTGAGCACCTTGGCTTGTGGGGGTGTTTCATCCTCAATCGGTGACACCTTCAGGCCCTTGTCATCGAGTTTCACAAAGGGCAACTCGTCTGCGGCGGCCAGCCGGTTGGTCTCACTGAGCGCTTCGCGCAGCAAGGTCAAGCGTTCGTCCAGATACGCGCTGACTTCGGTTGGCACAGACAGATCAAGCCGTCCTTCAGTCTGTTGCTGGTTAAACAACGATTGAGGGAGCAGGTACTCGTCGAAGTCCTTGAACTGTCGGCTGCCTGCGACGAACACGTCGCCGGAGCGCAGTGCATCTTTGAGTTCACTGACAGCGGCGATTTCATAGAACCGTCGATCGATGCCGTCGCCCGTCATGACAAACCGCTGCCAGCTTGGTTTGAAAAAATCGACAGGTGCATCGGCAGGCACGGTCTGGGCGCTGGTGCGGTTCATCTTACGCAAAACATCGATGGCATCAAGCAGGCGCTGACGCACAGGCGCTGCACGAAACTCAAACAAATCCAGGAAGGCTGGCGTGTAGCGGCGCAACTGCCCAAAGAACTCACTCATCAATGCCGTCGAATCGAATGCCTCGTCGCGCGCCAAGCCTTTGGCCTCTTGCACACTGCGCTCGAATTCGGCCCAGCTCAACACCTTTTCAATTGCAGCGTAGGCATCGTCCTTGTTCTTGCGCGCTGCAATCAGCGCTGCGCCGACATCTGCATACAACCTGACCTTGGCATTGAGTGCCTTGCCATCGGCTGCGAAACGGTCTTTGTGCTTGTGTTTGGAGCGCGTGAAGAACGTACCGATCAGCCGGTCGTGCAAATCGAGAATCTGATCTGTCAAGGTGGCCGAAACGTCCAGCGTGATCGCCACCAGCGTAGCATGGCGGCGCAAGGGTTCGTACTCCTTGAGCTGATAGACCGACATCTGGGCGCCTTCGCGGGCCATGCGCAGCAACCGATCGGCGTTGACATCGCGGCCGATATTTTCAGGCAAGGCCAACGCACGCAGAATTTTGAGCCGCGAGATGTGGGACATGATCATCTTCGCGTTGGGTTTGCCAGGTGGCTGACGCAGCCAGGTCAATGTCGTGATTGGCCCGCCCTTGTGGATATCGAGCAGGGCATCCAATTCGGCGCAATGCGTGTCATTGAGCGGCTGCGTCAGAAGTTTGAAAATCCGTCGCTGGGCTCTGGTGTGTACTTCAGCGCAAAGACGCTCAAGGGTGCCGATGGGTGGCAACACGATGCCACGACGCCGCATTTCCTCGATCAGCGCCTGGACCAATACGGGGCCTTGTGTCGATTGCATGGCAATCGGCAGGAGCCACTGCGCCAGGGACCGATGCGTGCCAGCATCAAGTTGCCTCAAGCCCAGCCAGCGGATGAGGTCGATGGCATGCATCCGGCGTGTCTGATCGCGCTCGGCGTACAAGCTCCATGCGGAAACGGGTGCCTTGATCTGGGCTGCCACCATGGCAAGCAAGGTCGGATATGGCGTTTCATCGCGGGCGATGGGACGCCCGGGAAACCGAAGGTAGGCCATTTGAACGGCCACACCCAGTCGGTTGTGAATACCGCGATGGGCTTTGAGAAATGCTTGATCGGTTTCGCTCAGGCTGTACAGGCGAATGAGTTCCGCTTCGTCTGTTGGAAAGGCAAGGAGTTGCTCGCGTTGAGCTGGCGTCAACAGTTCTCTGCGGGGCATGTCCGTTATCCGGCTGATTGAACAGTGGTTATGATGCCCGCGCCGAAGATTCGTACCTCAGGCCCGGCTTCCCTGCTCGCCTGACTATATGAAGGGCTGCGGCTAGGTCAAGTCCAGCTCGGCGGTCACAACCGGAGAAGACGTCTTAGGCGTACCAGTCAACAATTGCTCAAGCACTTCGATGCGGTGCCGGTGTGGCGTGGTGATGGCGTAGAAGTGCTCCTGCAAGGCCGTCGAGTGGCCCACGGTGACGAGCACACCAGCACGTAGTTCATCTTGCACGACCACCTCTGGCAGCACAGTCAACCAGCCACTGTCGCGCGCAATCAGGCGAAGCATGGCCATGTCATCCACCTCGGCTCGCAGCCGGGGGGTCACGCCAGCAGACGCACACAGCGCATCAAATTGGGCGCGTATAGCATGCCGAGGGCCAGGCAGTGCGATGTCCACGCCATCCAAGTCGTCGGGGATGCGCAGGATTTGCGATTGCCACCGGCTGGCGGGCCCGACCAGCGAGATCGGCTGGCTGCCCAGAAACCGGCAATGCAAGGGCCGATCTGGGTCGGCCGGAACGGTCTCATTGGCCAGCACCACGTCCAGTTGGTGCTGTATCAGGCGAGCAATCAGCCCTTCCAGCAGCCCTGACTCCAGGGTAAGCACGACGGCTTTGTCAGCGAGCAAAGGCCGAATCCAGTTCTCCTGATAGTTGCGCGACAGGGTCGCCACGCTGCCGACACGCAGGCGGGTGATCCCGGCGGACCGGCCTTCCAGGCGCCCCAGCATCTCCTGGCCGAGGCCGAAGATGTTCTCGGCATATGCGAGCACGAGTTGGCCGGTGTCGGTCAAGATCAGACGACGCCCCTCGCGGGCAAACAAGTCCTCGCCGAGCCGATCTTCCAGTTGACGTATCTGCGCCGAGATCGCCGATTGCGATGTGTGCAACTCCTCGGCTGCACGGGTCAAATGCCCCAGCTTGGCAACTCGCCAGAAATACAGCAGGTGGTGGAAGTTGAGTTGGTTGAGATGCATCGTTCTATTTTATGTATCCAATTGGCATATTCAATGTAATTTACAGAACAAACGCCGACAAGCATGATCGCCTCAGTAGTAATTTTCAAGAAGGTCATGCGATGGATATCCCCCAGATTTTGTATTCGGCCAGCGCTCTGGCGCCGGTCGCTTTGATGACGGCGGTTGTGCTGCTGGCACAACTGGATCAGGTCTCGACGGCAGGGCTGTGGCGTGCATTTCAGGTGCTTGCCTCTGGTGCGCTGGTCTTGACGGGCGTTGCCATGTTGGCCGGAGCCACTAGCGTGCACTGGCCTGACGTTTTAAAGGCATCGTCATTCAGCCAGACCTTGGCCTTGCTGGTGCAACTGTTGGGCACGGTCATCGGTGGGTTTTCTGCCCGATATTTGCAGGGAGAAACGGGCCAACGCCGCTACGTCGCAGCGTTGGCCGCCGTGCTGGCTGCCGTGCACCTGCTCCTGATGGCCGACCACTGGCTGGTCCTCATCGGGGCTTGGGCATCTGTCGGAGTCGCGCTGCAGCATCTGCTTTGCTTCTATCCGGACCGCCCCTTCGCCCGGCTGGCCGCGCACAAAAAACGCATGGCAGATCGAGTGGCCGACGTGCTGCTGCTTGGCGCTGCGGCCCTTGCTTGGGTTGTGGTCGGGAGTGGCTCTCTGTCGGCGCTATGGGCGCATATCGCCCAGCAGGGCATGTCTACACCTTTGCAGTTGAGCGCCTTGGCCCTGGCATTGGCCGTTATTCTTCGCACAGCTTTACTGCCCGTGCATGGCTGGCTGACCCAGGTCATGGAAGCGCCGACCCCGGTGTCCGCCTTGTTGCATGCGGGTGTGGTCAACCTCGGCGGCTTCGTGCTGATCCGCTTTGCACCGCTGCTCGAACAGGCAGCCCCAGCGCGTGTGTTGCTGCTGGTGTTCGGCCTGGCCACCGCCGTGTTGGCGGGCATGGTGATGCTGACCCGCATCAGCATCAAGGTCCGACTGGCTTGGTCTACCGTGGCCCAGATGGGCTTCATGTTGCTCGAATGCGCCCTGGGACTCTACTCCCTGGCGGCCTTGCATCTCATCGGTCATTCACTCTACAAGGCCCATGCCTTCCTGTCGGCTTCGACAGTTGTGCGCCAGACGCGCCTGCAAGCCTTGCACAGTGCCGCATTGCCTTCTGCCCTCAGTGTGGCACTGGCGCCCGTGCTGACGATCTCGCTTGTACTGTTGATCCTGCCACTGTCCGGCCATGCGCCTTGGCCTTGGTGGTGGAGCGCGGTGCTGGGCCTTGCATGGGCGCCATTGCTGTGGCTGTCAGCCAAGCCTGCTGGCCTGATTGCGCGTGTTGGGCAAGCGATGTTTGGCCTCTTGATGGTCGCCGGTCTCACGGCTGCCGCGCTGGTTGCGCATGCCCTGCCGCTTGGCATACAGGATGCCCCCCACACAGGGCTTGGGCTGATTGTGCTCTTGGGCATGGTGGCGCTCTACCTCTGCCTGGCGCTGCTGCAGCTGCGGCCGCAAATGCTCTCCCGCTGGCGTCGCTGGAGCTACGCAGGTTTCTATTTGGACGAGGCCTACACGCGCCTGGCCTTGCAGCTCTGGCCCACCCGCTGGGCGCCTGAATCCCCCAAGAGCGCTGGCCCCAAAGCTGCCGCCGCCCTGATGGCCGATGCCCCGCGCTGAACTGATCACACGGAGAACCTCATGACGGACACATTGACCACCTGTGCGCAGCCCGGCGCGAAGGGCCACGCCCACCCCGACTGCGGCGACGTATCGAATTCGCAGATCGAGCATGCCTGCAGCCAGGCTTGCCAGGCCATTGCACCTGCGTGGCCTTTGGACCGCGCCATCGCGGTCAATCCGCACTGGTCACGCATCGGCATGCCGGTGCGTCGGGTGGCCGCCCGCATGGCGGTGCTCGGCGGCATACAGGTTTTTCCAGCGCGAGATCAACAGCAGCGCGCCTGGAGCGAGGGACGGATCAGCCCCGTTGATCTGGCCCATGCGCTGCGCCAGTTGCCCGAGGCAAGAGCGCTGGGTCTGACGCCTCGCCAGTGCGCAGATGCACTGCAATCGAGCACGCCGGTGGCGCAGTTGCCGCTGCTGATCGATGTGCTGGACAACGATCCACAGCGTCAAACCCGGTTGTCCTGGCGCCAGGCGATCACACACCAGGTGAGCCAGACCTGTGCAGCCTACTTCGATGAGCATCAGGCCGATTGGCAGCCGCAGCGCACTCAGGGCTTGTACGCGTTCTGGCGAGACACGCTGCAGCACGACCATGGGATCGGCTTGCTCATGGGCCTGCCTCACCTCGGTCGCGCCATCGACGCGCTGCCTGCCACTGCAGGCGAGGCTGAGCGATGGGTGATGAAGCGCCTGGGCCTGCCTCAGGCTGTTTGGGCAGATTACCTGGAGGCAGTGCTGCTCACGGTCAATGGCTGGGCATCCTGGTGTGCCTACCTGGGTTGGCAGGCAGGGCTGGAGGACCGCCAGGATTCGCGCCTGCGCGAGCTGCTGGCCATTCGCCTGGCCTGGGGCGCGTTGCTGCTGGAATGCAAAGATGATGTCGCCGCCAAGCAGGCGTTCGCCGCACTTCAGGGGGCATGGAGCCAAGCGCCTACCGTGTTGAAGGATGCAGAACAAGCATTGTTGATTGACGAGGTTTGGCAAGTGGCGCTGGAGGTCGGCTACCAGCTCGACCTGGCGCGACGCCTGGGCTCAGCGAGTAGCTCGGGCCTTGCAAGGCAAGAGATCGAAGTGCAGGCAGCCTTCTGCATCGATGTGCGAAGCGAGCCATTGCGCCGCGCGCTGGAAGCCGCATGGCCAGCCGTCCAGACTCTGGGTTTTGCCGGATTCTTTGGACTGCCGGTTGCCTACACGCCGCTGGCGACGCAAGCCCGGCGACCCCAATTGCCAGGCCTGCTGGCGCCTGCCTTTGAGGTGACCGATTGCATCGTGAGCGCTGACTCGGCGCGACGCGAAGCCGATGCCGTGTTGAAGAGCGCTGCCAGCCGCTCACGTCAGACCCACTTTGCCTTGGCGGACCAGTGGCAAGCTGCCAGCCGATGGCCGGGCGCTGCATTTTCCTTTGTGGAGGCAGCGGGACTCGGCTACCTGGGCAAGCTTGGGAGCTGGCTGCTGCCCAGCAAGCAGGACCGAGCCAGGGACGACCTGGATGGGCTGCCCACCCGCTATCGCCCAATTTGCCGGCCACAGTTGGTTGGGCTCGACCTTGATGCCAAGGTCGCTCTGGCGGCTCGCGTGCTGCATGCCATGGGTTTGGCGCAACACATCGCCCCGCTTGTGCTCCTCGTCGGGCATGGGAGTCAATCTGCCAACAACGCGCATGCGGCGGCACTGGATTGCGGCGCTTGCTGCGGTCAGACCGGGGAGGTCAATGCGCGAAGCCTGGCGCAGTTGCTCAACGAGCCTGCGGTCCGCCAGGGCCTGCAGGCCCGCGGCATCGAAATGCCTGAGTCCACGGTGTTCGTGGCGGCGCTGCACAACACCACTACAGACGACATCGAAGGCTTTGATCTGGACCTCTTGCCGCAGGCTGCACGTGCTCGTTGGGAGCGACTGCAAGGTAGGTTCGCACACGCTTGCGATCAGGTACGCCGAGAGCGGGCGCCCAGCCTTCAGCTGGACCCGCGCGCCCTGCCCGATGTTCTACTAGGTCAGCTGCGTCGCCGCGCCAACGACGGGGCGCAAACCCGACCGGAATGGGGGCTTGCGGGCAATGCGGCATTTCTGATCGCACCCCGGCACAGAAGCCATGGTGTCGTGCTGGGCGGGCGCAGTTTCCTGCACGACTACGACACGAGCCAGGATGGGGACGGTAGCGTGCTGGAGCTGCTGATGACCGCGCCAATGCTGGTCACGCACTGGATCAACTGGCAATACCACGCGTCTACCTGCGACCCGATCCGGCTGGGCAGTGGCAACAAGCTGCTGCACAACGTCGTTGGTGGCAACCTCGGCGTTTTCGAGGGCAATGGCGGCGACTTGAGAATTGGTCTTTCCCGCCAATCGCTCAACGATGGCGAGCGCTGGGTGCATGAGCCGTTGCGGCTGACAGTGGTCATCGACGCGCCGCAAATGGCCATCGAAGCGGTCATCGGCAAACATGCGGTCGTCAGGCAATTGCTGGAGAACGGCTGGCTTCACCTCTGGCGCTTCGAGGAGTCCGGCCTCGTGCGTTATGAGCACGGAAGATGGTCTCCGGTGTTTCTGTGTGAACTTCAGTAGTGTCTGTTTACAGCTAAGGCTTGGCGGGTATTTGCCGATAACTGGACTATTGCCGTTGTTTTGGAGTCCATCCCAATGAGTTCGATGATCGCCACTGCCCGCCAGAGCAGTAGCCGCTTGTCAGACACCTCGACCGAGTCCTCGCATCGAGGGTTGTTCGGGGAGTTTTTCCGCTACCACGGCATCTGGGCGCCTGGCATTCGCTTGTTTCGCCGCATCGGTTTCCAGGCCAAGGCGATGGTGATCTCGGCGGCGTTTGCGGTGCCCATCGCAGTTCTGTCTTGGAGCTACTTTGGCGACAAGGCTACGTCGATCGAGTTTTCCGCCAAGGAGCGCATCGGCATCGTGTACGGGCGCGAGGTCGTGCCTTTGCTCGAATTGCTGCAGCGCCAGCGTCTGTATGCGGTGATGGAGGCCGTCAAAGGCACGCCGCAGCCAGAACTGGGTGCGCTCAAAGACGCCATCCAGGCGCAATCGGCCAAACTGGCTGCCGAAGACAAGACACATGGCGAAGCTTTCGCCACGGCCCAGGCTTATTCCAAATTCAAGGGCGAGGCTGATGCCTTGCCCGCGACATCGGCTGGCGTCGACAAGGTGTTCGATGCCTATTCGGCCCATGCGCAATCGCTGTTGGACTTGCTCGGCGTGTCGACCGACGGCTCGAATCTCACGCTGGACCCGGACATCGACACCTACTACCTGATGGACGCGGCCTACTTCCGATTGCCCCAAATGGTCGAGGCGGTCAGCCAGTTGACGGGCTTGGGTGCGGCGCTGTTGCAAAGCGGCGCAGCCAACCCGCAGCAGTTGCGTCACCTTATCGAGCAGTCCGCTTCGGTTTCGTCGAACCTGGCTGCTTTGGAAGCAGGCCTGACCAAGGCCATTGCCTACAACGCCGACGTCAAGGCCGCAACCAAGGCTGACGAGGCTTTGGCCGAGGTCCATGCCTTCTTGAAAATGGTGGACGACAAGTTGCTGGCGTCCACGAGCATGAAGGGCGATGCCGCCGCGCTGATTGAAGCGGGCCGACATGCGAGTGAGGCCATGCTTGCTTTGAACACGCGCACCACGGACAAGCTCGATGCGCTGGTCGAGGTTCGGGTGGGCGGCATGGTCACGTCCCGCACCATCACGACAGCGGTCATGCTGGGCAGTGTGGCCATCGTGATGTACCTGTTTGTCGCCTTCCGCAAGGTGCTGGACGGCGGTTTGAAGGAAGTGGCTTTTCACATCAACGCCATGAGCGATGGCAACCTGACGACCAAGCCCAGGGCCTGGGGCGCCGATGAAGTCGCTGGCCTGATGCATACGTTGGTCGACATGCAGGATTCGCTACGGCACATTGTGCTGAAGATGCGTGGCGCATCGGACAGCATCGTGCATTCGAGCAGCGAGATCGCCCACGGCTCGATGGACCTGTCGTCTCGCACAGAGCAGGCTGCCGCCAATCTCGAAGAATCGGCATCGGCCATGGAAGAAATCTCAGCGACCGTCAAGCACACAGCCGATACCGCCAATGAAGCCGCAGGCATCGCCCGAGCGAACGCCCAGGTTGCCGAGCGAGGCGGGGCCATCATCGGCACGATGGTCAGCACGATGGAAGACATCCAGAAGTCGTCGCGCCAGATCGGCGAGATCGTGGGCACCATCGATGGCATCGCGTTCCAGACCAACATCCTTGCGCTCAATGCGGCCGTCGAAGCGGCACGCGCTGGCGAATCGGGGCGCGGTTTCGCCGTGGTCGCAGCCGAGGTTCGGCAACTGGCGCAGCGTTCGGCCTCGGCCGCCCGCGAGATCAAGAGCCTCATCAGCGCCAGCGTCGACAAGGTCGAGTCGGGCACGTCGGTCGTCAAGCAGGCCGGATCGACCATGGAAGAAATCGTGCTCCAGACCAAGCGTGTGAACGCATTGCTGGCTGACATCGCCGATGGCGCCAAAGAGCAAGCCCTGGGCGTGCATCAGACCACGCAGGCCGTGCACGACATGGACACGGCGACGCAGCAAAACGCAGCCCTGGTGGAGCAGACCGCCGCCGCCGCAGACTCACTCAAGGACCAGGCTGCCTCGCTGGCGCAAGAGGTAGCGTCCTTCAAACTCGATTGATGATGCTCGGCAAGGTGTAGTAGTGGCATCGCCCGCAACGATATTGCAAGGCTATCGCGTCGCATCAGGTGGGGCGCGCAAGATGTTTGAGGCACGGTCAAGGCAGTGATGCGCCAGTTTGCTCCGGTTATCGCTGCAGATCGCTAGACGGGTCGATGTCGAGGCTCAACTGCCACTGGGCACATCAATGAGTGAATGCCTGGCTCCCCGCCAGCTCTTCCTTCGGCCAGCATGACGGTAGGTTGGCGAAGGTTGATGGGATCGAATGAGATTAAGCGCCGCAGCCAATACCCAAGTCGGGCAAGTCGTCACTAATGATTTCGAGTATCCGCCGATAACGGAGAGTCAAGATCGACCAAGAGACCGTCGCCGAACCTGAATGTAATCTGCTGGAGACAGCGTGTGAACTCGTCGAATCGCTCAATTTTTCAGCGCATGATGACCCCTGGAATGGGCGTCATCTGTTGAACGCTCGGGCGCACGCGCTCCAAGTCAAATTCCGCATCGCGATCGCGGCCTGCTTGGCGTCGGTGCTGATTGGTAGCTACATGGCCGTCGCATTCTTCATCGCATCATTTGGCGCCGTCGACGAAGTGCTCCGTGGGTCAAAACGCTCGGCAATGGTTACTTCAACTACGCCATCAAAAACGAAGACGGCGATGAGATTTCGCAGTTGGGCAAAACGCTCGAATCCATGACGAATCATTTGTCGTCGGTGATCGCCGATGCGCGCACAAATTCGTCGATGGTGGCTCAGGCCGGACTTCGCCTGGGGAGCCAGTGACATCAAGGTGCTGTCCGAACGCACAGAGGCGCACAGGCCGCGAGCCTTGAGCAAACCGCGGCCAGCATTCAAGAAGTCACCACAGGCTTACGCCGTGGGGCCGTTGCTGCGCAGACGGCCGACACTGAACGGCTACATCTCCATCCGAGAATCGGTGGCGTGCCACGAGCCTGTCTGAGCATCAGGCACCCTAGGTTTAAACCTGAAATTTCTGAAGCCCCGCCATCAAGCTTACCGCTTGGTCCTTGAGGCTTTCGGCTGCCGCAGCCGATTGTTCTACCAACGCCGCATTTTGTTGCGTGCTTCGATCAAGCTGGCCAATGCCAGCATTGACCTGCGCGATACCGGGGTGATCTCGGATTTCGTGCCAAGCCTACGGTTGATGCGGAAAATCGTCGTCGAATCAATGACTTAGCCAACCAGAAAATCTGCGAGCACCGCGCCTCCGTCGAGTGCTTGTGACAACCACTTTGGCCGTCGGCCGCGTCCGTTCCACACGTTCCCCTCGGCATCACGATAGGTCTTGCCAGGCGCGAGCCTCACCACGTTCAGCGGCAGTTCCTCGACATCATCTGACGGCGTGACGTCGCCCGGCCATCGGCCTTTTGGATAGAGGTCGGCAGACGTGAAGCCGTGCGCGCTGATCACATCCCGAAGCTTCTTCAGAACTTCCTCCCGCTCCAACGCGGTTTGCCGGGCGGCTGCGGCCTGGAGCTTCAAGTGTTTGATGGTCTTCGGCATAGGGCGTCACCTGAACATGCTTTCACCATACTCGACGGCCCACATGCTGCAGAAGAGTAAGGCCGCCTTGCCGTCGAGTCCAAGAGGGCTAAAGCTTACAGCGCGGCGCTTTCGCGACGCTGTGACAGGCTACAAGGTGCTCCACTCCGGTTATAGGGTCCAGGAGCGCAACCATCGGCGGTGCCGTCGCTGCATGCACGGGGGGAAAAATGGAGCAATTCCATTTCGGCGTGCTAAACCTACACTCAGCGACAGTAAATCAATGACTTAGGCGTGCCCGGAATCTGCGAAATGCATTTCGCCCCTGCTAGACCTACATTTTGGCTGGCCGCGATGGCTGCCGCCGCTGACGCGCAGACGATGGAATTCCGCGAAGGGCCAGATCTTCCCGGAGGCTCCTCTCGGGAGCCTGCGCCGGCGCTTCGGCCGGCGGTCCGGCGTTGCGGATCAGCCCCGGGGCACACTGCTGGCAGGCGAGTTGCAAGTCTCCCGCTGCCGCAACGATTTCGGTATCCGGTCGGTCCATGGCGATCGTGATCGGCAGGAGCTGCAGCAACCGGTCGGCGTCTGTCAGATGTGCTGCGATGTTTTGCTGCCAAGGTTTCGTCCGTGAGAGCCCCTTTGCCAACAGCCGCGCCAGGTCGTCCAGGTCTTGGATGGACTTGGCGATGGCGGTTAGGCCTGCCTCTTCGCACGATGACGGAGCCTTGATCATGAGCCGTCGGCCCCTGCTTTTTTGCTGCGGCCACCGCGTGGCGCTGGCGCTGGAGGCGGGGTCAATCGCTGTACCAGCACCTGCAGGGTCTGCGCCTCGGCTTCATAGCGTGCGGAAGCCTGTTGAGCTGCCACGAGCTGCTGGCGCAGGGTGTCGATCTCCCGCAGCAAGCCGCCCTTGTTCTCATGGGCGCCTCGCAGCGCGGCGGTCTTGGCATTGAGCTCCATCTGCAGCCGGGTCACGGCCTCGGCGTGCTCCAGCGACTGCCGGCGTTCTCGGCTTTCGGCGTCAGCCAGCTTGTCGCGCAGGCCCTCGGCGGTCTTGTCGGCACGGCCACGGGCCTGGCGCTCTTGTTCGATCTCCATGAGGGCCCGTCGCTCGGCCGCAGCGGCACGCTCCTGAGCGGCCCCGATATCGGCACGAGCCCTGACCAGATCGGCGCTGAAGGCTTCCTGCTGCCGTTGTTGCTGGGTTCGCGCCTGTTCGAGCTGGGTCTGCAGTTCCTGGCCACGCGCCTGCGTGCCGGCATGGGCACGCCGTTCGGCTTCCAGCTCGGCCTGGGCCGCACGAAATGCCTCATCGCGCTTAGCCAGTTCGGCACGAAGCTGGTCGGCGGCTGCACTCACTTGGTTTGCGGCCTGCTCGGCTGCCAGCTGGGCCGAGCGCGCGGCCTCGGCGTCGGCCTGCAGCTCCAGCCGTGCGGCCGCCAGTTCGCCGCGCGCGGCTGCCGTGGCCTGGCACCACAGGGCCGCGATCGCCTCCGCGGCGATGGCCTTCACTTCGGCCGGCAGATCGGGATGCTCGATGTCGACGCGCGCCTTGTGACGCAGATCGTCCCAGAACTTGGCCAGCTCCTCGGTCGGCACGCTCATCGAACCGCGCCTGACGTACTGGTAGAGCTTGTTGCCGGTCGGTGTGATGCCATGCCGAAAGAACAGCAGCGCGCAGACCTCGCGGTACAGCGCCCGGGTGTCGCTGAATTTGGCCTTCAGCAGCTCGATCTCGGCCAAGAGTGCGGATTCGTCGCTCATGGAATAAATAGTACAACGTAATACGTTGTGTTAATAACTTTTAAAAATTGACTTTTGACATTACTGTTATAGTGTCAAATATCTCTCAAAACTAGGGCGGAAAAATGCGTGAGACCCTCTCGCCCACTTCGAGCGGGCCAGCAGGCGCGATTACGCTCGCCCCTCTCGGCGAGATCGTCACCATCGAGGCGCTCAGCGGCCGCGACGGCACGAACCGGGCGCGTGGCGGCAATCCACAGCTCACCGCAGACACCGACCAGGCGGCCGTCCTCGCCTGGCTGGCGCGATACGTGGACAGCCCCAACACCCTGGCCAACTGCCGCCGCGAGTCTGAGCGTCTGCTGCTGTGGGCGACGACGGAGCGCAGCAAGCCCCTGTCGTCGCTGACGCACGAGGACTTCCTGGTCTACCGGCGCTTCCTCGCCAATCCACAACCCGCCGAGCGCTGGGTCATGGCGCCCGGCCGCAAAGCCAGCCGGCACGACCCACGCTGGCGGCCATTCGCCGGCCCGCTCTCGGAGAGCAGCATCCGGCTTTCCATGACCGTGCTGAACTCGTTGATGTCCTGGCTGGTCGAGGCGGGCTACCTGGCCGGCAATCCCCTGACGCTGAGCAAGCGACGCGCAAAAGCCCCCGGTCCGCGCGTCACGCGCTTCCTGGAGGCCGATCTCTGGGACGCTGTGCGCGGCACCATCCTCGCCTTGCCGCAGGACACGCCCCGCCAGGTCGCGGTCTATTCGCGTGCGCGTTGGCTCTTCAGCCTGCTCTTCCTGGGTGGTCTGCGCATTTCCGAGGTGGTCGGCAACGGCATGGGGGATTTCCACATGCGCGCCGACGCCAAGTCCGGCGAGCAACGCTGGTGGCTGGAGGTGCTCGGCAAAGGCAGCAAACAACGCCTGGTGCCGGCGACGACGGAACTGATGGTCGAGCTCATGAGCTATCGGCGCGCGCTGGAGCTGATTGATCTGCCACGCCCCGGCGAGCCTTCCCCGCTGCTTTTTCCGGTAGCGTGGCGACGTTCCAAGCACCCGGTACCGGACTGGCCGGCACCGATGACGCGCAGCGCCGTGCACGGGGTCGTCAAAGAGGTGTTCGCCGCCGCAGCCCAGCGTTGGCTCAAGGACGGTCGCGGCCAAGAACAGGCTGACAAGCTGAGCGCGGCATCGGCTCACTGGCTGCGCCACACCGCCGGCTCCAACCTGGCCAACGACGTCGACCTGCGCCATGTGCGCGACACCCTCGGCCACGGCAGCCTGACCACGACCAGCATCTACGTGCACGGCGAGGACGATGCCCGCCATGCGGCCGTCAGCTCGGCTCATCGCATCGGTTGGTGAAGCCCAGGCAAGACCTGCCCTCAACGCTGCACCGCGTTCAAACGGGCCGCAATCACCGTCACCGACAGCTGCTGATTGCCCCCTTCTGATCGTGCCTGCTGAAGATCGAACCGCAGCGAGCCCGGCTCGACCGCCGGCCCATTGAGCGCCGCCAGGTACTCCAGCACCGTCCGATAGTCCGTCGCCGTCAGCTGAATCGTCACCGGACTCCCCGGCGCCGGCATGTTAATGGCCGTAACCGTCACCCCCGGCATGCCGACGGCCTCAAGCGCCGTCAGCGTCTCGATCCAGACCGGATCCCGCTCACGCAGCATCTCCCTGGCGCTGGCGTCATACGGCGGCGTGGGCGCACTGGCCGGGCTCTGCTGCGCCACCGCGATCTGCGCTTGCAGCGACTGGATGTCGCGCTGCAGGTCGCGAAGCTCAAGGTGGGTCATCACCGCTCGCGCGGTCAGCCCCATGGACAGCAAGGCAAGCGCCGCCAGCGCGGCCCAATGCCAGCGCCCCGGCCGGCTCGGCGTCGCAAACTCCGCCGTGACGCGCTTCACGCCTGCCCTCCAAATTGCACGGGCTCTGCAGCAGGCCACAGTGCACCAGCGCTTCCAGCCCCCAAACGCAGCCAAGCCGACTGCTCAGGCTGCACCGAGCCCCCCGCAGCCAGCCGATGAACCGTCCGGATCGCCTCATCCGCCGACGGCCTCGGCGCAAAAACGTCAGCCAAGTCCCAATCGTCCCCCTGCCCCGCCAACAAGGCCAAGGACTCAGGCTCGTCGATCACCACCATCTTCAAATCCGCTTGCTGCTGCAGCGCCTGATTGAGCGCACCAGCCCACCAGGGGCGAAGAGACACCAGCCGCAACTGAGCGCCGGCCATCACCGCCTCGATCCGCGCGTGGACGGCCGTCGGCATCGCCGTGGCCAGCACGACGCCCTTCGTCACATCGCCTTCGAAGCGCACCTCGCAAGGCTGATCCCAGCCGGTCGCATCCGCTACCTGGGACTGCGCAAAGCTTCGCACCTCGTCGGCCCCCTTCAGCCCAGCCACAGGCCCGAGCAGAAAGGGCCGGCACAGCCCCCCCGACACCCAGACCTGAACCGGCGTGCGCCGCAGGCCACGCCGCGGCCAGGCCTTGGCGGCGGCCTCCACGCAGCGCACCAAGCGGCTGTCGAAGTCGCCCTCTTCATCCCAATGCGCCACGCCGGAGGCGTCGAGCCAGCCGCAGCGATCCTGGGCCAAATACAACTGCAATTGCGGCTTCAGCGGCTTCTGCGCCATCTCAGCTCCAGCCCACGACACGGCGGATCTCCTCTGCGGTCGTCCGCCCTTCCAGCACGGCCCTCGCGCTGATCGCGGACAGGGACTCCACCTGCTGCTCCGCCGCATGGGCGCGAATGGCACTCATCGGCGCGCCCTCGGTGACCCGGTCGCGTAGCACGTCGTCCACGACGTGAACCTCGGCCACCACGAACCGCCCCCGGAACCCCGTGTGCTGGCACCGCTCGCAGCCCACGGCGACCGGCACGCGCTCCTGGCCGGCATGCCCGTTCTGCGCCAGCCAGCGCAGCTCGCCGTCGTTGGCACCGCGCCAGCCCGCGCAGTGCGGACAGAGCTCCCGCACCAGACGTTGAACCACCATCCCATTGAGCGAGGACATGAAGCCAAACATGTCCAACCCAAAATGCCGGAAACGCCCCACCACGTCGGCCACGCTGTTCGCATGCACCGTCGTGAAGACCAGGTGGCCGGTCAGCGCGGACTGCACCGCGATCTCCGCCGTCTCGGCGTCGCGAATCTCGCCCACCAGAATGCGATCCGGGTCATGCCGCAGGATGGACCGCAGGCCGCGCGCGAAGGTCAGGCCCTTGCGCTCGTTGACGGGAATCTGCAGCACGCCGGTGAGCTCGTACTCCACCGGATCCTCGATCGTGATGATCTTCTCCAGGCCGGTGTTGATCTCCGACAGCGTCGCATAGACCGTGGTCGTCTTGCCGCTGCCGGTGGGCCCCGTGATCAAGAGCATGCCGCTGGGCAGCGAGGCCAGCTCGCGGATGGTGTCCAGGGCCGGGGACTTGAAGCCCAGACTCTCCAGCGTCAGCCCGTCCTCGGGGCCCTTGAGGCGACCCTTGTCGAGAATCCGCAGCACCGCGTCCTCGCCATGGACGCTGGGCATGATGGAGACCCGCAAGTCCACGTCATTGCCATCCACCTCGAAGCGGCAACGCCCGTCCTGAGGCAGCCGTCGCTCCGTGATGTCCAATTGCGCCATCACCTTGATGCGCGAGATCACCTCCTGGGCCGGCTGCGAACCTTCCAGCCGCGCAAAGGGCCGCAGCACCCCGTCCAGCCGATGCTTGGCGGTGACGCCATGGCGGTCGGTCTCGAAGTGCACGTCGCTGGCCCCATTGGCGTAGCCGCCCCGCAAGGCCTGGTCCACAAAGACCACGACCGGCCCGCTCGCCGTGATCGCATCGGGGCTGGCCGATTCGGCGGCGTCGACCTTCACGGCCGCATCGCCCAGCCAGCCGGCCAGCAATGCGCGCGGCACGGCCAGTACCCTCGGCTGCACGCCCAGCCGGCGGGCCGCCTTCTGGATGAGGGCCACGTCCCACGGGTCGGCGGCGGCGAGGCAGGTGCTCCCTTGGCTGTCCTGCAAGGCCACGCACTGCCACTGCCGGGCCAGGTTACGGTCCACCCGGCTGAAATCCGCCACCAGCCCCTCAGACCCCAGCACGATGTCCACGCCCGCCTGCTCCCGCAGCGCCTGGGCCAGCTGCCCGGCATCGGCGCCCGGCGTTCTCAGCAGCACATCGAGCACGGTCCCGCCGCCCAGGCGCGCCTGCTCGCGCGCCGAACGCAAGAGCGCAGGCAGGTCCAGAGGCAAGGGCATTGGCGTGGGGTCGTTCATCGGCTCACCCCCAGCCCACCGGCAATGTCAAAGATCGGCAGATACATCATCACGACGAGCCCACCGACCACCAGCGCCACGGCCAGCAGCAGGATCGGCTCCAACAAGCGGGTGGCGCGCTCGATGAAGAGCACGAAGGCCTGGGCATGCCGGTCGGCAATGGTCTGCAGCACGCCGGCGAAATCGCCCGTGCGCTCACCCACTGCCAGCAGCCGCTCGGCCGTCACATCCGTGAAGCCCGCCGTGGCCAGGGCCTTGGAGGCCGGCCGCCCATTGGCAATCTCCTGGCGCACGGTAGACACGCCCTGCCCGACGCGCACGCCCAGCGCCAGTCCGCCGCAAACGAGCAGCGCCTCGTCCAGCGAATAGCCACCGCGAAACAGCAGGGCCAGGGACTGGTAGAGCTTGGCGAACCGGAAATGGTCCCACTGCCGCCGCAGCATCGGCCAGGCCTCGGCCCCCGCCTCCAGCCCACGCGCCAGCTGCCCCGACCGCCAGGCCAGCACCCCGGCCGCCGCGATCCCGGCCACGGCCAGCCCAACCAGCCAACCGTAGTCGCGCATCGCCCGGCTCAGCGCCAGCACGGCCGCCGTCGCCGTGCTCAGCTCCCCATGAAAACTCCCGTACATCTTCGAAAACCGCGGAATCACATAGAGCAGCAAAAACATCGCGATGCAGCCCCCCAGGCCGATCACGATGGCCGGATACAGCATGGCGCTGACGGCCTGGCGCCGCAGTTTCTGCAGCAGGTCGTCATAGCGCAGATAGTCGTGCAAGGCCTCGGCCAGGGTGCTGGTGCGTTCGCTGGCGGTCACGCCGGCCACCAGCACCTCGGGAAACGCCTGGGTACCCCGCATCGCCTTGGACAGCGACGCGCCTTCGCGCAGCGACTTGAGCAACTGGCCATGAACCCGTTCCCGCTCGCTACCGATCGAAGTGGCCGAAGTGGCCGCCAGGGTCTCCACAGCCTCCACCGCCGTCATGCCCGCGCGCAGCAAGGCCTCCAGCTCCCGGCACCAGCCCGCGACATCAAAGCGCCGGTTCCTCCTCAAGCCTTGAGTGCGCTGAGCCCGCAATGCCAGCACCACGCTGCCCTGGGCCAGCAACTGCGAGCGCAGGCCGGCCTCCGAGTCCGCCGGCAGCGCCTCCTCGACGACCGCCCCGGTTCCCGCCGGCACATGGCGCACCCAGAACTGCATGTCAGCGCCCGGCCCTGTTCGGTTGATGTCTCACCGGCTGATGTCCGCGTCGTCGCCCGTGCCGCCGGGCGCACGGTCGCGCCCCCAGCTGACCAGGTCGTAGTCCTTGCCGTTGGTGCCCGGCGACCGGTACTGGTAGGCCGTGCCCCAGGGGTCCAGCGGCACATCGCCCTGCATATACGGCCCACGCCAGCGCGGCTCCTCGGGCGGCGCCACCACCAGGGCCTTCAAGCCCTGCCCGGTCGTGGGGAAGTGCCCCACGTCCAGCCGGAACCCCTGCAGTGCCTTGTCAAAGGCATCCATCTGCGCCCGCGCCGTCGTGATCTCGGACTTGGAGATCTGGCCCAGGAAGCGTGGTGCGACCACCGCGGTCAGCAGGCCGATGATCAGCACCACCACCAGCAGTTCTAGCAGCGTGAAACCGCGCCGCCAAATAGTCGATGAGCCCGTTCGCGACATCATGTTCATGAACTCGTCCGAGGAGAAAACACCCATTGTGAATACCGGCCGGCCGGCTTCAGGTCCAGCCACTCATTGACCAGGGCGCTCTGGCGCTGCGGCGCCCGCTCGTCCTGGCTGAACACCCCGCGCACCCGCCCGTCGCCGTCCCGCACCAGTCCCCAGGGCCGCTCCGGCTGCAGGGGATCGGCATAAAGCCGCCGGATGTGCCGGCGCACGCCCACGAAGCGCGTGTCCAGCAGCAGGCTCTGCAGGTCCGGCGGATATTGCTTGAGCGATCCCGGCGAGGCCTCGTAGTAGCTCTTGATGGCCTGCGCATAGAGGCTACCCACCTTGAGCAGCTCCTGCTCGCTCTCGCGTTGGCTGTCGTCCGCCCAGCGCGGGCCGACCACGGACAGGGCCAGCCCCAGCAGCGCGATCAGCGCGAGGACCATCAGATAGGTGAAGCCCTGCTGCCCAGGGCGAGTGCGGCTACCAGCGCGCATAGCTCACCCCGTCTCGCGACAGCCCCTTGGCGCCGCTGTGCACATCGGCCACGCCTTCCGCCTGCCCCTGGGGCTTGACGAGCAGCCAGGTGTCGACGCGATCCGTCAGCGGGTCCAGCGGCACTTCGCGCAGATAGCGCGCCGTGACCAGTTCGGCCAGGTCCTTGGGGTAGCGCGCATGGTCGGCGTAGAACTTGTCGATGGCCTCGCGCATCCCCATCAGGTTGTGCTTGAGCACCGTCTCCCGGGCCCGGTCCACGTGCTCGTAGTAGCGCGGCGCCGCGATGGACAGCAGCAGGGCCATGGCCGCCAACACCACAAGCAGCTCGATGAGCGTGAAGCCGCGCGACCTGGACGATGGGTTCACGGCATCACCAGTTCTTCAACGGCACGCCGTTGAGCCCAACCAGCGTGGAGCGCGAGGCCACGTCAAAGACATCGTCACCCGGCGCCGGCTGCTCGGGCGGCGACTTGTAGCTGCGCACCGCCCAGGTCTGCTCTGCAGTCAGAGCAGGGTCGGCAAAGGGGTCTCGCGGCAGCTGCCTCAGGAAATACACGACCCCGCCGCCGTTCTTGCTGTCCTTGACCCCCGCCACCAGCGCCTGCAAATTGGGCGGGTAGCCGGTCAAGAGGCCGCCCAGAGGGATCACGCCGTTCAGCGCCGCCTGGTGATAGGCATCGATGGCATCGCGGATCTGCCACAGCGCACGCTTGAGTTCACGCTCGCGCTCGCGCTGCACGCTCAGCTCGGACAGCGGCAGCAGCATGGCGGCCAGGATGCCCAGCACGGCCATCACCACCAGCAGCTCCACCAAGGTGTAGCCGCGTCCAGCGCCTGCCAGGCTTCGGAGCTTCATTGCACGTTCACGCGCAGCAACGGGGGCAGCGGCGTGGGCGGCAAGGGGTTGCCCAGGGCGATCGGGTCGGCCGCCATCAGCGAGACTTCGGCCGCCCCCGGCTTCAGCGCCTTGAACTTGAGACGCACCACGGGCCCTTGCCCGGTCGCGCCCTTGGCCTGGTTGCGCAGCACGCCGGCCCGCACAACGCCGGAGCCGGCGTCCACCGCCTTCGTGAAACTCGTGGGCGAGCCGTCCCCCTTGAAATACTCCCCTTCCTCGACGTCCACTAGCTCCAGCTGGGATTGGCTGAACTTGACCTGCAATGGCAGGCCACGAATGGGGCTGCCGCTGTCCAGGTCCAGCGCGACGCTAAAAACCTCGCCAACGCGGGCTTGAGCGGGGCCTTGCCAACGCAGGCTGACGCCAGGTTTAACGACAGCCGGCGCATCGGGTGCCGCCGTCGGCAGGCCGACAGTTGTTGGACCGGTTGATGGCGTTGAAGCAACGCTAGCCCCGCCCTCCGAGACCTCACGCTTGGACACCAGGCCGCCGACGCCGCGGATGCGTGGCGACAGCTCGGTGCCCACCCAAAGCTCGCTCTCGCTGATCTCGGGCCGGCGCATGTTCCGCACGACCCGGGGCGTGATGGCAAGGACCAGCTCGGTGCGCACGGCCTCGTCGCGCTGGCTGCCAAAGAGCCGGCCGGCCAGCGGCAGGTCGCCGAGGCCTGGGATGCGGTTGGCGCTGCTGCGCTCATCGCGGCTAATGAGGCCCGCCAGCAATTGGGTCTCGCCGTCGCGCAGGCGCAGCACGGTGGACGCGGAGCGGGTACCGATCTGGTAGGCGAGACTTCCGGACTTGGTCGTCACCTGCGACGCGATGGAGCTGACCTCCAGGCCAATCTTGATGGCCACGTCGTCGTCGGCGTAGACGGTGGGTTCGACATCGAGCTTAAGTCCGACGTCCAAGTAGCTGACGCTGTCCGACACAAACCCGGTCTGGCCGGTCGTCGCGCTGACGATGGGGACCTTGTCGCCGATCAGCACCTTGGCCTTGTCCTTGCTGCGCACGCGGATGCGCGGGTTGGCCAGGGTGTTGACGTCGCCGACCTGGCGCTTGAGGTTGACCAGCAGGCCGTTGATGCCCACGCCCACGCGGTCCCAGCCCAGGCGGTTGAGGTTGCTGACGGTGAGGCCTGAGCCGCCTGTGCTGGAACCTGAACCGGTCGAAGGCGCCAGCGGCGTCAACGTCAGGCTGTCGGGGAACTGCACGCCCAGCTCCAGCAGGCGGTTGGTGCGGATCTCCAGCACCTCCAGCTCCAGCACGACTTCGGCGTCGGCGGTGTCGTAGAGCGTGATCAGGCGCTCGGCCATTTCGATCATCTCGGGGGTGTCGCGCAGGGCCAGCATGTTGCTGCGTTCGTCGACGAAGGGGTCCTTGGCGCGCAGCATGGATTTAAGAAACGCGGCGGCGCCCTTGGCCTCGGCGTTGGCGAGGTAGAACACCCGCACCACCTGCTCCTGGTACTCGCGCTGCTTCTCTGGGGTGTTGGGGTAGATCAGCAGGGTCTGCTCGTCGATCACCTTCTTGGCCAACTGGTGGGTGCTGACGATCAGGTCGATGGCGTCTTCGACCCGCGCCGAGCGCAGGAAGACGGTGACCCGGACATCGGGCTTGATGTCCTTGTCCAGCACGAAGTTGACGCCGCTGTTGCGGGTCACGACGTCCAGCACGGTGCGCAGGTTGGCGTCGCGGAAGTCCAGGGAGATGGGGCGTGTTTCCGACAGGCCGAGCTGGGCCGCCTTGGCCTGGATGCGCCGTTGTTCGCCTTGAAGGCGGCGCTGCAGGGCGAGCAAATCGGGCTGGCGAGCGTTGTCCTTGAGGGCTTCGGCCAGCACGCGCAGGGCGGCGTCGGGCTTCTTCTTGAACGCAAGGTCTTCGGCTTCAGCCAGGGCGGCGCGCTGTTTGCGTTCGACGGCGAGTTCGGCCAGCAGCGTGCTGACGCGGCGGCCGCTGGGGTCGAAGCGTTGGGCGCGTTGCAGCAGGGCTTCGGCTTCGTCCAGGGCACCTTCGGCGCGGGCGCTGGCTGCGTCGTCGAGCAGGCGGTTCAATGCGGCGTTGCGGGCCTGCAGACTGCCCGAGCGCAGCAGCATGCTGTCGGGGTATTGCTTGAGACCGCCTTCGAGCAGGTCATAGGCCTGTTCGTAGTGGTTGTCGTGCATCAGGCGGTCGGATTCGCTGCGGATGCGTTGGTCGGCGCAGCCGGACAACAGCGTGGCCAGTGCGGTCAAGCACAGCAGGGTCCGAATGAGCCGGCCCGCCATCGCGCCTCGCCGGCGCCCGTCGTTCAAGGCGTCGGTCGTCAATGTCTTCAGCGTCATGGGGTGTGGGGCGCGGGCGGGATGGGGATGTCGACTTCGCCGCCGGTGGGAGGGTAGACCAGGCGAACGGCCTCGGGGCTGATGCGCAGGACTCGGTAGCCCTCGTCGAGCATCATGCCGGCCTGCACGGTGACGGCGGTGTCGCCGCGGGCCAGCAGCACCATGGGGCGGCCGTCGGGGGTGACCATGCGACCGAGATAGCGCAGGGTGAGCGGCGGGGCAGTAGGGACCGCTGGGGCGATTGGCGGGGGAGCGGGCTGGGGCGTGGGTCGGGGGGCGGCGGCCACGACGGCGGGAGCGGGGGGCATTGCAACGAAGGGGTCGCGTCGGGCCGGTTCGATCGGTTGTGGGTCGAGGGTGGGAGGTAGGGGGGCTTTGAGTTGTGCGTCGTCTGGCGAGTTGGCAGAGGCATGCGCTGCATCGCCGGTTGGGTGCTCCTCGGCGCCAACCACCTTGGGGCCGGACTGCGGCCACCACAGGGCCGCGACCGACAGCAGCAAGGTGCCGCCCAGGGTCCAACGCAGTTCCGTACGCATGGAGCTCAAGGCTAGGGACCGGGGTTTGAGGGCGGGGTCGACGCGGTCGCGGAGGCTGCGAGGGCTGCTTCCCTTGCGCGAGCTTCGAGACCCAGCGGGCGAGTCCAGACGGAGAGGACCCAATTGGCTTCGACGGTGCCGGGGTTGGCATTGGTCAGCCCCGCGGGTTCGCTGCGTCGCCATTGCTGGGACCGCACCGTGGCCGACGGGAAGCGAGCCAGCCACTCGGAGAGGAGTTGTTTAAGGGCGGCGTAGCTGCCTTGGGTTGCCACGGTCAGCTCCAGGCGGCCGAGTTGGTCTGCGCGGGGGGAAGTTTGATGCAGGGAGAGGGAGGTGACCGTGACGCCGGCTTCGCGGGCGGTGCGTTGGAAGGTGTCGATGAGGGCTTGGTTTTGCGGGGATTGGGGGAGTTCGGTCAGAAATTCTTGGGCGATCGCGGGTACCGGGCTCTGGGCTTGAGAGCTGGCCCCGTTCGTTTGAACACGGAGTCGGGGTTCGATAAGTGGAACTCGATCCGTCAGGCTGCCTGTTGAATCGCCGGCAGCGACGCGAAGTAGAACTCATCCGGGGTCTTGGCG
>NZ_JAPPUW010000038.1 GCF_026712205.1 Pelomonas aquatica
GCCTTCGCGAGGCCAGCGCCGCAGGCAGTCACCATGGGGGCACGGAAGTCAGTTCCTACCCTCGGTCCACCTCCTCGTCGATGTCAACAAGCAGGAGGTTGCCCAATGAGCGCCGAGCGCCGGGCCGCTCCCAAGCCGGCGCGCGTCCCCCCGGGGGACCGCCTGGTGTACTCGCCAGGCGAGAGGCAGACATGAGCTTCGGCCGGCTGGAGCGCCCCGACGCATCGCGGCCGATGAGCGACATCAACATGACGCCGCTGATCGACGTCATGCTGGTGCTGCTGGTCATCTTCATGATCACGGCGCCGCTGATGACCGCGTCCCTGCGCCTGGACCTGCCCAAGAGCGAGGCCGCGACGCCCAGCGACGCGCCGGCCTTTATCGCCGTGGCCATCACGCCGGACGGCGGGCTGCACCTGGGCGATGACGAGCTCGACGCCAAGGCCTTCCAGCAGCGCATCGCGGAACTGGGCCGCGCCAATGCGCAGCTGGAGGTGCAGCTGCGCGCCGACCGCACCGTGCCCTACGGCCGGGTGGCCGAGCTGATCGGCTGGGTGCAGGCCGCCGGCCTGAACCGCATCGCCTTCGTCGCGCAGACCGCCGCTTCGGCCCCCTGACCGAAGGTTGCCGCGAAGGGCGCCCAATACAATTTGGCGCATGAACGCCAAGACCGAAGCGCCCAGCTACAACCCGAACGAGATCGAAGCCGCCGCCCGTGCCTACTGGACGGAGCGCGACGCCTACCGCGTGACGGAGGACGCGAGCAAGCCGCACTTCTACGCCTGCTCCATGCTGCCCTACCCCTCGGGCAAGCTGCACATGGGCCATGTGCGCAACTACACGATCAACGACATGCTGGCCCGCCAGCTGCGCATGAAGGGCTACAACGTCCTCATGCCCATGGGCTGGGACGCCTTCGGCCTGCCGGCCGAGAACGCCGCGATGAAGGGCAAGCTGCCGCCCGCGCAGTGGACCTACTCCAACATCGCCCACATGAAGGGCCAGATGCAGGCCATGGGCCTGGCCATCGACTGGAGCCGCGAGGTCGCGACCTGCCAGCCCAGCTACTACAAGTGGAACCAGTGGCTGTTCCTGAAGATGCTGGAGAAGGGCGTCGCCGAGCGCCGCACCCAGGTCGTCAACTGGGACCCGGTGGACCAGACCGTGCTGGCCAACGAGCAGGTCATCGACGGCCGCGGCTGGCGCTCGGGCGCCCTGGTCGAGAAACGCGAGATCCCCGGCTACTACCTGAAGATCACGCAGTACGCCGAGGAGCTGCTGTCGGCCGTGGCCGACCCGGCCGACCCCAACTACCTCTCCGGCTGGCCCGAGCGCGTGCGGCTGATGCAGGAGAACTGGATCGGCAAGAGCCAGGGCGTGCGCTTCGCCTTCCCGCACGGCATCGAAGGGGCCGGCAGCGACAAGCTGTGGGTGTTCACGACCCGCGCCGACACCATCATGGGCGTGACCTTCTGCGCCGTCGCGCCTGAGCACCCGCTGGCCACCGTCGCGGCCAAGAGCAAGCCCGAGGTCGCCGCCTTCATCGAGGAATGCAAGGCCGGCGGCACGACCGAGGCCGAGCTGGCCATGCAGGACAAGAAGGGCGTGCCCACGGGCCTGTTCGTCACCCACCCGATCACCGGCGCCCAGGTCGAGGTCTGGGTCGGCAACTACGTGCTGATGAGCTATGGCGACGGCGCCGTCATGGGCGTGCCGGCGCATGACGAGCGCGACTTCGCGTTCGCGAACAAATACGGCCTGCCGATCAAGCAGGTCATCGCCGTCGACGACGGGGCCTATGACGACAAGAAGTGGCGCGAGTCCTACGGCGACAAGGCCAAGGCCCGCTGCATCAACTCCGGCGTGCTCGACGGCCTGAGCCATGTCGACGCGGTCAACAAGGTCGCCGAGCTGCTCGCCGCCCAGGAGCTGGGCGAGAAGAAGACCACCTGGCGCCTGCGCGACTGGGGCATCAGCCGCCAGCGCTACTGGGGCACGCCCATCCCGATCATCCATTGCGAAGGATCGGGGCCGGGGTCTGACGCCCCCGGGTGCGGCGTCGTGCCGGTGCCCGAGAAGGACCTGCCCGTCGTGCTGCCCGAGGACTGCATTCCCGACGGCAGCGGCAACCCGCTGAACAAGCGCGCCGACTTCCTGAACGTCGCCTGCCCCAAGTGCGGCAAGCCGGCCCAGCGCGAGACGGACACGATGGACACCTTCGTCGATTCGTCCTGGTACTTCATGCGCTACTGCGACCCGAGCAACGACCAGGCCATGGTCGCCGAGGGCACGCAGTATTGGATGCCGATGAACCAGTACATCGGCGGCATCGAGCACGCCATCCTGCACCTGCTGTATGCGCGCTTCTGGACCAAGGTCATGCGCGACCTCGGCCTCGTGAAGGTGTCCGAGCCCTTCGAGAAGCTGCTGACCCAGGGCATGGTGCTGAAGGGCGCCTTCTTCCACAAGCCCGAGGGCGGCGGCAAGGACTACTACTGGGACCACGAGGTCGACGTCATCCACGACGAGAAGGGTGGCATCCTCGGCGCCAGGCTGAAGAAGGACGGCACGCCGCTCGAATACGAGATGACGACCATGTCCAAGTCCAAGAACAACGGCGTGGATCCGCAGGCCCTCATCGACCAGTACGGCGCCGACACGGCCCGCCTCTTCGTCATGTTCGCGTCGCCCCCGGAGCAGACGCTGGAGTGGAACGACGCGGCCGTCGAAGGCGCGCACCGCTTCCTGCGGCGCGTGTGGAACTTCGGCGTGCGCAACGCCGAGGCGATCCAGTACGCCGGCAGGGACTTTGCCGCGCTGAACGGCGACGGCAAGACGCTGCGCCGCGAGGTGCACCACGTGCTCAAGCAGGTCAGCTACGACTACGAGCGCATGCAGTACAACACCGTCGTCTCCGGCGCGATGAAGCTGCTGAACGCGCTGGAAGCCTCTAGTTCCAAGTTGATTGCCGAGGGCCAGGCTGCCGCCGTGCGCGACGGCTTCTCGGTGCTGCTGCGCGTGCTCTACCCCGCCACGCCCCACATCGCCCATCAGCTCTGGCAGGACCTGGGTTTTGCCGCCGAGCTGGGCGACCTGCTCGACGCGCCCTGGCCCACGGTCGACGAGGCCGCGCTCGTGCAGGACGAGATCGAGCTGATGCTGCAGGTCAACGGCAAGCTGCGCGGCTCGGTCAAGGTGGCTGCCGGCGCCGACAAGGCCGCCATCGAGGCCGCGGCCCTGGCCAACCCGGAGTTCGGGAAGTTCAGCGAAGGCAAGGCGCCGAAGAAGGTCGTCATCGTGCCCGGTCGCCTCGTCAACGTGGTGGTGTGATGGACCGCCGCCTCGCGCTGATCGGCCTCGCAGCCCTCGCCGGCTGCGGCTTCGAGTTGCGCCACGAGCCCGAGCTGCCGTTCAGGACGCTGGCGCTGACCGGCTTCCCGCCGGACTCGCCGCTGGCCGTCGGCCTGAAGCGGCAGATCAAGCGCACGCCGGTGCAGCTCGTGGACGACACCAGCCGCGCCCAGGTCGTGCTGGAGGTCACGCGCGAGACCCGCGACCGCAGCGTCGTCGCCTCCACCACGGTCGGCCAGGTGCGCGAATGGCAGCTGCGCCTGCAGTTCGACTACCTGATCCGCACGGCGGCCGGCGAGCTGCTGGTGCCCAAGGTCGAGCTGCGCCTGTCGCGCGACATGAACTACACCGAGACCGCGGCCCTGGCCAAGGAGCAGGAGGCCGCCAACCTCTACGGCGCGATGCACTCCGACGCGATCGCGCAGGTCATGCGCCGCCTCGCTGCCGTGAAGCTGCCGGCCTGACATGCAGTTGCGCGCCGAAGCCCTCGCGGCCCATCTCGCCAAAGGCCTGGCCCGCATCTACACGGTCCACGGCGACGAGCCGCTGCTCGCGCAGGAGGCGGCCGACCAGATCCGCGCCGCGGCCAAGGCTCAGGGCTTTGGCGAGCGCCAGATCTTCACCGTCGCCGGCGCCTATTTCGACTGGGCCCCGGTGCTGGCCGCGGCCCAGGCCATGAGCCTGTTCGCCGAGCGCCAGTTCATCGAGATCCGCATCCCGGGCGGCAAGCCCGGCAAGGACGGCTCCGAGGCCTTGCAGCGTTATGCCGAGGCCGCGCCCGACGACGTGCTGACCCTGGTTACGCTGCCGCGGCTGGACAAGACCCAGCTCAACAGCGCCTGGTTCACGGCGCTGGACGGCCACGGCGTGTCCGTCCGCGTCGAGCCCGTCGAGCGCCGCCTGCTGCCGGCCTGGCTGGCGCAGCGCCTGAAGGCCCAGGGGCAATCGGTGCCCGAGGGCGAGGACGGCCAGAAGGCGCTGGCCTTCTTCGCCGACCGCGTCGAGGGCAATCTGCTGGCCGCCCACCAGGAGCTGCAGAAGCTCGCGCTGCTGCACCCCAGCGGCGAGCTGACTCTTGGCCACATCGAGGCCGCCGTGCTCGACGTGGCGCGCTTCGACGTCTTCAAGCTCAGCGAGGCCGTGCTGGCGGGCCATGTGCCGCGCCTGCTGCGCATGCTGGATGGCCTGGAGGCCGAAGGCGAGGCCGCCGTGCTGGTGCACTGGAACCTGGCCGAGGACGCGCGCGCGCTGGCCCGCGTGCGCGCCGCGCTGGACGCCGGCAAGCCGCTGCCGCTGGCCCTGCGCGAGGCCCGCGTCTGGGGCGCCAAGGAGCGCCTCGTCGAACGCATCGCGCCGCGGCTGGACTCGGCCCAGGCGGGCGCCCTCGTGCAGGCCGCCCAGGTCTGCGACGGCCTCGTCAAGGGCCTGCGCCACCCGGACTGGCCCAGCGACCCCTGGGCCGCGCTGCGCCGCTTCGCGCTGATGCTGGCCGAGGCCGCCAGCGGCAAGAAGGGCACCGTGCTGGCCGCCCGCTGACGCGACGCCGGGCCGTTTCCGGCCCCCCCGCCCTTCGCGCCCGTCCTGTATATTGGATCCAATTATTGGACCCATTACGGAGCTGGCATGGACGACGGCGCGCGCATCATCGATTCACACACCGGCGGCGAACCCACGCGCGTGCTCGTCGGCGGCGGGCCCGACCTCGGCACGGGCTCCATGGCCGAGCGGCTGGCGCGGCTGCGCGACGAACACGACGCCTGGCGCCGCGCGCTGATCCTGGAGCCGCGCGGCTCCGAGGTGCTGGTGGGCGCCTGGCTGTGCGAGCCCCGCCGGCCGGGCGAGGACTGGGGCGTGATCTTCTTCAACAACGTCGGCTACCTCGGCATGTGCGGCCACGGCACCATCGGCGTCGTCGCGACGCTGCGCCACCTGGGCCGGGTCGAGCCCGGCACGCTGCGCCTGGCCACGCCGGTCGGCACCGTGCGGGCCACGCTGCACGAGGACGGCGCGGTGACGGTGGCCAACGTGCCGTCCTACCGCCACGCGCAGCAGGTCGCGGTGACGCTGACCGACGGCCGCACCGTGCACGGCGACATCGCCTGGGGCGGCAACTGGTTCTTCCTGTGCAGCGACCACGGCCAGGCCCTGCGCGCCGAGCGCACGCAGGCGCTGACCGC
Source organism: Pelomonas aquatica (assembly GCF_026712205.1). Classification (GTDB taxonomy): domain Bacteria; phylum Pseudomonadota; class Gammaproteobacteria; order Burkholderiales; family Burkholderiaceae_C; genus Pelomonas; species Pelomonas aquatica. The sequence goes on from NZ_JAPPUW010000038.1 coordinate 5,529, forward strand.
CTATGCGCTGACGCTGCGCGCCGCGCTGCGGCAAGCCGGCATCACCGGCGCCGACGGCGCGGAGATCGACCACATCGAGCTGCTGGGCCCGCCGGCCGACCCCGCCAACGACGGCCGCAATTTCGTGCTCTGCCCCGGCGCGGCCTACGACCGCTCGCCCTGCGGCACCGGCACCAGCGCCAAGCTCGCCTGCCTGGCCGCCGACGGCGAGCTGGCCGCGGGCGCCGTCTGGCGCCAGGAATCGGTCATCGGCTCCGTCTTCGAGGCCCGCTACGAGCCCGGCGACGGCGGCGCCATCCAGCCCTTCATCCGCGGCCGCGCCCATGTGACGCTGGACGCCCAGGTCGTGCTCGACCCGGCCGACCCGATGTGCTGGGGCTTCTGAGGCGCAAGCTGCCCGCGGCTCAGTGCCTCTGTGGTTGCCTTTGAATCTCAGCGGCCGCGCCGCTTCGGCGCCGCGGCCTGTGCCTGCCGGGCCTGCACATGGGCCGAGAAGCGCTCGCAGGCGCCCAGGATGTGCTGGCGCGTCAGGCGCGCCGCCGCCCTGGCGTCGCCGGCCACGCAGGCCTCCAGGATGGCCAGGTGCTCGGCCCGCGCCTGGGCCCGCCCGTCGGTCAGCTGCAGCTGGTCGACCAGGTAGCGCTCGGTGCGGTCCAGCGCCGCCACGGCGGCCTGCAGGTGCAGGGGCAGGCCGGCCGCGGCATAGAGGGCGCAGTGGAAGTCGCGGTTCAGCTCGCCCCAGCGCACCGGATCGCGCTCCCGGGCGAATGCCTGGCAACGCCTCTTGGCCTCGGCCAGCGCGGCGGCGCCCAGGCGGGGCACGGCGTTCAGGATCAGCTCGCCCTCCAGCAGCGCGCGAAAGCGGCACAGCTCCTCGACCTCGGCGCGGCTGTGCCCGGCCACCGTGTAGCCATGGAAGCGCCTGATCTGCACCAGGCCGTGCTGCTCCAGGCGGTTCAGCGCCTCGCGCACCGGGATGCGGCTGGTCTGCAGCTGGCGCGCCAGCTCCTCCTGGCGCAGCGGCGCACCGTCCTCGAACTGGCCCGTGATGATGGCGCGGTGCAGGGCCTCGTAGACCTGGTCGGCCGCCGAGGGGCCGGGCGTGGTGCGGGCGAGCGGGAAGGGCGTGGCGTTCATGGCGGGGGCGGACGGAGACAGCCGCCATTGTGATCCGGCATGCGCAGCGGGCGCGAGACGGTCCACCAAATTTGCATATTGGATCCAATATGCAATATGCTGGACGCCAGACCACCCACCGAACCGGAGCAGCAAGACCATGTGGCAAGGCGTCATCCCCGCAGTCACCACCAAGTTCAAGGAGGACGGCAGCCTGGACGCCGCCGAGATGCAGCGCTGCTTCGCGCTGCAGATGGCCGCCGGCTGCGACGGCCTGATCGCCTGCGGCTCGCTCGGCGAAGGCCCCATGCTCAGCCACGAGGAGCGCCTGCAGGTGTTCCGCCTGGCCAAGGAGGCGGCGGGTTCCAGGCCCGCGCTGCTGACCGTCGCCGAGGCCGGCACGCGCGAGGCCTGCGCGCTGGCCGAGAAGGCCGCCCGCGCCGGGGCCGACGGGCTGATGGTCGTTCCCAGCACCCTCTATCACACCGACGCCCGCGAGACCGCCGTGAACCTGCGCGTCATCGCCGCGGCGGCCGACCTGCCGGTGATGATCTATTCCAACCGCATCGCCTACCGCGTCGACGTGACGACCGACCTGCTGGAGGAACTGGCCGATGAGCGCCGCTTCGTCGCGGTCAAGGAGAGCAGCGACGACATCCGCCGCAGCACCGAGATCCTGACCCGGCTGGGCGACCGCTACGCCGTCTTCACCGGCGTCGACAACCTGGCCTTCGAGGCGCTGTGCGCCGGCGTGCAGGGCTGGGTGGCCGGCCTGGTGGTGGCCTTCCCGGCCGAGACGGTGGCGGTCTACCGCCTCGTCAAGGCCGGCCGGCTGGCCGAGGCCCTGGCCATCTACCGCTGGTTCCGCCCGCTGCTCGACCTCGACGTGTCGACCCATCTGGTGCAGAACATCAAGCTGGCCGAGGCGCTGGCCATCCAGTCCAACGAGCGCGTGCGCGCGCCGCGCCTGCCGCTGGCCGGCGCGCGCCGGGCCCGGGTCGAGGCGGTCGTCCGCCAGGCCCTGGCCACGCGCCCGCAGCTACCCGAGCGGTTCTGAGAGCTTGACCGCTTCCTTGGGAGGCCGATTCGGCTATCGTCCGGGTGGAGCCCCTGCCGCCATGACGATGCTTCTTCGCCTCCCGACCTCCGCCGCCCTCGCGCTGGCCGCATCGGCCGCCCAGGCCGTGCCCGTGACCGTGCAGCTGCATGGCCCCGACGGCCAGCCGCTGGCCGATGCCGTGGTGGCCGTCGAGGTGAAGGGCCACGCCGGCAAGACCACGACGGCCAAGGCCGAGATGGCTCAGCGCGACCGCCAGTTCGCGCCCCAGCTCCTCGTCGTGCAGACCGGCACCGCCGTCAGCTTCCCGAACTTCGACATCGTGCGTCACCACGTCTACTCGTTCTCGCCGATCAAGGTCCTCGACATCAAGCTCTACTCCGGCACCCCGACCAAGCCCGAGGTGTTCGACAAGCCCGGCGTCGCGGCCCTGGGCTGCAATATCCATGACCGCATGAGCGCCCACATCGTCGTCGTCGACACGCCCACCTTCGCCAAGACCGACGACAAGGGCCAGGCGAGCTTCGACCTGCCGCCCGGCGAGCATGTCGTCAGGGCCTGGCACGCGGGCCAGAAGTCGCCCATGCTGCAAAGCCTCAAGCTCGACGTCGCCGCGGCCGGTGGCACGAGCGTGCTGACCCTGGCCGAATAGCCACCCACGATGCACTGGCCAGCCTGGCTGAACCTGCGCCGCCTCGAGGGGCGCATCGTCGCCCTCTTCCTGGCGCTGCTGCTGGCCGTGCAGTTGGTCAGCTTCGGCGCCATCCACGCCAGCATCACCCACAACGCCGACGAATCCCTGGCGTCCGAGCTGCAGACCGGCGAGCGCGTGCTGCGCCGCCTGCTGGAGCAGCGCGCCGGCAAGCTGCGCGACGCGTCCGAACTGCTGGCCAAGGACTATGGCTTTCGCAGCACCCTGGGCTCGTCGCTGGCCGAGGCCGGCACGGTCGAGACCATCAAGGACGCCCTCGTCAACCAGGGTGAACGCATCGGCGCCTCGGTGGTCGCCTATTTCGACGACCAGCAGCATCTCGTCGCCGCGACGCGCGACGGCGCCGCGGCCTTCGGCATGGCCCTGGGGCAGCTGGTGAAGGACAAGGAGGGCAGCGCACTGGCCGTGCAGGGCAACCAGGTCTACCAGGTCGTCGCCGTGCAGGTGCGCACGCCGGCGCCGGTGGGCTGGGTGCTGATGGCCTTCGCGCTGGACCGCGGGGTGCTGGACGACCTCAAGGCCCTGTCCGAACTGCAGGGCGTCGTGCTGCTGCAGACGCCGGGCGCCCCCTGGCTCGGCATCGTCGGCAATCTCGACGCCGCCGCCGCCGCGGCCCTGCCCCGGCAACTCGGCATGCAGGCCCCGCCAGACGGCGCCGTCGAGCTGGCCGGCGAGCGCATGAGCGCGCGCTTCGTGCCGCTGATCGCCGGCGAGCAGCACCTCGGCGTGCTGCTGCTGCTGCGCTCGCTGGACGTGGCGCTGGCACCCTACCAGCAGCTGCAGCTCATCCTGCTGGGCCTGACGGTGCTGGGCGTGTCCGTCTTCTTCATCGTCAGCGTGCTGCTGGCGCGCGGCATCAGCAACCCCATCACGGCGCTGTCGGCGTCGGCGCGGCGGCTGGAAGGCGGCGACTACGACACGCCGGTGCCGGCCGCGTCCAGCCTGGACGAGGTGCACGGGCTGGCCCTGGCGCTGGAGAATATGCGCGAAGGCATCCGCCGCCGCGACGCGCTGGTCAACAACCTCGCCTATGTCGACCAGCTCACCCTGCTGCCCAACCGCGCGCGCTTCGCCGAGTTCCTGCAGCACCACCTGATCCACAGCGACGCGCCGGGCGCCGTGCTGATGCTGGACCTGGACCGCTTCAAGCACGTCAACGACGTGCTCGGCCACGAGGTCGGCGACCGCCTGCTGCAGAGCGTGGCCGAGCGGCTGCGGGCGCTGTGCGCGCCGGCCCACTCGGTGCTGGCGCGGCTGTCGGGCGACGAGTTCGCCGTGCTGCTGGCCCGCACCGATGCGCGCGCCGCCAGCGAGGCGGCGCTGGCCATCCTGAAGGACTTCGAGCAGCCGCTGCAGATCGACGACGAGACCATCGACCTCGGCGCCGGCATCGGCATCGCCCTCTTCCCCGCGCATGGCCACGAGGTCAACCTGCTGCTCGGCCGCGCCGAGCTGGCCATGTATGCGGCCAAGGCGCGCCAGTGCGGCAGCCTGATCTACCACGCCCAGCTCGACGCCGGCAGCCAGGAGTCGCTGTCGCTGCTGACCGAGCTGCGCCGCGCGGTCGAGGACGATGAGCTGCGCCTGTTCCTGCAGCCCAAGATCGACCTGCAGAAGGGCCGCGTCGTCGGCGCCGAGGCGCTGGTGCGCTGGCAGCACCCGCAGCGCGGTCTGGTGCCGCCGATGCAGTTCATCCCGTTCGCCGAGCAGACCGGCTTCATCCGCATGCTCAGCGCCTGGGTGCTGGCCGGCGCGGCCAGGTTCGCGCGCCAGGCGCTGGACGCCGGCCTCGCGCTGCGGCTGTCGGTCAACCTGTCCACGCGCGACCTGATGGACCAGGATCTGCCGGCCAAGATCGAGGCCATGCTCGCACCGCTGCAGGTGCCGCCCGCCTCGCTGTGCCTGGAGATCACCGAGAGCGCCATCATGGACGACCCCGAGCGGGCCCTGTCCACGCTGGAGCATCTGCACGCGATGGGCTTCAAGCTGTCCATCGACGACTTCGGCACCGGCTACTCGTCGCTGGCCTATCTGAAGCGGCTGCCGGTGGACGAGCTGAAGATCGACAAGAGCTTCGTCATGGCGATGGAGCGCGACCTGGACGACGCGCGCATCGTGCGCTCCACCATCGAGCTGGCCCACAACCTGGGCCTGAGCGTCGTCGCCGAGGGCCTGGAGACGATCAAGGCCTGGGCCATGCTGGCCCGCCTGGGCTGCGACGAGGGCCAGGGCTATTACATCTGCAAGCCCATGCCGATGGAGCAGTTCATCGCCTGGGCGCAAAGCTGGCAGCCGCCCGACACCTCGGCCGTCATGGCCGAGAGCCTGATGGCGAAGCTGGGCTGACTGGCCCCTCGCCCGCGGGTACTCGGGCGGTCCCCCGCGGGGACGCGGCCTCGCTTGGGACCGCCCGGCGCTCAGCTGTCCCGATCTTCCAGCGCCTCGCACAGCGCCATCAGCCCGGCCCTCACCGTCTGCGCGCGCACCGCGTGGCGGTCGCCGCCGAAGTTCTCGCGCCAGACCCGCGCCGGCCGGCCGGCGTGCACGAGGGCCAGCCAGACCGTGCCGACCGGCTTGTCGGCACTGCCGCCGCTCGGCCCGGCGATGCCGGTGACCGACAGCGCCCAGTCGATGGGCGCATGGGCCAGCAGGCCGCGCGCCATGTGCTCGGCCACCTCGGCGCTGACGGCGCCGTGCAGCGCGATCAGGCCCTTGGGCACGCCCAGCAGCTCGGCCTTGGCCTCGTTGCTGTAGCTGACGACGCCGCGCTCGAACCAGGCGCTGGAGCCGGACAGGCTGGTGCAGGCCGCCGCGACGAGGCCGCCGGTGCAGGACTCGGCCGTGCCGATGCGCTCGCGCCGCCGGATCAGTGCGACGGCAATGCGGTCGATCAACTCGTACTCGTCGGCAAACATGGTGTCACCCCATCAGCACGCGCCAGAGCGCGATGACGACGAGCGTACAACCGGCCGCGACGAAATCGTCGAACAGGATGCCGAAGCCCTGGGCCCAGCCGATGGGGGCGCCGCGCTCGATCTTGAACAGCCGGTCGGCCCAGCCCACCGGGCCGGGCTTGGCCGCGTCGAAGAAGCGGAACAGGCCGAAGGCGACGAGCTGGCCGACGAAGCCGGCCGGCGCGATCAGCCACAGGATGAGCCAGAAGGCCAGCACCTCGTCCCAGACCACGGCGCTGGGGTCGGGCGTGTTCATGTCGCGCGCCGTGCGCGTGCAGGCCCACCAGCCGACGAGGGTGCCGAGGACTATCAGCAGCGCCCAGCCGAGGCCGCTCATCCACGGCGCGATGATCCAGGCCACGGCCCAGGCCCACAGCGTGCCGGCCGTGCCGGGCGCCTTGGGGCTGAGGCCGCTGCCGAAGCCCAGCGCGATCCAGCGCGCGGGATGGCCCAGCATGAAAGCTGCTGTCGGTCGGATCGGTGCACCGGTCATGACGCGAAATGATCGAAGGATTTCAGACCATGCTCGACGGCATCGCCGCGGACATCGACGACGCGCAGCCCCGGCTCGGCCTCGATGACGCCGATGCGCGTCAGCGCCACGCCCACATCCGGCAGCCGCACACCGCGCGGCGCCGTGAAGACCAGTTCGTAATCGTCGCCGCCGGCCAGCAGGCAGGTGCGCTGCAGATCGGCGGGCTGGGCGGCCAGCACGGCGCTGCGCGGCAGCGCGTCCAGGTCCAGCCGCGCGCCGACGCCCGAGGCCGCCAGGATGTGGCCGAGGTCGCCGAGCAGGCCGTCGGACACGTCGATGGCCGCGGTCGCGACGCCGCGCAGCGCCTGGCCCAGCGCCAGCCGCGGCATCGGGCATTCCATTGCGGCGCGCACGGTCTCGAAGCCGGCGCCGTCCAGCGCCACGGTGCCGCGGAAGACTTCGAGCGCCAGCCGCGCATCGCCGAGCCGGCCGGACACCCAGATCTCGTCGCCCGCCCGCGCGCCGCTGCGCAGCAGGGCCTGGCCCGCGGGCGCCTCGCCGAAGACCGTGATGCACAGGTTCAGCGGGCCCTGGGTCGTGTCGCCGCCGATCAGCGGGCAGGCGCTCACGTCGGCCAGCGCCCACAGGCCGCGCGCGAAGCCGGCCAGCCAGGCTTCGTCAACACGCGGCAGGGCCAGGGCCAATGTGAAGCCTCGCGGCGTCGCGCCGCAGGCGGCCAGGTCGCTGAGGTTGACGGCCAGGGCCTTGTGGCCGAGGCGCTCGGGCGCGACGGTGGACAGGAAATGCCGGCCCTCCACCAGCATGTCGCTGGAGACCAGCCAGCGCGCGCCCGGCGTCGGCACGAGCACCGCGCAGTCGTCGCCCACGCCGACGTCGACGCCGGCAGCAGCGGGGCGCTGGAAGAAGCGCCGGATCAGATCGAACTCACCCATAGGCGGGCGATTGTCGGTCGTGTGGACATCCACAGCGACCGGCCCGCGCCGCGGTGGCATGATTCCCAACCCCTCCCGGCCCTCGTGATCCTCGCCATGCCCAGCCCAGAAGAAAAACGCGCCCAACTCCGCCAGGCCGCCCTCGAATACCACGAGTTCCCGACGCCGGGCAAGATCGCGATCGCGGCGACCAAGCAACTGGTCAACCAGCACGACCTGGCGCTGGCCTATTCGCCCGGCGTCGCGGCGGCCTGCGAGGAGATCGTCGCCGACCCGGCCAACGCCTTCCGCTACACCTCGCGCGGCAACCTCGTCGCCGTCGTCTCCAACGGCACGGCCGTGCTGGGCCTGGGCAATATCGGCCCGCTGGCGTCCAAGCCGGTCATGGAAGGCAAGGGCGTGCTGTTCAAGAAGTTCGCCGGCATCGACGTCTTCGACCTCGAGGTGGCCGAGAACGACCTCGACAAGCTGGTCGACTGCATCGCCGCGCTGGAGCCGACCTTCGGCGGCATCAACCTCGAGGACATCAAGGCGCCGGACTGCTTCTACGTCGAGCGCAAGCTGCGCGAGCGCATGAAGATCCCCGTCTTCCACGACGACCAGCACGGCACGGCCATCGTCGTCGGCGCGGCCTTCCTGAACGGCTTGAAGGTCGTCGGCAAGAGCGTGAAGGACGTCAAGCTGGTCACGTCGGGCGCCGGCGCCGCCGCGCTCGCCTGCCTGAACCTGCTCGTCAAGCTGGGCCTGCCGCGCCAGAACATCTTCGTCACCGACCTGGCCGGCGTCGTCTACGAGGGCCGCACCGAACTGATGGACCCGGACAAGGCCGAGTTCGCGCAGAAGACCGAGGCGCGCTCGCTGCGCGAGGTCATCCAGGGCGCCGACGTCTTCCTCGGCCTGTCGGCCGGCGGCGTGCTGAAGGCCGACATGGTCGCGACGATGGCCGCCAGGCCGCTGATCTTCGCGCTGGCCAACCCGACGCCGGAGATCCTGCCGGAGGAGGTCAAGGCCGTGCGCGACGACGCCATCATGGCCACCGGCCGCACGGACTACCCCAACCAGGTCAACAACGTCCTGTGCTTCCCCTACATCTTCCGCGGCGCGCTGGACTCGGGCGCGACGACGATCAACGTCGAGATGGAGATCGCGGCCGTGCAGGCCATCGCCGACCTGGCCCAGGCCGAGCTGAGCGAGGTGGTGGCGGCCGCCTATGTCGGCGCGACGCTGAGCTTCGGCCCCGAATACCTGATCCCCAAGCCCTTCGACCCGCGGCTGATGATGCGCATCGCGCCGGCCGTGGCCCAGGCGGCGATGGACTCCGGCGTCGCGGCCCGTCCCATCACCGACTGGGACGCCTACCGCGAGAAGCTGCAGAGCTTCGTCTACGCGTCGGGCAACACGATGAAGCCCATCTTCACCGCGGCCAAGCGCGCGCCCAACAAGCGCGTCGCCTATGCCGAGGGTGAGGAGGAGCGCGTGCTGCGCGCGGCCCAGGTCGTCGTCGACGAAGGCCTGGCGCGGCCGACGCTGATCGGCCGCCCGAACGTCATCGCCGAGCGTGCCGAGCGCTTCGGTCTGCGCCTGCAGCAGGGCCGCGACTACGACGTCGTCAACGTCGAGCACGACGAGCGCTACCGCGACTACTGGCAGACCTATCTGCACATGACCGAGCGCAAGGGCGTGACCCAGCAGCTCGCCAAGATCGAGATGCGCCGCCGCCTGACGCTGATCAGCGCCATGCTGCTGCACAAGGGCGAGGTGGACGGCATGCTCTGCGGCACCTGGGGCACGACGGCCACCCATCTGCAGTACATCGACCAGGTCATCGGCAGGCGCGCCGGCGTGAAGACGTACGCCTGCATGAACGGCCTGATCCTGCCGGGCCGCCAGGTCATGCTGGTCGACACCCACGTCAACTACGACCCGAACGCCGAGCAGCTGGCCGAGATCGCCATCCTGGCCGCGCAGGAGATGTGCCGCTTCGGCCTTAGCCCGAAGGCCGCGCTGCTCTCGCACAGCAATTTCGGCACGAGCGACAAGCCCTCGGCCGTGAAGATGCGCGACACGCTCGCGCTGATCCAGCAGCTCGCGCCCTGGCTGGAGGTTGACGGCGAGATGCACGGCGACACGGCGCTCGACGCCGCCTACCGCAAGCAGCTGATGCCGCACAGCCCGCTGACCGGCGAGGCCAACCTGCTCGTGCTGCCCAACATCGACGCCGCCAACATCTCCTACAACCTGCTGAAGACGGCGGCCGGCGGCGGCATCGCGATCGGCCCGGTGCTGCTCGGCGCGGCCAAGCCGGTGCACATCCTGACGCCGTCGGCCACCGTGCGGCGCATCGTCAACATGACGGCGCTGACGGTCGCGGACGCCAACGCGGCGCGCGGCTGAGCCGGGACGAGGCCGGCCGCGGCAACCCCGGGGAACCCGGCCAGCGGCGACCGGACTCCCCCAATTGACAGAAGTTTCAAGCCCGAAAATGCGTCATGAGTTCGTCATGACGCCCGTAGAAACAACAACTTAGCCAAGTGTGAGCGCAGGCTCACATGCCGCAATTCCAGACTTCGTCAGCGGGGCCTGGCTTGAGCTTTCGAGAGCGCTTCGGTACCATTACGGTTTCGAATTCAGGGTTAACCCGTGTTTTTGCTCTCTTGGTTGGCGCGCTCCGGCGCCTCGGCGGTGACCACCGCCCTGCTGCTTTCCGGCCTGGCCGGGGGCGCGCAAGCCAAGGAGGCGCCCACCGCTGCGCCCGCTCTGGCCGAGATTTCGCTGAGCGAGCTGCCCGCCCAGGCCCAGGAAACCCACCGGCTCGTATTGGCCGGCGGCCCGTTTCCCTACAGCCAGGACGGCGTGGTGTTCGGCAATCGTGAACGGCTGCTGCCCCGCAAGGCCCGCGGTTTCTACCACGAGTACACGGTCAAGACCCCTGGCGCGCGCAACCGGGGCGCCCGCCGCCTCATCTGCGGCGGCACGCCTCCCACCGCGCCCGAGGTTTGTTATTACACCGACGATCACTACGCCAGCTTCAGGCGCGTCCGCGCGGTAGCGGCCCGGTGAAGGTCGAAGGTTCAGCAGTTTTGTGACTTGAAAGGAGGATCGCGACCATGCTTTTGCAGACCGTCCGTCCCAATATCGTGCAGGCCATACGGGCCTACCGGGTCGAGGACTTGATGCAGGCCGCCCAAGAAGCGGGCCAGCATTTCCTGTACGCCAACCTGTCGGAGGCGCAGTCCAAGCAGGACGTGCTCGACGGCATCGCACAGGCCTTCCTCTTTCCCGCTCACTTCGGCAAGAACCTGGACGCGCTGCATGACTGCATGACCGACCTCGTCCACAAGTCCGGCAGCCAGCCGGGCTTCGTCGTCGTGCTGGAGCAGTTGCCCGACAACGTGCGCTTCGACCGCGAGGCCCGCGAGCAGTTGCTCGACGTCTTCCGCGACACGGCCGACTACTGGGCCGACAGGAAGATCGCCTTCCGGTGCTTCTATTCTTTTCAGTAGCCCGCTCCCAAGAAAACGGGTCATGGGAGCGGGCTGCTGAGGTGGCCCCGGTGGTTGAAAAGCCTGCGCCGAAAAGCGCGAAGTCGACGGTTGGCAATCCCAACTTCGGCGTGAACATGCCGATGATGTGCAGCGCCTTCGACACATCAATGTGGTTGAGCGCCGCGTAATCGACTCACCCCCTACCGGCTGACGCCTGCCCCCTCAAGGGGGGGCGCCGCCAGTGGCCCGGCAAAGCCGGTTCCACGGCGGCTGCTGGAGGAAGACCAAGCCCGCTTTCAGGCGGGCTTGGTCGTTTTTGAGACGTCGATGGCCAACGCGACAAACTCGTCGACCGGCACTTCCTCGGCGCGGCGCTGCAGGTCGAAGTGGCCGGCGTAGCCGCGCTCGGCCAGCCAGTGGCCCAGGCTGTGGCGCAGCAGCTTGCGGCGCTGCGAGAACGCGCTGGTGACGAGGGCGCCCAGCAGTGCCGGGTCCAGCGCCGGCGGGGTCTTGAGCGGCAGCATGCGCACGATGGCCGAATCCACGCGCGGCGGCGGGTCGAAGGCCTCGGGCGGCACGTCCAGTACCGATTCGATGTCGTAGCGCCACTGCAGCATCACACTGAGGCGCCCATAGTCCTTGCCGCCCGGCCCGGCGGCCATGCGGTCGACGACCTCCTTCTGCAGCATGAAGTGCTGGTCGACGACGTCGTCCACCGCATCCAGCAGATGGAAGAGGATGGGCGTCGAGATGTTGTAGGGCAGGTTGCCGACGACGCGCAGCTTGGCGCCCTTGGCGGCCGCCAGCGCATGGAAGTCGACCTTGAGCACGTCGCTCTCGATGACCTCGACGTCGCCGCGCTTGCGCAGCCGCGCGGCCAGGTCGCGGTCCAGCTCGATGACGGTCAGCGCTTCGTGCCGCGCCAGCAGCGGCAGCGTCATCGCGCCCAGGCCGGGCCCGATCTCGACCAGGGTCTCGCCCGGCTGCGGGGCGATCAGGTCGACGATGGCGTCGATCAGCACCTTGTCGGTCAGGAAGTGCTGCCCGAAGCGCTTGCGGGGGATGTGTTGGGGCATGGATTGATTCCTGTCGGTCCTGCCTCATGCCCGCCGGCTTGCATGCCGACGGTCCTTCACTGGGCGTCGTGCAGTGCGCAAGCACTGCACTCGGTCCCAGTTCAGTCCAGCCATTCGCGCACTTCGACGAAGGCCTTGGCACGCAGGTCCTTGACCCAGTCCTGGTAGGCCTCGTCGTACTTCTGCTCGCGCAGCGCGTTGCGGGCCTGCTCGCGCAGCTGCTTGGGCTCGACCTCGACGGTGCGGCGCTCCAGCACCTGGATCAGGTGGATGCCGAAACGCGACACGACCGGGCCCGAGATGCCGCCGAGGGACAGCGCGTTCATCGCTTCCTCGAACTCGGGCACGAAGCCGCCGGCGCCCATCCAGCCCAGGTCGCCGCCGCCCTCGGCGCTGCCGTCCTCGGAGTAAGCCCTGGCGAGCTGCTCGAAGCTGGCCTGGCCGGACTCGATCTGGCGCTTGTACTCGGCCAGGCGGCGTGCAGCCACTTCAGCGCTCAGCTGCGGCGAGGAGCGCAGCAGGATGTGGCGGGCATGGGTCTGCAGGCTCTGCGTCATGGCGGCGGCGCCCCGGCGCTCGACGACCTTGAGGACGTGGAAGCCCGCACCGCTGCGCAGCGGCTGCGACGCGACCTCGCCGGACTTCAGCCCCTTGACGGCCGCGACGAAGATGTCGGGCAGGCGGTCGGCCGGGCGCAGGCCGATCTCGCCGCCGCGCGCCTTGTTGCCGTCCTCGGAGATCTCGCGGGCGACCTTGGCGAAATCCTCGCCGCCCTTGATGCGGGCCAGGGCCTCCTCGGCGCGGGCGCGCTTCTCGGCGACGACGCCGTCGGCCGCCCCCTCGGGCACCGAGACCAGCACCTGGGCCAGGTTGATCTGGCCGCCCTGCTCCAGCGCGGCGCGCTTCTTGTCGAGCCAGGCGTCGATCTCGGCGTCGCTGACCTTGATGCGGCCCTGCACCTCGCGCTCGCGCACGCGCTCGGTCATCATCTGGTCGCGCAGGTTCTCGCGGAAGCTCTTGTAGTCGGTGCCATCGGCCTTCAGGCGCTCGCGCAGCTGCTCCAGCGTCAGCTTGTTCTGCGCGGCCACGTTGGCGACGACGCGATCCAGCTCGGCCTCGTCGATGCGCGCACCGTTCTCGCGGGCATAGGTGACGAGGACGCGGTCCTCGATCAGCGCCTCCAGCGCCTGCTTGCGCAGGCCGGCCGTCTCGGGCATGACCTCGCCCTGCTGGCGGGCCTTCTGGCGCAGCTGCTCGGTGCGCTGGATGACCTCGCTGGCGGCGACGACGTCCTGGTTGACGACGGCGGCGATGTAGTCCCCCGGCTGCAGCGTGGGCGTCTGGGCCGAGGCGTTCAGGGCGGCCAGGGCCAGCGTCACAGCAAGGATTGGGGGAACGAGGCGATGCATCATGGTAGGAAGTCTGAACTCGGCGAGCGGTCGGAGCTCAGCCTGCGGTAACCGGGCACATTGTCCTTCAAGACCTTGAGGGCGTTCGAGCCGAGCTGGGACAGGCCGACCAGCTCCAGCTGCAGCATCAGCCGCGTGTTGGTCTCGGCCCGGCCGGTGGACAGGCGTTCGAGGCCAAAGCGCATCACCCAGCAGCCGGCGTCGTACTCGAAGCCGGCGACCGAGTCGGTCAGGCGCTTGTCGCGCAGCGAATACTGCACGCGGCCGGCGCTGTACCAGGCGCCGCCGCAGCTGGTCTGCGAGCGCTGCGCGACCGGCTGGCCGTAGATGGGCCATTGCCAGGCCAGCTCGATCTGCTCGCTCTGCGCCCGCGCGTAGCGGTAGGCGACGCTGAGGGTCTTGAACGGCCCCGGCGCGTAGCGCGCCCGCAGCACGGAGCGCACCGAGCGGCCGCTCTCGGGGTTGAACTCCAGCGTGCCGTCGGCCCACCAGCGCTCCTCCAGATGGGCGGCGGCGGCCAGCAGCAGGTCCGAGAAGCGCTGCGTGACGGGCTGGCCGTCCGGCGTGACGAACTGGTCGCGGAACAGGAAACGCTGCACCGCGCCCAGGCGCAGCACCTCCTCGCCCTCGGCCGTGCTGACCCAGCGGCTGGTCGCGCCGACGCTCAGCGCGTGCAGGTCGGAGACCCGATCGACGCCCGAGAACTGGTTGTCGGTGTAGATCGAGTCGAAGTTGAAATCCTTGGGCGCCGAGTCGAAGTTGGGCAGGTTGGCCTGGTCGCGCAGGGGCGTGTTCACGTAGAGCAGGCGCGGCTCCAGGCTCTGGCGCATGTCACGGCCGAACAGCGTCGCGTCGCGCTCGAAGACCCAGCCGTGGTCGATGCTCAGCGTCGGCATCACGCGGCTCATGCGCATGCGGCCGTCGGCCTGGGCGTGGTCAAGGTCGTAGGCGGCGGCATTGACCGACACGCGCGGGATGAACCACCAGGCCTCGCCGCCCAGCGGCGCCGCGACATGGCCCAGCGCATGCACGCGCTGGCCGCCGCGCGCCTGGCCGGCCAGGGCCGAGCCCGGCAGGTCGAAGCGGTTGTATTCCAGCTCCAGGCTGCCCTCCAGCCGCGCCTTGCGGCCCCAGGGGCGGAAGCTGTCCAGCACGGCCTCGTCGGCCGCCGTCGTCACGCGCACGCCGATCTGGGGGCTGCGCTGGTAGGGCGTGTCGAACTGCGACAGCGCATCCTTGCCCTGCAGCGTCTGCCAGTGCTGCAGCCGCGCATAGCTGTCGATGACGCCCCAGGACAGCTCCTTGTGGCGGCTGACGTTCAGGTCGCTGGCCAGCAGGCGCGGCGTCTGGCTCTCGACGCGGCGCGACATGTCCTTCCAGTAGTCGTCGTCGGACACGCGCTCGCTGCGCAGTCGGTAGCGCCAGTCGCCGAAGCCGCCGTCGTTGTTCAGCTTGAGGCTCCAGCGCGAATGGCCGAACACGCGGTCGCCGGGCAGCAGGTCGACGTTGATGCGGCCGGCGTGGCCGGGCTCCAGGTAGCGGAATTCGCTGTCCAGGCCCAGGCCGCGCTTGGTCATGACGAAGGGCGTGAACGTCGCATCGCGCTGCGGCGCGATGTTCCAGTAATAGGGCACGCCGAACTCGAAGCCGCTGCGGTTGTCCAGGAAGATATTGGGCGGCAGCCAGCCCGACTTGCGCTCCGAGCTGAGCGGGAAGCTCAGGGACGGCGCGGCCAGGATGGGCACGCCCAGGAAGCGCAGCACGGCGCCGTCGGCCTGGCCCTCGTTGGCGGCCAGGTCCATGCGCAGCCGCCGCGCCGAGATCTGCCAGTCCGGCTCCTGGTTGTCGACGGCCGGGCAGCTCGTGTAGGTGCCCTCGGTGGCGCTCAGGTGATCGCTGTCGATGAAGTCGATGACCTTGGCCTTGCCCGAGCCGCCGGTCGCGCCGAGGAAGAAGCTCGGCGTCAGGAACTCGCCCTCGAAGCGGCTCACATAGAGCTGCAGCGCCGGGCCGGTGAAGACATTGCCCTTGTGGCTGATGTTGACCTTGCCCTCGGCCTTGGCCAGGTCCTCGACGACGCGGTAGTCCAGCGTGTCGGCGCGCAGCAGCAGCTCGCCGTAGCGCAGTTCGACGCCGCCGGCGCCTTCGGCCTTCTGGTCGGCCTGGGCGGACAGCTTGCCGGCGCTGATGACCAGGGCCGGCTTGTCGCCCGCCTTGGCCGGCGCACCGAGCACGCGGCTGCCGCGCAGCTGCAGCGGCGTCTCGTCGGCGGGTGACTGCAGGGCCGAAGCCTGCCCCCAGGCGCACAGGGCCAGGGCGATCAGCGTGGGCAGCGGGGCGGGGCGAAGATGGGGGAGCGGGCGCGGCACGGGCGGCAGAGGCTCGTTGACAGAGGGAGGCCGGGGCCGGCGATTCTTAGAATTTCATTATCCACGAGGGCCCTCCTTGCCATGACGCCACCCGACCTGATCGCCGCCCTGCAAGCCCACCCCGAAGACGCCGACCGGCTGATGCGCGCCGCCTGCGCCGAATTGCGCGCCCAGGCGGCCGCGCCGCAGCCGCCCGACGCCGCCACGCTGCGCGCCGGCCTGGCCCGCATTGCCGACACCGGCCTGGACGCCGTGCTGCGGCGCCTGCTCGACGACGCGCCCCGGGGCCGCGCGACGGACGCCCTCGCCGCGCTGCTGCGCCCGCCCGCGCTGGCCTGGGACGAGGCCCGCGAGATCGACTGGGCCGTGCGCCACTGGGAGGCCTGCCGCGCCGAGGGCCAGCTGGACGAGGCCCTGGCGGCCGACTTCGGCGAATACTGGCGCCGGCTGGAATGGAGCGCGCTGCGCCAGCACCTCGCGCTGCTGGGCGGCGGCCATGCCGAGGAACGCCGGCTGCTGGCCCATATCGTGAAGACGGCCAGCCGCTATGTGGCCCTCGCGCCGCTGAAGCGCGCGCTGGAAGCTCGCTTCCCTGAATTTTTCGAACTCGGCTTCAGCCTGCGGTGATCAGGGGCAGGTCGCGCAGCCCGCGGCCACCAGCCACGGATCCTTGTCCTCGCCGCCGAAGACCTCCAGCAGAAAGTCCAGGAAGGCGCGCGTGCGCGCCGGCACGTATTTGCGCGTCGGCATGCCGGCCCACAGCGTCGTGCTGAACAGCCGCCATTGCGGCATCACGCGTTCCAGCGCCTGCTCCAGCAGCGCGTCCTCGACCATGAAGCTGGGCAGGCCGGCCACGCCCAGGCCGTGCAGGGCCGCGGCGTAGTTGGTGTCCATATGCGTCGTCGACAGCGCGGCGCGCGAGGGCACGATGGGCAGCGTGATCTCCTCGCTGCCGTCGCCGCGCTGCAGCGTCAGCCCGCGCATCAGCGACGCCGTCGGCGGCAGCAGCGCATCGTGCTGCCTGAGGTCGCGGGGGTGCTGGGGCCGGCCGCGCCGGTCCAGATAGTCCGGCGCCGCGCACATGATGAATTCGCTGCGCGCCAGGCGGCGGGCGATGAAGTCGCCGTCCAGCGCGTCCCGCGAGATCAGGATGGTCAGGTCGTAGCTGTCGTCCACCGTCTCGACCGGGCCGGGCGACGTGATCTCCAGCGTGACCAGCGGATGATCGCGGTGGAACCTGGGCAGGTGCTTGGCCAGCTGGTGCACGGCGATGGCCGGCGGGCACAGCACGCGCAGCAGGCCGCGCACCTCCTGCGTGGCCGATGCGGCCAGCGCCGCGGCCTCGTCGACATCGGCCAGGATGCGCCGCGCCCGCTCCAGATAGGCCTCGCCGATCTCGGTCAGCGCCAGCCGCCGCGTCGTGCGGTTCAGCAGCCGCGTGCCGAGGTGGTCCTCCAGCTCGGCCACCAGCCGGGTGACGACGGCAGGCGCCAGGTCCAGCGCCCGCGCCGCGGCGGCGAAGCTGCCCTCGTCGATGACGCGGACGAAGACCTTGATCGCACGGAGCTGATCCATCCTTTCTCGTTCAGGGATGCGCCGCCATCACCTGCGCAACGGCCGCCGTCAGCCGCTTGCCATAGGGCACGTGCAGGAACTCGTTGGGCCCGTGGGCATTGCTCTTGGGGCCCAGCACGCCGCAGACCATCATCTGCGCCTTGGGGAAGCCCTTCTGCAGCATGCTCATCAGCGGGATGGTGCCGCCCTGGCCGATATAGCCGACCGGTGCGCCGAAATGCGCCTGGCTGGCCTCGTCGATCACCTGGCTCAGCCAGGGCGACAGCTCGGGCGTGTTCCAGCCGGTCGAGCCAAAGGCGCCGGCGCGGCCGTCGGGCGTGAAGGTGACCTTGGCGTTGTAGGGCGCGTTGTCCTCCAGCAGGCGCTGCAGCTTCAGCGCGGCCTCGTTGCCGTCCACCAGCGGCGGCAGGCGCAGGCTGAGCTTGAAGGCCGTGTGGGGCCGCAGCACATTGCCGGCGTTCTTCAGCTCGGGGAAGCCGTCGACGCCGACGACCGACAGCGTCGGCCGCCAGGTGCGGTTCAGCAGCACCTCGACCGGGTCGGCCGTCACCGGCAGCACCGGGCCGCCATCCGCGCCGCAGGCCCAGGGCAGGCGCTTGTAGACCTCTTCCTTCAGGATGGCCGCCGTGGCCCGCGCCTGCTCCAGGCGGGCACCGGGGATCTCGCAGTGGAAGCTCTCGGGCAGCAGGCGCCCGGTCCTGCTGTCTTCCAGCCGGTCCAGCACCTGGCGCAGGATGCGGAAGCTCGACGGCACGACGCCCGAGCCGTCGCCGCTGTGGATGCCTTCGGTCAGCACCTCGACCTTCAGCACGCCCGACACCATGCCGCGCAGCGAGGTCGTCAGCCAGAGCTGGTCGTAGTTGCCGGCGCCCGAGTCCAGGCAGACCACCAGCGACACATTGCCCAGCCGCGGCTTGAGCAGGTCGATGTAGGCCGGCAGGTCGAAGCTGCCGCTCTCCTCGCAGGTTTCGATGATGCCGACGCAGCGCGGGCGCGGGATGCCCTGCCGGTCCAGCGCCATGATGGCCGTCAGGGACGCGTAGACCGCATAGCCGTCGTCGGCGCCACCGCGGCCGTAGAGCAGGCCGTTCTCGTACTTGGGCGTCCAGGGGCCGAGGTCGCTGCGCCAGCCGCTGAACTCGGGCTGCTTGTCGAGGTGGCCGTAGAGCACGATGGTGTCTTCGCTGCCCGGCTTGGTCGACGGCACCTCGAAGAAGATGACCGGCGTGCGGCCCGGGATGCGCACGACCTCGAGCTTGAGGCCGGCAACCTTCTTGCTCTCCACCCAGGCGGCGGCCTGGGTCAGCACCTTGTCGATGTGGCCGTGGGCCGCCCAGTCGGCATCGAACATCGGGCTCTTGGCCGGGATGGCGATGTAGTCGGTCAGCGCGGGGACGATGTCCTCGTCCCAGACGCGTGCGGCGAAGCTGCCCAGCGCGCTCGCCTCGTCGGCTTGCAGGGGCAGGTGCGGGTCTCGTGCATTCATGACGTACTCCTGGCGCTTGTGGCGCGGTCGGCCAGTTTAGAACCTGTTCACGGCCTCCCCATGGCGCCCGTTGCCCCACAAAGCCAGTGGCTGCAAGGCGCAAACCGGAGACGGGCTGGGTGCCCGGCGAGGATTTGCAACGCAGCAGACGCTGGCTTTGTGGGGCAACCCGAAGGGCAAGGCATCCCGGGGCCGCACTCGTCGTTGCCCACCTTGGCCAGGCATGAGACATCCAGTGTCAACCCCCGCCAGAAGAAGTGGCTTTGAGGGCGGACAGATGAAGGCTGGCGTCGTAAGTCTTGCGATCGGTCCAGGCGCGCCAGAGCACGCGCAACCAGGC
>NZ_JAPPUW010000039.1 GCF_026712205.1 Pelomonas aquatica
GGGCGCGGGTGTCGGCGCGGCCGTGGGGGCCGGCGTGGGCGTCGACGTAGGTACCGGCGCGGCGACGGGCGGAGGGGGTGGCAGCGTCGTGCGCGTGGTGTTGTTGCCGTTGCCGGCCGACGGTGCGGTGGGCGCGGGCGTTGGCGCGGCCGTGGGCGCTGGCGTGGGGGCAGGGGTTGGTGCGGCCGTGGGGTCCGGCGTGGGCGCGGGCGTCGGCGATGCCGTGGGGGCCGGTGTGGGGGCGGGTGTCGGCGATGCCGTGGGGGCCGGTGTGGGGGCGGGTGTCGGGGCTGCGGTCGGTGCCTGTGTGGGCGCAGGCGTCGGCGCTGCCGTGGGGGCCGGTGTGGGCGCGGGCGTCGGGGCTGCCGTGGGGGCCGGCGTGGGCGTGGCGCCGGCCACGATCTGGCTGACGCCGCCGTAGACCTTGACGGCTTGCACGTCGACGAATCCGATGCCGAACAGGTCGGACCCGACGGGCGCGATGCGCACGTCATTGCCGGCGCCGCTGCCGTCGCTCGCCAGGCCGGTCCGTGCGGCGCGCAGGGTCAGCACACCGCCGGCGGCATTGCCGGCCGGGCCGCGACCGAGGTCGATCACCGAGGTCGGCAGCAGGCTCAACAGTCCCGACGTGCTGCTCAGCTCGGCGCTGCCGCCGTGGCCTTCAGCGTCCGCGCTGGCCCGCAGTTGGGCGCCGGGCAGCAGGGTCAGGTCGCCCCCGGCGGCCAGGGTCAGGCGGCCCGCGGCGCCGGCGCGGGTGTCGAGGATGCCCGCCACCTGCAGGGATCCCTGGTCGCTGACCAGCGTGATCTGTTGCGCGGCCAGCGTGGTGTCGGCGCTGACCTGCTGGTCGCCCTGGCGGTTGCGGATGTAGAGCGAGTTGCCGAAGTTGTTGTGGGCGCCGCCGGCCTTGAGTTGCGCGGCGAGCAGGCCGAGGTCGGTGGCCGCGGCGCTGTCGAGCGCGAGGCTGGCGCTGCGGGCGCCCGCGGCGGCCGTTCCGCGCAGGTCGCCGGCGGTGGTGATGCGCCCCAGCGGCGCGGAGATCATGAGCCGGCCCGCGTCGCCCTGGCCCGCGCCCGACAGGTCGACGACCGTGCCGGCGCTCAGCGTGACCGAGCCGCTGCTGCTCTGCATCGTCAGCGAGCCGGCGGGAAGGTCGACGGCGGCGTCGCCGAGCTTCATGGTCGTGCCGCGCACCGACACGCGCGAGCCGGTGCCGAGCACGAGGTCGCCGGTGGTCGCGGTGAGCTGCACGCTGCCCGCCGCGAAGTCGATCACGCCGCCCTGCACGATGTCGCTGGCGCTGACCTGCAGGCGTCCCGACGGCTTGAGCGTGGCGGCGGCATCGCCGGTGGCGGTGGCCCCGGCGACGCTGAAGCGGCTACCCACCGCCAGGCTGGCATCGGCCGCCGGGCCGCTGCCGATGAGCGGCGCCGTGACCGCCAGCGCGCCGCTGAAGCCGGTGCTGCTGGCGCCGTCGAAGCGCAGCAGGGAGCCGGCCTGCCATTGGGTGGTCGCGGCCTCCGTGCGCTGGCTGCCCGAGGCGACCGTCAGCCGGCCCGAAGCGGCGACGGACAGGGTGCCGGCAGGCAGCGATGCCGCCGGGCTCGCGGTCGGCTGCAATCCGCTGCTGTTGCCCAGGCCGATGTTGGTCGCGACCAGCGTCGCGTTGCCGCTGCCCGGGGCCCGCAGCAGCGGGCTGTCGAGGCCGAGGTCGCGCAGGCTCGCGTTGCCCAGCGTGCTGCCGGCGCCGAAGTCGATGGAGCCGTAGCCGCGCAGCGTCAGGCTGCTGCCGGCGCCGAGGCTGGCGAACCAGCCGGGGTCGATCAGCCAGCTCGTCGCATCGCGTGCGGCGCCCACGGCCAGGCGCTGGGCGCCCAGCGTCGTCTCGGCCGCGTTGACGGCCAGGCCGCCGCCCGCCCTGGCCGTGCCGGAGCTGTCGAGCGTGAGCGCGCCGGTACCGGCATCCAGCTGGAGGTTCTGCCCGAGCAGCAGTTGCGCGGCGCCGGTCGGCGCGGGGCTGCGCAGCAAGGCCACGTCGGGCCGGCTGGACAGGCGCAGCGCGGCGCCGTCGCCGGTGATGCGCAGATCGCCGACCGACGTGGCGCCCAGCCTGGAGGCGTCGGGCTTGGCCTGCAGCTGCACGCCGTCGCCGAGCTGCAGCGTCGTCGTCGCGGCCAGCACGAGATCGTTGGCCTGGAGATGCGTGCCGGCGGCCACCGTGAGGCTGCTGGCCGCGACGCCGAGCCCGGCCGCATCGGCCGCCGCGGCGCCGGGCGTCGCGCCCAGCACGAGCAGGTTGGCGCCCAGGCCGTTGAGCTGGGCCGGGTCGACCCGCAGCGTCGACGCGTCCGCTGCGCTGCCGCCCACCTGGATGGCCGAGGCGGCGAGGTAGACCTGCGAGCCGCGCCCGGGCAGCGCATCGCCGGAGGGCTGGGCCGTCGTGCCCGGCGCGCCCTGGAGGGTGAGCCCGAGATTGAGCGACTGGCTGCCGACGACCAGCCGGCCGGCATCCGTGCTGAGCGCGGGAATGGGAACGCCGTCGCGCCGGGCTGCGGCGCTGAAGAAGCCGTCCAGCGTCGTGGTGCGGATCTCGGAGCGCTTCAGGGCCTGGGCCGAGGTCTGCACCGACCAGGTGCCGGGCAGCGCGCCGCGCAGCGACGTGCCGGCATCGGCCAGCAGCGCGCCGACGTAGACGCTGCCATCCGGCTGGGTCAGCGCGGTGCCGAGGCCCAGCGGCGTGCCGCCGGACACGGGGCGCACCAGATAGGCGCCGTCGAGGATGGCGTAGCGCGCCGGCAGCAGCGTGTAGCTGCCGGCGGGAATGGGGCCACCCGACCCGATGACGAGCTGCTTGCCGAGGGCCGGCGCCGCGCCCTTGAGCGTGAAGTCGAACGCGCCCTGCAGGCGCTGGCCGGGCACCAGCGCGAAGCCGCCGTCGCTGCCGGTGAAGGCGTCCGTCGAACCGCCGGGGCCGGGGATGAATTGCCAGGCCAGCAGCTGGCCGCCGCCGCGCAGGTCGATGCTGCTGCCGGTCTGCAGGTCCACCGTCGGCGCGGTGAGGCTGATGTTTTTCGCCGGCGGCGTGGCCAGCGAACTGCCGTTGCCGCCCACCTGCTGCGGCGAGAACCACTTCCCGCTCGCCGACTGCCCGTAGATCAGGGTCTGGCCCGCCGAGCTGACGGAGATCGAGGCGCCGCCGTGCTCGCGGATGGCGGTGCTGGCCGTCAGGGCGATGCTGCCGGCCGGCGCGCGCACGGTGCCGGAGACATCGATGGTGCCGGCGAGCAGATTGAGCGAGCCGCCGGCGCTCGGCGGCGCATCGGGCGTTGCCGACGTGGCCGCACCATTCAGCGTCAGGCCGTGGCCGCTGGCGTCGATGGTGAAGCGGGTGTCCGAGGCCGGATAGAGCTGGGCCGCGCTGATCGTCGTGTCCGCCTGCGTGACCAGCGCGCCGGTGAGCGCCTGCTGGGCGTCCAGCACGCCCGCCTGCAGGCGCAGGTCCTGGCCGGCGCTCAGGCCCAGCGTGCCGATGCCCTGCGTGACGACGCGTTCGCCGAGCACCAGGTTGGTCGCCTGGAGCTGCAGTTGCGCGCTGCCTCCGCTGGCGTTGGCCAATCGCGGATGGCCGCTGTTGTCGAGGGCGGCCTTCTGCGCGAAACCCCACTGCAACTGGGGGGCGGCCAGCGTGGCCGAACCCGCGCCGTCCAGGCGCAGCGCGGGGGCGTCGATGCCGAGCAGGCGCGGCAGCGCGAGGTTGACGCCGCTCTCGACGAAGAGGCCGTCCTGTGCCGAGAGGCCCAGGTCGGCGGCGCCCGACGCCGCGATCTGGGCGGCCGAGATCGACGCGCGCGGCGCCAGGTTCTGCGCGTTGGGGAGCTGGGTCGGATCCAGCGTGGCCGTGACCTGCGTCGGGGCGCTGGTGAGCGCGAGCTCGATCGGCGTGGCGATGCCCACGAGGCTGGCGAGGCCGCTCTGCAGCGCCACGTTGACCTGGCCACCCGCGCTCGACCCGCCGCCGCCGGCGGCCAGCAGCCGGCCTTCCAGCAGCATCTGCCCGTTGCCGCTGAAGCTGATGCTGCCGCCGGCGCTGCTGACCGTCTGCCGCTGCGTCACGCTGCCGCTCGGGCCCAGCAGCGACACGTCGAGCAGGCCGGCACTGCCGCTGGCGTCGATGACGCCGCCGGCCTGCCAGATCAGGCTGGAGCGCAGGGTGTTGGCGATGGACAGGCTGACCGAGCCGCCATCGAGCACGCGCCCGCGCAGCAGCCCGTCGCTGCCGGGCGTGCGCAGCAGGGTGCCGGCCACGTCCAGGCGGCTGTCGGCACCGAGCCAGAGGAACTGGGGCACCAGGGTGTTGCTGTTGCCCACGGTGCCGGCGGTCAACGCGATCCGGCCGCCCGGCGCACGGGCCTGGCCGTCGAAGTAGAGGCTGGTGGCGGCCGACAGCGCGAGGCTGGCCGTGGGCCGCAGGTCGAAGCGGCTGCCCGCGGCGACGCCGAGATTGCCCTCGGCCAGGTCGACGCCGAGGCCGCTGGAGCGCAGGTCCAGGCTGACGGCCTGCGGCAGCTGGTTGCCGGGCAGGCCGGTGCCGCCGCCGAAGGCCTTGCCGGCCAGCGTGCCGCTCGGCATGCGGGCGCTTGCAGCCCCCTGCAGCCAGAGGGCGGCACTGGGTGCGATGGTCGCGCCCGCTTCGACGGCCAGCGCGCGCCGGCCATCCAGCGTGAACTTGGAGAAGCCGCCCGTGCTGAAGAAATCGGTCGGGAGCCTGAGGCCGTCCGGCATCGCGGCCGCGTCGGCGGCATTGACGGACAGGCCGGTCGGGAAGCTGCCGATGTCGATGTAGGGCGTCGTCAGGCTGACGCTGCCGCCGCGGGTGGTCGAGTAGCCGCGCAGGCCGATCCCGGCGATGTCGAGGTGGCGCAGTGCCGTCTGGTCCAGCGTGTCGCCGGCGCTGATGCCGGCCAGGCCGGCGCTCAGGCCGATGCTGCCGCCGTTGCCGCCGCGCACCGTGCCGCCGGTGTCCACGAGGGCGCCGCCCGACACGTCGAGGACGGTGCCGGGCGCCGCGAACACGCTGCGCTGCGAATTGAGCGTGATGCTGCCGCCCGCCGTGCCCGCGCCGGAACCGGCGCCGTCGATCTGGGCGTTGACCCAGGCACCCGAGGCGTCGAGCGTCACGCCGCTCGCGACCGTCACGTCGCCGGTCAGCAGCGTCTGCGCCGTCAGGCTGCCGCCGGGCAGGCGCACGGAGCTGCCCAGCACGACCTGGCCAGTCTGCGAATTCAGCGTCAGGCTGCCGAGCCTGGGCAATGTGAGCTGCCCGACGGGCTGCCCGGGATCCTGCAGCGTCAGCGTCAGGTCTTTCACCGTGCTGATGACGATGTTGCCGAAGCCGCTGGCCTCAAGCTGTGCCGCCGACAGGGCCGACTGCCAGCCGTTGGCGGGGGCCGGCGCGGTCGCGGAGGCGAACAGGCCGTCCCAGGTGGGGCCGCTCAGCGATACCGGCTTCGCCGTGATGTTCAGCGAACCCAGCACGGCCCCGAGGTAGGCGAGATCGCCGAATGCAAACCCGCCGTGGAAATTCGTGCCCAGCTCCAGCCGGGTCGGCGCTGCGAGCGCATCGACCCCGTTGGTCTGGCGCAGGCCGGCGGTGGTGCTGCCCAGCAGGTTGCCGCCGAGCACGACGTTGGGTGCCAGCACGAAGAGCGAACCGCCGGCGCTGCCGGCCACGTAGCCGGCCTCGACCCGGCCCGGCGCGCGCATGCCGAAGCCCACCGAAGCGCCGTTGCGCTGCCAGCCGTTGGTGTTGCTGAAGGCGTTGGCGATGCCCGTGTAGAGCAGGTCCCTGGGCGCGTCGTTGAGGCTGTAGGTCTTGCCGGTGCTGGCCGTCAGCACGGTGGGGTTGACGACGGCATCGGTGTAGCTGACGCGGCCGCCCGACACGTCCACGGACGCGTCGTTGGCCATCAGCACGGCCTCGCCGGCCAGCAGGCTGAGCGCGCCGCCCGCCGACAGCCGCTCGCCGGCGCTGCGTTGCAGCGCGCTGCGGTAGCCGCCCAGGCTGCCGAGGATGGGCGAGCTGCCGCGCACGTCCAGCGTGACCTTGTTGCGGTAGAGCAGGCCGCTCTTCTGCAGCGGCGCATCGGCCAGGTCGTTGCTGCCCAGCAGCTCGGTGGTGACGAAGAAGCGGCCGGCGCTGAGGGCGGTGTCGGTGGTGCCCGACAGGTCGATGCTCGCGCCGGAGCCGATCAGCACGCGCCCTGCGTCGGGCTGGAACGGGTCGCGCTTGCCGGGGGCCGCGTCGTAAATCGGCTTGGCGGTCGCGCGTATCGACGCCTGTGCGCCCGGTGCCAGCACCTGCGCATTGGCCGCGAGCGTGATGTTGGCGCCGTTGAGCTGCAGCCTCGACGTGACGAAGGTGGAGTTGTCGTCCGAGGTCAGCGGCTTGCCGTCGGCGCCGTTGTTGTCGGGGAGGATCTCCGTGCGGCTGCCGCTGCCGAGCAGGAGATCGCCGTTCAGCTGGGCGCGCTTGTAGCTGGGGCTGCCGCTGCCGATGCCGGCGTTGGAGGTGCCGCCCTGGGCCAGCAGCAGGATCGAGCCGTTCTGCGACACGCTGGTGGTGGCGCTGACGCGGCCCGACTGGTTGACGGCCATGCCGACCAGCGTGACGTTGCCGCGCGGCGAGTACACGCCGGCCGCCGGGTTGGCGCCGGCCAGGTTTTCGACCCTGCCGTCGCCGGCCTGGCCGAGGTCCGCCCGGCCCAGGTCCACCAGCAGGCCGCGCACCGACGGCACGTTGGCGTTGACCTCGGAGGCATACAGCGAATCGCCCGTGGGCAGGCGCAGATAGGCCTCGGCGCCCGCGCCCAGCACCACCTGGCCGCCCGGCGAGGTGATGGTGCCGGCGTTGTTGGTCACCTTCTGGGCGAACAGGAAGATGCGCCCGCCCTCGGCGCTGGTGAGCTGCGCGCCGGCGTCGACCCGCACGAAGCTGCTCGAGAACAGGCCCGCCGAATTTTCGGCGTCGTAGCGGTAGGAGAAGGCCGGGTCGCCGCCGAGCACATTGGCCGAGAAGCCGTTCTTGAAGTCTTCGTCGCGCGGGCTCAGCGTCGTCGCGATGAGGCTGCCCACGTTGACCTGGGCGCCGCCGCCGAACAGGATGCCGTTGCGGTTGTAGAGGACGATCTCGCCGCCGTTGGTGGCCTTCAGGCTGCCGTAGATGTAGCTCGGGTTGAGGTCGTGGATGCGGTTGAGCGCGCTCGACCCCGACTGCGCCATGTCGAAGGTGACCGAGCTGGCCTCGCCGATGTTGAAGCTGGCCCAGTTGTAGATCGCGCGCTGGCTGGCCTGCTGCACGGTCATGTCCTGACCGCCGCGCGTGTTGGGCGTGATGACGGGCGCACTGCCGCCGTTGCCGTAGATGCGCCAGCCCATGTTCTTCGGCAGTTCCGGCACCGCATACACGGGCGGCTTGGTTTGGGCCAGCACGTGCAGGGGCATGGCGATTGCCAGCGCCACCACCAGCGGCTGCAATATGCCGTGACCGGCATGCGGCCACGGCGGCGTGGCGCGCACGGCGGCCGTGCGGGGTCGCGGCGCGGGAGTCAGCGGAGGCAGCGGGTGGTTGTCGTGGCGGGCCATGGTCAGAACTTCACGGCCATGCGCGCATGCGCGCGGCGGCCCGGTTTGGGGGCGCCGGCGATGGCCCGGTGGGCATCGGCGACCTGGAGATCGAGCGTGACCCCGCTGCGGCTCGCGAAGCGCACGCCCACGCCGCTGCCCAGCAGGGGCTGGCGCAGGTTCTGGCCGGGAGCGGGGTTGAGGGTCTGGAGCTCGCCGGCGTCGACGAAGGCCAGCACGCTGAGCTCGCCGAGGTCCTTGAAGGCATCGCCCGGGTGATGCCTCTGCAGCCAGGACGCGAAGTTGGCGCTGCGCAGCTCCAGCGATGCGAGCAGCCCGTGGTCGCCCACGGCGGCGCTCTCGTGGTAGCCGCGCACGCTGTCGGCACCGCCGAGCACGAACTGCTCGGCGCTGGTGAGGGGCTGCGACGCGATCTGCCCGCCCAGCCGGCCCGCCACGCTGAAGTCGGCGAAGACCTCGGTGTGGCGCAGGTCGAAGCGCAGCGTCGAGAAGCCGCCGTCCGCGCCCTTGCGCGAGCAGCGGAACTGGTCGTCCACGCCGATGCTGCCGTCCTCCAGCTCGCAGCCGCCGATGCGGCGGGCCAGCAGGGGCTTCAGGCCGACGGTCAGCGCCAGCGTGAACTGCCCCTGGCGGCCCGGGTTGAACCAGTTGGCCGTGTAGCCGGCCTGCAGGGGCAGGTAGCGCAGCGGCTTGCTGATGCCGGAGTCGCCGAGCTTGATCTGTTGCCGCACGTCGCGGTAGTCGAATCCGAGGCTGGCGCTCTGCACGCTGCGCTCGGTCGCGCCGAGGTTGATGCCGTAGCGCAGGCCCAGCGTGTTGCCGTTGCCCAGCACCTGCGTGCCGCCGAGCGCATTGACGTTGCTGTTGGAATGCACCGCGTAGGCGCTGAGGCTGTTGCCGCCGTCCAGCGGCACGCCGTAGCTCAGCACCGACACCGTCGTCTGCGATGGCTCGGTGGGCGCGGTCGTCAGCGTCAGGCCGATGCTGTGGCCGAGCTGCCAGAGGTTGTCGTAGCGGATGCTGGCGGTGGCGCGCTCGGCGGTGGTGTTGGCGCTGTTGGCGTTGCTGACCTCGAACGAGCCCGACAGCGGCAGCCTGTCCTTCACCTGCAGCTCGGCCTCCACCGTGCCGGGCAGCCGGCCCGGACGCAGGATGGGCTGGACCTGGTGGTCCTCCGTGGTGTTGACCGTGGCGAGCTGCTTCTGCACCTCGTTGAAATTGGGCACCTTGCCTGGGGCGAGCTCGGCCACGCGCTCGCGGATGCGGCCCTGGTCGAAATAGCGCGAGCCCGTCACGGCCAGCCTGTCGACGCGGCCCTCGATCACCTTCAGCCTCACCACGCCGCTGTCCACCCGCTGTTCGGGCAGGTCCACGAACACGCTCAGGTAGCCGGCGCTCTGGTAGGCCTTCTCCAGCGCCGTGCGGGCCGCTTCGGCGTCGTCCACGTTGCGCTGCGGGCCCATGAAGGGCATCACCGCGCGCTCGACGGCGACGGCGCTCAGCACGGTATTGCCCTCCACCTCGAACTCCAGGATGTCGAAGCGCGGCGCGGCGGCGGCCTGCTGCGCCAGGGCCTGGCCCGCGCATGCCCAGGCCAGGCTGGCCAGCGCGGCGGCGGCCAGGCGGCGGCATGAGGCGTGAGGACGGGGGCGGAAAACAAGGGGCGTCAAAAAACTACCCGGCCCCTTGCGCAAGGGGCCGGCTCCCGGATGAGTGGATTTCAGTGTCGCGAGCCGCGGCGAAGCTGCGATGAAGCGCGGCGGGGCGGCCTAGTCCGAACGGACTACGCACCCCCGGGATGGGCGGCCTAGGCGCGGCGGCGCTCGCGGCGCACGCGCGCGGCCACCAGCAGGCCGCCCAGGGCCATCAGGCCCCAGGTCTGCGGCTCGGGCACGGCGCTCACGCTGGCGGTGTCGGCGATGCTGAGCAGGCGCGTAGGTCCGGCGCTGGCGCTGTAGTCGGTGATCGACAGCCGCGCGCGGCCCGCGTCGGTGCTGACCAGGCTCCTGGGGCTGGAGCCGGGCAGCGTGTAGCTCAGGATGTATTTGCTGGAGTTGGGGTCCTTGATGAAGCCCCAGTAGCCGTCGTTGGTGAGGTTGTCGAACTCGTCCACCGCAACTTTGCTGAGACTGGTGCCGCCGCCCACCTTCGTCTGATAGAACCACGAGGAAACGCCGACCGGGTTGCCAATACAAACGTTACCGTTGAAGACGCAGTCGCCGTCGCCGGCTAGGTCGGCCGTGGTGAAGCCGGCTGCTTTGTTGGGGTAGACCTTGCCGTTGGCGATCGTGGCGAGGCTGCTGCCGAATGGCGTGCCTGCGTTCAGCGTCGACATCTGGATGGTGCCGAGCGCAGGATCCGCGGTGTTCAGCGCGGTGACATAGTTTTGTAAGACTGAACCCTGTCGAAACGTGTTGTTGTTCATCCCGGACAGCTTGTCGTAACTGGCGGTCTGGGTTGCGACGACGTTGTTGTTCGTCAGCGTGCTGTACAGCACTTTCCCATTGGGGTCGCTGGGGACAAAGGTGATTCCGGTCACGGCCCAGCGAGTGGTGGCGAGGTTCACTCCGGCCGCACCCACGAAGGTCTGCAGCGCGGCGTCCTTGCCGGGGTCCAGCGTGAAGAAGAGATAGCTGCCGGTGTCCTGTTGGGCATTGATGAAGAAGTCTGCGGCCTTGACATTGAGGTCAAGCGTGTAGGCCATCTGGGCCGTGGTCTGGTCCAACAGGGTCAGGAACAGCTCCGGATTCGTGCCCATGTCGATGCCGGCCAGCGCAGCCTGCGGCGCGAGCCCCAGGCACAAGAGACCGGCGACCGCTGTGCCGGCGCGGCTCCCGAGGCGCCGGTTTGTCTTGGGTTCAAGGGAGTTCATAGATGTTCCTCACGGGCATCTTTCTTCGATGCGGGTTGGCGGAAAAGGAAGAGGGCGCTCGTGGCGCCACGGGTCCGAAACAGAGGCCTATCCGCTGCTCACCGCGCATGCCTTTGTGCGCAACGGATAGGCATCGAGCAAAAAAGCCCGGGCGACTGCTGCGCCCGGGGCATCGGCGTGCTTTCGGAGGCAGGTGACATGCACCTGCCCCGGAAACGCGCAGGCTTAGTAGAGGACGTAGGCCGAGCAGCTGTCGCTCACGGCGCCGTTCTGAGCGGCGTGCAGCAGGCGCGAGGCGTACGGCTGCTGGGCCGCCGGCAGCGAGCTCCACTGGCCGGTGGTGACGAGGGTGCTCCACACCAGCGGGCTGGCCATCACGCCTTCAGGCGAATTGGCCTTGGACGTGACGGGCAGCGCTGCGATCGCGTCCGGCGTGTTGGACTTGGTCGCAAGGTTGCGCAGGGCGGCCAGCAGGTCGGCGTTGGCCGCGAGGTTCATCTTGGCGGTGTTCCACTGCATCGTGCCTTCGCCGACGAAGTCGTAGAAGGTGTTCACGGCGCCGCCCGGGGCGGGGGTGGTCGAGTAGCGATTCGGCAGAGCGCCGTCCAGCCTCACGAAGCGCCACAGATTGCCCGTCTCGACGTTCTCGTGGCTGACGATGCCGAAGGCGTAGGCGGTGCTGGCGTTGTTGTCGGCAGCCGTCAGGCAAGCCAGCACATCGCCGGTCGACGAGTTTTCGATCGCGAGGGCGCCGCCGGTGTTGGCGTCGGGAGCCGGCTTCGTCGCATTGGCCTGGCGCAGGGCAGTCAGGGCGTACGCGTTGCTGCAGGGGCTGTTCAGGAAGGTGATCTGGGCGGTGGCCTGGGTGCCGGATCCCGGGTCGCGGCGGCAGATGTTCACGGTCTTGCCGTTGCCGGCGGCGCCGCCGAGCACCAGGCCCCAGCCCTGCAGGCCGCCTGCGGTCGTGTCGACCGCGCCGGTCATCGCGTTGCGGATCCAGGTCTTGGACAGCGAGGGGCGGTTGGCATCGGTGTCGTCCTGCGTCAGGCCCTGGGCCGCCTGCAGCGCACGGTAGGCCTTGAGGTTCACGACCACGCCGAAGATGGCTTGCCAATAGGGCGAAACGGTCAGCGTGCTGATGTTGACCGGCGGCTTGGAGCCGCTGAGCGGGTTGCCCAGCGTGTTGTCGATCAGGTTGGGCGCCTGGTTCAGAATGGCCGGCTCGAGGTCGGAGAAGCCGGCGTCGGGTGCCACCTGCTCGGTCGTCGTGCAGGTCGACGTGGCCGTGGTGATGTTGGTGTAGGCGACGGGGGCCGAGCACGAGGCCGCGCTGACCTTCATCATGACCGTCGTGGCGTCGTTGGTGGCGACGTTGGCGACGCCGATGATCGAGCCGCCGGAGTCACGCTTGTGGATCAGGATGGGCGTGCCGACGGCGTAGTTGCCGATCACCTGGTTCAGGGTGCAAGAGTAGGCGCGGGCGCCCGAGCCGGCGCCGTCGCCGCTGGCGATCAGGTTGGCGCCCGAGAAGAAGACGTCGATCGTGCCGGCGTTGCAGATCGTCTGGATGTGGCCGGCGATGGCCAGGCGGTAGGCGGAAGAGCCGGTCAGCCGGATTTCCTTCAGGGTGCCGTTGGCGCGGGCCGTGTCGATGGCCGCGGGCGAAAGGGCGTGGGCGGACCCGGCGGCCGCGAGGGCGGCCATGGCGATGAGCTTGAGTTTCATGTGTGGGCTCTCAGAGGAATGGACGTGAAGGGCCCGACCGGCGCGGCTGTGCCGCGTCCGGGCGGTTTGTGCCATGCCCGGCGGTGATCGCCGCCGGGCATGCACGGCAACGGGAGGTCGTCAGGCGCGGCGGCGGCGAACGACGAAACCGACGGCGGCGAGGCCGGCGGCCAGCATCGCGTAGCTGCTCGGCTCGGGAACGGCGGCGACCGGGCCCTGGACCGTCACGGTCGCGCCGTCGAACGAGGCGCTGTAACCCGTCAGCGTGGAGACGGCCGTTTGGCTGAGGGCGGTGCTCGTGGTGCCCGTGCGCTCAATCAGCACCGAGGAAGTACCCACCGCGTTGCCGACTTGAACGCCGGAGCTTTGGCCCAGGTTCCAGAAGCTCGAGCCGAAGTAGCCGGCGGTGCCGACAGCGTTGTAGCTGCTGCCATTGGCCATCGTGAGGTGGGTGCCGGTGTTGTTGGCCGACAGGGCGACCGAGCCGGTGATGCCAAACGTGCCGTTCTTGAACGTGTTGTTGTTGATGCCAACGGGCGTGGCCGCCGTGGACGAAAACGTGGAGATCAGGTCAAGCTGGTTGTAGTTCGCGGTGCCGGCGCCGTCGTAAACGGCCAGGCCCCACAGCGTGGGCTGGGTGGTGCTGGCGACATAGCTGGAGAAGCCGGCCAGGTTCGTCACGTTCTGGACGTAGGACGTGAAGCTGGCGCTCTTCAGGGCGTTGACGGTGACGCCGGTGTCCAGCAGGAAGGAACCCTTGTCGTTGCCGAGAACGAAGAAGAGTTCGGACATACCCTGGACGGAGACGACGATATCGGCGTGGGCTTGCGAGGCGGCGGCGACGGCGAGGGCCGCGGCGGCGAGGGACTTGAGTTTCATGTGAATTACTCCAAGGAAGGTAGGTGGGGGCGCCGGCCTCGTGGGCTGGGCGCCGTCACGCCTGGCTGCCTCCCCTGGATCGCTACCTCGCGATCGGCGGTGGCCTTGGGCGCCTGGGTCAGGAAGACCCGCTGTCAAAGAGCAGGGATCCGAGGATCCGATGGTCGGCATTCTTCTGGCGGCCGGTGACATGCGCCCCAGGCCGTGATTCCGTTCGTAGTCCGGACGGCCCCCGTACAAACCCTTGGGTTGTGAATCAGCTTAGGGGCAGGTCGCGGCGGCGTGGCGCAGCCGGCGCGGCGGGCAGCTGCTCCAGCAATTGCAGCGACATCGCCTGCGCCACGGCCTGGGCGCGGTTGGCGGCGCCCAGCTTGCGCAGGATCTTCTGCACATGGTTCTTCACCGTCAGCGCGCTGATGCCGAGCTGGTCGGCGATCTGCTGGTTGCTCTTGCCTTCGCGCAGCCAGCTGAGGATCTCGCGCTCGCGCTGCGTGACGCCGCCGACCTTGATCGGCGCCGGCAGCGCTGCGCCGCCGTTGCCGATGTCGCGCTCCACGGCCTGCACGCGCTGCCAGGCGCCGTGCACATGCGGGATCAGCAGCTCCAGCCGCGCGGCGTGCGCCGCCAGCGCGGCGCCGTCCTGGGCGGCGAAGGCGAAGAAGCTCTCGATCTCCTGGGGGCGCTGGGGGCGCGACACGCCGTGCACGAGGATCTTCTCGAACTGCGCCGCCAGCAGCGCCTCGCGCACCGTGCCGAGGGAGGCGAGGGACAGCTCGGCCGTCGTGACGACGGTCGGCCGGCAGCGGGCCTCCAGCCAGCAGACCTGCAGATGGCGCATCAGCAGGCTGCGTGCGTCGCCGAGGGCGTCCATCAGCGCGGGCTCCAGGCCGAAGCTGTTGAAGACGTCGAACAGCAGCTCGCGGGCGCTGCGGTCGTAGCTGCCGCAGACGGCGAGCTGGTGCGGGATCAGCCGGCCCAGATAGCTCTGCGTCCAGACGAAGAACTGGTAGCGGCGGCGCACGTTCAGCGCGGATTCGGCCGCGCGCACGATGGCTTCGACAGGGTCGCTGGAACTCGTCGTCGCGGCCGGGGCGTCGTTCTGGGTCATGGGATGCGCTTGAGCGGTGAGGGGCGGGTCGCGGGGCGGATGAACAAAACTTCGTGGTGGATACACAAGGCTGAAACTCTAGGAAGGGCGGATGACCGTGAGTTGAAGGTCCGGCGTCCGCATGAGCCGTTCGGCTCATGCGGACTACTCCGGTTGGGGGGGGGCCAAGGGGGCTGGCGCAACAAAAACCCAGTCATGCGCGGTCGGGTGGCCGCCGGCCGTCGCGAGCAGGCGGCGCGTCGAGCTGCTGCGCAGGCCGACGATGCCGCTGCCCGTCAGCGGTTTCGCGGCGCTCCTGCCCTTGCTTTCGACATCGGCGGCCACGGCCGCCTGGCCGAGCACCAGCTCCCAGTCGGGCTTGCCGGTGAAGGGGTCGGCATAGAGCTGGCGCAGATGCCGCTGCGGCCTGGGAAAGCGCCGGTCGGCCAGCAGCTCGTCCAGGCTTTGCGGCAGCGGCAGATGGCCGACCGGCGTGTGCTCGGCATAGCTGGCCAGGGCGGCGGCAATGGCCTCGCCGCGCCAGCGCAGCTCGGCCTCGCGCTCGCGGCGCTGGCGCGTCTGCTCCTGCTCGCCCAGGGCCGCGAGCGCGACGCCGCCGAGGGCCAGCGCGAACAGCAGCCAGAGGTAGGTGAAGCCGCGGCTGCGCGCCGCCGGGCCGCCCCAAGGCGCGCACGCCACCTCGGGGGGCAGGAGGCGTACTCGCCGACGTGGGGGCATCATTTCACCAGTCCGCATACTGGCTCCCATCGGGCGCGCGGCCGGCGGCGCCGCTGTGCACGTCGCCGACCTGGCCGCCGATCTCGGCCTCGGCCGGCGGCGGCTGCGTGACCCAGCTCGTGGCGCTGCCGGTCAGCGGGTCCTCGGGCAGCTGGCGCAGATAGCGCTCCTGCACGAGCTGTTCAAGGGTGTCCGGGTAGTGCCCCTTGTCGGCCGCGTACTTGTCCAGCGCATCGCGCATGACGCCGAGCGACGAGCGCAGGCTGTTGGCCTTGGCGCGGTCCACGGCGTTGAAGTAGCGCGGCGCCGCGATGCCGGCGAGCAGCGCGACGATGGCCATCACGACGATCAGCTCGATGAGGGTGAAACCGCGGGCCTGCGCCATCACCAGTCCCGGTAGTGCGAGCCGTCGAGCGCGATGCCTTCGGAGCGCGAGTGCACGTCGAACACGTCGCGCCCCGGTGCCGGCGACTCCGGCGGGCTGTCGTAGCTGCGCAGGCCCCAGGTCTGCGCCGCGGGCAGGGCCGGGTCGGCCAGCGGGTCGCGCGGCAGGCGGCGCAGGAAGTAGATGCGCTTGCGTTGCTGTGCGTCCTTGGCGTCGGGCACGCCGCGCACGAGGCTGTCGAGATCGGGCGGGTAGCCGCTGTCGTCGGCCTTCAGCGTGATGCGGCCGTCCTTCGCGGCCTGCCGGTAGGCGTCCAGCGCGCCGCGCAGCGTGCGCAGCGCCTGGTGCAGCTCGGCCTCGCGCTGGCGCTTGTGCACCCAGACGGCCAGCGGCTGCGCGGCCGCGGCCAGGATGCCGACGATGGTGACCACCGCCAGCATCTCGACGAGGGTGAAGCCCCGGTCAGTGCACCTCGACACGGGATCCGCCTTCCACCCGCACGCTGAGCGCCTCGCCGTTGGGGCCCGTGGCCTTGGTGATGACGAACTGGAGTGAGCCGGACCGCCCCGCGGTATCGGGTCGGGCGCGCAAGATGACCGCCTGCTGGGCCTGCGGGCCCAGTTCCACCTCGGCGATGCCGCTGCCGGCTTGCGCCTCCGCGACGTCGGCCTGCAGGAACAGGGTCGCGTCATAGATCATCTTGCCGGACACCGCGGCCCTGGAGCGATTGGCCAGCGTGACCGTCAGGTTCTGTCCCGCCACGACGCTGTCGACGAGCTGCAGCTCGACCATGGCTTCGTCGGGCGCCGTCGGGGTCTCGACCTGTGTCGGTACCTGCGCTTGCGCCTGCGCTGCCGCCAGGGCGCGAGCCGCCTGGGCCCTGGCGATTGCCGGGGGCAACGGTCGGGCGCTTGCCGGCGCGGCGTCGGTCAGCGCCGGCGCTGCATTGCCATGCGAGGCCCGCAGCCGCAGGCCTTCGGCACCGGGGTTGGCGTCGAAGCCCGAGGCCAGCAGGGTCTGGCCCGCGTCCGGCAGGCTGATGTTGCGCAGCACATGCGGCGTGATCAGCAGCACGATCTCGGTCTTCTTGCGGCTGTCGCCGTGCACGCCGAAGAGGCGGCCGAGCAGCGGCGTCTCGGACACATAGGGCACGCCGGCGATGGTCTTGCGGTCCTCGTCGTTGATGAGGCCGCCCAGCACCTGGGTCTCGCCGTCGCGCAGCCGCAGCGACGTGGACGCGTTGCGCGTGCCGATGCGGTAGGCGCTGGTGGGCTGCGAGCCGCCGGAGCTTTCCTTCACGCCCAGGCTGCTGACCTCGAGGTTGACCTTCATGACGACGTCGTTGTCCAGCTGCACGGTGGGCTCCACCTCCAGCTTGATGCCGACGTCGATATAGGTCACGGCCGTGGACACGCCGACATTGGCCGTCGACGTGCTCGTGAACACGGGCACGCGGTCGCCGATCTGGATCTTGGCCTTCTCCTTGTTGCGCGCGCGCAGCTTGGGATTGGCCAGCAGGTTGCTCGCGCCCGAGCCGCCCTTGAGCCGCGCGGCGACGACCGGGTTGGCCACCAGCGTGCGGAAGCTGCCGCGCGAGCTCCAGGGCACCATGGCCGCGGTGTCGGTGCTGCCATAGGTCGCGTCGGTGGCCCAGTTCAGGCCGGCCTCGGCGCTGCGGTCGGTGCCCAGCTCCAGCACCTCCACGTCGAGCATGACCTCGGGCTCGGCCAGGTCCAGGCCGGCGACGAGCTGCTCGATCATCGCGATGACCTCGGGCGTGTCGCGCGCCACCAGCAGGTTCAGCCGCTCGTCGATGAAGATGTCGCGCGTCTTGGCCATCATGCGCACCAGGGCCTGGGCCTGCTTCACGTCGGCGTTGTTCAGGTAGAAGCTGCGCGTGACCAGCTCCTGGTGCTCGCGCTGCTTCTGCTGCGTGTTGGGGTAGATCAGCACCGAGTTGTCGTTCAGTAGCTTGCGGTCCAGCTGCTGGGTACTGAGCACGACGCGCATGGCTTCGTCGACGCTGACGTCCTTCAGGAAGACGCTGATGCGGGCATCGGCCTTCACGTCCTTGTCGAACACGAAGTTGATGCCGGCCCCCCGGCTCAGGGCTTCGAAGACGGTGCGCAGCGGTGCGTCGCGGAACTCCAGGCTCACGGGCTTCTGGTAGGTGGCCGCGAGTGTGGGCGGCACCAGCGGCGGCGCCGACGGGCGACGCAGCTTTTGCTGAAGCGCCTGCGCGTGCGGCTGGCCGGGGTCTTCGACCAGCACCTGGGCGACCGTTTCCCGCGCGGCATCCCGCTGGCCGGCCTGCAGTTGGCGCTCGGCCTGGGCGAGCAGGGCCTCGTGGCTGCGGGCGCGGCTCAGCGCGAGTTGCAGCGCCCGGGTGCGCGGCGCGAGCGCGTCGATGGCTTCCATGCGGTGCAGCAGGTCGGCGGCGACCTCCAGCCGGCCAGCCGCGCGGGCGTTCTCGGCCTGCGCGGCCAGGCCGAGCAGGCCCAGCTCGGCCTCGCGCTGGCTTGCGCTGCGCAGCGCAGCGTCCAGCGGCGATGCGGCCGCGGCATCGCGCAGCAGCCGCCAGGCGCTCTCGTGTTCGCCCTGGCGGGCCAGCACCTCGGCTTCGCGCAGCGCAGGATGGCTGGCGCAGGCGGCCAGCAGCAGGACCAGGGCAATGACGGGAACGCGGCTCATGCGGAGGGTCTGGCAAAGGGGATGAACTGGGCCAGGCCCAGCGGCAGATAGGTCAGGCGCAGGCCGCCGGCCTCGACGGCGTCGACGCGCCACTGGCCGTCCACGACATCGCCCGCGGCGACCACGGCGCTGCGCTGCACGCTGTTCAGCACGGCGCGGGGAAGCGGGTCGGTCATGCGGCCCACGAACTGGTAGGGAAACGGCGGCGCGCCGGGCGGTGCGGGCGCCGCCTCGGCCCGGGCCGGCGGCGGCGCGGGCGGGGCCTCGC
>NZ_JAPPUW010000004.1 GCF_026712205.1 Pelomonas aquatica
TGAGCCGCTCGGCCAGTCGGCTGATGGTGGCCTTGTCGCTGACGATCAGACTCTTCATCCACGCCTCCGGATGTTGCGTGGATGGAAATTGTATCTAATATATTGAACGCGAATTGGTATGAGCGCGCACCGCATCAGCGCTGTGCGTGCTCCACGGCATAGCGGATCAGCTCCGCCTGGCCCTCGAGCTCCAGCTTGCGCTTGATGCTCTGCCTGTGCGCTTCCACGGTGCGCACGCTCAGGTCCAGCTCGCGGGCGATCTGCTTGCTGGAGGCGCCCTGCCCCAGCTTGGCCAGGATCTCGCTCTCGCGCGGCGTCAGCACCGGCTTCGGGGCCTGGCCGCGGAATAGCCGCCCGGACACGGCCGCGCTGAGGAAGGTGCCGCCGGCCGCCACCGCGTCGATGGCCGACACGATCTCCGTCGCCGGCGCGTCCTTCAGCACATAGCCGCGCGCGCCGGCCTGCAGCGCGCGCTGCACGTACTCGGGGTTGTCGTACATGCTGAACATCAGCAGCCGGATGGCCGGCTGAGCGGCCAGCATCTCGGCGCCCAGCGCGATGCCGTTGCCGTCCTTCAGCCCCACGTCCATCAGCACGACATCGGGCCGCGCGCTGGCCAGCAGCGCGAGCGCATCCGCGCGGCCGCCCGCTTCGCCGACCACCTCGAAGCGCGGCACCGCCTGCAGCCGCGCGACCAGGCCCTCGCGCACCATCGGGTGGTCATCGACGAGCAGGATGCGGATGGGGGTCATGCGAGGGCACGGGCGAGGTCGGTGGGGGGCCTGCTGAAGCCATGGCAATGGGTCGCGTTGTGCCCAGTCGGGCTGCGAGCAAGGCGCAAACCGCAGCCGGGTTGGGTACCCGGCGAGGATTTGCAACGCAGCGCGCGGCCTGACTGGGCACAACCCTTCGGGAAGGCCAGCAGCCAGGGGCCACTCGGCGTTGCGTCACTTGCCCGCACGCGAGTGCGGGCGGCGTGCCGCGCCTTGATTGGCCCCTGGCTGCAGGCCTTCGCGACCCATTGTCATGGCTTCAGCAGGCCCTAGTTTCACCGCGAGCCGACACCCCTGGCCCGGCGCGGTCGCCAGGCTCAGCCGCGCGCCCAGCGCGTCCGCCCGCTCGCGCATGCTGCGCAGGCCCAGGCCGCGGTCGGCCACGGCCTGGGCCGCGTCGGCGTCGAAGCCGCGGCCGTCGTCGGCCACCTCCAGCACCAGGCCGCCGCGCGGCTCGAAACGCAGCGCGACCCGCACGGCCGTGGCCCGGGCATGGCGGGCCGCGTTGTTCAGCGCCTCCTGGGCGATGCGGAACAGCGCCGTCTTGACCGCCTCGGGCAGCTCCGCCTCCTCGCCTTCGATGCCGGCCTCGAAATGCGCGCCACCGGCCGCGTCGAACTCGCCGGCCAGGTGCTGCAGTGCGGCCGGAAGGCCGAGCGTGTCCAGCAGGGCCGGCCGCAGCGCGTGGGAGATATGCCTGACCTCGGCCAGCGTGCCATTGAGCTGCTTCAGCGCCAGCGCCTGCAGCCGCCCGGCGCCCCCGGGCTCGTGCTGGGCGGACTCGATCAGCAGCTTTGTCGCCACCAGTGCCTGGCTGACGCCGTCGTGCAGCTCGCGGGCCAGGCGGGCGCGCTCGTCCTCCTGGCTCTGCACGACCTCGCGGGCCAGCGCGCGCAGCTTGGCCTCGGCGCTGCGGTGTTCGCTGAGGTTGAGGGCCAGCGCGCCGGCGCTGATCAGCGCCACGCCGAAGACCGCGACCGCGCCCACCCACAGCAGCGTCGTCGTGATGTTCTGGCGCGCGCCGCGCTCCAGCTCGGCCATGGTCGCCTCGATGCCGTCGAGGTAGAGGCCCGTGCCCAGCATCCAGTTCCACTCGGGCACGGCCACGACATAGCCCAGCTTGGGCGCGAGCAGATTGCTCGACGGCTTGCGCCACAGGTACTCGACATAGCCGCCGCCGGCCTTGGCCTTGGCGATGAGCTGCTGGATGGTGGGTCGTCCCTGCGGGTCGCGCAGCTCCCACAGGTTCTGGCCGACCAGCTCGGCCTGGCGCGAATGCATCAGCACGCGGCCCTGCAGGTCGTAGACGAAGAAATAGCCGTCGGGGCCGTAGTCCAGCGAGGACAGCAGCTGCAGCGCCCGCTGGGGCCCGCCGGGCTGGCCGAGCAGCGGCTTGAGGGTGCTGACGGCGAGGTCGACGTAATGCCTGAGCTCGGTGCGCCGCGCGTCCATATAGCTGGCCCGCACCAGGGCCTGCTCGCGCGCGGCCAGTTCGCGCTCCTGCTGGCGCACGGCGAAGGCAATGAGGGCCAGCGAGGCCAGCAGCGGCAGCAGGGCCAGCAGGAAGAGGCGCCCCCGCAGGGACAGGGACGCCCAGGACTTCATGGTCAACGGCCCAGCGTCGCCGGTGCCGGCGCCGTCTTGCGCTGGATCGGCTTCCAGCTCTCCAGCCGCTTCAGCACGTCGGCAATCGCCGCGTCGAGTTGCGTGTCCTCGCCGCGGTTGACGGCGGCCGGGTCGAGTTCGACGTCGATGTCCGGCGCCACGCCCTCGTTCTCGATGCGCCACTCGCCGTCCGGCGTGTAGAAACGGAAGAAGGGCACGGTCAGGAAGGCGCCGTCGATCAGGTTGGGGTTGACCGAGATGCCGATCAGCCCGCCCCAGGTGCGCTTGCCGATCAGCGGCCCCAGGCCCACGCGCTTGAAGGCATAGGGCATGAAGTCGCCGCCCGAGCCTGCGTCCTGGTCGATCAGCATGGCCTTGGGGCCGTAGATGGCACCCCCCGGCGTCTCGAAGACCAGGCCGTCGCGGTCCTTCCAGCCGCCGAGGTAGGCGCGGCTGAGCAGTTCGGTCACGTAGTTGGCCGCCTGGCCGCCGCCGTTGCGGCGGTCGTCGACGATCAGAGCCTGCTTGTCGACCTGCGCGAAGAACATGCGGTTGAAGTGCTCGAAGCCCTGGCCGGCGGTGTCGGGCATGTAGACGTAGGCGATGCGGCCACCGCTCTTGTCCTGCACCTTCTTGCGGTTGCCTTCGATCCAGGCCCAGCGGCGCAGCAGCGCTTCGCTCGCAATGGGCTCGACGGTGATCTCGCGGCGGCCCTTGCCGGCGGCGTCCTGCGCGACGGCGATGGCGACCTGCTTGCCGACCGTGTTCTCCAGCAGCGCGTAGAGATTGGTCTTGTCGTCCAGCTCATGGCCGCCGATGGCGAGGATGAAATCGCCCTCCTTCACGCCCAGGCCCGGCACGGCCAGCGGCGAGCGCAGGTTGGGGTTGAGGCGGTCGCCGGCATAAAGCCTGGCGATGCGATAGCGGCCCTGCTGCAGCTGGAAGTCCGCGCCCAGCAGGCCGACGGCGACCTTCGCCTCCTGGTAGACGTCGCCGCCGCCGCTGCGGTTGTGGCCCACCTGCAGCTCGGCAATCATCTGCACGAGCAGGTCGCTCAGGTCCTCGCGGCGTTGCACATGGGCGAGCTGGGGCAGGTAGCGGTCGTAGACGGCCTGCCAGTCCAGGCCGTGCAGGGCGGGGTCGTAGAAGTAGTCCTTCTCCATCCACCAGGCCTCGTCGAAGATCTGCTTCCACTCGGCGCGCGGGTCGATGCGGGCGCGCAGGCCGCTCAGGTCCAGCGCCTTGGTCTCGGCCTTGTCGTTGGCATCGCCCACCTCGAGCCCGCCGCCGGCCACGGTCAGCAGCAGCTTCTTGTGGTCCTCGCTGAGCGAGAAGTTCGCGACGCCTGTCTTCAGCATCTTGGCCTTGCGTTCCTCGAAGTCGAAGCGCCACAGCTCGGCCGTCGCGCGCTGCTCGGCCTGCGGCGGCTCGGAGCTGGCGCCGGGCTGGGGATGCTGCAGATAGAGCAGCGCGCCGTCCGCCGCGGCGAGCAGGCCGTCGTAGTTGCGCTCCGCCACCGGCAACGCGACGAGGCGTTCGGCCAGGCCGTCGAAGTCGATGCGGACGGCCTTGGGCTTGTCGTCCTTCTTGTCATCCTTCTTGCCCTCGTCCTTCTTCGCGTCGGCCTTGGCGTCGGCCTTCTTGTCGTCCTTTTTCTCTTCCTTCTTTTCGTCCTTCTTGTCGTCCTCGTCACCCGCCTTGGGCGCCAGCGGCGACTTGCCGTCCGCGACCAGCACCAGCGCATAGAGGCCGACGCGCAGCGGCCGCTCCTGCGTGGACAGGTCCAGCCCGACCTGCCTGGGGCCGGAGTTGATGGAGGCGGTCAAGAACAAGTAGTCGCCCTTGGCCGAGAACACCGGGCTGCCGGCATGCGAGAGGCCGTCGGTCACCGCATGGTTGCGGCCGGTCGTCAGGTCGTGCAGCCAGACGCGGCCGAAATAGTTTTCGCCCGAGGCCGTGTAGGCCAGCCAGCGGCTGTCCGGCGAGAAGGCGACGTCCAGCCCGCCGCGGCGCTGGTCGCTGGCGATCTTGACGAGCTGGCCGCGCTGCGCGCCTGCGGCCAGGCCGAGCTTGTAGAGGTTGAGGTGGTTGTCCTGCAGCACCAGCGTGTGGCCGTCGGGCGACCAGTCGGCCAGCGTGAAATAGCCGTCCTTGGGCAGCAGGAAGCGCTCCTTGGCGCCCAGGCCCGTCTGCGCCTGCAGCACCAGCTCGTGGCGCATGCCGGGCGCGTCGGAGATATAGGCGACGCGCTGGCCGTCGGGGCTCCACAGCGCGTCCTTCTCGCGCACGCCGGAGGTCTCGGTCAGGTTGCGCACGCTGCCGTCCTTCACCGGCACCGTGAAGACCTCGCCGCGCGCGCTGACGACGACGCGCTTGCCGGTGGCCGACAGCCGCGCCGAGGTCAGCGTCTTGCCGGCGTCCTTCCACTGCGGGCGGGCCTGGGGCGCGATGCTGGCGAGTGCGATGTCCAGCACCCGGGGCGTGCCGCCGGCGAGCTCGATCTGCTTGATGCGGCCACCCGACTCGTAGACCAGCGTCGTGCCGTTGGCGTCCACGCTGCGCACGTCCCACTGGGTCTCGTGAGTCAGCTGGCGCAATTGCCTGCTCGCCGGGTTGAAGGCGAAGAGATTGGCCGCGCCGTCGGCCCGGTCGGAGATGAAGACGACCTCGCCGCCGGCCCAGACCGGCGCCGAGTCGCTGGCGTTGACGTGGGGGATCTGCTCCCAGGCCTGGCTGGCCATGTCCATGATCCAGACCGGCGGCGTCGTGCCGCCGCGGCTCTGGCGCCAGCCGCTGGCGCCGGCATTGGCGGCGTTGTAGGGCCGGTAGGCCAGCCGCTTGCCGTCCGCCGACCAGGCGCCCTCGTAGGCCACGGCCTTCATGACCTGGCGCTCGTAGCCGCCGTCCACGCTGACCTCGTAGAGCTGGTTGCTGCGGTTGTTCAGCACCTCGCGCGGCGACGCGAACAGCACCCGCTTGCCATCCGGGCTCCAGCCGCTGACGACGTCGGCGCTGGGGTGCCAGGTCAGGCGCCTGGGCTGACCGCCGTCCAGGCCGATGACGTAGACATCGGTGTTGCCGTCATAGCTGGCCGAGAAGGCGATGCGCTGGCCGTCCGGCGAGAAGCGCGGCGCGAACTCGGATGCGGCGTGGCTGGTCAGGCGCCGCGCGTTACCGCCGTTGCGGTCGGCCAGCCACAGGTCGCCGGCGTAGACGAAGGCCAGGTGGTTCTTCGAGATGGCGGGCTGGCGCAGCATCAGCGTCGGCTCGGCAGCCTGGGCCAGGCCCAGCGTGGCCAGCAGCGCGGCCGCGGCGATGACGGTACGGGAATTGAGCATCGAGGTCTCCAGGGTTTGGATGACGTTGTCCGCGCCAGCCGGTCGCCAGCGCAAAACCTCGGACTCTAGGGCCAGCCGCAGGGCCCGCCGAAAGTCAGTTCGGCTGGCGCTTGAGCTTGCCGCGCAGGCTGCCACCGATGACGAGCAGACCGGGGATGAAGATCATGGCCCAGATGATCTTGTCAAGGTGCTGCTTGACCCAGGGCACGTTGCCGAACAGATAGCCGATGGTCGTCACACCGCAGACCCACAGCGCGCCGCCGCCCACATCGTAGAGCGTGAACTTGCGCCGCGTCATCTGCGCCACGCCGGCCACGAAGGGCGCGAAGGTGCGCAGGAAGGGCATGAAGCGCGCCGCGACGATGGTGATGCCGCCGTACTTCTCGTAGAACTCGTGCGCCTTCATGAAGGCTGCCTTGTTGAAGAAGCGCGACTGCTCCCACTGGAAGACGCGTGGTCCGAAATGACGGCCGATGGTGTAGTTGCTCTGGTTGCCGAGGATGGCTGCCAGCGTCAGCAGACCCATGGACGCCCACAGGTCCATCAGGCCCAGGCCGCACATGGCACCGACGACGAAGAGCAGCGAGTCACCCGGCAGGAAGGGCATGACCACGACGCCCGTCTCCACGAAGATGATCAGGAACAGCAGGGCATAGACCCAGACGCCGTAGGTCAGGACGAAGTCCTTGAGGTGCACGTCGACGTGCAGGATGAAGTCGAGGAGGAAGTGCAGCAGATCCATGGGGCGCGCATTATCCCGATGGCTTCGTGACGCCTGCCCCGCCGCGATAATCCCGCGGATGGAGTTGTCCCTGCCCGAAGTCCCCGCCCCCCGCCTCATCCGCGAGCTGCCCGACGAGCTGATCAGCCAGATCGCCGCCGGCGAGGTCGTCGAGCGCCCGGCCTCGGTCGTGCGCGAGCTGGTGGACAACGCGCTGGACGCCGGCGCGAAGAACATCCAGGTCAAGCTGATGGCCGGCGGCGTGCGCGCCATCGTCGTCGAGGACGACGGCTGCGGCATCCCGGTGGCCCAGCTGCCGCTGGCCCTCAAGCGCCACGCGACCAGCAAGATCGCCAACCTGCACGACCTCGAATCGGTCGCGACCATGGGCTTTCGCGGTGAGGCGCTGGCCGCCATCTCGTCGGTGTCGGACATGGCCATCGCCAGCCGCACGGCCGCCGACGCCCATGCCCACCGGCTGGACGCGCGCAGCGGCGAGCTGCAGCCGGCCGCCCGCGCGCGCGGCACCAGCATCGAGGTGCGCGAGCTGTTCTTCTCGACGCCCGCCCGCCGCAAGTTCCTGAAGACCGATGCGACCGAACTGGCCCATTGCGTGGAGGCCGTGCGCCGCCACGCGCTGGCGCGGCCCGACGTCGGCTTCGCGATCTGGCATGAGGGCAAGCT
Source organism: Pelomonas aquatica (assembly GCF_026712205.1). GTDB lineage: Bacteria > Pseudomonadota > Gammaproteobacteria > Burkholderiales > Burkholderiaceae_C > Pelomonas > Pelomonas aquatica. Next base: position 7,122 of record NZ_JAPPUW010000004.1, read on the forward strand.
CGTCGACCAGTGGCGGGCCGCGTCCAGCGAGCAGCGCATCGCCGACGTGCTCGGCGAGGACTTCGTCGCCGAGAGCCGCGCCTTCGAGCACAGCGCCGGGCCACTCGCGCTGACCGGCCGCGCCGGCCTGCCCGAGGCCGCCCGCTCGCGGGCCGACCAGCAATACGTCTGGGTCAACGGCCGCCATGTGCGCGACAAGCTCATCAGCCACGCCATCCGCTCGGCCTACGAAGACGTGCTGCACGGCCAGCGCCAGCCCAGCTATGTGCTCTTCATCGAGATCGCACCCGAGCTGGTGGACGTGAACGTGCACCCGACCAAGATCGAGGTGCGCTTCCGTGACGGCCGCGCCATCCACCAGAGCGTGCGCCGCGCCTTCATCGACGCGCTGGCCCAGTCGCGCAGCGCCGAGGCCGCCGGCATCGAGTCCGCGATGGCGCCGCTGGCCTTCGAGCCGACCACGGCGGCCACGCTCTACGTCGCCGAGCCGCGCTCCACCTACCAGGCCTTCACGCCGCCGGTGCCGCCCACGGCCGAGCAGGTGCGGCTGTCGCTGGCCCAGCACGAGGCGCTGTGGGAGCCGGCCAAGCCGGTCGTGTCCACCTCGCTGCCGGACCCGACACCCGCACCCAGGCAGCCCCTCTCCGAGCTGCCGGCAAAGGACGACTGGCCGCTGGGCCGGGCCATCGCGCAGATCCAGGGCGTCTACATCCTGGCCGAGAACCGGCAGGGCCTGGTCATCGTCGACATGCATGCGGCCCACGAGCGCGTCGTCTACGAGCGGCTCAAGGCCAGGCTGGGCTCGACGACCATCGAGAGCCAGCCGCTGCTGATCCCGGTCAGCTTCGCGGCCACGGCCGAGGAAGTCGCCGCGGCCGAGCAGCATGCCGACACGCTGGCCAGGCTGGGCCTGGACGTATCCCCGCTGTCCACCCGCACGCTGGCCGTGCGCTCGCGGCCGGCCCTGCTGGCCGCGAGCGACCTCGTCGCGCTGACGCGCGAGCTGCTGGCCGAGATGGCCCAGTTCGACGCCAGCTCGGTGCTGGAGCGCGCCCAGCACGAGATCCTGGCCACGATGGCCTGCCACGGCGCCGTGCGCGCCAATCGCCAGCTCACCGTCGACGAGATGAACGCGCTGCTGCGCGACATGGAAGCCACCGAGCGCGCCGACCAGTGCAACCACGGCCGCCCCACCTGGCGCCAGCTCGACATGCGCGAGCTGGACGCGCTGTTCCTGCGGGGCCGTTGAGGAGGGCCGCATGCCTGACACTCTCTCCCGCCGGCAATTCATGGCCGCCTCGGCCGCCGCCGCCGCCGCTGGCCTGGCCCAGGCCGCCGGGCCCGGCCCCCTGCGCATCTATGGCGTCGAGCTGCCGCCCCTCATCATGGCCACGCCCTATGGCGTGACGGGCATCGTCACCGAGATCACGCTGCGCGCCTGCCGCCGTGCCGGCCTGGACGCCGAGGTCGAGGTCGTGCCCTGGGCGCGCGGCGTCAATGCGCTGAAGAGCGGCCAGTGCGACGGCCTGATCCCGACCATCCGCTCCGCGGAGCGCGAGGCGCTGTTCGATTTCCCGGGCGAGCCGGTCTACCGCTCCGACATGTCGCTGTTCGGCCGCGCCGACCGGCTGCCGGCCTTCAGCGGCCAGCTCGGCGAGCTGGCGGAGCGACGCTTCGTGCGGCTGCGCGGCGCGCTGTTCGCGCCCGAGTTCGACGAGGCCGTGCGCGAAGGCCGGCTGCACTGCGAGGAGGCCAACAGCTTCTCCGCGGCGCTGCGCATGGTCGATGCGGGCCGCGTGGACTTTGCCGCCGTGCCGCGGCTGGCCGGCCTGCAGATCGTCGCCAGCGAGGGCCTGTCGGGCCGCGTGGCGGCGCTGTCGCCGCCGCTGTACCGGCAGCCCTTCTACGTCGCGCTGGCCCGCAAGCCCGGCCTGGCGGACGTGCGGCGGCGCCTGGACGAACAGCTCGCCCGCATGTGGCGCGACGGCAGCATCGCCGCCGTCGAAGACGAATACCGGCGCCGCAACTGGCTGCCGCCCGGCCCGGCCAAGGCCGGCTGACCCCATCCTCCACACCACCCAGCCCCGAAAGCGCGATGAGCACGCTCAAGCTGAACAAGAAGAAGTCGCCCGCGGCGCCCGGCGGCGAACGCCGCGCGCCGCTGCGCGGCAAGGGCGTGTCCAAGCCACGCCCCACGCTGGCCAAGGTCCAGGCCGAGCGCGCCGAACGCCAGGAACAGTTCGAGAAGAAGGCCCAGCAGCGCGCCGAGCGACCGGCGCCATCGCGCGACGAACGCCCGCCCCGCCCCAAGACCGGCAGCGCCTTCAAGCCCGAGCGGCCGGCGCAGCCCCGCGGCGACGCACCACCGCGCGCCGAACGCGGCCCGCGCGCACGGCCGGACGAACGCCCCGCGGAGGCCCGGCCACCCCGCGTCGACCAGCGCCGCGTGTCCAACCGCGGCCCCGGCTTCGAACCGCCGCAGCGCCCGCAACGCCGCAACAACCCGGCCCGCGAGGTCGACCCCGAGGCCGGCGAGCGCCTGTCCAAGCGCATGAGCGAGCTCAAGCTCGCGTCGCGCCGCGAGGCCGACGAATGGATCGCCGCCGGCTGGGTGCGCGTCGACGGCAAGGTCGCCGTGCTGGGCCAGCGCGTCGTCGGCGACGTGCAGATAGCCATCGACCCCGCCGCCCGCCAGGCCCAGTCCCAGCTCGTGACCGTGCTGCTGCACAAGCCCATCGGCTATGTCTCCGGCCAGGCCGAGGACGGCTACGAGCCCGCCGTCGTGCTGTTCCAACCCGAGAACCGCTGGAAGGACGACCCCTCCGGCATCAAGCCCCACCCCAACCACCACCGCCACCTCGCGCCCGCCGGCCGGCTGGACATCGACTCCACCGGCCTGCTCGTGCTGACGCAGGACGGCCGCGTCGCCAAGGCGCTGATCGGCGACGACTCCGACATCGAGAAGGAATACCTCGTCCGCGTCGAATTCGTCGCGCACGAGCTGCCCGAGGGCACGCTGCCCAATGCGGCGCTGGCGCCCGACAAGCTGGCCTTGCTGAACCACGGCCTGGAGCTGGACGGCGAGGCACTCAAGCCCGCCAAGGTCAGCTGGCAGAACGAGCAGCAGCTGCGCTTTGTTTTGCGCGAGGGCAAGAAGCGCCAGATCCGCCGCATGTGCGAGCTGGTCGGCCTCAAGGTCGTCGGCCTGAAGCGCGTGCGCATCGGCCGCATCCCGCTGGGCCATCTGCCGGTCGGGCAGTGGCGCTACCTGGCGCCATGGGAACGCTTCTGAACCCGATCTGCCTCGCAGGGCCTACCGGCTGCGGCAAGACGGCGGCGGCCCTGACCATTGCCGAGGTGCTGCCCGCCGAGATCATCAGCGTCGACTCGGCGCTGGTCTACCGCGGCATGGACGTCGGCACCGCCAAGCCCACGGCGGCCGAGCAGGCGGCGGTGCCGCATCACCTGATCGACATCCTCGACCCGCTGGAAAGCTATTCGGCCGCCGAGTTCGTGCGCGACGCCAAGCGCCTGGCCGCCGAGATCGCCGCGCGCGGCCGGCTGCCGCTGCTGGTGGGCGGCACGATGCTCTACTTCAAGGCGCTGTTCGACGGCCTCTCGGCCCTGCCCCAGGCCGACGCCGAACTGCGCGCCGCCATCGACGCCGAGGCGCTGGAGCGCGGCTGGCCGGTGCTGCACGCCGAACTGGCGCGGCTGGACCCCGAGACCGGCGCCCGGCTGGCGCCCAACGACAGCCAGCGCATCCAGCGCGCGCTGGAAGTCATCCGCCTGACCGGCCAGCCCTTGAGCGCGCTGCATGCCGCGTCGCGCGACGAGGGTGTGGACTGGCCGCTGTTCTCGCTCGAACCGACGGACCGCACCTGGCTGCACGAGCGCCTGGCGCAGCGCTTCGATGCGATGTTCGAACAAGGCCTCGTCGATGAGGTCAAGGCGTTGCGCGCGCGGGGCGACCTGAGCCTCGCGCTGCCGTCGATGCGCTGCGTCGGCTACCGCCAGGTCTGGGAGGCGCTGGACGCCAACGACTTCTCGGACCTGCGCGAACGCGGCATCGCGGCGACGCGCCAGTTGGCCAAGCGGCAGCTGACCTGGCTGCGTGGCATGCCCAGGCGCCGCGTCATCGCCTGCGATGGGCCGCAGCCGATTCCCGAGTTGCTGGCGGGCTTGCAGAGGTTGCTGGACGCATGACCGTTCTCCGCGCCCGCGGGCTCGCAAAGAGCTATGCCGACACGCCGGTTTTCACCGGCATTGACCTGGACCTGGCGCCCGGCGAGATCGTCGCGCTGCTCGGCGAGTCCGGCAGCGGCAAGTCGACGCTGCTGAACTGCCTGGCCGGGCTGGACGAGGCCGATGCCGGCTCGATCACGCTGGCGGGCCAGGACCTGCGGGCGCTGGACGACGAGGCGCGGTCCGCGCTGCGGCGCCAGGCGCTCGGCTTCATCTTCCAGGCCTTCCACCTGCTGCCGCATCTGAGCGTGGCGGACAACGTGGCGCTGCCCTTGCGGCTGTTGGGGCTGAAGGATGACGGCCGCGTGGCGCGGATGCTGGAGGCGGTGAACCTCGGCGCGCTGGCGCCGCGCATGCCGCGGCAGCTGTCGGGCGGGCAGTTGCAGCGCGTCGCGATTGCGCGGGCGCTGGTGCACCGGCCGCGGCTGGTGCTGGCGGATGAGCCGACCGGCAATCTGGATGCAAGGCATGCGGCCGAGGTGCTGGAATTGCTGAGGCAGTGCACGCATGAGGCGGGGGCGGCGTGTTTGCTGGTCACGCACTCGGAGGTGGCGGCGCAGGCGGCGGATCGGCGGCTGCGGCTGGATGCCGCTGGGTTGCATGCTGCGTGATGCTGTTTTTTTGGCAAGGCCCAGCGGGGAGTTCGCCCCCGCGGGCGACCTACTTTCTTGTGTCGACAAGAAAGTAGGCAAAGAAACGACCCCTGCAAAACCGCCCCTTCGGGGTTCCCTGCGATGCTCGAAGCCCGGGGCCCGCGCAAAACTCCCTTCGCTACGCTCCGGTCAAACAGTTGCGCGGAGTCAGATGTTGATGCGTGCTGCGCACGCGCCCCGGTCTTCTGCGCTTCTCGGCGGTTTAGAAGGGGAGACCCAAAACAGCCAACAGCCAAGCCCGAAAGCCGGATGGCGCCGGCTGTTCCTTCACCCCCCCTTTGAGCCCGCCGAGGAACGGAAAGCCTTGAGGCCGCGCGCGCAGCGAGCTTCAAGCTCTGACTTCGCGCAGTTGTCTGAGCGCAGCGTAGCGAAGCGAGTTATGCGCGAGGCCTCAAGGCTTGAGTACCGCAGGGCAGCCCGCTGCGAAGCAAAGGGCCGGGCGGTTCGGGGGCGACTTTTTGCCTTCTTTTTGGTCGCTCAAAAAGAAGGTCGCCCGCCGGGGCGAACTCCCGGCTGGGCCTCGGCACCAAGCCGAAGCAGCGAAGAAGCGCAGCCATGACCCTCTGGCGCCACCTCTGCTGGCCCGCCTGGCGCGACCACCCCGGCCGCGTGGTCCTGGCCGTCGTCGCCGTGATGCTGGGCGTCGCCCTCGCCTTCGGCGTGCACCTGCTCAACGGCGCCGCCCTCGCCGAGTTCGCGCGCGCCGCGCGCAGCATCGACGGCCAGCCCGACCTCGTCGTCCGCGACCGCGCCGGCTCGCTGACCGACGCCGATCTCGCCGAGCTGCTGAACCGCAGCGAGGTCGCCGCCGCCAACCCCGTGCTCGAGGCCCAGGCCCTGTGGCCCGGCCAGACGGGCCCGGAAGGCCGCTCGCTGTCCATCCGCCTGATCGGCCTGGACCCGCTCGCGCTGCTGGCCTCCGCTGCCGGTGCGCGCCCGCTGGCGCCCGAGCTCGTGCCCCAGGTCGAAGGCGGCCCCGCCGAACTGCTGGCCGCCCACACCGTGCACCTGAACGCCGCCGCGCGCGCCCGCCTGCCCGCCGGCGCGACGACGCTGAAGCTGCGCCTGCCCATCCCCGGCGCCAGCACGCCACGCGACATCGAGCTCGACATCGGCGGGCGCGTGGCGGCCGGCAACACGCCGCTGGGCGTGCTGGACATCGCCGACGCCCAGGCCCTGTTCGGCCGCCTGGGCGCGCTGGACCGCATCGACCTGCAGCTCGCGCCCGGCGTGGATGCCACGGCCTTCGCCGCCTCGCTGCCGCGGCGCTGGCAGGCCAGCCCGCCCGAGGACGAAGGCGCGCGGCTGGCCGACCTGACCCGCGCCTACCGCATCAACCTCGGCCTGCTCGCGCTGATGGCGCTGTTCACCGGCAGCTTCCTCGTCTATGCCGTGCTGTCGCTGGCCACGGCCCAGCGCCTGCCGCAATGGGCGCTGGTGGGCGTGCTCGGCGTGTCGGCGCGCATGCGCTGGCGGCTGATCCTGATGGAGGGCCTGGTCATCGGCAGCGCCGGCACGGCGCTGGGCCTGGCCCTCGGCCTGGGCCTCGCGGCGGGTGCGCTCAAGCTGCTGGGCAGCGACCTCGGCCTGCACGGCGCCAACGGCTCGTCGGCCGGCCTGCTGTTCAACCAGCCGCTGGCCCTGCCCGCCCTCGCCTATGGCGCCCTCGGCCTGGCCGCGGCCCTGCTGGCGGCGCTGGCGCCGGCCCTGACCGTGCGCCGCATCGCGCCGGCCCTGGTGCTCAAGGGCCTGGGCCTGCCGGCCGGGCGGGCGCTGCCGGCGCCGGTGGGTCTGGCCCTGCTGGCCGCCGGCGCGGCCCTGGCCTGGCTGCCGCCGCTGAAACTTCAAAACGGGGGCGACACGCCGGTGGCGGCCTATCTGGCCATGCTCTGCCTGCTGCTGGGCGGCCTGGCCCTGGTGCCGGCGCTGGTGCGCGGCATGACGGCCGCGCTGGCCCGGCTGCCGGCGGGCCTGCTGCTGCTGCTCGCCCGCGAGCGCAGCCGTGACCAGGCCACCGAGGCACGCCGCTCGCTGGCCGGCGTGCTCGTCGCGCTGGCGCTGGCCGTCGCGATGACGGTGATGATCGGCAGCTTCCGCGAGTCGCTGCTGCGCTGGCTCGACCACGCGCTGCCGGCCGACCTCTACGTCCGCTCCGCGCTGCGCGGCACCGACGGCCTGCCCGCGCCGCTGCCGCCCGCGCTGGTCGAGGGCCTGGGCCGGCTGCCCGAGATCGCGCAGGCCGCGCCACAGCGCAGCACGCGGCTGCGCCTGGCGCCGGGCGCCGACCCGGTCGCGCTGACGGCGCGCGACATCGACACCGGCAGCCTGCCCCTCGTCGAGCGCTGGACGGGCGCGCCGGCGCCGGGCGCCATCGCCGTCTGGGTCAACGAAGCCGCGCGCGACCGCGACGAGCTGCGGCCCGGCCGCGTCTTCACGGCCGAGCTGGTGGACAGTGGCCGGCGGCTGCCGCTGCAAGTGGCCGGCGTCTGGCGCGACTACTCGCGCCAGAGCACGGCGCTGTGGATGCGCCTGGCCGACTACCGCCGCGCCAGCGACGACCCGGGCACGACCGAGCTCGCGCTGTGGCTGCCGGCCGGCCAGCCGCTGGACGCCGCCCGCGCCGCCGTGCGCCGGCTGGCCGGCGACGACGCCGAGCTGGCCGCGGCCGGCGAGCTGCGCGCGATGTCGCTGCGCATCTTCGACCGCAGCTTCGCCATCACCGTCTGGCTGCAGGCCGTGGCGCTCGCCGTGGGGCTGTTCGGCGTCGTCGCCAGCCAGTCGGCCCAGGCGCTGGCGCGCCGCCGCGAGTTCGGCCTGCTGCGCCACCTGGGCCTGTCGCGCCGCGCGCTGATGCGGCTGCTGCTGATCGAGGCGGGCCTGACCGGCGGCGCCGGCGCGCTGGCCGGGCTGGCCCTGGGCCTGGGGCTGAGCGCCGTGCTGGTCTACGTCGTCAACCCGCAGAGCTTTCACTGGAGCATGGAGATGCACCTGCCACTGGGCAGGCTTGCTGCCCTCGTCGGCCTGGCCTTTGCGGCAGCCGTGGGCGCCTCGCTGCTGGCCGGCCGGCGGGCGCTGGGCCAGGACGCCGTGCGCGCCGTGAGAGAGGACGCCTGATGACGACGCGCCGCACCCTGCTGCTGGCCGCACTGCCCTGGCCGGCACACGCGGCCGCGATGAATTTCCCGGCCGACTTCGGCGCGCATCCACGCCAGGGCATCGAGTGGTGGTACCTCACCGGCCTGCTGGGCGACGCTGCCGGCGCGCCGCCGCGCTTCGGCTACCAGCTGACCTTCTTCCGCCTGCCCGGCCCCGCGCCGGCCGACCACCCCAGCGCCCTCGCGGCCCGGCAGCTGCTGCTCGGCCATGTGGCCCTGTCCGACCTGGGCGCGCAGCAGCAGCGGCATGCCCAGCGCCTGCTGCGCGCGCTGCCGGGCGCGGCCTACAGCAGGGTCGGCGACTGCGACGTCAGGCTGCGCGACTGGACACTGAAGCGCAGCGGCAACGGCTACCAGGCCAGCTTCAACGGGCCGGGCTTCGCGCTCGAACTGCAGCTGTCGACGGCCGAGCCGCCGCTGCTGCAGGGCGATGGCGGCCTCTCGCGCAAGGGCGCCGACCCCGCCCAGTTCAGCCATTACTACTCCCGCCCCCAGCTCGACACCCGCGCCACGCTGGTGCTGGACGGCCGCCGCCTGCCGCTGGCCGGCCGCGCCTGGCTGGACCATGAGTGGAGCGACAGCGTGCTCGGCGAATCGCAGGGCTGGGACTGGCTGGGCATCAACCTCGACGACGGCCGCGCGCTGACGCTGTTCCAGCTGCGCCGCAAGGACGGCAGCCGGGACTGGACCGGCGGCAGCCTGCGCACGCCGGGCCAGGCCGACCGCAGCTTCGGCCCCGACGAGGTCGACATGCGGCCCACGCGGCACTGGACCAGCCCCGCCACCGGCACGCGCTGGCCGGTCGAGTGGCGGCTCAAATGCCCCGCTGGCGAGATGCTGCTGGCCGCCGCCTTCGACGCCCAGGAGATCGACGCGCGCCGGACCAGCGGGCTGGTCTACTGGGAAGGCGCGGCCCGGCTGTTCGACACGCAAAAACGACCGTTGGGCGCGGGCTATCTGGAGCTGACCGGCTACGCGGGACGTCCGCCTCTCATCTGACCCAAAATCCGCGCCCGATGACACCACGCCAACCCACGCGCCCGACCTTCGGCTGGGACAACCTCCAAGGCGAGCGCGCCGCCGGCCTGCCCGCCGTCGACGACCTGGCCCATACGCGGCTGCTGACCAGCGGGCGCGCGGCCCTGTTCGCCGCGATGAAGGCCCTGGGCGTGCGGCCCGGCGACACGGTGCTGGCGCCGAGCTACCACTGCCCCACCCTGGTCGCGCCGCTGCGCCTGGCCGGCGCCGGGGTCCAGCTCTACCCGCTGGGGCCGGACGGCCTGCCGGCTCTGGACGCCATCACGCCTGCGCCGGGCACCAAGGCCATCGTCGTCGCCCAGCTCTTCGGCCTGCCGCGCTCGCTGGCGGCCGTGCGGGCCTGGTGCGATGCGCGCGGCATCGCGCTGGTGGAGGACTGCGCGCACAGCTTCTTCGGCCAGGCCGGCGAACGCGCCGTGGGCCGCTGGGGCGACCTGGCCACGGCCAGCCTGTCCAAGTTCTTCCCGGTGGCCGAGGGCGGCCTGCTGTGCAGCGCCGCGCCCCTGCCCGCGCAAGCCCTGCGGCCGGCCGGCGCCAAGCCGCAGATCAAGGCCTGGGTGGACCTGCTGGAGCGCGCCGCCGAACAGGATCGGCTGACCGGGCTGAACACCGGCCTGCGCGCGCTGTTCCGCCTGAAGAACGGCCCGCCGCGCGCGCCCGGCGCCGGCGGCCTGCCGCAAGACATGGACGAGGCCGCGATGATGGCCGACTGCGACCTCGCCCGCAGCGAGGACGCGCCCCCCGCGCTGACGCGCCGCCTGCTCGGCCTGCCGCGCGCACGCATCGTCGAGCGCCGCCGCGCCCACTACGACACCCTGTACCGGCTGACGCAGCGGCTGCGCGGCGCCCGGCCGCTGTGGGGCCCCCTGCCCGCCCAGGCCGCGCCCTATGTGATGCCGTTGTGGGTGGACGAGCCCGAGACCGCGGAACACGCCTACGCCGCGCTGCGCGCCGCCGGCTGCGCCGTGTTCCGCTGGGACCGCGCCTGGCCCGGCGTGCCGCACTTCCCCGACGACCACGGCGCGCTCTGGCGCCACCAACTGCTGCAGCTGCTCTGCCACCAAGACTTGACCGAAGCCATGCTCGCCCGCACCTGCGACGTGCTGACACACACCCTCGCCAAACTTCCTCAATGAGTTCCACCACCGAACGCCCCGCCTCCAAGCAGGCCCGCTCGCTCAGCGGCCTCGCGCCCTTCCTGCGCCCCTACCGCGGCCGCATCGCGCTGGCCCTGCTGCTGCTGGTGCTGGCCGCGCTGGCGACCCTCGCCTTCCCCATCGCGCTGCGCGGCCTCATCGACGCCGGCTTCGGCGCCAGCAGCCCGGGCGAGCGGCTGATGGCCCTGCGCGAGCACTTCCTCGCGATGTTCGCCGTGGGCGCGGCGCTGGGCGTGTTCTCGGCCTCGCGCTTCTACATGGTCACCTGGCTGGGCGAGCGCGTGACGGCCGACCTGCGCAACGCCGTCTACCGCCATGTGCTGCGCCAGAGCCCCGAGTTCTTCGAGACCACGCAGACCGGCGAGGTGCTGTCGCGCATCACGACGGACACCACCGTCGTGCAGACGGTCGTCGGTTCCAGCCTCTCCATGGGCCTGCGCAACACCGTCATGGGCATCGGCGCGCTGCTCATGCTGGTCGTCACCAACCCCTATGTGATGGGCCAGGTGCTGGGCATCCTGCTGCTCATCGTCGCGCCGGCGCTGTACTTCGGCCGCCGCGTGCGCAAGCTGTCGCGCGCCAGCCAGGACCGCGTGGCCGACACCTCGGCCATCGCCGCCGAGGTGCTGAACGCGGTCACCGTCGTGCAGAGCTACACGCAGGAGGCCGCCGAGAGCCGGCGCTTCGACGCCGCCAGCGAGGCCGCCTTCGACACCGCGCGCAAGCGCACCAAGGTGCGCAGCTTCATGGTGGCCTTCATCATCACGGCCGTCTTCGGCGCGATGCTCTGGGGCCTCTACCAGGGCACCCAGGCCGTCATCGCCGGCCGCATCACGGCCGGCCACCTCGGGCAGACGGTGGTCTATGTGACGCTGCTCGTCAGCTCGGTGGCCGTGCTAGCCGAGGTCTGGGGCGACGTGCTGCGCGCGGCCGGCGCGACGGAGCGCCTCGTCGAGCTGATTGAGGCCCGCTCCCCCGTGGCCGACCCGCCCGCCCCGCGCCCGCTGACGCCCGCCAGCGGCGGCAGCCGCGTCGAGTTCGACGCGATCCAGTTCCACTACCCCTCGCGCCCGCAGACGGCCGCGCTGGACGGCCTGTCGCTGGCCGTGCAGCCCGGCGAGACTGTCGCCCTCGTCGGCCCCAGCGGCGCCGGCAAGACGACGGTCTTCCAGCTGCTGCTGCGCTTCTACGACCCGCAGGGCGGCACCATCCGCCTCAACGGCGTGCCGACGCGCGAGCTCAGCCTGGCCGACCTGCGCGCCAGCGTCGGCCTCGTGCCGCAGGACAGCGTCATCTTCTCGACCACGGCGATAGAGAACATCCGCTACGGCCGGCCCAGCGCCAGCGACGAAGAGGTCATGGCCGCCGCCAAGGCGGCCTTTGCCGACGACTTCATCCGCGCGCTGCCCGAGGGCTACCAGAGCTTCCTGGGCGAGCGCGGCGTGCGCCTGTCCGGCGGCCAGCGCCAGCGCATCAGCATCGCCCGCGCGATGCTGAAGAACCCGCCGCTGCTGCTTTTGGATGAGGCGACGAGTGCCCTCGATGCCGAAAGCGAACGCGTTGTTCAGGCGGCATTGGAAGCCGCCATGCAGCACCGCACGACGCTGGTCATCGCGCACCGGCTGGCGACGATCCAGAAGGCCGACCGCATCGTCGTGCTGGACGCGGGGCGCATCGTCGACATCGGCCGCCACGACGAGCTGATCGCGCGCGGTGGGCTGTATGCGAAGTTGGCGGCGATGCAGTTTGGGTTGGAGGCACTCGACCAGGGCTGAACGCAGCCACGGGTGGCACGGCAGGCGGCGGCGCTTGCGCCCGTCATGCGGCGCGTGCTGCAGCTGCTCGCGCCGTAGCGGAGACAATGGGCACATGAGCAGCCCGCCCCGCCCTCCGCAGCAGTACGAAGACTTCATGCGCCATGTGTTCGAGCATGGCGTGCGCAAGAGCGACCGCACCGGCACCGGCACGCGCAGCGTGTTCGGCCACCAGATGCGCTTCGACCTGGCCGCCGGCTTCCCGCTGGTCACGACCAAGAAGGTGCACCTGAAGTCCATCGTGCTGGAGCTGCTGTGGTTCCTGCGCGGCGACGGCAACGTCAAGTGGCTGCAGGAGCGCGGCGTGACGATCTGGGACGAGTGGGCGCGCGAGGACGGCGACCTCGGCCCCGTCTACGGCGTGCAGTGGCGCTCCTGGCCCACGCCCGGCGGCGGCCACATCGACCAGATCGCCGACGTCGTGAAGACGCTCAAGGCCAACCCCGACAGCCGCCGCATCATCGTCAGCGCCTGGAACGTGGCCGACCTGCCGAAGATGGCGCTGATGCCCTGCCACGCCTTCTTCCAGTTCTACGTGGCCGACGGCCGCTTAAGCTGCCAGCTCTACCAGCGCAGTGCCGACATCTTCCTCGGCGTGCCCTTCAACATCGCCTCCTACGCGCTGCTGACGATGATGCTGGCCCAGCAATGCGAGCTGCAGCTCGGCGACTTCATCTGGACCGGCGGCGACTGCCACATCTACGACAACCATGTCGAGCAGGTGCAGACCCAGCTCGCACGCGAGCCGAGGCCCTACCCGACGATGACGATCAAGCACCGGCCGGCCAGCATCTTCGACTACGAGTTCGAGGACTTCGATCTGAGCGGCTACGACCCGCATCCGGCGATCAAGGCGCCGGTGGCGGTATGACGCGCATCACACTGGTGGCGATCGTCGCCCGCGACGGCGCCATCGGGCGCGACAACGCGCTGCTCTGGCATCTGCCCGAAGACATGGCTCGCTTCAAGGCGCTGACCACGGCCAAGCCCGTCGTCATGGGACGGCGCACCTGGGATTCGCTGCCGGCCAAGTTCCGCCCGCTGCCGGGGCGGCGCAACCTGGTCGTCAGCCGCAGCGTGAACACGCTGCCGGGTGCCGAGGTGTTCGCAAGCCTGCACGCCGCGCTGGCCGCCTGCGCCGCCGAACCTGAGACCTGCGTCATCGGCGGCAGCGAGATCTACGCGCTGGCCTTGCCGCATGTCGATAAGCTGGCGCTGACCGAGGTGGATGTCGACTTTCCGGATGCGGACCGGCATTTCCCGGCCTGGCCGCGCGATCAATTCATCGAAGCCCGGCGCGAAGCGCACCGGAGCGCGAACGGCCTGCGCTTCGACTTCGTCGACTATCTACGCAAGGAGTAATCACCATGTCCGAAAATGGCTTTCACGTCCACGGCCCGCACGACCACGAGCTGGAACACGCGGCCCAGCACGAGCCCAGGGGCTTCGCCGGCCAGCTGGCCGTCATCACCGCCATTCTCGCCACGGTGGGCGCCTTCTTCTCCTACATGGGCGGCGCCACGCAGGCCAATGCGGGCATCCTGAAGAACGACGCGGCCATCAAGAAGACCGAGGCCGGCGACCAGTGGAACTACTACCAGTCCAAGAGCAGCAAGCAGGCCCTGGCCGAGCTGGCCTCCGAGCTGGCGCCCGGCGAGGAGCAGAAGGCCAAGTACCGCGACAAGGCGGCCCGCTACGAGAAGGAAAAGGCCGACATCAAGGCCGCGGCCGAGAAGCTGGAAGAACAGTCCAGACACTTTGACGAGCAGAGCGAGGCGCAGATGCACACGCATCACCGCTGGGCGCAGGCGACGACGGCGCTGCAGGTGTCGATCGCGCTGGCCGCCATCGCGCTGCTGACCCGCAAGCGCTGGATGGAAGGCGCCACCGTGGTCGTCGGCGGCATCGGCGTCGTGCTGGGCGGGGCGGCCTGGCTCCATCTCTGACCCGCGGCCCTCAAAACAAAACCCCCTCGCCGCAAGGCCGAGGGGGTTGTTTCTTGGTGGGCGGTGCAGGGTTCGAACCTGCGACCCCTGCCGTGTGAAGGCAGTGCTCTACCGCTGAGCTAACCGCCCGGAATGTTGGCGCCGCGTTTTCAGGTCACCCTTGAAGGGGTGGTGGGCGGTGCAGGGTTCGAACCTGCGACCCCTGCCGTGTGAAGGCAGTGCTCTACCGCTGAGCTAACCGCCCTGAAAACCGCTGGGCTTGGCGCCGGCATCAGGATGCCCGCGCTTCCGGGAAGCCAACGATTATGCCACGGGTTGAGCAGGCTCCAGCGCGCGCCACTTGCAGGCGCCGCCGGCGGCCTTGTCGAGGTCGGCGAGCAGCCTGGCGTGGGCCTCGGCCTCGGTCGCGTCGGCGCGCAGCACCGGCAGCTCGAAACGGCTCAGGTCCACGGCCTCGAAGGCCGCATGCCCATCGCCGCCGCCGGCGTCGCCGTGGTCGTCCATCAACAGCGCGTCCTGGCCGCGCGTCAGGCGGATGTAGACGTCGGCCAGCAGTTCGGCGTCCAGCAGCGCGCCGTGCAGCACACGCTTGGTGTTGTCGACCTCGAGGCGGCGGCACAGCGCGTCCAGCGAGTTGGCCTTGCCGGGGAAGAGGTCGCGCGCCATCAGCAGCGTGTCGCGCACGCCGCCGACATGGTCGGTCAGCACGCCACGCTTGAGGCGGCGCAGCTCGGCGTTGACGAAGCCGATGTCGAAGGGCGCGTTGTGGATGACGAGCTCGGCACCGGCCAGGAAGGCCAGCAGCGGGTCGACGATCTCGGCGAACTTGGGCTTGTCCGACAGGAAGGCCTCGGTCAAGCCATGCACCCGCAGCGCGTCCTCGTGGCTGGCGCGCTCGGGGTTGATGTAGAGATGCAGGTTGTTGCCGGTCAGCTGCCGATCGACCATCTCGACGCAGCCGATCTCGATGATGCGGTCGCCCTTGTCGGCCTCCAGGCCGGTGGTTTCCGTGTCGAAGAAGACCTGCCTCATGCCGGCCTCTCGTTGCGCCGCGTGGCCCACACAAAGATGGCGATGCCGGCGACGATCATCGGCAGCGACAGCCACTGGCCCTGGCTCCAGTTCAGCGCGCGCAGGCCGAGGAAGTCGTCGGGCTCGCGGAAGTATTCGGCCACGAAGCGCAGCACGCCATAGCCCGTCAGGAACACGCCCGAGATCTGCCCGGTCGCGCGCGGCTTGCGCGCATAGGCCCACAGCAGCACGAAGAGCAGCACGCCCTCGCCGAGGAACTGGTAGATCTGCGACGGGTGGCGCGCGATGCCGTCGTTGGCCTGCGGGAACACCATGGCCCAGGGCAGGTCGGCCGGCGCGGGCCGGCCCCACAGCTCGCCGTTGATGAAGTTGCCCATGCGCCCGGCCGCCAGGCCCGTGGGCACGCAGGGGGCGATCAGGTCGGCCACCTCGAAGAAGCCGCGGCCGCGGCGCCGGCCGAACCACCACAGGCCGATCAGCACGCCCAGCAGCCCGCCGTGGAAGGACATGCCGCCCTTCCAGACCGCGAACACCTCCAGCAGATGGTCGACGTAGTAGTCGGGCTTGTAGAACAGGCAGTAGCCCAGCCGCCCGCCCAGCACGACGCCGAGCACGCCGTAGAAGAGCACGTCGTCCACGTCCTGCCTGGTCCAGCCCACGGCGGCGTGCTGCGGCATGCGCGCACGGCGGCTGGCCAGCCACAGGAAGAGGCCGAAGGCGACGAGGTAGGTGATGCCGTACCAGTGCACGGCCAGCGGGCCGATGCGGATGGCGATGGGGTCGAACTGGGGGTGAACCAGCATGCTCAATCCGGGAAGCAGGAAGCGGCCGGCATCATAGCCAGCGCCCTGCCCTGCGCCCTTGGGCCGCCCCGCTCAGGCCAGCCCGGCCAGCAGCTTCTTCGCGTCCTCGACGTTGCGCGGGTTGGCGCGCCTGTTCTGCACGAAGCGCTCCAGTGCCGCCTTCGCGCCGGCCTTGTCGCCCTTGGCCAGCAGCGCCTCGCCGAGGCGGTGGTCGATGGGCAGGCGCTCGGCGCCCTCCAGCGCGCGGGCGCGCTCCAGCGACTTGACGGCCTCGTCGGCCTGGCCCATCGCGGTCTGCACGCGGCCCAGGCCGTAGAAGCCGGCGGCCTGGCCGGGGTAGTCGCGCTGCAAGGCCTCGAAGATGCCGCGCGCCTTGGGCAGGTTCTTCTGCTCCATGAACTCGAAGCCCAGCCGCGACCAGTTGCCGCGCAGCTCGCGCGCCACGGTGTGGTCGTCGCCCGGCTTCACGCTCGCCAGCTCGCGCTCGGCGCCGGTCCAGTCCTTGTCGTTCATCGCCAGCAGCGAGCGCAGCAGCTTGGCATGCTCGGGCTGGCGGGGCTGGGCCTGGTCGGCCAGTTCCCTGGCCTTGGTGGTGCTGCCGCCGGCGAAGCCGGGGGCCATCAGATAGAACTGCGTCAGGCCGCTGCGCGCCTCGAACAGCAGCGGGTCCAGCTCCACGGCCTTGACGAACTGGGCCTTGGTCTTGGCCGCCAGGCCGGGCATCCTGAAGACGCTGGCCGTCATGGCCTGCTGGCCGTAGACGCGGCCCAGCGCATAGGCGCAGGACGCACGCCTGTCGGCGCAGGCCTGCAGCGCCGGCAGGCTGGCCTCCAGGCGCTCGGCGTCGTTGTCGTCGGCGGCGGCCAGGCCCAGCGCGATGGCGGCCTGGTCATCGTCGGGCTGGGCCTTGACGCGGGCCTGGGCCGCGCGGGCCAGCTCGGCGGACTTGCCGGCATCCAGCCAGGCCTGCCATTGCGGATCCTTGAGGACATCGGCGGACGCGACGCCGGCCAGCAAGGCCAGCGCGAGGGGAACGAGGCGAAGGGTCATGCACGGCTCTCCTGGGTGACGCACATTGAACGCGCGGCCAGGACCTGGCGATGCCCGGGTTTTCTCGATGTGACTTCAGGCACGGCGCCTCGGCACTCGGCGCAGTGACGCCGGGCCGCGTCGAGCGCTCAGCGCTTCTTCTTCGCGCCCGGCTTGAACTGCCCGAGGGCCTCCATCTGCTGCTCGCGGCGGGCGGCCTTCCTGGCGTTCAAAGAATCCATTGCTTTGCGCTGCGTCAAACCCGTCGCATCCGCCCAGGCCCACCAGGCCAGGGCCAGCGCGAATGGCGACAGTACGATCACCCACGCCCAGAAATCATCGCTGTGAAACTGCACCCAGCCGCCCAGACGCAGCACAATGAAGAGCACGCCGATCAACACGAATGCCATGCGGCATCTCCTTCAGTTATCTTTGCAACCACTGTAGTCCAACGTCCGGAAAGGTTCCCCGTGAAAGTCCTGATCCTCAGTCTCGCCCTCGTCGCTCCCGCCGCCTTCGCCAGCCAGGATCTGGCCAAGGCGAAAAACTGCCTGGCCTGCCATGCGCTGGAGACCAAGCTCGTCGGCCCCGCCTACAAGGACGTGGCCGCCAAATACGCCAAGGACAAGGATGCCTACAAGAAGCTGGCCGAGAAGATCCAGAAGGGCGGCTCCGGCGTCTGGGGCCCCGTGCCCATGCCCGCCAACCCGCAGGTCAGCGCGGCCGAGGCCGAGACGCTGGCCAAGTGGGTCTTGACCATCAAGTAAGCCCCTGCCGCAGCGAACCTGCGGCCCGGCAAAGCGCTGGCGCTTCGGCGAAGCCAAAGCCGGTTCCGCGGCAGTCGCTGGAAGTACAAAGGCCCGCGAATGCGGGCCTTTGCGTTTGCGGGAGAGCGCGGGAGGTCAGTAAGCCTGACCCAGTTGCTCAAGGATCGCGGGATTTTCCAGCGTGGAGGTGTCCTGCGTGACGCTCTCGCCCTTGGCCACCGAGCGCAGCAGGCGGCGCATGATCTTGCCGGAGCGGGTCTTGGGCAGGTTGTCGCCGAAGCGGATGTCCTTGGGCTTGGCGATCGGGCCGATCTCCTTGGCGACGTGGTCGCGCAGCTGCTTGGCGATGGCCTTGGCCTCGTCGCCGCTGGGGCGCGGGCGCTTCAGCACGACGAAGGCGCAGATGGCCTCGCCGGTCGTGTCGTCCGGGCGGCCCACAACGGCCGCCTCGGCCACCAGCTCGGTGCAGCTGACCAGGGCCGACTCGATCTCCATCGTGCCCATGCGGTGGCCGGACACGTTGAGCACGTCGTCGATGCGGCCGGTGATCGTGAAATAGCCGGTCTTCTCGTCGCGGATCGCGCCGTCGCCGGCCAGGTAGTAGCCCTTGAGCTCGGGCGGGTAGTAGCTCTTCCTGAAGCGCTCGGGGTCGCCCCAGATCGTGCGGATCATGGCCGGCCAGGGCTTCTTGACGACCAGGATGCCGCCCTGGCCGTTGGGCACGTCGTTGCCCATCTCGTCGACGATGGCCGCGGTGATGCCGGGGAAGGGCAGCGTGCAGGAGCCCGGCACCAGCGTCGTCACGCCGGGCAGCGGCGTGATCATGTGGCCGCCGGTCTCGGTCTGCCAGAAGGTGTCGACGATGGGGCAGCGACGGCCGCCGACATGCTCGTGGTACCACTCCCAGGCGGCCGGGTTGATGGGCTCGCCCACCGAGCCCAGCAGGCGCAGCGACGACAGGTCGTAGTTCTTCGGGTGCACGGCCTCATTGGTCTCGGCCGCCTTGATCAGCGAGCGGATGGCCGTGGGCGCCGTGTAGAAGATGCTGACCCTGTGCTTCTGGATCATCTGCCAGAAGCGGCCGGCGTCCGGGAAGGTGGGCACACCCTCGAAGACGATCTCGGTGCCGCCCAGGGCCAGCGGGCCGTAGGTGATGTAGCTGTGGCCGGTGACCCAGCCGATGTCGGCCGTGCACCAGAAGACGTCGTCGTCCTTCAGGTCGAAGGTCCACTTCGTCGTCAGGGCCGCATGCAGCAGATAGCCGCCGCTGCTGTGCTGCACGCCCTTTGGCTTGCCGGTGGAGCCCGAGGTGTAGAGCAGGAACAGCGGGTGCTCGGCCTCGACCCACTCGGGCGCGCAGGTCGTGGACTCGGCATTCATCAGGTCGTGCAGCCACATGTCGCGGCCCTCGACCCAGCCGATCCTGCCGCCGCTGCGCCGGTAGACGATGACGTCGCGCAGCGTGGGGCAGGCGCCGCCCTCCAGCGCCTCGTCGACGATGGCCTTCAGCGGCAGGGACTTGCCGCCGCGCATCTGCTCGTCGGCACAGATCAGCGCCACCGCGCCGGCGTCCTGAATGCGGTCGCGCAGCGATTGCGCCGAGAAGCCGCCGAACACGACCGAGTGGGTCGCGCCGATGCGCGCGCAGGCCTGCATCGCGACGACGCCCTCGACCGACATCGGCATGTAGATGACGACGCGGTCGCCCTTCTGGATGCCGCGGGCCTTCAGTGCATTGGCCAGCTGGCTGGTCCTGGCCAGCAGCTCCGCATAGCTCACGTGGGTGACGCTGCCGTCGTCGGCCTCGAAGATCAGCGCCGTCTTGGCGCCCTTGCCGGCCTCGACGTGGCGGTCCAGGCAGTTGTAGGAGACGTTCAGCCGGCCGTCCTCGAACCACTTGAAGAAGGGCGCATGGCTCTCGTCCAGCGTCTTCGTGAACGGCGTCTGCCAGCTCAGCAGCTCGCGGGCCAGGCGGGCCCAGTAGCCGGCGTAGTCCCTTTCGGCCTCGGCCACCAGCGCCGCATAGCCGGCCTCGCCCCTGACGTGGGCGTTGGCGACCCAGTCGGCACCGGGAGGATAGGTATTCAGCGTGCTCATGGTCTGTCTCCTGGAAGTGGCTGGCGCGGACTGTGCGTGGGGCGACTGACGATGCCCTGACGACGTGACAACCGTCACGCCACCTAGAATCGCGCGCCATTGTTGCCCGGCCCCCAAGACCATGCGCCCCGCCCCTCAGTTGCGCCCCCTGCCCCGCCTGATCTTCGCCAGCCGCTGGCTGCAGCTGCCTCTCTACGTCGGCCTCATCGCGGCCCAGGCCATCTATGTGTGGCAGTTCTGGACCGAACTGGTGCACCTGATCGAGGCCGCCTTCGGCAACGAGCATGCGCTGGAGCTGCTGGCCGGCAGCGTCGGCGCGAACGGCGCGGTGCCCGGCCGGCTGACCGAGACGCTGCTGATGCTGGTCGTGCTGGGCCTCATCGACGTCGTGATGATCTCCAACCTGCTCATCATGGTCATCGTCGGCGGCTACGAGACCTTCGTGTCGCGCATGAACCTGGAGAGCCACCCCGACCAGCCCGAGTGGCTGAGCCATGTGAACGCGTCGGTGCTCAAGGTCAAGCTCGCCACGGCCATCATCGGCATCAGCTCCATCCATCTGCTCAAGACCTTCATCAACGCCGGCGCCTACGAGGAAAAGCAGCTGATGTGGCAGACCATCATCCACGTCGCCTTCCTGCTGTCGGCCATGGCCATCGCCGCGACGGACCGGCTGCTGCCGAAGCCGGTCCACCAAGACGGCGCAGACCACTAACGCCCGACCATCTGCCCCGGCACGACCCAGGCGTCGAACTGCTCGGCCGTCACGTGCCCCAGCGCCAGCGCGGCCTCGCGCAGGCTGCTGCCGTCCTGGTGCGCCTTCTTCGCGATCTGGGCCGCCTTGTCGTAGCCGATATGGGTGTTGAGCGCCGTCACCAGCATCAGCGAGCGCTCCACCAGTTCGGCGATGCGTGCCTCGTCGGGCGCGATGCCGACGGCGCAGTGCCTGTCGAAGCTGGCCATGCCGTCCGCCAGCAGGCGCACGCTCTGCAGGAAGTTGTGGATGACCATGGGCCGGAACACGTTCAGCTCGAAATTGCCCGACATGCCGCCGATGTTGATGGCCACGTCGTTGCCCATGACCTGGGCGGCCAGCATCGTCACCGCCTCGCTCTGCGTCGGGTTGACCTTGCCCGGCATGATGGACGAGCCCGGCTCGTTCTCCGGGATGCGGATCTCGCCGATGCCGCTGCGCGGGCCGCTGGCCAGCCAGCGCACGTCGTTGGCAATCTTGTTCAGGCTGGCGGCCAGCGTCTTCAGCGCGCCGTGGGCATGGACCAGGGCATCGCAGGAGGCCATGGCCTCGAACTTGTTCGGCGCCGTGACGAAGGGCTGGCCCGTCAGCCGCGCCAGCTCCGCCGCGACCGCTTCGGCATAGCCCGGGGGCGCATTCAGCCCCGTGCCGACGGCCGTGCCGCCCAGCGCCAGTTCGTGGAGATGCGGCAGCGCAGCCAGCAGATGGCGCTCGCCGTGGGCCAGTTGGGCGACCCAGCCCGAGACCTCCTGCCCCAGCGTCAGCGGCGTGGCGTCCTGCAGATGGGTGCGGCCGATCTTGACGATGCCGTCGAAGGCCTCGGCCTTGGCCTGCAGCGTGGCCCGCAGCGCGCGCAGCGGCGGCAGCAGGCGCTGCGTCAGTGCCTGCACGGCCGCGACATGCATGGCGGTCGGGAAGACGTCGTTGCTGCTCTGGCTGCGGTTGACGTCGTCGTTGGGATGCACGAGGCGGCCCTCCCCGCGCACGCCGCCCAGCAGCTCGCTGGCGCGGTTGGCCAGCACCTCGTTGACGTTCATATTGGTCTGCGTGCCCGAGCCCGTCTGCCAGACCACCAGCGGGAACTCGCCGGCGTGCCGGCCGGCGATGACCTCGTCGGCCGCCTTCACGATGGCCTCGGTCTTGGCCGCATCCTGCAGGCCCAGCGCCTGGTTGACGACGGCCGACGCGCGCTTGACCTGGGCCAGTGCCCGGATCAGCTCCGGCGCCTGGCGCTCGCCGGAGATGTCGAAGTTCTGCAGCGAGCGCTGCGTCTGCGCGCCCCACAGCCGGTCGGCCGGCACCTCGATGGGGCCGAAGGTGTCGCGTTCGATGCGGGTGTTCATCCGAGGGTCTCCTGGCAGGCTGTAAGCCGGATTGTGGGCAGGGCGCCGGATAATCCCGGTCGCAGTCCATCCTCACCCGACTCCGCCATGACCGCCACGATCCGCCAGCAAGACCTCATCGACAGCGTTGCTGCCGCCCTGCAGTACATCTCGTACTACCACCCGGCCGACTACATCGCCCACCTGGCCCGCGCCTACGAGAGCGAGGCCTCGCCGGCGGCCAAGGACGCCATCGCGCAGATCCTCACCAACAGCCGCATGTGCGCCGAGGGCCGTCGCCCGATCTGCCAGGACACCGGCATCGTCAACGTCTTCCTGAAGATCGGCATGGACGTGCGCTGGGAAGGCTTCGCCGGCAGCATCGAGGACGCCGTCAACGAAGGCGTGCGCCAGGGCTACCTCAACCCCGAGAACAAGCTGCGCGCGAGCGTGCTGGACGACCCCATCTTTGCGCGCAAGAACACCAGGGACAACACGCCTGCCGTCGTGCAGATGGAGGTGGTGCCCGGCAACACGGTGGACGTCATCGTCGCGGCCAAGGGCGGTGGCTCGGAGAACAAGAGCAAGGTCTATATGCTCAACCCCAGCGACGACATCGTCGACTGGGTGCTGAAGACCGTGCCGACCATGGGCGCCGGCTGGTGCCCGCCGGGCATGCTGGGCATCGGCGTCGGCGGCACGGCCGAGAAGGCGGCCCTGCTGGCCAAGCAGGCGCTGATGGAAGACATCGACATGTACGAGCTGCTGCAGCGCGGCCCGCAGAACAAGCTGGAAGAGCTGCGCATCGAGCTCTACGAGAAGGTCAATGCGCTCGGCATCGGCGCCCAGGGCCTGGGCGGCCTGACCACCGTGCTGGACGTGAAGATCAAGACCTTCCCGACCCACGCGGCCAGCAAGCCCATCGCGATGATCCCGAACTGCGCGGCCACGCGCCACGCCCACTTCGTGCTGGACGGCAGCGGCCCGAGCTTCCTCGAAGCGCCGAGCCTGGACCTCTGGCCCGACGTGCACTGGGCGCCCGACTACAACAAGAGCAAGCGCATCGACCTGAACGCGCTGACGCCGGCCGAGGTCGCGAGCTGGAAGCCCGGCGACACGCTGCTGCTGAACGGCAAGATGCTGACCGGCCGCGATGCCGCCCACAAGCGCATCCAGGACATGCTGGCCAAGGGCGAACCGCTGCCGGTGGACTTCACCAACCGCGTCATCTACTACGTCGGCCCCGTGGACCCGGTGCGCGACGAGGTCGTCGGCCCGGCCGGCCCCACCACGGCCACGCGCATGGACAAGTTCACCGACATGATGCTGGCCAAGACCGGCCTCATCGCGATGGTCGGCAAGGCCGAGCGCGGCCCGGTCGCCATCGAGTCGATCAAGAACCACAGGAGCGCCTACCTGATGGCGGTGGGCGGCGCGGCCTACCTCGTCAGCAAGGCCATCAAGGGCGCCAAGGTCGTCGGCTTCGCCGACCTGGGCATGGAAGCCATCTACGAGTTCGACGTGGCCGATATGCCGGTCACCGTGGCCGTGGACGCCAGCGGCACCAGCGCCCACGTCACCGGCCCGGCGGACTGGCAGCAGCGCATCGCCTCGGGCAAGGCCGTCGGCATCCCGGTCGCCGTCGCCTGACGCCGCCACAATCGGGCGGCCACAACGACCGCCCGACATGATCCACATCCGCGCTATCCAGCCCACCGACCGCGCCGCCTGGCAGCCGCTCTGGGACGGCTACAACGCCTTCTACGGCCGCGCCGGCGAGGCCGCCCTGCCCGTCCCCGTCACCGAGACGACCTGGGCGCGCTTCTTCGACGCCGCCGAACCGGTGTACGCCCTGGTCGCCGTGGATGAACACGGCGCGCTGCTCGGCCTCGTGCACTACCTCTACCACCGCAGCACGACGCGCATCGAGCCGACCTGCTATCTGCAGGACCTGTTCACCGCTCCGGAGGCCCGCGGCCGCGGCGTCGGCCGCGCGCTGATCGAGGGCGTGTACGCCGCGGCCCGCGAGGCCGACGTGAAGCGGGTCTACTGGCAGACCCACACGACCAACGCCGCCGGCCGCGCCCTCTACGACAAGCTGGCCGAGCACCGCGGCTTCATCGTCTACGGCCACGACGTCTGAGGAAACGACCATGAGCAACAACATCCGCGCCTACGCCGCCCACACGGCCGGCGGCCCGCTGCAGCGCTTCGACTACGACCCCGGCCCGCTGGGCGACGAGGATGTCGAGATCACGGTCGAGCACTGCGGCATCTGCCACTCCGACCTCGCCATGATCGACAGCGAGTGGTTCCCGGCCAGCTACCCCGTCGTGCCCGGCCACGAGGTCGTCGGCCGCATCACGGCCCTGGGCCCGCATGCCAAGGGCCGCCGCATCGGCCAGCGCGTCGGCGTGGGCTGGCATGCCGGCAGCTGCACGCACTGCAACTTCTGCCTCGGCGGCGAGCAGCATCTCTGCGCCAAGCGCCAGGCGACGCTGATCGGCCGCCACGGCGGCTTTGCGGACCGGCTGCGCGCACATTGGTCCTGGGCCATCCCGCTGCCCGAGTCCCTCGACCCGGCCGCGGCCGGTCCGCTGATGTGCGGCGGCGGCACGGTCTTCCTGCCCTTCGTGCTGCATGCCATCAAGCCGACCGACCGCGTCGGCGTCGTCGGCATCGGCGGCCTCGGCCACATGGCCGTCAAGTTCGCGCGCGCCTGGGGCTGCGAGGTCACGGCCTTCACGTCCTCGCCGTCGAAGCGCGACGAGGCGCTGGCACTGGGCGCGCACCGGACCGTGTCCAGCGTCGACAAGGCCGAGCTGAAGGCCGCCGCCGCCAGCCTGGACTTCCTGCTCATCACCGTAGGCAGCACGCTGAACTGGGATGCGCTGCTGGCCACGTTGGCGCCCAAGGGCCGCATGCACCTCGTCGGCGTCGTCACCGACGCGTTGAGCCTGAAGAGCGGCGGGCTGCTGGGCTGGCAGAAAAGCCTGTCCGCCTCGCCCACGCCGCCACCTGCGGTGTTGAGGACCATGCTGGACTTCGCGGCCCGCCACCAGATCCTGCCGCAGGTGGAGCGCTTCGCGATGGGCCGCGTCAACGACGCGCTGGACCACCTGCGCTCGGGCAAGGCGCGCTACCGCGTCGTGCTGGACGCGGATTTCTGATACGGCTTCGCAATCAAAGCGCTCACTGCGTTGCTTCGCCTTGCCGTGCTCAAGCACTGTCTGCGGCTTCGCGCCTCGTGATCACTTCGATTGCGAACCCGTATGTGCCGGCTCAGGCTGCCGACGGCGGCCCGGCGTGATGCACGACCCGCTGCGGGTAGGGAATCTCCACACCCAGGCCCTTCAGCGTGCGCAGGATGGCCAGGTTGACGTCCGAGCGCACGCCGCCGCTGCCGTTCTCGGGGTCCGAGATCCAGAAGTAGACGGTCAGCTCCAGCCCGTCGGCGGCGAACTGGCTGAGCTGCACGGACGGCCCCGGGTCGGCGAGCACGCGCGGCACATCCTTGGTGGCAGCTGCCAGCGCGGCGATGACGGCGTCCACGTCGCAGCCGTAGCTGACCTGCACGAGGGTGGAGAGCAGCACCCGCGGGTCGGCCAGAGATGAGTTCTCGACGCGCTGCGTGATCAGGTTCTCGTTGGGGACGATGGCCTCCTTGCCGCCCAGCGAGCGGATCACCGTGTAGCGCGTCTTGATGTCGGTGACGCGGCCCTCGAAGCCGTCCACCTTGACCATGTCGCCGATGCGCAGCGAGCGCTCGGCCAGGATGACGAAGCCCGACACATAGTTGGCCGCCAGCTTCTGCAGGCCGAAGCCCAGGCCCACGCCGAGCGCGCCGCCCAGCACGCCCAGGGCCGTCAGGTCGATGCCCGCCGCCGACAGCGCGAACAGCAGGCCGATGAAGAGCAGCAGCGCGCGGATCGCGTTGGCCGCGATCTTGCGCATGGACAGGTCCAGCGACTCGCGCCGCAGCAGCTGGGCCTCGATGGCGGACGAGGCCCACAAGGCCAGCACCAGCACGAGGGCGGCGGTGAGGCCGCCTTCGATCATGTTGCGCAGCGTCAGGTGGACGTTGCCGACCTTCCAGCCGATGTCGTCCAGCGCGTCCATCATCACCGGCCACAGGCCGGTGATCCACAGCACGGCGCCGATCCAGACCAGCCAGGAGCCCAGCCTCTCGACGCCCTTGATGAAGGTCGAGCTGGGCCAGGCGGCGGCCAGCACGCGGGCGACGAGGCGGATGGCCGCCAGCGACACCAGCAGCGGCAGCGCCAGCCGGAACAGCGCCGGCGGCAGATTCCACAGCGGCAGCAGCCCGCGCGCGGCCATCGCGAAGGCGAGCGCCAGCAGCGGGAACAGCGCGCCGTCGATGATGCGCGCGCCGAACAGCACGCTCAGGTGGCGGCGCTCGCTCGCGCGGGACAGCACGGCGCTGACCAGGCCGGCCAGCAGCAGGCTGGCCAGCAGCAGCATCCATTCGCCCAGCGCAGCCACGCTGAAGGCGCGGCCGAGCAGGGCCTGCAGTTCGTTCAGGCTCAGAGGTTGGTGCATGGAGTTCTAGTCAGTTGGGGACAGAGCTGCTCGCTTCGTTCGGGCGGTCTGTCCCGCAAAGGTCACAAATCGGCAAGGGCGCGCAGGTGGACGGCCACGCTGCGCGACAGCGCATGCAGGTTATAGCCACCCTCAAGCACCGACACGATGCGGCCGTGCGCATAGCGTTCGGCCACGGCCTTGAGCCTGAGCGTGATCCATTCGTAGTCGGCCTCGACGAGGCCGAGCTGGCCGAGATCGTCGTCGCGGTGCGCGTCGAAGCCGGCGGAGACGAAGATCATCTGCGGCTGGAAGCGCTCCAGCGCCGGCAGCCACATGGCCTCGACGATCTCGCGCACGTCGCCGCCGCGCGTGTAGGGCGGCACGGGCACGTTGACCATGTTGGTGCCCTTGGGCACGGCGCCGCAGTAGGGGTACAGCGGGTCCTGGAACAGGCTGACCATCAGCACGCGGTCGTCGCCCGCGATGATGTCCTCGGTGCCGTTGCCGTGGTGGACGTCGAAGTCGGCAATGGCGACGCGCTTGAGGCCGCGCACGTCCAGCGCATGCCGGGCCGCGATGGCCACGTTGTTGAAGAAGCAGAAGCCCATGCTCTGGTCGCGCGTGGCATGGTGGCCGGGCGGGCGCACCGCGCAGAAGGCGTTGTCGGCGCGGCCGTCGATGACGACGTCGGTCGCACGCACGGCCGCGCCCGCGGCGGCCAGCGCCGCGGCCCAGGTGTGGGCATTGGCCGAGGTGTCCGGGTCCACCGCGCAGCGCCCGCCGGTCTCGGCGCATTCGCGCAGCCGCGCGCCGATCTCGGCGACATAGCCGTGGGTGTGGGCGAGCTCGACATCCTTCAGGTCCACCGGGCCGGCGTCGAAATGTTCGAGGGCCTGGCCCAGCCCCGAGGCGATCAGCCAGTCGTCGATGGCGGCGAGCCGCTCGGGGCACTCGGGATGGCCATCGCCCATGTCGTGGCGGCGGCAGGCGGGGGGGTTGAAGTACGCGGTGGGCATCTGCCGTTGTCTCTTGCTATGGTCCAGCCTCATGACGCAACCACGAACGCTGACAACGCAACTGCTGGCGCTGCAAAACCAGATTAGCACGGTCATCAAGGGCAAGCCGGCACAGATCGCCGATTCCCTGGCCTGCCTGATGGCCGGCGGCCACCTGCTGATCGAGGACCTGCCCGGCGTCGGCAAGACCACGCTGGCCCATGCGCTGGCCATCTCCCTCGGCCTGAAGTTCTCGCGCCTGCAGTTCACGGCCGACCTGCTGCCCAGCGACCTGCTCGGCGTGTCCGTCTACGAGCGCGAACGCCAGGGCTTCGCCTTCCACCCCGGCCCGGTGTTCGCGCAGGTGCTGCTGGCCGACGAGATCAACCGCGCCGGCCCCAAGACGCAGAGCGCGCTGCTGGAGGCGATGGAGGAGCACCAGGTCAGCATCGAGGGCGTCAGCCACCCGCTGCCCGAGCCCTTCTTCGTCATCGCGACGCAGAACCCCAGCGAGCAGCTCGGCACCTTCCCGCTGCCCGAGTCGCAGCTGGACCGCTTCCTGATGTGCATCTCGCTGGGCTACCCCGATGCCGCCGCCGAGCGCGAGCTGCTGATGGGCCAGGACAGCCGCGAGCTGCTGCGCGCGCTGCAGCCGCTGATGACGCCGGCCGAGCTGATCGCCGCCCAGGCCGCCGCGCGCGCCATCCACGCCGCGCCGCCGCTGCTGGACTATCTGCAGGCCCTGATCGCCGCGACGCGCTCGGGGCAGTGGTTCGTCGAGGGCCTGTCGCCGCGCGCCGGCCTGGCCGTGCTGCGGGCGTCGCGCGCGCGGGCCCTGCTGCAGGGGCGCGACTACGTTTCCCCCGACGACCTGCAGGCCATCCTGCCGCAGACCATCGCCCACCGCCTGCAGCCCCGCGCCGGCGCCGGCCGCGGCGCGCGCGAGCAGGTGCGGGCGATGATCGAGGCGATACCGCTGCCATGAAAGAAAAAATGCAAACACAGAGGCACGGAGACACGGAGGAAATTCAGTTGGCGGCGTCTCTGTGCCTCCGTGCCTCTGTGGTTGCATTTCTTTGGCCTCTGCGGTGAGTTCCTTCATACGCGCCCGCTGGCAGGCCTGGTGGCAGGCCCGCCAGCCGCGGGCCGACACCCACCGCACGACGCAGCGCAATGTGTACATCGTGCCCACGCTGGCCGGCATGGCCTTCTGCGGCACGCTGGGCGTGCTGCTGCTGGCCTCCATCAACGAGCAGCTCAGCCTGGGCTATGCGCTGACCTTCGCGCTGACCGGTGCGGGCCTGGCCTCCATGCACACGACGCATGCCAACCTGCGCGGCCTGCAGATGGACCTGCGCGCGCCCGAGGGCGTGCACCTGGGCCAGGAGTACGCGCTGGAGCTGCGCCTGCACAACCCGGGCAGCGCGCGCTTCGGCATCGCCGTCAGCGCCCAGCTCGACGATGGCCTCACCGAGCCGGCCTGGGTCGACGTGCCGGCCCTCGGCCATGCGGTGCTGGGCCTGCGCCTGCCGGCGAACCGGCGCGGCCTGCGCGAGCTGCCCCGCCTCATCGTCACGACGCGCTTCCCGCTCGGCTTCTTCCGCGCCTGGAGCTACTGGCGGCCGGCGAGCCGGGTCTGGGTCTACCCGCGCGCCGAGGACGTGCCGGCGCCCTTCCCCGCCCAGGCCGAGGCCGGCGGCGGCGAGGCCGCATCAACGCGCCAGACCCCGAGCGGCACCGACTTCTCCGGCGTGCGCAGCTACCGCCGCGGCGATGCCGTGAAGCAGATCCTGTGGCGCAAGTCCGCCCTCGCGCTGGACCAGGGCCTGCCGCTGTGGGTGCGCGAGACCGAGGCGCCGCTGGCGCGCGAGCTGTGGCTGGACTGGCGCGACACCGCCGGCCGCGACGTCGAGGCCCGGCTGTCGCGCCTGGCCGCCTGGGTGCTGGCCGCCGAGCGCCTGGGCCAGCCCTATGGCCTGCGCCTGGCCGGCCGCGAGCTCGCGCCGTCGCTGGGCGCGGCCCACCGGCAGTCCTGCCTGGAACTGCTCGCGGGGTTCGGCGGATGACCGCGCTGTCGGCCTGGTGGAGCCGCCTGCCGCGCGACGCGCGCGACAGCTTCTTCCTGCTCGGCGTCATCGCCGCCGTGCTGCTGCCGCATGCCGGCCATCTGCCGCCCTGGGCCACGGCCCTGGCCGGCCTGATGCTGCTGTGGCGCGGCCAGCTCGCCTGGCGCCAGCGCCCGCTGCCCAGCCGCTGGTGGCTGCTCGTCGTCGTCGCGGCCTGCGCAACGCTGACCTGGCTGAGCTTTCGCACGCTGATCGGCCGCGAGGCCGGCATCACGCTGCTGACCGTGCTGATGGCGCTGAAGACGCTGGAGCTGCGTGCGCGCCGCGACGCCTTCGTCGTGTTCTTCCTCGGCTTCTTCCTGGTGCTGACGCAGTTCCTGTACTCGCAGTCGCTGCTGACGGCGGCCTGGTCGCTGCTCGCGCTGTGGGGCCTGCTCGCGGCCGTCGTGCTGGCGCAGATGCCCTCGGGCCTCCCGAGCATCGCCATCGCCGCCCGGCGCGCGGCCGGCACGACGGCCCTGGGCCTGCCGGTCATGGTGCTGCTCTTCGTGCTGTTCCCGCGCATCGCGCCGCTGTGGGGCGTGCCGACCGAGGCCATCGGCCGCACCGGCCTTTCCAACCAGCTGGAGTTCGGCGCGATGAACGAGATCGCCGACGACGACGGCATCGCGATGCGGCTGAAGTTCGACGGTGCGCCGCCGCCGCCCGACCGGCGCTATTTCCGCGGCCCGGTGCTGACCCGCTTCGACGGCAAGACCTGGCGCACGCCCGACCCGCGCGGCACCCAGAGCTGGCTGCGCGGCCGCGACGACATCGCCGCCACCGGCCCCCTGCTGCGCTACGAGATGACGCTGGAGCCGCTGCGCATTTCCGTGCTGCCGCTGCTGGAGATGAGCCCCGGCGCCGTCGGCACCGAGCTGGCGCTGACGGACCTGAGCGTCACGCGCGGCCCTGAGCTGCAATGGCAGTCGCCCCGCCCCGTCACCGAAAGGCTGCGGCTGCCGGCCACGGCGTTTGCGAGCTGGCAGGCCGGCCTGCAGCGCAACCGGCTGCAGCTGGCGCTGGACACCGAGCTGCCGCCCGGCCGCAACCCGCGCACCCTCGCCTGGGCGCACGAGCTGGCCGCGCAGCCGCGCTTCGCCGGCCTGGCGCCCGGCCCGCGCGCCGAGGCCCTGGCCGCCGCCGTGCTCGACCATGTGCGCGGCAACGACTACCTCTACACGCTGTCGCCCGGCCGCTATGGCGAGCAGTCGCCCGACGTCATCGACGAGTTCTGGCTGGACCGGCGCCTGGGCTTCTGCGAGCACTTCGCATCGGCCTTCGTCGTCGTCATGCGCGCCATGGGCGTGCCGGCGCGCATCGTCACCGGCTTCCAGGGCTGGGACGCCGAGCCCCAGGACGGCTACTTCGTCGTGCGCAACGCCAACGCCCACGCCTGGGCCGAGTTCTGGGCCGAAGGCCGCGGCTGGCTGCGCAGCGACCCCACGGCCGCGGTCGCGCCCAACCGCGTCATCCAGGGCCTGGCGCTGCAGCCGCAGCCGGGCGTCATCGGCCAATTGAACCCGACGCTGTGGCGCGCGATGCGCAACGGCTGGGAGGCCGTCAACAACCGCTGGCAGCAGCTGGTGCTGAACTACTCGCGCAGCAACCAGTTCGACCTGCTGAGGAAGCTGGGCTTCGAGCAGCCCGACTGGGCCGCCCTCGGCCAGGCCCTGGCCGGCGTCATCCTCGTGCTGGCCCTGGCCTCGGGCGCCTGGATACGCTGGAGCAGCCGCCCGCACGACGCCTGGAGCCGCCAGCGCGCGCGCATCGCCGCGCTGCTGGCCCGCGCCGGCGCCAGCGCGCCCGCCCACGAGAGCCCGGCCGCCTGGGCGCGCGCGCTGCGCCGGCAGCTCGGCCCGCAGGCCGAGCCCGCCGCGCAATGGCTGGAGAGGCTGGAGCGCTCGCGTTATGCGGCCGATGCCGCGGCGCCCGCCTGGCGCGACTTCGTCGCCGCGGCCCGTATGCTGCGGGCGTGAAGTCCCGCTCCCTGCTCCTGCTCGCCGGCCTGCTGCTGGCCACCGCCGTCCAGGCCAAGCCCCGCCACGCCAGGCCCGAACCACCGCCCCGGCCGCTGGGCCTGCGCCCCGCCGTCGTCGCCTTCGCCGACGAACTCGCCGCCGCCCAGGGCTGGGACGCCGCCGCGCTGCGCGAGCAACTGGGCGGCGCGCTGGACCTGCCCAAGGTCCGCCAGTTGATCCTGCCCGCGGCCGTGGGCACGGCCAAGAACTGGGCCGCCTACCGCGAGCGCTTCATCGAGCCGAAGCGGCTGGACGCCGGCCTGGCCTTCTGGGCCGGCAACGAGGCGGCGCTGGCGCGCGCCGAGAGCCAGTACGGCGTGCCGGCCGAGATCGTCGTCGGCATCCTCGGCGTGGAGACCTTCTACGGCCGCATCACCGGCGGCTTCAAGGTGCTGGACGCGCTGGCCACGCTGGCCTTCGACTTCCCCGCCGAGCACCCGCGCGCGGCCGAGCGCCAGGCCTTCTTCCGCAACGAGCTGGCCGAATTCCTGAAGCTCTGCCGCGAGAACGGCCTGGATGCTGGCGAGGTGCGCGGCAGCTATGCGGGCGCGCTGGGCTGGCCGCAGTTCATGCCCGGCAGCTGGCGCCAGCATGCGGTGGATTTCGACGGCGACGGCCGCATCGACCTCATCAACAGCCCGGTGGACGCCATCGGCAGCGTCGCCCACTACCTGTCCGAGTACGGCTGGAAGCCCGGCGAGACCACGCACTACAGCGTCAGGCTGCCGGCCGACCCGATCACGCGCCGCCGGCTGCTGGCGCCCGACATCAAGCCCCATTTCACGGCGGCCGAGCTGGTCGAGGCCGGCGCCGAGCCCTCGGAGGCGGCCCGCGAGTACGCGGGCAAGCTGGCCGTCATCGAGCTGCAGAACGGCCCGCAGAAGCCGCCCACGGTGCTGCTGGGCACCGGGAACTTCTGGGTCGTCACGCGCTACAACTGGTCGGCCTATTACGCGATGGCCGTCATCGAGCTGGGGCAGGCCGTTGCCCGCGCCCGCGCTGCCACACGGGCCGCGTCGGCGCCTCATACGGGTTTGCAATCAAAGTGATAACAAGGCGCGAAGCCGCAGACAGTGCTCTGGCACGGCAAGGCGAAGCAACGCAGTTAGCGCTTTGATTGCGAAGCCGTATCAATAGGGGTTGGACGTCAGCACGCCCGACTCGACCGAAATCGAATAGGGCGCAATGGTCGGCCAATGAACGAGGTCGTAGCTGCCGCCGGCCACGCGCTTCTCGACCTGCAGGCCGCGATAGGTCAACGGCGTCTTGCTCTTCACGGCGATGGGAGCCACGGGCGACTGCAGGAAATAGGCCTGGCCGGTGCGGCCGCCGGCACCGTCCGGGTTGCCCACCACGGTGCCGACGCCGTTTTCGATGACGACGGCCGTCTGCTCGTTCAGGCCGATGCCGCGCACGGCCGCGTTGGACGCCCAACCGTCGGCCACGAGGCGGCCCATGAAGGTCACGAGCCGCCCCATGCGGTCGCGCGTGACGAGATGGGTGTCGGTGATGACGCCGGCCATATTGGGCAGCGCGTTCAGCAGGCTGCGGTCCAGCGTGACGTTGCGGTCGTAGGGATTGGCCATCGCGTCGGTGGACGTGACGGACTCGTAGAACGCCGCGTAGTCGAACTGGCCCAGCACCGCCAGGCCCGCGCTGGTGCCGCCAAAGGGCACGTTGCGCGCGACGGCGGCGTGCCGGCCCATTCGGCGATGTAGGTGGACTGGTCGCCGCCGGCGATGAAGAGCACGTCGGCGCGGTTGACCAGGCCCAGCACCTCCGGGGCGCTGGCGCCGGCGCGGGTCTTGATGACGATGGATTCGACCGAGTCGACGCCGTTCATCGCCATCAGGCAGGCGTTGTAGCCGTCGGAGCCCGAGGTGCGCAGGATGACGACGTCGACCGTGGACGCCGTGCCGCCGCGGGCCTTGGCGATCATCGCCTTGAAGGCATCGTCGACATCGGTGCCGCCGCCCATCAGCACCAGCATGGGCGAAGCGGGCCGGAGCAGTTTAGGACGGCCTCAGAACGGCGGCAGTCCCTCGACCACGGGACGGTCCTCGGGCTCCGGCGGCCCCGCAAGCCCGTCGACGGGAAGGCCGCGATCGCGCCAGTAGCGCCTCTCGCGGTCGCGCTCGCAGACCGCGTCCAGCGGCGCTGCATCGCTCTGCCAGCGCCAGGCGCCGCAGGACGGGCTGGCCACCACCGCGATGCCGGCGGCCTGGTAGCGCGCCAGCACCGGCGGGGCCGGGTGGCCGAAGCGGCTGCGGTAGCCGGCCTGCACCAGGCCCGTCACGGGCCGCACGGCAGCCAGCAACTCGGCGCTCGACGAGGTCTTGCTGCCGTGGTGGGGCACCAGCAAGACGTCGGCGTGCAGGTCGGGCTCGCGCTGCGCGAGCAGCCTTTCCTGGCCGGCCTCCAGGTCGCCCGCCAGCAGCGCGCGCCGCCCCGAGGCCGCCGTGATGCGCAGCACGCAGGACAGGTCGTTGGACCTGAGCGCCGCGGCATAGTGGGCCGGCCCGGGGTGCAGCACGTCGAAGCGCACGCCGTCCCAGCTCCAGCCCTGGCCGGCCTCGCAGCGCGTCGCGGGCGGGCCGGCATGCCGCAGCGCATGCCCGGGCTCCAGTGAGCTGCGCAGTTCGGCCACCGGCAGGGCCTGCATCAGCGTCGCCGCGCCGCCGACATGGTCGCCGTCGCGATGGCTGAGCATCAGCAGGTCCAGCCGCTGCACGCCCAGGGAACGCAGCAGCGGCAGCAGCACGCGCTCGCCGGCATCCGCGCCGGGCGAATAGGCCGGGCCGGTGTCGAACAGCAGCGCATGGCCCGCGGTGCGGACGAGCACCGCATTGCCCTGGCCAATGTCGGGCGCCAGCAGCTCGAACTCGCCGGCCGGCGGCCGGGCCACGGCGGGCCACAGCAGCGGCAGCATCATCGCGAGGCCGGCCCCGCGCAGCCGCCACGGCAGGCGCATGACGACGAGGACGGCGCCCAGCAGCGCCAGCCCCTGCGCCCACAGCGGCGCCGCCGGCAGCCACCAGACGGCCGCCGGCCAGGCGACCAGCAGCTTCAGCCAGGCCATCAGGCCCTGCATCGCCAGCGCGGCCAGCGCCCACAGCGGCGCGAACAGGCCGCCGAGCAGGGCCAGCGGCGTGATGACAAAACTGATGAGCGGGATGGCGACGAGGTTGGCCAGCAGGCCGACGACGGACAGCTGCGCAAAGCAGATCAGGCTCAGCGGCGCCAGGCCCACCGTGGCGATGGCCTGGGTGCGCAGCGCGGCCTGCAGGTGCTCGCGCCAGCCGGCCGCCCGCTCGCCGCCCGCCGCCATCAGCAGGCCCACGGCGCCGAAGGACAGCCAGAAGCCCGGCTGCATCAGCGCCCAGGGGTCCACGGCCGTGACGACGACGGCCGCGCCCAGCAGCACCAGCGGCCAGGGCCAGCGCAGGCCCAGCGTCCGCAGGCCGGCCACGGCCGCCAGCATCCAGACCGTGCGCTGGGCCGGCACGCCCCAGCCCGAGAACAGCGCATAGCCCAGCGCCGCGGCGACGCCGATCCAGCGCGCGGCCAGCGGCGCCGGCAGGCGCAGGCATAGCCGGCGGCTGCGGCGCCACAGCGGCCCGATGACGGCGGCGGCCAGCCACGCGAACATCGCCACGTGGGTGCCCGACACGCTCAGCAAATGGGCCACGGCGGTGTCGCGGAACAGCGCCCAGTCGGCATGGGTGATGGCGTTCTGGTCGCCCAGGCTCAGCGCGGCCAGCACGCCGGCCATGCCGGGGTCGGCCACATGCGCGCGGATGGCCGTGCGCAGGCGCTGGCGCGCGGCGTCGATCTCCCACCACGGCGCCGCCTGCAGCCGCTCGCTGCCGCCGGGCCGCACCGTGCCGCTGGCGCGCAGGCCCAGCTCGAACAGCCACAGCTCGGCGTCGAAGCCGCCGGGGTTGGCCAGGCCATGGGCGCGCTTCAGCCGCGTCGTGAAGCGCCAGCGCTCGCCGGCGGTGATGGGCGGCGCGTCATAGGCGAGCAGCATCAGCCGGCGCGGCACCTCGGGCGGCAGGGCCGCGCCGGTGGGGCCGACGGACTCGACGGCGAACTCGAAACGCCATCCCGGCACGCCGCCCTGGCCGGTGATCGCGATGGGCAGGGAATCGACCCGGCCGCTGAGCACGAGGTCGCGCGCCTCCCAGGCCGGATGCAGTTCCGGCCGCATGCGCAGGTCGGCCCGCAGCGCGCCCTGCGTGAAGGCCAGCACGGCGACGCAGGCCGACAGCAGCAGCCAGTGGCGGCGGCGCAGCAACCCCAGCAGCAGCAGCAGCGCGGCCAGCGCCGCGTACTCGGCCGCCGTGGGCAAACGCTCGCAGCGGTGCAGCAGCGCCAGGCCGGCCAGCCAGGCCAGCCCCGCCGCCACCAGTTCTCGCATGCCCCAGGGCCGCTCCGCCAATGTCCCTCCCCGCCCCGCGTCGTCGGGGCCCGGGGTGTAGCATGCCGCCGTTTTTTTCTCGCGCCACCGCGCTTCCCCCATGAGCTCCTCCGCCATCCAAGCCAAGCTCGCCGAACTCGGCATCACGCTGCCGCCACTGGCCATCCCCGCCGCCGCCTACCTGCCCTTCACGCGCACGGGCAAGCTGCTGTTCCTGTCCGGCCACATCGCCAAGAAGGACGGCAAGCCCTGGGTCGGCCAGCTCGGCAGGAACGTCGACACTGCCACCGGCCAGCAGGCCGCCCGCGCGGTCGCCATCGACCTGCTGGGCACGCTGCAGGCCGCCGCCGGCGACCTCGGCAAGGTGCGCATCGTCAAGGTCATGAGCCTCGTGAACAGCACGCCCGACTTCACCGAGCAGCACCTCGTCACCAACGGCTGCTCCGAGCTGCTGGCCGAGGTGCTGGGCGACGCCGGCAAGCATGCCCGCAGCGCCTTCGGCGTGGCGCAGATCCCGCTGGGCGCCTGCGTCGAGATCGAGTTGATCGCCGAAATCGTCGACTGATGTTCATCCAGCCTTCCAAGCTGCCGGCCCGCGCGCTGGCGGGCATGGCCGTGGCGAGCTTCGCCGCCGTCGGCGTGGCCCTCGTGGCCCAGCACCAGTTCGGCGTCAAGCCCTGCCCCTGGTGCGTGCTGCAACGGCTCATCTTCCTGGCCATCGGCACGTTCTCGCTGCTGGGCTGGCTGGTGCAGGCCCGACGCTCGCTGCGCCAGGCGGCGCTGGTCGTCGTGCTGATGCTGTGCGCCGCGGGCCTGACGGCGGCGGTCTTCCAGCACGAGGTGGCGTCCCAGACCGCCAGCTGCGCGATGGGCCTGGCCGACAAGATCATCACGGCGCTGAACCTCGAGGACCTCTGGCCCTCGGTCTTCATGGTCACGGCCAACTGCTCCGAGGCCGCGGCCTACCGCTTCATCGGCCTGCCCTACGAGATCTGGAGCGGCCTGCTGTTCGTCGGGCTCGGTGGGCTGGGCCTGCTGGTGCTGGGCAAGCGCTGAACGCAACGGCCGCCCTCACTCGCCCCTGACGACGCCTTCCCGGCGCGGGTCGGTCCCGCCGACCCAGCCGCCCGGCACGCGCATCAGCACCTGCAGGCCGCTGGTCAGCTCGGTGTCCTCGATCTGGTGGCCGCGCGCGCGCAGCTCGGCCGCCTGCCCGGCCGTCAGCGCGCCCGGCTCGACGAACAGCCGGCCCGAGTTGAAGTCGCCGAAATTGGGCAGGTCCACCGCCTGCTGCACCGGCAGGCCCCAGGCCAGCGTGCCGGTCAGCAGCTTGGCGACGTAATGGATGATGACCGGCCCGCCCGGCGAGCCGCCCACCAGCAGCAGCTTGCCCTGCGCGTCGAACACCAGCGTGGGCGCCATGCTGGAGCGCGGGCGTTTGCCGGGCTCGACGCGGTTGGCCACGGGCTTGCCGTCGGCGCCGAGCGGCCGCAGCGAGAAGTCGGTCAGCTGGTTGTTCAGCATGAAACCGCCGGCCAGCCCGGTGCCGCCGTCGCTCATCGTCTTGCTGCCGAAGGCGGACTCGATGCTGGTCGTCATCGACACCGCATGGCCCCGGGCGTCGACGACGCTGACCTGGCTGGTGCCGTGCTCGGGCTGTTCGGCCTGCGGTGCCAGCGCCTGCGTGACGACGCCGGGACGGCCCGCCGTGGCCGCGGCCATGGCCTGGTCGCCGATCAGCGCGCCGCGCTGCTTCAGATAGGCCGGCGCGAGCAGGCTCTGCCAGTCGCCGCCGGGCGCCGTGACGAAGGCCGGGTCGCCAATGAACTGGGCGCGGTCGGCGAAGGCGAGCTTGGATGCTTCGGAGTAGGCATGCATCCAGTCGGCCGTGATGCCCTTGGCCGCGACGGCGGCGGGCTGGGTGTCGAGCAGGCCGAGGATCTGCATCAGCGTCAGTTGGCCCGAGCTGGGCGGGCCGAAGCCGCAGACTCGATAACTACGCCAGCCGGCGCACAGCGGCGGGCGCAAGGCGGGCTTGTAGCCGGCCAGGTCGGCCGTCGTCAGCAGGCCGGACCGGGCATGGCCCTGCACGCGGCGCACGATGTCCTCGGCCACGGGGCCCTCGTAGAAGGCCTTGGTGCCCTGGCGCGCGATGCCGCGCAGCACGGCGGCATAGGCCGGGTTCTTCAGCACGGCGCCGACGGCCTTGGGCCGGCCCGCGGCGTCGAAGAAATAGGCGCGGGCCTGCGGGTCGTCGCGCAGCGCGGGCTCGCCGCCGACCAGCTCGTGCAGCCGCGGGCTGATCGCGAAGCCCCGCTCGGCCAGGCGGATGGCCGGCTCGAACAGCCGCGCCCAGGCCAGCCGGCCGTGCTGGCGCTGCGCCTCGGCCAGCATGGCCAGCACGCCGGGCGTGCCGGTGGACAGGCCGCTCTGGATGGCCTCGCGCATGCCCAGCGGCTGGCCGTCGGGCTTCAGGAACATCCCGGGCGTGGCCGCCGCGGGCGCGGTCTCGCGGCCATCGAAGGCCTGCACCTGGCGGCCATCCCAGTGCATCAGGAAGGCGCCGCCGGCGATGCCGCTGGACTGAGGCTCGACGAGGCCGAGCACGGCCTGCATCGCGATGGTGGCGTCGACGGCCGAGCCCCCCGCGCGCAGCATCTCGACGCCCGCATCCACGGCCAGCGGGTTGGCCGCCGTGGCGGCGAAGCGCCGGGCCGGCTGCGTCAGCCCCGCCGGCTTGGCGGTGCGCGACGTGGCGGCCTCGGGCTGGTCCAGGGCAAGCGCGGGCGCGGCCAGTGCGAGCAGCAGCGGGAGGGCAGGGAAACGAGAATGCATCGCTTCATCTTATAAGCCGGTACCGCCGCGGCACCGGCCGCGAGCCGGTCGCGGCACGCAGCCATACTGCGCGCCGTCTGCCCGCGAAGTAACGCCCCGATGCCCCTGTCCTTGTCGCTGTTCGCACCGCTTCTCTACCTGGGCACCGGCCTGGCACTGGGCCGTTCTCCCATCGACGTCAAGGGCCGCGCATCTGCGCTGCTGGCGAGGGTCGTGATCCCGTTCGTCATCGTCTACAACATCGCCACCGCGCGGGCCGACCTGTTCGCCGTCATCGCCTGGGTGGCCGCAACGATGGCGGCGCTGCTCGCGCTGTCGCGAAGCTTCACGCGCGACCCGGTGCGCAACCTGTGCTTCTGCTACCTGAACATCGGCTGGCTCGGCCTGCCGGTGGCCAGCAGCCTGTTCGGCGACGGGGCGGCCACGGTGTTCGTCGCGGCCTACGTCGGCAGCTCACTGTTCGGCAACTCTATAGGCGCAGGCCTGATGAGCGGCACCGGCCCCGCGCCATGGCGCCAGATGCTGAAGGCGCCGCCCGTGTGGGCACTGCTGCTGGGGCTGGCGCTGCACCCGTTCGCAGCCATGCTGACGCCGCCGCTGCAGCCGGTGTATGGGGCGGCCAAGTTCCTGATGAGCTTCCTGGGCATGGCCATCCTGGGCATCTGGCTGGCGCAGACACCCTTGCGCGCGCGGGACCTGCGCGACGCGCTGGTCACCATGGCCACGCGTGCAGCGGCCGTGGCCCTGAGCGTCACCGCCTTCGTCGCCTTCGCGCGGCTGCAGGAGCTGGCGCTGGTGGTGCAGAACCGCGATGCGCTCTACCTGATGGCGCTGCTGCCGCCCGCGGCCAACATCGTCGTGCTGGAAACGCACTACCTGCGCACCGGCCGCTCGGCGTCGGCCATCGCCGCGGGCACCGGCCTCAGCTTGGCCGCCATCGCGGTGTTCGCGACGGCGCTGCTGTGGCTGCGTGCGCCGGCTTGAGAACCTGTTCAAGGTCTCAGCCGAAGTAGCCCATGTTGCGCTGCGTGTAGTTGACGATCTGCGGCAAGACGCCGGGCAGGTCGGTCGCGCCGACGCCCATCCAGGTCGCGAGCGTCGCGCCGAGCTGGTCGACGCCCGTCGTCGGCAGCAGCCGGCCTTGGCCGACGTCGTCGGGGCCGTTGACGCTGACCGAGGGCAGCGTGCCCCAGAACTTGCCGCCCTTCACGGCGCCGCCGAGCACGAAATGGTGGCTGCCCCAGCCGTGGTCGGAGCCGTCGCCGTTGCTCGCCAGCGTGCGGCCGAAGTCGCTGGCGGTGAAGGTCGTGACCTGGTTGGCGACGCCGAGCTCGACGGTGGCCGCGTAGAAGCTGGCCAGCGCGTCGTTGACGGCCGTCAGCAGGCCCGGGTGCTGGGTGACGAGGAAGTCGT
The DNA here is from genome assembly GCF_026712205.1 of Pelomonas aquatica. Lineage (GTDB taxonomy): Bacteria > Pseudomonadota > Gammaproteobacteria > Burkholderiales > Burkholderiaceae_C > Pelomonas > Pelomonas aquatica. The sequence continues at coordinate 47,265 of NZ_JAPPUW010000004.1, forward strand.
GCAGGTCGAAGCCGCCGATCGACACGAAGAAGACCTGGCGCGTCGCGCCGAGCGCCTGGCGCGCGGCGATGAGCTTGGCCACTATCTGCAGCTGTTTGGACAGGCTGCTCGCCGCGTCGAACGGGGTCTGCAGCGCCGGCAGCGACGCGAGGGCCGCGCCGAGGACGCTCTGCGCGTCGATCGAGCGGGACACGACGCGGTTGAGCTCGGACTCCATCCAGTGGCTGCGCTGGGCCGTGATGAGGCCGCGCAGCGCGTCGGCGCAGGCCTGCGAGCCGTACAGCGGCTTCGTGACGGCGTTGATGGGCACCGCGCCGGCGGTGGACACCTGGTACTGCACCGCCTGCTTGCCGGACATGAAAACGGCATTGCCCGAGGCGTTGATGCAGGTGAAGGTGGACGTGCCGTTGCTGCCGAGGAAGAGGTCGCCCATGCGGCCGCCCCAGCCCGTCGTCGCGCCCTCGGGCGAGCTGCTCTGCCAGACGGACTGCTGGTCGTTGTGCGAGAACAGCTTGGGCGGCAGCGGCACGCTCTGGGCCTTGTACTGGGCCAGCGTCGTCGGCTGGACCAGCGTGCCGACATTGAGCTGGACGCCGAGCTGACCAGCGTCCCACAGGCCCTTGAGCTTGCCGAGCTGGGGCGCGAGCGCCATCTGCCGGGCGCCGACGCTGAGGCCGAGCGCCGTCGCGGCGAGCTGGTCGCGCGGCGTGGCCAGCGCCTGGCGGATCGCGGCGTAGGCGTCGTAGCTGGGCTGGTCGTAGGGCACCAGCGTGTTGCCGTAGTCGTTGCCGCCGTAGAGGAAGACGCAGACCAGGGCCTTGTAGTCGGTCGGCGCCGCGGCCGCGGCGGCCTCGCCGATGCCGGCCAGCGACAGCGCCCAGGGCGCGGCCGTGCCGGCCAGGCCGAGGGCCGAGGTGCGGCGCAGGAATTCGCGGCGCTGCAGTTCGGGGAGTCGATTGAGCTTCATCGCCGGCCTCATTTCTGCACTTGGTATTCGGGGCAGGCCATCAGCATCAGGATGGCGGCCTGCACGCGGTTGAGCTTGCCGGCGTCCGTGGACGCCGAGATCGTCGCGACGGCGGTCGAGATCGTCGCCTGCGTCGCGGCCGAGATGCCGCCGCCGCCGAGGCGCAGCGCCAGGTCGGCGACCAGAGCGACCGCGTCGGACGACAGCGCGAGTTCGGCCGTGTAGGCGGCCTTGAGGTCGCCGATGCCGCCGGCGATCGCGGTCTGCAGGAAGTTCAGGTAGCCGGCCACCGTGCTCTCGTTGCAGAGCTGGAACTCGGGCGCCGTGACCGAGTTCGTGCCGAGCACCGAGTTGGGCGGCACATAGCCGGGGCGGAAGAAGTTGAAGACCGAGGGGCTGCGCAGCGGGCTCTGGCCGAGGCGGGTGGCCGGGTTGGTCGTGTCGCCGATGGCCCATTGCCCGCTCGGCGACGCGACGCCGAAGGTCCGGCCCCACTGGATGAAGCGCTGCAGCGGCTCGCGCAGCTTGCCGGCTCCGGGCGCGCCGGAGGCGCTGCGCGCCTCGGCGTCGAGCAGGATGGCGCGGATGACGGCCTTCAGGTCGCCGCGCACGCCGGCGCCGTTGTCGGCCCAGACCGCGGCGACGCGGGCCACATAGGCGGGGCTCGGGTTGCTGGCGACGAGGCGCTGGATGAGCTGGCGGCTCAGGAAGGGCCCGACGTTGGGGTGCCCGGCCAGCGTGTCCAGCACGATCTTCAGCGCGCCCGGGCCGTCGGCGCTGGCCGGCACGTCGACGTTCAGCACCTTCTTCGGGCCGGGCGTGAAGCGCGCCGCGTTGTTGACCATGGGCTTCTTCATGAAGCTCGGGTCGGTCGTGCTGGCGCCGTCAAAATCCCAGCCCGTCAGGATCTGGGCCAGGTTGGTGATGTCGGTCTGGCCGTAGGTTTCCTGCGGCTTGCCGTTGGCGTCGAGCTTGGGGCTGCCATCGGCATTCAGCTGATACAGGCCGATGCTGAGCAGTTGCATGACCTCGCGGGCGTAGTTCTCGTCGGGCTGGCGGCCCGTCTTGGGGTCGCCCTTCTGGTTGCCGCGCATGCTCAGGTAGACGCCCATGCCACAGGACAGCGAGACCGCCTCCAGCAGGTCGCGGTAGTTGCCGAAGGCGCGCTGCTCCAGCATGTCCACGTAGGCCGCCACCGCGAAGCCGCGCCAGGACACCGGCAGGCCGGCCATCGAGATGACGAAGATCTCGCTGAGCGCGAGCACGACGCGCTGGCGCAGCGGGTCGGGCGACGACATCAGCTTGCGCCACAGCGTGTTGTCGGCGCCGCCGAAGTCGTTGCGGTGGGTGTCGACGGCATAGCCGTTGGCCACCATCCAGTCGAAGTGGCCGTTGGCGACCGGCAGCGCGAACTGCGCGTCCAGCCAGGCCGAATAGCCATTGGCCTTGACGGTGGCGATGTCGGCGCTGCTGGCCGAGAAGCCGGCCTGGGCGAGGAAACGCGACGCATCGGCATCGCCGATGGCGGGCGGCGGTGGCGGCGAAGGCGTCGGCGTGCCGGCGCTCCCGCCGCCGCCGCAGGCCGCCAGCAGCGCGGTGGCTGCGGCCGCCGCAAGCGGGCCGGAGCTCAGGCCGGGGTCTGCCGCGGGAGCCGCGGCGATGGTTTCGACTTCGGGCGGTGGCGGTGTGCGCATGGGGATCCTCGCTCGTTGTGGGCGTGATCGTCGCCTAACGCAAACGGGCCGGCTTGCGCCGACCCGTCGAGGTCCAAGAATTGGGGGGAAGCCGTGAGCTTTACCTCAGAGCAAAGGAACGCCGGTCTTGCTCTGCGCCTGTTCGCGCGTGACGCCCTCGGCCAGCTCGACGAGCTTGATGCCTTCCGGCACCACGTCGAAGACGCCCAGGTCCGTGATGATGCGGTCGACCACGCCGACGCCGGTCAGCGGCAGCGTGCAGCTGGGGATGATCTTCAGGTCCTCGCTGCCGTCCTTCTTCCTGGCGACATGCTCCATCAGCACGATGACGCGCTTGACGCCGGCGACGAGGTCCATCGCGCCACCCATGCCCTTGACCATCTTGCCCGGGATCATCCAGTTGGCCAGGTCGCCCTGGGCGCTGACCTGCATCGCGCCGAGGATGCTGAGGTTGATCTTGCCGGCGCGGATCATCGCGAAGCTGTCGTGGCTGCCGAAGATGCTGGAACCGGGCAGCGTCGTGACCGTCTGCTTGCCGGCGTTGATGAGGTCGGCGTCGACCTCGTCCTCGGTCGGGAAGGGGCCGATGCCGAGCATGCCGTTCTCGCTCTGCAGCCAGACCTCCTTGTCCGCCGGCACATGGTTGGCCACCAGCGTCGGGATGCCGATGCCGAGGTTCACGTAGAAGCCGTCCTCCAGCTCCCGGGCCGCGCGCGCGGCCATCTGGTCTTGGGTCCAGGCCATGGCTCAGGCCTCCTTCTTCGAAGAGAGGGTGATTTTCTCGATGCGCTTCTCGGGATGCGCATTGACGACGATGCGGTGCACATAGATGCCCGGCAGGTGGACGGCGTCCGGGTCGATGTCGCCGGTCTCGACGAGCTGCTCGACCTCGACGACGGTCAGCCTGCCGGCCATCGCCGCGGCCGGGTTGAAGTTGCGCGCCGTGCGGCGGAACACGAGGTTGCCGCTCTTGTCGGCCTTGTAGGCCTTGACCAGCGCCACGTCGGGCACCAACGCCTTCTCGAGGATGTAGGTGTGGCCGTCGAACTCGCGCGCCTCCTTGCCCTCGGCGATCAGCGTGCCGACGCCGGTGCGCACGAAGAAGGCCGGGATGCCGGCGCCGCCGGCACGCAGCTTCTCGGCCAGCGTGCCCTGGGGCGTGAATTCCAGCTCCAGCTCGCCGGCCAGGTATTGGCGCTCGAACTCCTTGTTCTCGCCGACATAGCTGGAGATCATCTTGCGGATCTGGCGCGTGGTCAGCAGCTGGCCGAGGCCGAAGCCGTCGACGCCGGCGTTGTTGGAGATGACCGTCAGGTCCTTGACGCCGCTGTCGCGCAGCGCGGCGATCAGCGCCTCGGGAATGCCGCACAGGCCGAAGCCGCCGACGGCCAGCATCTGCCCGTCCTGCACGACGCCGCGCAACGCCTCCTCGGCGCTCGGGTACACCTTGTTCATGCCACTGGCCTCCTGGCAGTTTTGACAACGTCCGCAAGGGTACTATCGCCCGCCCTCAGCCGTCGATTACGCAAGATCGCCTAAGTGGAACCCGCCGCCCCCGACTACCGCAGCGCCTTCCAGCTGGCGCCGATCGGCCTGGTGCTGTAGGCGCATCGCCAGATCGTCGACTGCAACGAGCGCGTGCTGCAGATCTTCGGCGCGGCGCGCGAGCAGCTCGTGGGCCAGAGCTTCGCCGTCATGTACCCGAGCGCGGCCGAGTTCGAACGCACCGGCGAGCGCATCGTCGCCAGCCTGGACACCCTGGGCCACTATGCCGACGACCGCGTCATGCGGCGGCTCGGCAGCGGCGAGCCGTTCTGGTGCCACGTCACCGGCCGTGCGCTGGACCCGGCCGACCCGCATGCCCGCGGCATCTGGAGCTTCGAGGACCTATCGGCCCGGCGCCAGATCACGGCCGACCTGACGCCGCGCGAGCGCGAGATCGCCGCCCTGCTCGTCGAGGGCCAGACCAGCAAGCTCATCGGCCGGCGCCTGGGCGTGAGCCCGCGCACGGTGGACATCTACCGCGGCCGGCTGATGAAGAAATACGCGGCGGCCAGCACGCCCGAGCTGATCCACAAACTGTTGAGCGCATGAGCCACGCACGGCCGCCCGAAGCGGCTCATTCCCGCTTGGCGGGACAGCGCGTAGCGCGAAGGGTGCACCAATGAACCAAGCCGCACACGCCCCCGAGCTGCCCTACTGCCGCAACTGCCACTACACGCTGGCGACGCCGCGGCCCGTCTACTGCGGCCACTGCGGCCAGGAGACCGACCTGCATCCGCCCTCGTTGCGCGAGATGTTCACCGAGTACCTGGGCCATTACGTCGCCTTCGACGGCCCGCTGTGGCGCACGCTGTGGGCCCTGGTCTGCCTGCCCGGCCAGCTGACGGACGCCTATTTCCACGGCCAGCGGCGCCGCTATGTGCTGCCGCTGCGGGTCTATCTGAGTGCGAGCTTCCTGTTCTTCGTCGGCTCGCATCTGCTGTCGCACGAAGAGCCCGAACCGGAGCCGGACAAGGCCGCCGTCCAGCAGCCGGCGGCGGCGGACAAGGCGGTGCGGGTGAAGGTCAGGCCCGACATGTCGCCGGCCTCGGCCGCTGCGATGGCCGAGGCGCTGTCGCGCGGCGCCAGCGCGGCCGATGCCGACAAGCCGTCCCTGAGCGCCAGGATCGAAGGCTGCACGCAGGCGCAGGCCGCAAACTGCGCCCGCAGCGAACGCTGGCTCAATCGCCTGATCGGCCGGCTGGAGTCGATGACGCGCGAGCAGTTCATGACGCGGATGCGGGCCTTGGCGCCCTACGGCATGCTGGCCATGCAGCCGGTGTTCGCCGCCCTGCTGCTGGCGATGTTTGCCGGCAGCGGGCGCCGCTACGCCGAGCACTTCGTCTTCTCGCTGCACAGCCACAGCCTGTGGTTCCTGGCCCTGCTGGTGGCCACCGTGACCGACCTCGAAGGCCTGATGAGCCTGGCCGTCTTCGGCCATGGCCTGCTCGCGATGCGCCGCGTCTACGGCCTGGGCTGGTTCGGCGCGATCTGGCGCGGCCTGCTGCTGAGTGTCGGCTACTTCGTGCTGCTGGGCCTCGTCGCGCTGGGCCTGATGGCCACCATCGCCATGACGGCCTGAGCCGCCGCGGTACTCAGGTGAACACGCCCTGGCGCAGCCACTTGGTCGCCACCCACTTCTCGCCCTCGATGACGGGCGAGCCGCCGTGCAGGGTCTGCGTGGACGCGTGCGGCCGGTCGTAGCTGAAGAACACCGCATTGCCCTTGACCGGCGCGACGTCCAGGCCGATGTCCGGGAAGATCGTCGCGCCGCCGGCCACCGGCGTGTTCAGGTAGACGACCAGCGTGCCGACGCGCTGGCCGCCGCGCTTGAGGATGCCCGGCGTGCCGACGTGGCCGGGGTCGAAGTAGTCGTAGTGCGGCTGGTATTCGGCCCCGGGGCGGTAGCGCAGCACCTGCAGGCCCTCGCCGTTCTCGAGCGGCCAGCGCAGCAGCGTCGCGATGCGGGCCTCGACGCGCTGGATGAGCTCGGTCTCGCCACGCTCGAAGAACATGCCGTCGCTGGTGCGCGCGGCGTTCACCTCGCTGCCCTCGGCGCCAGTGGCCACGGTCTCGGAGCGCGCCAGGCGCCTGCCGGCGAGGGCGACGATGCCGTCGCATTCCTCCTCGCTCAGCAGGTCGCCGAAGACGATGACGCGCGGCTGGCGCAGCGCCATGACGACCTTGACCTGGCGGTCGCCGGCATCGATGACGGGCTCGAAGCGGCTCAGGTCGGGCTCGGGCAGGCCCGGCGTCGCGTCCGGCGGCGCGGTCAGCGTGGCCGACTGGCCCAGCGTGCGCGCCAGCGCCTGACGGGCGATGGTCTCGTCCCAGCCGCTGCCCAGCATCGCGGCCAGGATGTTCTCGGACGCATGGCCGACGCGGCTCTGCTCGGTGATCCACTCACAGAGTTCGGGGGTGATGACTTGCTGGCTCATGGATAGGAGGCTGTCGGGCTTGGGGTCGGGTGCGCGCCGAGGCGAGTTGCGGGGCAAGGCCAGGCGCCGGCGAGGCGTTGGATTCTCTCCAACAACGAGCCGGCAACGACGAATTGCCCCGCAAATCGCCTCGGCCCTTCGGGTTGGGCCTGCCAGGGGGCTGAGGCGTTGTTGCTCCTCCTCGCGGGCGCGAGCCCGCAGCGTCGTCGTCGCCTAGCCTCAGCCCCCTGGCAGGCCCAACGCGCACCCGACCCCAAGCCCGACAGCCTCCTACCGACGGAAGACGAGTCGGTCGGCGGCGGAGACCTCGGGGGCCAGACGATACCCGTCCAGATCGAAGGCCTTGAGCCCTTCGGGCGTTTCAAGGCGTTGCTGGATCGCGTAGCGCGCCATCAGCCCGCGGGCCCGCTTGGCGAAGAAGCTGATGATCTTGTACTCGCCGTTCTTCCAGTCCTCGAACTGGCAGTCGACGACCCTCGGCTTCAGGGCCTTGCGGTCCGCGGCGCGGAAATACTCCTGCGACGCCAGGTTGACGATGACCGGCGCCTGCTCGCCCCTGGCGAGCTTGTTCAGGTGCAGGGCCAGGCGGTCGCCCCAGTAGTCGTAGAGGCTGGCGCCGCGCGGGTTGGCCAGCCGCGTGCCCATCTCCAGGCGATAGGGCTGCATGCGGTCCAGCGGGCGCAGGATGCCGTACAGGCCCGACAGCATGCGCAGATGCCGCTGCGCCCAGGCGATGTCGTCGCCGCTCAGCGTCTTCGCGTCCAGGCCGTCGTAGACGTCGCCGTTGAAGGCCAGCACGGCCGGCTTGCTGTTCCTGTCGGTGAAGCGCGGGCGCCAGGCGGCGTAGCGCTCGACGTTGAGCCGGGCCAGCGGCTCGGACAGGTCCATCAGCGCCCGCACGTCGGCGACGCTGCGCGTGCGCAGGAGGTCGATCAGCGCGGCGGTGTCGTCGAGAAACTGCGGCCGGGTCAGCGCATCGGCCAGTTCGGGCGGCGTCGGGGTGTCGTAGTCGAGCGACTTGGCGGGCGAGAGCAGCAACAGCATGGGCGCGGATTTTGGCCCAGGCTCAGTGTCGGCCAGCCCGCCGCTCCAGCCACTCGGACAGCCCCATGCCCGCCATGGCGGCCATCACGGGGGCGAGCGACGGATCCCGCGCACCCGCCCGATCCTCCTGCCGTCGCGCCGCGCGTCGGGATCGAAAGGCATCGATTTCGGCCCGGCCAACATAATGAAAGCACCCGACCTTCAGGACCGCCGCATGCCCGCCGCCATCCAAGCCTTCCACGACCCCGCCACCGGCACGGTGAGTTATGTCGTGCACGACCCGGCCACCCGTCGGGCCGCCGTCATCGACCCGGTGCTGGACTACGACGCCGCCGCCGGCCGCACGTCCACACGCTCGGCCGACGCGCTGCTGGCGCATCTGCACGCGCACGAGCTGAACCTGCAATGGGTGCTGGAGACGCACGCCCATGCCGACCATCTGTCCGCCGCGCCCTATCTGAAGCAGCAGGCCGGCGGCCTGATCGCAATCGGCGAGCACATCCGCGGCGTGCAGGCCACCTTCGGCCGACTCTTCAACCGGCCCGTGGCCGACGACGGCTTCGACCGCCTGCTGGGCGACGGCGAGCGCTTCCACATCGGCGGCATCGAGGCCACCGCGCTGCTCGTGCCCGGCCACACGCCGGCCGACCTGGCCTACCAGGTCGAGGACGCCGTCTTCGTCGGCGACACCCTCTTCATGCCCGACCTCGGCAGCGCCCGCGCGGACTTCCCCGGCGGCGACGCGGGCCAGCTCTACCGCTCGATGCAGCGCCTGCTGGCCCTGCCGCCCGAGACGCGGCTGTTCGTCTGCCACGACTACCCCGCCGGCCGCGAGGCGCGCTGGCAGACGACGGTGGCCGCGCAGCGCGCCGCCAACATCCATATGCGCGACGGCGTCGGCGAGGCCGAGTTCGTCACGATGCGCCGCGCCCGCGACGCGACGCTGGGCGCGCCGGCACTGATGCTGCCGGCCCTGCAGGTGAACATCCGCGCCGGCCAATTGCCGCCGGCCGAGGCCAACGGCGTCGCCTATCTGCGCATCCCGCTCAACGCGCTGCCGAACGGGCGCGCCTGATGAGCAGCAGCACGACGCCGACGAGCACGACGCCGGCGGCCAGCCATTCGTGGCCGCTGATCTGCTCGCCGGCCAGCATCACGCCCAGCAGCATCGCGATGACCGGATTCACGAAGGAATAGCTCGACGCCAGGCCCGCCGAGGCTTCGGCCAGCAGCACCATATAGGCGTTGAAGGCGACGAGGGAGCCGAACGCGACCAGATAGGCCCAGGCCCACAGCGCCTGCGGCTCGATGCGTTCCGGCAACGCCTCGCCGTGCAGCAGGCTCAGGCCCATCAGCACCACGCCGCCGGCCAGCATCTCGCTGGCAAAGCCCATCGCGCCCGGCGCCAGCGGCCAGACCCGCTGCGACAGCACGCTGCCCACGGCCCAGCTGGCGCAGGCCACGCTGATCGCCACCAGCCCCGTCGGCGACGCGCCGAAGCCCTGACCCTGGGTCAGCAGCAGCACGCCCACCAGCCCGAAGGCGATGCCGAGGGACTCCAGCCGCGACGGCTTCTCGCCCCACAGCAGGTTGAGGCCGGCAATCATCAGCGGCATCACCGCGATGAAGGCCACGACCAGGCCCGAACCGACGGTCTGCTCGGCCGTCGCCGTGCCGCCCATGCCGCCGCCGAGCATCAGCCCGCCGATGACGAGGGCATGCAGCCACTGCCTGCGGCCGGGCCAGGGCGCGCCGCGCCAGCGCATCCAGGTGGCCAGCAGCGCGCCGGCGACGAGGAAGCGGCTGCCCATCTGCAGGAAGGGCGGCAGGCTGACCAGCGCGACCTTGATGGCGAGATAGGTCGAGCCCCAGACCAGCCAGGTGGCGGCCAGGCAGAACAGCAGCCGGGTGCTGAGCATGGGGGCGGTCTTGAGCGGCAGCGTCGTCGTGTTCATGGCCGGCATCGTAGGAATTGCAGCCCGTTCGCGACATGGGCTCTTCAAGGTTGCAATGCCGAAGCGCCTTAGGATTGCTGGACATCAAGGCAGTTTGTGGAGATTTTCATGCCCATCGAGCTGGACAGCCACGACCATCGCATCCTTGCCGAATTGCAGGCCGACGCCCGGCTGACGATGGCCGAACTGGGCCGCCGCGTGCACCTGAGCCAGCCGGCCGTGACCGAGCGCGTGCGCAAGCTGGAGGACGGCGGCGTCATCCGCGGCTACCGCGCCGTCGTCGACGCGGGCCGGCTGGGCTATGGCATCCGTGCCGTCATCCGCATCGGCAACACCGACGAGCCGGCGCTGCTGGCCGCGCTGGCGTCCAGCCCCGAGGTGCTGACGGCCTACGGCGTCACCGGCGAGGACAGCTGGATCCTCGAGATCGCCGTGCGCGACGTGGCCCATCTGAGCGCGCTGCTGGCGCGCTTCTGCCGGCAGACGCCGACGTCCACGGCCATCATCCTGCGGGTGCTGCGCGAGCAGGCGCCGCTGAAGCCGCTGGCCACGGCAGCGACGGCACCGGCCCTTCAACCCGCAGCCGCCAAGAAAAAACCTCGCCGCGGCGGGGCCTGATCGCGGCCGCCGCGCGGCGGCTCACTTCACGAGCAGCGTGTTGACGGCGCCGACGTCCTCGGCGCGCAGCTGGCCCGAGGCCTGGCGCAGCTTCAGGCTGTTGACGACGACGTCGTAGCGCGCCTTGGCCAGGTCGCGCTGGGTCGTGTAGAGCTGGGTCTGCGCGTTCAGCACGTCGAGGTTGACGCGCACGCCGACCTTGTAGCCCAGCTGCGTGGCCTCCAGCGCCAGCTTGGTGGACGATTCGGCCGCCTCGAAGGCGCTGACCTGGGCCTTCAGCGACTGCACGCCGAAGAAGGCGCGGCGCGTGGCCTCGGAGACGCTGCGGCGCGCGAAGTCGAGGTCGTTGCGCGCCTTGTCTTCCAGCACCAGGGTCTCCTTGATGCGGTTCTGCGTCAGGCCACCGGTGTAGATCGGGTAGGTGAAGGTCAGGCCGACGCTGGCCGTCTTCGTCGTGCCGACGCCCGAGGCGACCGAGGCGGGGCCGTTCAGGCTGTTGTGCAGGTTCTGGCCGCCGAGCGTCGCGCTCGCGTCCAGCGTGGGCTTCTCGGCGGCGCGGGCGATCTGCGTGTCGAGCTGGGCCACCTCCAGGCCCAGGCGAGCCTTGCGGATGCCGGGGTGCTGGTCGTCGGCCGTGGCGACCCAGGTGTCGACGTTGTCGCTGGCCAGGGCCGGCAGGGCCACCGGCGTGGCCAGGCCCTTGGGCTGGACGCCGACGCGGCCGACGAACTGGTCCAGCGTCACGCGCTTCACGCGCAGGTCGTTGTCGGCGGCCAGTTCCTGGGCCACGGCGAGGTCGTAGCGAGCCTGGGCCTCGCGCGTGTCGGTGATGGTGGCGGTGCCGACCTCGAAGTTGCGCTTGGCCGACGCGAGCTGCTCGGCGATCGCGGCCTTGTTGGCCTGCGAGGTGGTCAGCGCGTCCTTGGCGGCCAGCACGTCGAAATAGGCCGTGGCCAGGCGCACGATCAGGTCCTGCTCGGCCGTCTCCAGGTCGGCCTGGGCCACGGCATAGCCGCGCCGGGCCTTGTCGATGCTCGGCGTGTTGGCGGCGTTGTAGACCGAATACTTGCCCTGCAGTCCGGCCGTCAGCGTCGTGCTGTTGACGCCCGAGGGGCCGCTGGGCGGCTCGGTGCGCGCCTGCGTGCCGGTGGCCGACAGGCCCAGCGTCGGGCGCAGCAGCGCATCGGCCTGGGCCGAGCGCGCGGCCGCGGCATCGGCCGAGGCCTTGGCGGCCAGGTAGGTGGCGTCATAGCCCCGTGCGGCGTCGTACAGCTCCTGCAGGCTCTGGGCCTGGGCCGCGCCGGCGAACAGGAAGCCGGCGGCGATGGCCAGCGGTTGCAGGGTCGGGCGGCGGGCATGGACGAAGGGCATGGAATTCCTTGGCTGGAGCAATGATTTAAGCAGCGGCCGGGGTTATAGACGCAAAGCGCTCCGGTGACCGAAGGCATGCGACGACCTGCGCCCCCGAGGCCGGCAATCGGCGTTTTGGGGCGATGGGCTGCATGCCGGCAGGTCCTCAGAAGCTGAAGGCCGGGGCCTCGGCGAAGCCCGGCAGGCGGCCGGCGACCGTGTCGAACAGCTCGACGCGGCGGAACTCGCCCGCGCCGGTGCGCGTGACGAGCACGGCACGCATGACCGGCCCGGTGCCGACGATGGCGATCAGGCGCCCGCCGACCTTGAGCTGGTTCAGCAGCGCCTGTGGCAGCTCGGCGACCGAGCCGGACAGCAGGATCGCGTCGAAGGGCTCCTCGGCCGCGAGGCCGGCGGCGCCATCCTGGTTCAGCACCGTCACGTTCAGCGCGCCGGCACGCCTGAGGTTGGCCGCGGCCTGGGTGGCCAGGCCGGCATCGGCCTCCAGCGCGATGACGCGCTGGGCCTGGCGGCCGAGCAGGGCCGCGAGATGGCCGGTGGCGGCGCCGATCTCCAGCACCTTCTCGTGGCGCTGCAGCTTGAGCTCCTGCAGCAGGCGGGCCTCGACCTTGGGCGCCAGCATGCGGCGCGTGGCGCTCAACGGCAGCTCGGTGTCGACGAAGGCCTGGGCCCGGTGTGCCTCGGGCACGAAGTCCTCGCGGTGCACGAAGTGCAGCAGCTCCAGCACGCCGGGGTCGAGCACGTCCCAGGGGCGGATCTGCTGCTCGATCATGTTGAAGCGGGCTTGTTCGAGGTTCATCTTGTTCTCCGGGGCGCGGTAGGCGGGCTGAAAACCAAAATTCTAGAGGCCAGGCCCTCTCAGCCCGGCCGCGCGAGCAGGCCGTGCAGCAGCAGCGACATCTGCGCGTCCAGCATTTCGGCCGCGCCCATGGACGGCGCGCAGGCGTCGTAGTCGCCGAAGGAATGCTCGTGCAGCATCAGGTGCAGCATGGGTGCGATCAGCATGTGCACGGTGGCCTCGACGGCCACGTCGCGGAACTCGCCGGCGCGGATGCCGCGCTCGACCAGACCGCCGAGCAGGGCCTTGGACGGCGCGATGACCTCGTCCACGTAGAACTGCGCCAGCTCGGGGAAGTTCCTGGCCTCGACCAGCATGATCTTGTTGATGCCGCCGGCATTGCCCTCGCCGACCTTGCCCCACCAGGCCTGCATCATCTGCGCCAGCAGCTCGGCGATGGAGCCCTCGTACTGCGCGGCCAGCGCGGCCGACTCGGCGATGTGCACGCCCAGGTTCTCGCGCACGACGGCCTTGAACAGCTCTTCCTTGCTCGGGTAGTAGCGGTAGAGCGTGCCCTTGGCGACGCCGGCGCGCGCGGCCACCTCCTCGCTGCGCGTGGCCGCGAACCCCTTCTCGACGAAGAGGTCCAGCGCCGCGGCCAGCAGCTCCTGCGGGCGGGCGTCCTTGCGGCGTTGGCGAGGGGTGGCGGTGCTCAAGGCGGCGGAGTTAATGACCGGAGGGTCAGTAATGTATCCGGCCACGCCAGCCAGCCGCAAGACCATGACAAACGCGCTCGCTACACTGCGCCGCTTTATCGAGTTCGCCTGGAGCCTTTACGTGGATGTCATCCTGCTGATCAAAGCCGCCGTCATGGGCATCGTCGAGGGGCTGACCGAGTTCCTGCCGATCTCGTCGACCGGCCACCTCATCCTGACCGGCAGCCTGCTGGGGCTGACCGACGCCAAGTCCAAGGTCTTCGACATCGCGATCCAGAGCGGCGCCATCCTGGCCGTCTTCATCGTCTACTGGGCGCGCATCCGCGAGGCGCTGACCGGCCTGGCGAGCAGCGACAAGCAGCGCCGCTTCGTGCTGAACATATTTCTCGGCTTCCTGCCGGCAGCCATCGTCGGCCTGACCGTCTACAAGGCCATCAAGGCCCATCTGTTCAACGCCCCCGTCGTGGCCGGCGCCTTCATCGTCGGCGCCTTCATCATCCTGTGGGTCGAGAAGGTCGCCAAGCCGCGGCCCCGCATCCAGAGCGTTGACGACATGACGGCGCTGGACGCGGTCAAGGTCGGCTTCGTGCAGTGCCTGGGCATGATCCCCGGCACCAGCCGCTCGGGCGCCACCATCATCGGCGGCATGCTGCTCGGCCTGTCGCGCAAGGCGGCGACCGACTTCTCCTTCTTCCTCGCCATCCCGACGCTGATCTCGGCCGGCGGCTACAGCCTGTGGAAGGAGCGCCATGCGCTGTCGATGGCCGACTTCCCGATGTTCGCGGTCGGCTTCGTCGTCAGCTTCCTGGCCGCCTGGGCCTGCGTGCGCTGGCTGCTGCGCTACGTGTCCAGCCACACCTTCGTGCCGTTCGCCTGGTATCGCATCGCCTTCGGCATCGTCGTGCTGGCGACCTGGGCGACCGGCACCGTCGTCTGGGCCGACTGAAGGTCGACCTCAGGGCTGGCCGCTGGGAGGCGGCGTGAACCCCGGCTGCTTCAGCGACCGCAGGCTGGCCGAAGCAGCCGTTTCAGGGCCGACGACGCCGGCTTACTGGCCGCCGCTGCCGCTCGGCGCGGCCTGCCCGGCCAGTTCCACGCGCTCGCCCAGGCGGCTGGCGTTGGTGCGGACCAGTTCGGCGTACTTGGGCGAGTTGCGCAGATCCTGGTAGCGCTTCAGCGCGGCGCGGTAAGCGGGCGAACCGAAATCCGGGCTTTCCAGGCGGTCGTAGCGCTCCAGGCCGGACAGGCGGTAGATCTCCAGATCCGCCAGGACCTCCGCACGGGTCGCCGCGACCTCGGGCGCGGCCTGGCGGGTGAAGCGGGCGTCACCCTGGGCCAGCGTGACGGTGGCGATGACGGCCAGGGTGGCGGCGGCGATGGTTTGCTTGAGCATGATGGGTCCTCGATCGGTGGTGGGTTGAACAGACTTTGAAATGGCGCTAGCGCTTGTCGTGTCCGGGCAATTGCTGTCGTCGAGGTCAATGTAGGTTTCGGTCCACCCGCGAAAAAGGCCGCCCGAGGCAATGAACCATTGCAAGCGGCAGAAATATCGGAGTCCGCACTGTTGCCGGCGCATTGTTCGCCGCGCCGCAGTTGTCACTACTGCAACAACCCGGCGCCCCGGCGGCCGGCGATTGTTGCGATTTGCAGAAGTCTTCGTTCTGCCCCGGCCGATTGCCCTGCCCTGCCCCGGAACCTAGAGTCATCTCGCCGTCCTGGACCGTTGCCAGGCGTGCGAGTGGCGGGCGTCGGTGGCCTTGCTCCCACGGGCGAGAAAGAGGATCCACCTTGAACCGGCTGCACTCATTGAAGGCTTTCTGTCGCGTCGTCGAGCTGCAGGGCTTTGCCGCGGCGGCCCGCGACATGGGGCTCGCCCCCTCGGCCGTGACGCGCCTGATCAACGAGCTGGAGGCCCACGTCGGCGTGCGCCTGATCAACCGCACGACGCGGCGCATGGCGCTGACCGAGGCGGGCGAGGCCTACCTGGAGCGCGTGCGGCGCATCCTGTCGGAGCTGGAGGAGGCCGACGCCTCCGTGCGCTCCAGCAGCCTGGCCGTCAACGGCGTGCTGAAGGTGGTCGCGCCATCGGCCTTCGCCACCAGCCAGATCGCCCCGCTGCTGGTGGAGTTCCGGCGGCGCTATCCGGCGCTGACGGTCAGCCTGTCGTCGCCGGGCCTGGTGGAGTCGCTGGACGCGAACTTCGACGTCAGCCTGATCGCCTCGCGCGGCGCCCCCGGCGACGGCGAGTTCGTGGCCCGGCAGCTGGCCTGCTCGGACGTCATCCTTTGCGCCGCGCCCGCCTACATCGCCCGCTTCGGCCCCGTCGCCCGGCCGGCCGACCTGATGGAGCATGAACTGCTCACGAACCACCCCGGCGAGGAGATGGTGCTTCACCCCGACGCGTCGGATCCCGCCGCCACGGGCTTCCGCTTCACGCCCAAGGACCCGCCGCTGACGACCGGACGCATGGACATCGTGCTGTCCTCCGCGCTGGCCGGCCTGTGCATCGTGCCGCTGCCCAGCTATGCGGCCGCCCAGCCGCTCGCCGAGGGGCGGCTGGTGCGCGTGCTGCCGGGCTGGCGGCTCTATCGCATCTCGCTGCACGCGGCCATGCCCACCCGCAAGTACGTCCCGGCCAAGACACGGGCCTTCCTGGACTATCTGTTCGAAGTCTTCCCCGGCGGCGCCACCGACCCCTGGGCGCCGCTGGCCGATGCGCAGTGAGCCTGCTTCCATGGAAGCCGCCTCATTCCTCGACCACTGGCGCCTCGTGCCCGACCGCCTCCGGGCGCAGCTGCCCACCGCGGACGAGTGGCTGACGTCGGCCAAGACCTTCGCGGCCGCCATGCTGGCGCTCTACCTGGCCCTGGCCGCCGGCCTGCCCCGCCCCTACTGGGCCATGGCCACGGCCTACGTCGTCTCCAGCCCGCTGACGGGGGCCACGCAGTCCAAGGGCCTCTACCGCCTGATCGGGACGCTGCTGGCCGCCTTCATCGCCGTGCTCGTCGTGCCGCTGCTGGTCGACACGCCGATGCTGCTGAGCCTGTTCATCGCCACCTGGGTCGGCGTGCTGCTGCAGCTGTCGTTCCGCGACCGCATGCCCAGCAACTACGTCTACATGCTGTCGGCCATCTCGCTGCCGATGATCGCGCTGCCCGTGGTCCAGGCGCCCGAGCAGGTGTTCGCAATCGCCGTCGCGCGCTGCGAGGAAATCTTCCTGGGCACGGCCTGCGCGGCGCTCGTCTCGGCCCTCGTGCTGCCGGGGCGGGCCGCGCCGGCCCTGGAAGGGCGGTTCTCCGCCTGGTTCGACGACGCGGCCGACTGGACGGCCGGCGTGCTGCTGGGCGAGGCCGCCGCCCGGCGCGCCGTCAGCGTGCATCGCCTGGCCGGCGACGTGCTGGCGCTGGACCAGCTCATCAACCACCTCCGGCACGACAGCGACAACCGCGACGCCGTCAGGATCGCCCGCGAACTGCGGCTGCGCCTGTCCTCGCTGCTGCCCATCCTCGGCTCGCTGCGCGACGCGGTCGCGGGGCTGCGCCGGTCGCCGGCCGGCGAGCCCGCGTTCGTGGCCGCACTGCTCGACGACGTCTGCGCGTGGATGCGCGCGCCGCTGCCGGCCGGAGCCGGCGGCGCCAGCGCGACGCTGCTGCTGCGCCTGCACGCCTTCGCCCAAGCCGAGGCCCGCGGCGACCCACGCGGCCTGCAGCTGCGCCACGTGCTGCGCCGCCTCGAAAGCCTCGTGCAGCTCTGGCAGGACTGCCGCTCGCTGCAGCAGATGCTGTCCGACGGCCGCTGGGCCGACGGCTGGAAGCCGGCCTTCACGCGCTGGCGCCGGCACCACCAGGTCCATCACCACGATCGCGGCCTGCAGGCCTACGCCGCGTTCACGGCCGGCAGCGCCACCTTCCTGGCCTGCCTGTTCTGGATCTTCAGCGGTTGGAGCGACGGCGCGAGCGCCGTGGTGATGTGCGCCGTCACGGCCAGCTTCTTCGCGCTGCAGGACGAGCCGCTGGCGATGCAGCTGAACTTCGTGCTCGCCAACGCGCTGGGGCTGGTCGTCGGCGCGGTGCTGCTGTTCTGCGCGCTGCCGGCGGCGCAGGAGTTCGTCACGCTGGCCCTCGTGCTGGCGCCGTTCTTCCTGGTGGCCGGCAGCTATCTGGCGCGGCCCGCCTTCGCCGCGCTGGCGCTGGGCCTGAGCGTCACCGTGACGCTGAACCTGGCCGTCGCGGACGCCTACCACCCGGACTTCATGCCGCTGGCCAATGGCTGCGTGGCAGGCATTGCCGGCAGCATCTGGGCGCTGGTCTGGACCCAGCTGGCGCGGCCCTTCGGCGCCCGGCTCAGCGCGCACCGGCTGCTGCGCTCGGCCTGGAACGACCTGGCCCGCACGGCGGCGGGCCGGCACCGCGGCGACGACGACCGCCTGCGCGCCCACATGATCGACCGGCTGGGGCAGATGATGCCGCGCCTGGCCGCCAGCAGCGGCGCGCAGGGGACCGAAGGGCTGGCCGAGCTGCGGATCGGCCTCAGCGCGGCGCTGCTGCAGCGCCTGCGGCACCGCCTGCGGGCGCCGGCACGCCTGGCGGTGCAGCGCCTCCTGGACGCGCTGGAGATCCACTACCGCCGTCGCCTGCGCACGCCGGTCTCCATCGCACTGCCCACGCGCCTGACGCTGGCGCGCCGCCTGGCCGCCGCCCTCGGCGCCGTCAGCCACGACGCGGCCGACGCGCCGCAGGAAGCCCTGCACGCGCTGATGGAAATCGAGCTGGCCCTGCTCCCTCCCACCCCTCCACCGCGCCTGCCGGAACCCTCGACGAATGATCGGTGACCTGAGCTTCTACGGCATCTACCTGCCGGCCCTGGCGCTGCCACTGGCCATGGCCTACCTGGCCTCGACGGCCCTGCGGGCGCTGCTGAGCCGCACGCCCTTCTACCGCTGGGTGTGGCACCGCGCCCTCTTCAACGTTTCCGTCTTCATGATCGCACTCCAGGTCGCGGTCCGCTGGACGGCCGGATGGTTCCAATGACAAGAAAACTCCCCGCCACGCGGCTGCGCAACGCCGCCCGCAGCCGGGCGCTCCAGTTCGCGCGCCGCACCGCCCCCGTGCTCGTCACGGCCGGCATCTCCCTCGTCGCGCTGGTGGCGCTCAAGGACGTCTGGCAGCGCTACGCCGAGGCGCCCTGGACGCGCGACGCGCGGCTGCGCGCCACCGTGCTGCAGGTCGCACCGGACGTCTCCGGGCCGCTGACCGAGGTGCGCGTCCACGACAACCAGCGCGTCGCACGCGGCGACGTGCTGTTCCAGGTCGACACGACCCGCTTCGCGCTGGCGCTGGAGCAGGCCCGGGCCGCGCTGGCCCAGTCGCGCGCCGGCGCGGCCCAGGCCCGGGCCGCGCTGGACAACCAGCACGCCCAGCTCGCCCAGGCCCGCCGCGAGGCGGATCGCAGCCACCGGCTGTCCGGCCTGGTGGCGCAGGAAACGCTGGAACAGGGCGACGTCAAGGTCCAGCAGGCCGAGGCGGCCGTCGCGCTGGCCGAGGCGGCGCATGCGGCCGCGGACGCCTCGCGCGCCGCCGCCGAGGCCGCCGTGCGCGTGGCGCAGCTGAACCTGGAACGCACGACCGTGCGCAGCCCCGTCGACGGCTACCTCAACGACAACGCCCCCCACGTCGGTGACTACGTCAGCGCCGGGCGCTACGTGCTGTCCATGGTCGATGCAGCCGGCGTCTACGCCGACGGCTATTTCGAGGAGACCAAGCTGCAGAAGATCCACCCCGGCCAGGCCGTCACGCTGCAGCTCATGGGCGAGGGCCGGCTGCTGCGCGGCCGCGTGGAGAGCATCGCCGCCGGCATCGAGGACCGCGACCGCTCCAGCGGCGCCAACCTGCTGCCCAACGTGAACCCGAGCTTCAACTGGGTCCGGCTCGCGCAGCGCGTGCCGGTGCGCATCGCCATCGACGACTGGCCCGCCAGCCAGCGCCCCGTCATCGGCCGGACCGCCACGGTGTCGGTGGTCGACGACGCGCCTACCCAGGGCCATGCCGCCCGGCAAGGCCAGTCATGATCGGCAGTTCCTTCCTGCGCCGCCTGCCGCTGCTCGCCGCCGCGGCGCTGGCCGCCTGCACCACGGTCGGCCCCGACTACCACCTGCCCGAGACCGCCGCCCTCCGGCGGCCCGCGGCCGGGACGGCCTTCGCCCAGGCCATCGCCCCCGCCGCCGACGCGGCACCGCTGCCGGACGGCTGGTGGAGGCTCTATCGCAGCGCCGAGCTGGACGCCCTCGTCGAGGAGGCGCTAGCGGCCAACACCTCGCTGCGGGTGGCCACGGCCCACCTGCGCCGGGCCGCCGCCCTCGTCGCCGCCGTGGACGCCGAGCACCTGCCCCACGGCGGCGTCAAGGGCGGCCTCAAACGCGCCCGGGAATCGGGCGAGGCCTTCCTGCTGCCGGAGCAACTGCCCGTCATGAACGAGGGTGAGCTGGTGGTCGGTGCCTCCTACCAGCTGGACTTGTGGGGCCAGCTCAGGCGCGGCGAGGAGGCGGCGGAGGCCAACCTGCAGGCCGTCGAGGCGGCCCGGGACCTGGCGCGCATCAGCGTCGTCTCGCAGGTGGCGCAGGCCTATCTGCAGGTCTGCCATGCGCGGGCGCAGCGGAGCGCCGCCACGGACGCGCTGGCGCTGCGCGAACGCAGCCTGGCCCTGGCCGAGCGCCTGGAAGCGGAAGGGCGCGCCGCGCGTGCCGACGTGCTGCAGGCCCAGGGCCTCGTCGAGACCCAGCGCGCCGCGCTGTCGCGCTTCGATGCGGAGCGCGAGGCGGGCCTGTACCGGCTGGCCTATCTGCTCGGGCACACGCCGCAGGAGCTGGCGCCGCAGCAGGTCGCCTGCGCCGCGCCTCCCGTGCTGGCCCAGGCCATTCCCGCCGGCGACGGCGCCGCGCTGCTGAAGCGCCGCCCCGACGTGCGCCAGGCGGAGCGCGAGCTGGCCGTGGCCACGGCGCGCATCGGCGTGGCCACGGCCGAGCTCTATCCCAGCATCAGCTTCGGTGCGTCGCTGGGCGCGCTCGGGCTGGCCGGCCATCTCGGCGAACCCGCGACCCAGGCCTTCGGCCTCGGGCCGCTGCTGAGCTGGCGCATCCCGGACGCCGGCTCGCGGGCACGCGTGCGCATGGCCGAGGCCGACCAGCAGGCCGCGCTGGCCCGCTTCGACGGCGTGGTGCTGCAGGCGCTCGCCGAGGTCGAGTCCGCGCTCAGCCGCTACCGGCGCGACCTGGAACGGCTGTCCGCGCTGCGGCAGGCACGCGACAAGGCCGCCGCGTTGGCGCAGGACCAGCAGCATTACGTCGAGGCGGGGCGCCGGCCGCTGGCGACGGCGCTGGAATCGCGCCAGATGCTGGCCGTCGCGGACATCGCCTTGGCGGCGGAAGCAGCCGAAATCGCCCGGGACCAGGTGCAGGTCTTCCTCGCCCTGGGCGGAGGGTGGGAATCCAGCGGCACTGCCCAGGCGCCCGACGCGCAGCCACGATAATCGGCCGATGGCCATCACGATCAAGACCGCCGCCGATGTCGAGGGCATGCGCATCGCCGGGCGCCTGGCGTCCGAGGTGCTGGACATGCTCACGCCCCACGTCAAGCCGGGCGTCACGACCAACGAACTGGACAAGCTCGCCCACGACCACATCGTCAACGTGCAGCAGGGCATTCCCGCGCCGCTGAACTACTGCCCGCCGGGCTATATCCCCTATCCCAAGTCGATCTGCACGTCCGTGAACCAGCAGGTCTGCCACGGCATCCCGAACGACAAGCCGCTGAAGAACGGCGACATCGTCAACATCGACGTCACCGTCATCAAAGACGGCTGGCACGGCGACACCAGCCGCATGTTCGTCGTCGGCGAGGGGTCGATCGCGGCCAGGCGGCTGTGCGCCTTCACCTACGAGGCCATGTGGAAGGGCATCGCCAAGGTCAGGCCCGGCGCGCGCCTGGGCGACATCGGCCACGCCATCCAGACCTTCGCCGAGAACGCCGGCTTCTCCGTCGTGCGCGAGTTCTGCGGCCACGGCATCGGCCGCGTCTTCCACGAGGAGCCGCAGGTGCTGCACTACGGCCGCCCCGGCACGCTGGACGAGTTGGTGCCCGGCATGATGTTCACGATCGAACCCATGATCAACGCCGGCCGCCGCGAGATCAAGGAAATGGGCGACGGCTGGACCATCGTCACCCGCGACCGCTCGCTGTCGGCCCAGTGGGAGCACACGCTGCTCGTCACCGAGACCGGCTACGAGGTCATGACGCTGTCCGCCGGCAGCCCGCCGCCGCCGGCCTTCATCACGCAGGCCAGCGCCGCCGCAACGGTCTGAGCGTGGCCACCCTTGCCGACCTCCGCCAGCAGTTCAAGGCGGGCAAGCAGGCGCTGATCGACGGCTTCCTGGCCGCGCGGCCCACGCAGGCCGGCGCCCAGGCCCTGCTGCGCCACCTGGCCCGCCACGTCGACGACACGCTGCGCGCGCTGTGGCTGCAGTCGGCCCAGGCCGGCATGCCCGCGGGCGCCTGCCTCGCGGCCGTCGGCGGCTATGGCCGCGGCGAGCTGTTCCCGCATTCCGACGTCGACGTCCTCGTGCTGCTGCCCGACGGCGTCGAGGCCCATGTGCCCGGCCCGGTCAAGGCCGCCATCGAGGGCTTCATCACGTCCTGCTGGGACGTCGGCCTGGAGATCGGCTCCTCGGTGCGCACGCTGGGCGAATGCCTGAGCGAATCGCAGGCCGACGTGACCGTGCAGACGGCGCTGCTCGAAGCCCGCCCGCTGGCCGGCGACGCCAAGCTGTTCCGCCTGATGGCCAGGCGCTTCATGCAGGCCATGGACGCCAGGGCCTTCTTCCGCGCCAAGACGCTGGAGACGGTGCAGCGCCACACCAAGTACGACGACACGCCCTACGCGCTGGAGCCCAACTGCAAGGAAAGCCCCGGCGGCCTGCGCGACCTGCAGATGCTGGTCTGGATCGCGCGCGCGGCAGGCCTGGGCAAGACCTGGAAGGCGCTGGCCCAGGGCGGGCTCATCACGCCCTTCGAGAGCCGCCAGCTGCAGCGCAACGAGGGCCAGCTCAAGCTGATCCGCGCGCGCCTGCATGCGGTCGCGGGGCGCCGCGAGGACCGCCTCGTCTTCGACCTGCAGACGGCCGTGGCCCAGAGCTTCGGCTTCGCCGCGACCGACTCCGTGCGCGCGTCAGAGCTGCTGATGCGGCGCTACTACTGGGCCGCCAAGGCGGTCACGCAGCTGCACCAGATCCTGCTGCTGAACCTGGAGGAGCAGATCAACGGCTCCCAGCAGGACCTGCTGCACCCGCTCGACGGCCACCCCGAGTTCCTGGACCGCGGCCGCATGCTGGAGGTCGCCAGTGACGACCTCTACCAGCGCGACCCGCACGCGATCCTGCGCACCTTCCTCGTCTACCAGCAGACGCCCGGCATCAAGGGCCTGTCGGCGCGCACGCTGCGGGCGCTGTACAACGCCCGCAGCCTGATGGACGGCGCCTGGCGGCGCGACCCGGCCAACCGCGCAACCTTCATGGCCATGCTGCGCCAGCACGAGGGGCAGACGCATGCCTTCCGGCTGATGAACCAGACCTCGGTGCTGGGCCGCTACCTGTGGGTCTTCAGGTCCATCGTCGGGCAGATGCAGCACGACCTCTTCCACGTCTACACCGTGGATCAGCACATCCTGATGGTGCTGCGCAATGTGCGGCGCTTCTTCATCCCCGAGCACGCCCACGAATACCCGTTCTGCTCGCAGGTGGCCGCGCAGTTCGACCAGCCCGAGCTGCTCTACGTCGCCGCCCTCTTCCACGACGTGGCCAAGGGCCGCGGCGGCGACCACTCCGAGCTCGGCGCCGTCGAGGTGCGCCGCTTCTGCCGCCAGCACGGCCTGGGCGCCGACGACACGGCGCTATGCGTCTTCCTCGTCGAGCACCACCTGACGATGTCGCGCGTGGCCCAGAAGGAAGACCTGGCCGACCCCGAGGTCATCGCCGCCTTCGCCGCCAAGGTGGGCGACGCGCGCCGCCTCGCGGCGCTGTATCTGCTGACCGTGGCCGACATCCGCGGCACCAGCCCCAAGGTCTGGAACGCCTGGAAGGGCAAGCTGCTGGAAGACCTCTACCGCATCACGCTGCGCGCCCTGGGCGGCGCCCGCATCAACCTCGACGCCGAGATCGAGGCCCGCAAGGCCGAGGCGCGCCAGGACCTGGCCCTGCACTCGCAGCTGCCCGGCACCGAGGAGCCGCTGTGGAAGACGCTGGCCGTCAGCTATTTCGCGCGCCACGACGGCGCCGAGCTGGCCTGGCATGCGCGCTCGCTGTGGCGCCACGTCGAGACCCAGGTGCCCGTCGTGCGCGCCCGCCCCTCGCCCATCGGCGAAGGCCTGCAGGTGCTGGTCTACGCGCCCGACCAGCAGGACCTGTTCGCCCGCATCTGCGGCTACTTCGACGGCGCCGGCTTCAGCATCCTCGACGCCAAGGTGCACACCACGCGCAAGGGCTATGCGCTGGACACCTTCCAGGTCATCCGCCCCGAAGCCGACGTGCACCACCGCGACCTCGTGCCGCTGGTGGAACAGAAGCTGGCCCTGGCCCTGCAGGCCGGCGGACCGCTGCCCGAGCCCAGGCGCGGGCGGCTGTCGCGGCGCGTCAAGAGCTTCCCCTATTCGCCGCGCATCTCGCTGCGCCCCGACGAGCGCGCCACCGCCTGGCTGCTGACCATCTCCACCAGCGACCGCGCCGGCCTGCTCTACGCCATCGCCCGCGTGCTGGCGCGCCACGGCATCAACCTGCAGCTGGCCAAGATCTCGACGCTGGGCGAGCGCGTGGAGGACACCTTCCTGCTCGACGGCCCGGCGCTGCAGCAGAACAAGGCCCAGCTGCAGATCGAGAGCGAACTGCTGGACGCCGTCTCCCTGCCCGCATGAGCTTCGTCACAACCATCGCCGAGGCGGTTGCCGAACTGGACCGCTACGACGCCATCATCGACGTGCGCTCGCCGGCCGAGTTCGCCGAGGACCACATGCCCGGCGCGCTGAACTGGCCGGTGCTGGACGACCGCGAGCGCCACGACGTGGGCCTGCTCTACGCCAGCTCGCCCTTCGAGGCGCGCAAGCTGGGCGCGGCCCTGGTCGCGCGCAACATCGCCCGCCATCTGGAGACCAGCACCAGCGGCCTGCCCAAGAACTGGCGGCCGCTGGTCTACTGCTGGCGCGGCGGCCAGCGCTCGGGGTCCATGCACTGGTTCCTCGGCCAGATCGGCTTCCGCTCGCGCCAGCTCACCGGCGGCTACAAGGCCTATCGCGCCCAGGTGCGCGAGGATCTGGCCACGCTGCCCGCGCGCGTCGGCTGGCAGGTGCTGTGCGGCCGCACCGGCAGCGGCAAGACGCGGCTGCTGCACGCGCTGGCCGCCGAGGGCGCCCAGGTGCTGGACCTGGAGGCGCTGGCTGCCCACCGCGGCTCCGTGCTCGGCGCCCTGCCCGATGCACCCCAGCCCAGCCAGAAGGCCTTCGACAGCAGCCTGTGGGCGGCGCTGCGCGCGCTGGACCCGGCCCGGCCCGTCTACGTCGAAAGCGAGAGCCGCAAGATCGGCCGCATCGCGGTGCCCGAGGCGCTGCTGGCGGCCATGCGCGGCGAGCGCAGCGGCTGCATCTGGATCGAGATGCCCGAGGCCGCGCGCGTCGAGCTGCTGCTGCAGGACTACGGCCACTTCGGCGCCGACCCCGACACCTTCTGCCGCGCGCTGGACGGCCTCGTCGAACTGCGCGGCCACGCCCGCGTCGCGGCCTGGCAGGCCCAGGCCCGCGCAAGCGACTGGGCCGGCGTGTTCGCCGCGCTGATGCGGGAGCACTACGACCCCGGCTACGAACGCTCGCTGCGCGGCCACTTCCCGGCCCTCGCGCAGGCACGCCAGCTGCCCGTCGCGTCCGCCGACGCCCGGACGCTGAAAGCCGCCGCCCAGGCCCTGCTGCAGGCCTGATGGCCCCTGCCGCCACGCGGGAGCTTGAGCCTCGTCAAGCCCGCGTCGCCGCACTGCGGTGACACTGGCGCGCTATGCCCCATCGTTTCACTGAACAGGCGCTGCGCGAGTCGCAGGCCTTCGGCGTGCGGCCCATCCCGCTGCTGCGGTCGCTGGGCTGGCTGGCGCGCGGCTGGCAGGACCTCTGGCAGATGCCGCTGCTCTCGCTCTCCCAGGGCGCGCTGATGGCCGCGTTCGGCGCGCTGCTGTGGTGGTTCGCGCACGACCGCTTCTGGCTGCTGTCGGGCGCCTTCAGCGGCTTCCTGCTCGTCGCGCCGGTGCTGGCCACCGGCTTCTATGCCTGCAGCCGCGAGCTCGACCTTGGCGGCCGGCCCGGCTGGCACACGCTGCGCGAGGCTTGGCGGCCGCGCGACGGCCGCCTCGTCGTCTTCGGCGTGCTGCTGGCCTTCGCCGGCACCGGCTGGGTGATGAGCTCGGCCAGCCTCATTGCCGGCTTCGCGCCCACGCCCGTGCGCACGCCCCATGACTTCCTCGTCCTCATCGTGATAAACGACAGCTCCCATCTGTTCGAACTCTGGCTCGCGCTGGGCGCCGTGCTGGCGGCGCCGGTGTTCGCGTCCAGCGTCGTCGCCATTCCGGCGCTGCTGGACCAGCCGCAGACCAAGCTCGGCGTCTTCGGCGCCGTGCTGACGAGCTGGCGCGTCGTGCTGGAGCATCCGGCGCCCATCGCGCTGTGGGCCGCGCTGCTGATGCTGCTGACCCTCGCCGGCATGGCCTCGGCCCTGCTCGGCCTCGTCGTCGTGCTGCCCTGGCTGGGCCACGCCAGCTGGCATGCCTACCGCGACCTCGTGACGCGTCGCCAGGACTGACATGAAGCCCCCACGTTCACTTCGTTCACTGCCCCCCGGGGGGGCGCGTCATCGCCTTCGGGCGGCCGGGCGGCGCTGACATGTGGGGCTACACGGAAGCGCAGATCGCGCAATTCGGCCTGAGCTTCGGGGTCGCGGCCTTCATGCTCTACATGGTCTTCATCATCCTGCAGCTGGCGCGGGAGTCCAAGGCGGGGCGCTTCGGCACCTTCGTGCTGCTGCTGGGCCTGGGCTTCGGCCTGGTCGGCTTCGCGGCCAAGGGGGTCATCAAGTTCTTCCTCGCGGGCCACATCGGATGAAGGACGCCGCCGCCCGCATCAGCCGCAGCTTCCGCCACAGCCGGCTGGAGGATGCCCAGGCCCTGCTGACCGGCACGCTGTTCGCCGCGCTGGGCGTGGCCCTGTTCAAGCAGGCCGGCATGCTCAGCGGCGGCACGGTCGGCATCGCCTTCCTCGGCCACTACGCCAGCGGCTGGCCCTTCGGCGCGCTGTTCTTCGCGATCAACCTGCCCTTCTACGGCCTGGCCTGGAAGCGCATGGGCCGGGCCTTCACGGTCAAGACCGTCATCGCCGTCACGCTGATGGCGGCGCTGTCCGAGGCGCTGCCGCACTGGCTCGGCATCCAGGCGCTGAACCCGCTGTTCGCGGCCGGGGCCGGCGGCCTGCTGATCGGTGCCGGCATGCTGATCCTGTTCCGCCACCGCGCGTCGCTCGGCGGGCTGAACGTGCTGGTGCTGTGGCTGCAGGAGACGCGCGGCTGGCGCGCCGGCTATCTGCAGGCCGGCCTGGACGCGGCCATCCTGCTCGCCGGCCTGCCCTGGGTGCCCTGGCAGCGCGTCGCGCTGTCGCTGCTCGGCATGGCGGCCATCAACGCGGCCCTGGCCATCAACCACCGGCCGGGCCGCTACATGGCGACCTGAGCCAGATCGCCGGCCAGGCTGGCCATCGTCTCCGGCGCGATCTGCAGATGCGCCGGGTAGTGGGTGTGGTCGCAGCCCAGCTTGACGGCCGCACCGGCCTTCACGGCCTCGCGCATGGCCGTGCTCAGCTCGAAGCGCACGAAGTGCACGGCCGAGGTCTTCTCGTCGTTCTCGCGGTCCAGGTCTTCGTCGGCGATGGCGTAGACGCGCGCCTGGCCCTCGATCTCGACGAAGAGGCGGTCCTCCACGCCGATCAGCCGCGCCAGCTCGCGGCGGCGCTCGTTGGGGTCGGGGTATTCGATCAGCAGCGTCGCCTTCCAGTTCCTGCCGTCGGGCACCAGCGGCGCATAGGCGTCGATCTCGGCCTGGATGCCCTCGTCCTCGAAGATCTTCTCGATGCGCAGCATCTCCTGGATCTGGTGCCGAATAGTGCGCTCGTCCTCGAACTGCAGGTTCAGGTGCTCGCCCAGGCGCACGCTGCGCAGGCGGCGGTGGGCGACTATCGATCCCTTCTCGGTCTTGCGGAAACGCGAATAGGCCTCCAGCGTCATCAGGCTGTCTCGGGTGATCGTCATGGCGCGATTCCGTAGGCGGTGCGCAGCAGCGTGAGCGGATGGGCCAGGGCCTTGGCCGGCGTGCCTGCTGCCGCCATGCCCTGCGCGATGTGGTGGCCGGCCAGCGCGCAGTCACTGCAGATGAAGTCCGGCTCGTCCTTGGCCATGGCCTTGAACACCGGCTTGCCGATCTTCATCGCCACCGGGTGGTAGGGCGTCTTCACGCCATAGGTGCCGGCGTGGCCCGAGCAGCGCTCGACGGTGTTGAGCCTGACCTCCACGCTCTGGCCGATGAGCTTGAACATCTCCTCCGTCTTGCGGCCGATCTTCTGCACGCGGCCGTGGCAGGGCACGTGGTAGCTGACCCTGCCCAGGGCCTGCTTGAAATCGGTCCTCAGCAGGCCGTCCTTGTGGCGGGCGACGAGGTATTCGAACGGATCCCACATCGCGTCCTGCACCTGCTTGACGGCCTCCTCGGCCGGGAACATCAGCGGCAGCTCCTGCTTGAACATCAGCGTGCAGCTCGGGATGGCCGACAGGATCGCGAAGCCGTCCCGCGCATAGGGCGCCAGCACGGCGATGTTGGCCGTCTTGTGCTTCTCCACCGTCTCGAGGTCGCCCAGCTCCAGCTTGGGCATGCCGCAGCAGGACTCCTTCTCGACGATGACGTAGGGGATGGCGTTGTGCTCCAGCACCTTCAGCAGGTCGAAGCCGATGCCCGGCTCGTTGTAGTTGACGTAGCAGGTCGAGAAGATGGCCACCTTGCCCGGCGTGCGCTCGCCGTTGGTGACCACCTGCGACTGCGACTTGGGCGCGCTCCAGCGGAAGCGCTTGGCCGCCAGCTCTGGCAGCCAGGCATCGGGGTGCACGCCAAGCTGGCCGTCCAGCACGCGGCGCGCGAGCCTGGTGCGGTTTACCGCATTGACGGCCTGCACGACGACGGGAATGCCGGCGAACTGGCCATGCACGTCGGTCGACGCGAGGAAGCGCTCGCCCGCGCCGACCTGGCCCTTGCGGAACTTGATGGCCTTGGCCCGCAGCATCGTGTGCGGGAAGTCCAGGTTCCACGCATGCGGCGGCACATAGGGGCATTTGGTCAGGTAGCAGAGGTCGCACAGATAGCACTGGTCGACGACCTTCCAGAAGTCCCGCCTGTCGACGCCGTCCAGCTCGCCGGTCCTGCCCGCGTCGACGAGGTCGAACAGCGTCGGGAAGCTCTGGCACAGCGACACGCAGCGCCGGCAGCCGTGGCAGATGTCGAAGATGCGCTCCATCTCGTGGAGGCATTTCTCCTCGTCGTGGAACTGCGGGTTCTTCCAGTCGAGAGCGTGCCTCGTGGGCGCTTCGAGATTGCCTTCGCGGGTCATGATGAAAAGAGGCCGCGTTCAGCGGCCCCGTGGAGATTTTTCAATCAACCAGCGCGTCCAGCGCCTTCTGGTAGCGGTTGGCGTGCGAGCGCTCCGCCTTGGCCAGCGTCTCGAACCAGTCGGCGATCTCGTCGAAGCCCTCGTCGCGCGCCGTCTTGGCCATGCCGGGGTACATGTCGGTGTACTCGTGCGTCTCGCCGGCCACGGCGGCCTTGAGGTTGTCGCGCGTCGGGCCGATGGGCAGGCCGGTGGCGGGGTCGCCCACGGCCTCCAGGAACTCGAGGTGGCCGTGCGCATGGCCGGTCTCGCCCTCGGCCGTGGAGCGGAACAGCGCGGCGACATCGTTCTGGCCCTCGATGTCGGCCTTGTTCGCGAAATACAGATAGCGGCGGTTGGCCTGCGACTCGCCCGCGAAGGCGTCCTTCAGGTTCTGCTCGGTCTTGCTTCCTTTCAGGCTCATGGCAGTCTCCGGTCGGGGGTGGGGCCTCACGCTAGCGCGACGCGAGCCGCCCCGCCAATACAAGCTTTCAATCCGCCCTATAGCAGCCCGCTATGCCAACGTCGGCCTGCCAGCTGACGCGCCAGCCGACGGGAACGACCGTGGCGGTCGCCCAGGAAGAGGCGTCCGATTTGCCGGGTGAACGCCGGCAGCCACGAGGGGCGCCGACGATAGCGCCCCCAGGCTCAGGCTATACTTTCTTTCTGCGTGGGGGGGTAGCTCAGCTGGGAGAGCGCCGCGTTCGCAATGCGGAGGTCGGGAGTTCGATCCTCCTCCTCTCCACCACCGATGCCGGCCTCAGAGGGAAACCTCTGGGGCCTTTGTCGTTAAAGGGCTTTTTCCCATTGGTCTTCCCACAATCCTTCCCACAACCAGCCGAAAAGTGGCCCCGTGGGAGAATGCGGAAGTGCCCCAAGTGCCCAAGAAAACCAGCTACCTTGTCACCAAAGGAAGCCGTTACTACTTCCGAATCCGCGTCCCGAATGAGCTGCGCGAGGCCATCGGGAAGAAGGAACACACCGAGGCCCTCGGGGACCTGAACAAGGCCCAGGCTGAGGTCCAGGCTGCCCGCCTCGGGGCGGACTGGCAAGCCCGGTTCCTGCGCGAGCGCCACGCCCTCGGGTTCGCCCCACACCCCCCTGCCCCGCCTCCACAGGCTGTGGCCGCCGTTGCGCCCCGCGTGGCGACCCTTGAGGAGGTCCAGGCCCTCGCCACCATGGCCGGGCGGTCAATGCTGGAGGCCGACGAAGAGATGCGCGTCGAGGGCCTTCCCGCGCCCTCCAGTAGCCCGGAGTTCGGGCCAGGGGTGGAGCTTGACGTGGCGCTGCCTGATGCCATCAAGGGCCGCAGCATGGATGGCGTGGCGATCCAGGCCGAAAGCTGGCTCGGCTCATATGGCCTCGTCCTACCCGAGGACCCACCAGCGCGCCGCCGCATGCTCTACGTGTTCGCCATGTCGATGGCGAAGGCGCGCAAGGGCCAGAAGCTGCGGGACGAAGGCGAGCCCGTCGATACGCCCCCAGAGGTCGGCCTGCCCTCCTCCCTCGCCGGCCCCGACAGTTCCACACTGCCGCCCGCCGAGAAGCCAGCGTCCGCGCTGAAGCTCCGTGATGTCTACCAGCTCTGGTGCAACAAGGCGAAGAAGCCGTCAGCCAAGTCCGTGTCCGTGGCCGGGCGTGTGGTGGACATCTTCGAGGAGGTCTGTGGAGACCCGCCGTTGATGCAGCTGACCCGCAAGCATGGCCTCCAGCTCCGGGACCACTTCCTGTCCACCGGCATGGCCCCAGTCACCGCCCGCGACCGCCTCGGCTGGGTGACGACACTGCTGCGTTACGAGATGGCCGAGGGCCAGCGCATCGAGTCCGACCCGTGGACGAACATCAAGGTCGAGGGCTCCTCCGAGGCCGTCATCGAGCGACAGGCTGTGAGCCCCGCGCAGATGACCAAGCTGTTCGGCCATGAGCTATTCCAGGCGTACAAGCTCCCCAGAGCTCGCAACGCGGGCCAGGACGCGGCCTACTGGCTGCCCATCATGGGGGCGTACACGGGTGCCCGCATCACCGAGCTGGCACAGCTCCTTGTGGCCGACCTGAAGCAGGACGGTGAGCAGTGGTTCCTGTCCATCGCCGCCAGCGAGGAGTGGCAGTCCGTGAAGAACAAGCCCAGCGAGCGCACGATTCCGCTGCATGTGGAACTGGTGCGGCTGGGCCTGCCCGAGTACGCCGTAGTCATGCAGAAGGCCGGACACAAACGCCTGTTCCCGGTCCTGCCAGTGTCTGAGGTCAACAACGCCGGAGGTGCCTTCTCAAGCTGGTTCTCCAAGTTGAAGACCAGCAGCGGGTGGGGTCTGGACACCACCTTCCACTCCTTCCGGCACACGGTTGAGACTCTGCTGCGACGCGCTGAGGCGTACCCGCTGCACATCGACAAGTACGTGGGCCACCAGCACGACGGCGGCGAAGGCAGCAAGACCTACGCGAAGGTGTTCCCCGAGGACTTGGTGAAGGTCGCCGGCCTGATCCAGCATGACAGCATCGCGCTGCCCCGCGTGTTCCCGCCAGAGGGTTGGTCAGCCCCTGCGCCAGTGGCTGCAGTCCTCATGACCGAGCGCCGCGAGTAGCTGGGCTGTAAGGGGCGGCCTCGCGGACCCTGGCTGTGCCGGGCTCGTTGCTCACTCAAAACCTATTGGCACAATGCTTCGACTTGAGGAGGGAGGCGGCAGTGCAATGGGACTGGACTATCAAGGTCACCGACCTTGCCATCGTTTTTGCGACGCTGGTGGGACCAATTTTGGCGGTTCAGGTGCAGAAGTTCTTGGACGCCAGAAGGGAGCAGCGAGCGCGCCGCCGCGCACTCTTCCATGCATTGATGCGCACGCGCGGCACGCCTCTAAATGTCGATCACGTAAATGCTCTGAACGCCGTCCCATTGGAATTCCCCAAGTCCGACAGGGCCACCGAGCAGGTGCTGGAGGCCTGGAAGGTCTACATGAACCATTTTGGGAAGGACACCACGGCGGCAAGTTGGGGTGAAAAGCGAGTCGAGCTTTTGACTACGCTACTTCGGGAAATGGGGGCGCATCTGAGGTACCACTTTGATCCTGTTGAGTTGGAGAACGGCGTCTACACGCCCATTGCGCACGGAAAGGTGCTGGCTGAACAAGACATGATTCGAGAAGGCATGGCGGCTGTCTTCCGTGGCGAGAAGGCCATCCCAATGGTCGTTGAGAAACTTCCCGGTGACCCGGAGGTCGCGGCAAGGTGGGGCCGAGTCTTAGAAAAGTTGGAAAGTGAATTGGACGCGCGCCAAGCCAAAATCAGGGCTAGCGGGCCGGAGAACGACGCCTGAACATCAGGCATGCGCGGACATTTTGAAGAATTTTTTCCCGGGGGTTCTGGACGAGCCCGAGGTCGCACTTCCCCCCGTGCCACCACTCGTTTCCCAACGCGATGACCTAGCGGAGCCGGTCGTCCCGGATGCGTGCCCATGTGACCGGATCGTTCCCTTTTCGGGACGGTTCCAGAAGCGGGACGATTCGCTCTGGAGCAGCCGCAGACAATGATACGGCACCCCGTCTGCCCCGGATTCCTCGGGCTATCCAGCGGGGCCAGGTCTTGCCAAAGTGCTCCTGCCTGTCGCCGAAATGAGCCCTCTGTCGGGGCACAGCGGCAGGGAGTGAATGATGAAACTGAAGCGTGACGACTGGGGCCAATGGGACAACTTCGTGGGCCTCATCGTGTGGATGCTGGACCTGGCAGTCAAGGCCATCGGCGATGCCCCGGGACTGGTGGTCGCAAGTCGCCACGAGTGCTCGGCGGGCCTGTTCTTCTGGCAGAACCACAGCTCCTTCTGGGACGCCTGGGTGGAGCCCGGCGCATTCATGCTCCGCATGGGCCGCGTGGAGCTGCAGGTGGACCGCCCGCTGCAGCCTCAGGGATGATGACCGCCCACCAGGCCCCAAGGACCACCATCGCCGCCGCCAGGCTACAGGCGTTCGGCGCTACGGCCTTCACTCGGGCCGCTGTGCTGGTCAACCTGCATGGCCAGATGGAGCGTCCCATGTGGCTCCGACTGGTCGGCGAGTTCTGGACCACCACCGAGGGCGACAAACGCGAGCTGGTCAGGCTGATGCGGACCTACGACGACTGGGCCCCGATGATGCTGCGCCATGAGTCCCGAGCGTGGAGTGCCCTGCCGGAATGGTTTCAATCCTGGCGAGGCTGCTACCAGGGCTTCAACGAGGACGGCCCGTCCTACACCACTGACCGCGACGAGGCCCGCGACTGCCCCTTCCTGGCCCGCTACCGGATGGCCGGGATGGTGCCACTGCTCCGCAGCGTGTGGGTCAACAGGGCGGACTGCATCGTCAAGATGGACAGAGGCAAGGCCGAGATACTGGCCCGGGTCGTGAACGAGTGGGACAGGATGCAGCTGGACCGCAGCGTGTCACTGACCGCCTTCGCCGGCACACCCAACCTGCCCATGTCTGCCTGGCCCTGAGAGCTGGAGCGCAGCCGGTCAGCCCGTAGCAAGGCGGCAGGGCTTACAGTTCCCTCGGGCTTCGGCCCCCTGCTTTTCCTCCCTGAGCAGGCCACGGCGCAGACAGCGTAGTGGTTGCAGCCCTCGGCCTCCCGGCCCCGGGGCTTCTTTCTTTCTGGGGTCAGGCGTCCGCCAGCACCCGCTGGACCACCGACACCCCACAGCCGGCCGCCTTGGCAATCTTGAGCATGCCCATGGGCTTCCCGTCGAGCCCTTCCGCCCGCAGCTCGCGGATGCGGGCCTCAACGCTGGCCGCGACCGCTGGCCGGCCGATGGCCTTCCCTGACTTCGTGCCGTTGACCTTGGCCCTGGCGAGGCCGGCCCTGACGCGCTCCTGAATCATCCCGCGCTCGAACTCGGCGAAGACGCCCATCATCTGGAACATGGCCCGCCCGGCCGGCGTGGATGTGTCCAGGCCCTGCTGATGGAGGTAGAGGTCACAGCCCTTCGCATGCAGTTCCCCGAGGAACCCCAGGAGGTGCGTCAATGAGCGCCCCAGGCGGTCCACGGCCCAGGCTGCCACGAGGTCACATTCCCCCCGCGTGACGGCCTTCAGCAGCGCATCGAACTGGGGGCGATCCTGGCGGCCCTTGGCGCCGCTGACGCCTTCGTCCACGTACACCCCGACCACCTCCCAGCCGAGCCGCTGGCCGGCCTCCCTCAGGGCCTCTAGTTGGTTGTCGGTGGTCTGCTGGTCGGTGCTGACGCGGGCGTACAGGGCAACGCGGCGGGGCTTCTTGGTCTTGGTCATGGTCGGCATCGTGCCAGTCACCCATACGGAAAGCAACTGGTTTTGGAATACGCAAGATTCGGAACCTGCTCCCTGGGGCCGAGGGCGCGATTTCGGCGGCAGGTTTCGGTATGGGTCTAAACCCCGACCTTCGCAAAGAGCGGACGGGCAGGCAGTTCCCCACCACTACCTCCCTCACCATGTCCTCCCGCGAGATTGCGGAGCTGACCGGGAAGGACCACGACAACATCCGCCGGGACATCAAGCTCATGGCCGAGGCACTTTCCCTCAGTTTTGAGGAAAAGGTCGAACCGTCCACGGGCGGGCGCCCCTCCAAAGTGTTCGCCCTTCCTAAGCGGGAGTCGCTGATCCTGGTCAGCGGCTACAGCGTGCAGCTTCGCGCGCGCATCGTTGACCGCTGGATGGAGCTGGAGGCTCAGGCGTCCGTGCCGGCCATCCCCAGGACCTTCGCCGCCGCCCTGCGCCTGGCGGCGGAGACCCAGGAGCGCCTGGAGGCTGCCACTGCCGAACTCTGGGAAATCGCTAGCCAACTCGTTGATTTGGCAGGGATTCAGCATCAGGCAGGGGCGTCACCCAGCTCTAAACACCGGCCATAGCTAAACCAAGAAATCAGCGTGGTCATCATGACCACCGCACTGACCATCGCCTCCAGCCTCATCC
Organism: Pelomonas aquatica; assembly: GCF_026712205.1. Taxonomy (GTDB): domain Bacteria; phylum Pseudomonadota; class Gammaproteobacteria; order Burkholderiales; family Burkholderiaceae_C; genus Pelomonas; species Pelomonas aquatica. The sequence continues at coordinate 82,053 of NZ_JAPPUW010000004.1, forward strand.
GCCAAGACGCCGCAGGCCGCTACTGCCTCAACGACCTGCACAAGGCGGCGGGCGGGAATCCCAACGACCTCCCGGCCTTCTTCATGCGCCGCAAGGAGACCCACGGCCTGGTGGAGGAACTTCAACACCAGATTGCAGATTCGCAAGGTGGGTTGATGCTGGTCCCGCCCTTCAACGTCCAGAACGGGGGCAAGACGCCGGGCACCTACGTGGTGAAGGAGCTGGTCTACGCCTACGCCATGTGGATCAGCCCGAAGTTCCACATCCAGGTCATCCGCGCCTACGACTCCCTCATGACCGGCCGGGCCGCGCGCAAGGAGCCCGAGGTCCTGAAGTCGGTGGCAGTGGAAGGCCACGGCACGCTCAACAACATCCTGGAGCCCCGCGCCGTGGAGCTGGCCCAGCTGCCAGGCACCCCTCCTTTTTTCAACCTCACCCGGCCCGATGCACGGGTCCACATGCCCATGTCTACAACGCAGTACGCCCGCCGCACCTTGGCCCTCAGGGGCACCGTCTCCCGCATCGAAGCACAGCTCGACCACCCGTCGAAGCTCTCCATTGCCTACGCCCGCCGATGGCTCAGGGACGGCCCCGCGAGAACGGGAGTCGATGCAATGGCCTCCGGTGTCATTCGTCGCTCCCTACAGCTCTACATGCATCACCTGAACCATCCCGACATCGACCCTGCCGACGAGGCCCGAGCGGTGCGGCGCTGCTGCTCCTCCCTGGCCCCCGACAAGGCCGACCAGGCGGCAGCCTTCGCCCGCCTTGAGGCCCTGGAGGGCGGCCCCGACATGCCGGCCTTCCCCGAAGTCCTTCACGGCCCCAATAGCGGCGCGTACTGGGCCGCCTTCGATGCCCGCGTCGAGGAGACCCTGAAGCAACTCGCCCGGGAGAAGACCCAGCACATGCGCGCAGCCGGGCGGCGCACGTCCGGGAAGGAGCCAGGCCAATGACCACGGCCATGCTCCGTGCGATGCACCGCCTACAGGGGGCACCGTGAGGCCGCCGGACACTGAACGGCAGCGTGCCCGCGACACGTTCGACCTTGAGGCCGCGATGTTGGCGCTCCCGCCCTGGCAGTTCATCCGGAGGGAAGGCGACAGCCGCGCCAAGGGCTCCCGAGGCAGCGCGGGCCACCGCCTCCGTCCCGGCCTGACGACGAGGGCTTCCGACGGGTTGCTCCGCGAGATTGCCCGAGACACCCTCGCCGCCGTCCGCTGCTCGCAGAACTACATCGGCGCATTGCGCATCGTCCTGGGCAACCAAGCCCACGCCGAACAGTTCGGCTATCTGCTGGAGATGAACACGAGGACCGAGTTCGCCTCCGAGCGGACCATGCGAACCATCCTCAGCCAGATGGATGCGGCCAGCATCACCTTCAGGAAGCAGGTTGTTCTCGGCCAGGGCCGTGTGCAGGTCATGCACTGCTACCGGCGTCCGCCTGCGAGACATGAGCCAGCCGAGGCACTGAATGCCCAGTGCCGGCGTACCGAGGGCGAGGACCGCTCTGGGTCTCTGCCGCCGAACATCGTCGAGGCGGACATCCCGCACTGACCGCCCCTCCTTAACGACGCAGTACCTAGAAGAAGGTCTCCCCGTAGTTGTTTCCTTCAATGATTCCCAGCCGGCTTATCGACTGGCGCCGACATGCTCTTGATGAGGTGCCACAGCAGCGGCCCGTCAACATTGACCGCGCCTGCTGGCCGACCATCATGCGGCTGGCGCCGCTGACGACCCCCGAGGATCATTGATCCAGGGAATCAAGGTCGGACCCTCGCTACTTCCCCACCGCAGCCCAGCCCCAGGGACCGCTGAAGCCAATCTGCGATAGCAGGGAACCTTCAGGCCCTCCTGGGGTGGGCTGCCTGTCCTGCCGGCACAGCCAAGCATTTCCATGCCTGTGTGCCCGGCCCCTGGCGGTCTGCATCCCGTCCTCGCGCTGCAGCTTGTCCTGCTGCTCGGTCATCCCCTTCTGACCGCTCCACCACTTCACCCCACAGCCGCCCCGCAAGGTGTCCCGGCTGGCCTATCCATTTCTGACCAACAACCATGAACCGCCTCTGCACCGTCCCCCACTGCGACCAGCCCACTGTGGGGCGGTCGAACAAGTGCAACGCCCACCGCCTGGCCCTTCGCCGCCACGGGCATCCGCTCCAGACCGGCATCAAGGTCACCGAGTTCGGCCCCTACCGGGAGGCCATCCGGCGCCTCTGGAGGGCCAACGATGCCTCCCCGCTGTGGGTCGTCATGAAGGCCCGTTGGGGCCGCTGCCTTGACCATGCAAAGACCGCCATCGGCGAGCAGGCCCGTGGGGTCGCCTGTAACCGGCACGAGGTCCGGGCTGCCGAGGAGCTGCTGCGCCTGGACAGCAACGTCCCCTTCGAAGACCTCGCCTCCACCTCGCTGGCCCTGTACGTCTACGCGGCAGACCAGCCCTACCGCTTCAGGAGCGACGACGCCTTCCGCTTCCAACTCGTGCGCAAGGTCCGGGGCCTCGACCACCTCGCTATCGGCAAGACCTGGAACCACAAGCGCCGGTCGATGCGCAACGTGTACCGCGACCTCCCGCCCCGCGTCGTTGTCTACCTGCATGGCTACCTCGGGGCTGTCTTTGGCGAGGCCGGCATGCTGCTGAAGGACCACGCGAAGACGCGGCCGAAGCTGGAGGCCACGGAGTCCCGAATGATGGTCAATGCAGTGGGCGCGCTGCGATGACCAGCGAGCCGCCCATTCACCCCCTGCCGATGTCCCGCAAGGAGGCCCGTGCGGCCGGCTTCAAGACCTTCACGGCGCAACGGGCCTGCCACCTCTGCGGGTCGAGGCAGCGCACTGTCTACACCAGCGCCTGCTGCGGCTGCAAGGAGGTCGAGAAGCAGCGGGACAAAGCCCTGGTCGAGAAGGTCCGCACCCAGGTGCTGGCCTCCGCCCGCAAAACGGTCCTCCGCGAGCTGAACCGAGAGGCCCGCGATGCGGCCAAGGCTGCCGAGAAGGAGGCCAAGGCCAAGGAACGCCAAGCCGCGAAGTTGGAGGCAGAGAAACGGCGTAAGGCTCGGGCCCGTGCCGCAGCACGAGCTGCCCGACTCGCATCCGCACCCGCCAAACCGCAAGCCACCGCCACGGCGGAACCACCGCCCTGGGAAGGCTCCCCCAGCCTGGCGGACGACGCAGCGCCCTGGGACTAATCCAGGCATCTCCCTGCGCCCATCCCACCCAGGCGGCCGAGCAGGCGACAAGTGAGTGAAACCCCGGTGCCAAACTTCAAGATGCCGTTGCCAGTCGCTGGTAACGTGTCGATATGCGTTCAGTTGTTGCGTTCGTTCTCACCTTTGGTGCTTCCATCTTCCTGCTGGGGTGGATGTCGGAGGAGCTGCGCGTCCTTCCGAGGGGGCCTGGCTGGCTGGTGCTGTGCTTCATGCTGGCCTCGTTCAGCGCCCGAGCGTTTCGCAAAGGCGGAAAGGTAGACGAGTTGGGCAGCAACATGGTGGCGGTCGTTGCGGAGCGGGTAGCGCCCTTCGCGCCCCCTTCAGCAGCCGATGAGACCTTGTGGGCGCAGGCGGTGAGCGAGTTCGACGGGCCGGACCGCCGCCCGGGGTTGTATGCCAAGGCATTGGCGCATACGGCAGGCGATCATGACAGGGCGAAAGCCTACTACCTCAAGGCGCGCGTAGCAGAGTTGAAGACGGCCAACATTTGCAGGTCCTCCGCGAGCAGCGACGGGAGTCCAAAGCACAGTCCAGAAGGAAGCCAGCGTCAGCAGTGGCCGACAGATGGTTGTTCGTCGCAAAGGGCGATTGGGCGTCTTGGAGAGGGCTGAATCGGGCGGGATGCTGGGGCTCAGGAGGCGATTGGGCCACCCGCCGCCTCCCCTCGGCCCCGCTATTCGACGAGCGCGACGGTCGCCAGCCGCAGCGCATGCAGCGGCAGGTCCTGAGCGACGCCTGCCTCGGGCTCCACGTCTGTGACCGCACAGTCCGCTTCGTACAGCGTCCGCGCCTTGGTGCGACGCCAGGACCAAGAAGGCACTGGCAAACCTGGAAGCTATATCTTTTGTGCCTTGACGAGCGCTGAAGATTTTCCCACAATGCGCTCCGCAGAGCTTCCCACACAGGACGCTCAGCAAAGCCGGCCAAGGATGAAAAGTTCAACGCCGACAATCGGTTAGGAGAATTTCAAAGGATGAACCTCAGGTTCCTCCTCCTCTCCACCACCATCGTCATTGGGGAGTAGCCGCGCCGGACGTCGTCCGGTGGCTCGCGTCAACACACTTGGCCACATGGCCATGGCGCGCGCGGTGCACGACTTGGCAAGACCTTTGACCATGCGCCTCCGGTTCGGCCGGGGAGGCGCGTGGTCGATCGTCTTCATCCGGCCAAGGAATCCGCAGCAGCATGGAAGCACTCCTGATGTCCACCGGCGTGGTGGCCCTGGCCGAGATCGGCGACAAGACCCAACTCCTGGCCTTCGTGCTGGCCGCCCGCTTCAAGCGGCCCGCCCCAATCATCCTCGGCATCCTCGCCGCGACCATCGTCAACCACGGCGCGGCGGGCGCGCTGGGCGCCTGGATCACGTCGGTGCTGAGCCCCGAAGTGCTGCGCTGGACGCTCGGCCTGTCCTTCCTCGGCATGGCGGCCTGGATGCTGGTCCCCGACAAGCTCGACGACGAGGACACCCGCATCAACGGCCGGCTCGGCGTGTTCGGCACGACGCTGGTCACCTTCTTCCTGGCCGAGATGGGCGACAAGACGCAGATCGCGACCGTCGCGATGGCCGCTCACTACCCGCAGCCGCTGTTGGTCGTGGCCGGCACGACGCTGGGCATGCTGATCGCGGACGTGCCCGCCGTCTTCGTGGGCGACCGCTTCGCGAAGAAGATCCCGATGAAGCTCGTCCACGGCGTCGCCGCGGCAATGTTCGCCCTGATGGGCGTGCTGGCGCTGCTGAAGGTCGACCGCTGGCTATAGCAGGCTCACGCCGGCCAGGTTCAGCAGCGAGGTCTCGCGCATGATGCGCACGAAGTCGGCCAGGAAGGGCCGGGGCGCCAGCGCCTCGCTGCTGACGGCATGGAGGCGACCGGTCAGGCCCGGCTCGCCGATGCGCTGGCGGGCGACATAGCCACGCGCCAGATAGCCCTCCACCGCCCACAGCGGCAGCGCCGCCAGGCCCCGGCCGCTGGCCACGAGCTGCAGCATGGCCACCGTCAACTCGCTGGTGCGCCGCGGCGGCGTCACGCCTGCCGGCTTGAGCACGCGGCGCACGAGGTCCAGCATCTCGTCGGGGACCGGATAGGTGATGAGCGTGTGCGCGGCGAAATCCGCCGCCTCGAGCCAGGGTTTGGCCAGCAGCGCATGGCCCTTGGGCAGCAGCGCGACGATCTCGAAGCTGAACAGAGGATGCACGACGACGCCCGCTTCCTCGGCGTCGACGTCCGACACGATGGCCAGTTCGGCGCGGTCCTGGTGCAGCAGCCCGACCGGATCGGCCTGGAAGCCGGAGACGATGTCCAGCTCCACCTCCGGCCAGCGCTCGCGGAAGGCATCCATGGCCGGCATCAGCCAGTCGAAGCAGGTGTGGCATTCGACGGCGATGCGCAGCCGGCCGGCCGAACCGTCGGCCAGGCGGCGCACGTCGCGGTCGGCCTCATCGGCCAGCGGCAGCACCAGGTCGGCCAGCTTCAGCAGGCGCTGGCCGGCGGCGCCAAAGGCCAGCGGCTGGCTCTTGCGGGCGAACAGCTCGGCACCGTAATGCGCCTCCAGTCCCTTGAGCTGATGGGACAGGGCCGACTGCGTCAGGTTCAGCAGCTGCGCCGCGCGCGACAGGTTGCCGGCCTCGCGCAGCGCGACGAGGGTGCGCAGATGGCGTAGTTCCAGCGGCGTTTGCATGAATGAAACTTGTGATTAATCAGAAAACGTTTCGTTTGAATCATAGCCAAGGATTGCCGATCATCACGAATCGATTTCAGTATTTTTCGATTCAACATGATCAAGACTCATATTCTCGGCTTTCCGCGCATCGGCGAGCAGCGCGAGCTGAAGACGGCGCTGGAGCGCCACTGGCGCGGCGAGCTGGCGGCCGAGGCGCTGGAGGCCCAGGCCGCCGAGCTGCGCGCCCGCCACTGGCGCCTGCAGCAGCGCGCCGGGCTGGACCATGTCACCGTCGGCGACTTCGCCCTCTACGACCATGTCGCCAACCTGATCCAGCTGTTCGGCTGCGAGCCGGCGCGCTTCGGCTTCAGCGGCCGCGAGACGCCGCTGCAGCGCTATTTCGTGATGGCGCGCGGCAGCACCGCGCACGCGCACAGCGAGGCCTGCGGCTGCGGCGCCGCCCCGGGCGACGCTGCCGCCGCGCTGGAGATGACCAAGTGGTTCGACACCAACTACCACTACCTCGTGCCCGAGTTCGATGCCGGCACGGCCTTCAGCCTGCACCCCGAGCGCCTGCTCGCCGAGGTGGACGAGGCCATCGCCCTGCCCGCCAGCCCCAAGGTCGCGCTGCTCGGGCCGGTCAGCTTCCTGCACCTCGGCAAGAGCCGGGAGGACGGCTTCGACCGCCTCGCGCTGCTGGAGCGCCTGCTGCCGGCCTATGAGCAATTACTGGCGCGCCTGGCCGCCCGCGGCGTGACCTGGGTGCAACTGGACGAGCCCGTCCTCGGCCTGGACCTGGCCCCCGCCTGGCAGGCCGCGCTGCGCCAGGCCTACGCGCGGCTGGCCAGGGCCGAGCTGCCGCTGCCGATGCTGGCCAGCTATTTCTCGCCGCTGGCCGGCAACCTGGCCCTGGCCTGCGAGCTGCCCGTGGCCGGCCTGCATGTGGATGCGGTGCGCGCCCCGGATGAACTGCTGGCCGTGGCCCGGTGCCTGCCGCGGGAGCGCGAGCTCTCCGTCGGCATCGTCGACGGCCGCAACATCTGGCGCAGCGACCTCGAGGCCGCGCTGCAGCGGCTGCGGGAAGTGCGCGAGCTGCGCGGCGGGCGGCTGTGGGTGGCGGCCTCCTGCTCGCTGCTGCATCTGCCCTTCAGCCTGCGCCAGGATCGGGCGCTGGACGCCGAGCTGCAGGCCTGGCTGGCCGGCGCCGTCGAGAAGCTGGACGAACTGCGCGTGCTCAGGCGCGCGCTGTGGGGCGACGAGGCGGGCGTCGCGCGCGAACTGGCCGAGTCACGCGCCGCGCGGGCCGCTCGGGCCGCCAGCCTGCGCGTGCGCCAAGCCGCCGTCGCCGCGCGCGTGGCCGCGCTGCCGGCCGACGCGGACCGGCGCCATTCGCCGTTCCCGGCGCGCCAGGCCGCCCAGCGCCGCCGCCTGCGCCTGCCGGCCTTCCCGACGACGACCATCGGCTCCTTCCCGCAGACGCCGGCGATCCGCGCCGCGCGCGCCGCCTTCCGGCGCGGCGAGCTGCCGCAGGCCGACTACCGGCAGGCCATGCGCCAGGAGATCGAGCTCGCGGTGCGCAAGCAGGAGGCGCTCGGCCTGGACGTGCTCGTGCATGGCGAGGCCGAGCGCAACGACATGGTGGAGTATTTCGGCGAACAGCTCGCCGGCTTCGCCTTCACGGCCAACGGCTGGGTGCAGAGCTATGGCTCGCGCTGCGTGAAGCCGCCGGTGCTGTTCGGCGACGTGTCGCGCCCCCAGGCCATGACGGTGGACTGGACCGTCTTCGCGCAGAGCCTCACCGCGCGGCCGATGAAGGGCATGCTGACCGGCCCGATCACCATCCTCCAGTGGTCCTTCGTGCGCGACGACCAGCCGCGCGCCGACACCGCGCTGCAGATCGCGCTGGCCATCCGCGACGAGGTGGCCGAGCTGGAGACCGCCGGCATCGCCGTCATCCAGATCGACGAACCCGCCCTCCGCGAAGGCCTGCCGCTGCGCCGCGACGCCCGGGCCGACTACCTCGCCTGGGCCACCCGCGCCTTCCGCGTGGCGGCCAGCCCCGTGCGCGACGACACGCAGATCCACACCCATATGTGCTACGCGGAGTTCAACGACATCCTGCCGGACATCGCCGCGCTGGACGCCGACGTCATCACCCTCGAGACCAGCCGCTCCGGCATGGCGCTGCTGAGGGCCTTCGGCGACTTCCGCTACCCCAACGAGATCGGGCCCGGCGTCTACGACATCCACTCGCCGCGCGTGCCCGAGGCCGCCGAGATGCAGCGCCTGCTGCGCAAGGCCGCCGAGGTCATCCCGGCCGGGCAGCTCTGGGTCAACCCCGACTGCGGGCTGAAGACGCGCGGCTGGCCCGAGACCGAGGCGGCGCTGCGCCATATGGTCGACGCGGCCCGGGCACTCCGCGGCGAGGGGGCCTGAACGGCGCCCGCCCAGCAAAAAGGCCGGCATGCGCCGGCCCTGTTGATGCGCGGGAAGCGCCTCAGGCGAAGTTGGCTTCGGCGAACTGCCAGTTCACGAGGTGGCCCAGGAAGGTCTCGACGAACTTCTGGCGCAGGTTGCGGTAGTCGATGTAGTAGGCGTGCTCCCACACGTCGACGGTCAGCAGGGCCTTGTCGGCGGTGGTCAGCGGCGTGCCGGCGGCGCCGGTGTTGACGATGTCGACCGAGCCGTCGGCCTTCTTGACGAGCCAGGTCCAGCCGGAACCGAAGTTGCCGACGGCGCTCTTCACGAAGGCTTCCTTGAAGGCCGCATAGCTGCCCCACTTGGCGTCGATGGCCGCGGCCAGCGCGCCGCCGGGCTCGCCGCCGCCGGCCGGCTTCATGCAGTTCCAGAAGAAGCTGTGGTTCCAGATCTGCGCGGCGTTGTTGTAGATGCCGCCCGAGCTCTTCTTGACGATCTCTTCGAGCGTCATGGCTTCGAACTCGGTGCCCTTCTGCAGGTTGTTGAGGTTGACCACATAGGCGTTGTGGTGCTTGCCGTGGTGGAACCCCAGCGTTTCCTTGCTGTAGTGCGGGGCCAGGGCGTCGATGGCATAGGGCAGCGGAGGCAGCGTGTGTTCCATGAGGATCCTCGAATGTTGGGGGGAAGGGAAACGCGGCGGATTGTAGGGAGGGCAGATCACCCCTGCGGGGATGCCCGTACTCTGAGAATTTGCAAGTCGGCGCTGCCGTCGGCGAGCACCGCGCGCACCTCGGCACCGGGCTGCAGCGCCTGCACGGACGTGATCGCGCCGCCCTGCCCATCGTCCAGCCAGGCATAGCCGCGTGCCAGCACATGTTGGGGATCCAGGGCCTGCAGCCGGGCCTGCAGTGCATCGAGCCGCGCGGCCTGGCGGGCCAGCGCGTCGCGCTGCGCGCGCGCATGGCGCTGGGCGATGTGCTCGAGGCGCTGGCGCAACAGCTCGACGCGCCGCCCCGGCGCCGCCGTCGCGCGCTGAGCCAGCAGCTCCAGCAGGCGGCGCTGGCGGGCCAGCGCGTCGCTGGGGCGGGCCAGGCGCAGCGCGAGGCGGTCCAGACGCTGGCCCAGGGTCTGCAGCCGGTGGTCCACGCGCAGCGCCAGGCCGCGCTCCAGGCTGGCGAGTTCGGCCAGCAGCGCCTCGCGGGACGGCGCCGCCAGCTCGGCGGCAGCCGTGGGCGTGGGCGCGCGCAAGTCGGCCGCCAGGTCGCACAGCGTCACGTCGGTCTCGTGGCCGACACCGCAGACGACGGGCAGGGCCGACGCCGCAACCGCGCGCACGACGCGCTCGTCGTTGAAGGCCCACAGGTCTTCCAGCGAGCCGCCGCCGCGCACCAGCAGCAGCAGGTCGACCTCGGCGCGCGCATTGGCCGTGCGCAGCGCGCTGACCAGGGCCGGCGGCGCTTCGGCGCCCTGCACGAGGCTGGGATAGACGACCACCTCGACCTGCGGCGCGCGGCGCGCCAGCGCGGTCAGCACGTCGTGCAGGGCCGCACCGGCCGTGGACGTGACGACGCCGATGCGCCGCGGGTGGCTGGGCAGCGCGCGCTTGGCCTCGGCGTCGAAGAGGCCCTCGGCCGTGAGCCGCGCGCGCAGCTTCAGGAACTGCTCGTACAGCGAGCCGGCGCCGGCACGGCGCATGGCCTCGACGACGAACTGCAGTTCGCCGCGCGGCTCGTAGACGGCCACGCGGCCGCGCAGTTCGACCAGTGCGCCGTCGGCCGGCGAAAAATCCAGCATCGCCGCCGCGCGCCGGAACATCGCGCAGCGCAGGCTGGCGGCCAGGCCGTCGGCGTCCTTCAGCGTGAAGTAGCAGTGGCCGCTGGCCGCGCGCGTGAAGCCGGCGATCTCGCCGCCGACCACGACGACGGAGAAGCGCTCGGCCAGGCTCTGTGCAATCGCGTCGACCAGGCCGGCCACGCCCCAGACACGACGGCCCGATGCGGCTTCGCGGCCTTCAATCACGCGCAAACCCAATGCCGGCGCGGGCCGGGAAGTCCACAGCCGCGCCAACACTGGGCTGGCGGGCGATTTCGGCCCCTGCGCGCCGTCATGGCGTCGTCATGAGCATATAAGGCCTTGTTTTTCAATTCGAAATCCGCTGCTCAAACTTGAGGCAAGTTGTCCAAGGCCTTGATTTGACGGCCCCTGCCGCCTTCCGCCCCGCGTTTGCCCACAAAGTTATCCACAGCGACGGTGGATTGTGAGCAGGCTTTTCAGGCCGCCAGGGACTGGCTTCGCGGGCCGGGGCTGGGGTCATAATCCCGCGCACTCATCCGGCCCCTGCGGCCGTTCTTCCGACGGGGACGACCTTGTTTTCGATCATACAAGCGGCCGGCTGGCCGATCTGGCCCTTGCTCCTGTGTTCCGTGGTGGCCCTGGCCCTGGTCATCGAGCGCCTGTCCAGCCTGCGCACCAGCCGCGTGCTGCCGGCGCGGCTGCTGGACGACGTGATGAACGTCAGCGCCCAGCAGCTGCCGGCGCCCGACATGGTCGACCGCCTGGCCGAGAACTCCGTGCTCGGCGAAGTGCTGGCCGCCGGCCTGCGCGCCGTCACGTCCGAGCCGCAGATGCCCGAGGGCAAGCTGCGCCTGGTGTTCGAGTTCGCCGGCCGCCGCGCCGTGCACCAGCTCGAGCGCTACATGAACACGCTGGGGACCATCGCCACCGCGGCACCGCTGCTGGGCCTGATGGGCACCGTGGTCGGCATGATCGAGATCTTCGGCAGCCAGACGCCCGGCGGCGGCAACCCGGCCCAGTTGGCGCACGGCATCTCCATCGCCCTCTACAACACGGCCTTCGGTCTGATGATCGCCATCCCGTCGCTGATGTTCTACCGCTACTTCCGCGGCAAGATCGAGGAGTACGTGCTCGAACTCGAAGCCGCCGCCGACCGCCTGCTGGGCCAGCTGCGCCGCTACACGGCCTGAAATGAACTGCCCCGCGTCCGGTCTCGCCGCGCTGAACGCGGGCGCGTCCAGCCGGTCCCCCGAGGGGACGGCGATGCAAGCGGCGTTGAGCCGCTTGCACATCGCCTGCGGGCCGGCTTGGGAGCGGCCCGGCACCGACCCGCAGCCTGCTGCACACAACGGATGAACTGACACATGAGATTCCGCTCCCCGCACCGCGAGCCGCCGGAGATCAACCTGATCCCCTTCATCGACGTGCTGCTGGTGATCCTGATCTTCCTGATGCTGTCGACGACCTATTCCAAGTTCACCGAACTGCAGATCACGCTGCCCTCGGCGGACGCCGAGAAGCTCAAGGACAGGCCGCAGGAGGTCATCGTCGGCATCGCGGCAGACGGCCGCTTCGTCATCAACCGCCAGCCGGTGGAAGGCCGCTCGGTGGACATCCTGATCGGCGCGCTGCGCCAGGCCTCGGGCGGCAACGCGGACGCTTCGCTGATCATCTCGGCCGACGCGGCCACGCCCCACCAGGCCGTCATCAACGTGATGGACGCCGCGCGCCGCGTCGGCCTGACGCGTGTCACCTTCGCCGCGCAGACCGACGCTCGCTGATCGGCTCCAGCGCGAGTGGTTGAGCGGCGGCCCGCTGTCCGCCGCGCTGCTGCCGCTGAGCTGGCTCTACCGCGGGCTGCTGGCACTGCGCCGCCTGGCCTACCGCATCGGCCTGAAACGGACCGAGGCGCTGCCCGTGCCCGTCATCGTGGTCGGCAACTGGATCGTCGGCGGCGCCGGCAAGACGCCGACGACGCTGGCCCTGCTGGAGCTGCTGCGCGCACGCGGCCTGAAGGCCGGCGTGGTGTCGCGCGGCTACGGCCGCGAGAGTGACGGCGTGCGCGTCGCCAGCCCTGCCTCGACGGCAGGCGAACTGGGCGACGAACCCCTGCTGATCCACAGACGCGGCCGCGTGCCCGTGGCCGTCGGCAGTGACCGCGGCGCCGCGGCAAGGGCGCTGCTGGTGGCCCATCCCGGCCTGGACCTGCTGGTCAGCGATGACGGCCTGCAGCACTGGCGGCTGCCGCGGGAGCTGAGCCTGCTGGTCTTCGACGAGCGGGGCCTCGGCAATGGCCGGCTGCTGCCTGCCGGCCCGCTGCGCCAGCCGCCCACGCCGCTGGCCGCGGACGACCTCGTCGTCTACAACTCGGCCCGCGCCAGCACCGCGTTGCCCGGCTTCGTCGCCGAGCGCCGCCTGGCGGGCGCCGTGCCGCTGGCCGGCTGGTGGGCCGGCGAGCCGGCGGACATGGCCACGCTGCTCGCGCTGCGCGCCCTGCCCGGCCTGCGGGCCTGCGCCGGACTCGCGCGCCCGCAGCGCTTCTTCGACATGCTGGCCGGCCTGGGCCTGAGCTTCGAGCCCCTGCCCCTGCCCGACCATGCCGACTTCCACACACTCCCCTGGCCCGCGGACGCGGCCGGCGTGCTGCTGACCGAGAAGGACGCGGTCAAGCTGCCGCCCGAGCGCGCTGGCCCCACGCCGATCTGGGTCGTGACGCTAGACTTTGCCCTTGGCGCCGGCTTCGAGGCCGCGCTGGATACCCAACTTCAACGCCTGTTTCCTGGTAGGACCTGTTAACAGGGTGGTAATGGGTCGCGTTGTGATCAGAAAGGCCTCAGGCAAGGCGCAAACCGGAGCCGGGTCGGGTACCCGGCGAGGATTTGCAACGCCGAATGAGGCCTTTCTGATCACAACCCTTCGGGAAGGCCCGCCGCCACGGGCCACTCGTCGTTGCGTCACTTGCCCGCACATGAGTGCGGGCGGCGTGCCGCGCCTAGATTGGCCCGTGGCGGCGGGCCTTCGCGACCCATTACCACCCTGTTAACAGGTCCCCTATGGATCAACGACTGATCGAGATGCTGGTCTGCCCGCTGTGCAAAGGGCCGCTGACGCTGCTGCGCGGCGCCGAGCCCGACTTGCCGGCCCTGGCCTGCCGCGCCGACCGCCTGGCCTTCCCGATCCGCGACGGCATCCCGCTGATGCTGGAGAACGAGGCCAAGCCCTGGGACCCCGAGGCCGCCAGCGCCCCTGTGCCGCTGGCGCCGGCCGATTGATGGGCTTCACCGTCATCATCCCGGCGCGCCTCGCGTCGACCCGCCTGCCGAACAAGCCGCTGGCCGACATCGCCGGCCTGCCGATGATCGTGCGCGTCGCGCGCCGTGCGGCCGAGTCGGGGGCGAGCCAGGTCGTCGTCGCGACGGACGCGCCCGAGGTGGCCGCCGCCTGCGCGGGCCACGGCGTGCGCGCGCTGATGACGCGTGCCGACCACCCCTCGGGCAGCGACCGCCTCGCCGAGGCCGTCGAGCAGCTCGGACTGGCGGACGACGCGACAGTCGTCAACGTGCAGGGCGACGAGCCGCTGATCGCGCCGGCGATGATCGACGCCTGCGCCGCGACGCTGGCCGCCCAGCCCGACTGCGTGATGGCCACCGTCGCGCATGAACTGAGCGAGGCTTCCGAGTTCGCGAATCCGAACGTCGTCAAGCTCGTCACCGACAAGGCCGGGCGGGCGCTGTACTTCTCGCGCGCCCCCATCGCCTGGTGGCGCGACGGCGCCGGCCAGCCCAAGCAGGCGCTGCGCCATGTCGGCCTCTACGCCTACCGCGCCGGCTTCCTGCGCCGCTTCCCGACGCTGGCGGTCAGCCCGCTGGAGCAGATCGAGTCGCTGGAGCAGTTGCGCGTGCTCTGGCATGGCGAGCGCATCGCGGTGCACGTCAGCCCGGAACGGCCCGGCCCGGGCGTCGACACGCCCGAGGATCTGGAACGTGTTCGCCGCTTGATCCGGGCGTAAGCACCAGTTTGGAGCGTCAGGCCCTCGAAAGGCCACATGCGATACTCGACCGCTGAGCTGAGGCAGGACTTCCACATGGTCCTGACACAAAGAGGAGACCCATGCGACTGATTCTTCTGGGCGCCCCCGGCGCCGGCAAAGGCACCCAAGCTGCCTTCATCTGCAAGCAATTCGGCATTCCGCAGATCTCCACCGGCGACATGCTGCGCGCCGCCGTCAAGGCCGGCACGCCGCTGGGCCAGCAGGCCGACGCCGTGATGAAGTCCGGCGGCCTCGTCAGCGACGACCTCATCATCGCGCTGGTCAAGGAACGCATCGACCAGCCCGACTGCGCCGCCGGCTTCCTGTTCGACGGTTTCCCGCGCACCATCCCCCAGGCGGACGCGATGAAGGCGGCCGGCGTCAAGCTGGACTATGTGCTCGAGATCGACGTGCCCTTCGACGCCATCATCGAGCGCATGAGCGGCCGCCGCTCCCATCCGGCGTCAGGCCGCACCTACCACGTCAAGTTCAACCCGCCCAAGGTCGAAGGCAAGGACGACGAAACCGGCGAGCCGCTGGTGCAGCGCGACGACGACAGGGAAGAGACCGTCAAGAAGCGCCTGGACGTCTACTCCGCGCAAACCCGCCCGCTGGTCGACTACTACTCGCAGTGGGCCGCCACCGGCGACGCCAAGGCACCCAGGTACCGCCGCATCGAAGGCATGGGCTCGGTGGACGACATCACGCGGCGCGCGCTTGCTGCGCTGAGCAGCTGAAGCCGTCGCACTGCCCACAAAGGCCGCTGCCCTCGCGCCCAGCGGCTTTTTTGTCGGCCACAATTGACGTTTACGTCAATCAACCCAGGAGATCCTCATCATGGAAATCGCAGGCAAGGTGTTCATCGTCACCGGCGGCGCCTCGGGCCTCGGCGAAGGCACGGCCCGCATGCTGGCCGCCCACGGCGCCAAGGTCGTCATCGCCGACCTGCAGGTCGAGCGCGGCCAGGCCATCGCGGCCGAGCTCGGCGGCGTCTTCGTCAAGTGCGATGTCAGCCAGGAGGCCGACGGCCAGGCCGTCGTGGCCGCGGCCACCGGCCTGGGCAAGCTGATGGGCCTCGTGAACTGCGCCGGCATCGCGCCGGCCATCAAGACGGTCGGCAAGGACGGCGCCCATCCGCTGGCCAGCTTCACGAGGACCATCACGGTCAACCTGATCGGCAGCTTCAACATGATCCGCCTTGCCGCCGAGGCCATGGCGAAGAACGAGCCCGAGTCCACCGGCGAACGCGGCGTGATGATCTCGACGGCCTCGGTCGCGGCCTACGACGGCCAGATCGGCCAGGCGGCCTATTCGGCCTCCAAGGGCGGCGTCGTCGGCATGACCCTGCCCATCGCCCGCGACCTGGCCCGCAACGGCATCCGCAACATGACCATCGCCCCGGGCATCTTCGGCACGCCGATGCTGTTCGGCATGCCGCAGGAGGTGCAGGACGCGCTGGCCGCCAGCGTCCCCTTCCCGAGCCGCCTGGGCAAGCCCGAGGACTACGCCAAGCTTGTGCACCAGATCATCACGAACGACATGCTCAACGGCGAGGTCATCCGCCTGGACGGCGCGATCCGCCTGGCGCCGAAGTGAGCGCCGCGGCGACATGAAAAAAGGGCCTGGTGCGAACCAGGCCCTTTTTGTTTGGCGAACGCCGGGTCAGTGCCTGGCCGAACGCGACTGGATGATCCACAGGCGGGCAAGGTCGGCGGCGCCGTCCGTGCCCTTGACCGTCTTCCAGGCCGCCTGGGCCTTGCCTGCCTCGCCGCCCAGGTAATGGGCCAGGCCCAAGTAGAGCTTGGCGTCCTCGGGGCGCTTCAGATTGCCCTTGGCGATGCCCTGCTCGATCTGCGACACGCCCTTCTTGGCGTCGCCACCGAAAGCATTGGCGAGGCCGAGCGCCACGAAGGCATTGCCGTCCTTGGCTTCCTCGGCGGCCTTCTCGTTGGCCGCGGCACCTGCCTTGGCTTCACCGATCTTCTTGATCATCAGGTCGGCCAGGCGCTTGTGGCGTGCGCCCTCCGCGCCCTGGCCCAGCACGCCGGCGGCCATGCCCTTGTCGACGACCTGCTTGCCTTCGTCGGGATAGCCGGCCTGGGCGGCGAGCTGCGCCATCTCCATGTAGTCGTTGGCCTCGCGCATATTGCCGGTCGCCAGGCGCAGGCGATACAGGTCGAGCTGGTAGCGGTCCGACGCGAAGCTCTTCTTCTGCGGCAGGCTGCCCAGGATCTGGGCCCAGAGCCTGGGATCGGGGTAGTAGTTCAGCAGCTTCTCGGTCGCGACGCCTTCGGCGCTCGCATCGCCCTTCTTCTGGGCCGCGAACAGCAGCAGGTTGAGCTTGTCGCGCGAGGGCGCGCGGCCGGCGCGCTCGTCGGCCGCGATCTCGTCCAGCGTGTCCTTGATCGTCCCGGCCATGTCGCCCGACAGGAACTGCGCGTTCTGCTGCACCTGCTTCATCGCGGGGCTGTTGCCGCCTTCCTTGAAGTAGCGCTGCGCCCAGGTCAGCGCCTTGGCGTTGTCCTTGTTGCGCAGATAGGTGCCGGCGATGGATTCCATCATCTGCAGTTGCTGGGCCTGGCCGAGCTTGCCGGCGGCCTTCAGGGTCTCGAAGCCCCTGACCATGGAGTCCGCATCGCCCGCGCCCGAGGCGGCGGCAACGCGCATGCCTTCGATCGCGTTGTTCTCGGCCTGAGTGCGGCCGCCGACGGCCTCGGCGTCGCGCACCTTGCCCAGGGCTTCCTTGTACTTGCCCGCCTTGATCAGCTTGCTGGCTTCGGTCAGCTGGGTGCCGATCTCCTTGCGCACGCTTTCCTGGGCCGACGCCTGGCTGACGCCGAATTCAGCGCCGGGCGCGCCGTTCAGGGACAGGGCCAGGGCGCCAACGGCGACGGCCACCATGGTTTTCAGAGTCTTCAACTTGTTCTCCTGCAAAGCAAAAACGCGCCGCCCTCTCGGGCAGCGCGCATTCAAAGTGTCGGCGTCGGCTGTCCCGAGTTCACGTCACTTGACGTACTGCTCGTTGCCGACCATGCCCATCTTCTTGACGCCGTTGCGCTGGGCCGAGGCCATCACCGCGGCGACAGCACCGTAGTCCACCAGCTTGTTCGGCTTGATGTGGATTTCGGGCTGGTCGGTCAAGGTCATCGCGCCGACTTCCTGCATCTTGGCGTTCACGGCGTCGATGCTCGGCAGCGCGGCCTCGTCCCAGTAGATCGTGCCGTCGAAGTCGATCATGACCGTATGCACGACCGGATCGTGGTCGGGCGGGTTCGTGCTCGGCGGCGGCATGTCCAGGTTGATCGTGTGCAGCTGGATGGGGATGGTGATGATCAGCATCACCAGCAGCACCAGCATCACGTCGATCAGCGGCGTCGTGTTGACGTCCATCATGACTTCGGGTTCACCGCTGCCCGACGAACTTCCAACATTCATTCCCATATTCGACTCCTGGGATCAACCGCCGCGAGCGGGCGGCTCGGTGACGAAGTTGATCTTCATGATGCCAGCACGCTGGCAGGCGAAGACCACACGGCCCACCGATTCATAACGGGACTTGTCGTCGCCGCGGATGTGCACCTCGGGCTGCGGGTTCTTGACCGATTCCTTGCCGAGGCGCTGCACCAGCTCCTCCATGTCAGGAACCAGCTTGGTAGCCCAGTAGACCTCGCCATCCTTGGCGACCGAGATTTCGATGTTTTCCGGCTTGGTGACGCGGACGATGTTGGTCTCCTTGGGGAGATTCACCGCGACCGACTGCGTCACCACCGGCACGGTGATGAGGAAGATGATCAACAGCACCAACATCACGTCCACGAGGGGCGTGGTGTTGATGGACGAGACCACATCGTCATCGCCGGAAGAGGATCCGACGTTCATGCCCATGGCATTGGCTCCTGTGCGAGCTGCTCGGGGATCAGCGCTTGGCGACGGCGCGATTGCCCATCAGCACGCCATGCAGGTCGCCGGCGAAGGCGCGAACCTGGCCCATCACGCTCTTGTTGCGATTGACCAGCCAGTTGTAGCCCAGCACGGCCGGCACGGCGACGACCAGACCGATGGCGGTCATGATCAGCGCGGCGCCCACGGGGCCGGCCACCTTGTCGATGGAAGCCTGGCCGGCGACGCCGATGGCGGTCAGCGCGTTCAGGATGCCCCACACGGTGCCGAACAGGCCGACGAAGGGAGCGGTCGAGCCGACGGTTGCCAGGAAGCCCAGGCCCGACGAGATCTTGGTGTTGACGTCGCCAACGGCGCGGTCGACGTTCATCGTGACCCAGCTGCTGTGGTCGATGTTCTCGGTCAGCGCGCCTTCATGGTGCTCCGAAGCCTCGATGGCAGCGGTGGCGATGTAGCGGAAGGCGCTTTCTTCCTTCAGGCCCTTGACGCCGTCGTTCAGGCTGGCCTTCTTGAAGAAGCTGGTGCGGACGTCCTTGGCTTCGGACGACAGCTTGCTCGTGTCCCACAGACGCACGACCAGGATGTACCACGAACCCATGGACATGATGCCCAGGATCAGCAGCACGACCTGGTCGACGACGTTGCCGTGGGCAACGATATTGGCCAGGCTGTAGGGGTTCTCGGGCTTGGCGGCGGGCGCCGGGGCAGCAGCAGGAGCAGCGGCGTCCGCCACCACGGCCGAGGCGGCATCGGCCGGCTTCTGGTCTTGGGCATGAGCGGGCGAAACGGCCAGGGTCGCGGCCACAGCGATAGCGGCGAAGAAGCCGGTAATGCGAGAGATCATGGAGTCAACTCCTACGGAAAATTCTGGTTTGGTGTTTGGTTGAATGCGCCGGGCGGGCGCCGAATTCGAAGCGGAACTTAATTACTCGATCTTGAACTGGAACTCCTGCTCGAACACATGATCGCCCGGGCACTCATAGGTGTCGCGCAGCGTGGCCTCGATGGCCTGGACCAGCGCACGTTGCGCCTTGCGGTCCACGCCGCCACGCAACGACGTGATTTCGACGGCAGTGACGCGACCGGCCTTGACGGTCGCGACAGCCTTGTACAAGGCTTCGCCACTCCAGTTGACTGACGGCATCTCCGGCTTGCCCATCTTGGTGCAGACCATGCCGGCGGTGATCTTGGCGGGCCTGGGTGCCGGGGCCGCGACGGGTGCCGCCGGTGCGGGGCGCACTTCGGCGACCGCGGGCGGCGCGACCTGCGTCGACTGGATGGCCGGCGCCGGCGGTGCCGGTGCGGTCACCTGGAACTCGGGTGGCGGCACGAAAGGCGGCGGCGGGGCCTTGAGATCCGGCGGCGGCGGCACCACCTTGTCAGGCGGCGGCGGCGGCTTGACCTTCTCCTCGATCACCTTGGTCTCGATGGGGCCGGTGACCTTCTTGACGATGTCTCGCGCCAGGCCACTCGCCAGCGCATAAATGGCCACGACGTGAATCAGGACCACGACGCCGAGGCCCGTGAACCGGGACGCGCCCTGCTTCTCCTGCGCAAAATTCATGCGCGCTCCTTCTTGCAACTACAAATCACAGTCAATGACTTCTTCTCAGGACAGCGTCTGAACGCGAGGCGGACGTTGCATTCCTGCGCTCGCCAAGCTCCTGAAGGGCATGGATTCTAGATCGCGGAGAGCTCGATTCCGACTCGTCGAAAACACGCAGTCCGCCCGGTTTGTAAAGTCTCTTTGCACCGGTTCGAGGAAAAAAAAACGCCCGGTGGCTGGAGCCGTCGGGCATACGTTTCATCGCCACGAACCAAGTGCAGACCGACTGCACACCGGCCAGAACCTGGCCATGCGGGCATCTTAGCCCTGCGTTCCGGGGCCACTTCCTGGGGCTAACCCCAGCAGGCGCAACAGCCCGATTACAGGGTCATGACGCAGCAAAAAAGCCGCGCCTCTCGGCGCGGCTCTGCCTTCCGGCTCGGCAACTTCAGGCTCAGAAGAACTTGTAGTTGATGCGACCGTAGAACTGGCGACCGACCGGGTTGGTGTAGGTCGAGTCGTAACCGGTCTGGAACGCCAGCGTGTTGCGAGACAGTGGCGGATCGCGGTCGAACAGGTTCTTCACACCGACGCTCAGCGTCAGGGACTTGGTCGGCTTGAGGCCGAACTGCGTGTCCCAGGTCGAGTAGGACGCAACGCGGCGCGACGCCGGATAGGTCGTGCCATTCACCAGATCCGGATCCGTGAAGTCCTCGTAGCTGTTCGTGAAGTTGTTCGTCAGCGAGAAGTCGAACATGCCCTTGGACCAGGTGCCGGTCAGCGAATGGCGCCAGCGCGGCGCGGCACCGAAATCCTTGAAGCGGCCCAGGTCGCTGACCTTGGGCGTGGCAAAGTACTGGTAGCCGTGCGTCAGGAACATCGTCCCGTCGAAGCTCAGGCCGAAGGCGCCGAGACCGGCCAGCTTGGTGCGCGCCTGCGCACTGAAGTCCAGGCCGGAGGCGTAGAACTTGCCGGTGTTGTCATACGGCAGGAACACGTAGGCGATCGGGAAGCGATTGTCCTGGCTGCCCGGGATCGGCTTCAGCTGGTTCGGGTCGTTCAGCGGGTCGTAGCGCAGGATGAAGTCCTTGTAGGTGTTCGGATCGTTCATCACCTGCAGTTCGGACTTCTGTTGGATCGGGTCCGTAATCGACACGTTCCAGTAATCCAGGCCCAGCGTCAGTTCCTTCAGCGGCGAGAACGCCATGCCAAGCGAGAACTGGCGCGACTTCTCGGGGCGCAGGTTCGGGTTGCCCGCCGTGCCCGCATTGAACTGCACATTGCACTCGTCCTGCAGGGCGCCGACGTAGTAGGCCGGGTCCGTGAAGGTCGAATCGGGCAGGGCCTTGCCGGCCGGGCAGCGGATCGGATCGTTGTAGCTGGACGCCGTGTTGTTGTCGGTCGTCAGCGGACGCAGGTTCTCGTACAGCGTCGGCGCGCGATAGCCCTTGGCAATCGAGCCGCGCAGCACCAGGTCCTTCGTCGGCTGGTAGCGCAGGCTGGCCTTGGGGCTGAAGCTGTTGAAGCTGGTGCCGAAGTCGTTCTTGTAGCTGTCGTAGCGGGCCGCCAGGTTCAGCTCCAACTCCTTCAGGATGGGCACATTGACCTCGCCGAACAGACCGTAGACCTTGCGGCCGCCGGTCACGCCGGGCACCGAGCCGCCGCCGCCGACTTCGTCGCCGCTGGCCAGCACCGCGTCGGAAATCTGCTCCAGGTTCTCCTTGCGCGCATTGAAGCCGACCGCCATCGCCACCGGGCCGGTGGACAGCTCGACGATGTCGCGCGAGACCTTGAAGTCGAACTCGGTGGACTTCGAATTGGCGGCCTGCTGGCGCCCCTTGATCAGCGTGCCGTCAAGCACGGCCTGGCTGGTGGCATCCTGCGGGCCGAAGATGTTGATGGCGCCGGACTGCAGCGCGGGGAACAGCTTGGCGTAGCTGAACTTGCCCGGGCCGAAGAAGATCTCGCCCTTGTTCTGCGAGAACACCACCGCCGTGTCGTAGTCCCAGCCGGCCAGCGTGCCCTTGGCGCCAACGAGGACGCGGTCGGTCTGGGTCTCGGTGATGTCGGAGCGGCCGCCGCCGGCGACGGTACGCCAGTTGCCGCCGATCGAGCTGGCGGGCGTGACCACGAGATCGTTGGCCAGCACCGTGTCCTGGGTCAGCACCGTGCCGTCGGGCATGGTGTAGGGCTTCGCCGGCGTCGCGGTCAGCGTCATGCCCTTGGGCAAAGTGATGGTCTTGGGATAGAAGCGGCCATTCGTCGGGTAGCGCACCGCAAACTTGGGATCGGTATAGGGCGCCGGCGAGTAGTAGGACTGCACGCGGTCGCGGTTGTGCATGGCCTCGAAGATCAGCTGATTGTCCGAGTCGAGCTGCAAGACGCCGCGGGCCGAGAAATTGGCGCGCCACTGCTGGGGGATCAGGTCGATGAACTTGACATAGTCGGTGCCGCAGCGCTTGGCGTCGAGCACCACCAGCGCGAACTGGGGCGAGTTGCAGCCGGTGTAGCGCAGCGGGTTCACGTTGGTGTACTTGTTGCCCAGCGTGTCGGTGAAGTTCAGGTTGGGGATGCCATCGCGCGGCGAGGCCTTGTTGATGCCCAGGGCGGGCACGACGGCCGACGTGGCGAAGGGACGATCCCTGGCCTTGAGCGCCTGGATTTCCTCCTTGCCCGCGGTGATCATCACGTTGAAGCGATCCTTGGCCAGGTCGCCGAAACCCACCGCCGCGTTGATGTTGCTGACGTTGCCGCCGGTCTTGTCGGACTTGTACTCGGTCCAGGTCACCTCGGCGCCCTGGTAGTCCTTCTTCAGGATGAAGTTGATGACACCGGCCACGGCATCGGCGCCATAGGTGGATGAGGCGCCGTCACGCACGACTTCAACGCGCTCGACGGCGGCCAGCGGGATGGAGTTCAGGTCGACCGGGCTGTTGCCGAACGCGAAGTTGGCCACGCGGCGGCCGTTCAACAACACCAGCGTGTACTTGGAGCCGAGGCCGCGCAGGTTGGCGGTCGAGGCGCCGCCGGTGGCGCCGACGTTGTTGGCCACCACGTTGCCGCCGAAGCTGGCCGCGATGTTCTGGACGAGATCCTGCACCGTCGTCGCACCGCTGCGCGCGATGTCCTCCTTAGTGACGGTCGAGATCGGCAGCGAGGTTTCGGCCGAGACGCGCTTGATGCTCGAGCCGGTGACCTCGATGCGCTCCAGCTTCTGGGTTTCCTGGGCCAGCACGCTCGTCGCGGCCAACGCGAGGATCGCACTGGTGATGGTGGTGATTTTGAACATTGAGACTCCTGATGAGACTGGGGGGCCGTCCCGATCAAGGGACGGCGCTGACCCGGATGGGGTCAATCCTTGGCCTGAGCGAATGGCTCAGATTTGGAGTGCCGAAAGTTTGAGCGGGCACAACATGCCGCCGCCCCCCGGAAATGCCCCTAGACCGATCGACACGCAACGCAAGTCATTGATTCAAAAGGATTCTTCAACACATCCACCACTAGAGTGAAACCCTTGGCGTTGTCCCCGCGCGACGCGCTCAGGGGCTGGGCGGCAGCAGCCGCGGGACGGCCGCCAGCAGCGCTTGCGTGAAACCTTCACGAGGCTGTCTGAGCACCGTCGAACAGTTCCCCTGCTCGACGATCCGCCCCGCCCGCATGACGACGACATCATCGGCGATGTACTCGACCACGCCGATGTTGTGCGTGATGAAAAGATAGGCCAGCCCCTGCTCGCGCTGCAGTTCGCGCAGCAGGTTCAGGATCTGGGCCTGCACCGAAACGTCCAGTGCCGAGGTCGGCTCGTCGCAGACGATGAGCCGGGGCTCGACGGCCAGTGCGCGGGCGATGGCGATGCGCTGGCGCTGGCCGCCTGAGAACTCGTGCGGCCAGCGCTGCAGCGCGTCGCGGCGCAGGCCGACCTGGTCGACCAGGGTCAGCAGGCGTTCGCGCCGCTGGCCGGCATCCAGTTCGGGGCGTAGCGCGATCAGGCCCTCCTCCAGCACGTCGGCGACGCGCATGCGCGGGTTCAGCGACGCGAAGGGGTCCTGGAAGATGATCTGCACATGGCGCCGCGCCTGCACGAGGGCCTGGCCCTGGAGCCGGAACAGGTCCTGGCCGTCGAACAGCGCCTGGCCGCTGACCTGGGCCTGACGGCGCAGCAGCTGGACGATGGCCTTGCCCGAGGTCGTCTTGCCGCAGCCGCTCTCGCCCACCAGGGCCAGCGTGCGGCCGGCATGCAGCGTGTAGCTGACACCGTCGACCGCGTCGAAATGGCGTGTGCCCCGATGAAACAACGGCGCCTTCAGCGCGAAACGCACCCGCAGGTCGCGCACGTCCAGCAGCGGCGCGCCCTGCTCTGCCGGCCTGGGCGGCAGGCGCTTCGCGGTGGCCGGCTCGCGTGGCAAGGCCTCGCCCGGCTGGCTGTAGAGCAGGCAGCGCACCTGGTGCTTCGGCCCCTCTTCCGTGAGCCTCGGCAGCGTGCTGGCGCAGTGGCCCATGGCCTTGTCGCAGCGCGGCCAGAAGCGGCAGCCGGCGAAGTCCAGCCACAGCGGCGGCACGGTGCCGGCAATCGCCGCCAGCGGCTCACCGCGCCGGGCCGCGTCGGGCAGGGCCTGCAGCAGCAGCCGCGCATAGGGGTGCCTGGGATGGGCGAAGAACTCCGCCGCCGGCGCGACCTCGATGATCTGGCCGGCGTACATCAGCGCGACGTGATGGGCCATGCCGCTGACGACGGCGAGGTCGTGCGTGATGAGCAGCACGCCGAGCTGGCGCTCGCGCTGCAGGTCGCGGATCAGGTCGAGGATCTGCGCCTGGATGGTCACGTCCAGGGCCGTCGTCGGCTCGTCGGCGACCAGGAAGTCGGGCTCGGCGGCGAGCGCGATGGCGATCATCACGCGCTGCTTCTGGCCGCCGGACAGGCGGAAGGGATAGTCGTCGATGCGCCGCTCGGGCTCGGGGATGCCGACGCGGGCCAGCCAGTCGATGGCCCTGGCGCGGGCGGCCTTGCCGCGCAGCCCGGTGTGCGCCTCGATGGCCTCGACGATCTGGTCGCCCACGCGCATGACCGGGTTCAGGCTGGTCGCGGGCTCCTGGAAGATCATGGCCACGCGGCCGCCGCGCACGTCGCGCATGCGGCTCTCGGGCAGCGCGAGCAGGTCCTCGCCGTCCAGGCGCACGGTGCCGGCGGCGATGCGGCCGTTCTCGGGCAGCAGGCGCATCAGGGCCAGGGCCGCCATGCTCTTGCCGCAGCCGCTCTCGCCGACGAGTGCGAAGGTCTCGCCGCGCGTCAGCGTGAGGCGCATGCCGGCGATGGCGCGCACGAGGCCGGCGTCGGCGTCGAGCTCGACCTGCAGGTCGTCGATCTCAAGCATCGCCCGCCTCCGTCCAGCGCAGGAAGACGCGCGGCCGCGCCGAGCGGGACTTGGGGTCGAAGGCGTCGCGCACGCCGTCGGCGAACAGGTTGGCCGCCAGCACCAGGCCGACCATGAAGCCGAAGGCCGCCGCGAAGCTCCACCAGACGATGGGGTCGGCCGACATCTCGGCGCGGGCCAGGTTGATCATGCTGCCGAAGCTGTTCATGACCGGGTCGACGCCGACGCCGACATAGGTCAGCACCGCCTCGTACAGGATCAGCTCGGAGAAGCTCAGCACGACGGTGATCAGCACCAGGTGCATCACATTGGGCACGATGTGCCGGGCCATGATGCGCAGGTCACCGACGCCGAAGGCCGTCGCCGCCTGCACATAGTCCAGCTCGCGCAGCTTCAGGGTCTCGGCGCGCACGAGGCGGCACAGGCCGGCCCAGCCGGTCAGGCCGAGGATGACGCAGAGCAGCAGCATCTTCAGGTCCGAACGCTCGGCGGCGGTCTCGAAGAGCTCGGGGTTCTTGTCGAAGAAGACCTGCACCATCAGCACGCAGGCCGCGATCAGCAGCACATTGGGCACGGAGCTGAGCGTCGTGTAGACGTACTGGATGGCCTCGTCGACCCAGCCCTTGTAGTAGCCCGCCAGCACGCCGAGCAGCAGCGCGACGGGCAGCGTCGCCAGCGTGGACAGCGCGCCGATGACGAAGGCCGTGCGCACGCTCTTGAGCGCCTGCACGAGCACGTCGTTGCCGGTGCGGTCCGTGCCGAAGACGTGGTAGTGCGGCATCAGCGCGATGACGGGCCCTGCCAGCAGCAGCACGGCGGCCAGCGTGGCGAGGATGGCGCGCAGCGGGTAGAAGCTGCGGTCGGCGGCCAGGTCGGCCAGCGCGTGGCGCCAGCCCCCGTGATGACGGGCCAATGCGGCGGCGGTCAAAGCGACCAGAAACGCCGCGACGGCAAGGCCGACGGCCAGGCCGAGGCCCGCACGCGCGGCCACGTCGCCGGCCCATTGCGCGGCCGGATCGGCGAGGTGGGCGCCGCCGAAGCGCAGCCGCGGGTAGTCGCGGTGCACCGCGCCCTGGGCATCGACGACGCTTTCCCGCTTGAAGCCCTGCGTGCCCAGCGGCACGGAATAGCTGACCTCGCGCATGTCGATCTGGCGCTCCAGCAGCAGGTCCAGCAGCGACAGCGTGCGCGGGTCGTAGACGGCGGCCTCGCCCGGACCGGTGGGCAGGGCCCGGCGCAGATGGATGCTGTCGACCAGCGTGACGAGCAGGAAGAGCGCCATGACGACGCCGGCGCTCGCCGCGACCGGGTCACGCAGCACGCGGCACCAAGTCGTGCGCAGATGCGCCTGCGCACTGACGCGCAGCGCATAGGCCAGGCCGGCCGCGGCCATCAGCCACAGCGCGAGGTCGGTCCAGAGCAGCACGAACTTCATGACAGTCGTACTCGTGGGTCCACCCAGGTGTAGGCGATGTCGATCAGCGCATTGCTCGCGATGTAGAGCAGCGCGCCGAGGAAGACCATGGTGCGCACGATGGCGAAGTCCTGGCCCGTGATGGCCTCGATGACGAAGGCGCCCAGGCCCGGGATGCCGAAGAAGCTCTCGAAGACGAGGCTGCCGAGGAAGACATAGGGCAGATAGCTGCCGGCGCTGGTGATGATGGGGATCAGCGCATTGCGCAGCACGTGGCGGCCCAGCACCCTGCCCTCGCCCAGGCCCTTGGCGCGCGCGGTGCGGACATAGTCCTTGCCCAGTTCCTCCAGGAACATCGCGCGGTAGAGCCGCGCCTCGCCGCCCAGGCGGCTCAGCAGCGACAGCAGGATGGGCAGGGCCAGGAAGCGTGCCGCATCCAGCCCCGGCGCGAAGCCGTTCATCGGCACCAGCCTGAGCACGCGCGCGAACAGGAACTGGCCGACGATGATGTAGAACAGGCTGGAGATCGACAGCATCAGCACGCAGAGCACGACGCCCCAGAAGTCGATGCGGCTGTGCCGGAAGAACACCAGCAGCAGCGCGAAGGCCACGCTGACGATGACCTGCAGGATGAAGAGGGGTAGTGCCAGCTGAAGGCTGACGCCCATGCGCACCTTGACCTCGTGGCCGATGTTGATGGCCTGGCGGGCGTCGCTCTTGCCGAAGTCCAGCGCGAAGAGACTCACCGAGCGTTCCCACAGGATGGTGTGCGTGACGCGCTCCGCCCCGGAGCGGCTGGCATCGAAGTAGAGCGGCCTGTCATAGCCGCGCTCGGTCTTCCATTTCTCGATCTGCTCCTGCGTGACGCGCTTGCCGCCGATGTTCAGCCGCGCCATGTCGTCCGGCGTGTTGACCGAGAAGAACAGCAAGAAGGTGAAGAGGTTGACGCCGACCAGGATGGCCAGGCCATAGCCCAGGCGGCGCAGCACGAAGCCCAGCATCAGGCACCCTCCCCGCGGGTGGCGACGGCCGTCGCCATCTCGCGCGCATGCCAGGCGCGGCGCGTGGCGACCAGGATCACGAGCCCACCCGCCGCCAGCAACAGCAGCGGCCACCAGACCGGCCGGTTCCACTCGGCGATGCGGCGCGCACGCTCATCGACATCCACACGCAGATAGCGCGCCCGGTCGCGCACGACGACGCCGGGCTTGCCGTTGTGCACCCAGTGCTGGAAAGCCACGGCCGAGTAGCTCCAGTAGCCGAAGGCCCAGGGCGCGTCCTGGCGCACGATGTCGTTCATCCGCGCCATGAGGCTGGCCTTCTCGGGGCCGTCCTCCAGCGACTGCAGCCGGCGGAAGAGCCGGTCGAACTCGGGGTTGGCGTAGTTGGCCGTGTTCTCGCCCTCGTGCAGGCTCTTGCTGTTGGGGCCGTAGAGCAGGAAGAGGAAGTTCTCGGCATCGGGGTAGTCGGCAAACCAGCCCCACCAGAAGATCTGGTGCTTGCCCTTCAGGATCTTTTCCTGGAACTGGTTGAAGTCGGTCGCGCGGATGTCGAGCTGGATGCCGAGCTTGGCGAACTGGCGCGTCATCCAGTCGTTCTCGGCCTTCAGTTCGGGCGTGACGACGCGCTGGAAGTCGTAGTTCAGCACCAGCGGCCGGCCCGTCTTCGCATCGCGGCCGCCGGGGTAGCCGGCTTCGGCCATCAGCCCGAGGGCATCCTCCAGCGGCCGGCGCACCACCCTGCCGTTCACGAGCCGGTGCGTCACCGGGTTGTATTCGCCGGGCTGGCCTTCCCGGGAGCCGAACACGCCCGGCGGGATGGGGCCATGGGCCGCGTCGCCGCCCTTGTCGCGGAAGATGCGGCCATAGCCCTCCTCCCAGTCGATGGCAATGGAGATGGCCTGGCGCAGCGCGCGGTTGCGCCTCTGCTGCTCCGGCGTGTCGCCCCGGCCGACCACCGGGTCCAGCCAGTTGAAGCCCAGGTACCAGTTGGAGATGTCCACCATCATCGGCAGCCGGAAGCCGCGCTCCTCGTAGAAGCGCCTGACCTCGTCCGAGTCGTCGCGGTCCACCGCGAGGTTGACGCCCCAGTCGGCGCGGTCCATCTCGGGCAGGTCAAGATAGCCCTGCTTGAAGAGCTCCTTGATGGGCACCTGCTCCTTCACGTTGATGGCCACGACCTTGTCGACGAAGGGCAGGCGCTGGCCGCAGTCCGCCAGCAGCCCTGCCTCGGCATCGCCCGGGCTGCCATCGCAGGGGAAGCTGTCGGCGTGGTAGTTGGGGTTGCGGCTCATCACGTGCCGGCGGTCCTGCACGTACTCGGTCATCATGAAGGGGCCGCTGCCGACGGGCCACTGGTTCCAGGTCAGCGAGTGGGCCGCCATGCCGGGCTGGGCGTAGAAGGCGTCCACCTCCCAGGGGATGGCCGCCGTGAAGTTCGTCGCCAGCCAGTATTGCCACTGCGGGTAGCGGCCCTTCAGGCGGATGCGCAGCAGATGGTCGTTGACGGCCTCGGCGCCGGCCAGCGGCCAGCGGCGCAGGTCCAGGAAGGGCTTGTCGGCCAGGTTCCCGGGCAGGCCGGCCAACTGCCTGTCGCTCTCGCGCTTGAGCAGGGCCATGTAGTCCTTGAGCCCCAGCACATGCTCCGAGAACACGGCCGCCAGCGGCGCCTCGATGCGCGGGCTGGCGTGGCGCTTGAGCGCATAGACGAAGTCCTCGGCGACGACCGCGCGGGTGGCCAGCTGCTTGAACTCGAAGGGGCTGCGCTTGTCGCCCAGCTCGCCGAGTTTGAGGTGGTGGTAGAGGTGGTTGCCCCCCGCATCCTTGGCGAAGGCCGGGTGCGGCGACCACTTCAGGTCGGGGCGCAGCGGGATGTCGTAGACCGCCTCGGCGATCTGCTCATCGGGCGCGTCGTCGGGCAGGCGCTGGCCCTGGGCGTCGAGGTAGTAGGGCTTGGCGAGGGCGGCCGCGGCACGCGGGATCAGCGCATAGGGTCGCTTCAGCGCGTGGTAGCCGTAGAGAGGCTCGCTGATCTCGTAGACGAAGCTGCTCTCGGGCGCCGAGTAGGACGAGGTCGGGTCCAGATAGCGCGGCGAACGCTCCCGAAAAGCCATATAGAGCGCGTTCTCGCGCTCGGCGCCATGCGGGAAGGGGCTGTTGTTGCAGCCGGCGAGCAGCGCGAGCGCCAACGCGCCCAGGCCCATCCTGATCCAAGCACAGCTTCCAGCCACGACGCGCCCTCAAAATGCGACGCCCCGGCGCGGGCCGGGGCGATGGGCGGGATCATAGATGGGCAACCCGTCTATACAAGACGCCGCAGCACGGCGTTCCGCTACGGAAAACCCGGGGTGACCTCAGTGATGGTGGTGATCGTGATGGCCATGCTCGCCATGCGCCAGCCGCGGGTCGGACTGCCAGCCGAGGATGGTCTCGCGCCCCTGCACATAGAGCTCCACGGTGCCGCCGACCGGCAGGCAGACCTTGGTGCGCACATGGCCGAAGGGCAAGCCCGTCAGCACCGGCGTCTTCGTGCGGGCGCGCAGCGCCGCGACCGCGTCCTTGATGCCGTAACCGCGGTCCAGCGGCGACTTGGTCGCCCCGCTGAAGTCGCCCAGCAGCACGGCTGCCTGCGCGTCGATGACGCCGGCCTGCTGCAACTGCAGCAGCATGCGCTCGACGCGGTAGGGGTGCTCGTTGACGTCTTCCAGGAACAGGATGCCGCCCTTGACCTTGGGCCAGTGCGGCGTGCCCAGCAGCGAGCACAGCACGGTCAGGTTGCCGCCCCACAGGCGCCCACGCGCCTCCAGGCCGTCGAAGCCGCCAGGAATGTCGCGTGAAGTCTCGCGGAAGCCCACGGCCTCCAGCGCACCGCTCATCGCTTCGAGGAAGCAGTCGCGCGTGACCTCGTCGACGCCGCCCTCGGCCTCGCTGCGGCCGAAGTCGTCGCAGGCCAGCGGACCTGCCCACATCGAGAGCCCTTTGTGGCGGGCGATCAGCCCGTTCTGCAGCGCGGTCAGGTCGCTGTAGCCGACCCAGCGCGTGCCGTGCTCGACGCTGTGCGCGATGCGGCCCCAGTCGATCCGGTCGAGCAGGCGCGTCAGCCCATAGCCGCCGCGCGTGGCCAGCGCAATGGAAGGTGCCGCATCGGCGATGCGATGCAGGGCCGTCAGCCGCGTCGCGTCGTCGCCGCCAAAGCGCTGGTGCCTGGCCAGCGCGTCGGCATCGATGGCAACCTCGAAGCCGAGTTGCGTCAGGCGCCTGGCCGCGCGCTTCAGGTTCTCGGCCTTGGCCAGCGCGCCCGAGGGCGTGAACAGGGTCAACGTGGTCATCAGGATTCGTCCAGTTCGGTGGCTTCGCCGGTGGGGATGATCCCCTGACGCTCGGCACGGCGTGCGCGGGCCGCCTCGCGGCGTTCAGCGAAGAAGTCTCGCAGCAGCTGGGCTGCAGGCTCGGCCATCAGCCCGCCCTCGATGCGCGTGTGGTGGTTGAGCTGGGGCTGGCCGAACAGGTCGATGACCGACCCCGCCACGCCGGTCTTGGGGTCGGCCGCCGCGAAGACGACGCGCTTGAAGCGCGCATGCATCAGCGCCATCGCGCACATCGCGCAGGGCTCCAGCGTGACGAAGAGCTCGCACTCCGGCAGGCGGTAGTTCTCCAGCAGCGTGGCCGCATGGCGCAGGGCCACGATCTCGGCATGGGCCGTGGGGTCGTGCGTCGTGATCGGGCGGTTGTAGCCCGTCGCGATGACCTGGCCGCCGCGCGTGATGACGGCGCCCACCGGCACCTCGCCCACCAGCCAGGCGTTGTGCGCCTGGTCCAGCGCGAGCCGCATCGCATATTCGTCGGCGGGGGAGAAGGAGGTCGGCTCGCTCATCGGGCCGGCAGTTTAGAGCGACGCCGCGGAGCGCGAGGCCTGGTCGTAGAGGCCGGACAGCAGCCGCATCAGCTGCGCGCAGTCGCCGATGTCCTGGTTCTGCTGGCCGCCGTCGGCCAGCGCCGCCATCAGGCATTGCTCGCGCACCTGGCGATAGGCCTCGCACAGGGCCTGGCCCTGCTCGGTCGTCGAATAGAAGGCCTCCTTGCCGACCTTCTCGCTCTGCACCAGGCCCAGGCCCGCGAGCTTGCGCAGCGAGTAGGCGACAACGTGGGTGTCCTCCACGTTCAGCACGAAGCAGATGTCGGCCAGCTTCTTCTGCCGATCACGGTGGTTGACGTGGTGCAACAGCGAGACGTCCATCGCCGCCAGGTCCTTCATGCCGGCCGCCGCCATGCAGCGCACCATCCAGCGGTTGAAGGCGTTGCCGACGACGATGAGGCCGAACTCGAACTCCGACAACTCGGCGCTCTTGTCTGACACCAGATGCGAGGACGACACGATGCTGCGAACCATGATTGACATCATAAAGACGGTTCGAATACAAATCGTATACGTTTTACATTAATGTAAATGAGCACTTCGCCGCCACCCGACCTCGTCATCCGCCCGCTGGGCGAGGCGGCGCTGTGCTGCGCGGTCGACGCGCCCATCGCGCTGGAGCACCAGCAGCGCATCTGGCAGCTCGGCGCCGGCCTGGCGCAGACCGAGGGCGTGCTGGGCCTGACGCCGGGCATGAACAACCTGACGCTGAGCTTCGACCCGCTGCACACCGACGGCGACGCGCTGGCCGAGTCCGCGCGCGCGCTGTGGAGCAAGCCGCTGCGGCGCCAGCAGGCCGGCCGCCTCGTCGAGATCCCGGTGCGCTACGACGGCCCCGACCTCGCCGACGTCGCCGCCCACTGCGGCCTGACGCCCGACGAGGTCGTGCGCCGCCACGCCGCGGCCGAATACATCGTCTACTTCATCGGCTTCCAGCCCGGCTTCGCCTACCTCGGCGGGCTGGACGAATCGCTGCAGACGCCGCGCCGCGCCGAACCACGCACGGCCGTGCCGGCCGGCAGCGTCGGCATCGGCGGCGCGCAGACAGGCATCTACCCGCTGGCCACGCCGGGCGGCTGGCAGCTCATCGGCCGCACCGCCCTGCCCCTGTTCGACCCGCAGGCCGAGCCGCCCACGCTGCTCGCGCCCGGCGACCGCCTGCGCTTCGTCGCGGAGCCCTGAATGAAGCCCCCACGCACGCTGCGCATGCTGCCCCCCGAGGGGGCTCTCGCTCCCTTGGGGCGGCCCTGCGGGAGCTCGGCATGATCGAACTGCTGCGCGCCGGCCCGCTGACCACCGTGCAGGACCTCGGCCGCATGGGCTGGCGCGACCGCGGCCTGAGCCTGTGCGGCGCGCTGGACGACCTGGCCCTGCAGCGCGGCAACCTGCTCGTCGGCAACGCGCCCGGCACCGCCGGCCTGGAGTTCACGCTCGGCCCGGCCACGCTGCGCTTCCATGCCGACGCCTGCATCGCGCTGACCGGCACCGATGCCGACGCCAGCCTCGACGGCCGCCCGCTGCGCCCCTGGTGGCGGGCCGCCGTGCGCGCCGGCCAGACGCTCAGGCTCGCCGCGCCGCGCGAACGCATGCGCAGCTACCTCGCCATCGGCGGCGGCCTGGCGCTGCCGCCCGCGCTCGGCTCGCTGAGCACCGACCTGAAGGCCGGCTTCGGCGGCCTCGACGGCCGCGCGCTGCGCGACGGCGACCGCCTGCCCCTGACCTTGATTGACCCGCCCACCGCCCCGCCCGCGCGCGCCATCGGCCTCCATGCGCCGGACTGGGACGCGAGCGTGCGCGTGCTGCCCGGCCCCGAGCACGACGAGTTCTCGGCCGCCGCTCGCGAGGCCTTCTGGAGCGCCGGCTGGACGCTGACGCCGCAGAGCAACCGCATGGGCTACCGCTTCGCCGGCCCCGGGCTGCAACGCGAACGCGGCGGCGAGCTGGCCTCGCACGGCGTGCTGCCCGGCGTCGTCCAGGTGCCGCCCTCGGGCCAGCCCATCGTGTTGCTGGCCGATGCGCAGACCACCGGCGGCTACCCCAAGATCGGCGTCGTCATCCGCGCCGACCTGTGGAAGCTCGCTCAGCTGCGCCTCGGCGCCGCGCTGCGCTTCATCCCCTGCGGCCTCGACGAAGCGCGCGATGCTCTGCGCCAGCGGCAGGCACAACTCGACCAACTCAGGAGCGCCCTCCGTGACCGCTGACCTTCCTCTGTCCGTCGACCTCAACGCCGACCTCGGCGAAGGCGCCCCCCACGACGCCGAACTGCTCGCCCTGGTCAGCTCCGCCAACATCGCCTGCGGCTGGCATGCCGGCGATGCGCGGCTGATGCAGGCCACCGTGGACGCCGCGCTGCAACGCGGCGTGGCCATCGGCGCCCACCCCAGCTACCCCGACCGCGAGAACTTCGGCCGCAGCGAGATGCAGCTCTCGCCCGCCGACGTGCGCGCCGACCTGATCTACCAGATCGGCGCGCTGGACGCCCTGGTGCGCGCGGCCGGTGGGCGGCTGCACCACGTCAAGCCCCACGGCGCCCTCTACAACCAGGCCGCGCGCGACCCGGCCCTGGCCGACGCCATCGCGACGGCCGTGCTCGACGTGAATCCCTCGCTGGCCCTCTACGGCCTGGCCGGCAGCGAGCTGCTGCGCGCCGCCGAGCGCGCCGGCCTGCGCGCCGTCGCCGAGGTCTTTGCCGACCGCGGCTACCGCGCCGACGGCAGCCTCGTGCCGCGCAGCCAGCCCGGCGCCCTCGTCCACGACGTCGGCGAGGCCGTCGCACGCACGCTGCGCATGGTGCGCGAAGGCGTGGTGCAGGCCGTCACCGGCGAAACCGTACCGCTGCAGGCCCAGACCATCTGCCTGCACGGCGACGGCCCGCAGGCCCTCGCATTCGCCCGCGCCATCCATGGCGCGCTCACCACCGCCGGCGTGTCACTGCACGCCTGAAAGCCCACCATGCAAGAGACCGTCTCCCTGTGGCCGCTGATCGGCGTCGCCGTCGTCATCGTCGGCTTCGTGCTCCGCTTCAACCCGGTCCTCGTCGTCACCGCGGCCGGCATCGCGACGGGCCTTGCGGCCAAGCTGCCGCCGGACCTCATCCTCGCCAAGCTGGGCACCGGCTTCGTGAAGACGCGCAACCTGCCGCTAACGCTGCTGCTGCCCCTGCCCATCATCGGCCTGCTGGAGCGCCACGGCCTGCGCGAACGTGCCCAGGCCTGGATCGCCGGCATCCGCTCGGCGACGGCCGGGCGCCTGCTCATCGTCTACCTCGGCATCCGCGAGATCGCCGCGGCCATGGGCCTGACCTCGCTCGGCGGCCATGCCCCGATGGTGCGCCCGCTGGTGGCGCCGATGACCGAGGCCGCCGCCGAGAAGACCCACGGCCCGCTGCCCCTGGCCGTGCGCGACAAATGGCGGGCCATGGCCTCAGCGACCGACAACGTGGGCCTGTTCTTCGGCGAGGACATCTTCGTCGCCTTCGGCTCCATCGTGCTGATGCAGACCTTCCTGGCCGAGAACGGCATCGTCACCGACCCGCTGCACATCGCGCTCTGGGGCATCCCGACGGCCATCGCGGCCTTCCTCATCCACTCGGCACGGCTGATCCGCCTCGATCGCCGCCTGCCCCACGACATCGCCCGCGCCCGGGAGGCCGCATGACCGCCCTGCTCAAGCTGGACCACCTCTTCCTGCTGACCGGCCTCACGCTGCTGATCGTCGCGGTGCTGACCTGCCGTGACCGCAGCAACCCGCGGCGCTGGAGCAGCGGCCTGTTCTGGGCCCTGTGGGCCGTCATCTACCTGGTCGGCGACAGCCTGCCGCCGGTCGTCTCCGGCTTGATCGTCATCATGCTCGCCGCGCTCGGCGGCCTGGGCGGCGTGTCCATCGGCAAGCATGGCCAACGCGAACCCGCCGAGCGCCAGGCCAGCGCCGCGCGCCTCGGCAACCGGCTCTTCCTGCCCATCCTCGCCATCACCGTGCTGGCCCTGGTCGGCAGCCTGACGCTGAAGGACGTGGGCCTGGCCGGCTGGACCCTCGTCGAGACCAAGAACCTGACCCTGGTCAGCGTCGGCATCGGCGCGCTGGTCGGCCTGGCCGCCGCGCTGTGGATGACGCGCGAGCGCCCGATGCAGGCCGTGCGCGAGGCGCGCCGCCTGCTGGAGACCATGGGCCCCGCCGTCATCCTGCCGCAGATGCTGGCCACGCTGGGCCTGCTGTTCGCCGACGCCGGCGTCGGCAAGGCCGTCGCCCAGATCGCGACCAGCGCCATCCCGGTCGACAACCCATTGTTCGCGGCCGCGGCCTACGCCCTCGGCATGGCGCTGTTCACGATGGTCATGGGCAATGCCTTCGCCGCCTTCCCCGTCATGACGGCCGGCATCGGCATTCCCATCCTGCTCGGCATGCACCATGGCGACGCTGCCGTCATGGCCGCCATCGGCATGTTCTGCGGCTACTGCGGCACACTGATGACGCCCATGGCCGCCAACTTCAACATCATCCCCGCCGCCCTGCTCGAACTGAAGGACAAGAACGCCGTCATCCGCGCGCAGTGGCCGACGGCGCTGCTGCTGCTGGCCGTCAACATCGTGCTGCTCAAGCTGCTGATGTTCCGCTGATGAAGACCGCCACCATCCTGCTGACCGGCTTCGACCCCTTCGGGGGCGAAACCATCAACCCGTCCTGGGAGGCGGTGCGCCGCCTCGACGGCTGGACCGCCCCCGGCCTGCGCGTCGTTGCCGGCCTGCTGCCCTGCGAGTTCGGCGCCGCACG
The DNA here is from genome assembly GCF_026712205.1 of Pelomonas aquatica. Taxonomy (GTDB): domain Bacteria; phylum Pseudomonadota; class Gammaproteobacteria; order Burkholderiales; family Burkholderiaceae_C; genus Pelomonas; species Pelomonas aquatica. The sequence goes on from NZ_JAPPUW010000004.1 coordinate 118,075, forward strand.
TTCCGCGCTGGAGGCGCTGATCGAGCGCCACCGCCCGCAATGCCTGATCGCCGTCGGCCAGGCCGGCAAGCGCGCCGAGATCAGCGTCGAGCGCATCGCCATCAATGTCGACGACGCGCGCATCCCCGACAACGCCGGCCGCCAGCCCATCGACGAGCCGGTCATGCCCGGCGGGCCGGCCGCCTATTTCGCGACGCTGCCGATCAAGGCCATCGTGCACGGCCTGCGCGCCGCCGGCATCCCGGCCGCCGTGTCGCAGACGGCCGGCACCTTCGTCTGCAACCACGTCTTCTACGCAGCCATGCACGCGGCGGCACGGCGCGGTGGCAGCCTGCGCGCCGGCTTCATCCACATCCCCTACCTGCCCGAGCAGGCGGCCCGCCACGATGGCGCGCCCAGCCTGGCGCTGGACCTCGTCGTGCAGGCGCTGCAGATCGCCGCGCAGCAAAGCCTGGGCACGGAAGCCGACCTGCGCGAGGGCGGCGGCCAGATCGACTGATGCAGGAGGACTTCTTCGGCACGGCCGCCAAGGCGCGCGCCCGCGGCGTGCAGCCCTGCCCGCCCGGGCCGGCGGACGAGGCCTTGGCCGCGGCGCTGTCACCCCATATCCACCTCGGTACCTCGACCTGGAGCTACCCCGGTTGGCAGGGGCTGGTCTGGGCCGGGCGGCATGGCGAAGCGACGCTCTCCAAAACCGGCCTCACGGCCTACGCTGTCCACCCGCTGCTGCGCGCCGTCGGCATCGACCGCGGCTTCTACCGGCCGCTCGCGGCCAGCGAGTTCGAGCGTCATGCCCAGCAGGTGCCGCCGGATTTCCGCTTCACGGTGAAGGCGCCCAGCCTCGTGACGGACGCGCTGCTGCGCAGCGAGGATGGCCGTGGCCAGGAGCCCAACCCGCTGTTCCTCGACGCGGAGACGGCGCTGCGGGATTTCATCGTGCCGGCCTACGAGGGCCTGGGGGCCAGGATCGGCGCCCTGGTCTTCCAGCTCAGCCCGCTGACGCCGGCGCTGCTGGCCCACATGAACGAGCCACTGGACCGCCTGCACGCGCTGCTGCTCGCCCTGCCCAAACCGCCGGCCGGCGTCATCGCCGTCGAGGTGCGCAACCCCGAGTGGCTCTGCCCCGACCTCGTCGCACTGCTGCGCGATGCCGGTGCGCGCTACTGCGTCGGCCTGCATCCCAAGCTGCCGCCGCTGGCCGAGCAGCTGCCGCTGCTGCGCGCACTGTGGCCGGGCCCGCTGGTCGTGCGCTGGAACCTGAACCGCCTGCACGGCCCCTTCGGCTACGCGGCCGCCGAGAAGCGCTACGGCGAGTTCGGCGAGATGCTGGACCCCGACCCCGACACGCGCGCCGAACTGGTCCGCGTCATCCGCGGCACGGCCGGCGCCGGGCTGGACGTCTTCGTCACGATCAGCAACAAGGCCGAGGGCTCGGCACCGCTGAGCGTGCGGGCACTGGCCCAGGCCATCGTCGACGGCTGATCAGGGCTGCAAGGGCCAGCGGCCGATGACCTCGTGCCGCGTCTCGCCCTGCGGGCTCTTGACGAGCACGAACTCGCTGGCCGTCCAGCCCGGAAGGTCGACCTGCCAGGCCGGCGCCGGGCGCTTGTCGTAACGCAGCGTCAGATGGGGCTCGTAGTCGCGCGCCGGCGCGGCCAGGCCGTGCGCCACGAGGCGTTCGACGAGGGCATCGCGCAGTTCGCGCACGGCCTCCAGGCCCTGGCCGCCGGTCAGCACGAAGGGGTGCTTGCTCGCACCGGCCTCGCCCCAGCTCCTGAAGCACTCGAAGCCCAGGTCGAAGGCCGGCCGCACCACCTCGGCCGCCGCCCGCGAGGCCAGGGCCAAGAGCTGGGCATCCGGCTCGCCGTCGGCATAGCCGAAGTAGTGCAGCGTGATGTGGAAGATGCGGCTGGGCCGCAGCCGCGGCGCCAGGCCGCACGCCGCATGCTCGGCGGTGGCGACGCGCGCGATGCGCTCGGCCGTCTCCGCGTCGGGCCGCAGCGCGAAGAAGAGCTTGTGGCCGGGCACGGCCTCAGTTCGTCGCGGCGGACGCCGCCTCGGCCGCGCGCCTTGCCGCGTCATCGAGGCTGCCCTGCACCTGCTGGCCCACGGCCTGGGGCACGGGCAGGGCCGCGCTCGCGGCGGAGGCGGCGCCGGCCGGCGGCTTCAGCGCCGTGGCCTGCTTCTTGGCCAGCGACAGCACGATGGCCGCGACGATGACGAGGGCGAGAAGGCTGAAGGCGGCACGCACGATGGAATCCTCGTCGCTGGGTGGTGGGCTCTGCATTGTGGCGGCCCGGCGTCGGCCGGCGCAGGCTGCGTAAAGTTTGGTCAAGCCGCCTGCAGCGATCGAACCGCCGCCCAGGCTCCGACGCACCGGTTCGGCCCGCGACAGGCCCGATGCAGGGCGACGCCATGTGACAGCGCCCCACCCGTTCAGGGGACAGGCTTGCCCGGTTGACGCTCGCCGGCACGCCCCGTAGAACCCGCGGGCCTGGCCCGACCGGGGCCTCACTTCCACACAAGGAATCCCATGCCAATCCGCAAGCACAGACTCCATGACCTGATGCAGGCCGCCGCGTGCGCCCTGATCGTGGCGACCGCCGCGCCCGCCGCCCTGGCCGGCCGCTCCGGCGCTGCGCCCCAGGACCTGGGCGCCACCGCGGCCGACGCGACGCAGACCGTCTCCATCGTGCTGAAGCTGCGCCACGCCGACGAGCTGGACGCCTATATCGCGGCCACCGTCGACCCCGACAGCCCGCTCTACCACCGCTTCCTCAGCGTCGAGCAGTTCCGCGCCGCTTTCGCGCCCAGCCGCGGCGAGATCCGCCGCGTGACCGACTTCCTCGCCGCCAACGGCATCGCCGTCAACGAGGTCTACCCCAACGGCCTCATCATCAAGGCCACCGGCACGGCGGCCCAGTTCACGCAGGCCTTCCAGGCCATCCTGCACGACTACCGCGACAGCGACGGCAAGGCCTTCCGCCGGCCGGCCCGTGGCCACAAGGTGCCGAGGGATCTGGACGACGTGATCCTCTACGTGGCCGGGCTGAACACGCAGTCGGCACAGTTCAAGCCCCACTCCACCCAGGCCAGGGCCAAGGCCGCCGGCCTGGGCGAGGCACGGCCCGCCGTGGTCCTGCCGGCCGGCAACAGCACCGCCACCGGCGTGCCGGGCAGCTTCACGACCGGCGACGTGGCCAATCTGTACGGCGTGAACCCGCTCTATGCCAGGGGCATCACCGGCCAGGGCCGGACCATCGGCATCGCGACGCTGGCCAACTTCTACCCGTCCGACGCCTACGCCTACTGGAACGCCATCGGCCTGAACGTGTCGCCGACGCGGATCACGCAGGTGCACGTGGACGGCGGCGGCGACCTGTCGGCCAACGCGGGCTCGGGCGAGACGACGCTGGACGTGCAGCAGTCCGGCGGACTGGCCCCCGATGCCAAGATGGTCGTCTACGACGCGCCGAACACCGAGGCCGGCTTCATCGACGTCTTCTACAAGGCCGTGGCCGACAACACCGTGGACACGCTGTCGGTCAGCTGGGGTTCGCCGGAGCTCCTGAACTACGAGATCCCCGGCGTCTCCAGCGAAAGCCTGGGCGTGCTGGTGGCCTACCACCAGGTCTTCGCCGAGGCGGCGGCCCAGGGCATCTCGACCTTCGCGTCGGCCGGCGACGACGGCGCCTACGACACCAACTCGGTGGCGCCCTACCCCGCCTTCTCCAAGATCCTGACGGTGGACTCGCCCGCGTCCGACCCCTATGTCATCGCGGCCGGCGGCACGACGATCGCGGCCGACATCCAGCGCAAATACGGCGTCGTCCACGTGCCGACCGAGCAGGTCTGGGGCTGGGACTACTTCAACCCCTACCTGATCGCCAACTACGGCAACGCCTTCAAGGACTACTACTTCTCGGTCGGCGGCGGCGGCGGCGTCAGCGTGTTCTGGCCGCAGCCCGACTACCAGAAGCACACCAAGGGCATCCGCCGCAGCGAGCCCAACCAGGTCTGGACCTACACCGACCCGCGCACCGGCGTGCAGAGCTATCTGTACACGGTGCCGGCCAACGTGAAGGGCCGCAACCTGCCCGACATCTCGCTGAACTCCGACCCCTACACCGGCTACCTCGTCTATTCGACGACGGACGGCGGCTGGATCGCCGGCTACGGCGGCACGAGCTTCGCGTCGCCGCAGCTCAACGGCATCTTCGCGCTGGTCTCGCAGGCCAAGTCCTCGCGCCTGGGCCTGCTGCACCCGATGCTCTACGGCAGCCGTGGCGAAGGCTGGCGCCGCCAGCCCCAGCCCGGCACGGTGGACATCACCGCCGGCGACAACTGGTTCTACGGCGGCGTGACGGGCTATGAGCCCGGCGCCGGCCTGGGCACCATCAACGCGGCGGCACTGGTACAGGCCATCCGCTGAAGCCCGCCGTCGCGCGGCCTGCGGGCCACGCGAGCCGACATCGCGAGGAGCCAGGGTCCGCAAGGGCCCTGGCTCTTTTGCATGGGGCCGAGGCGGTTCCCGACGTGCAGATCCCGCCGCCGGACAGTCGCAGACGAGCGCCGCCGCGACGAAGAAGCTCCTTCGCGGGCACCCATGCCGCTCGCGCCCTCGCCTGCCCCGGAGTAGTTCGGCGATGAACCAAGAAAAAGGGCGGCCCGATGGGCCGCCCCAGGTCCAGAGCGCGAAGGATGCTTACTGCACGGTCAGCGTGACGTCGTCCAGCACGAAGGACGTCGCCAGCGACGAGTCCTCGGTGCCCACGAACTTGATCGTCACGGTCTGCCCGATGTAGGCGCTCATGTCCAGGCTCCTGAGCACATAGCCCGTCGCGGCGTTGAGGTTGGAGTAGGTCGCCAGCGTGGCAAGCACCGCGCCCGAACTGTTCAGCACCTGCACCTTGAGGGTGTCGTAAGCCGTGGAGGTGGTGGTCTCCCGGGTGTCGATGTGCAGGTAGAAGGACAGCGTGGCGCTGCTCTTGCCGGCCGGGATGGCCACGCTCTGGCTGACGGAGTCCGTGTGGATGCTGCCATAACCGTCCAGCCACGCGAAGCCGGTGCCGCCATGGGCCGTCTCGCCCGCGCAGCTGGCGTTGGTGCAGCCCACGCCGGACGTGGCGGTCCAGGAGGTCATGCCGTTTTCAAAGCCGGTGTTGAGCAAGAGCTGCGACGATGTGCTGCCCGAGCTCACGGTCACCGTGGACGTCTTGCTGGCGGTCTTGCCGGTGCCGGACTCGGTCACCGTCTCGGTCACCGTGTAGGTTCCCGCAGCGGCGTAGCTGTGGCTGGGGCTGGTGGCGGTGGACGTGCCGCCGTCGCCGAAGGTCCACGAGTGCCCGCTGATGGTGCCGCCGCTGTCGGTCGAGCTGTCGGTGCATGTCGCGACCAGGCCGGACGTGCTGCAGCTGAAGTTGGCCGTCAGCGTGGAGCCACCGCTGCCGAAGGCGCTCGAGAAGTTCTGCACCTGCAGGCTGCCGTAGCCGGTGACGTAGTCCCAGCCCACACCGGCGCTGTAGCCGCCGTTGCTGCCGGAAGTCACGTCATGGAACCACGACGGATTGGCCGCCGCACCGGCGTAAAGCGTCGACGCCGGAAAACCCAGCGTGTTGCCGTGGGCCGCCTGGATGCGGCTGTAGAAGCCGGTGAACAGGGGCGCGGCCAGACTGGTGCCGCCAATCTGCACGTTCGCGCCGTTGACCAGGATGAGCGCCCCGCTGCTCGGCGCCGCGTCGAAGGCGATGTCCGGAACGCCTCGCTTGCCCGCGGTCGTCAGCACGCCGGCCGAGGTCTGCCAGCTGGGGGCAGCCTCGGTGCTGCTGACGCCGCCGCCGGTGCCACCAGAGGCGCTTTGCGGGCAGGTGGTCGGGCCGCTGCAGCTCCAGGCCGTTTCGCCCACCCAGGTGCCGCCGCTGGTCGACAGCGTCGTGCCGCCAATGGCCATCACATAAGGCGACACGGCGGGGTAGCTCTGCTGGCTGGTGCTGCCGCCGCACTCGTAGGAGCCGGAGTCACCCGAAGACACCGAGAAGGTCTGGCCCTGCGCCACCGCCGTCTGGAAGATCTGGTCGTTGGAGGCCGTGATGCCGGAGCTCTTGGCCGCGGTCTCGCACTCGCCCAGCGACACGTTGATGACCTTGGCGAGGTTGTCGCTCACCGCCTTGTTGTAGGTCGTGGTGAGGTCTGCATCGCTCAGCGTGGTGGCGGTGTAGAGCAGCATCGACTTGATCGTGCCGCCGGCCGCCGCGAGCGAACTCTGGGAGTCCATGTTCCATTCGTCCACGCCCGAGGTGTCCGTGCTGGCGGAGCCCACGGTCACGACGCTGACGGGCGGCACCGGATAGCCGGCGTTGGCCGCGAAGGTCTTCAGGTCGGCGACGGTCTGCGTCATGCTGCCCTGGGTGATGATGCCGATGGTGGCCGTCGACGCGGACGGCATGCCGCTGGCGCCGTAGATGCTCGGGAACAGCGTCGGGTTGATGCCGACGATGGCCTGCGGCGCCGCAGCCTGGGTGCGGGCGAGGCGCATCGTGGTGTGCGCCATGTGCACCGTCTGCAGGCCGGTGACGGCGAGCACGCTGTCTGCCAGCGTGGCGGGCACGTTGACGTCGGTCACATTGGCATGCGCCAGCCGGCCCTTGACCTTGAAATGCCGCATCTGGGCCTGGAAGGCGGCCTGGATCTGGCCCGGCGTGCCGTCGGCGGTGACCAGCAGGCGGTTGGCCGCCAGTTCAACGTTGCTGAAGCCGTGCGAACGCAGATAGTTCACGACCTTCACGGCCTGCTCGCGCGTCGGCGCATGGTTCTCGAGGAACTGGGCCTGCGTCAGATGCTGCCTGGACTGCCCCGACGCCAGGCGCTGCGTCAGCGCGTCCAGGGCGTCCTTGTTGCGCAGCTTGAGAGAGACCGCGATATGCACCATCGCGTTGTCGGCCATGGCGCCGGCATCGGTCGCGTCGACGTAGGCGAGCGCGTGCGCCTTGGTGTGCGTCGCGACCCAGGCGCCGGGCACCGGGGCGGACGCCGTCGCGTAGCTGCCGGCCGCGGTGCTGAACGCAGCGGCGCCCAGCGCCGCAGCGACGACCAGGTTCAAGGTATGCCTTAACAGTTTCATGAGATGAAGCCTCAAAGGTTGAGCGTTTCGTGCCGATGAGGCACGGGGACGCTTTGACATCACGGCGGCGCTTCGATCATGTCGAGGCTCCACCGACCCAACGTGCCGCCGCCCTTCGCGCTGCAACCCTTTTGGGACGCGACCGGCGACGCGGGGGCGGATTCTTGTGGCGTGCAACCCCTGGAGCCATGCGGGTGATCCCGTCGGTGTTTTCAGCCTCAACGACGTGCCAAGAGGCCCGGCAGCAACGCCTGAGCCAGGGCCGGGAGCCGTCAGCCCTCTATGAAGAGCCTGGCTTTTTGTGTGGCGGCAGAGCCTCCCGGCTCACCGCCCCGGCACACGATGGGGCACCGTTTTGCGCGCAGGTCGACAGCTTGACGCAAGCTTGCGACGTTCAGGGCTTGACAGCCCGCTCGCCGTGCCGAGAGAACCTCGGCAGCCCGTCGAGCCCTCTGCCGGCACCGACGGTTTCGGCGACCGGCACGGCGCCGCCGGCGCCGCGTCGGAAGCGGTGCCGTGCCCGGCCGGCCAGTTGCCGGCTCACTCCCACTCGATGGTCGCGGGCGGCTTGCTCGATACGTCGTAGGTCACGCGGTTGATGCCGCGCACCTCGTTGATGATGCGGCCCGAGGTCTTCTTCAGCAGGCTGTAGGGGAGCTCGGCCCAGTCGGCGGTCATGAAGTCGCTGGTCTGCACGGCGCGCAGCGCGACCACGTAGTCATAGGTGCGGCCGTCGCCCATGACGCCCACGCTCTTCACCGGCAGGAAGACGGCGAAGGCCTGCGAGGTCAGCGCATACCAGCTCTTGCCGGTGCCCGGGTCGATGGTGTTGCGCAGCTCCTCGATGAAGATCGCGTCGGCGCGGCGCAGCAGGTCGGCGAAGTCCTTCCTGATCTCGCCGAGGATGCGCACGCCCAGGCCCGGGCCGGGGAAGGGATGGCGGTAGACCATGTCGGGCGGCAGGCCCAGGGCCACGCCGAGCGCCCTCACCTCGTCCTTGAACAGCTCGCGCAGCGGCTCCAGCAGCTTCAGGCCCAGCGTCTCGGGCAGGCCGCCGACGTTGTGGTGGCTCTTGATCGTCGTGGCCTTCTTGGTCTTGGTGCCGCCGCTCTCCACCACGTCGGGGTAGATGGTGCCCTGGGCCAGCCACTTGGCGTTCGTCAGTTTCCTGGCCTCGGCCTGGAAGACCTCGACGAACTCGGCGCCGATGATCTTGCGCTTGCGCTCGGGGTCGGTCACGCCGGCCAGCTTGCCCAGGAACTGTTCGCTCGCGTCCACGTGCACGACCTTGGCGTGCAGGCGGCCGGCAAACATCTCCATGACCATGCGGCCCTCGTTCAGCCGCAGCAGGCCGTGGTCGACGAAGACGCAGGTCAGCTGGTCGCCGATGGCGCGGTGGATCAGCGCCGCGGCCACCGACGAGTCGACGCCGCCGGACAGGCCGAGGATGACTTCCTCGTCGCCGACCTGCTCGCGGATCCGGGCGACCGCCTCGTCGATATAGCTGCCCATCTGCCAGTCGCCCTTGCAGCCGGCGATGTCGCGCACGAAGCGGCGCAGCAGCGCCTCGCCCTGCGGCGTGTGCGTAACCTCGGGGTGGAACTGCACCGCATAGAAGCCACGCGCCTCGTCGGCCATGCCGGCGATGGGGCAGTTGGGCGTGGAGGCCATCAGCTTGAAGCCCGGCGGCAGCGCCGCGACCTTGTCGCCATGGCTCATCCAGACCTTGAGCATGCCGTGCTTCTCGGGCGTCTCGAAGTCCTGGATGCCGTCGAGCAGCTGGGTGTGGCCATGCGCCCTGACCTCGGCGTAGCCGAACTCGCGGTGGTCGCTCCACTCGACGCTGCCGCCCAGCTGCACGGCCATGGTCTGCATGCCGTAGCAGATGCCCAGCACCGGCACGCCGGCGTCCCAGACGGCCTGCGGCGCGCGCAGCTCGTGGTCCTCGTAGGTGGAGGCGTGGCTGCCGCTGAGGATGATGGCCTTGGGTGCGTAGCTCTTGATGAAGTCGTCCGACACGTCGTTCGGATGGATCTCGCAGTAGACCGACGCGTCGCGCACGCGCCGCGCGATGAGCTGGGTGACCTGGGAGCCGAAGTCGAGGATGAGGACCTTGTCGTGTTGCATGGCGATCTCGAGGATGGGATTCAGGACGCGGCGGCGGCCGCGGGAGCGCGGCGCAGGCGCGCGAAATGCACGGAGGCGAGTGCCGCGGCGGCCAGCAGCAGCGCGCCGCCGAGGTAGTAGGGCATGCCGACGCGCCAGTCGGTCGGCGGCAGGTCAGCGAAGGGCTGCAGCAGGCGCGGGCCGAGGATGGGCGCGATGACCATCATCAGGCTGGACAGGCCGGTGACGGCGCCCATGGTCTGGCCCTGGGACTTGGGATCGGCGGCATTGGCGATGACGGTCTGGCCGGCGGCGCCGGCCGCGAAGCCGACGACGTTGGCGAAGATGGCCGCATACATCTCCCAGCCCTGGGACGCCAGGCCCCAGGCGAGGTAGCACAGGCCCGAGGACAGCATGCCGGCCACCATCAGCCGCGGCGCGCCCAGCCATTTCGTGAACGGCCCGGCCAGCAGGCCCTGGCCCAGCACCGACATCACGCCGACCGCGAGCAGCGAATAGCCGATCTGCTCCGGGTTCCAGCCGAACTTGTGGCCGGTGTAGAGGGCCCAGGTCGTGTGCAGCATGAACTGCGCGAGGCTGCCCAGCGCGATGACGATGAGCAGCGCACCGATGCCCTTGAGCTCGAACAGATGCATCAGCGAGGCGACCGGGTTCACGCGCGCCCAGCTGAAGGCGCGGCGGCGGTCGCTGGGCAGCGACTCGGGCAGCACGAAGAAGCCGTAGAGGCCGTTGCAGACGGCCAGTGCACCGGCCGCGAAGAAGGGCGCGCGCAGCCCGTAGCGGCCGCCGAGGATGCCGCCGATCACCGGCCCGAGGATGAAGCCCAGGCCGAACATCGCGCCCAGCAGCCCGTAGCGCCTGCCGCGCTGCTCGGGCGGCGTGATGTCGGCGACGTAGGCGTTGGCGACGGCCGCGTTGGCGTTCATCGCGCCGCTGAACAAGCGCACCACCACCAGCATCCACAGCTGGGTCGCGATGGCCGTGATGAAGAAGGAGCAGGCCAGGCCGGTGAAGCCCATCAGCAGCACGGGCCGGCGGCCGAAGCGGTCCGACAGCGCGCCGAGCACCGGCGAGCTGAGGAAGTTCGCGATCGCGAAGGCCGTCGCCACCGTGCCGTAGGCGGCGATCTGCTCGCCCGGCGACTGCGCGAAGCCGCCCACCAGCTGCGGCAGCACCGGGATGATGAGGCCGACCGAGATCATGTCGATCAGCACCGTGGCCATGATGAAGCCCATGGCCGGGGAGCGGGAGGTGGGGCGGGAGTTCATGCGGGGTGACGAAAACAAAAACGGGGCGATCTGGTCGCCCCGTTCGAGCCGGTTCAGCTCATTCGCTCCGGTAGTTCGGCGCTTCCTTCGTGATCTGCACGTCGTGGACATGGCTCTCGCGCATGCCCGCCGTCGTGATCTCGACGAACTCGGCCTTGCTCTGCATGTCGGCGATGCTGCCGCAGCCGCAGTAGTGCATCGAGGCCTTCAGGCCGCCGGCCATCTGGAAGATGACCTGCACGACCGAGCCCTTGTAGGGCACCTGGCCCTCGATGCCCTCGGGCACCAGCTTGGACGTGTTGGGGTTGTTGCCCGTCTCAGCCTGGAAGTAGCGGTCGGCGCTGCCCTTGGCCATCGCGCCCATCGAGCCCATGCCGCGGTAGCTCTTGAAGGTGCGGCCCTGGTAGAGGATGGTTTCGCCCGGGGCTTCCTCGGTGCCGGCGAAGGCGCCGCCCATCATGACCGTGTCCGCGCCGGCCGCGATGGCCTTGGCCACGTCGCCCGAGTAGCGGATGCCGCCGTCGGCGATGACCGGCACGCCGGTGCCTCTGAGCGCCGTCACGACGCTGTCGATGGCGGTGATCTGCGGCACGCCCACGCCCGCGACGATGCGGGTCGTGCAGATGGAGCCGGGACCGATGCCGACCTTGACGCCGTCGGCGCCGGCCTCGACCAGCGCCAGCGCCGCGGCGCCGGTGGCGATGTTGCCGCCGATGACGTCGACGTTGGGATAGGCGCGCTTGACCCAGCGCACGCGCTCCAGCACGCCGGCGCTGTGGCCATGGGCCGTGTCGACGATGATGGCGTCGACGCCGGCGCGCACCAGCAGCTCGACGCGCTGCTCGGTGTCGTCGCCGAAGCCGACCGCCGCGCCGACGCGCAGGCCGCCGTGGGCATCGCGTGCCGCGTTGGGGAAGCTGGTCTGCTTGGTGATGTCCTTGACCGTCATCAGCCCGCGCAGCTCGAAGGCGTCATTGACGACGACGACGCGCTCCAGCTTGTGCGTGTGCATCAGCGCCTTGGCCTGCTCCAGCGAGGCACCTTCCTTGACGGTGACGAGCTTCTCGGCCGGCGTCATGATCTCGCGGACCTTGGCGTCCATGCGCGTCTCGAAGCGCAGGTCGCGGCCGGTGACGATGCCGACGACACGCTTGCCCTCGACGACCGGGAAGCCCGAGAAGCCGTGCATGCGGGTCAGCTCGACGACCTCGCGCACGCTGGCGTCGGGGGCAATGGTCAGCGGCTCGCGGACGACGCCGCTCTCGTAGCGCTTGACCCGCGCCACCTCGCGCGCCTGGGCCTCGGCGCTGAGGTTCTTGTGCACGATGCCGATGCCGCCTTCCTGGGCGATGGCAATCGCGAGGCGGGCCTCGGTCACCGTGTCCATCGCGGCGGACACCAGCGGCAGGTTCAGGGGGATGTTGCGCGACAGACGGGTCGCAAGGCTGGTGTCGCGGGGCAACACCTGGGAGAACGCCGGCACCAACAGAACATCGTCGAAGGTGAGCGCTTTGCCAAGAAGGCGCATGAGGAAAGCTCCAGACGCAAAGCGGCATTATACGGAGGGTGCCGGGCTACACTGCCCGGATGCGCCACAAACCCCTGTTCGTCGCCCTGATCGGCCTGACCCTGGCCGCCTCCGCCCAGGCTCAATGGAAGTGGCGCGACGCCAAGGGCAATGTGCAGTACAGCGACATGCCGCCGCCCGCCGGCGTCGCGGACAAGGACATCCTGCAGCGCCCGAACGCGCCGGCACGGCCGACCATCATCGTCGGCCCGGTCGGCCAGGCGGCCAGCGCGCCCGCGCCCAAGCCGGCGGCCAGCGCGCCGACCAAGGCCGAGCTGGAAGCCGCCGCGCGCCAGAAGCAGGAGCAGGACAGCCAGGCCGCCAAGCAGAAGGAAGAGGAACGCCGCGCCGCCGACCAGCGCCGCGAGAACTGCTCCCGCGCCCAGGCCAATCTGCGCGACCTGCAGAACGGCGCCCGCATCACGCGCACCAACGAGCAGGGCGAACGCGTCTACATGGACGATGCCCAGCGCCAGGCCGAGGTCGACCGCACGCGCGGCCTGATCACCAGCGAGTGCCGCTGATCAGCCGCTGCCGGCCTTGGGCCGGTGGCGCGACACGATGCGCTCGCCCCGCTTGGCATGGCGCTGCCGGCGCGCCTCCTTGGGGTCGACGGTCAGCGGCCGGTAGACCTCGATGCGGTCGCGCTCGCGCAGCTGCGTGTCCAGCGGCCGCAGGCGGCCCCAGATGCCGACGCGCAGTTCGCCCGGCGGCGGGCTGAAGCCCGCGCAGCCGCGCAGCGCGGACTCGATGGTGGCGCCCTCCTCCACGTCCAGCCAGCGCTGCTGCACATCGCCGGCCGCCGGGCTCCAGACCAGTTCAACGCGCACCGTAGAGGCTTTCCGCGCGCTGCACGAAGCTGTCGACGAAGGTGTTGGCGATGCGGTCGAACACGGGGCTGACGACGGCCTCCAGCGCGCCGCTGCTGAAGGCATAGCTCAGCTCGAAGCCGACCTTGCAGGCCGTCGCCTCGCCACCGGCGCCAGGCTTGTTCAGCGGCATGAACTGCCACAGGCCGTCGAGATGCGAGAACGGCCCGTCGACCAGCTCCATGCGCACGCTGCGGCCGTCCTCGTTGCGGTTGCGCGTCGTGAACGCGTGCCGCACGCCCGCATAGGCGAGGTGCAGGCGCGCCGTGACGCTGTCGGGCTCCTGGGCCAGCATCTCGACCTTGTTGCACCAGGGCAGGAACTCGGGATAGCGCTCCACCTGGGTGACCAGCTCGTACATCTCGCGCGGCGTGTACCAGAGCAGAACGGACTTTTTGACCTGCTTCATAGAATGACGGGATTGTAAGAAGGGCCTCAAGCCCCACATCCCTTTCCATGTCCATCGCCGAGAACCGCCGCGCCCGCTACGACTACCACATCGAGGAACAGTTCGAGGCCGGTGTCGTGCTGTCGGGCTGGGAGATCAAGGCCATCCGCGCGGGCCAGGTCCAGTTGACCGATGGCTACGTGATGATCAAGGACGGCGAGCTCTTCCTGATCGGCTGCCGCATCAACGCGCTGCGCAGCGCCTCCACCCACGTCAGCCCCGAGGCCGACCGCACGAAGAAGCTGCTGATGCACAAGGCGGAGATCAAGCGCCTGGTCGGCAAGGTCGAGCAGCGCGGCTTCACTCTCGTGCCGCTGAACCTGCACTACAAGGGCGGCCGCGTGAAGGCCGACATCGCGCTCGCCAAGGGCAAGGCCCAGCACGACAAGCGCGAGACCGAGAAGAAGCGGGACTGGGAGCGCCAGAAGGGTCAGCTGATGCGGCACAAGGTGTCAGCGAAGGGCTGACAGCGCCTGTGTGATATCGGCCTTGAGGTCGTTGCCGTCTTCAAGGCCAATCGCGAACCGCACCAGCGTGCCGCCGTTGAAAGGCAGCGGCAGGTTGCGGCTGCGGCTCATGTCGTAGGGCACGGCCAGGCTCATCGGCCCCGCCCACGAGTAGCCGATGCCGAAGAGCTGCAGCGCATCAACGAAGGCATCCACCTGCGCCGGGCTGAACTCGGGCTTGAACACGGCCGAGAACAGGCAGGCCGCAGCGGCGCCGCCGACCGCGAGCCAGTTTTCGTGCCCCGGCGAGCCGGGCAGCGCCGGGTGGAAGACCTGCGCGACCTCCGCACGGCCGGCCATCCAGCTCGCCAGCTCGCGCGTGACGCGGTCCTGGGCCGCGTAGCGCAAGGGCATCGTCGGCAGGCCGCGCAGCACCAGCTCCACGTCGTTCTGGCCCAGGCCATAGCCCAGGTGCTCGTGCGCATGGTTGAGCCGGTCGTGCAGCTTGCGGTCGCGCGTGCAGACCGAGCCCATCAACACGTCGGCGCCGCCGCTCGGGTATTTGGTCAGCGCCTGCATGACGATGTCGGCACCCAGGCCCGGGTGGGTCTTGGGCGCCGGCTCGAAGCCGTTGAAGGCCAGGCCCGCGCCCCAGGTGTTGTCCAGCGCCGTGACGACGCCACGCGCGCGGCAGGCCGCCAGCGTGCCCAGCAGGTCCGGGAACTCCAGCGTGATCGAGCCCGCGGCTTCCAGCCAGACGAGTTTCGTGTTGGCGCGCAGATCCGGCACCTTCAGCGGGTCGTAGAAACGGTGCGTGACGCCCCATTGCGGCAGCCAGGATTCGGTCAGGTAGCGGTTCTGGCCGTAGACGTTGTCGGGCACCAGCACCTCGTCGCCCGGGCGCAAGATGGCCAGCGAGGGCAGCGTCACCGCGGCCAGGCCGCTGGGCACGAGCAGGCAGTGCTCGGCATGCTCCAGCGTGGCCAGACGCGCGGCCAGCGTGTAGCTGGTGGGCGTGCCGTGCAGGCCGTAGCGGTAGCTCAGGCCGTCGCGCGGCCGCGGCTTGTGCAGGTCGGCCGTGTCCTTGAACAGCACGGTCGAGGCCTTGGCCACGGGCACCGGCACCGCGTCCCAGCCTTCCGGGGCGCGGTAGGGGTGGTGAATGAGCTGGGTGCTGGGCGCCTGCTTTGCCATCAGACCAGGCTCGCCACCAAGTCGTGGCCATCGGCCGCGACGATGCGGGCACGCACGAAGTCGCCGACCTTCATCGTCTTGCTGGCCTTCTCGGGCGGCAGCAGCTTCACGCTGCCGTCGATCTCGGGCGCATCGGCATAGGAGCGGCCGACGCCGCCCTTGCGGCCCAAGGCCGGCGCCGAGTCGACCAGCACCTGCAGTGTCTGGCCGACGCGCGCCTGCAGCTTGCCGGCCGAGACGGCCTCCGCCACGGTCATGAAGCGCGCACGGCGTTCCTCGCGGACCTCGTCGGGCAGCGCGCCGGGAATGTCGTTGGCGCTGGCGCCCTCGACGGGCGAATAGGCGAAGCAGCCGGCGCGGTCGATCCTGGCCTCCTGCATGAAGTCCAGCAGATGCTGGAACTCGGCCTCGGTCTCGCCAGGGAAGCCGGCGATGAAGGTCGAGCGGATGACCAGTTCCGGGCAGGCCTCGCGCCAGCGCAGGATTCGCTCCATGTTCTTCTCGCCGTTGGCCGGGCGCTTCATGCGCTTGAGCACGTCGGGGTGGGAATGCTGGAAGGGCACGTCCAGATAGGGCAGCACCAGCCCCTCGGCCATCAGCGGCAGCACCTCGTCCACATGCGGGTAGGGGTAGACGTAGTGCAGGCGCACCCAGGCGCCATAGGGCCTGGCGATCTCGCCGAGCTGGGCGACGAGGTCCAGCATGCGGGTCTTGACCGGCTTGCCGTCCCAGAAGCCGGTGCGGTACCTCACGTCCACGCCATAGGCCGAGGTGTCCTGGCTGATGACCAGCAGCTCCTTGACGCCGCTCTCGAACAGCGCGCGGGCCTCGTTCAGCACGTCGCCGATGGGGCGGGACACCAGGTCGCCGCGCATGCTCGGGATGATGCAGAAGGAGCAGCGATGGTTGCAGCCCTCGCTGATCTTCAGGTAGGCATAGTGCTTGGGCGTCAGCTTGATGCCATAGCTGGGCACCAGGTCGACGAAGGGGTCGTGGGGCTTGGGCACATGGGTGTGCACCGCGTCCATGACCTCCTGCGTCGCATGCGGGCCGGTCACGGCCAGCACGCTGGGGTGGATCTCGCGCACCAGGCTGCCCGCGTCGCTGCTGGCATGGCCGGCCTTGGCGCCAAGGCAGCCGGTCACGATGACCTTGCCGTTCTCGGCCAGGGCCTCGCCGATGGTGTCCAGGCTCTCCTTGACGGCGTCGTCGATGAAGCCGCAGGTGTTGACGATGACCAGGTCGGCGCCGGCGAAGGTCTTGGAGGTCTCGTAGCCCTCGGCGCGGAGCTGGGTCAGGATCAGCTCGCTGTCGGTCAGGGCCTTCGGGCACCCGAGCGATACGAAGCCGATCTTCGGCACGGAGGAGGTCGTCGTTTCGTTCATCGCCGTATTTTCGGCGATGAACGAGGTTCAGGGCTTTTTGCCGGTCGGCGGCACGCCGAAGGGGAACATCGCGCCGGCGTTCTTCAGCTGCTCCTGCCACTGGTTCATCAGCGTCTTGGACTGCTCGGCATAGCCGCCCATCAGGCCCGTCCAGGCCTCGGGCGTGAAGGGCATGCCCGGCGTCTGCTCCGTGAAGCGCTGTTGCATGTCGGTGAAGGCCTGCATCTGGCGCTCCAGCAGCCCGCCCATGACGCCCTGCATGGCGTGGCCGTAGAAGCGGATGATCTGGGCCAGCGAGTTGGTGGAGAACATCGGCACGCCGCCGGTTTCCTCTTCCAGGATGATCTGCAGCAGGATGGAGCGGGTCAAGTCCTCCTGGGTCTTGGCGTCGTGCACCTCGAAGTCGATGCCGTCCAGCACCATGCGCTTCACGTCGGCCAGCGTGATGTAGCTGCTGGTCTGGGTGTCGTAGAGGCGGCGGTTGGGGTATTTCTTGAGGATGCGCAGGCCGGGCCGGGCTTCGCCGGTTGGCTCGTTCGTCGTCGCCGCCTTCTTGCGGGCTGTCGCCATGCGGAAGTCTCCTGTGCAGTGCAGCAAATTCTAGGCAGTCGCCGGCGCCCTCTTCGGACGGGTTTACCTGGAGCCAGGCGCAGACCGGCCCGGCCGGGATTCCGTGATGTCCACCACGGCCAGGCGGGTCGGACGGAAGGTGTTAGGGAACTGTCACAAACGTTGCATTTGACCTTCCTAACCTGCAGCGCCCGTGATCCCCCGCACAGGAGCCCGCAGTGCCCCTCACCGAAGCCCCAGCCGCGACTGCCATGCTGCGGCCCCAGTCCCGCTTCGCCCAGCCGGTCGCCGGCGACCTGGCCGTGTCCTGCATCTCGGTCTCGCCCGAGCACACCAACGCCCACGTCTTCGAGATCTTCGGCCGCCACCGCGAGCTCAACAGCCTGCCGGTGCTGGAACAGGGCCGGCCCATCGGCCTCATCAACCGCACGCTGTTCCTGTCGCAGATCTCCAAGCCCTTCCACAAGGAGCTGTTCGACAAGAAGAGCTGCATCGCCTTCATGGACAAGGAGCCCCTGGTCGTCGATGCGCTGACGCCCATCGAGCAGCTCGCGCTGATGACGGTGGAGTCCGGCGAGAAGGCGCTGGCCGACGGCTTCATGGTCACCGCCGACGGCGTCTTCAAGGGCCTGGGCTATGGGCTGGAGCTGATGCGCGTCATCGCCGAGCAGCAGGCCGAGCGCAACCGCCACATCATGCAGAGCATCGACTACGCGAGCGTCATCCAGCGCTCCACGCTCAGCGTGTCGGCCGCTGCGCTGGAGCGGCGCCTGGCCGACGCCTGCCTCGTCTGGGAGCCGCGCGACACCGTGGGCGGCGACTTCTACCAGTTCCAGGACTATGAGGACGGCTGGTTCGCGGCCGTGGCCGACTGCACCGGCCACGGCGTGCCCGGCGCCTTCCTGACGCTGATCGCGCAGTCGGCGCTGCGGCAGGCGCTGGACCGCCATGGCCCGCGCGACCCGGCGCGGCTGATGGCCGAGGTCAGCGTCACCGTGAAGGCCTCGCTCGGCCAGCTCGACGGCGCCAACACCGCCTCCAACGACGGCCTGGACGCCGCCTTCCTGTGGTTCGACGCCGCCAGCGGCCGCCTCAGCTATGCCGGCGCGCGCACGCCGCTGCTGCTGCAGGAGCCCGGCCAGACCGGCGTGGAGGTCATCGACGCCGACCGCCTGGGCCTGGGCTATGCCGACACCCCCGCCGACGCGACCTGGACCTGCAAGCAGGTGGAGCTGCGCCCCGGCACCGTGCTGCTGGCCTGCACCGACGGCCTCATCGACCAGATCGGCGGCGCCAAGTCCATCGCCTTCGGCAAGCGCCGGCTGCGCGAGGCCATGGTGCGCCACCGCGACCTGCCCATGCGCGACCTGGGCGAGGCGCTGATGCGCGACCTGGCCGCCTACCAGGGCGCGCAGCTGCGCCGCGACGACCTGACCCTCTTCGGCTTCCGCCTGCATTGAACCCGTCTCTTGAAACGCCATGGAACCCCGCCACACCTACGACCAATACCGCGAGTTCTGCGAACTCGCGCGGCAGAAGCAAGTCATCTTCTACTACGTCGGCTACTTCTCGCAGAACATCATCACGGCCATGGCCGAGGCGGTGAAGCTGCGGCTGGAGCAGTCCGGCACCGCCGGCCCGACGCGCCGGCGGCTGTTCTCGTCCTTCGTCGAGATGGCGCAGAACATCATCCACTACTCGTCCGACGCGCTGTCGCCGCCGCAGCAGCTCGACAAGGAACTGCGCCACGGCTCGGTCTGCATCGGCGTGGACGCCGAGGGCCGGCACTTCCTGCTGTGCGCCAACCCCATCGCCATCGACCAGGCCGAGACGCTGCGCCAGCGCCTGGAGACCCTGCGCACGATGACACTGGACGAGATCAAGGCCAGCTACCGCGAGTCGCTGCGCAGCGACTCGCCGGAAGACAGCAAGGGCGCCGGCATGGGCTTCCTGACGATGGCGCGCGACGCCAGCGAGCCGCTGGAGTTCGAGTTCCAGAACACCGGGGACGCCGCCACCGCGATGTTCTTCCTGAAGACCACCATCTGAGAACAACCCGAAGAGCCCCTGTCATGAACCCCCTCCACATCCCCGCCACGGCCAGTTCGCCCGAAGTGGACTTCCGCTTCGACGCCCACGAACTGCTGCTGCGTGGCGAATCCTTCCCCGAGAACGCCGCCGCCTTCTACGGCCCCGTCATCGCCGCGCTGCGCGAGTTCCTGGCCCTGCCCGACGCCGACCGCACGCTGGTCGTCAAAGTCGCGCTGACCTACTTCAACAGCTCCAGCACCAAGATGCTGTTCACCCTCCTCGACCTGCTGGACAAGGCCGCGTCGGCCGGCCGGCGCGTGCGCCTGGACTGGCTGCACGACAGCGAGGACGACACCATCCGCGAGTTCGGCGAGGAGCTGACGGCGGACTTCACCCACCTCGAGATCAAGCTCCGTGCTGTCGACGCCTGATTCGCGCTCCGACGCGCCGCCGCAGGCGCCCGCCGCGCTGGCGCCCGACCTGTTCGAGCAGGAGGCCGCCGCGCTCGAGCGTGCGCTGCTCACGCGCGACGACGCGACGCTGCCGGCCGCCGACTACCGCGCCGCCCTGGCCGACCTGGTGGGCCACTTCGAGCGCCTGATGCGCGAGAGCCGTCGACTGATCCGCCGCAGCGACCGCGAGGAGCGCGAGCTCAACGTGCTGAACGGCGAGCTGCACCGCCTCGCGTCCCAGCTCGAATACAAGGCCCGCCACGACTCGCTCACCGGCGCGCTGAACCGCGGCGCCATCTTCGAGCGCGCCGGCCGGCTGCTCGAAGGCGGCGCGCTGGCCCTCGTCGTGCTGGACATCGATTTCTTCAAGAGCATCAACGACGCCTACGGCCACCCGGCCGGCGACGCCGTCATCTGCGAGGTCGTGGAGCGGCTGCGCGGCGCCGTTCCCGAGCGGGCCGAGATCGGCCGCGTCGGCGGCGAGGAGTTCTCCATCCTGCTGCCGGAGATGCCGCTGGCCGAGGCCCTGCTGCGCGCCGAGGCCGTGCGCCACGCCATCGCCGGCCAGCCCTTCGACTGCCTGCCCGGCCGCATCGTGACGGCCAGCTTCGGCGTCAGCGACACGGCCCGCCACGGTGCCTTCGGCGACGCCTATGCGCGCGCCGACGAGGCCCTTTTCGAAGCCAAGCGCGGCGGGCGCAACCAGGTGCGCGCCGCCCGGGCCGTGCCGTGATCCGCACGCCGATGCAGGCCTGCCCCGGCTGAGCGTCGCCCAGCGCCTGTGGGCCTTCTTCGGGCTGCTGCTGGCCGGCGCCGTGCAGGCAAGGCTGCCGGCCGATGGCGGCTGGGGCCCCGCGCGGCCTTTGCCGGCAGCGCGCTGCTGACCATGCTCGCGGTGCGCAGCGTGCTGGGGCCGCTGGAGCGTGCCAACGCGGGCACGCTGGCGATGGCCCACACCGACGCGCTGACCGGCCCGGCGTTGCGCAGCCGCTTCACGGCCGCCACGGAGAAACATCCGGCCACCCCGGCTGCGCCGGGACGTGGACCAGCTCAAGGCCGTCAACACCCACCAGTGGCGGGGCCGGGCGCTGGACCTGAGCGTCTCCATCGGCATGGCGCCGTTCCCGTCGCACGGCCGCAGCGCCGAGACGCTGCTCATCGGCGGCGTGGACCGCGCACCCCGCGCCGCGAGCTGCCCGGCTCCATCATCATGCTCGCCGGACGAGGCTCAGAAAAACCCGTGCAACTCGACGAAGCCCTGCCGGCGGTTGTCGAACGCGTTCGGCGGCACGCCGCCGAAGCGCCGGTAGCCCACGCGCAGCTGCGCGAAGGCGAAGGGCATGTACTCGTAGACCAGGCTGTAGCGCAGCTTGTTGTCGCCGGGCACGCGTCGGTCGGGGTCGAGGTATTCGCTGGTCAGCTTGAGGTTGTGCCCCTGGCGCACCAGCCAGTCGGCCTCCAGCAGCGTGGCCAGCTGGCGGCGCCGGCCCTCGGGGTAGCCGGCATCGCCGACGAAATCGACCTCGCCCAGCCAGACCACCGGCCCGGTCGTCATGCCGGCGAAGAAGCCATAGGCCTGGCGGTCGCCGGCCGTGGACCTGACCCGGGCCGCCGCCGCGCCGAGGCGGCCCCAGGGCTGCATCCAGATCGCCTGGGCCGTGGTCTGGTGGCCGCTCGCGCCGCCCCTGTTGCCGGGGCCGTCGCTGCGCACGAGCTGGATGGACCAGGCCCCGCTCTCATGCCCGAGCTCCAGGCCCTTGTCGGGCACGGTCATGCTGATGCCGCTGAGCTGGCGCACGAAGGCCAGGTTGTCCTGCAGGCGCCAGCCGAAGGGCAGGTAGAACTGGCCCGCCTTGGCATACCAGCCCAGGCCCGGCGTCGACAGACGCACATAGGCTTCCTGGCGTTCGGCCCTGCCCGGCGCGAGTTGCTGGTCGACGTAGGCGCCCAGCCAGCCCTTGACGAGCTGCACGTCGGCGTAGAGCCGCGTCTGCTCGGTGCCGCCGACGCGGCTGATCGGCTGGCCAGGGATGGCCGTGCGCGTCGTGGCCGTGCGGAAGTCGCCGCCCAGGCGCAGGCGCTCGTCCAGCAGCGCGCCGTTCCAGCCCTGCATGGCTTCAGGCAGGGCATTGGCCGCGATCGAGCCCTGCGCGAACGCGTTGCCCAGCGCGTTGCGAAGGCCGCCGCCGCTCGGGTTCACATGGCAGGCCACGCACTTCAGGCCCATGCGAACCGCGAGATAGGGCTCGGCGCGGGCCGGCGCCGGCAGCAGCGACAACAGCAAGGCAAGGCAGCACGACAGCCGTGCCGCCGCCCTCACCGTGGAGCCCCGTTGTCGATCCACTGGCGGATCAGGCCGATCGTCGTCGCATCGAGATAGGGCCCCCCGAAAGGCATGCGCGCGCCGACGGCGGCGTGGCCTTCGATCTTCTGCACGATGTAGCTGTTGGCCGAATCACCCGGCGCCACGCGCTTGATCGACGGCACTTCGGCGCTCGCGACGTTGACCAGCATCATGTAGCTGTTGGCCGCGTCCAGCTTCAGGCCCTGCGGCGCCGCGGCGCCGGCATGGCAGGCCGAGCAGATCGGCGTGAACACATGGGTCTGGATGGAACTGAAGGTCGCCGTCATCGGCATGTTCGGGTCGCCGCCCGGCATGCCGCCCGGCCCGCCGTAACCGCCGCCGCCGCCGCAGCCCGCCATCCCCACCAGCACGGCACCGAGGGTGCCGAGTCGCATTGCCGAAGTCTTCATGGCCGTCCTTTCGTGACACACATCGGTGTGTGCCTCGCCAGGCCGCGAGAGTTCATCGGAAGGCGAAGTTAGAACGCCGCACTGAGGCTCAGCACCAGCGCCCGCCGCCGTGTCGGGTCGGTCCAGGTGTAGGGCCCGCCACGGCCGGCCGCGACCCAGGCGAGCTGCAGCTCGCAGCCGCGCCCCATCTGCCAGGAGGCGCCCATGCGCTGGTCGACGCGCACCGCGCCCTGCGCCTCGACATAGGCCTGCAGCGCAGCGCCGTGCCCGTGCAGCACGCCGACATGCCCGAAGGCCGAGACGTCCTGGCCAAGGGGCCAGCGCAGGTTGAACTCGCCATAGATGCTGCGCTGGCCACTACCGTAGTAGTCCGGCGAGTGGTGCAGGCGCAGGTTCCAGCGCTCGCCGAGCAGGCCGGCATAGGCCTCGGCGAAGTCGTAGCGCGAGACGTTCTCGAAGCGGTTCAGCAGCAGGCCGGCCTCGCCGTCCAGACCGGGCAGCAGGGCGAAGACACGACCCCCATAGGCGCGCAGCCAGGCGCCATGGTGCTCGTCGTCGAAGCGGGCCCATGCCAGCAGCGCGCCGCCATACCAGCCCGCCTCGCCGTCCCAGGCCAGGCCGAGCTGGAAGCTCGGGCGGTTGCCGCTGTAGGAGATGCCGCGCTCGCGGGCATCGCTTTGCAGCGACAGCGTCGCGCCCGCATCCGCGCGCGCCGCGCCGGCCAGCAGCGAGGCGGTCAGGGCGGTCAGGCAGGCCAGGCGCGCGTGCGGCATCAATCGACAGTTTGCCGCAATGCCGTGCAGGCCGGGCCGCGTGTGCCGGCATGGCGGGCCAGCGTCGCGCAGCTGTCGATGCCGCCGCGGGGACCGGTGACCAGCGCCGTCCTCTGCAGCGGGCCTTTGCGCCCGCCGTCCAACTCGCAGACCAGGGCCAGCAGGCCGGCCGCGTGGGCGGCCGCGAAGGAGGAGCCCGACACCAATGCCCAGCCGCCGCCGGGCACGGTGCTGGGCACGTCGAGCCCCGGCGCGGTCACGGCACCTTCGGGCAGGGGCGGCGCGCTGCCGACGACCAGGACGCCCGGGTGGTTGGCCGGGAAGGGCCCGCCCGCGCTCGGCAAGGCGGCGACGATGGTGGCGCCGCGCGCCTGGGCCTGGTCCAGCAGCAGGCCGAGCAGGCGGTCGTCCGGCCCGCCCAGGCTCATGTTGATGATGTCGGCACGCTGCTGGATGGCCGCGTACAAGGCCCTGGCCAGGCCGAGGCTGGTGCACAGCGTCTGCGCGCCGGCCGCCTGCCAGCAGGCGCGCAATGCGAGCAGCCGGGCCTGCGGCGCGACGCCGGCGATGCCCAGGCCGTTGTCGGCGCGCGCCGCGATGATGCCGGCCACGGCCGTGCCATGGCCCTCGGCGGGCGGCGGACGGTCGTCGACGAAGTTCTCGTTCAGCGCGACCTGGCCGGCCAGGTCCGGGTGGCCGGCCTCCACGCCGCTGTCGACGACGGCCACGCGCACGCCGCGGCCGGTGGCGAGCCGGTGCAGTTCGGCCAGATGCCATTGCCGGGCCGCCGGCTGGGCCGCGTAGAGCGGCTCCTGCTGCGCGCCCTGGGCCTGGTAGAGGCCGACCGGCTGGGCCCAGGCCACGCGCCTGTCCCCGGTCACGGCCCGCGCCGCCTGGGCCGACGTGCGCGTGTCGCCCTCTGGCAGGCGCATGACGAAGCAGTCCACGCCGGCCAGGGGCATGGCCCATTCGCCGCTCATCTGCAGCCCGTGCGCGCGCGCCAGGCTCCGGGCGGTCTGCTCGCGCGACTGCCGGCCCACGCCCTCGCCGTAGGTGCCGGCATAGCTGCCGTCGGGCCGGTAATGCGCCTTGGGCAGTTGCAGCATCACGAGGACCTGGCGCTGCGCCTCCTCGGCCTGGGCCATGGCGCGGCCGCCGCACAGGCTGCAGGCCAGCAGCACCAGCAGATGCAGCCACGGCCTCATCGCGGCGGCCCCGGTTGCAGCGGCTCGGCCAGCTGGACGATCGGCGCCGAGCGCAGCGCCGCCAGCCCGCGCGCGTCCACGCGCAGCAGCCAGGCGCCGGTCTCGGTCGGGCCTGCGACGATGCCGGCGCCCTGCGCCCGCAACAGCTCGCGCAGCTGCTGCTCGCTGGCGCCGGGCTTGAACATGACCAGGGCATCGGCCACGACGGGTGCGCTGCCGGCAGCCGACAGGCCCTGGTAGTCGGGCGCGTCGACGCGGGCCTGCAGCCACAGTGCCAGCAGCGCGGCGACGGCCACGCCCTGCAGGCCCAGGGCCCAGGGCATCCAGCGCGGCGTGCGCGGCTGCGCCTGGCGCTCGGGCTGCATGCGGGCGTGCAGCCTGGCCAGGCCGGCCTGCACGTCGCCCTGCTCCGGCAGTGCGCCGGCCACGTCCAGCAGGGTCTGCATCGGCCGTTCGGCGGCCAGCTCGGCGCGGCAGGCGGCACAGCGCGGCAGATGCTGCTGCACCTGCCGCAGCTCGGCCGGGTCGAGCTGGCCGCGGGCATACCAGGGCAGCAAGGCCTGCACGGCCACATGCTCGTCATGCTCCATCGGGACGACCACACTCATGACGATTCCCCTTGGGCCGGCGCGGCCAGGTCATCCAGCAGCAGGCGCAGCCGGCGGCGCGCGTAGAACATGCGCGTCTTCACGGTTTCCGGCGGGCAGCCCACGACATCGGCGATCTCGCCGTAGGCCATGTCGTGGAAATAGCAGAGCTCGACAACCGCGCGATGTTCGGGCGACAGCTCGGCCAGTGCCGCGGCCAGGCGGCCGCGCAGCTGCGCCAGGCCCAGCTGCTGCTCGGGGCCGGGGCCGGGGTCGGCCGGCTCGTCGATATCGTCGGCGCCAACTGGCAGGTCCAGCCGGCTCAGCGCCTTCAGGGCCTTGCGGTAGGCGATGCCGAA
Source organism: Pelomonas aquatica (assembly GCF_026712205.1). Classification (GTDB taxonomy): domain Bacteria; phylum Pseudomonadota; class Gammaproteobacteria; order Burkholderiales; family Burkholderiaceae_C; genus Pelomonas; species Pelomonas aquatica. Next base: position 143,230 of record NZ_JAPPUW010000004.1, read on the forward strand.
GACCCAGGTCGACAGCTTGCTGCGGCCGTCGAAGCTGTCGGCGCGCTGCCAGACGACCAGCATGGTGTCGTTCAGCGCCTCCTCGACCTGCTCGCCCTGGCGCAGCATGTGCACCAGGAAGCGCCACAGCCGCGGGTGGTAGAGGCGGTAGAGCGCATCGAACTCGGCGCGCCGGCCGCGCCTGATGCCGGCCAGCAGCGCCAGCTCCACGGCTTCGCCTGCCCCCCCGCTCCGGCCTTCGGCCGGGCCGCCGTCACGCGTTCTGCTGAGGCTGAGCCAGTTCAACATGCTCGACACGATCCGGTTCAGCCAAGGGTTGGGTTGCGCGTGAGTCCCGAGCCGGCGGTAAAAGGTTCAAGGCGTCGCAACAGTCCCAGGCCACGAAGGCCGGCGCCCTTGCTGGACGGATGCGCGGGCCGTTCGGCGAACTGCCTGGACGCTGCGCCCACGTGAACCGCACCAACGAATCGCGCAATAGGAAAAGGGGTTAGCGTCTCCGCTAACCCCTCATCACATCTTCACATCTTCAGAATTTGGTAGGCGCGATTGGATTCGAACCAACGACCCCCACCATGTCAAGGTGGTGCTCTAACCAACTGAGCTACGCGCCTGAAGAGCTGCGCACTATAGCATGGATTTCTGGACGCCGTCCAGATTCACTTGCGGCGCGCCGAGCGCACGCCCGAAATCGCACAGAGCTCGCGCAGCACCTTGGCCAGCTTGGACGCGTCGGACAGCTCCAGCGTGAAGCTCATCCAGGCCGTGTCGCCGCCGCCGGTGCGCGGTTTCGCCGCGCCGGGCTTGAGGGACTGGGTGTTCACGGCGACGACGTTCATCTTCTCCTTCGCGAAGACTTCGAGCACGTCGCGCAGCAGGCCCTGCCGGTCGCCGGCCTCGACGAGCACGTCGACCGGATAGACCGGCGCGCCCTTGCCCGAACCGGCCGCGGCCTCGCCGCCGGCCCAGGCCACGGCGATGACGCGCTCCGGCGAGCGCCGCTTCATCTCGGCAAGGTTGCTGCAGTCGCTGCGGTGGATGGCCACGCCCTTGCCGCGTGTGACGAAACCTGAAATGGCGTCCGGCGGCGCGGGCCGGCAGCAGCGCGACAGCGTCGTCAGCAGCGAGTCGATGCCCACCACCAGCACGCCGCCGCGCCCTCCTGCAGCACCCGGGCTGCTGGCGCTGCGCGTGTGCCTCTGCGCGAGCAGCTCGTCCTCGTCGGCCACGGGCTCGGGCGGGCGCAGCAGCAGCTCGATATTGCGCAGCGAGTATTCGTCCTTGCCGACGACCTCGAACAGCGCGTCCGCACCCTTGAAGCCCAGGCGCGCGGCCAGCTCGTCGAGCTTGAGCGCCGTCCTGCCCTCGCGCTGCAGCAGCTTCTCGACGAGGTCGCGGCCCTTGGCCACGGTCTGCGCGAGCTGCAGCGCGTTGAACCAGGCCCGCACCTTGGCGCGAGAGCGCTGGCCCTGCAGATAGCCGAGCTCCGGGTTCAGCCAGTCCAGCGACGGGCCGCCCTCCTTGGCCACGATGATCTCGACCGTCTGGCCGCTTTGCAGCGGCGTGTTCAGCGGCAGCATCTGGCCGTCGATGCGCGCGCCGCGGCAGCGGTGGCCGAGGTCGGTGTGCACCGTGTAGGCGAAGTCCACCGGCGTCGCGCCGGCCGCCAGTTCGACGATGGTGGCCTGCGGCGTGAAGACGTAGATGCGGTCGTCAAAGGCCGGGCCGCCATCGCTCTGCACCGCATCGCGCTCCCAGGCCAGCAGCTGGTTCAGCACGGCCTTGCGGGCCCGCGCCACCTGCTCCTCGAACTCGCCCGCCGCACTGACGCCGGCATAGCCGCGCGCGCCGGCCTCCTTGTAGGCCCAGTGCGCGGCGACGCCGTGCTCGGCGTGGTCGTGCATCTCGCGGGTGCGGATCTGCACCTCCATGGCCTGGCCGTCGGCGCCGATGACGACGGTGTGCAGCGACTGGTAGCCATTGGGCTTGGGCTTGGCGATGTAGTCGTCGAACTCGCCCGGCACCGGCGTGTAGACCTCGTGCAGGCGGGCCAGTGCCGCGTAGCAGTCGGCCACGCTGGCGACGATGACGCGCAGCGCGCGCAGGTCGAACACGCGGTCCAGCGCCAGGCCCTTGCCCTGCATCTTCCTGTGGATGCTGTAGAGGTGCTTGGGCCGCCCCTGCACCTCGGCGACGATGCCCTGGCCGTAAAGGTCGGCCTGCAGCGCCGCGCGCGCGGCTTCGACGCGCTGCTCGCGCTCGACGCGGGTCTCCTGCAGGCCCTTGGCCAGCGCCTTGTAGGTCTCGGGCTCGCGGAAGCGGAAGGCCAGGTCCTCCAGCTCCCACTTGATCTGCCAGATGCCCAGGCGGTTGGCCAGCGGCGCGAACACGGCCTGGGACTCGGCGGCCAGCTCCGGCGGGCAGGGCTGCCTGGCTGCCGCGTACCAGCGCAGCGTCTGCAGCCGCGAGGCCAGGCGCAGCAGCACGACGCGCAGGTCGCGCGAGAAGGCCAGCAGCATCTTGCGCACGCGCTCGGTCTGCTCGGCGCGCTGGTCGGCCTTCTTGTCGGCCTGGGCCTTGTTGGCGTCGCGCGCGGCGCGCTGCAGCTGCACCAGCCGGCGCGTGTGCGTGACGAGGCTGGCATAGCTGTCGCCGAAGGCCTTGGCGACGACCTCCTCGGGCTTGTTCAGAAAGTCGCCGGCATAGACGAGATAGGCCGCCGCCTGCAGCTCGGGCGCGGCGCCGATGGCGCTCAGGATGGCGGCCACGCCGTCGGCGTGCGTGAGCGCGTTCTCGCCCGTGTCCAGCGCCTCGGCGGCCAGCAGCGGCTCGGCGACGGCGCGGGCACGCACCACCTCGGCATTGGAATGGACTGCGCCCGCATCCAGCAGCGCGACGATGGGGGCGGTGCCGGCCCCCTCCTGCATCAGGCCCGTCTTCATGGACTGAGGAAGTCCCTCACGATGGCGATCTGGTCGGCGTGGATCAAGGTGGGCGCATGGCCGATGCCGGGCAGCTCGACGAGGCGGGCGCGGGGGCCGCGCTCGGTCATCCGGCGGGCCGTGTCGGCGCCGAGCAGGTCGGACTCGGCGCCGCGGATCAGCAGCGTCGGGCAGCGCAGGGTGTCATAGGCGGCCCACAGCGCGGCCTCGCCCGCCGCGGCGAGCTCGGGCGTCACGGCCGCGAGGGGCAGCGCGATGGCCGGGTCGTAGTGCAGCGTCCACTGCCCGCCGTCCTCGCGGAACATCGGCGCCGACAGCGCCAGCCACTCGACGTCGCCATGCGGGCCGAAGCCCTCGGAGATGCTGCGCAGATAGGCCGCCCCCTCGGCCAGCGACCCGAAGCGCGCAGGCTTGCCGAGATAGCTCCCGATGCGCTGCAGCGCCTCGAAGCGGATGGCCGGGCCGACATCGTTCAGAACCAGCCGGCGGACCGGGCCGGGCGCGCCCTCGGGCCGCGGCAGCGCGGCCAGGCCCAGGCCGATCAGCCCGCCCATCGACGTGCCGACCCAGTCCACCTGCTCGACATCCAGCCGCGCCAGCAGCGCGACCATGTCGGACACATAGGCCGGGATCTGGTAGCCGGCCGGCTGGCGCAGCCGGTCGGAGCGGCCGCGGCCGACGACGTCGGGGCAGACGACGCGGTAGCGCTCGCTCATCACGCGGGCCAGCGTGTCGAAGTCCCGCCCCTGGCGCGCCAGGCCGTGCACGCAGACCAGCACCGGCGCGTCGGCGCCGGGGCCGGCCCACTCCCAGTAGGCCATGCGGTGCAGGCCGGTGCCGTCCAGGCAATTGACGAAGCGCAGTCGGGGCTGGGTCATGGTGCAATCCTTTCGACCTAGAAACGGCGGTTGGGCAGGCCCGAGGGCACGCCGAGGCGGGCGGCTGGCAAGGCGCGACGACGAAGTGGGCTCATGCCCACGAGGAGAAGCAACGCAGCCAGCAGTCCGAAGCGGCGGGCCAGCGGGCCTGCAGCGCTGCTCACCGAAGTGGTGAACATGGCGCCGTAAGCAAGGTGTTGATGCACTGAGACTTTCGATGAGTAGCAAGCGGTCAACTGCCGTTTCTAGGTTCTATCCATCGTAGCAACCCGAAAGGACCCCTCCATGCTGAAAGGCAAGACCGCCCTCGTCACCGGCTCCACCAGCGGCATCGGCCTCGGCGTCGCGCTCGCGCTGGCCCGCGAAGGCGCCAACATCATCCTGAACGGCTTCGGCGACGTCGAAGGCCCGCGGGCCGAGGTCGCGGCGCTGGGCGTCAGGGTGGGCTACCACGGCGCCGACATGAGCAAGCCAGCCGACATCGCCGCGATGCAGGCCTATGCCGACGCCGAGTTCGGCGGCATCGACGTGCTCGTCAACAACGCCGGCATCCAGCACGTCGCGCCGGTGCAGGATTTCCCGGTCGAGAAGTGGGACGCGATCATCGCGATCAACCTGAGCTCGGCCTTTCACACGACCCGCCTGGCCCTGCCCGGCATGCTCAAGAAGGGCTGGGGCCGCATCATCAACATCGCGTCCACCCACGGCCTGGTCGCATCGGCGCAGAAATCGGCCTATGTGGCCGCCAAGCATGGCCTGGTCGGCTTCACGAAGAGCATCGCGCTGGAGACGGCGACCGCGCCCGTCACCGTTAACGCGATCTGCCCGGGCTGGGTGCTGACCGCCATCGTGCAGAAGCAGGTCGACGCGATCGCCGAGCGCGACAAGGTCGACAACGCCGAGGCGACGCGCCGCCTGCTGTCCGAGAAGCAGCCCTCGCTGCAGTTCACGACGCCCGAGGAACTGGGCGCGCTGGCGGTCTTCCTGTGCTCCGACGCCGCCATCAACGTCCGCGGCCAGGCCTGGGCGATGGATGGCGGCTGGACCGCGGTCTGAAGTGAGCCCCCGAGGGGGTGCGGACCGTCGCGGGGGTGACACCGCGCCGACGCCCGCTGCGGGGCCGGCTTGGGAGCGGCCCGCCGCCGCCCCGCAGTAGAAGCCTTACGCAATCAACGCGGCATCGCCTCCCGCGTCAGCTGCACGCTGCCGCTGACCGTCGCGCTGACCGTGGCCTTGCCGGCCTCGGTCGGCAGCGCCTCGTCGGCCATCGGCGCGGCCATCGTGCGCATGGCCTTGTACACCGGCCGCGGCCCGGACTCGTCGGCATTGACGTTGATCTCGCCGATGACGAAGCCGCCGTAGCCGAACTGGCGCGAGTAGTCGGCCGCCTTCGCTCGGTAGCGCGCGATGGCCTGGGCCGTGACTTCGCCCTCCACCTTCTCGCGCGCCTCCCTGGACAGGCTGTAGCCCACGCGCTGCACGCTCAGCGTCGTGATGCGGCCGGCCAGCTGGGCGATTGATCCGGTGTCCTTGCCCTCCACCAGCAGCTCGGCGCTGCCCTGCCAGCCGCTGATCTGGCCGGTCTTGGGCGCATAGCGCGGCGACAGCGAGAAGCCGCCCGTCTGTACGTCGACCTGGCCGGGCCTGGCGATCTTGCGGGCCTCGGTCAGCGCCGCGTCCAGCGCCTGCTTCAGCGCCGTCTGCACGGCGGCCGGGTCGCTGCCCTCCTTGGTCGTCGAGAACGCGATGCCGAGCACGTCGCGCGTGACCTCGGTGCTGGCGCTGGCCGACAGGCTCAGCCGCTCGCGCGGGGGCTCGGTGCCGGCATGGGCAGCGGCGGCAATGACAAGAGCGGAAACGGCAACCAGTGCACGCATGGAACTTCCTTGCAAGGCGAAAACACCAGCTTATCGCTGCGACATGGAAACGAGCTGTAACGCCGGCCTGCCGTCCTACATGCAGGCCCGCCAAACCTGCTCACAATGCCGCTGTTACAAATTCAGGAGCCGCGATGAACAGCAGCGCGAACCCCCGCACCAATCGCATCCTCGTCGTCGACGACGACGCCCGCATCCGCGACCTGCTGCGCCGCTATCTGACGCAGGAAGGCTTCGAGGTGCTGCTGGCCGAAGACAGCCGCGCGCTGAACAAGCAGCTGACCCGCGAGACCGTCGACCTCATCGTGCTGGACCTGATGCTGCCCGGCGAGGACGGCCTGACGATCTGCCGCCGCCTGCGCGCCGCCAACGACAGCACGCCCATCATCATGCTGACGGCCAAGGTCGAGGACGTGGACCGCATCGTCGGCCTGGAGGTCGGCGCCGACGACTATCTCGCCAAGCCCTTCAACCCGCGCGAGCTGCTGGCCCGCATCAACGCCGTGCTGCGTCGCCGCCCGCCGCCCGAGGCCCCGGGCGCGCCGAGCAAGGAGCCGATGACGGTCAGCTTCGGCCCCTTCGAGTTCGACCTCGCGCTGCGCCGGCTGACCAAGAACGGCGAGCAACTGCCGCTGACGACGGGCGAGTTCTCGATGCTCAAGACCCTGGTGCGCCACCCGCGCCAGCCGCTGTCGCGCGACAAGCTGGCCCAGCTCGCCCGCGGCCGCGAGTTCGAGCCCTTCGACCGCAGCCTGGACGTGCAGATCTCGCGGCTGCGCAAGATGCTGGAAGCCGACCCGGCCCAGCCGCGCTACATCCAGACCGTCTGGGGCGTCGGCTACGTGTTCGTCCCCGACGAGAACACCTAGGCGGCGACCTAGGGAATGGCCCGCCCCCACCTCGCACTCAATCTCTTCTGGCGCACCTTCGCCTGGCTGGCCCTGCTGCTGCTGGGCGCCGTGCTGGCCTGGCAGCAGACCTTCAAGGCGCTGGAGGCCGAGCCCCGTGCGCTGGAGGCCGCCGAGCAGCTGGCCGGCCTCGTCAAGCTCAGCCGTATCGCGCTGGAGCACACCGACCCGATCAACCGCGTGGCCGTCGTCACGTCGATGGCGCGCGGCGACACCGTGCAGGTGCGCGTGGCCGAGACCAGCGACCGCTGGCTGCCCTACGACACCAGCCCCTTCGGCAAGCAACTGGCCGCCGAGCTGCGCCGCACGCTGGGGCCCGACACCATCATCGCCCGCAGCGTCAACGACGGGTCGGGGCTGTGGGTGCGCTATGTCGTCGGCGAGGACGCCTTCTGGCTCAAGACCAGCGCGGCGCCGCTGTCCATCGCGCTGTCCGGCAACTGGTGGTGGGTGCTGATCGCGCTGCTGGCCACCGTCGTCGGCTCGGCGCTGATCGCCCGGCTCATCAACCAGCCGCTGCGCGAACTGGCCGAGGCCGCCGGCCGCATCCGCGACGGCGAATACGACTCGCGGCTGGACGAGACGACGATGACCAGCGAGATCCGCGAGGTCAACATGGGCTTCAACCGCATGGCCCGCGAGCTGGCCAAGCTGGAGGAGGATCGCGCCGTCATGCTGGCCGGCATCTCGCACGACCTGCGCACACCGCTGGCGCGGCTGCGGCTGGAGACCGAGATGAGCGTCGGCGACGAGCAGGCCCGCCACTTCATGGCCCAGGACATCGACCAGCTCGACGCCATCATCAGCAAGTTCATGGACTACGCGCGGCCCAACGAGACGCAGCTGCGCGAGACCCGGCTGAGCGACATCGTCGAGCGCGAGGTGCAGGGCTTCCGCGATCCCGACCAGATCCGCTTCCGCGTGCAGGTCGGCGAGTCGCTCAAGGTGCTGGTCGACGACACCGAGCTGGGCCGCGTGCTGCTCAACCTGTTCGAGAACGCGCGCCGCTACGGCCACGAGCCCGGCGAGCCGGCGCGCGTGGAGGTCAGCGCGACGAGCCAGGGCAGTTGGGTCGAGCTGCGCGTGCGCGACCACGGCCCCGGCGTGCCGGCCGACCGCCTGGCGCGGCTGACGACGCCCTTCTACCGCGGCGACGCTGCGCGCACCGCGGCCAGCGGTGCCGGCCTGGGCCTGGCCATTGTCGAGAAATCGGTGCAGCGCTTGGGCGGGCAGCTGTCCATCAGCAACGCCCAGGGCGGCGGCCTTGTCACGCTGCTGAAGTTGCAGGCGGCCTGAGAAAGCCCCGTCAATGCGCTGGCGCGGAGGCCGGTGCAGCAGGGCCCGGCTCGCCGAGAGACTCGCCGAGCTGACTGGCCAGCTCCTCCTGGGTCGACAGCACCGACCGCAGAGTCAACCGGTAGCCATTCAGGGCCTTCAGCACTTCGATCGGGTCTGCACGGCCGAACTCGGCATCCACTGCCGCATCGGTCAGGCGCGAAATCGAGCCCACCGCGTTGAAAGTAGCCTGCACCGCCAACTGCGTTTCGCGCTGCGCGGTGTAGGCCTCGGAGAAACGCCTCAGCGCATCGCGCGGCATATGGATCAAGGCCTGGTCGGCCACGGCCGCCTCCCACGCGTCGCGGCGCAGGGCCGGTGTCTGCACGGCGATTTTGAGCCGCTGGCGCAGCATCTCGTAGAGCGCTTCGGGCTTGACCTTGCCCTGCTTTGCCAGAGCCTTGACGTCGCCATAGAGCGCAGCCAGTTCGTCGGCATTGGCCTGGTTCTTCTGCGCGGCCGAGCGCACCTCGGCGAGGTTGGCGCGCAGCTCCGTCTCCAGCTGCTCGACCGTGTGCTGGGCCAGCCGGCGGTGGTGCAGGGTCTCGAAGCCCGCCTCCAGGCCCAGCGCCGTCAGGATGCCCAGCACGATCATCAGATAGTGGATGCCCAGCTCCTTCAAGCTGGAAGGCGCATGCGAGGGCGGTTCGACGTGCATGGTGACAAGGCTCGGTGGTCGGCGGCGCGCGATGTTAACGAGCCAGCAAGCAGACCGCGCGCGCCTCGATGGCCAGCCCCTCGCCCACCGGTCCCATCTTCTCGGCCGTCTTGGCCTTCACGTTCACTTGGCTCACGTCCACGCCCAGCACCTCGGCCAGGCGGGCGCGCATGGCCGGGATGTGGGGCGCCATCTTGGGCGCCTGGGCGACGATGGTGGCGTCGAGATTGACCAGCTGCCAGCCCTGCGCCTGCACACGCCGGTAGGCCTCGGCCAGCAGCACCATCGAATCGGCACCCTTGAACTCGGCCGCCGTGTCGGGGAAGAGCTTGCCGATGTCGCCCAGGGCCGCGGCGCCGAGCAGGGCGTCGGTGACGGCATGGGCCAGCGCGTCGGCGTCCGAATGGCCCAGCAGGCCGTGCGTGTGCGGGATGGTGATGCCGCCGAGGATCAGCGGCCGGCCGGTCACGAGCTGGTGGGTGTCCCAGCCCTCGCCGATTCGTAGCGGAGGAAGACTCATGCCCGCATTCTCGCCGCCTGAAATGGTGCCCCTCGCCCAAGGACGCGCCTTGGTCGGTCCCCCGAGGGGACGGCGACGCTTGCCGGATCGACCGGCAAGCAGACGCCCGGGCGGGCCGGCTTGGGAGCGGCCCGGCGCTCGGCCCGCAAGAAGCACGATGGAGTAACTGATATGGTGCGGCCGCCATGAGACGCCTGCTTCTCCTTTGTCTGCTGATCGCCGGCTCCGCGCTGGCCGACGAACCCCTGCCGCCGCCCCGCCCCAGGATCGGCCTCGTGCTGTCCGGTGGTGGCGCGCGCGGGCTGGCCCATATCGGCGTGCTGCGCGTGCTGGAGGAGCTCAAGGTGCCGGTGGACCTCATCGTCGGCACCAGCATGGGCGCCGTCGTCGGCGGGGCCTACGCGTCGGGGCGCAGCGTCGACGAGCTCGAAGCCCTCGTGAAGCGTGCGAACTGGAGCGCCATCCTGTCCGACCGCCCGGCGCGCGAGCGCCTGTCCATCCGCCGCCGCGAGGACGACGAGCGCCTGCCCTCGCGCATCGAGTTCGGCTTCAACCTGCAGCGCGGCGCGATGCTGCCCAGCGGCGCCGCGGCCAACGGCCAGCTGGAAGCGACGCTGTCGTCCCTGCTGCCGGCGCTGCGCGCCGAGGAGCCGCTGCGCAAGCTGCCCATCCCCTTCCGCGCGGTCGCCACCGACCTGCTGTCCGGCGCGATGCTGGATCAGGCCGACACGCCGCTCTTCCAGGCCCTGCGCGCGTCGATGGCCGTGCCGGGCGTGTTCGCGCCGCTGCGCGTCAACGGCCGGCCGCTGGTGGACGGCGGCCTGGTGCGCAACCTGCCCATCGACCTGGCTCGGGCCCTGGGCGCCGACGTCATCATCGCCGTCAACGTCGGCACGCCGCTGCTCGAAGACCGCGAGATCACCAGCGCCGTCATGGTGGCCAACCAGATGCTGCAGATCCTGACCGAGCAGAACGTGCAGCGCTCGCTGCGCGAGCTGCGGCCGCAGGACATCGTCATCGACCCCGACCTGGCCGGCATGGGCTTCATGGACTTCTCGCGCGCCGACGAGGCCATGGCCACCGGCCGCCGCGCAGCCCTCGCCGCGGTCGGCCGGCTGCAGGCCCTGGCCGCGCCCGCGGCGCAGGCCGCCCTGCAGGCCCGCCGCCTGGCGCCGCCCGAATCCGCCCTGCAGGCCCTGCCGCTGGCGGCGCTGAAGATCGAAGGCACGCGCCGCCTCAACCCCGAGGCGCTGAAGGCCGAACTCGCCCTGCAGCCCGGCGACCCGGTCGGCCGCACCGAGCTGAACCGCGCCGTCGAGCGGCTGGACGGCACCGGCGATCTCGAACGCATCGAGCTGGAGCTAGACGACCGCGACGGCCGGCGCAGCGTCAACTTCAAGCTCACCGAAGCCGACTGGGCCGCCAGCAAGCTGCGCTTCGGCCTGGAGCTCTACAGCAACTTCGCCGACGCCAACCGCTTCTCCCTCGTCGCGATGCATGTCGCGGACTGGCTCAACCCCTGGGGTGCCGAACTGCGCTCCATTGCCCGCATCGGCTCCACGCGCGGCCTCGACACCGAGTTCTACCAGCCCCTCGGCCCCGGCTCGCGCTGGTTCGCCAGCGCCAAGCTGGGCTACGAGGCCGGCAGCAACGACGTCTTCAACCAGGGCCAGCGGGCGTTGCGCCTGTCCAGCAGCCTGACCAGCGCCCAGATCGAACTCGGCCACCGCATCGCGGGCCTCGGCGACCTGCGCTTCGGCCTCGGCAAGCTGCGCGCCGCCGACGAGGTCATCCTGCCCGCGCCGCCCACGGGCGGCCGGGAATCGCGCTTCTACGGCCAGCAATACCTGGAACTGCACACCGACACGCTGGACTCGCTGGCCTTCCCCAGCCGCGGCCAGTGGATGACGGCGCGCATCGAATGGCTGAGGCCGCGCGGCGACGCGCAGGTCGTCAACGCCTCGCTGCTGGGCCTGGGCGCCTTCCGCCTCGGCGAATGGGCCGGCCAGCTCTACGGCGAGGCCGCCCACGCCGAGCATGGCCAGGCTCGCTCGCTGGGCGGCTATCTGCGCCTGTCCGGCACGCCGGACGGCTCGCTGGTGGGCGAGAACATGGCCCTGCTGCGCGTCGTCATGGCGCGGCGCATCGGCGAGATGCCGGTGGGCCTGGGCGGCGCGGTGCGCATCGGCTTCTCGCTGGAGGCCGGCGCCGTCGGCGCGGGCTCGGGGCTGAGGTTGTCCAGCCTGCAGGAACTCGGCAAGAGCGGCTGGAAGCAGGCCGGCAGCGGCTTCCTCAGCGTGGACACGCGCTTCGGGCCGTTCTTCCTGGCCGTCGGCACGACGCGGGGCGGCGACACGGCGGCATATCTGCTGCTGGGGCCGACGTGGTGAGATGGCCCGTCAGCCCGCCAGCAGCTTCGCAGCCAGCGCAAAGTCCTCCGGCCACGTCACCTTGAAGTTGGCCATCGACGCGCGCACCAGCCGCGGCGCGAGGCCCAGGGCCTCGACGGCGCTGGCCTCGTCGGTCGCGGCGGCGCCCATCTGCCGCAGCGCGCGCTCGACCAGGCCGAGGCGGAACATCTGCGGCGTCTGCGCGGCCCATTTGTCGCGGCGGTCGATGGTGGCCGTCACGCGGCCCGCAGCGTCGCCGGCCTTCAGCGTGTCGGCGATGGGCTGGGCCAGCAGGCCGCCAACCGCGTCGGGCAGGCAGGCATCGAGCAGCGCGTCGACCCACTCCGGCCGCAGCAGGCAGCGCGCGGCGTCATGCACCAGCACCCAGTCCTCGTCGGCCGCGCCGCGCCGGCGCAGCTCGGCCAGGCCGCCGAGCACGCTCTCAGCGCGGCTGGCGCCACCGACACGGGCCACCCAGCCGGCGTAGCCCGGCAGCGCCGCCAGCACCGTCGATTCAAAGCGGTCGTCGGCCGGCGACAGCACGACCAGGGTCTGCACGAGGCGGGGCACGGCGGCCAGCGCCGCCAGCGTGTGGGCCAGCATCGGCCGGCCGGCGATCTCGACGTATTGCTTGGGCATGCCGGCACCCGAGCGCTCGCCGATGCCGGCGGCGGGGACGAGGGCGAAGCAGCGCGGGCTACGCGGGACTGGGTTCATCGGAAATTCAAAGCAGCAGATAGTCCACCGGCTCCAGCGCGGGCGGCGGATGGGCGTCGCCCAGGGCCTGGCGCAGGTCGATCTCGATGCCGCGGCACAGCGCGTCCAGCGGCAGGTCGTTGGCCTGGGTGCCGAAGGGCTCCTCGATCTCGTCGCCCAGCGCGTCCAGGCCGAAGAATGTGTAGGCCACGATGGCGACGACGAGAGGCGTCACCGGGCCCAGCGTGTCGACGACCCCGAAGGGCAGCAGGAAGCAGTAGAGGTAGGCCGTGCGGTGCAGCAGCAGCGAGTAGGAAAACGGCAGCGGCGTGTTCTTGATGCGCTCGCAGCTCGCCGCGGCGGCCGTCAGTGCGGACAGCGTGGCGTCGATCTGCACGGCGCGCTGGCTGTCGAGCTGGCCGTCGCGGCGGCTGCGGGCCAGGTCGGCGCCCATGGCCATCATCAGCGCGGCGGGGCGGTTGCGCGCCGCGGCCAGGCCCGAGAGTTCGGCCGGCTGCAGCAGGCCGTCCAGGCCGGCCTCGTCGGCGGGCCGGTCGCGCAGCAGCGCCTTCAGCGTGACGCAGAAGGCCACGGCCCGCAGCAGCACCCGCACGCGCAGATCGCCGAGGTCGCGCGGGTCGGCCGGCGGCGCGGGCGCGTCGACCAGATGCAGCATCTGCCGCGCGAGGTTGCGCGAGCGCAGCAGCAGTTCGCCCCAGAGCTTGCGCGCCTCCCAGTAGCGGTCGTAGCAGGCGCTGTTGCGGAACCCCAGGAAGATGGCCAACGGCAGGCCCATCAGCGTGAAGGGGATGGTGGACACGAGCAGGGCCCGGTGGGCGTCCAGCGAGCGGTGCGCCGCCGTCACCATGACGGCCAGCAGCACATTGGCCAGCAGCGCGCCGCGGATGCGCGCCAGGATGGAGCCGCGCAGCACGAAGAAGAGCTTCAGGCCCGAAGGCCGGTCTCGAAGGATCATGCCGGCATTGTCGCCAGCGCACGGCGCACCGCGGCCAGCACGGCCGCCGGCGCCTCGATCTGCGGGTAGTGGCCCACGCCGGGCAGCTCGGCGATGTCGGCAGGGATGGCCAGCTCGCGCAGCCGCGCCACCATGTGGGCGCCGGAGATGGGGTCGGCGCTGCCATTGACGATGGCCAGCGGCACGGGGCAGCGCTGCAGCGCGCCGACCCAGCGCTCGCGGTTGTCGCGGCGCTCGACCATGTAGCGGATCAGCCGTGGCAGCGCGGCCAGGCCGCCGTCGCGGCTCATCAGCAGCCACATCGCATCCAGCTCCGCGGCCGTGGGCTTCAGGTCGCCGGCGATCTGCGTCAGGCTGGCGCCGAGCCTGGCGCGGCTGGACAGGCGGGCGATCAGCGGCCCCAGCGGCGACAGCAGCAGCCTCTGCAGCAGCACCGGCCGGTGCGTCTCGGGGAACAGGCCGCCGTTGAGCAGGATGACGCCGCGCAGCTTCACCGGCAGCCGGCCCTCGAGGGCGCGCGCGATCAGCTCCTGGGCGACCGTGTCGCCGAGGTCGTGGGCCAGCACGGCGGCCTCGCCGATGCCGGCCTCGGCCAGTGCCGCGACAAAGAGGTCGGCCTGCTCGGCCACCGTGTAGCGGTGCCCGCGCGGCTTGGCCGAGAAGCCCAGCCCCAGCATGTCGGCCGCCACCAGGCGGTGCGTCGCCGCGAGTTCGGGCCAGAGCCTGCACCAGTCCCAGCTGGCCGTCGGGAAGCCGTGGATGAGCAGCAGGGCCGGCGCGCCGGCCGGCCCGTCGGTGCGGATGAAGACGCGCCGGCCGCGGAAGTCGAAATACCGGCCCGCGGCCTGCCAGCTCTCGGGCGACGGCGTCACGCGTCGTGCCCGGGGTTCTGGCGCGCCAGCCGGCGCAGCAGGCCCGGCCAGGCCAGTTCGGCGCCGCTGCCGCGCATGACCTTCTCGCTCTGCGCACGAATGCCGGCCAGGATGGGCGCGGGGATGCAGATCAGCTCGCCGCCGCCGGCCTGGGCGCCGATCTGGATCTCGCAGGCGCGCTGCAGCATGAACATCTTCAGGAAGGCGTCGGCCGCGCTGCGGCCCAGCGTCAGCAGGCCGTGGTTGCGGAGGATCATCAGCGCCGTGTGGCCGAGGTCGCCCACGAGGCGGGCCTTCTCATCGGGGTTCAGCGCCACGCCTTCGTAGTCGTGATAGCTGAGCGAGGCCAGCGGGAACAGGCTGTGCTGCGACAGCGGCAGCAGGCCCTCGCGCTGCGCGCTGACCGCGACGCCGGCCACGGTGTGCAGGTGCATGACGAACTGCGCGTCCTCGCGCGCCTCGTGCACCGCGCTGTGGATGATGAAGCCGGCCGGGTTCACGTCGTAGTCGCCGGGCTCGACCTTCTCGCCGGCGGGGTCGACCTTGACCAGGCTGCTGGCCGTGATCTCGTCGAACATCATCCCGTAGGGGTTGATGAGGAAGTGGTGCTGCGGGCCGGGCACGCGGGCCGAGATGTGCGTGAAGATCAGGTCGTCCCAGCCGTGCAGCGCGGCGAGGCGGTAGAGCGCCGCGAGGTCGCAGCGGACCTGCCATTCCTCGGGCTGGATGTGGGCGGGCTGGGCCATGGCGTCTCCTCGGGGTATGGAACGGCCAGCATAGTCTTCGGCCGGGCAGCGCCGGATCACGTCGGGGACAATCCAGGCCTCCATGCTGATCTCCGACTTCCGCCAGCGCCTGCGCGCGCTCGGCGCCAACCCCGCCCATGAATCCCGCGTGCTGCGCCACTGGGTGCGCGCGCTGCCGCTGGACGCCGGCCGGCAGCCGCTGCAGGGCTGGCTGCCCAGGGCGGTCATGGGCGCCCTGCCCGGCCTGATGACCGAGCTGGACGGGCTGGTCGCGCTGCGCAGCGAGCACGCGGGCGGCGACGGCCAGTCCGCGCGCCTGCTGCTGGGCCTGAACGACGGCCAGACGGTCGAGACCGTGCTGCTGCCGCGCGACGGCGTCTGCGTGTCCAGCCAGGTCGGCTGCGCGGTGGGCTGCCGTTTCTGCATGACGGGCGTGGACGGCCTGATCCGCCAGGTCGGCAGCGCCGAGATCGTGGCCCAGGTGGTGCTGGCGCGGCGCAAGAACGCCAAGCTGAAGAAGGTCGTCTTCATGGGCATGGGCGAGCCCTCGCACAACCTCGGCGCCGTGCTGGACGCGATCACGCTGCTGGGCCGCGAGGGCGGCTTCGCGCACAAGCAGCTGGTGTTCTCCACCGTCGGCGACGAGCGCGCGTTCGCGGCGCTGAACGCGGCCGAAGTCCGCCCGGCGCTGGCCCTGTCGCTGCACACGACGGACGCCGCCAAGCGCGCCGAGCTGCTGCCGCGCGCCCCCCGCCTCGCGCCCGACGCGCTGGTGGAGGCCGCCGACGCCTATGCCCGCACCAGCGGCTATCCCATCCAGTACCAGTGGACGCTGCTGGACGGCGTCAACGACGGCCCCGAGGAGCTGGACGGCATCGTGCGCCTGCTCAAGGGCCGCTACGGCCTGCTGAACATGATCCCCTTCAACAGCGCCGAGGGCCTGCCCTTCCGCCGCCCGAGCTGGGAGCGTGCGCGCGCCATCGCGGCCGAGCTGAGCCGCCGCGGCGTGCTGACCAAACTGCGCGACTCGGCGGGCCAGGACGTGGACGGCGGCTGCGGCCAGCTGCGCGCCCGCGAGGCGGTGGGCCGGCCGGTGCGCGTCGTGCGGTCGACGACTCAGCCGCTGCGATAGGCATCGGCGTCCAGGCCGAGGCGGCGGATGCGGTCGTGCAGCGTCTTGCGCGCGAGGCCCAGGCGCTCGCCGGCCCTGGCGATATTGCCGCCGCTCTGCCGCAGGGCCTGCACGATCCATTGCCGTTCCAGGGCGGCCAGCGCCTCGTCCAGCGGGGCCTGGGGCAGCGCCGTCGGCTCGCTGGACGCGGGCGGCCCGGGTGCCGTCGTCTCGTTGATCAGCCCCAGCACCCAGCGCTCGGCGAAGTTGCGCAGCTCGCGCACATTGCCGGGCCAGTCGCGCGCTGCCCAGGCGGCAAGCTGGGCGGCGCTCCAGGCCGGCACCGCGCGCTGCAGCCGCTCTGCCGCCTGGGTGCAGAAATGGCTCAGCAGCAGCGGGATGTCCTCGCGGCGCCGGCGCAGCGGCGGCAGCGCGATGCTGGCCACGTCCAGGCGGTAGAACAGGTCCTCGCGGAAGCGACCTTCCCTCGCCAAGTCCAGCAGGTCCACCTTGGTCGCCGCGACGATGCGGCAGGCCAGCGGCACGGGCGTGTTGGCGCCCAGGCGCTCGACGCTGCGCTCCTGCAGCACGCGCAGCATCTTGACCTGCAGCGCCAGCGGCATCGATTCGATCTCGTCGAGGAAGACGGTGCCGTCGCCCGCGAACTCCAGCTTGCCGATGCGGCGCTTCGTCGCCCCCGTGTAGGCGCCGGCCTCGGCACCGAAGATCTCCGACTCGAACACGCTCTCCGGCAGCGCGCCGCAGTTGATCGCGACGAAGGCGCCGCGCGCGCCGCTGGCCGCATGCAGCGCGCGGGCCACGACCTCCTTGCCGGCGCCGGTCTCGCCGTGGATGAGCACGTCCACGCGCGCCGGGCCCAGCGTGCCGATCAGCGTGCGCACCTGCTCCATCGCGGCGCTGGCGCCGAGCAGGCCGTCGGCCGGGCCGCCGCCCAGCTGCGCCTTCAGGCGGCGGTTCTCCAGCACCAGGCGGCGCTGGGCCAGTGCGCGGCGCACGACCTCGACGAGGTGCTCGGCCGAGAACGGCTTCTCGATGAAGTCCCAGGCGCCGTCGCGCATGGCCTCCACGGCCATGCCGATGTCGCCGTGGCCGGTGACGAGGACGACGGGCAGCTCCGGGTCCTGCTCGCGCAGCGTGTGCAGCAGCTGCAGGCCGCTGGCGCCGGGCAGCTGCACGTCGCAGACGACGATGCCGGCAAAGCCCGGCTGCAGCCAGGCCTGCGCCGCCTCGGCCGACTCGACGCCCTGCGTGCGCAGGCCGGCGAGCGCCAGGCTCTGCGTCGTGGCCAGGCGCACATGCCCGTCGTCCTCGACGAGCAGCACATCGGTGGGTTCGGTCCAGGCCATCGGCGGATTGTCAGGCGAGGGGCAGGCGCAGCGTGAACTCGGCGCCGCCTTGCGCGCGGTTCACGCCCTGCAGCGAGCCGCCCAGCGCGTTCGCGATGGAGGCCGAGATGGACAGGCCCAGGCCCAGGCCGTCGCCGCGGCGCTTGGTCGTGAAGAAGGGTTCGAACAGGCGGGCCTGCACGTCCTCGCTCAGGCCGGGGCCGTTGTCGCTCACGCGCAGCAGCGCCTGCTCGGCATCGACCTCGGCCCGCAGCGTGACCGTGCCACCGCCCTTCTCCGCGCTCGCGTCGATGCCGTTGCGCAGCAGGTTGACGAGCACCTGCTCGATGCGCACCTGCTGGCCCAGCGCGGCCAGGCCCTCGGGCACGGGCGGGCATTCGAGCGTGACGCGCTGGCGGCGCGCCTCCGCGCTCACCAGCGCCACCGCCGCCTGGAAGGCCGCGGCCACCGGCACCGGCTGCACGCGCAGTTCGTCGCGCCGCGCAAAGCCCTTGAGCTGGGCCACGATGGCGGCGATGCGCTGCGTGAGCTGGGCCATGGCTTCGAGGTTGCCCTCGGCATCGGCCTGCATGCCGCGCTCCAGGAACACGCGGGCGTTGTCGTTGAGCGCACGCAGCGCGGCCAGCGGCTGGTTGATCTCGTGCGTGATGCTGGCGGCCATCTGGCCGAGCACGGCGAGCTTGCCGGCCTGCACGAGCTCGTCCTGCGTCGCGCGCAGCGTGCGCTCGGTGCGGTGCAGCTCGTCCACGCGCGCCTGCAGCTCCTGCGTGCGCTCGGCGATGCGCGCCTCCAGGCTGCCGTAGGCGGCACGCAGCTCGCCCTGCGCGGCCAGGCGCTCGCGGGCGCGGCGGCGGCGCAGCTGCAGATAGGCCAGCCCCAGCAGCAGCGACACCCAGCCCAGCGCCGCGGCCCAGGCGCGGCCGGCGGCGATCTGCTCGGCGCCGCGGATCTCGGTGAAGGACAGCAGCGTCCAGCCGCGGCCCGCGACGGCCTGCTCGGTGACGAAGGCGCGCAGCCGGGACGACGCCGTGGCGATGCGTTCGACGCGCAGCTCGGGCATGGACCGCAGCGGCTCGCGCTGCAAGGGCTGGAGCGGCAGGTCGCCGTACTGCTGGGTGTCGTGCAGCTCCGTGCGTGTGGCGGCGCTGAGAGGCTGCAGCGTGCGGTACTTCCACTCGGGCCGGCTGGCCAGGAAGACCACGCCGCGCGCATCGGCCAGCATCAGCTCGCCCGCGCTGCGCGCCCAGTTGGCCTCCATCTCGTCCAGCGACACCTTCAGCACGACGACGCCGGCGGCCGGGCCGCTCAGCCGGTGGGCGATGAAATAGCCCGGCGTGCCGGTGGTGGAGCCGCGCGCGTAGAAATGCCCGCCGCCACTGGCCATCGCGTCGCGGAAATAGGGCCGGTAGGCATAGTTCTGGCCGACGAAACTCTGCGCGTCGCGCCAGTTGCTGGAGGCCAGCGTCAGGCCCTTGGCATCGATGAGGAAGATGGCCGCCGCGGCCGCGTCGCGGGCCACGCCTTCGAGCAGCGTGTTGACGTCGGCAACGCGCACCTTGGCCGCCGGCTCGGCCAGCAGGCCGGCCAGCGCCGGATGGCGGGCCAGCACCTGCGACAGCGCCTCGTACTTGTCCAGCGCCCCGGTCAGCTCGTGGGCGACGAAGCGCAGATGGCGCTGGGCGTCGACCTGGGTCTGGGCCAGCGCCAGGTCCAGAGAGACGCGCCACGCGGCGTAGGCAACGACCGCACCGCCCAGCACCACTGCCAGCAGCAGCACGAGGCTGCGTTGCCAGCGGGGAGGCTTCGGTTTCTTGTGCATGGACTATGTATTCGGGCCGAGCGCCGGGCCTGCCATTGGCCAGAGGCCAATGGCCTTCCGTAGGCACAAGCAGTCCGCAGGGACTGCTTGTGTCCGACTCCAGTTCCCAAGCCGGCCCGCCTGGCGATGTGCTTGCGGCTCGATGCCGCAAGCATCGCCGTCCCCTCGGGGGACCGACCAGACTTGCTCGCGTTCAGCGACGCAAGACTGGGCGAGGGGCTCACGTTTCCGCATCAATTCGCGAATGCCGGCGCGTGTCACGCATCAACAGGTAGACGAGCAGCGAGCAGGCGATCACCGCGCTAGCGTACCAATAGAAGCCGCTCTCCATGCCCTGCTGCTTGAACCACAGCGCGATGTATTCGGCGCTGCCGCCGAAGACCGATACCGCGATGGCATAGGGCACGCCCACGCCGGTGGCGCGGATGGAGGCCGGGAAGAGCTCGGCCTTCACGACCGCGTTGATCGACGTGTAGCCGCTGACGATGAGCCAGGCGCAGGCGATGAGGCCGAAGGCTTCGTAAGGGCCCTGCGCGTGGCGCAGCGCCGTCAGCAGCGGCACCGTGAACAGCGTGCCCAGCACGGCGAAGCCCAGCAGCAGCGGCTTGCGGCCGATGCGGTCCGACAGCGCGCCGTAGACGGGCTGCAGCAGCGCCGCGAAGACGAGGCTTGCGGCGGACACGGCCGTCGTCTGCGCATCCGTCAGGCCGACCGACAGCTTCAGGAACTTCTGCATATAGGTCGTGTAGACGTAGAAGGCCAGCGTGCCGCCCATGGTCAGGCCGATGACGATGAGGCATTCGCGCGGGTGCTGCAGCAGCAGCCTGAAGCCGCCCATGCGGTCCCGGCCCTGCTTGCGCTGGGCCGTGAAGGCCTGCGTCTCGGGCAGGTCGGAACGCATGATGAGGGCCACGACGGCCAGCAGTGCGCCGATGAAGAAGGGGATGCGCCAGCCCCAGGCCTTGAGCTCGGCCGTGTCGAGCACATAGTTCTGCAGCACCAGCAGCACGACGAGAGCCGTCAGCTGGCCGCCGATCAGCGTCACGTACTGGAAGCTGGAATAGAAGCCGCGGTGCCTGGACGTGGCCATCTCGGACAGATAGGTGGCGCTGGAGCCGTATTCGCCGCCCAGGCTCAGGCCCTGCAGCAGCCGCGCGATCAGCAGGATGGCCGGCGCCCAGACGCCCGCCGACGCATAGGTGGGCGAGCAGGCGATCAGCAGCGAGCCGCCGCACATCAGCAGCACCGAGGCCATCAGCGCCAGGCGCCGGCCGTGGCGGTCGCCGATGTAGCCGAACAGCAGGCCGCCGATGGGGCGCACGAAGAAGCCCAGCGCAAAGATGGCCGCGGTGGACATGGACTGCGCCACCGGGTCGCCGGACGGGAAGAAGGCCGCCGAGAAGTACAGCGAGAAGGCCGCGTAGCAGTAGAAGTCGTACCACTCGACGAGGTTGCCGACGGAGCCGACGAAGATGGCCTTGACGCGCTTGAACTCGATGGCGTCCGACGCCGGCGCGGGGCGCGCGGAGGTCGGCGGGAAGATGGCGGACATGCTGTCTCCTGGGGTTGTGTGCCCCAGCATGAGCAGCTTGCGTGCCAAGCCGGTGCGCGGCGGCACCCCAGGCGGGCGCGGCGGGCAACATCGGCGAATCGGCGAGAGCCCGCCGCAGCGGACGGCGAGATTCCGCCGTCAGAAGGCGACAGCCGGCTCAACCCGCCTTGCGCTGCGCCACCCAGTCCATCACCAGCTCGCGCAGCACCGGCAGCGGCACCTGGCCGGCCGTCAGCACGACGCGATGGAAGCCCTTCACGTCGAACTTCGCACCAAGCTCGGCCTCGGCCTCGCGGCGCAGCTTCGTGATCTCCAGCTGGCCGATCTTGTAGCCCAGGGCCTGGCCGGGCCAGACGATGTAGCGCTCGACCTCGGAGACCACGTCGCTCTCGACCATGGACGAGTTGTCCAGCATGTACTTGATGGCCTGCTCGCGCGTCCAGCCCTTGGCGTGCAGGCCTGTGTCGACGACCAGGCGCATCGCGCGCAACTGCTCGTCGGACAGGCGGCCATACCACTGGTAGGAGTCGGTGAACATGCCGAGCTCCTTGCCGAGGCTTTCCGAGTACAGCGCCCAGCCTTCGACATAGGCCGTGTAGTGGCTGCCGAAGCGGCGGAAGGCCGGCAGCGAGCTGTCCTCCTGCGCGATGGAGATCTGGAAGTGGTGGCCGGGCGAGGCCTCGTGCAGGGACAGGGTCTCCATGCCGTAGCTGGGCTGGGCCTTCAGGTTGAAGGTGTTCACATAGAACACGCCGGGGCGGGTGCCATCGACGGAGCCTTCCTCGTAGGACGCGCCGGGCGCGCTCTCGGCGCGGAAGGCCTCGACCTCCTTGACCTGGTAGTCGGCCTTGGGCGCGATGTCGAAAAGCTTGGGCGTCAGGCCGTTGATCTTCTTCTGCAGCTCGCGGTAGCCGGCCAGCAGGTCTTCGGGCTTCGTGAAATAGAACTTCGGGTCGTCCTGCAGGTATTTGAAGAAGGCCTTCAGGTCGCCCTGGAAGCCGACCTGCTTCCGCACGGCCTCCATCTCGCCGAGGATGCGCGCGACCTCCTTCAGGCCGATCTCGTGGATCTGGTCGGGCGTCAGGTCCAGCGTCGTGGACTGGCGCACGCGCAAGGCGTACCAGGCCTTGCCGTCGGGCAGGTCCGACCAGGCCGTGCCGGCACGCGCCTTGGGCGTGTACTCGTCGCGCACGAAGGCCAGCATGCGGCCGTAGGCGGGCAGCACCTTGTCGGCGAGCAGCTTGCGCATCGCGGCCGCGATGCGCTCGCGGTCCGCGGCGGGCACGGCGTCGGGGAAGTTCTTGATCGGGCCCCAGAACAGGCTCTTCTCGGGGTCGGTCACGGCCAGGGCCTGCAGCTGGGGCAGCACCTTCTCCATGACGGCCTTGGGCTGGGTCACGCCGGCCTTCAGGCCAGCGCGCATATTGGCGATGCTGCCGTCGAAGCTGGGCACGGCCAGGGCCAGGCGCTTGAGCCAGTCGTCGTAGTCCCGGGTCGTCTTGAAGGGCTGGATGGACTCGCCCGTGCCCAGCTGCGCGAGGAAGCTGGGCAGGCCGCCGATCTGGCTGATCGGCTGCATCCAGTCCGGGAAGCGCTCGCCGGCCAGCTCCTGCTCCAGGTCGAGCTTGAGGATGCCGTAGGAGACGCGGTCCTTGGCGTCGAGCCTGGCCTTGTTGAAGCCGGCCAGGCCCTTCAGCTGCTGCTGGGTGTCGCGCCTGGACTGGGTGCGCCAGGCCGCGGTGGTCGTGTCGACGAAGCGGCCGTTGTAGCGCGGGTCGCCCAGCGTGGTGGCCAGCATGGGCTGGCGCTTCAGCGTCAGCTCCCACTGGGCGTCCAGCCATTGGTGGAAGCGCTGGCTCTCGGTGGGGGCGGACCAGGCGGGCAGGCTCAGGGTGATCGAGGTGGCGAGCAGGCTGAGGGCGTGACGACGGCGCATGGGGTCTCCGGTTGGGAAGGCGCGCATGCTAGCCATGCCCTTGCCCCGCAGCCAAAGGCCATGCCCTCCCTACAATTTGGCCGAGCCCCGCCTTTGCGGGGCTGTTGTCGTTTGTAGGTTTCCGATGTCGCTGCTGCCGCTCGTCCAACCGGGCAAGAAGTTCACTCACCCCCGCCCCCTCGGCTCGGCCGACGCCCTGCTGCTCGCCCGCTTCGTGCAGCAGCAGCGCGACGCCGGGCGCCTGGCCGCCATCTTCACGGCCGAGCCCGGCGACACGCAGCGCCTGGAGGACGAGCTGAAGTTCTTCGCGCCGGAGCTGAAGGTCGCCGTCTTCCCCGACTGGGAGACCCTGCCCTACGACAGCTTCAGCCCGCACCAGGACCTGATCTCCGAGCGCCTGGCCACGCTGTGGGAGCTGCTGCAGTCGCGCAAGACCAAGAGCATCGACGTCGTGCTGATGCCCGCGTCGACGGCGCTGGCCCGGCTGGCGCCGCCCAGCTTCCTGGCGGCCACCACCTTCAACTTCAAGCAGAAGCAGCGACTCGACGAGGCCTCGCTGCGCGCCCAGCTGACGCTGGCCGGCTACACCCACGTCAGCCAGGTCGTGCAGCCCGGCGAGTACGCGGTGCGCGGCGGCCTGATCGACCTGTTCCCGATGGGCTCCAACGTGCCCTACCGCGTGGACCTGTTCGGCGACGAGGTGGACTCCATCCGCACCTTCGACCCCGACAGCCAGCGCAGCCTCTACCCCGTGCCCGAGGTGCGCCTGCTGCCCGGCCGCGAGTTCCCGATGGACGAGGCGGCGCGCAAGGCCTTCCGCAACCGCTGGCGCGAGAAGATGGACGGCGACCCGAGCAAGTCGCGCATCTACCGCGACATCGGCGAGGGCCTGGCCAGCGGCGGCATCGAGTTCTACCTGCCCATCTTCTTCGAGCAGCCGGCCTCGGTCTTCGACTATCTCGGCGCCGAGGCGGGCCTGGCCCTGCACGGCGAGGTCGACGAAGCCATCCAGCGCTTCTGGGCCGACACCAGGGAGCGCCACCGCTTCCTGCAGCACGACCCCGAGCGGCCCATCCTGCCGCCGGCCGAGATCTTCCTGACGGCCGAGGACTTCTTCGGCCTGACCAAGCCGCATGCCGTGCTGTCGGTGCGCGGTTCTGAGCCCGTGGACTTCGCCCGCCCGCTGCCCGACGTCAGCGTGGAGCGCGGCGCGCAGGAGCCGCTGGCGCGCCTGGAAGCCCACCTCGACAAGACGCCCCACCGCGTGCTGCTGCTGGCCGAAAGCGAAGGCCGGCGCGAAAGCCTGCTGGAGCAACTGCGGGACCACAAGATCGACCCGCCCTCCGTGGCCAGCCTGGCCGAGTTCTGCGAAGGCGACGAGAAATACGCCATCACGGCCGCGCCGCTGGCCGCGGGCTTCTTCTGGAACGATGCGCAACGCCCGCTGCAGCTCATCACCGAGACCGAGCTGTTCGCGACGACGCCCACCACGCGGCGCCGCCGCAAGCAGGAGCAGGTCAGCGACGTCAACGCGCTGATCAAGGACCTGTCCGAGCTGAAGGTGGGCGACCCGGTCGTGCACATCAACCACGGCATCGGGCGCTACCAGGGCCTGGTCAACATCGACCTCGGCGACGGCCAGAAGAGCGAGTTCCTGCACCTGGAATACGCCGACAAGGCCACGCTCTACGTGCCCGTGGCCCAGCTGCACCTGATCGGCCGCTACACCGGCGTTTCACCGGAAGAAGCGCCGCTGCACAAGCTGGGCTCCGGCCAGTGGGAGAAGGCCAAGCGCAAGGCCGCCGAGCAGGTGCGCGACACGGCGGCCGAGCTGCTCAACCTCTACGCCCGCCGCGCTGCCCGCGAGGGCCATGCCTTCCGCTACTCGGGCCACGACTACGAGGCCTTCGCCGCGAGCTTCGGCTTCGAGGAAACGCCCGACCAGCGCGCCGCCATCCACGCGGTCATCCAGGACATGATCAGCCCCAAGCCGATGGACCGCCTCGTCTGCGGCGACGTGGGCTTCGGCAAGACCGAGGTGGCGCTGCGCGCGGCCTTCGTCGCGGTCATGGGCGGCAAGCAGGTCGCCATCCTTGCGCCGACGACGCTGCTGGCCGAGCAGCACTACCAGAACATCGCCGACCGCTTCGGCGCCTGGCCGGTCAAGGTGGCGGAGATGAGCCGCTTCCGCTCGGCCAAGGAGATCAAGGCGGCGATGAAAGGCATTGCCGACGGCAGCATCGACATCGTCGTCGGCACGCACAAGCTGCTGTCGCCCGAGGTCAGGTTCAACCGCCTGGGCCTGCTGGTTATCGACGAGGAACACCGCTTCGGCGTGCGCCACAAGGAGGCGATGAAGGCGCTGCGCGCCGAGGTCGACGTGCTGACGCTGACCGCCACGCCCATCCCCCGCACGCTGGGCATGGCGCTCGAAGGCCTGCGCGACCTGAGCGTCATCGCCACCGCGCCGCAGCGCCGCCTGGCGATCAAGACCTTTGTTCGCGCCGAAAGCAGCGGCACCGTCCGCGAGGCGGTGCTGCGCGAACTGAAGCGCGGCGGCCAGGTCTACTTCCTGCACAACGAGGTCGAGACCATCGAGAACCGGCGCCAGAAGCTGGAAGAGCTGCTGCCCGAAGCCCGCATCGTCGTCGCCCACGGCCAGATGCCCGAGCGCGAGCTGGAACGCGTCATGCGCGAGTTCGTGCAGGGCAAGCACAACCTGCTGCTGTGCTCGACCATCATCGAGACCGGCATCGACGTGCCGAGCGCCAACACCATCGTCATCAGCCGCGCCGACAAGTTCGGCCTGGCCCAGCTGCACCAGCTGCGCGGCCGCGTCGGCCGCAGCCACCACCAGGCCTATGCCTACCTGATGGTGCCCGACCTGCAGGGCCTGACCAAGCAGGCCACGCAGCGCCTGGACGCCATCCAGGCCATGGAGGAACTGGGCTCGGGCTTCTACCTCGCCATGCACGACCTCGAGATCCGCGGCGCCGGCGAGGTGCTGGGCGACAACCAGAGCGGCAACATGATGGAGGTGGGCTTCCAGCTCTACAACGACATGCTCAGCGAGGCCGTGCGGGCCTTGAAGTCCGGCCGCGAGCCCGACCTGCTGTCGCCCACTGGCGCGTTCTCGACCAGCACCGAGATCAACCTGCACGCCCCGGCCCTGCTGCCCGACGCCTACTGCGGCGACGTGCAGGTTCGCCTGAGCCTCTACAAGCGCCTGGCCACGGCCGACAAGCCCGAGCAGATCGACGCGATGCTGGAGGAGATCACCGACCGCTTCGGCAAGCTGCCCGCGCAGGGCCAGACGCTGTTCGACCTGCACCGCCTGCGCGTGCTGGCCAGGCCCTATGGCGTCATCAAGGTGGACGCCTCTCCGGCCGTCATCAACATCGGCTTCCGCCCCAATCCACCCATCGATCCGATGCGCGTCATCGAGCTCGTGCAGAAGAACCGCAACATCAAGCTGGTCGGCAACGAGAAGCTGCGCGTCGACAAGGCACTCACCAACCCGCAGGACCGCGCCCAGGCGGTGCGCGAGGTGCTGAGGCTGCTGGGCCAGCCGAAACCGGTGAACTAGTACAACATCCCCTAAATATCTTTCCTATTAAGGTTCCAGATAGGGAGCCAGGAGGGTGGTGACGAGTTGGGCGGCCTGCTTGAGCTCGGCGGCGGCGGCGGGCAGCGGCTCCCAGCGGCCGGTGTGACTGCGGAACGCGACCGTGTACTTATTGCGGGCGACTTCGGTCAAGCGCGCCACGGCGTCGACATCGTCGTCGCGGTGCAGTTGGATCAGCAGGTGCTTGCCGTAGGGGCGCACATGGGCGTGCTCGTGGCCGGTAAGCGCGGCGAGGTGGCGCTGCAGCTCAGCGGCGTGTGCTTGGGCGAAGACGTTGGGCATGGTGGGCGAGCTTCTTGGGTTCGCCAGTTTGCAGCTCGAAGCCGGCGAACGTCCACTTGAACGGCTTGGGGTGCGTGTTGCGCTGAGCGAGGAAGGCCTCGGTGCGCTGGCGCAGGTGCTGCTTGGAGGTATGGCTGGCGTGGCGCAGGACGCGGCGCGTGTAGATGCCGAACAGCAACTCGATCTGGTTGACCCAACTGGCGTGCAGCGGGGTGAAGTGAAATGTGAAGCGCTGGTCGTGGCGGGCGTTGAAGTCCGCCCACACCGCTTGCGCGCGGTGGGTGTTCAGGTTGTCCCAGATGACATGCACGGGCCCTTGGGGATACGCACGCGCGACCTCCTCCATGAAGGCCAACAGGTCGTCCTGGGTGCGCCGATCGCTGCAGCGGCCCAGCACCCGCCCCGAATGCACATCCAGCGCCGCGATCAGCGCCTGCGTGCCGTGGCGGATGTACTCGAACTCGCGCCGGCGGGTGTGCCCGGGCCGGGGCGCCCGGTCGGCATGCTTGCGTTCAATGGCCTGGATGCCGGTCTTCTCGTCGATGCTCAGCACGACCGAGCCCTTGGGCGCGGCGCGGTAGAGCTCGCAGATGGCGTTGACCTTCTCGCGGAATTGCGGGTCGGGGCTGTGCAGCCACTGCCGCACGCGGTGCGGGCGCACATCGCCGGCTTGCAGGATGCGCTGCAGGTGGCTGCGGCTGATGTGCTCGACCACGCCTTGCTCCACGGCGCGCTCGCACAGCTCGTCCAGCGTCGGCGTGGTCCGGCCTTGAGCCTCGGCCGGCTCGCACGCCAGGGCCAGCAGTTGCAGCCGCTGGGCGTCGCCGATGCGCCGGGGCCGTCCGGGCCGCGGCACCTCCTGTAGCCCGGCCGCCCCGCGGCTGGCCACACGACCGCGCCGCTTCGACACGCTGGGCAGCGACAGGCCCAGCGACTGCGCGATCGCCGCCGTCGTCTGCCCCTCATCAGCCATCAGCGCGATCCGGGCTCTCACGACATCACGCTGCGCCGCCGTGCTCTGGCGCAGCAGCGCTTGGAGCGCGCTACGGTCCTTCCTCGACAGCTTGACGACTTGCGCTTGACGGCCTCTCCCCATGGAGGGCGAGCCTACATCAAAGCTCTTTTATAAGAAGCTTATTTCGGGGATATTGTACTAGGCTGACGGGCGCTGCCGCCTGCCGAAGATGTCAATCTTTGACAATCTTCGATAAACTCGAATCTTCCTGGACGAAGCCGGGCATGCCATGGGAATGAACGTCAATCTGACCCCTCAGCTGGAAGCCTTGGTCCGCGCCAAGGTCAGCTCCGGCCTATACACATCGGCCAGCGAGGTGGTGCGCGAGGCCCTGCGGCTCATGGAAGAGCAGGACCGCCTCAAGGAAGTGAAACGCGAGGAACTGCGGCGGGAGATCCAGGCCGGCAAGAACAGCGGCCCCAGCACGGCGTGGGACGCCACGGCCATCAAGCGCAAGGCACGGGCTCGCAAACGCGCCACGGAGGCTGCCTAGATGTCGCGTGTGAGGCTGCGCCCCCAGGCGGAGCTCGACATCCTGGAAATCTGGACCTACATCGCCGAAGACAACTTTGCCGCAGCAGACCGCTGGGTGGATGCACTGAACGACAGTTTTGCGCTGTGGGCCACGCAGCCGGCGCTGGGTCGGCCCCGCGACGAGGTCGACGCGGGGCTGAGAAGCCTGGCGTTTGGCCGCTACGTCGTGTTCTACGAAACATTGGCGGACGGCATCGACGTCATCCGCGTGCTGCACGGGTCTCGCGATGTCGATCAGGCCTTCAACCGGTGAGCCTGCTGGCAACACAACTCGAAATCCCTCAAATACGGCCGGTGCTCAAGGCCATCAGTCCGATCAGACACGCCCCATGACATCTCTCGCCACCCAAGGCTTCACGCCGCCGCTGCGCCTCGCCGACTTCAAGCTCGCCGCCTTCGACATGGACTCGACGCTGATCGGCATCGAGTGCATCGACGAGATCGCGGCGCTGGCCGACAAGGGCCAGCAGGTGGCCGCCATCACCGAGGCCGCGATGCGCGGCGAGATCACCGATTTCCGCGACAGCCTGCAGCGGCGCCTGGCCATCCTGGCCGGCGTGCCCGCCGCCGTGCTGGACCGCGTGCTGGCCGAGCGCCTGCGCTTCAACCCCGGCGCGCGCGAGCTGTGCGCGGCGCTGAAGGCCGCCGGCCTGAAGCTGGTGCTCGTGTCGGGCGGCTTCACCTTCTTCACGCGCTTCGTGGCCGCCGAGCTGGGCATGGACTTCGTGCGCAGCAACGAGCTGGAGATCGAAAACGGCGCCCTCACCGGCCGCGTTGCGATGCAGGACTGGGGCGACATCTGCGACGGTGCCGAGAAGCGCCGCATGCTGCTCGAATGCTGCGAGCGCATCGGCTGCACGCCCGCGCAGGCCATGGCGGTGGGCGACGGCGCCAACGACCTGCCGATGATGGGCGTGGCCGGCCTGTCCGTGGCCTACCACGCCAAGCCCAGGGTGCGTGAGCAGGCGATGGTCGCGATCAACGCGGGCGGGCTGGAGCGGCTGCTGGAGGTCGTCAGGCCGGGCTGACGACCCGCACCTGCTGGCCGGCGAAATCCACCACCTGGCCGGCGCGGATCTTGGCCGTCTTGCGCAGCTCGACCTGGCCATCGACCTTGACCTCGCCGGCCGCGATCAGCATGCGCGCCCGGCCGCCGCTCTCGACGAGGCCCACGGCCTTGAGCAGCTTGTCGAGCTCGATGTAGTCGCCACGCAGCTGGAGCTCAAGCATGGCCGGCCTTCTTCTGCGCGGCCTCGCGGATCGCCGTCAGCGTCGCGCGCGACGTGCTCACGTCGCTGGACAGGCGCAGATGCAGCAGCGCCGGCTTGGCCCCAGCGATCGCCGCACCCAGCGCCGGGCCGACCTGGGCCGTGCTCTCGGCATGGAAGGCCGCGAAGCCGAAGGCCTCGGCCAGCTTGGCGAAGTCGGGGTTGAAGAGGTCGCTGCCCGACACGCGGCCCGGGTACTCGCGCTCCTGGTGCATGCGGATGGTGCCGTAGGTGCCGTTGTCGACGACGACGACGAGCAGCTTCTTCGCACCGTAGCCGGTGGCCGTGGCCAGCTCCTGGCCGGTCATCAGGAAGTCGCCGTCGCCGGCGATGTTGACGACCCAGCGCTCCTGCTGCAGCAAGGCCGCGGCGACGGCGGCCGGCACGCCATAGCCCATCGCGCCGGAGGTCGGCGCGAGCTGGGTCTTGCCGAAGCGGTGCAGGCCGGTGTAGCGGTGGAAGCGGTGCAGCCAGCCGCTGTAGTTGCCGGCGCCGTTCGTGAAGATCGTGCCCTCGGGCAGCTTGGCGTCGATCAGCCGGATGACCTCGGCCATGTCCAGCGGCGCCACCGGCGTCGACACGAGGTTGGCCTCGTAGTCAGCATGGGCGGCTTCGGCCCAGGCGCGCCACGGGATGTCGACGGGCGGCGCCAACTTGGCCAGCGCGGGCGCGGCCGTGCTCATGCTCGCGTTGATCAGCAGCTCGGCCGTGTAGACGCGACCCAGCTCCTCGGCGCCGGCGTGGATGTGGATGAGCTGCTGCGCCGGCCGCGGCGCCTGCAGCAGCGTGTAGCCGCCGGTCGTCATCTCGCCCAGGCGCGGGCCGATGGCGAGGATGAGGTCGGCCTCCTTCACGCGGGCGGCCAGCTTCGGATTGATGCCGATGCCGACATCGCCCGCGTAGTTCGGGTGGGCGTTGTCGAACAGGTCCTGGAAGCGGAAGGCGCAGCCGACGGGCAGGTTCCAGCTCTCGGCAAAGCGCTGCAGCGCGGCCGTGGACTCGGGCGTCCAGCCGCCACCGCCGGCGATGACGAAGGGCCTCTTCGCCGCGGCCAGGCGCGTGCGCAACTCGGCCAGCGCGGCCGGCGTCGGCGCGGCCTCGGCGGGCCGCACGGGCGGCAGCACCGGCGCCGCGATGGGCTGCGTCAGCATGTCCTCGGGCAGCACCAGCACGACCGGGCCGGGCCGGCCCTGCATGGCCGTGTGGAAGGCGCGCGCCACGTACTCGGGCAGGCGCTCGGCGTCGTGCACCTCGCCGACCCACTTGGCCATGCCCAGCGTGCCGGGGCCGAACATCTGGCGGTAGTCCACCTCCTGGAAGGCCTCGCGGTCGCGCTGGTCGCTGGCGACCTGGCCGATGAAGAGGATCATCGGCGTCGAGTCCTGGAAGGCCGTGTGCAGGCCGATGCTCGCGTTCGTCGCCCCCGGGCCGCGGGTCACGAAGCAGATGCCCGGCCTGCCGGTCAGCTTGCCCTGTGCCTCGGCCATGAAGGCCGCGCCGCCCTCCTGCCGGCAGGCCACGAAGCGGATCTGCTCGCGGTACTCGTGGAAGCCGTCGAGGACGGCCAGATAGCTTTCACCGGGAACGCCGAATGCGGTGTCGACGCCCTGGGCAATCAGCGCCTCGACCAGCTTGTGGCCGGCCAGGCGGGGGGTGTTGTGTGTGGTCATGCCGGCACTGTAGCCGGCGGGCGCTCAGGCCCGCCCGCTGCGGGCGTCCAGGGAATACGCGCCAGGCCCGAAGGCATAGACGAAGAGCAGGCCGCCAGCGATGGCCACGTTCTTGAAGAAGTTGATGTTCTGCATCATCTGCTGGTCCGGCGGCGCGGCCCAGAACCGGTGGAAGAAGAAGGCCGCCGCGAGCGTGAACAGCGCGATGAGGAGGGCGGCCCAGCGCGCCTGCCAGCCAACCAGCAGCGCAGTCGCCAGCCCGACCTCCACGACGATGGCGATGACCGCGCCCAGGGCCGGCAGCGGCAGCCCGGACGATGCGACATAGGCCACCGTGCCGCTGAAGCCGGCGATTTTGCCGAGGCCTGCCGGGATGAAGAGAAGCGCGACGAGGATGCGGCCGATCAACGGGGCGACGCTGATGCCGGGGAGGGACGATGCCATGCGGGACTCCTTTCGATCGGTTCCGGCCCCGCGAGGGGCGCGCGCGCATGCTACGACCGCGGCCGCGGCCCCGGCCAAGGGGGTTTTCCAGCGGATCGCGGCCGACAGGCCCGGCGTCAGGCCGGCACGGCCGCGCGCCGACCCAGGCCCAGGCCCACCAGGCCCGCCGACACGATGCCCAGCGTCAGCGCCACGGCCGAGCCGGCGAACACGCCGCGCGGCATGCCGTGGTCCAGGATGGCGCCGAAGACCGGCGCCGCGAGCGCGAAGCCGATGTCCAGCCCCGAGTAGACGGTGCCGTAGACGCGCCCCGTGGCCCCCGGCGGCGCGGCGCGCTTGATGAGCATGTCGCGCGAGGGGCCGGCCAGGCCGGTGCCGAAGCCGGCCAGCGCCGCGACGACGGCGGCCAGGCCGCCCGGCAGCCAGCCGGTCGCCGTCAGCAGCAGCAGGGCCGCGGCGAAGGCCATCGCGAAGGCGATGCTGCGCTCCAGCTTCTCGGCCCTTGCGACGAGGAAGCCGCCGCAGACCATGCCCGCCGCGCCGGCCAGCATGTAGCCGGTGACGACATAGGCCGTCTGCGCCAGCGGCAGGCCGTAGATCTGGTGCAGGGCCGGGCTCGCGAAGCTCTGGATGGCCGACAGCGCCGCCGTGCTCCAGAAGAAGAACGAGAAGCACAGCCACACCGACGGCAGCTTCAGGAAGGCCATGGGGTGCTCTTCCTTCACGCCGGCAGCGGGCTTGGCATGGCCCCAGGAGCCCTGGCGGTCGTCGATGGCCGAGCGCTGCCAGAACAGCAGGCCCATCACCGCCAGCGCGACCAGCGCCGTGCCGACGTAGGCGAAGCGCCAGTTGCCCGTCGCCTCGGCGATGCCGATGGAGAACACCGGCGCGACGGCCCAGCCGAGGTTGCCGCTGATGCCGTGCACCGAGAAGGCATGGCCCAGGCGCGGCTGCGACACGCGCTTGTTCAGGATGGTGAAGTCGGCCGGGTGGACGGGCGCGTTGCCGACGCCGGCCAGCGCCGCCGCCAGCATCAGCCCGCCGAAGCCCTGGGCCAGGCCGGCCGCGACGGAGGCGAGGAAGAAGCTCGCCATCGCCGCGAACAGCACCGGCCGCGCGCCGATGCGGTCGACGATGAAGCCAGACGCCGCCTGGCCGGCGCCCGAGACGACGAAGAAGGTCGTCACCAGCAGGCCCAGCTCCGAATAGCTCAGCCCGAAGGCCTGGATGAAGGCCGGGAACAGCGGCGGCAGCAGCATGTGGAAGAAGTGCGAGCTGCCATGGGCGACGCCGATGGTCGAGATCGTCGCGATGTCGCGCCGGCGCTGCGGGCCGGCATCGAGGGGGAAGGCGGTGGCGGTACTCATGCCCGCAATGTAGGCAGGGCTGAACAGGCGCGGTTACGATGGTTCGTCAAGTTCTGTCGAAATCCAGCCATGGTCCGCCGCAGCAGTGTTCCCGCGTTTTCCCCGGAGCGTTTCGCGCCCACGCCCGAGCGCCCGCTGCGCGCCAAGTCGCGCATGCTGGAGCACCAGACGGACATCCAGCCGCACCGCCACGACTGGGGCCAGCTCGTGTTCTCGATGACGGGGGCGGTGCGGGTCAGCACCGAGGCTTCGACCTATATCGTGCCGCCGTCGCGCGCGGTGTGGATCCCGCCCGGCGTCGTCCACGCGGTCACGGCCATCGAGCGGTGCGACCTGCGCACCCTCTACGCTGGCCCGGGCCTGCTGACCGGCGCGGCCTGGCAGGCCGGCCGCGTGCTGGAGGTGTCGCCGCTGCTGCGCGAGCTGGTGCTGGCCCTGCCCGCCGTGCCCGACCCGCCGCCCGCGGAAGACAGTGCCGACACCGAGCGCCGCCGCGGCATCGAGGGGCTGGTCCTCGTCGAGCTCAGGCGCGCGCGGCCGCTGGCCCTTGGCGTCGCCCTGCCCCAGGACGCCCGCCTGCGCCGGCTCTGCGAGGCCATGCTGCGCGAACCCGGCCGCCATGCCGGCCTGGACGAATGGGCCGCCGAGGCCGGCGCCAGCCCGCGCACGCTGAGCCGGCTGTTCCGCGAGCAGCTGGGCACCAGCTTCGCGCAGTGGCGCTCGCAGCTGCTGCTGGCCCACGCGCTGACGCTGGCGGCCCGCGGCCGGCCCATGAGCCACATCGCCACCGAACTGGGCTATGCCAGCGCCAGCGCGTTCACGGCCATGGTCACGCGCACCGTGGGCATGCCGCCGAGCCGCTTCTTCGCGGAGGCTTGATAGGGCCTGTTCACCCTACGGCAGCAGGCCGTAGGGTGAACAGGCCCTACGTGGCTCGGACACGCACGAAATGCCCCGCCACCATGTCGGCCATCGTGGCCGCCACCGCCTCGGCGGGCTGGCTGGGGTCGTCGAACAGCAGTTCCAGCGCGGTGTAGAGCGCGTCGATGTAGAGCCGCACGCTGAGGCGCGCACGCACCGGCTCGGCCGCCGGATGGGCCGCGTGGAAGACCTGCATCAGCAGCTCGGTCATCTGGTCGTGCGACTGGTTGCGGACCTCCTGCAATGAAGGCACGGCGCGCAGCGCCCGCGTGATCCAGGCACCGCCCGGCATCTCCTGCGTCACGCGCAGCGTCTGCAGGAAGACCTCGGCCACGCTGGCGGCGAACTCGGCCTCGGGCAGGGCCATCGTGGCCGGCGTGGCCCAGGGGCCGAGCAGCTCGTTCTGGCGCTGCATCAGCCGCTGGCCCAGCTCGTGAAGGATGGCGTACTTGTTGGGGAAGTACTGGTAGAGCGCCGGCGGAGAAAGCCCCAGGCGCCGGCAGACCAGGTTGGTCGACAGCCGCTCGATGCCGACCTCCCCCAGCAGCTCGGCCGCCGTCGCCAGGATGCGCTCGTAGGTCTCCACGGCGCGCGACTGCGTCGGCAGCTTCTTGGGCGCCACGTCGGGCAGGTCGGCGGCGGGCCGGCGGGGCTTTCGCGATGCGGTTCGGGTCATGGGCAGGTCGAGAGGCTGGCCCGGGATTCTCCTAGTGGAGAGGCGCGCCAGCAAAAATATAGTCATAGCTATATTAAATCGACAACCCAGGAGACTCCCATGAACCGACCCTGCAGTCCGCGCCGCAGCGCGATCGCCTTGTCCGCGCTGGCCCTGTGCGCCCAGGCCCAGACCTCGGCGGGCGACGCGCCCCAGCAGCTGGATGCGGTGATCGTCACCGGCCAGGGGCGCACCCAGCAGCTGCAGTCGGTTCCCATCGCCATCCAGGTGCTGGGCGCGGACCAGGTGCGCAAGCTCGGCGCGTCCAACCTCGGCGACCTCAACGCCCACATCCCGGGCCTGGACGTGGACGCCAACCAGCCCACGCAGCCGCGCATGTCGCTGCGCGGCATCGGCACCTCGGACTTCGGCATCGGCACCGACTCGCCGGTGGGCATCTACGTCGACGGCGTCTACACCGGCAAGACCGGCGGCGCGCTGCTGAACTTCAACGACGTCAAGCGCGTCGAGGTGCTGAAGGGCCCGCAGGGCACGCTGTTCGGCCGCAACAGCGCGGGCGGCGCCATCGCCGTCGTGACGCAGGAGCCGGAGTTCCGCACCAGCGCCAGCGGCCTGCTGCGCCTGGGCGAGCACGGCCTGCGCCAGGCCGAGGCCATCGTCAACCAGCCGCTGGGCGAGAACCTGGCCCTGCGCGCCAGCGTCGTCGCGCGGCGCACCGACGGCGAGTTCCGCGACGCCGCCACCGGCCAGCGTGCCGGCGGCGACAACAGCTGGGGCACCCGCCTCGCGCTACGCCTGCAGGTGGGCGAGGCCACCCAGGCCCTGCTGAGCTACGAGCACGAAAAGCTGGACCAGCGCGCGCGGCCGGCCTTCGGCCTCGTCAGGGCCACGCCGGCGGGCACGCCGCCGCCCTTCCCGGCCGACCCCAGCAGCTACCTCGACCCGCGGCACGCGCCGCTGCTCAACGACGTGGCCGGGGACCGCGAGAAGCGCGACTACGACGGCCTCACGCTGCGCATCGAACACAGCCTGCCCTGGGCCGAGTTCACGTCGACGACGGCCTACCGCCACTTCAGCAGCCTCAACCGCCAGGACAACGACGGCAGCAACAACCCGGCCCTCTACCTCGCGACGACCAACGTCGAGGGCAACCACAGCCTGCAGCAGGAGTTCCGCCTTTCGGCTAAGCAGGCGGCGGCCAACTGGCTGGCCGGCGTCAGCTTCTACGACGAGCACGCCGCGCAGTCGGCCCTGGTCGACGCCACCACCACCAGCCTCGACACGCTGAGCGGCAACCTGCTCGGCGCGCCGCTGTTCACGGCGGTGGACCAGCTCGTCGCGGCGGCCGGCGTGCCCGGTATCGAACTGCTGGGCCTGCCCTGGCAGGAGCGCATGAGCAATGTCGCGCACAACCGCGCCCAGGCCATCTTCGGCGACGTGATCTGGCACCTGACCCCGTCCACGAACCTGACCACCGGCCTGCGCCTGACCCGCGACGACAAGACCTTCAGCTGGTTCAACCCGCTGCGCGCGGCCGGCGCGCTGGATGCCCAGCTCCAGGCCCTGGACGCGGCCGGCCTGTTCCCGGGCCTGGTCGCCGCCGGCGCGATCAGCCAGGCCCAGGCCGACCAGCTGCGCGGCGCCATGGGACAGAACGCCCTCATTGCCACGCAGGGCGCGTCCGGAGCGCCGCTGCAAGTGCGCAAGCGCTGGACCGACACCAGCCCCCGCCTCGTGCTGGACCATCGCTACGGCCCCGACCTGATGGTCTACGCCTCGCTGACCCGTGGCTACCAGGCCGGCGGCTTCAACACCCTGCAGGTCGCCTCCGGCTACCAGCCCGAGCATGTCGGCAACGTCGAGCTGGGCCTCAAGGGCCAGTGGCCGGCCCAGGGCCTGAGCTGGTCCGGCGCGCTGTTCCAATACCGCTTCGACAACCTGCAGACGCTGCAGCTGGTGCCGGCCTCCACGCCGGGCGGTATCCCGTCCTACCAGGTCACGATCAGCGACCAGAAGGGCAGCGGCCTGGACCTGGAGGCCCGCTGGCAGGCCAGCGCCGCGCTGCGCCTGAACGGCACCGTGGAGCTGCTGGACCAGACCTATCGCCACGGCCGCGCCAGCAGCGGCGAGGACCTGGCCGGCCTGCCCGTCGGCACGCCGCGCGCCCGCGCCAGCGTCGGCGTGGACTACGGCTTCGCGGCCTTCGGCGGCCGCGCCGGCGCCAGCCTGCAGGCGGCCTACCAGAGCGCCCAGCGCTGCAATCCCGAGTCCTATGTGCAGGGCCAATGCCTGAGCACGCCGAACTTCCGCGTCGGCGGCCCGCGCAGCCGCCTCGACGCCCGCCTGGGCTGGGACAGCCCCGAGCGCAACTGGGGCCTGGCCCTGCTGGTGACCAATCTGCAGAACCGCCACTACGTCGAGAAGCTCTGGTACGAGGCCGCCCCGATGGGCAGCGGCTATGCCACGCTGAGCCCGGGCCGCAGCGCCTCGCTCGAACTGCGGGCGAGCTACTGATGCGGGCCTGCTGCCTGGCATTGCTGGCGCTGCTGGCCCTGCTGGCCGGCTGCGGCGACCGGCCCGCACCGCCCACCGCCGCCAGCGTCGAAGCCCTGCGGCCGGCCGACGCCCGCCTGGCCGCCGCCTACGAGCACTCTTGCCTGCTCTGCCATGGCCGCCTCGACAGCGGCGCGCCCGCCACCGGCGACCCGGCCGCCTGGGCGCCGCGCCTGGCCAAGGGCCTGGACGCGCTGGTCGGCAATGCCCGCACCGGCATCGGCGGCATGCCGGCCATGGGCCTGTGCGCCGACTGCAGCGACGCCGACCTGCGCCAACTCATCCTCTTCATGAGCGCCGCCCCGGCGCCACCAACACCATGACACCACGCAGGGATCTGCTCAAGGGCGCCGCGGCGCTGGGCCTGGCGGCCCACCTGCCCGGCCAGGCCCAGACCCAAGCCCAGGGCCGCGCCGCCACCACCGCGCCCCCGGCCGCCAACGCGCCCGCCCGCAGTTGGCAGAACTGGTCGGGCAGCGCCGGCTGCACGCCACGCCAGTGGCTGCTGCCGGCCGACGAGGCCGAGCTGGCCCGCCTGCTGCCGCAAAGCCCCGGGCCGCTGCGCTGCGTCGGCGCCGGCCACTCCTTCACGGCCCTGGTGCCGACGCCCGGCAGCCTCGTGGCGCTCGACAAGCTCAGCGGCCTGGTGTCGGTGGACAAGGCCAGGAACCAGATCAGGGTGCGCGCCGGCACCCGGCTGGGCCAGCTCGCCCGGCTGCTCGACGCCGAGGGCCTGGCCCTGCACAACCAGCCCGACATCGACGTACAGAGCCTGGCCGGCGCGCTGGCCACCGGCACCCACGGCACCGGCGCCGAGCTGCCCGCGCTGCACGCCCATGTGCTGGGGCTGCGCCTGGTCACGCCGGCCGGCGAGGTGCTGGAGATCGGGCCCGACCGCAACCCCGAGCTGCTCGCCGCCGCCCAGGTCTCGCTCGGCGCGTTGGGCGTCGTCACCGAGTACACGCTGGCCATCCGCCCGCGCTACATGCTGCGCCGCCATGTGTGGATCGCGCCCACCGACGAACTGCTGGAGCAGGCGCCCGAACTGGCGCGCAGGCACCGGCACTTCGAGATGTATGTGCTGCCCTTCACCGGCCACGGCGCCGCCATCACGCACACGGAGGTGGCGCCCGGCGCGCCCGAGCACCCGGCGTCGGCCGACGAGAACGTGCTGGCCGACCTGCGCAAGCTGCGCGACTGGCTGGGCCGCTGGCCCGAGCTGCGGCGCTGGACGGCCGCCAGGCTCGTCGGCCGCTCCCAGCCCGAGCAGGCACTCGACTGGTCGTGGCGGCTGCTCAGCAGCGTGCGCCCGACGCGCTTCAACGAAAGCGAATACCACCTGCCGCGCGAGGCGGGGCTGCCCTGCCTGCGCGAGATCGTGCAGACGCTGGAGAAGCGCAACGAGGTGTTCTTCCCCATCGAGTTCCGCTTCGTCAAGGGCGACTCCGCCTGGCTCAGCCCCTTCCACGGACGCGACAGCTGCTCGGTGGCCTGCCATGCGCTGCAGGGCGAGGCCTACGACTACCTTGTCAACGACCTCGGCCCGGTGTTCCGCCGCCACGGCGGCCGGCCGCACTGGGGCAAGCTGCACGACCTGGCCGCGCCGCAGCTGCAGGCCCTCTACCCGCGCTTTGCCGACTTCCAGGCCCTGCGCCGCCGGCTGGACCCCGACGGCCGCCTGCTCAACCCCCATCTCGCCAAACTCTTCGGAGGCCAGCATGCCTAGCCGACGTCGCCTGCTGCTCGGCGCCGCCATCGCCGCACCCGTTGCCGCCCTGCTGGCCCGGCCGGCCGAACAGGGCGGGCCGCACCCGGCCTATTTCGAACGCCTTGGCCGCGCGCTGCGCGAAGCCGGCATCGCGCAGGCGCGCATGGTCGTCGACCTGCCGCGGCTGCGCGCCAACCTCGCGGCCATCGGCCGGCACACGGCCCGCACCGGCATGCCGTTGCGCGCCGTGCTGAAGAGCCTGCCCAGCCTGCCGCTGATGGACGAGCTGGCCCGCGCCTGGAACAGCCCGCGCGTGATGGCCTTCAACGCCGCGCAGCTGCAGCAGCTGCTCGCCGCGCGCCCGGCGGCCCAGGCGCTGCTCGGCAAGCCGCTGCCCGTGGCCGCCGCGGCCCAGGTGCTGGATGCGCTGCCGCCCGAGCTGGGCCGCGGCATCGAATGGCTGGTCGACACGCCCGAGCGCCTGGCCCAGTACCGCCAGCTCGCCGAGCACCGCGGCCAGCCGCTGCGCATCAACTTCGAGATCGACGTGGGCCTGCACCGCGGCGGCTTCGAGGACGTCGACGCGCTGGGCCGGGCGCTGGCCAGCCTGCGGGGCGGGCAGCCGCTGCAATGGCGCGGCTTCATGGGCTACGACGCCCACGTCGCCGCCCTGCCCGACCTGCCGGGCATGCGCGCCACCGCCTGGGACGAATCGCAGCGCCGCTGGCGCGCCGCCTGGGCCGCCGCCGAGGCCGCGCTCGGCCCGCAGCAGCGCGAGGCCCTGACGCTGAACACCGCGGGCTCGCCCACCTTCCGCCTGCACGACGGCAAGGGCCTGGCCAACGAGGTCTCGGTCGGCTCGGCCGTGCTGCTGCCGCTGGACTTCGAGAAGCCGCTGCTGGCCGACCTGCAGCCCGCCGCCTTCATCGCCACGCCGGTGCTGAAGAGCTGGCCGCGCTTTCGGCTGCCCGAGGGCGCGACCTGGCTGTCGCGCGCCGCCCAGGCCTGGGACCGCAACCAGGCGCGCGGCTTCGCCATCCACGGCGGGCACTGGCTGGCCGACCCGGTCTCGCCGCCCGGCATCCAGCCCAGCGGCCTCTACGGGCCATCCAGCAACCAGCAGGTGATGGTGGCCTCGGAGCGCGTCGAGCTGAAGCCCGACGACCCCGTGTTCTTCCGCCCCCGGCAGAGCGAGGCCGTGCTGCTGCAGTTCGGCGAGCTGCTGCTGTTCGACGGCGAGCACATCAGCGGCAGCTGGCCGGTGCTGCCGGCTTCGGCCTAGACACTGTCGGGCATTGGCGGAAGCCCGACAATGCCGGCCATGGATCAGACCCTGTTCGACTACACCCGCCAGGACGCCGCCGGCACCTGCTCCACCGCGCACGCCTGGGCCAAGGCCCCGGCGCCGCTCACGCCGCCGCAGCGCCAGGCCCTGGCCGAGCGCGCCGCGGCGCTGCTCAAGGCCCACAACGCCGTCCTCGTCGCCCACTACTACGTCGACGGCGCGCTGCAGGACCTGGCCCTGGCCACCGGCGGCTGCGTCGCCGACTCGCTGGAGATGGCCCGCTTCGGCCGCGACCACGCCGCGCAGACCCTGGTCGTGGCCGGCGTGCGCTTCATGGGCGAGACGGCCAAGATCCTCAGCCCCGAGAAGCGCGTGCTGATGCCCGACCTGGACGCCACCTGCTCGCTGGACCTGGGCTGCCCGGCCGACGACTTCGCCGCTTTCTGCGACGCTCACCCGGACCGCCAGGTCGTCGTCTACGCCAACACCAGCGCCGCCGTGAAGGCCCGCGCCGACTGGATGGTGACCAGTTCCTGCGCGCTGGAGATCGTGGCCGACCTGCACGCCCGCGGCCAGAAGATCCTGTGGGCGCCCGACCGCCACCTGGGCCGCTACATCCAGGAGCAGACCGGCGCCGACTTGGCTGTGTGGAACGGCGCCTGCATCGTGCACGACGAGTTCAAGGGCCTGGAGCTGCAGCTGCTGCGCGAGCAGCACCCCGGCGCACTGATTCTCGTGCACCCGGAGTCGCCCAAGAGCGTCGTCGAGCAGGCCGATGTCGTCGGCTCGACCTCGGCGCTGATCAAGGCCGTCGTCGAGGGCAAGGCGCAGGAGTACATCGTCGCCACCGACAACGGCATCCTGCACCGCATGCGCCAGCTGGCGCCGCACAAGACGCTGATCGAGGCGCCCACGGCCGGCAACAGCGCGACGTGCAAGAGCTGCGCCCACTGCCCCTGGATGGCGATGAACGGCCTGGCCAACCTCGTCGATTGCCTGGAGAGCGGCCAGCCCGAGATCCACGTCGACGAGCCCATCCGCGTGAAGGCCGAGGGCTGCATCACGCGGATGCTGGATTTCGTCGCCGCGAGAAAGACTGCCGCAACCGGCATGACCCCGGGCATCGGCGCTGCCTGATCGCGCTATAACTCGGCATCCACATCCGCGAGGCCTGCCGCCATGAATGCCGACTTCAGCTCCCTCTACAACCACCACGAGCGCGAAGTCTTCGCGGCGGTGCTGGACGCGTCCAAGGACTTCCCCGAGATCGCGGCCAGCAACGACCTACTCTGCGACGTCGCCTGCGTGGCGCTGAACCGCCTGCCGCCGCGCTACATCCGCCACGAGGTGGACTTCAGCTTCTACCTGACCGAGCACGAGCGCCTGGAGATCGACAACGCCATCGGCGAGGCGGTCAGCTATGCGTTCAACTTCGTGCAGGCCCGCACGGCGCTGAGGGCGCGCAAGTAAGCGTCAGCGGCGCCTTCTCTTGCTGATCAGCACCGTCGGGAAGCTCACCGGCAACGTCTGCGGGTAGTCGCGGCTGTAGTGCAGGCCGCGGCTCTCGTGGCGCATCAGCGCCGAGCGGACGATCAGCTCCGCGCAGTCGACGAGGTTGCGCAGCTCCAGCAGGTCGCGCGTGACGCGGAAGCTGCCGTAGTAGTCGTCGATCTCGCCACGCAGCAGCTTGATGCGGTGCAGGGCCCGCTCCAGGCGCTTGGTCGTGCGCACGATGCCGACGTAGTTCCACATCAGCAGACGCAGCTCGTCCCAGTTGTGGGCGATGACGACCTGCTCGTCGGCGTTCTCGACCTGGCTCTCGTCCCAGGCCGGCAGCGGCGCGGCCTCCTGCACGGGCTGGCCGAGGATGTCGGCCGCGCAGGTCTGGCCGAGCACGACGCACTCCAGCAGCGAGTTGCTGGCCAGCCGGTTGGCGCCGTGCAGGCCGGTGTAGCCGGTCTCGCCGACCGCGTAGAGGCCCGGCAGGTCGCAGCGGCCGCTGAGGTCGGTCACCGCGCCGCCGCAGGTGAAGTGCACGGCCGGCACGACAGGGATGGGCTGCCTGGCGATGTCGATGCCGAGCTTCAGGCAGCGCGCGTGGATGGTCGGGAAATGCTCGACGAGGAAGGCCTCGCCCAGGTGGGTCGCGTCCAGCAGCACGTAGTCCAGGCCGTGCTTCTTCATCTCGAAGTCGATCGCGCGGGCCACGATGTCGCGCGGCGCCAGCTCCATGCGCTCGTCGTGCGCGGCCATGAAGCGCGTGCCGTCCGGCAGCTTCAGGTGGCCGCCCTCGCCGCGCAGCGCTTCGGTGATCAGGAAGCCGCGGTCCTGCGGGTGGGCATTGGGCACATAAAGGCAGGTCGGGTGGAACTGGATGAACTCCATGTTCGCGACCCGGCAGCCGGCCCGCCAGGCCATCGCGATGCCGTCGCCGGTGGAGGTGTCGGGGTTGGTCGTGTAGCGGTAGACCTTGCCGGCGCCGCCGGTGGCCAGCACGACGGCGCGCGCGGCCAGCGTCTCGACGCGCTGGGCGTCGATGTCCAGCGCATAGACGCCATAGACCCGCGGCGGCTCGTCGCGCTGCACGTGCCGCGACGTGATGAGGTCCAGCGCCATCCAGCGCTCGCGTAAAACGATGTTCGGATGTTGTCGGGCCGCGGCCAGCAGCTGGTCGTGGATGGCCTTGCCGGTCGCGTCGGCCGCGTGGGCGATGCGGCGCACCGCGTGGCCGCCCTCGCGCGTCAGGTGCAGGCCCAGCGGGCCGTCGTCATCGGGCGTGAAGGGCACGCCCTGGCCGACCAGCCAGCCCACGGCCGCCGCGCTGCGCTCGGCGATGAAGCGGGCCGTGGCTTCGTCGACGAGGCCGGCACCGGCGTCCTGGGTGTCGCGCACATGGCTGTCGATGGAGTCGTCGCTGCCGAGCACGCCGACGATGCCGCCCTGGGCCCAGGCGGTGGCGGCCTCGGTCAGTTCGCGCTTGGCGAGCACGACAACGGGCACGGTGTCGGCCAGGTGCAGGGCCACGGTGAGTCCGGCAAGGCCGGCGCCGATGATGACGACGGGTGCGTCGTCCTGGGGGGCAGCAGTCATGGCGGGGCATTGTCCCGCAGCGCCGGGCCGGGCGCCGCGGCACGAGGATTGCCAAGCGGGCGACCCAGGCTACGCGCCGTCCGCCGGCGGTGGGGACGGCTCAGCCCTGAAACCCGTTCCCGTGGCGCCGCCACTCCGGCGGCCTCCACAGATGGGCCAGGCGCAGGCCCCAGGTCTTCTCCCGGGCCATGTCGCGGAACATCGCGCGCCACTCGTGGGCGTTGAGCCAGAACAGGTTGTGGGTCGGGAAGGGATGCTCCAGGCCGTAGTCCACCGGCTCCTGCTCGGGCACGAAGCTGCCGAACAGCCGGTCGAAGACGATCAGCGTGCCGCCGAAGTTCCTGTCGATGTACTGAGGGTTGCGGCCGTGATGGGCGCGGTGGTGCGAGGGCGTGTTGAAGACGAACTCGAACCAGGCCGGCATACGGTCCACCCAGGTCGTGTGGACGAAGAACTGGTAGCCCAGGTTCAGCGACAGCGCGAACAGCACCCAGCGCGGCTCGAAGCCCAGCCACACGGCCGGCAGATAGAACAGCCAGTTGCCGGCGATCGGATAGAACCAGCTCTGGCGCAGCGCCGTGCCGAAGTTCATCTTCTCCGAGCCGTGGTGCACGACGTGGGCACACCAGAACCAGCGGATGCGGTGGCTGCCGCGATGAAACCCGTAGTACAGGAACTCCACGAACAGGAACAGGCCGACGAAGCGCAGCGGCGTGACCTCGACCGTGAACAGCCGGTGGTCGTAGACCCAGCCCATCGCCGGCAGCACGAGGACGACGAGCAGGATCAAATCGGTGACGAGGTAGCTGCCGCCGCTGTTCATGCTGTCGAAGCTGTCCCAGAGGTCGAACACGCCGGTCTTGCGGAAGCGCCAGGCCTCCATCGCGATGAAGATGCCGAAGACGGGCGACAGCATGACGAGCGTCAGGTCGCGCCAGTCGAAGTGGCGTTGGTAGAGGTCGAGCAGCCAGTCCATGGACGCCATCTTGACCCCAAACCG
The DNA here is from genome assembly GCF_026712205.1 of Pelomonas aquatica. Taxonomy (GTDB): domain Bacteria; phylum Pseudomonadota; class Gammaproteobacteria; order Burkholderiales; family Burkholderiaceae_C; genus Pelomonas; species Pelomonas aquatica. The sequence continues at coordinate 187,248 of NZ_JAPPUW010000004.1, forward strand.
CCGCCGCATCTTGACGGCGCAACCCGGGTTTTTGACAAATCGCGCCAGCGCTGGGGTGATCCCGCAGGAGGACGCGCGAGGCGCTGCCGCATCATGCGCGTCCGATGGATGAGACCCGCGTCGTCGCCAGCTATGTCCAGCTGCTCTTCGAGCACATGGCCGCGCTGGGCCGTGCCGACGCGCTGGGCGCGCCGCCCGCGCCCAGCGAGGGCTTCGTCGCGATGCGGCGCTGGCAGGCCCTGCTGGAGCAGGCCCGCGCGCTGGACCCCGGCCCCAGGGCCACGTTCGCGCTGCGGCTGGCGCGCGGCATCGCGCCGCGGCATTTCGGCGTCGTCGGCTTCGCGGCGCTGGCCTGCGGCACGCTGGCCGAAGCGCTGATGCGGCTGGAGCGCCACCACCGCTCGGTCTATGACGCCAACGTCGCCCAGCTGCGGCCCTGCGCCGAGGGCCTGTGCATCGAGTGGGGCGTGGAGCGCGGCCGGCCTGGCGCGCTGGTGGACGAAACCGCCATCGCGGCCTTGGTGCAGCTGACGCGCGAGCTGACGGCCAAGCCGCTGCGCGCGCTGGCCGTGGACTTCGTCAACCGCCGCCCGGCCGACCTGCGGCCCTACGAGGACTTCTTCGGCGGCCGGGTGCGCTTCGACCAGCCGGCCACGCGCGTCGTGCTGGCCGCGCGCGACCTGGCCCTGCCGCTGCGCGGCGCCGACGCCGCCCTGCTCGCGCTGCTCGACGAGCAGGCCGAGCGGCTGCTGCAGCAGGTGGCCGCCGTGAGCGGGCCGGTGGGCGTCTGGCGCCAGGCGCTGGTCGGCCTGATCCGCTCCGGCCGCACCTCGCTGCCCGACCTGGCGCACAGCCTGCAGATGAGCCCGCGCAGCCTGCAGCGGCGCGTGACCGAGCAGGGCCACGGCTTCCAGGTCCTGCTGTCGCAGACCCGCCAGCAGCTGGCCGAAGCCTATTTGCGCGACCCCAAGGTCGAGCTGGCCGAGGTGGCCCTGCTGCTCGGCTATTCCGAACAGAGCGCCTTCACGCGCGCCTTCCGGCAGTGGACCGGGCAGGCGCCCCTTCAATGGCGCAGGCAGCAGCAGCGCCCGACCCCATGAACCTCGTGTTTCCAGACTCCATCGTCCGCCACGACGGCCAGCCCGCCCACGGCCGCTACGCCGGCCGCATCGCCCGCTTCGATTGGAGCGGCCTCACCGAGCACCGCTCCTGGCTGTGGCGGCGCCTGCACCACAAGCGCTGGCACTACGTTGGCCTGGGCGACGAGCGCGTCTTCATCGGCCTCGCCATCGTCGACGTCGGCTGGACCTGCACGGCCTTCGCCTACCTCTTCGACCGCCAGCGCCGCCACCTGCTGGCCGACTGGAGCCAGGACGGCCTGCCTGGCCTGCAGGCCCGCGTGTCCGACGCGCCGCTGGCCCAGGCCCATGCCTGGTTCCGCGGCCCCGGCGCACGGCTGGATCTGCGCCACCTGGCCGACGACAGCCTGCTGCTGCAGGTGCGCACGCGCCCGCTGCGCATCGAGGCCCGGCTGGACCTGGCGGCGATGGCACCGCCGCTGCTGGCCATCGGCGCGATAGCCGGCGGCATCGCCCACGCGACGCAGAAGACCAGCGCCCTCGCCGTGCGCGGCTGGGCCGAGGCCGAGGGCCGGCGCTTCGAGCTGGACGAGGCCTGGGCGGCCGTCGACGCGTCCAACGGCCTGCTGGCCCGCGACACCGCCTGGCGCTGGGCCAGCGCGCACCGGCCGGACCTGGGCTTCAACCTGCAGCAGGGCTATTTCGGCGGACAGGAGAACGTGCTGTGGCTGGACGGCCGGCCCATCAGCCTGGGCCCGGCGCATTTCGATTTCGACGCCGCGCAGCCGATGAAGCCCTGGCATGTCCGCACCGAGGACGGGCTGCTCGACCTCGTCTTCACGCCCGAAGGCGCACGCGCCGAGAACCGCAACCTCGGCTTCGCGGCCAGCCGCTATGTGCAGCCCGTCGGCAGCTTTGCGGGCACGGTGCGCGCGGCGTCGGGTGCGCCGCTGCGCGAGGTGCGCGACCTGCTCGGCGTGACGGAGGACCACCATTCCAGGTGGTAGCCCGCCCTCCCCGGGGCGTTCAGTATTGGCTCAGGATCTCGTCCTGGGCGTGCTGTATCCAGCGCTCCCGCGTCATGTCCTGCAGCACCTGGCCCAGCCTCGGCACCAGGGCCTGGCGGCTGACGTGGAGGTAGTGGTAGACCGAAAAAAATGCAAGCGGCTGCGGTCGCGGCTCGATGCCGCCCAGCTTCATCGAGCGCAGCGCCGCCAGGCCCGAAATGCGGTTGGCCAGCACCACGTCGACACGGCCCTTGTCCAGCATCGCGAAGGCCTGCTGGAGGCTGGCCACCGGCAGCACCTGCATGCCCACGGTGTTCTCCTCGACGACCTTGATGCCCTTGACGAACCCGATCCGCAGCACCCGCAGCGAGGCCCAGCCGCTGACGGTGACCACCGAATGCCGGGGCACGAAGGCGACCACCTCGTAGCTCGCCACCGGCACGGGGACCATGACGAGGTTGGGGTAGGTCTTCTCGAGGCCGGCCTTGCGATACAGCTCGCCATCGGTCTCGCCCGCGTTGGCGCTGACCAGCGTGCGCTCGCCCGGCATGGACACGATATCCATCTCCATGCCCAGCCGCCGGTAGGCCTCCAGCATCACCTTGGCCGCGAGCTGGCTGGTGGGGTCGGATTCGAGAGCCAGCGTGGAGATGCGGATGTTCGCGTCGGCACCACCGACATCAGAAGCGCGGGCGCCCGAGGCCAAGCCCAGGGCGCCCGCGATGCAACACTGCCGTCGAGTCAGGAGCGGGCTCGCCATTCCCGAACTCTACCGTCGCGCGGCTTCAGTGCACGACCCGGCCGAACGAGAACTCGCCGCCTTCGACGTTGACCGGGATCACGTCCTTCGGGCCGAACCTGCCTTCCAGGATCAGCCTGGACAGCGGGTTCTCGACACGCTGCTGGATGGCCCGCTTCAACGGCCGCGCGCCGAACACCGGGTCGAAGCCGACCTTGGCGAGTTCGTCCAGCGCCGCGTCGGACACATCCAGCTTCATCTCCAGCTTGTCCAGGCGCGCCTCCAGCTGGCGCAGCTGGATCTTCGCGATGGACTTGATGTGATCGGCACCCAGCGCGTGGAAGATGACGGTCTCGTCGATGCGGTTCAGGAACTCGGGCCGGAAGTGGCTCTTGACCTCGCCCCACACGGCCTGGCGGATGACCTCGTCGCTCTCGCCGGACAGCGCCATGATGTGCTGCGAGCCGAGGTTGGACGTCATCACGATGACGGTGTTCTTGAAGTCCACGGTGCGGCCCTGGCCGTCGGTCAGGCGGCCATCGTCCAGCACCTGCAAGAGCACGTTGAACACGTCCGGATGCGCCTTCTCGACCTCGTCGAGCAGCAGCACCGAGTAGGGCTTGCGGCGCACGGCTTCGGTCAGCGTGCCGCCCTCCTCGTAGCCGACATAGCCCGGAGGCGCGCCGATCAGCCGGCTGACCGAGTGCTTCTCCATGAACTCGCTCATGTCGATGCGCACCATATGGTCTTCGCTGTCGAACAGGAAGCCGGCCAGCGCCTTGCACAGCTCGGTCTTGCCGACGCCGGTGGGGCCGAGGAACAGGAATGAGCCGAGCGGCCGGTTCGGGTCGCTCAAGCCCGCACGCGAGCGGCGGATCGCGTCGGACACGGCCTGGATGGCCTCGTCCTGGCCGACGACGCGCTCGTGCAGCCTGGCTTCCATCTGCAGCAGCTTCTCGCGCTCGCCCTGCATCAGCTTGGCCACCGGGATGCCGGTGGCGCGCGCCACGACCTCGGCGATCTCCTCGGCGCCGACCAGCGTGCGCAGCAGCTGCGGCTTGTTGGTGCCGGCCTTGCCGGCCTCCTTGGCCTGGGCTTCCTTGAGCTGCTTCTCCAGCTCGGGCAGGCGGCCGTACTGCAACTCGGCGACCTTGTTGAAATCGCCCTTGCGCTTGAGTTCCTCGATCTGCTGGCGGATGCGGTCGATCTCTTCCTTGACGTGGGCCGAGCCCTGGGCCTGCGCCTTCTCGGCGGTCCAGATTTCCTCCAGGTCGTCGTACTCGCGCTGCAGCTTCAGCAACTCGTCCTCGATCAGCGCGAAGCGCTTGAGCGAGCCCTCGTCCTTCTCCTTGCGCACCGCCTCGCGCTCGATCTTGAGCTGGATCATGCGGCGGTCGAGGCGGTCCATCGCCTCGGGCTTGGAGTCGATCTCGATCTTGATCTTGGCGGCGGCCTCGTCGATGAGGTCGATGGCCTTGTCGGGCAGGAAGCGGTCGGTGATGTAGCGGTGGCTCAGCTCGGCCGCGGCGACGATGGCCGGGTCGGTGATCTCGACGCCATGGTGGACCTCGTACTTCTCCTGCAGGCCGCGCAGGATGGCGATGGTCGCCTCCACGCTGGGCTCGTCGACCAGCACCTTCTGGAAGCGCCGCTCCAGCGCCGCGTCCTTCTCGACGTATTTGCGGTATTCGTCCAGCGTCGTCGCGCCGATGCAGTGCAACTCACCGCGCGCCAGCGCCGGCTTGAGCATGTTGCCGGCGTCGATGGCGCCCTCGGCCTTGCCGGCGCCGACCATCGTGTGGATCTCGTCGATGAAGAGGATGGTCTGACCCTCATCCTGGGCCACTTCCTTCAGCACGCCCTTGAGGCGCTCCTCGAAATCGCCGCGGTATTTGGCGCCGGCCAGCAGCAGGGCCATGTCCAGCACCAGCACGCGCTTGTTGCGCAGGGAGTCGGGCACCTCGCCGTTGACGATGCGCTGGGCCAGGCCCTCGACGATGGCCGTCTTGCCGACGCCGGGCTCGCCGATCAGCACGGGGTTGTTCTTGCTGCGGCGCTGCAGCACCTGGATGGCGCGGCGGATTTCCTCGTCGCGGCCGATGACGGGGTCGAGCTTGCCGAGGCGGGCGCGCTCGGTCAGGTCCAGCGTGTACTTCTTCAGCGCCTCGCGCTGGCCCTCGGCCTCGGCCGAGTCGACCTTCTGGCCGCCGCGCACCGCCTGGATGGCGGCTTCAAGCGCCTTGCGGTTCAGGCCGTGGCCGCGGGCCACGCCCGCCAGGTCGGTCTTCGCATCGGCCAGCGCGAGCAGGAACATCTCGCTGGCGATGAACTGGTCGCCCTGCCTGTTGGCTTCCTTCTCGGCGGCCTGCAGCAGCGCCACCAGGTCGCGCCCGGCCTGCACCTGCTGGCCGTCGCCGCTGACCTGGGGCAGACCGGCGATCAGGCCGTCCAGCGCCGCCTTCAGCGCCGGCACCTTGACGCCGGCGCGCTCCAGCAGCGCGCGCGGCCCGTCGTCCTGGGCCAGCATGGCCGCCAGCACGTGGGCGGGCTCGATGTAGGGGTTGTCGCGGCCCAGCGCCAGGCCCTGGGCCTCGCCCAGGGCCTCCTGGAAGCGGGTGGTGAACTTGTCGGCACGCATGATCGGTGATTCCTCCGGTTGCGAAGCCAAGTGGGCGCCTTTCAGCGCTTTTCAAGTTGTGGGCCTGCTGACGCCATGGCAATGGGGCGCGTTGTGACCAGAAAGGCCGCAGGCAAGGCGCAAACCGCAAGCCGGGCTCTCGCCCGGCGAGGATTTGCAACGCGGCCTGCGGCCTTTCTGGTCACAACCCGAAGGGAAGGCCCGCCGCCAGGGGCCACTCGGCGTTGCGCCGCTGGCCCGCACGTTAGTGCGGGCGGCGCGCCGCGCCTTGATTGGCTCCTGGCGGCGGGCCTTCGCGCCCCATTGCCATGGCGTCAGCAGGCCCTAGATCAAGGCCTGAACCACCCTCATCCCCAGCCAAGCGGCGAACAAGGAGCCCAGCACATGGGCCATCGTGTGGGCCAGCGCCATGCCGAAGTTGCCATGGCGCAGCAGGGTCAGCGATTCGCCTGAAAAGGCCGAGAAGGTCGTCAGCCCGCCGAGGAAACCGGTCACGGCCAGCAGCTTCATCACCTCATTGGGCTGGCGGCCAAACCATTCCAGCGCCACGCCGATCAGCAGGCCGCCGACGAGATTGACCAGCAGCGTGCCGAGCGGAAAACCGGCCACCCAACGGGCGTTGAACATCACGCCGGCCTGCCAGCGCGCCAGCGCGCCCAGCGCGGCGCCGATCGAAACGGCCAGCGCGTTCATGCCGCGTTCCCGCCGGCAACGCCCCAGCGCGCCAGCGCCTCGTCGTCGGCCACGCGGGCGTCCACCCAGTGGGCGCCGTCCGGCGTGTGCTCCTTCTTCCAGAACGGCGCCTGGGTCTTCAAGTAGTCCATCAGGAATTCGCAGGCCTGGAAGGCCTGTCCACGGTGGGCGCTGGTCACCAGCACGAGCACGATCTGGTCGCGCGCCTGCAGCAGGCCGACGCGGTGGATGACGCGGGCGGCGCGGATGTCGAAGCGGGCGAAGGCCGCGTCCACCATGGCCTCGATGGCGGCCTCGGTCATGCCAGGGTAGTGCTCCAGCTCCATCGCCGACACGGCCGCGCCGCTGTCGTGCTCGCGCACGGTGCCGACGAAGGCGACGACGGCGCCCACGCCGCCGTCCTCGGCGCGCAGGGCATGGGTTTCGGCGCCGAGGTCAAAGTCCCCGGCCTGGATGAAAACTCTGGGCATGGCACAGATTCTCGCCTCGGCGCGCGGTGAGATTCACCTGTTTGGGGGGAGCAACGGCCGGCCGCCGCCGGATACTTGCCGCTGTTTCTCCCGACCGCACGCAGGACACGACATGGCTCTGATGGATTTCATCAAGAAACAATTCATCGACATCATCCAGTGGACGGAGGATGGCGACGGCACGCTGGCCTGGCGCTTCCCGATGGCCGACATGGAAATCCAGAACGGCGGCCAGCTCGTCGTGCGCGAGTCCCAGGTCGCCGTCTTCGTCAACGAAGGCCAGGTCGCCGACGTCTTCGGCCCCGGCACGCACCGGCTGACGACGCAGACGCTGCCGGTGCTGACCTATCTGAAAAACTGGGACAAGCTGTTCGAGTCGCCCTTCAAGAGCGACGTCTACTTCTTCAGCACGCGCCAGCAGATCGACCAGCGCTGGGGCACCAGCCAGCCGGTCGCCATCCGCGACAAGGACTTCGGCGCCGTGCGCCTGCGCGCCTTCGGCAACTACGCCTACCGCATCCAGGACGCCAAGGCCTTCCACAGCCAGATCTCCGGCACGCGCGAGCGCTACACGGTGGCCGACCTGGACGGCCAGCTGCGCGGCCTGATGCTGCAGCACATCAGCGACGCCGTCGCCAGCAGCGGCACGCCCTTCCTGGACCTGGCCGCCAACCAGGTCGAGTTCGCCGCCGCGCTGAAGAACGCCACCGCGCCGGCCTTCCAGGCCCTGGGCCTGGAGCTGCTGTCGGTGACGATGCAGAACGTGTCGCTGCCCGAGGAGCTGCAGAAGATCCTCGACCAGCGCATCGGCATGGGCATCATCGGCCAGAACATGGGCCAGTTCATGCAGTACCAGGCCGCCCAAGCCCTGCCCGAGATGGCCAAGGGCGTTGGGGCAGGTGGCAGCGGCATTGCCGGCGAGGCCGTGGGCCTGGGTGCCGGCGTGGCCCTGGGCCAGACGCTGGCGCAGACGCTGGGCCAGGGCCTGGCCGGTGTCGGCGCCGCGGCACCCGCCCCGACCGCCAGCCGGCCCGACGACATCGTGGCCCTGCTGGAAAAGCTCGGCGACCTCAAGGCCAAGGGCATCCTGACCGACGAGGAATTCGCCGCCAAGAAGGCCGACCTCCTCAAGAAACTTGGCTGAACAAGCCCAGCGCCGCTGGCGCGCCGCCTGCCCCAACTGCGGCGCGCCGGTCGAGTTCGCCAGTGCGGCCTCTGCCAGCGCCGTCTGCGGCTTCTGCCGCAGCACGCTGCTGCGCAGCGGCGACACGCTGAGCCGCATCGGCCAGAGCGCCGAGATCTTCGAAGACTATTCGCCGCTGCAGCTAGGCAGCACCGGGCGCTGGATGGGCGCCGGCTTCAGCGTCGTCGGCCGCATGCAGCGTGGCTCCGAGCTGGGCAACTGGAACGAATGGCATCTGCTGTTCGACACCGGCGGCGACGCGACGCGCATCGCCTGGCTCAGCGAGGACAACGGCCAGTTCGTCATCAGCCTGGAAGCGCCGCTGGCCGAGCGGCCGCCCGAGGCCCCCGGCGTCGGCCTGCCGCTGACCGTGGCCGGCCAGCGCTGGCAGGTGGCCGCCGTCGTCGACGCAGCCCTGCGCGCGGCCGAGGGTGAGCTGCCACGGCCGCCGCGCGCCGGCCGCGTCGTCGAGGTCCGCAATGCGCAGGGCGAAGTCGGCACGCTGGAGTACGCCGAGGCCGGACCGCCAGTCTGGTCCGTCGGCCGCGCCGTGCAGCTGGCCGAACTGGCGCTGCAGGGCCTGCGCACGACGGCCGAGGGCGAGTCCGTCGCCGAGGCGAAGTTCACCGGCCGCAGCATCGCCTGCCCGAACTGCGGCGCGCCGCTGACGCCCAAGCTGGCGCAGACCAAGAGCATGGTCTGCGCGCAGTGCCATGCCGTCGTCGACCTGCCTGGATTTGAAAGTTCGGGCGATGCCAAGGCCCTCGGCTTCATCGCGCAGAGCCCCGTCCTGCCGCCGCTGATCCCGCTCGGCCACACCGGCACGCTGGCCTTCGACGGCGACAAGCCCCTGCCCTGGACCGTCGTCGGCTACCAGGAGCGCTGCGACATCCCCGAGAGCGCCGAGGACGAGCAGAGCTTCTGGCGCGAATACCTGCTCTACAACCGCCTGGCGGGCTTCGCCTTCCTCGTCGACACCCGCGAAGGCTGGAGCCTGGTGCGCACGCTGACGGGCGCCCCCGCGCCGGCGCGCGGCGGCGTGGCCTGGCAGGGCCGCAGCTATGGCCAGCGCTGGGTCTATGGCGCCAAGACGACGCATGTGCTGGGCGAGTTCTACTGGCCCGTGCGGCTGGACGACCGCGTCCAGGTCGCCGACTTCATCACGCCCGACGGCCAGTACCTGCTGAGCCGCGAGCAGCAGGGCCCCGAGATCACCTGGAGCGGCGGCCGCCCACTGCCGGCGGAGACGGTGCAGAGGGCCTTCGGGCTGAGCGCGCCGGCCGCGCAGTTCTCGCGCGACGCGTCGGCCTTCAGGAGCGGCGGCGGCAACCTGCTGCGCAACATCGTCGTCGGCCTCTTCCTCATCGTGCTGCTGTTCGCGCTGCTGCGCGCCTGCTCCGGCGACGACTGCCAGCAGTACAAGGACAGCTTCGGCGAGAACAGCAACGAATACCGCCAGTGCCGCGCCAGCTCGCGCGGCAGCGGCGTCTATGTCGGCACCGGCGGCGGCAGCTACGGCGGCTACAGCAGCGGTGGCGGCGGCCACAAGTGACGCGACCTCCCAGGAGAACACCATGACCCTCGACTGGCTCAAGCCCGAAATCGTCCTCGGCTCGACGATGTATGCCGTCATCGGCGTCGTCATCTTCTGGGTCGCCTTCCTCATCGTCGACCTGATCACGCCCTACAAGCTGTGGGAGGAGCTGGTCGAGCGCAAGAACGTGGCCCTGGCCATCGTCGTCGGCGCGATGTGCCTGTCCATCGGCAATATCGTCGCAGCGGCCATCCATGGTTGAGCCGGCCATCGGGCGTTGACGCCGCCCATCCCTTGCGGCATGCAGCCCGTCGCACCGGGTCTCCGGCGGTGAGCGGCGTCACCACAATCGCGCCGCTTCAACACCAGGAGACCCCCATGAAGAGATGGCTGACCATGGTCGCCGCACTGACGCTCGGCCTCGGCCTGACACTGGCCCGCGCCGCGGAGCCCACGCAGACCCAGGCTCAGAAGGCCGACGCGACGGCCCAGGCCTCGGGCTTCAAGATCCGCCCCGTCGACGACGCCTGGCGGGCCGCCCTGCCCCGCGACGCCGACGCCGCGACCCAGGCCTATATGGACCGGCTGCCGACCGACGTGGTCGCCAAGTCCGACGCCTACTACACCGGCGGCTACTGGCTGCAGCTGTGGAATCTGCTGGCCGGCCTGGCCGTCGCGGCCGTGCTGATGGCCGGCCGGCGTGCGGCGCGGCTGCGCGACTGGGCCCAGCGCTTCGGCCGCGGCCCGGTGCGGCGCGACATGCTGTTCGGCGCCGCCTATGGCGGCGTGTCGGCGCTGCTGACGCTGCCGCTGTCCATCTACGCGGACTGGTGGCGCGAGCAGGCCTACGGCATGTCGACGCAGACCTTCGTCGCCTGGCTGGGCGAGGCGCTGCTGATGCAGGCCGTCAACATGGTGCTGCTCGCCCTGGTCGTCGCCGGCCTGTATGCCGTCATCCGCCGCGCCGGTGCGCGCTGGTGGATCTGGGGCACGGCCGCCGGCATGGCCATGCTCGCCGTCATCGTCGCGATTTCGCCGGTGCTGATCGAGCCCCTCTTCAACACCTACAAGCCCGTCGAGGACGGCCCGATCAAGTCGGCCGTGCTGCAGATGGCCCATGCCGACGGCGTGCCGGTGGACAACGTCTACGTCTTCGACGCCTCGCGCCAGACGACGCGCATCAGCGCCAACGTGGCCGGCCTGTTCGGCACGGCCGCCGTGCGCCTGAACGACAACCTGCTGCGCCGCACGTCGGAGCCCGAGATCCGCGCCGTCATGGGCCACGAGCTCGGCCACTACGTGATGAACCACATCGGCAAGACCCTGGCCCTGCTGACGCCGCTGCTCTTCGTCGGCTTCGCCCTCGTGCAATGGGCCATGACCCGGCTGCTGCGGCGCTTTGCCGGCGCGACCGGCGTCAGCCGCATCGACGACGTGGCCGGCCTGCCGATGCTGGCCGCCGTGTTCTCGGTCTTCCTCGCGCTGGCGACGCCGGTCAACAACAGCATCACCCGCGTGCTGGAGGCCGAGGCGGACAAGTTCGGCCTGAACCTGTCGCGCGAGCCGCACGGCTTCGCCGAGGGCCAGCTGCGTCTGGTGGAATACCGCAAGGCCGACCCCGGCCCCATCGAGGAATTCGTCTTCTTCCACCACCCGAGCACCCGCCACCGCATCCACGACGCGATGCGCTGGCGCGAGGCGATGGGCACACCCTAAGAAGCTGTGAGCCAACACGATTTCGCCGCCCTGACCACCAACGCCCACGAGGACTGGACGCTGTTCGCCGTGCGCCTGCACGACAAGCCCGGTGCCGGCGAACTGCGCCGCGCGCTGCTGCAGGCCCATCTCGAATGGGTGGCCGCGCAGGGCGAGCAACTGCGCGTGGCGGGCTCGCTGCGCGAGTCGCCCGAGGCGACACCGATCGGCGCGCTCTGGGTCGTGCGCGCGGCGGACAAGGCCGCCGTCGAGGCGCTGATCGCCACCGATCCCTTCACCACCGGCGGCCTGCGCGCCGGCTGGGACATCTATCACTGGAGCAAGGCTTTGCCCCAGCCGGTGAGTTTCTAAGGTGAGCACGCCCCCGCACGCCGAGCACCGCCGCCCCAGCCTGGCGGAGGTGCTGCTGCTTGCCAGCGTCTTCGTCATCGCCGCCTGCGGCCTGGTCTACGAGTTGGCCGCGGGCGCGCTCGCAAGCTATCTGCTCGGCGACTCGGTGCTGCAGTTCTCCACCGTCATCGGCGTCTACCTGTTCGCGATGGGCCTGGGCTCCTGGCTGTCGCGCTTCGTCGAGCGCCAGCTCGTCGGCGTCTTCCTGCAGGTCGAGCTGCTCGTCGGCGTCGTCGGCGGGCTGATGCCGGCGGCGCTGTTCGCAGTGCACAGCCTGCTGCCGCCCGGCGAGGGCACGGCCTTCCGCGTGCTGCTCTATGGGCTGGTGCTGCTCGTCGGCACGCTGGTGGGGCTGGAGATCCCCCTCGTCATGCGCATCCTGAAGCACCACTTCAGCGCCCGCTACGGCCTGAAGGACCTGGTCTCGCAGGTGCTGACCTTCGACTACCTCGGCGCCCTGCTCGTGGCCCTGGCCTTCCCCCTCGTGCTGGTGCCCCAGCTCGGCCTGGTGCGCACCGGCATCGCCTTCGGCCTGCTCAACGTGGTCGTTGCCGTCTGGGCGCTGTGGCTGTTCCGCGCCGAGCTGCGCTTGCACCAGGCGCATGCGGCGGCCTGCCTGCTGTCGGGCCTGCTGCTGCTCGCCGCGCTGCTGGGCGCCGAGCATCTGACGAGCTGGGCCGAGGAGCGCTTCTACGGCGAGCACATCGTCTTCAAGCAGAGCAGCCCCTACCAGCGCATCGTCGTCACCGACGGCCGCGCCGGCACGCGGCTGTTCCTGAACGGCAATCTGCAGTTCCATTCCAAGGATGAATACCGTTACCACGAAGCGCTTGTCCAGCCGGCCATGGCCGCGCACGGCGCGCCAAAGCGCGTGCTGGTGCTGGGCGGCGGCGACGGCATGGCGGTGCGCGAGATCCTGAAGTACGCCAGCGTCGAGCACGTCACCCTAGTCGAGCTGGACCCGCTGATGACGACGCTGTTCCGCGACACGCCCAAGCTCGCCGCACTGAACGACCACTCGCTGTCATCGCCCAAGCTGCGCATCGTCAACGCGGACGCCTTCGGCTGGCTGGAGCAGCAGAAGGACAGCTTCGACGTCATCGTCATCGACTTCCCCGACCCGTCCAACTTCGCGCTGGGCAAGCTCTACACGGCCAGCTTCTACGAGCTCGTCGACCAGCACCTTGCTGCTGCCGGCTATGCCGTCGTGCAGACCACGTCGCCGCTGATCGCGCGGCGCAGCTTCTGGACCGTCGTGACGACGCTGGAGGCCGTCGGCCTGACGACGACGCCCTACCATGCCCATGTGCCCAGCTTCGGCGAATGGGGCTTCGTGCTGGCCTCGCGCCGGCCGTTCCGGCGGCCGACCCAGTTCCCGCCCGGCCTGCGCTTCGTCAGCGTGCCGAGCCTGCCGGCGCTGCTGGACTTCCCGCCCGACATGGCGCGCGTGCCGACCGACGTGAACCGGCTTTCCAACCAGGTGCTGGTGCAGACCTTCGAGGAAGAATGGGGGGCCGTGCATTGAGGCGCCGCGAGCTGATCGGGCTCGCCGCGCTGGCGGGCTGCACGCCCGAAGCGCCGCCGCTGCAGGGCGGCTGGGTCGGCACCCATCCCGAGCGCGGCCACCGGCTGCGCGGTAGCGAACTGCCGCGCCCCGATGGGCCGCCGAAGACAGCCGGCATCCTCATCGTCGGCAGCGGCATCGCCGGCCTGGCCTGCACACGCGCCCTCGCCAGCCAGGGCATCGACGACCTCGCGCTGCTCGACCTCGAGGACCAGGCCGGTGGCAACAGCCGCGGCCACAGCCTTGCCGGCTCGCCCTGCCCCCTCGGCGCCCACTATCTGCCGCTGCCCGGCCCCGAGGCCCGCGAGGTTGGCGAGCTGCTGCACGATCTCGGCCTGGCCCGCGAACAGTTCGGCCGCACGGTCTGGGACGAGCGCCACCTCTGCCACAGCCCGCAGGAACGCCTCTTCATCGACGGCGCCTGGATCGACGGCCTGCTGCCGCCGCCCGACGGCGCGGCCTCGCTGGCCCAGTACCGGCGCTTCGCCGCCCTCGTCGCCCAGGCCCAGCGCGAGGTCGGCTTCGCGATGCCCAGCCACCGCGCGCACTGGACGGCCGCCCATGCGGCGCTGGACGCCCAGACCTTCGCCGCCTGGCTGGACGCGAACGGGCTGACCGACGCCCGACTGCGCTGGTATCTCGACTACTGCTGCCGCGACGACTTCGGCGCCCCGGCCGCCACCGTGTCCGCCTGGGCCGGCATCCACTACTTCGCGAGCCGCCACGGCTTCCACGCGCCGGGCGATGAGACCGCCGAGCGCGAGCCCGTGCTGACCTGGCCCGAAGGCAATGGCTGGCTGTCCGCCCGGCTTGCCGCGCCGCTGCGCGAACGCATCCACCTCGGCCGCACCGTGCTGCGCGTGGGCGAGACGCGCGACGGCATCGAGCTGCTGGCCTGGAACGAGGCCGCCGGCGCGCCCGAGCGCTGGGCCGCCCGCGCCGTCGTCATGGCCACGCCGCTGTTCGTCTCGGCCCGGCTGCTGGCCTCGCCGCCCGATGCGCTGCGCACGCTGAAGCAGGCCCACGCGCCCTGGCTGACCGCCAACCTGAGCCTGCGCGAACGCCTGCTGGACCGCCCCGGCGCGCCGCCGTCCTGGGACAACGTGCGCTACGGCTCCGAGGCCCTGGGCTATGTGGATGCCCGCCACCAGGACCTGGACCCGACGCCCCGCCCGCCGCTGCTGACCGCCTACCTGGCCCTGCCCCAGGCCGAGCGCGCCACGCTGCTCGGCGCACCGTGGACGACCTGGGCCCGCCGCGCCGTCAGCGAGCTGGCCCGCATCCACCCCGACCTGCCGGGCAAGCTGGAGCGCATCGAGCTCTGCCGCTTCGGCCATGCGATGAGCATCCCGACGCCGGGCCTGCGCAGCTCGGCCGAGCTGGCCGCGCTGAACGCGCAGCGCGGCCGCGTCGTGTTCGCGCACGGCGACTTGGGCGGATATTCGGTGTTCGAGGAGGCCTACACGGCCGGCGTCGAGGCGGCGGCGCGGCTCAGCCTCTGAGCAACTGCTGGCGGCCGACTTCGCCGGGCTCGAAATGGCGGATCAACGCATCGAGCAAGGCCCTGGCCTTGTCGCTGTTGTCGCCGCCGTAATTGCAGACATAGACGTCCAGCGTGACCGCACCCAGCTCCGGCCAGGTGTGCACGGCCAGGTGGGACTCCGCCAGCAGCACGACACCGGTGATGCCGCCCTGCCCGTCGGCCGGGCCGAAGCGGTGCATCAGTTCGGCCACGCCCTGCAGGCCCGCGACAGCGACGGCCTCGCGGCACAGCGCACCCAGCGCGACCGGGTCGGTCATGATCGCCAGCGCGGCGTCGACCCCTTGCAGGTCGGCGGTCAGGTGCAGGCCCTGCAACTCAGCCGCCGGTCACGGGAGGGAAGAAGGCCAGCTCGTCGCCGTCCGCCAGCACGGCCGACTCGGCGCACATCTTCTGGTTCAGCGCCGAACGCACGGCGCGGTTGCGCGCCAGCGCTTCGGCATGGATGCCGCCGCGCGCCAGCAGCGCCTCGCGTGCGGCGGCGACCGTGCTGCCGGCCGGCAGGGCCAGGGCCTCGCCCTCACCCAGCTTCTCGCGCAGCGATGCGAAGAAGCGCAGCTTCACCATGATCGTCACGACAGCAGTTCCGAGAAGGGCAGGAAGCGCACCGCATCGCCCTTGGCAAAGGCCTGGCCGGCCGGGTTGTCCAGCAGGCCGTCGGCCCAGAAGGCAGAGGTCAGCACGCCGCTGCTCTGGTTGCCGAACAGGGCCAGGCCGCCGTCCTCGTCCAGGCGCACGCGCAGGAACTCGCGGCGCTTGTCGGGCCTGGGCCAGTCGAAGCCGGCCGCGATGCGGCAGGCGCGCGGCGCCAGGCGCGTGGCGCCCTGCAGCTTCAGCAGCACCGGCCGCACCAGCAGCAGGAAGGTCACGAGGCTGGACACCGGGTTGCCGGGCAGGCCGATGAAATGCGCCGCGCCGACGCGGCCATGCGCGAAGGGCTTGCCGGGCTTGATCGCGATGGCCCACAGGTCCAGCCGCCCTTCGGTCTGCACGGCCGGGCGCAGATGGTCTTCCTCGCCGACGGAGACGCCGCCGGAGGTCAGGATGAGGTCGGCCCTGGCGGCCGCCTCGCGCAGCGCGGCGCGGGTCGCGTCGAGCTTGTCGGGCACGATGCCGAGGTCGATCACCTCGCAGCCCAGGCCTTCGACGAGCGCGCGCAGCGTGAAGCGGTTGGAGTTGTAGATGGCGCCGGGCGGCAGCGGCTCGCCGGGCATGACGAGTTCGTCGCCGGTCGAGAACAGCGCGACGCGCGGGCGGCGCGTCACCGTCAGCTCGGCCGCGCCGGCCGTGGCGGCCAGGCCCAGGGCGATGGCGTCCAGCCGCGTGCCGGCGGCCAGCACGACGGCACCTGCGCGCACGTCCTCGCCGCGCAGGCGCACATGCTGGCCCGGCACAACCGGCTGGGTAAGGCGCACGCGGCCGTCCGCGAACTCGGCGTGCTCCTGCATGACGACGGTGTCCGCACCCGCCGGGACCTGGGCACCGGTGAAGATGCGCGCCGCCTCGCCGGCCGCCAGCGGCTGCGGCAGGCTGCCGGCCGGGATGCGCTGCGTCACCGGCAGCGCTGCGGCGGCGTCGGCCGCGCGCAGGGCGTAGCCGTCCATGGCCGAGTTGTCGGCCGGCGGCACGTCCACCGGCGAGATCAGGTCCGCCGCCAGCACCCGGCCGCGTGCGGCCGAGGTGGGCAGGGTCTCGCGCTCGGCGAGGGGCTGGATCTGCGCCAGCAGCGTGGCCAGCGCGTCGTCCAGCGGGGTCAGGGCAGGTTTCTTCGCAGCTTCAGACATGGGCGTGAATGTAGGCCTTCACCTGGGCCACATCGGCCGGCATGACCTTCACGCGCTTGGGGAGTTGCTCGATGCCTTCGAGGCCGGCGGGCCGCGGCGGCTCGCTGCCGAGCGCCTCGACGATGGTCGCCGCGAACTTGGCCGGCAGCGCCGTCTCCAGCACCAGCATGGTCACGCTCGGGTCGCGCTGCTCCAGCGCCACCTTGAGGCCGTCGGCCGTGTGCGGGTCGATGACGACGCCGTGCTCGGCGTGGCGGCGGCGGATCATCGCGACGCGGTCGGCGTGCGTGCTGCGGCCGGACACGAAGCCGAAGCCGGCGATGGCCGCCTGCTCCTCGGCGCCCAGCACGAAGCGGCTGGCGCTGAAATACTGCTTCACGCGCGAGCCGTCGCGGCCCAGCAGGTCGAACACGAAGCGCTCGAAGTTGCTGGCCTTGGAGATGTCCATCGACGGGCTGGAGGTCTCGTGCGTGTCGGCCGTGCCGCGCGGGCGGTAGGCGCCGGTGCGGAAGAACTCGTCGAGCACGTCGTTCTCGTTGGTCGCCACCACCAGCTTCGCGATCGGCAGGCCCATCTGGCGTGCGACATGGCCCGCGCAGACGTTGCCGAAATTGCCTGACGGCACCGTGAAGCTGACCTTCTCGTCGTTGCTCTTCGTCGCCTGGAAGTAGCCGGCGAAGTAGTAGACGACCTGGGCCAGCAGCCGCGCCCAGTTGATGGAGTTGACCGTGCCGATGCGGTGTTCGCGCTTGAAGGCCAGGTCGTTGGACACGGCCTTGACGATGTCCTGGCAGTCGTCGAACACGCCTTCGACGGCGATGTTGTGGATGTTGGCGTCCTGCAGGCTGAACATCTGCGCCTGCTGGAAGGGGCTCATGCGGCCGTTGGGGCTGAGCATGAAGACCTTGACGCCTGATCTGCCGCGCATCGCGTACTCGGCCGCGCTGCCGGTGTCGCCCGAGGTCGCGCCGAGGATGTTCAGCGTCTGGCCGCGGCGGCCGAGCTCGTACTCGAACAGCGCGCCGAGCAGCTGCATGGCCATGTCCTTGAAGGCCAGCGTCGGACCGTTGGACAGGCCTTGCAGCGCGATGCGCTCGCCCAGCCAGGTCAGCGGCGTGATTTCCTTCGTGCCGAAGACCTCCTCGGTGTAGACCTTGCGCGTGATGTCGCGCAGGTCGTCGGCCGGGATGTCGTCGATGTAGAGCGACAGGATCTCGAAGGCGAGGTCGGCGTAGGGCAGCGCGCGCCAGCGCGTCAGCGTCGCGTCGCTGACCTGGGGGTAGCTCTTGGGCAGGTAGAGGCCGCCGTCCGGCGCCAGGCCTTCGAGCAGGATGTCGGAGAAGCCGCGCTCCGTCTTGTCGCCGCGGGTGGAGATGTACTTCATGTCGACGTCCGGATCAGGCCAGTTCTTCCTTGCGCAGCTTGACGATGGGCGCCAGCACGGTCGGCAGGCCCTGCATCTTGGCCAGCGCGTCGTTCATGCGACCCTCGACGGTGTCGTGGGTCAGGATGATGAGGTCGGTCGGCCCCTCGCCCTCGGCGCGCCCCCCGGAAGGGGTGCCTCCGGCACCCGGGCGCTGCAGCACCGCGTCGATGGAGATGTCGTGCTCGGCCAGGATGGTCGTGATGCGCGACAGCACGCCGGGCTGGTCGGCCACGACGAGGCGCAGGTAGAAGGCCGTGTGCACCTCGGCCATCTCCAGCACGGGCGTGTCGCTCATCGCATCGGGCTGGAAGGCCAGGTGGGGCACGCGGTGGTCGGGGTCGGCCGTGGCCAGGCGGGTCACGTCGACGAGGTCGGCCACGACGGCCGAGGCCGTGGGCTCGGCGCCGGCGCCCTTGCCGTAGTAGAGCGTCGTGCCGACGGCGTCGGCCTGCACGACGACGGCGTTCATCGCGCCCTCGACATTGGCGATCAGGCGGCTGGCCGGGATCAGCGTCGGGTGCACGCGCAGCTCGATGCCGTTCTCCCTCCGACGCGTGATGCCGAGCAGCTTGATGCGGTAGCCGAGCTGCTCGGCGTATTTGATGTCGGTGGCCTGCAGGCTGCTGATGCCCTCGACATGGGCCTTGCCGAACTGCACCGGCACGCCGAAGGCGATGGCGCTCATCAGCGTGAGCTTGTGGGCCGCGTCGACGCCCTCGATGTCGAAGGTCGGGTCGCTCTCGGCATAGCCGAGGCGCTGGGCTTCCTTCAGCACGGTGGCGAAGTCCAGGCCCTTGCCGCGCATCTCGGACAGGATGAAATTGGTCGTGCCGTTGATGATGCCGGCGATCCACTCGATGCGATTGGCCGTCAGGCCCTCGCGCAGCGCCTTGATGATGGGGATGCCGCCGGCCACGGCCGCCTCGAAGGCCACCGTGACGCCCTTCTCGCGCGCTAGCGCGAAGATCTCGCCGCCGTGCAGGGCCAGCAGGGCCTTGTTGGCGGTGACGACATGCTTGCCGTTGGCAATCGCCTTCAGCACCAGCGTGCGCGCCGGCTCGATGCCGCCGATCAGCTCGACGACGATGTCGATGTCCGGGTTGTCGACGAGCTGCTGCGCGTCGCCGACGCAGGGCAGGCCGTCGCCGACGATGGCCTGGTAGGCCTTGGCGCGCTCGGCATTGCGGGCCGCCACCATCGCGATCTCGATGCCCCGGCCCGCGCGGCCGCGAATCTCGGCCTGGTTGCGCTGCAAGACGTGGAAGGTGCCGGCACCGACGGTGCCGAGGCCGATCAGGCCGACTTGGATCGCTTTGGCTTCAACATCACGTCGCTGCGCGACATGAGTTTGCGCCGCAACACTTCGTGTTGTCATTGCAGTGCTTTCAGGATGATTGGCGGCGGCGGTAGCCGGCCAGGAAACGTTCGATGCGGCCGACGGCTTCGCGCAGGTCGTCCACATTGGGCAGGAAGACGAGGCGGAAGTGGTCGTGCTCGGGCCAGTTGAAGCCGGTGCCCTGGACGATCAGCACCTTCTCCTCGGCCAGCAGCTCGTAGGCGAACTGCTGGTCGTCGGCGATGGGGTAGAGCTTGGGGTCCAGGCGCGGGAACATATAGAGCGCCGCCTTGGGCTTCACGACGCTGACGCCCGGGATCTGCGACAGCAGCTCATAGGCCAGGTCGCGCTGGTGGCACAGCCGACCGGTCGGCGCGACGAGGTCCTTGATGCTCTGGTAGCCGCCCAGCGCCGTCTGGATGGCCAGCTGGCCCGGCGTGTTGGAACACAGGCGCAGCGAGGCCAGCATGTTCAGTCCCTCGATGTAGTCGCGGGCATGGCGCTTCTCGCCGCTGACGACCATCCAGCCGGCGCGGTAGCCGCAGCTGCGGTAGTTCTTGGACAGGCCGTTGAAGGTGATGAACAGCACGTCGTCGGCCAGCGACGCCATGCTGGTGTGCACATTGCCGTCGTACAGCGTCTTGTCGTAGATCTCGTCGGCGAAGACGACGAGCTGGTGACGGCGGGCCAGCTCGATGATGCCCAGCAGCAGATCCGTGGGATACAGCGCGCCGGTCGGGTTGTTGGGGTTGCAGACCATGATGCCGCGGGTGCGCGGCGTGATCTTGGCCTCGATGTCGGCCAGATCGGGCAGCCAACCCGCCCCCTCGTCGCAGCGATAGTGCACCGGGCGGCCGCCGGACAGGCCGACGACGGCCGTGTAGAGCGGGAAGTCGGGCGCCGGGATCAGGATCTCGTCGCCGTCGTTGACCAGCGCGTTGATGGCCATCTGGATCAGCTCGGAGGCGCCGTTGCCCAGATACACGTCGTCCACCGTGACGCCCCTGACGCCCTTCTCCTGCGTGTAGTGCACGACCGCCTTGCGCGGCGCGAACAGGCCCTTGCTGTCGGTGTAGCCACCGGCGTCGCCGAGGTTGCGGATCATGTCCTGCACGATCTCGTCCGGCGGCGTCAGGCCGAACACGGCCGTGTTGCCGATGTTCAGCTTGATGATCTTCTGGCCCTCTTCCTCCATCTGCCGGGCCTTGTCGAGCACGGGGCCGCGGATGTCGTAGCTGACGCTGGCGAGCTTGCTGGACTTGGCGATGGGCTTCAAAACGGGCTCCGGCGCAGCGTTTGCTGCAGTGCAAAAGAGGGATCTTGGAGTTTAAGCAAGGCCCGGGGCGCGGCGGGCCGTTCTGCGCGACACTCGCGGCCGGCTTTTCGCCCCGTTTCCCGATGAAGTTCCAGCTCGACGAGCCGCAAGGCGGCAACAGCATTTCCCGCCACGACGCCCAGGGCGTCTGGGTCAACGGCCGGCCGCACACGGCCAGCGTTCTCGTGCCCTGGAGCGGCGAAGTCATCGCCTGGCCGCCTTCGCGCTTCGAGGAACTTCAACCCGCGCATTTCGAAGCAATCAAGGCGCTGAACCCCGAGCTCGTCGTCTTCGGCAGCGGCGCGAAGCTGCGCTTTCCGGGCCCGGCGCTGTGGCGCGGGCTGGTCGAGGCGCGCATCGGTTTCGAGGTCATGGACCTCGCCGCCGCCTGCCGCACCTACAACGTGCTGGCCAGCGAAGGCCGCAACGTGCTGGCGGCCCTGCTGATCGAGGGATGACTGCGATCGGGCAGGCGCGGGGCGAAGCCTTATAATCACCGGCTATTGCCTGCGGGCGCCCGCGTGAAATGCTCCACTTCAGCGACTCACGACCCGGGGACCCCGCGAGCCCAACTTGCCGCACCCCCCAATGACGCCTGCGCTCAACAAACCCCTGCCGGAAATTGAGGCTCAAGCCACCGGCGGCGTGAAGTTCACCGCCAACGCCTTCCTGGGCAAGTCGGTCGTGCTGTATTTCTACCCGAAAGACAACACGCCCGGTTGTACCACCGAGGCGATGCAATTCCGCGACCGCCACAAGGACTTCGTGAAGGCCGGCGCGGTTGTGCTGGGTGTTTCGCGCGACAACATGGCCTCGCACGAGAAGTTCAAGCAGGCGCTGGAACTGCCCTTCGAGCTGATCGCCGACACCGAAGAGAAGCTCTGCCACATGTTCGGCGTGGTCAAGAACAAGATCATGTACGGCAAGAAGGTCAAGGGCATCGAGCGCTCGACCTTCCTGATCAGCCCCGCCGGCGTGCTGGTCGGCGAATGGCGCGGCATCAAGGTCGCCGGCCATGTCGACGAAGTGCTGAAGGCCGTGAAGGGCCTGAAGAAGGAAGCCGCCTGAGCCGCGTTGTCCGCTGACATCTCGAGGCCCCGCGGGATGTGCATAATCGGCCCATGCCCCGGGTCGCATCCTCGTCTCAGACTGCAAAGCCGCACTCATCCTGTGCGGCTTTTTGCTTTCTGGCGCCAGGCGCGCATGGGGTTCACTTCCCGTCGACACGCCGTAAATGCCACTGCCTAAGCCCCCTGCACAACGCGCCAGCCGCCTCGATGCCACCGCTTACTCGGCCACTCTGATCCCCAGCAAACCCCGCGCGACGCCGCCCGTCGTCGCGCCTGCCGCTGCCCCCGTCGCGGCCCCGACAGCCGAAGTGCTGCGCCTCCCCACCCCCGTCTCCAGCCCGAATTCGAATCCGGCCGCCAAACCGGGCCTGCCCGTCAAGGCCGCGAGCAAGGCGCCGGCCAGGTCGGCCGCGCCCAAGCGCACGCGCAAGCCGGCCGGGGCGCCCAAGCTCTTCGTGCTGGACACCAATGTGCTGATGCACGATCCGATGTCGCTGTTCCGCTTCGAGGAGCACGATGTCTTCCTGCCCATGATCACGCTCGAAGAGCTGGACGGGCACAAGAAGGGCATGACCGAGGTCGCCCGCAATGTGCGCCAGGTCAGCCGCGAGCTGGACCAGCTCGCCGCCAGCCTGAAGAGCAGCGGCATCGAGGAGATGGCCAAGGGCCTGCCGCTGGCCGGCACCGGCCACCGCGAGGCCGAGGGCAAGCTGTTCTTCCAGACCAAGCTCATCGACACGCCGCTGCCCCAGGGCCTGCCCCAGGGCAAGGCGGACAACCAGATCCTCGGCGTCGTGCAGGCGCTCAAGGGCCTGCACCCGGGCCGCGAGGTCGTGCTGGTGTCCAAGGACATCAATATGCGCATCAAGGCCCGCGCGCTGGGCCTGCCCGCGGAGGACTACCGCAACGACAAGACGCTGGAAGACTCCGACCTGCTCTACACCGGCGTCCAGGCCCTGCCGGCGGACTTCTGGGACCGCCACGGCAAGACCATGGAGAGCTGGCAGCAGGGCGGCACGACCTTCTACCGCATCAGCGGCCCGCTGGTGCCGACGCTGCTCGTCAACGAGCTGGTCTATCTGGAGGCGCCCGGCGCGACGCCGCTCTACGCCAAGGTCACCGAGATCACCGGCAAGACCGCCGTGCTGAAGACGCTGAAGGACTACGGCCACCAGAAGCACGCCGTCTGGGGCGTGACCGCGCGCAACCGCGAGCAGAACTTCGCGCTCAACCTGCTGATGGACCCGGAGTGCGATTTCGTCACGCTGACCGGCACGGCCGGCACCGGCAAGACGCTGATGACGCTGGCCGCCGGCCTGTCGCAGGTGCTGGACGACCGCCGCTACAGCGAGATCATCGTGACCCGCGTGACCGTGCCCGTCGGCGAGGACATCGGCTTCCTGCCCGGCACCGAGGAAGAGAAGATGGGCCCGTGGATGGGCGCGCTGGACGACAACCTCGAGGTGCTGGCCAAGGGCGACTCGACGGCCGGCGAATGGGGCCGCGCGGCCACCAACGATCTCGTGCGAAGCAAGATCAAGGTCAAGAGCCTGAATTTCATGCGCGGGCGCACCTTCCTGAACAAGTTCGTCATCATCGACGAGGCGCAGAACCTGACGCCCAAGCAGATGAAGACGCTGATCACGCGCGCCGGCCCCGGCACCAAGATCGTCTGCCTGGGCAACCTCGCGCAGATCGACACGCCCTATCTGACCGAGGGCAGCTCGGGCCTGACCTTCGCGGTGGACCGCTTCAAGGGCTGGGCCCACAGCGGCCACGTGACGCTGGCGCGCGGCGAGCGCTCGCGGCTGGCGGACTTCGCCTCCGAGGTGCTCTGAAGCAGGAGATTCCGATGGCCTTGATCTCGCGCCGCCGGCTGATCCAGATCGCCCCGCTGCTGGGCGCCGGCCTCGCCCGCGCGCAGTCGCAGGCGCTGCTGCAGGAAGACGACGACGAGGCCAAGGCCACGGGCTATCACGCCGACGCGGCC
The DNA here is from genome assembly GCF_026712205.1 of Pelomonas aquatica. Taxonomy (GTDB): domain Bacteria; phylum Pseudomonadota; class Gammaproteobacteria; order Burkholderiales; family Burkholderiaceae_C; genus Pelomonas; species Pelomonas aquatica. The sequence continues at coordinate 210,722 of NZ_JAPPUW010000004.1, forward strand.
CAGGTCGACAAGGCCAAATTCCCCAAGTACGCCGTGGGCCAGACCTGCGCCAACTGCGGCCTCTACGCGCCCGACGGCGACAAGCCCTCGGGCGGCTGCGCCTTGTTCTACGGCAAGGACGTGCTCGCCCAGGGCTGGTGCAACGCCTGGGAGAAGAAGGCCTAGCGATTCAACAGGGCGCCCAGCACGCTGGTCAGCTCGCCCAGGCCGCCGGCACCGCCGGCCGGCAGCTGGCCGCCCGGCGTCAGGTGGTCGACGATCTGCGGCAGCAGCTGGCTGAGCTGCTGGCCCGCCTCGGCGTGCGACACGCCGGCCTGCTGCGCCAGCTGGCCCAGCAGCCCGCCGGCGCCGCCCAGGGCCGCGGTGATCTGCTCGCCCGACACCGGCAGGTTGCCGCCCGTCGAGATCCAGCTCTGCACCTGCTGGCCGAGGCCGCCGGCTTCCAGTTGCTGCAGCACGCCGGCCAGGCCGCCATGGGCCGTGCCGTTGGCCAGCAGGCCCGAAACCAGTCCCACCCAATCCGGGTTGCCGCCCTGCTGTCCGCCCAGGGCCTGCGTCGCCGCGCCCAGTACGCTGTCCAGAAGTCCCATCCGAATCTCCTTCAGCGCCACCGACCACCGGCGGCTCCGGCCCAGTCTACGGCTCAATCGCCGCGCTGCACGCTGCTCGAGAAGCGCTTCACGCCCGCATCCTGGGCCACGGCCCGGCGGCCGGCGTCGATCAGCTGGTCGATCTGCGCGGCCGGCAGCTTGAGCCGCGTCGGGATCGCGTTCAGCACGGTCTCCTCGGCCTCGGGCAGGTCGGCGAAGCCGATCTGCGTGACGGCGAACTTGATGTCCTCGCAGCGCCAGTCGGGGTTCCAGGCCCGCAGCGCCGCCTTGCGCTCGTCGGGCAGGGAGCAGCGGTAGGTGACGATGTCGCGCTCCCAGTTGCGCATCATCGGCACGAAGTAGGCGTAGCTCATGCGCATCGTGCTCTCGATGGCCGTGTCGACGGCCGCCGTCGCGATGTCCACGCCCGAGGGCCCGGCCACCTCGCGGCCCCAGTCGCCGCTCGGGCCCTGGCCGGCATCGACGACGACGAAGAGCATGCGCCGCATCGTCGCCGCGTCGTGCTCGCTGATGGGGCCGTAGGGCGTGTTCAGCAGCACGCGGCTCTGCAGGATGCTGACGAGGCCGAGGTTGTCCGTCACGCCGCCGTCGACGAGCTTCAGGTAGCGGCCGGTCTTGGGGTCGCGGAAGTCGCGCAGCGCGCGCAGCAGGGCCAGGCGCAGCCGGTGCTGGTCGTCACGCTCGACGCTGCTGCGGTCGGCCAGGCCGCTGGGCAGCGGCGCGCGGCAGGCCTCGGGGAACTTCTCCAGCACGACCGGCGCGAAGAACAGCGGCACGGCCATGGACGCGGCCACCGCCTCGGACACCGGGAAGCTGGCCAGGTCGCTGCAGATCGCGTCGAAGGCGCGCTCGTGGAAGGGGAAGGCCAGCCGGTACTGGGCGTTGCTCGCATTGATCCAGATGACCGGCTTCTGGCGGCGGAACATGTCGGCGAAGGTCGCGCCCTTGAACACGTCGCGCTCCAGCCAGTCGTTCAGGTTGCTGCGGTCGTTCAAGCCGCCGGCGAACAGCCGCATCAGGTTGTTGGGGTTGAGCAGGCTGAAGCGCAGGCCAGCCTCGCCGTCGCGCATCAGCACCTTGTCACGGAAGTCCTGCAGCCCGTCGACCCCGTGCAGGCCGAACCAGGCCGCCGTGATCGAGCCGCCCGACACGCTGGTGATGAAGCCCACGTCATCCAGCAGCGTGTGGCCGGCCGCCGAGGGCTGGTCCCGCAGGCCTTCCAGCACGCCGTAGGCAAAGGCCGACGCGCGCAGGCCGCCGCCCGAGAAGCTCAGCGCGACGATGGTCTCGCTGGCCAGGCTCTGGGGCTGCCGCGCGACGGGCTCGGCCACGGCCGGCTTGTTGCGCGGCGGGTTCAGAGGTGCGCCGGCGCAGGCGGCCAGCAGCAGGCAGGAGCACAACAACGGCAGGGCGCGCATCGGTCGTCTTTCGGTCGGGGTGGCGGCCGGCGCATTCTGCCGATGCTGCCAGCCGCTGGCAGCTTGCGCGGGACAATCCCATGCCATGCAGCAGCCCGACCGCTGGATCGCCCACCTCGACATGGACGCCTTCTACGCGTCCGTCGAGTTGCTGCGCTATCCGCAGCTCAGGGGCGAGGCGGTCGTCATCGGCGGGCGGCGGGCGGACGCGCCGCGGCAGCTGCAAGACGGCAGTTGGCGCTACGCCAGGCTGCGCGACTACACAGGCCGCGGCGTCGTCACGACCTCCACCTATGCGGCGCGCGACCTCGGCGTGTTCTCGGCGATGGGGCTGATGAAGGCCGCGCTGCGTGCGCCCGACGCCATCCTGCTGCCGGCCGACTTCGACAGCTACCGCAAATACTCGCGACTCTTCAAGGCCGCCGTGGCCGAGGTCGCGCCCGTCATCGAGGACCGCGGCATCGACGAGATCTACATCGACCTGACCGACGTGCCCGGCGTGCGCGACGCCGTCGGCCACGACCCGCTGGGCGGCGTGAAGGCCGTGGCGCGCGAGATCAAGAACTCGGTCGGGCGCGCCACCGGCCTGAGCTGCTCCATCGGCATCACGCCCAACAAGCTGCTCAGCAAGATCGCCAGCGAGCTGGACAAGCCCGACGGCATCAGCGTGCTGACGCTGGACGACATCCCGCCCCGCATCTGGCCGCTGGCCGTGCGCAAGATCAACGGCATCGGGCCCAAGGCCGGCGAGAAGCTGGTCAGGCTCGGCATCGAGACCGTGGGCGACATCGCCGCGGCCTCGCCCGCCTGGCTCGTCGAGCAGTTCGGCGACAGCTACGGCCACTGGCTGCACAACGCCGCGCACGGCCGCGACTCGCGGCCCGTCGTCACGCACAGCGAACCCGTGTCCATCAGCCGCGAGACCACCTTCGAGCGCGACCTGCACGCCGTGCACGACCGCGCCCTGCTCGGCCAGATCATGGACGAGTTGTGCGAGAGCCTGGCACGCGATCTCGCCCGCAAGCGCTATGCGGGCAAGACCGTGGGCATCAAGCTGCGCTTCGAGGGCTTTGTCACCGTCACGCGCGACCAGACGCTCAAGGCCGCCGTCGCCAGCGCCGCCGACATCCGCCACGCCGTCGGGCTCTGCCTCAAGCGCGTCAAGTTCGACAAGCGGCTGCGCCTGATGGGCGTGCGCATCGGCAACCTCGTGCATGCCGGCGAGGCGCAGGCCACCGCCCCCGCGAGGGAGCGCGCCGACGAGCCCGAGCGCGAGAACCTGTCGCTCTTTTGATGGCCGACTGGACCTACACCGTCTCCGTCCGCAGCCTCTGCGAGTTCACCGCCAAGCGCGGCGACCTGGACCGGCGCTTCACGCCGTCGGCCACGGCGCTGGAAGGCCAGGCCGGCCAGCTGGCCGCCATCGCGCGCCGCTCGCCAGGCTACGAGACCGAGCTGGCGCTGGAAGGCCGGCACGGCGGCCTGCGCGTGCGCGGCCGGGCCGACGGCTTCGAGGCCGACGTGAACCGGCTGGAGGAGATCAAGACCATCCGCGGCCCGGTCGAGGCCATCCCGGAGAACCGGCGCGCGCTGCACTGGGCCCAGCTGCAGACCTATGGCGCGCTGATCGCCGCCGACCGCGGCCTGGCCGAGCTGGAGCTGGCCCTGGTCTATGTCGACGCCGACACGCAGAACGAGACCGTGCTGCGCGAGACCGCCACCGCCGCCGGCCTGCAGGCCGCCTTCGAGGCCCGCTGCCGCGCCTTCGAGGACTGGGCCGCGCAGGAGGCGGCCCACCGCAGCGCACGCGATGCCGCGCTGGCCCGGCTGCCCTTCCCGCTGGGCGAGCTGCGGCCGGGCCAGCGCCTGCTGGCCGAGGCCGTCTACCGCGCGGCGGCTAGCGGCCGCTGCCTGCTGGCCCAGGCGCCCACCGGCATCGGCAAGACCCTGGGCACGCTCTACCCGCTGCTGCGCGCAATGCCGGCCCAGGCGCTCGACAAGATCGGCTACATGACCTGCAAGGGCACCGGCCGCATCATGGCGCTGGACGCGCTGAACAGCCTGCGCGAGGCCGGCCCCGAGCTGCCGCTGCGCGTGCTGACGCTGGTGGCCAAGGAGCAGGCCTGCGAGCACCCGACCCTGGCCTGCCACGGCGATGCCTGCCCGCTGGCCAGCGGCTTCTACGACCGGCTGGCCCCGGCCCGCGCCGAGGCCGTGCAGCAGGCCTGGCTGGACCCGGCCGCGCAGCGCCGCATCGCGCTGGCCCACGGCATCTGCCCCTACTACCTCGGCCAGGAACTGCTGCGCTGGGCCGACGTCGTCGTCGGCGACGTGCACCATGCCTTCGACCCCCACGGCCAGCTCTTCGGCCTCGCCCAGGCCCAGGACTGGAAGCTCGCTCTGCTGGTGGACGAGGCGCACAACCTCGTCGAGCGCGCGCGGGCCATGTACAGCGCCACGCTCAGCCTGGCGGGCATCCGCGCCGCCGAGCCCCACGCGCCCAAGGCCCTGCGCGCACCGCTGCGCCGCCTCGCGCGCGAGCTGGCCGACCTCGCGCGCGCCCAGCCGGCCGACTACCGCGCCTTCGGCGCCGAGCCGCCCGCGCCGCTGGCGGACGCACTGCAGCTCGTCGGCCTGACGCTGGGCGAGCATTTCCAGAACCATCCGCTCGAGACCGGGCCGTTGATGCAGTTCTATTTCGACGTGCTGGCCCTGCTGCGCGGGCTCGACAAGTTCGGCCCGCACTCGCTGTGCGACCTGCAGCGCAGCGCACGGGCCGTGGCCAAGCCCGAGCCGGCCAACCTGTCGCTGCTGGACGAAAGCCAGGACGCCGACCACCTCGACGTGCTGCTGTCCATCCGCAACATCGTGCCCGGCTTCTTCCTCAAAGCCCGCTTCGAGGCCCTGCACAGCGTCACGCTGTTCTCCGCCACGCTCGGCACGGCCGACTACCAGCGCGACATGCTCGGCCTGCCGCCGGACAGCGCCTGGGTCGACGTGCCCGCGCCCTTCCCGCCCGAGCACCTGAGCGTGCGCGTGGCGCGGCTGTCCACCCGCTACGCCCACCGCGACGCGTCGCTGGACGCCCTCGTCGACGTGCTGGCCACGCAGTTCGGCGAACACCCGGGCAACTACCTCGCCTTCTTCAGCAGCTTCGACTACCTCGACAAGGCCGCCGCGCGGCTGGCCCGGCGCCACGCCGACGTGCCGCAGTGGAGCCAGGCCCGCGCGATGGGTGATGGTGCAAGGCGCGCCTTTCTCGACCGTTTCGTGCCCGAGGGCCACGGCATCGGCTTCGCCGTGCTGGGCGGCGCCTTCGCCGAGGGCGTGGACCTGCCCGGCACGCGGCTGATCGGCGCCTTCATCGCGACGCTCGCGCTACCGCCGGTGTCGCCCGTGCAGGAGCAGCTGCGCGAGCGGCTGGACACCATGTTCGGTGCCGACCACGGCTATGCCGACCTCGTGCCCGGCCTGCAGAAGGTCGTGCAGGCCGCCGGCCGCGTGCTGCGTTCCGTGGACGACCGCGGCTGGGTCTGGCTGCTGGACCAGCGCTATCTGCGGCCCGAGGTGCGCGCGCTGCTGCCGGCCTGGTGGCGGCTTTGAGAACGCCTCAGGGCGTCTGCGGACCGCCATCCAGTCGCGGTAATTTGTCACGGCACCGGTCACCATCCGCCCTCCTCGCCGGCCGGCGGCGGACCGCGCGGTACGCGTCGGCGCCCGGCCAGGGCCGAGAATCCAGGGGCCCGCATCCCCCGGCCAACCGCATCGGCCCGAGCCCGTCACGACTTGATTGCTGGATGAACTCCCGAGACCCGGCCCCCGGCCCGAACCCGCCCGCCGCGGCGATCACGACGCCGCCCATCGACCCGCTGCAACAGGCGCTCGACCTGTTCCACGCCACGCCGCCGGACTACCGCCGCGCCGTGGGCTGGTTCCGCGCCGCCGCCGAAAGCGGCAGCTGCGACGGCCTGGCCATGCTCGGGCTGTGCCAGCTCGAAGGCCTGGGGATGGCCGCCGACGCGGTGGCGGCGCGCACGCTGCTGGAACGCGCGGCCGCGCTGGGCAGCGCCATCGGGCGCTTCCAGTTCGGGCGGGCGCTGATGACCGGCCGTGGCGGGCCGGCCGACGAAGCGGCGGGCCTGTCGGCCTATGTGGCCGCCGCGGCCCTGGGCCATGCCGAAGCCATGTTCAACCTCGCCAACTGCCTGTATGCCGGCGTGGGCTGTCTGCCCGACCGCCTGGCGGCCAAGGCCCTCTACCTGCGCAGCCGCACGCTGGGCTGCACGCTGCGCGCCCAGGGTGTGCTGGTGCACAAGCGCGAGCTCAAGGCCGTGCGCACGCTGGCGCAGCGCTTCGCCGACCCGAGCCGGCTGGTCTATCTGGTGCAGGAGCGCCAGCAGGAGCTGGCCCTCGTGCAGGCCGTCGTGCAGCCGCGCGCCCGGCAGACGCAGGGTACGGCGGCCAAGAGACCGAAGCCGCTGCGGCAGGCCGGGCGCCTGGCCGCCGGCGTCGTGGCAGCCATGGCCGGCACGCTGGGCCAGTACCTGCGGCCGGCGTCGCGCGACGCCGGGCCGACGACGATCAACTTCTGACGGCCGGGCTGCTGGGTACGATGGCCGCATGCCCGCGCGCCCCATCCGCCTGCCCTCGCTCGACGCCCTCCTCGCCTTCGAGGCCGTGGCCCGAGCCGGCAGCTTCGAGGCCGCCGCGGCCGAGCTGGCGCTGACGGCCAGCGCCGTGGCCAAGCGCGTGGCCGGCCTGGAGGAGAGGCTGGACCAGCCGCTGTTCCTGCGCCAGCCGCCGCGCGGCCCGAGCCTCACGCCGGCCGGCCACGAATACCTGCCCCAGGTGCGCCAGGCCCTGGCACTGCTGCAGGCCATGCCGCTGCACCAGCGCGCCAGCCCGCTGCGCGAGCGCCTGCGCGTCAGCTCCACGCCCACCTTCGCGCGCCAACTGCTGGTGCCCGCCCTGCCCGCCTTCACGGCGGCCCACCCGCAGGTCGAGCTGGAGCTGACGCTGTCGGTGCCGCTGCTGGCCGAGGGCGACGCGGGCGCCGACGTCGAGATCCGCCACGGCGCCGTGCCGGACGAGATCGCGCCGGAGCAGGTGCTGTTGCGCGACCGCCTGACGCCGCTGGCCGCGCCGGCCCTGCTGGCCCGCTTTGCGCCGCTGCGCGAGCCGGCCGACCTGCCGGCCCTGCCGCTGCTGCGCACGCCGCTGCAGCCCTGGGCGCCCTGGCTGCGCGCGGCCGGCCTGGCCGACGTGCCCGAGCCCGACGAAGGCCCGCGCCTCGTCGACCTGGGCCTGACGCTGGCCGCCGCGCTGGCCGGCCAGGGCGTGGCGCTGGCCCGGCTGAGCCTGGCGCGACACGAACTGGCCGAGGGCCGCCTCGTGCAGCCCTTTGCGCTGACCGTGCCGGCCGAGCGGCATTACGGCCTGGTCACGCACCGGCCGGGCAATGCCTCGGACGCCTTCGCGGGCTGGCTGCACGGCCACTGCCGGGCGCTGGAGGCGGAAAACTCTTCCGCCGCCGGCTGAGGTTTTTTCCGGGCCGCGCGGGCGCGGCGGGCCTAGCATGCCGGCCATCCCGAGAGAGGCCGCCGCCATGCCCGTCATCACCTGCATCGAAGACCTGCGCCAGCTTGCCGAGAAGCGCGTGCCGCGCATGTTCTACGACTACGCCGACTCCGGCTCATGGACGGAGACGACCTACCGCGCCAACGAGAGCGACTTCCAGGCCATCAAGCTGCGCCAGCGCGTGGCCGTCAACATGGAAGGCCGCAGCACCGCGGTGAAGATGGTGGGCCAGGACGCCAAGATGCCGGTCGCCATCGCCCCCGTGGGCCTGACCGGCATGCAGCATGCCGACGGCGAGATCCATGCCGCGCGCGCGGCCGAGAAGTTCGGCATCCCGTTCACGCTGAGCACGATGAGCATCTGCTCCATCGAGGACATCGCCGAGCACACCTCGGCGCCGTTCTGGTTCCAGCTCTACATGATGCGCGACCGCGACGCGATGGCGCGCATGATCGACCGCTGCAAGGCCGCCCAATGCTCGGCCCTGGTGCTGACGCTGGACCTGCAGGTCATCGGCCAGCGCCACAAGGACCTGAAGAACGGCCTCACCGCACCGCCGCGGCCGACGCTGGCCAACATCGTCAACCTGATGACCAAGCCGCGCTGGTGCCTCGGCATGGCCGGCACGCGGCGCCACAGCTTCCGCAACCTCGTCGGCCATGTGAAGGGCGTCAGCGACATGCGCTCCCTCTCGGCCTGGACCAACGAGCAGTTCGACCCGCGCCTGTCCTGGGCCGACATCGCCTGGGTCAAGGAGCAGTGGGGCGGCAAGCTCATCCTGAAGGGCATCATGGAAGCCGAAGACGCCAGGCTCGCCGTGCAGGCCGGCGCCGACGCCCTCGTCGTCAGCAACCACGGCGGCCGGCAGCTGGATGGCGCGCCCAGCAGCATCCACGCACTGCCGGCCATCGTGGCCGAGGTGGGCAGCCAGATCGAGGTCTGGATGGACGGCGGCATCCGCTCCGGCCAGGACGTGCTGAAGGCCTGGGCCCTGGGCGCCCGCGGCACGATGATCGGCCGCGCGATGGCCTATGGCCTGGGCGCGATGGGCGAGGCCGGCGTGACCCAGGCGCTGCAGATCCTGCACAAGGAACTGGACGTGACCATGGCCTTCTGCGGCCACAGGCGGCTGACGGACGTGACGCGCGACATCCTCGTGCCGGGGACCTACCCGGTCGTCGCCTAGACAAACAGCGTCGCCACGGCCCACAGCAGCAGCAGGCCGCCGAGCGCGCGGCCGAAGGCGGTGCCGGCCGGCAGCAGCTTCTCGACCAGCACGACGGCGGTCAGCACGGCGATCCAGACCAGGTTCATGACGCCGCCGACGAACAGCAGCGCCATCAGCAGGCCGCAGCAACCGACGCAGTAGGCACCATGGCGCAAGCCCAACATGAAGCTGGCGCCGCGCCCATGGCGGGTCAGGAAGCCCACGGGGCTGCGGCAGCGCGTCAGGCAGGCGCGCTTGGCGGCGGTCAGCTGGTAGAGGCCGGCCAGGCCCAGCACGGCCGCCGACAGCCAGGCGCTGCGCGACCACAGCATCATGCCGGACAGCCAGCCGAGCGACTGCAGCGCCTGCTGCAGGCCCGCCGCCGCAAGAGAGAAGCCGAGCCAGGCCGCCAGATAGCCGGCCAGCAGCAGGGCCGCGGCCCGGCCGACGCCGGCGCCCGGCGAATGCGCCCGCAGCACGCGGACATAGAGCAGCACCAGCGGCGCCGCGCTCGGCGTCATCATGCCGATCATCATGACCCACCACATCGCGATGAGGATGGGCCAGGCCACCGGCATCTCGCCCGGCACCTCGGCCTGGCGGTGCGGGAACAGGCTCAGGCTCGTCATCTGCCAGGCGCTCATGCCCATGCCGGCGCCCTGCACGACATAGGCCCAGGCCAGCACCACCAGCACCAGCAGCGCGGCGGCCACCACCCGCCGCTCGCGCCGCAGCAGGGCCTCGACCAAGATCAGGCCGCGGCGCGGTGCCGCACCACCCCGCGGTTGTTCAGATGCAGGCGCGCGAACTGCGCATAGCTGTCCTTCAGCTCCAGCGCGATGGCGCCCTGCGAGCGGCTGCTGGCGGAGCCGACCTCGGCCAGCTCGTACTCGAAGCCGTGCGGCAGGTCGATGCGGGCGCGATGCTCCTGCCCGCTGACCGGATTGCGGATGGGCCGGCCCTCGAGCTCGAACACGCCCGCGGCGCTCACCCGGCCGCGCCGCGCGTCGACGTCGACCTCGTAGGCTATCGTCGTCACGATGGGCTCGAAGACCTGCTCCAGCGTCGTCGCGAAGACGGCGAACATCGTCGCGAAGGGCTCGGTCTCCTGGCCCGACATGATCTTCAGCAGGGCCTCGCGCTGCTCGGGGCTGGCGTTGACGTCGACGATGGGCTGGCAGCGCCCCTTGCCGAGGTGGATGGCGCCCGGCCACTGGAAGACGACCGCGATCTTCAGCCCGTCCAGCCGCACGTCGCCGAAATGGCCGCTGTCGATGGCGATGGCCCCCATGGCCTCGCAATGCCCCTGGGTGGGCAGCGCATTGAACTGGCAGGGGCAGCCGTAGGAACAGTTGCAGTTGATCAGCTCGCTGCCCTGGATTTCCCATGAGGTCATGGCGGGTCTCCACAGTTGACTCGGGCGTTGAGATGTACTGCGGCCCCTGTCAAGCCGACATCCCCGGATCGGGGGACAGCAGGCGCGCCTGGTCGGCATGGCGCTCGAAGTGCAGCCGCTCGTCGGCGCTGTCGAGGCTGGGAGGCAGCAGATGCAGCAAGCTCTTGGCGGCAAGCGTTCAGCGGCCGGCCGCGAGCACCAGGGCCTGGGCCTCGGCCGGCGTGACCGGCCCGTCGCCGGGCAGCTCGACGACGATCAGATAGCCGGCCAGGTCGGCGCGCGCGCCGGCCGCCGCATAGGCCTGGGCGAGCGCGAGCTGGCGGCTCGCCAGCAGGCGGCCGCTGGCCGGGTCCCAGTCTTCGTTGGAGATCATGCAGCCCTGCTGCGGCGTGCCGGGGAAGTAGGCGCTGCCGGCGTAGTAGGCCGGGTTGATCGTCGTGCCGTGCACGAGCAGCTCGTCGCGCCCGGCGCGGCCGGCCAGCCAGGCTTCCTTGAACGGCGCCCAGCCGCGCCAGCTCTCGGGCAGATAGCTCTCGTACAGCGCCTCGCTCCAGTCGGCCGCGCCGGTGGCGTCGACATGCTCGAACTCGGCCGGCGTGGCCTCGATGGGCAGCTTGCTGTGCAGATAGGGCGTGGGGCCGATGTTGGGGTTGGTGGCCGTGCCGGCGCCGACGATGGTGAACAGGCCCTGCGGCGTGTTGCCGTTGGTGAGGGTGCCGGGCAGGCCGCTGCGCGCGAGCGCGAGCTGAGGCGACGCGAACAGCCGGCCCGCCGCGTCGCGCACGAAGCGGCCGTCGGCCGCGCGCACCAGGGCCAGGCCCATCTGCTGGCGGCCCGGGCGCTGCAGGCTGACGATGACCGGATAGCCCGGCCGCAGCGGTGCGGCCAGCAGCTCGGCGAGCGGCGGCTGGGGGGCGGCAATGGGCTGCAGGCGCTGCATCAGCGCGGTCAGGCGCGGGTCGTCGGCCCAGGCGGGGAATTGCTGGGGCAGCAGGGCCGCCAGCCGCGGCGCCGCGCCGGGATCGGCCCGCAGCAGCGTGTAGGCCGCGATGCCAAAGGGCTTGCTCGCCGTCAGCTGGGGCAGCAGCGGCCACAGCAGCGGCGCGGACTCGGCCGGGTAGAGGGTGTGGGCGGCGGTCAGCAGCGCGCGCTGCATGTCGGGGTCGCGGCTGCCGAGCGTGGGCAGCGCCTCCAGCAGCAGCGGGCGCGCCGCGTCGATCTCCGCGTTGTACTGGGCCACGGCGTCGAACAGGGCCGGCAGCGCCGCGTCGCGCTCGGGGCCGGGCGGCAGCGCTAGGCGCGTGCGGATGCCGGCGAGCGCCCTCTCGCGCAGCGCGCGTTCGCCGTCGGTGGACGCGGCGGGCCAGGACAGGTCCGCGGGCTTCAGCGCGAGCAGCTCGGCGGCGCTGTAGCGCTTCTCGGCGGAAGGCGGGCGCAATGGCGCGCAGGCGGCGAGGGCAAGGGTCAGCAGGACGAGCAGCGGGCGTCTAAGGATCATGGCGAGGAGATGATGGGCGCCTGTCGAAATCGCCGCGCCTGGTTCGTCGTAGTGTCAGGCATCGCCGCCCTCTCCCCCCGCCCACAAGGATCCCGATGAAACGCCTGCCCCTGATCGCCGCCCTGCTCGCCGCCAGCCTCGCGCAGGCCGCGCCGGTGAGCTACCAGATCGACCCGACGCACACCTACCCGAGCTTCGAGGCCGACCACATGGGCCTGTCCTACTGGCGCGGCAAGCTGACGAAGAACAGCGGCAGCATCGTCTACGACAAGGCCGAAGGCAGCGGCAGCGTGGACGTGCAGATGGACCTGGCCAGCATCGACTTCGGCCTGGCCGCGATGAACGAATGGGCCAGGGGCAAGGACTTCTTCAACCTCGAGAAGAACGCCCCCACCGCCAACTTCAAGGGCCGCTTCGACGGCGTGCCGGGCCAGCTGGTCGGCGAGCTGACGCTGAACGGCCGCACCAGGCCCGTGACGCTGGCCATCCACCAGCTCAGGTGCACCACGCACCCCATGCTCAAGCGCGACTGGTGCGGCGCCGACGCGTCCGGCAGCTTCAACCGCGAGGACTTCGGCCTCGCGGCGGGCAAGGACTGGGGGTTCAAGATGGACGTGGGCCTGCGCATCCAGGTGGAGGCCGTCGCCAAGGAGTAGCCCCCAAAAGAAACACGGCAGCGAAACGCTGCCGTGCCGGATTGCCAGACGCGGGCCGGGTCCGGGCTTAGACGCCCATCTCCTGCAGCACGCGCGTGGCCTTGTCGACCACGCTCATCTGCCACAGCATGTAGCGCGCATCCAGGCAGATGCTGCGCACGGCCTTGGGGTTGAAGTCCCAGTCGGAGATGACGGCGTCCAGCGTGCCGTCGAACAGCAGGCCGACGAGCTCGCCCTTCTTGTTCAGCACCGGCGAGCCGGAGTTGCCGCCGGTCGTGTCCAGCGTGGCCAGGAAGTTCACCGGCACCGAGTCCAGGCTCTTCATGTAGTAGTCGCCGTACTGCCTGGCCTTGATCGCGGCCAACTCGTTGGCCGGCGCGTCGAACTCGCCGCCGGCTTCGTCCGGGCCCTTGTGCTTGGCGACGATGCCGCGCAGCGTCGTGAACGGGGTCCAGGTCTCGCCGTCGCGGCCGGCGTCGCGGCCCTGCACCTTGCCGAAGCTGATGCGCAACGTGCTGTTGGCGTCGGGGTAGACGGCCTCGCCGCGGCTGGCGTGGAAGTCGATCAGCGCCTGCTGCGTGCCGGCATAGGCCTTCTGCAGCTTGCCGGCCAGCTCCTTGTCGCGGTTCTCGCGCCGCTGGTCGTCGTCGTAGAGGGCGACGGCGGCCTTGACGAAGCTGTCGTCGCTGGCCTGGAAGGCGGCGGCGTCCTTGCCCATCCAGGCCAGACGCGCCGCGTTGTCGGCGAGCTTACTGCCGTCATAGAGCCTGTCGAGCTGGGCGCGGACGCCGGCTTCGTCCTGGCCGGCCTTCAGGCCGAGGGCGCTCAGCCAGGCGGGGTTCAGCGTGTCGGCCGGCTGGGCGAGGTACTGGGCCAGGAAGTGGGCGGCCAGGCGCTTGTCGCTGGGCTCGTCGTAGCGGCGGTCGAGCTGCTGCTGGGCGGCGCGCAGGCGCGGCAGGTCGCGCTCCTGGTAGCCGCTCTTGCGCTCGGCGTCGGGCCTGGCCTGCTGCTGGGCGGTTTCGTAGAGCTGGCTGGCGGCCTTCAGCATCGCGGGCATCATGAAGCCCAGCAGGTATTCCTTGCGCGAGATGGCCTCGCGCTCGGTCAGCAGCGCGTCGGTCGCGGCAACGTCGGCGCCGTAGCGCGCCTTGCGCTCTGGCGAGGCGTCGACCCAGGCCTTGAGCTGGTCGAAGGCCGCAGTCTTGCGCAGCAGGAAATCGCTGTTGTCGTAGCTGGCCTGCTGGCCCTGGCGGTTCTTGTAGTAGTTCTGCAGGCCCTGCATGCGCGCGGCCATCTTGATCTCGCCGTCGCGGCGGCCGGCCGTCTCGGCCTTGATGATGTCGATGGACTCGCCCATGGCCTTCACGACGGCCGGCTGTTCCCAGCCGAAGGTGAAGGCCACCTCGCGCGGCAGCCGGTGGCGGTTGGTGCGGCCCGGATAGCCGGTGACCATGACGAAGTCGCCGGCGTCCAGCGGGCTGGAGGCCAGCTTCAGGTGGTACTTGGGCACATAGGGCTTGTTGTCCTTGCTGTAGTCGGCGGGCTTGCCGTCCGCACCGACATAGGCGCGGTAGAAGCTGTAGTCGCCGGTGTGGCGCGGCCACATCCAGTTGTCGGCGTCGCCGCCGAACACGCCCACGCCGGCCGCGGGCGCATGCACCAGGCGCACGTCGCGGATCTCGAGCTGCTTGATGAGCTGGTACTGCAGGCCGCCGAAGAAGGCGTAGACATTGCAGCGGTGGCCCGGGTCGGCCTCGCAGGCGGCGACGAGCTGCTTCTCGGTCGCCTCGATGGCGTCGGTGCGGGCCTTGCCGGCCAGCGCGCGGGTCCTGGCGTTCAGGATCTCGGCGCTGACGTCCCGCATGTCGACCGTGACGAAGACGCGGCTGCCGGGCGCCGCGGGCAGTTCGTCGGCCAGCGTGGCGGCGTAGAAGCCGTTCTTCAGCAGGTCGCGCTGCGGCGTGGAATTGAACTGCAGGCTGCCGTAGGCGCAGTGGTGGTTGGTGACGACCAGGCCCTGGGGCGACACGAAGCTGGCCGTGCAGCCGCCCAGCGAGACGACGGCGCCCATCGGGAAGGCGGTCAGGTCCTTCAGTGCGGCGGAGTCGAGCGCGAGGCCCTCGGCCTTCAGCGCCTTGGAGATCTGCGGCAGCTGCTTGGGCATCCACATGCCTTCGTCGGCATGGGCGGCGGTGACGGCCAGCGTGGCCGTGGCCAGCAGCGTGAGGGTGTGACGGATCATGGAGCGGATCGGTGAAAAACGAATCCGCGAGGGTAATCGCGCCGGGCCGCGGCGCCGGGGTGAGGAAAGGCAGGTTTCGGCTCGGGGAAAGTCCTGAGATCAGGCACCAGGCCGATCCGCTCGCCGCCGACGCGGCAGGCCTCGAACAGGCCCAGCGCCAGCTCTGCTCGCTGCCGGGCCGTCCGCCGGGCGGCCACGGAGCGTGCGCGTGGGGTCGATGCCCGGCCTGGCGTCGTTCATCAACTGGCCGAAGCGCAGCAGATCCGATGCCGCCGGAGCATCGGCCTGGCTCCGGCTGACCGGCCTCAAGTGAACTGCAGGTCCAGGTCGCCGTGGGCGTAGATGATGACGCCGGTGTCGGTCTCGGTGATGCGGTGGCCCGTCCCCGCGGGGGCGAGCTGGTAGTCGCCCTGCTGCAGCAGCAGGTCGTCCAGGAAGAGCTCGCCCTGCAGCATCAGGCATTCCTCGTCATGGCCGTGGCCATGGCCGGGCACGCCGGCGCCGGGCTCGGCGCGGTAGAGCAGTGCGGCCTGGCCGGCGCCGGCCCACAGCACGCGGCGGCGGATGCCGGGCGCGAACTCGGGCCAGCCGGCCTCGGCGTCGCGCACCAGCGTGCGCCGGGCCGCGACCGTGGCATCGGCCTCGCGCATGAACAGCTGCGCGCCTTCGAGGCTGATCAGCCGAGCCGCATTGCCGGCGGGCAGCAGCAGGAAGTCGCGCGCCGTCAGGGCCTCGGTGTCGATTTCGACGCGGCCTCGCAGCACGAGGAACTCCCTCGGGCCGTCCGTCTTCTCGAACTGCAGGAACTGGCCGGCCTGCAGCTCGATCAGGCAGACGCTGCGCGGCTCGCCGGGGCGCAGCGGGCGGCCGGCCGGCGCGCGGTAGAGCCAACGCAAGCCCGCCTCGGCTGGGGCGGCATTGCGGCGGCGCACGGTCACCATGCCGCGCTCGGCCTCGAGCGAGCGCTGCAGGCGGTCGTTCAGGCGCCCGCCCATGCGGCCCGGCTCGGCCGGTGCGGCCCAGGCGCTCGCGAAGGGCTCGCTGAGCAGCGGGCTCAGGTCGTCGTCGTTGGATTCGGGAGGGGTGGGCATCGTCGTGGTCATGGCGTCGCCCTCAGGCCGGCAGCGCATGGGCGCCAGTGTCGCCGAGCGCCTCGCGCAGCGTGGCCAGCGCGCGGCGGATCTGCGATTTGACCGTGCCCAGCGGCAGGCGGGTCTGGCTCGCGATCTCCTCGTGCGACAGGCCGTTGAAAAAAGCCAGCGCCACAAGCTGGCGCGGCTGCGGCTTGAGCAGCAGCAACGCGCGGTGCAGCTCGGCATGGCCCTGGGCCACGGCCAGCAACTCGTCGCCCGACTCGGCCGTCGGCGTGGCCAGCGCCGCAGCCTGCTCGTCCAGCTCCTCATGCTGGAAGCGGGCCTCGCGGCGGATCGCGTCGATGGCGCGCGAGCGCGCCATGCCCAGCAGCCAGGTCAGCGGCCGGCCGCGCCCGGGGTCGAAGCGCGGCGCCTGGCGCCAGACCTGGAAGTAGAGGTCCTCGGCCACCTCCTCGGCCAACTGGGGCCGGCGCACCAGGCGCAGCACCAGGCCGTAGACGCGCGACAGCGTCGCCTCGTAGAGCGCCAGCAGCGCGCGCTCGTCGTGGTCGACGATGGCGGCGATCCAGGCCTGCAGCTGCGCGTCGTCCAGCGGCGGGCAGCCGGGCTTGGCGGCCGCGGCGCAGGCTTCCTCGGCCTCCGCCTCATGCAGCTCGGCCTTTTCGTCGAACAGCAGCGCGTGCGCGGGCGGTTCGTCCGCGGACTCGGTCGGGTGTGGGAGGGTCATGGCAAACCTCAAACCAGAAGTTGGTCCACCTGCGGCTCGGCGCCGCGCAGAAAGATCGTCGCGCCCGCCTCGGTGCTGATGCCGGCGTGCAGGCTGCCGGCCCGGGCGAGGTGGTAGCCGCCCGCGCCGACCTCGATGCGGCTGCCGACCTTGAGCACGCCTTCGAGCACGAGGCACTCCTCGTCCACCGGGTGGCGGTGGGCGTCGAGGCGGGCGCCGGGCGCGAACCGGAGCAGATAGCTCAGAATACCCTCGCTCTCGTGCAGGATCTTGATCTGCACGCCGTCGCCGAAAGGCTGCCAGCCGGCCGCGCCCGCGGGCACGGTCAGGTGGCTGTCGTCGGTGTCGGCCACTCGCTCCAGCAGGCGCCTGCGGATGGCGCGGGCCTGGGCGGGGGTGGCGGCGGTCGAGGTCATGGGAGGGGCTACGCTGTGGCTTGGGTTTTGGATGCAGCGTACTTCCTGGCATCTACCCTGAACAGCCCGGCGTATCCCCTCGACGCATGCCTCAGACCTCCCATTTCGACCTCGTCAGCCACTGGCGCCTGGACGCACCGGTCGGGCGCGTCTGGCGGGCCATCACCGAGACCGAGCACTGGCCGCGCTGGTGGCCCGGCGTCGTCGCCGTGAAGCGGCTGAAAAACGGTGACGAACTCGGCGTCGGCCGCGTGCAGCAGATCCACTTCCGCACCGGCCTGGGCTATCGCCTGCTGCTGGAACTGGAGGTCACCGAGGTGCTGCGCGAGCAGCGCCTGCGCGCCCACGCGGCCGGCACGCTGGCCGGCGAAGGCATCTGGCTGCTGCACCAGGCCCTGCCCGAGGCCGGCGGGCACACCGACCTGACCTTCGTCTGGCGCGTCATGCTGCCGCCGGGCCCGCTGCGCTGGACGGCGCCGCTGCTGGCGCCGCTGTTCCGGTGGAACCACAGGCGGGTGATGCGGGCGGGGCGGCTGGGGCTGATCCGCCACCTCGCAGGGGCCCGTTGAACGCGGCCCCGGAGACTCAGGTCTTCGGCAGCGTCACCCCCACCTGCCCCTGGTACTTGCCGCCGCGGTCCTTGTAGCTGGTCTCGCAGACCTCGTCGCTCTCGAAGAACAGCACCTGGGCACAGCCCTCGCCCGCGTAGATCTTGGCGGGCAGCGGCGTGGTGTTGCTGAACTCCAGCGTCACATAGCCTTCCCACTCGGGCTCGAAGGGCGTCACGTTGACGATGATGCCGCAGCGCGCATAGGTGCTCTTGCCCAGGCAGACGGTCAGCACATTGCGCGGGATGCGGAAGTATTCGACCGTGCGGGCCAGCGCGAAGCTGTTGGGCGGGATGATGCAGACGTCCTTGTTGATGTCGACGAAGCTGTTCTCGTCGAAGTTCTTCGGGTCCACCACGGTGCTGTGGATGTTGGTGAAGACCTTGAACTCGGGCGCGCAGCGGATGTCGTAGCCATAGCTGCTGGTGCCATAGCTGACGATCTTGCGGCCGTCGTGCTCGCGCACCTGGCCGGGCTCGAAGGGCTCGATCATGCCGTGCTGCTCCGCCATGCGGCGGATCCATTTGTCGCTCTTGATGCTCATCTCGTCTTCCTTGTTTAGCGGGGGAGAACCCCGTCGAAATTCATGCCGCCATCCAGGTCGAGCACGAAGCCCTTGACCGTGGCGCGTTCGGGCACCGCGAGCCGGCCGTGGGCGATGGGGGTCCAGGGCAGTTCCTGCATCGCGATGCGCTGGGCCTTGGCGTAGATCGCCTTGCGTTCGGCCCGCGTGGACGCCTGCCGGGCCTGGGCCAGCAGCTCGTCGTAGGCGGCGTTGCACCAGGAGGTGCCGCTGTTGGCCTTGCAGCCGAGCTGGCCGAAGGTGTTGGCGGGTTCGGGGTCGCTGTTCCAGCCGCTGAGCGCCGCGTCGTGCTCGCCGGCATCGATGCGGCGCAGGTACTCGCCCCATTCGTAGCTGACGATGCGCGCCGTGACGCCGACCTTGGCCCAGTCGGCCTGGATCATCTGCGCCATGCGCTGGCCGTTGGGGTTGTAGTTGCGCACCACGGGCATGGCCCACAGCGTGAGGCTCAGCGGCAGCACGCCGGCCTTCTGCAGCAGGGCCCTGGCGCGGGCCGGGTCGTAGGGCTTGGGCTGGAGGGTGTCGTCGTGCGCCCAGTTGGCGGCCGGCACGATGCTGCGGGCCAGCGTGCCCGCATCGCCGTAGACGGCGCGCAGGATGGCGGCCTTGTCGATGGCCATGTCCAGCGCCTGGCGCACCTCGACCTTGGCCAGGGCCGGACGCCGGGTGTTGTAGGCCAGGTAGCCGATGTTCATGCCGGGCGCCGTCGCGAGCTTGATGGCGGGGTCTTTCTTCAACTCGTCCAGCTCGGCAGGGCCGACCGGCGCGGCGACGTCGCACTCGTCGCGTCTGAGGCGCTGGGCGCGCACGCTGGCGTCGGTCGTGACGGCGAAGACGAGCTGGTCGGCGCGCGGGCGCTCGTCGCCGCGCCACCACGTCGGGTTCCTGACGTAGCGGATGACGCTGTCCGCGCGGAAGCTCTTGAGCTGGAAGGGACCGGTGCCGACCGGCATCTGCGCGATGCGCTGCGGCGTGCCGGCCTTGAGCAACTGGGCACCCAGTTCGGCGGACTGGATCATCGTGAACGTGAAGCTCAGCGCCGACAGGAAGGAGGCGTCGCGTTCGGCCAGCGTGAAGCGCACCTGGTGGTCGCCCAGCTTCTCGACCTTGCGGATCAGCTCCTCCCAGCCGAAGGACAGCACATAGGGCGACACGTTCGGGAAGGCCTTGGCGAACTCGCTGTCCCGGCTGAGCAGGCGGCCGAAGGTGAAGAGCACGTCGTCGGCATTGAACTCGCGCGTGGGCTTGAAGCCCTCGACCGTCTGCCAGGCCACGCCACGGCGCAAGTCGAGGGTGTAGGCCAGGCCGTCGGCGCTGACGCTCCAGCCGGTGGCCAGACCCGGGATGAGCTGGTCCGTGCCGCGCCTGAGTTCGATCAGCGTGCCGAAGACGGGCGCGTGGGCGACGTGATCGACATAGCTGTCGGTCATCGCCGGGTCGAAGGTCTTGGGGCTGCCGGCGGTGCAGAAGCGCAGCGTCGTGTCGGCGCCCGCCAGCAGCGGCAGCGCAAGCAGCAGCGCAGCCACGCGCCTCACTTGGCGATCTCCGCAGCGGGCACGAAGGGCAGGATGCCCATCGATTGGTACAGGGCAGCGGGCGACAGCGCCT
The DNA here is from genome assembly GCF_026712205.1 of Pelomonas aquatica. GTDB lineage: Bacteria > Pseudomonadota > Gammaproteobacteria > Burkholderiales > Burkholderiaceae_C > Pelomonas > Pelomonas aquatica. The sequence goes on from NZ_JAPPUW010000004.1 coordinate 230,363, forward strand.
GGGTCTGGCCGTTGAGCCCTCGGAACACCAGGGCCACGCGGCGGATGGCGCGGATGTCGGCCACCGGGTCGCCGTCCACCAGCAGCAGGTCGGCGCGCTTAGCCACCGCGATGCTGCCGATGTCGCCCAGCCGGTCGCTGTACTTCGCGCCGTTCCAGGTCGCGATCTTCAGCGCCTGGCCAGCCGGGATGCCGGCCTGCACATACAGCTCCAGCTCGCGCTGCAGCGCGAAGCCCGGCGTCGCGTCGGTGCCCGCCACCAGCGGGATGCCGGCAGCATTCATGCGGCGCAGCAGGTCCATCATGACCTTCCAGCTCGCGCGCCAGCGCCTGGCCTTGGCGTCGTCCATGTCGACCTCGGCGGACAGCAGGCCGCGCTGCACGACGGCCGGCAGGTTGGCCGCCACCATCGCATAGCTCGGGTTGGGCTGGCCCTGGCGCTGGGTGTACTGGGACTCGAAGGCCGTCATCGTCGGGTCGACGACGGTGCCGTGCTTCTTCAGCAGCGCGATGAAGTCGCGGGTGCGGGCGTCGTTGAGCCTGAGGTCGGCCGCCTTGTCGCCGACGAGGTTGAAGCGCAGCAGCGTGCGCGTGTCGTCGGTCTTGCCGACGAGGAAGTTCAGCGTGATCTGGTTGATGTGGTGGACTTCGTCGAAGCCCGCCTCCACCGCCTGGCGCGCCGTCATGAAGGCCGGCACATGGCCGCCGGTGCGCAGGCTTAAGCTCCGCGCATGGGCCACCATGGGCTTGACCCACTCGGGCCGGATGGAGTTGTAGAGCTTGAGCTGGCGGTAGCCGTGGGCGGCATACCAGTCGATGGCGGCGAGGGCGTCGGGCAGCTTGTCGGGGACGAAGTCGGCCTGCGACGAGAACGGGCTCTTGCCTTCGATGAAGCCATTGGCCGCGATGCGCGGGCCGAGCACGTCGCCGCGCTCGACGCGCCCGCGCAGCTCGGCGAGCTCGGCATTGCTGTTGCCCACGTCGCGCACCGCCGTCACGCCGGCGGCCAGGTCGAGCAGCAGCTCGCCGGCGGTCAGGTGGGCGTGCATGTCCACGAGGCCGGGCAGCAGCGTGCGGCCGCGGCCAGCGATGCGCTGGGCCGGTGCGGCATTGGCGAAGCGGCCCGGCCTGGCGATGGCCGCGATGCGCCCTTCGTACAGATAGACGTCCGACGGGCCGCGCAGCACGGCGGCCTGCGCGTCGAACCAGCGCACGCCCTCGATGACGGTCAGCCCCGGCAGCGGCTGCGGCAGCTCCCTGGCCAGGCGCTGCAGGCGCGCGAGCTGGGCCTGCTTCTGCGCGTCGGTCAGCCGCTCCAGCTCGCCCTCGAAGCCCTGCTGAAGCGTACCGCCCCAGCCCGGGTAGACCTCGGCGAACAGCGCATGGTTGTCCTCGCGCAGCCAGAGGTAGGTGGGCTCCAGGTCCAGGCCGGTGATGACGTAGAGGCCGATCTCGTAGGCCTGGCCGGGCAGCGCGAGCTGCTGCAGGCGCTCGATGGCCGGCCGCCCCACCGGCAGCGCCTCGATGCGCGGCGCCCTGGCCGCGAGCAGGCTCTGCGCCAGCCGCGCGGTCCAGGCCGGGCTGGCCTGCACCGGCAGATAGACCGCATCGCGGGCGGCGCCGGGCCGCTCGCCGCTGTCCACGGGTGAGCGCCACGCCACCTTGCCGTCGGCCTGGCGCTCGAAGCTCTCGGCGATGCGCGCGCCATAGCTGGACACGCCCTCGGTGCGATAGCTCATCCACGCGCCGTCGGGCGCGAAGGCCATGACCTCCTTCTGGTCGGGGCCGCGGCCGTTGTTGCGGTAGCTGTAGTCCACCTCCACCCGCCCGGCCGACTCGGCGACCAGGAGCCGGCCGCAGGCCACCTTGCTGCACAGCACGGTGTAGGTCTGGGCCTGGGCCTGGGTCTGGACCGCAGCGGCCATCAGCAGCGCGGCGAGCAGGGTGGGCAGCAGCTTCATCGGAGTCTCGCGGGGAGTTGGGGCTGGCGCGGACTTTACTGACGCGCCCGGCCCAGCGACGCCACGCCCTTGTTGGCCAGCGCGTCGGCGCGCTCGTTGCCCGGGTCGCCGGCATGGCCCCTGACCCAGCGCCAGTCCACCGAATGCAGCTTGCGCAGCGCGTCCAGGCGCTGCCAGAGCTCGACGTTCTTCACCGGCTTGCCGTCGGCCGTCTTCCAGCCGCGGCGCTGCCAGTTGACGATCCACTCGGTGATGCCCTTGCGCACGTATTCGCTGTCCAGGTAGATGACGACGTCGCAGCTGCGCTTGAGCGAGGCCAGCGCCTCGATGGGCGCCATCAGCTCCATGCGGTTGTTCGTCGTGCCCGGCTCGCCGCCGAAGAGTTCCTTGTCGTGCCCGCCGCTGGACAGCCAGGCGCCCCAGCCGCCGGGGCCGGGGTTGCCCTTGCAGGCACCGTCGGTGTAGATGGTGACCTGCGGGCGCCTGATGGCGACGGCAGGCTTGGACGTTTCAGTCATGTTTCCTGTGATGGTTGTTCAATGCGACGGCGGGCGCTTTCTTGGCCGCCAGGCGCGAGTTTTTGGCCAGGCCGATCAAGCGCATGCCGTGCACGCGCTTGACCGCCTGGATGAAGTAGACGGCGCCCAGCACCGGCCACCAGCGCGAGCCCACGCCCTCGGCCCACTGCCAGCGCTGCAGCCAGGCCTCGGTGCGCAGCGGCGGGCGGTAGACGCCAAAGCGTGCCGCCTCGACCTCGAAGGACAGCAGCTTGAGCCAGTCGCGCAGCCGCCAGTAGCCGATGAAATCGCCATCGCGCGGCAGATAGGGCTCGCCGCGGCGCTTCAGCCGGCCCAGCTTCTGGCGCAGCCCCCACAGGCTGGCCGGGTTCAGGCCGAAGACGATGAGCCGCCCCTCGGGACGCAGCACCCGCTCCACTTCGCGCAGCAGCGCATGGGCGTCGCAGGCCTGCTCCAGCGCGTGAGGCAGCAGCACGAGGTCCAGGCTGGCACTCTCGAAAGGCAGGGCCTCGAACTCGCAATGCAGGTGCCGGCCGACCACCCAGCGATGCGGCATGCGGTTGGCCTGCAGCCCGCCCAGCCCGGGCAGGCCGAGCTGCAGCGCATGGAAGCCGAACAGGTCGGCCACGGCCGCGTCGACCTGGGCCTGCTCCCAGGCCAGCAGATAGCGGCCGGGCGGGGTCTGCAACCAGGCGGCCAAATCTATACTCGGCGCTTTATCTGTCATGGGTTGGCGCCACATTGACGCTCGGTTTGACGCTCACGCCTCTGCCCGCTTTCGACGACAACTACCTCTGGCTGCTGGATAACGGCCGCGAGGCCCTGGTCTTCGATCCCGGCGACGCCGCCCCGGTGGCCGCGGCGCTCGACGCCCGCGGCCTGACGCTCGCGGGCATTCTATTGACCCATCACCACGGCGATCACGTCGGCGGCGTGGATACACTGCGTCCGCGGCTGCGCGGCCCGGTCTATGCGCCAGTGACCGAGAAGATGCCCGAACCCGTGCAGCGGGTGCAGGGCGGCGACAGCATCGAGCTGCTGGGCCTGCGCTTCGCCGTGATGGACGTGCCCGGCCATACCTCTGGCCACATCGCCTACTTCGCGGCCGACGCGGGCGAGCCAGGCCCACTGCTGTTCTGCGGCGACACCCTGTTCAGCGCCGGCTGCGGCCGGCTGTTCGAGGGCACGGCGGCTCAGATGCATGCCTCGCTGCAGTCGCTGGCCGCGCTGCCGCCGGACACGCGCGTCTGCTGCGCCCACGAGTACACGCTGTCCAACCTGCGCTTCGCACGCGAGGTCGACCCGGACAACACCGACCTCGCCGCCTACGCGGCCTGGTGCGAAGGCGAGCGCGCCGCCGGTCGCCCGACGCTGCCCGGCCGCATCGGCACCGAACTGCGCATCAACCCTTTCCTGCGCTGCGCGCAAGCCGCGCTGCGCGACGCCGCCCGCCGCCACGCCCCCCTGAAACTCCCGGCCGAGCCCAGCCCGGTCGATGTCTTCGCCACGCTGCGCGAATGGAAGAACGGATTCCGATGACACTGCTCTCCCGCCTCACGCCACTGGCTTCCGCCCTGCTGCTCGCCGCCTGCGCCACAACCCGCCCACCCGCCGAGGCGACCGCCCCGGCCACCCCACCCTCCCCGCCTCCCCTTGCCGCCGAAGCCGGCCCCGCGCCGGCGCCACTGCCGGCCGCCACCGTGCCCAGCCGCGAGGCCGCGGCCACGCTGCTGGAGGACAACCTGCGCCCCGGCGAGAAGGTCGACCTCGACGCCCCCGACGCCAGCGCCGACCTCTGGGTGCGCGTGCGCCGGGGCTTCCAGCTGCAGGACCTGGACGACGACTGGGTGCGCAAGGCCGAGGCCTGGTACAGCGCGCGGCCCGACTACGTCGAGCGCATGACGACGCGCGGCAGCCGTTACCTCTTCCACATCCTCGAAGAAGTCGACAAGCGCGGCATGCCGGCCGAGCTGGCCCTGCTGCCCTTCGTGGAGAGCGCCTTCGTCACGCATGCCGTGTCCAGCGCCAAGGCCACCGGCATGTGGCAGTTCATGCCCGCCACCGGCCGCGACTTCGACCTCAAGCAGAACATCTTCCGCGACGACCGCCGCGACGTGCTCGCCTCCACGCGCGCCGCGCTCGACTACCTCGGCCGCCTCTACAAGATGTTCGGCGACTGGCACCTCGCGCTGGCCGCCTACAACTGGGGCCCGGGCAATGTGCAGAAGGCCGTCGCGCGCAACCAGCGCCTGGGCCTGCCGACCGACTACGAGAGCCTGAAGATCCCCGACGAGACGCGCTACTACGTGCCCAAGCTGCAGGCCGTGAAGAACATCGTGCTGGCGCCCGAACGCTACGCGCTGACGCTGCCGCCGGTGGCCAACCACCCCTACTTCCTGACGGTCAGGATCGAGCGCGACGTCGACGTCGCCCTGGCCGCCCGGTTCGCCGGCATCCCGCTGGAGGATTTCCAGCAGTTCAACCCGCAGATGAACAAGCCGGTCATCCTCGCCGCCGCGACGCCGCAGGTGCTGCTGCCCTACGACCAGGCCAGCGCCTTCGCCGAGAACCTGGCCCGCCACACCGGCCCGATGGCGAGCTGGACCGCCTGGGTCGTGCCCAGGACCATGAGCCCGGCCGAGGCCGCCCGGCGCACCGGCATGACCGAGGCCGTGCTGCGCGACGTCAACCGCATCCCGCCCAGGATGCTCGTCAAGGCCGGCTCCACGCTGCTGGTGCCGCGCGGCGAGCATGTCGTGGCCGACGTGTCCGGGCGCCTGGCCGACACGGCCGCGCTCAAGCTCGCGCCCGACGCACCGCCGCTGCACCGCATCAGCTTCAAGGCCGGCAAGGCCGACACCGTGGCCAGCGTGGCCGCGCACTACAAGGTCAGGGCCGAGCAGGTGGCGCTGTGGAACAAGGTCGCCGACGGCGCCCGCTTCAAGCCGGGCCATGCCGTCGTCGTGTACACGGCCATGGCCGCCGCCCCCGCCACCAAGCCGCTGAAGCTGGCCAACGCCAGGCACCCATCCAAGGCCGCCAAGGGTGGGCGCGGCCGCACCGTGGTGGCCGCGGCCACCCCCTGATTCGTCCTGTCCGGCCGGGACGGCCGGTGCCGGCGGGCAAGACGCCCGCCCGGGCGGCGCATTCGGTGGCGCGCGATCCGTAAACGAACGGTCGATCGGTTGCAGATCGGGCCGCATGTTGATAGATTGCCCCTGCAGTTCTCGCAGTAAGGACTGCAGGGAGAACGTTAGCGTGGCCGACTTGTTCACTCTTCAAGGGCCTCTGCGGGACATCCGGAGCTACCCCGCCTGGACCCAGGATCTGGTGCAGGCCCGCGCGCCGTGGCGCGAGAGGGTCGCGCAGCACGGGTTCTTCAAGCGCATGCGCGACGCGAGGCCCGGCCGCCTTCGGATCGGCGCCTTGCTGGTGGGCGCGTGGCCGGTGGTCGAACGGCTCACGCAGTCCATGGCACGGAACCTGCTCAAGGTGCAATTCGGCCGCGTGCCATGCCGCAGAGCGCAGGCGCGCCTGATCGTCTCGGCGAGGCATCGGGGCGGGCGGTAGAGGCGCCGAGGAGCGAACCCAGGCCTGCGCAGCATGCTCACACCCCCGCCCCCGTCCCGCCGATCCGCCATATGGCCCGTGGCGACCGTGCTGGGTAGCGTCATTGGTCTTCAGGTCATGCTGGCGGCCGTGAGCATCGAGGTGCTGTCGGCCGTGCGCGCCTATGTGACCGGCGAGAGCCTGTATTCCAAGGGGCAAAAGAATGCCCAGCTCCACCTGCTGCATTACGCCCGCTCCCGCAGCGACGAAGACTACCGGCTGTTCTCCCAGTCGCTGGCCGTGCCGCTGGGCGACCGCAAGGCGCGCGAAGCCCTGCAACTCGACCCGCCGGACGAGCAGGCCGCGCGCGAGGGCTTCCTGGCCGGAGCCAATCACCCCGACGACATCGACGGCATGATCCGCCTGTTCCGCTGGTTCCACTCGGTGCCCTTCATGGCCCGCCCGATCGCCACCTGGACCGAGGGGGACCGGGTGATTGCCCAGATGCTGGCGCTGGTGGAAAGGGCGCGCGAACGCATCGAAGCCGGCCGCTCCGGCGGCCGGGAGGTGGAAGAAATGGCGACGCAGGCGCCATTGCTGAACCAGCGCCTGACGGAACTCGAACGACAGTTCACGGATCAGCTGGGCGCTGCCTCCCGGCAGACCAAGAGCCTGCTCCTCGCGCTCAACCTGGCGCTGGCCGCCGCGCTCGCGCTGACCAGCCTGCACATCGTGCGCCTGAGCCTGCGCACGCGGACGGCGGCGGCGGCCGAGGTGCGCCGCCGGCAGGAGTCCCTGCAACTGCTTCTGGACTCGGCAGCCGAGGGGCTCTATGGCATCGACACCGAGGGACGCTGCACCTTCGTCAACCGCTCGGCACTGATGATGCTGGGCTATGAGCGCGAGTCGGACCTGGTCGGCCAGCGCATCCACGAACTGATCCACCACACGCACGCCGACGGCCGGGTCTATCCGGCCGACGAATGCCGCATGTACCAGGCGATGCGCCAGGTCGATAGGGTGCATGTCGTCGACGAGGTGTTCTGGCGGCGCGACGGTACGTCGTTCCAGGTCGAATACTGGTCGCATCCCGTGATGCAGGACGGCCTCGTCAGCGGTGCGGTGGCCACCTTCTTCGACGTGACCGAACGACTGCGGACGCAGGCCGCCTTGCGCGAGAGCGAGCAGCGTCTGTCGCGCCTGATCGACACGGTGGCCGACGGCGTCATCGCCGTGGATGGCAATGAACGCATCGTGCTGTTCAACCGGGCGGCGGAGCGGGCCTTCGAGACGACCGCCGAGCGGGCGCTCGGCCAGCCGATCGGAAGCTATTTCGCGAACGGCGACAGACCGAAGTTGCGCGCCCTGATGGCCGGATCCCCGGGCCAGGGAAACGGCATGCCAGCGCACAACGGCCTGCATGAACTGGTGGGCAGGCGGGCCAGCGGCGAGAAGTTTCCGATGGAGGCCTCGCTGTCCCGGCTTTCGATGGGCCGCAGCGTGCTGACGACGGTGGTGCTGCGCGACATCAGCGCGCATCTGGCGATGCGCGAGGAGCGCAAGGCCCGCGAGGCGCTGGAAGCCAGCAGCCGTGCGAAGACGGATTTCCTGTCCCGCATGAGCCATGAGTTGCGCACGCCGCTGAACGCGGTGCTGGGTTTCGCGCAGCTGCTCAGGATGACCAAGCAGCCTGCCTTGGCGCAGGCCCAGCTGGACCAGGTCCGGCACATCGAGCATGCGGGACATCATCTGCTGGCCCTGGTCAACGACGTGCTCGATCTGTCGCGGGTCGAGTCGGGCCGGCTGAACCTGTCGCTCGAAGCCGTCGCCCTGCAGGCCGTGGCGGACGAAGCGGCCTCGATGGTCGAAATGCTGGCGAAGAACGCCGGCGTGCGCATTCACCGGCCATTCGCCGAGAAGGCCGGCGTCGAGCGCGAGGCATGGGTCGTCGCGGACCGCGTGCGATTGCGCCAGGTGCTGGTCAACCTGCTGGGCAATGCCGTCAAGTACAACCGTCGCGGCGGCAACGTCGCGCTCGACTTCGAATCGAACGGCAGCAGCATCGACTGCACGATCCGGGACGACGGGGGCGGGATGACGGCAGTGCAACTGGCGCACCTGTTCGAGCCCTTCAATCGCCTGGGCGCCGAGCGTACCGGCGTTGAAGGCACGGGCATCGGACTGGTGCTGTCACGGCATCTGGTGGAGCTGATGCGCGGCCGCCTGGTCATCGAGAGCGCCGCCGGGCTCGGCACCGTGGCCACCGTGAGCCTGCAACGGGCCCAGGCTGCGGCGCCGCTCGCGCCGGCTCCGTTTGCGCCAAGCATGCATGCCCAGCTCGATGGCAAGGGCTTGAACGTGCTCTACGCGGAAGACAACGAGGTCAACGTGGAGCTGGTGCGCCAGGTCGTGTCCTTTCGCCCGGCGGTCAACCTGCGCGTGGCGCCCAACGGGGCGACGGCCTTCATCGAGGCCCGCAATGATCCCCCCGACCTGATGCTGGTCGACATGCACTTGGGCGACATGACCGGGCTGGAGCTCGCGCAGGCCTTGCAACGCCACCCGGCGACGGCGCGGGTGCGCCTGGTGGCGGTGTCGGCCGACGCCCTTCCGGAACAGATTCGCGCCGCCATGGATCAGGGCTTCGAGGGCTACCTGACCAAGCCCATCGACTTTCGCCAACTGCTCCAGGTGCTGGACGGCCAGATGCCTGTCGATGTCTCCGCAAATCGTGGCAGTTGCTGAGGCCCCGACGGGTTCAACCCACGAAGAACAGCGCGACGCAGGTCGCCATGCCGGCGGTCCACAGCAGCGAGCGCAGCCAGGCCCTGTCGGCCAGGTAGAGGCCGATGTAGGCCAGGCGCGCCGCGACGAAACCCAGCGCCAGCGCGTCCACCGTGGCCTGCGCGGCCTGGTGCTGGCCGGCGACGAACAGGCCCGCGATGAAGACCGGCAGCGCCTCCCAGCTGTTGGCCTGGGCCGCGTTGGCACGCGCCTGCCAGCCCTCCTGCCGGGCCAGCCAGTCGCGCGGCCGGCTGTTGTCGAAGCCGCCGTCGCGGCGGCGCTTGCCGAAGCCCCTGGACTTGGCGATGGCCGCGCAGCCGATGGGCAGCAGGCAGGCGGCGAGCAGGCAGAGCTGGGCGATGGTCATGGATGGCCTAGGTTGAGCGACGGTCAGACAAGGCATGGGCGATGGTGCCCAGGTCCACGTATTCGAGTTCGCTGCCCACCGGCACGCCGCGCGCGAGCCGCGTGGACTTGATGCCGCGCACGCGCAGCGCCTCGGCCAGCACATGGGCCGTGGCCTCGCCCTCGGCCGTGAAGCTGGTGGCGAGGATGACCTCGTCCACGCCGTCCTCGGCCGCGCGCGCCAGCAGCTCGGCCGCGCCGATGCGCTGCGTGCCGACGCCGTCCAGCGGGCTCAGCCGGCCCAGCAGCACGAAGTAGTAGCCGCGGTAGGAGCCGGTGCGCTCCAGCGCGGCCTGGTCGGCCGGCGTCTCGACGACGCAGAGCAGCCGCCGGTCGCGCTCGGGGTCGGCGCAGACGGCGCAGATCGGCGTCTCGCTGAAGGTGTGGCAGCGCTCGCAGTGCCCGATGCACTCGCCCGCCGCGGTCAGCGCCTCGGCCAGGCGCGGCATGGCCAGCCGGTCGTGCTGCAGCAGGTGGTAGGCCATGCGCTGGGCCGACTTCTGGCCCACGCCGGGGAGGCGCTTGAGCGCCTCGATCAACGTCTCAAGCGCGGTCACGAAGTCTTCAGAACGGGAATTTCATGCCGGGGGGCAGCGGCATGCCGGCGGTCAGCTTGCCCATCTTCTCGGCGCTGGTCGCCTCGGCGCGGCGGGCGGCGTCGTTGAACGCAGCGGCGACGAGGTCTTCCAGCATGTCCTTGTCGTCGTCCAGCAGCGAGGGGTCGATGGTCACGCGGCGGACCTCGTTCTTGCAGGTCATGACCACCTTCACGAGGCCGGCGCCGCTCTGGCCCTCGACCTCGATGTGGGCGAGTTCTTCCTGCGCCTTCTTCAGGTTGTCCTGCATCGCCTGGGCCTGCTTCATCAGGCCGGCCAGTTGACCCTTCATCATGGTGTTGGTTCCTTGTCAGTGAGTGATCGGCGTTATGGATCCGGGCAGGATGCGCGCCGACGGGAATTGGGAAAGCAGCGTGCGCGTCATCGGGTGCGACGCGGCGAGGTCTTCGGCGGCGCGCTGCTGGGCCTCGGCACGCGCCACGCTGCGCAGCGCGATCGAGTCCTCGGCGACGCCGGCCTGGATGTCCAGCCGCGCATCGAGCGCCGCCGCGAGCTTGTCGACGAGGGCCGGCGCGCGCAGCGACTCGCGCTCGACGCGCAGCGTCCAGACCTCGCGGCCATCGACGCTCTGGCAGCCCAGGGCCTGGGCCTGGCGGGCCAGCTCACCGGTCATGCCGACGAGGTTCAGGCCGGCGATGCGTTCGGCCCACTGTGCGCCTTCGGGCGTCTCGCGCAGCTCGACACGGCGCGGCGCCTCGGCTTCGCGCGGGGCCGGCACCGTAGGCGCGTCGTCGGCCTCCATCCACGGCGGCGGCGCGTCGTCGGGTGGCGGGCCGTCGCCCAAGGCCATGTCGTCTTGGTCCGCGGCCGACGGCTCGACGGGGCGCGGACGCAGCCGGTCGCTGAAGCTGGGCGCCGCGGGCTCGGCCAGCTTGGGCGGGGCGGCCACGGGCCGGGGTGCCGCGGCCGGCGCCGCCACGGGCGCGACGGCAACGGGCGATGCGACGACGGGTGCCGGCGGCGCCACCTTGGGCAGCGGCACCGCGACGACGGCCTTGGCCACCACCGGCGGGCGCACCAGCGCCGCGGCCTTCACGGGCCGGGGCTGGGTGCCGGCGGGCCGAAAAGCCAGCATGCGCAGCAGCACCATCAGCAGGCCGGCGTATTCGTCCGGCGCCAGATGCAGCTCGGCGCGGCCATGCAGGGCCATGCTGTACATCAGCTGCACCTCGTCGGCCGGCAGCAGCGCGGCGAGGCGGCGGATCTCGGCGGTCTCGTTGTCGCCGTCGTCCAGGGCCGTCGGCGCGGCCTGGGCCAGGGCCATCTGCTGCAGCAGCGTGGCCAGGTCTTCCAGCGTGCCGGCGGCCGACAGGCCCGCGCCGCGCAGCGCATCGGCCTGGGCCACGACGGCCTCGCCGCTGGCCGCCGCCAGCGCGTCGACGATGGCCACGACATGGCCGCGGTCCACGCTGCCCAGCATCTGGCGCACGCCGGCCTCGGTCAGCGAACCGGCGCCGAAGGCGATGGCCTGGTCGGTCAGCGACAGCGCATCGCGCATCGAGCCGCGCGCCGCGCGCGCCAGCAGCCGCAGCGCGCCAGGCTCGGCCGGCACGCTCTCGGCGCCCAGCACATTGCCCAGGTGGCTCTGCACGTCGGCCGCGGCCATGGGGCGCAGGTTGAACTGCAGGCAGCGCGACAGCACGGTGACCGGCACCTTCTGCGGGTCGGTCGTGGCCAGCACGAACTTCAGGTAGTCAGGCGGCTCCTCCAGCGTCTTCAGCATTGCGTTGAAGGCGGTGTTGGAGAGCATGTGCACTTCGTCGATCATGTAGACCTTGAAGCGGCCGACGACGGGCTTGTAGACCGCCTGGTCCAGCAGCTGCGAGATCTCCTCGACGCCGCGGTTGGAGGCCGCGTCCAGCTCCACGTAGTCGACGAAACGGCCGGCATCGATGTCGCGGCAGGCCGCGCAGACGCCGCAGGGCTGCGCCGTGATGCCGCCCGTGCCGTCCGGCCCGGTGCAGTTCAGGCTCTTGGCGAGGATGCGCGACACCGTCGTCTTGCCGACGCCGCGCGTGCCGGTGAACAGATAGGCGTGGTGCAGCCGGCCCTGCGTCAGCGCATTGGCCAGCGCCTGCACGACGTGCTCCTGGCCGACGAGCTGCTCGAAACTCTGCGGACGGTATTTGCGGGCCAGGACCAGATAGCTCATGGCGGGGATTCTAGGGTCGGGGTCACCGCGGATAATCCGCCCTATGACCTCGCAAGCACCCCTCACCTACGACCAGGCCGGCGTCAACTACGACCTGATCGATCCGCTCAAGATCACGGCCCAGCGCGCCGCCGCGGCCACCGCGTCACACCTCGCCGGCCACGGCTTCAGCGAGGTCAAGGCGTCGCGCGGCGAATCGGCCTATGTCGTGGACGTGGGGCCGTTCTACATGGCGTCCATCGTCGAATGCCTGGGCACCAAGACCCTCGTCGCCGACGAAATGGCCAGGCAGACCGGCAAGAGCTTCTTCGCCGGCATTGCGCAGGACACGATCGCGATGGCGGTCAACGACCTCATCACCGTCGGCGCGACGCCGCTGGTCGTGCAGGCCTACTGGGCCGCCGGCGGTAGCGACTGGTTCGGCGACGCGCAGCGCGCCCAGGCCCTGGTGGCCGGCTGGAAGGCCGCCTGCGACACCTGCCAGGTCGCCTGGGGCGGCGGCGAGACGCCGGCCCTGGCCGGCATCGTCGAGGACGGCCGCATCGACCTGGCCGCCTCCTGCACCGGCCTCATCAACCCCAAGGAGAGGCTGTCGGTCGGCGACAAGCTCGGCGCCGACGACGCCATCGTGCTGCTGGCCTCCAGCGGCATCCACGCCAACGGCCTGAGCCTGGCCCGCAAGCTCGCCGAGCGCCTGCCCCGGGGCTATCTGACCGAGATCGAACCGGGCCTGACCTACGGCGAAGCCCTGCTCGCGCCCACCGCGCTGTACTCGCCGGTGACCGAGGCGCTGTGGAAGGCCGGCATCGCGCCGCATTACTGCGCCAACATCACCGGCCACGGCTGGCGCAAGCTGCTGCGCCACCCCAGCGCGCTGACCTACCGCATCCACACCGTGCCGCCCAAGACCGCGGTGCTGGACTTCATCCAGAAGCAGGCCGGCCAGGACGACCGCGAGGCCTATTCCACGCTGAACATGGGTGCCGGCTTCGCGATCTTCGTCAAGGCCGCGGACGCCGAGCGCACGGCCCAGGTCGCGCGCGACTGCGGCATCGCTGCCTGGGTGGCCGGCACGGTCGAGGCGGGCGAGAAGCAGCTGCTGATCGAGCCCTTGAACATCCGCTTCAGCGAAGACGACCTCGCGCTGCGCTGAGCCCCGCGCCGCCCCGGCCATGACGTGGTTTTATTCGCAGATGGTCCAGTGGCATGTGCTGCTGGCCTGGTGCAGCGTGGCCCTCTTCTTCACGCGTGGCCTGATGTTCCAGTTCGGCACGCCGGCCATGCAGGAGATTGCGCAGGACGCGCGCCTGATGGTGCTGGTGTTCGGCGTGAACGCCTGCCTCGTCGTCACGGGCCTGAGCCTGTGGGGCTCCATCGGCTACAACCCCATGACCGACTGGTGGCTGGGCGTGAAGCTCGTCGCGCTGGTCGGCTATTTGGTCTGCGGCCACTGGGCGATGAGCCAGACGCGCCTGCACCTGCTGGGCTATCTGACCGCGCTCGCGCTGCTGGCGCTCGCGATGGACCTTTCGATCAACCGGCAGTTCCTGCCCGGTTGAGCGCCTTCAACAGCAGCGACAGGGACGCCAGCGCGTCCTCGGGCTGCGCCAGCATCTGCGCCCTGACGATGGCGCCGTCCACCGCCAATGCCATCGCACGCGCCTGCGCGGCGCGGCCGCGGCTCGCGGGCAGCAGTGCAGCGAGCGCCTCGGTCATTTCGCGCTTGTGGGACCGTGCCGCCTCCAGCACGCCCGGCTGCACGGGCCCCAATTCGCCGACGCTGTTGATGAACGCGCAGCCGCGGTAGTCCTCGCTGCCGAACCACTCGCGCAAGGCCGGGACGACGGCCGCGGCCGTGCCGCCATGGCGCTGCAATGCGTCGGTGAACCACTCCATCCACATCGCATGCCGGCGTCCAAGGAAAGCCAGGATGAGGTCGTCCTTGCTCGGGAACTGGCGGTAGAAGGTGACCTTGGTGACGCCCGCCTCGGCAATCACGCGGTCGATGCCGGTGGCGCGCACGCCGTCCCGATAGAACAGGCCATGGGCGGCGGCGAGGATGCGCTCGCGAGGCAGGGCATCGGGCGCGGCGGCGACGGTCGACATGGCGCCAGTGTAGACCGATCTGTCTACATCACCTAGACTGGCCACGCAGACAGACCTGTCTACATTCAGGCCGCACACGAAAGCCATGACCACCAAGCCACCCCTGCCTCCGTTCACCCACGAATCGGCCGTCCAGAAGGTCCGCCTCGCCGAGGACGCCTGGAACTCCCGCGATCCCGCACGCGTCGTGCAGGTCTACACCGAGGACACCCGCTGGCGCAACCGCGTCGAGTTCCCGGTGGGTCACGATCAAATAACCCAGTTCCTGGCGCGCAAGTGGGCGCGCGAGCTGGACTACCGCCTGATCAAGGAGCTGTGGGCACATGATGGCGCGCGCATCGCGGTCCGCTTCGCCTACGAGTGGCACGACGACAGCGGCCAGTGGCACCGCTCCTACGGCAACGAGAACTGGGAGTTCAACGGCGCAGGCCTGATGCAACGCCGTTTCGCCAGCATCAATGACCTGCCCATCGCCGCCGATGCACGCAAGTTCTTCTGGCCCCTGGGCCGCCGCCCCGACGACCATCCGGGCCTGTCGGAACTGGACCTCTGAAGCTCGAACTACAATACCCCTCGACGGGCCTCCCCGCATGGAAGCGCGCCCAACCGGGTCAGGTGGGGAACCAAGCAGCCCTAAGCGTTGCAACCAGTGCCGGGGGTAAGGCTCGTCACCTCGTTTACCCTAAGTCGTTGATCGACAAATAGTTTTGATCTGACAAGGACTTAGACCGAGCCGACTGTGTACTTTTGATGTGTACTTCCGGGGTTCGCTCATGACAAAAGTGAGCGAAGCGATGAAGAGAGCCCCCGGGGTTCACCAGCGGCCAGGATCGAGCATCTGGCATTGGGGCATCAAGGCCCCCAAGGACCTACAGAAGCGCTACCCGGGGCAGTGGGCACACCGCGGCTCCCTGAACACCTCAGACCTGAGAACAGCCAATGAGCGGGCCGCGGTCCTGCGTGCGCAGTGGCTGACCCGGTTTGCCCAGCAGCGAGAGGCCGGCACGCGGCAAGCAGCCGGGCCGGCACCCATCCTGCTCACCCCCGAGCTGATCCGCGAGGCTGCCGACCTGATGCACGCCCGCATGCTGGAATCGGACGAGACGGTCCGCATGGCCGGTCTCAACCCCACCAACATGGAAACCCAGGCCCTCGCACTGGAGCTGGAAGCCGCACAACTGAAGCGTGCTTACGCCACAGGCTCTGCCGAGCCGGTAGAGAACATCCTCCCGAACTGGCTGATGGCCCTCGGGATGGAGGTCAGCGCAGCGGACCCGCTTCGCCCTGCCCTGGCCCGTGAGCTGGTGAAAGCCCGCCTGAGGGCCATCCAGGCTCGACAGTCCCGCCACTCGGGCGAGCTGGTGGAGACCCCGCCGGAGCCCCAGCTCCCAGCCCTGGGCGCCATCCAAGGCACAGCAGAGGTAGCCCAGGTTTCCGCACCGGCCGGCGTGCCCAAGAACCTGCGGGAGGTCTTCACTCGCTGGAAG
Source organism: Pelomonas aquatica (assembly GCF_026712205.1). Classification (GTDB taxonomy): domain Bacteria; phylum Pseudomonadota; class Gammaproteobacteria; order Burkholderiales; family Burkholderiaceae_C; genus Pelomonas; species Pelomonas aquatica. The sequence continues at coordinate 245,941 of NZ_JAPPUW010000004.1, forward strand.
GCTGCCAAGACCCGCTCACCGGATTCGGTCAACGCTTGCGACCGCTCCCTAGCCCTGTTTGAAGAGAAGTTCGGACACCCACGCCTGAAGGAGATTTCCCGGGCCACCGGGGACGCCTTCCGCGCCCACCTGTTGACACTGGACCTCGCATCGAAGACCAAGCATGACCGCATGACCTGGGTGAAGTCACTGCTGAAGTACGCCCGTCGTGACCTGGAGGTCATCCCCAGCAACCCGTGGGAGGGCCTGGACGTAGCGCACAAGACCGAAAACCGGCGCATGCCGTGGAAGGGCGACCAGCTCCGAGCCTTCTTTGAACTGCCGCTCTTCACTGCCCATGAGCTGCCGAAGGACTCCAAGGCCGCAGGCGCCGCCGCTTACTGGATTCCGCTCCTTGGCCTGTTCACAGGTGCCCGCGTAGGCGAGCTGTGCCAGCTCCGGGTCGCTGACATTGAGCAGACCGAGGCGGGCGCCTTCCTGCACATCACCGAGGAAGCTGAAGGAGCCACGGTCAAGACCGAGGCCGGCCTGCGCTCCGTGCCCATTCATAGCGAACTGGTCCGGCTGGGCTTCCTGGGCTACGTGGATGCCATGAAGGCATCTGCCTCAACGATTCTCGAGTCGCAGCGGATGGTGGGTTTCGTCAGCGGCTCCAAGTCCGCCGAAGCCACCACAGCCCTAGGCCCGCCACACCCAGCGCCGCCAGCGCCAGGCCCAGCAGCACGTTCAGCGTCTCCAGTGCGAAGCCGCCGAGTTCGCCGGTGTGCAACGGATAGATGACGCTGTTGAAACGCGCGCCCGGGTCCAGTTCGCTCCAGCGATCCGTGCGCAGCACGATGCCCGTCTGCGGGTGCATCCAGACCGAGGTCAGGCCGTTGGGGTGCGGGTCGTCGGGCAGCTTCAGCCGCACGCGCACCGGCTTGGCCATGTCGGCCGGCAGCGCGACATAGCCCACCGGCGCACCGTCGCTGCTTGCCGCTGCGTTGGCGACCAGCACGTCCAGCGGTTGTGGCGGCAGTGCCGGGTCGGCGACCCTGACCTGGGGCGGCGCCAGCGGCGTCTGGCCGGACAGCGAGGTCAGCGCCTGCCCCAGCGGCTTCCAGGCCATATAGGCGCCCGTCGCAACCGGCATGGCGATCAGCAGGCCGAGCAAGGCGCCGCCGGTGCGGTGCAGGTCGAAGAGGCCGCGCAGCAGGCCGCGGTCCAGCGCCAGCACGAACGCCTGCTTCCAGCGCTTGGGCCACCACAGCACCAGACCGCCGATCAGCAGCACCAGATAGGTCAGCGCCAACGCGGCCAGCAGGGGCTTGCCGGCGGCGTTCATCAGCAGCGAGCTGTGCAACTCGAAGACGAAGTTGAAGCTGCCCTCGCGCTCCCCGCGCCGCCCCAGTTCGCGGGCGTCGCGCGGGTCGACATAGATATAGCCCTCCCATGGACCGCCGCGCACCATCGCACGAAGGCTTTCGCCGGCCTGGCGCGGCGGCCGCAGCACGAAGGACGCGTCCGGGCCGAACTCGGCCCGCAGTCGCCGACGCGTGCGCTCCAGCAGATCCGGCGCACTGGGGCCGACGGGCACGCTGAACAGCTCGGCATTCAACTGGCGGTCCAGCGGCTTCAGCACGACGAGGCTGCTGCCCAGCAGGGCCACGACCGTCAGCGGCAATCCCAGGGCCAGGGCCGCCCAGCGGTGCAGCTTCAGCCAGAAGCGCCGCATCAGAAGCTGCGCCGCCAGCTGACCGTCAGCGTGCGGCCGCGGCCGGCGAACAGATCGTCATTGGTGCCGGCCGGGTTGGACTGCGCGTAGTAGCCGATGTACTGGCGGTCGAACAGGTTCTCGACGCCGAGGCCGAATTCGCCCCAGGCCGTGCCATAGGTGGCGGCCAGGTCGGCCAGCGTGTAGCCCCCGAAGTGCTCCTCCAGCTTGGAGGTGCCGACGACGCGACCGACGTTGATGTCGCGCGAGGCGAGGCGCGTGGCCTGCAGGCGCACATTGCCCTTGGGCGCGAACTGCCATGCGGCGGCGAGCACGAGCTTGTCCGGCCCCTGCGAGCGCGCGCCGAGCTCGACGTCCAGCGGCGTGTCGGGCTGGGCGGCCGTCTTGCCGCGGGTGTGGGCATAGCTGGCGCTCAGCGTCCAGTCCGCAAGCGGCCTCGCTTCGCCGCTGAACTCGAAGCCCTTCACGCGCACCGGCACGCGCAGCACGCTGCCGATGCCGGTCGCTGCGTCGACGCGGATCTGGGAGCCGAGGGCGGAGCGCGAGTCGTAGACCGAGGCCGAGAAGCTGCCCTGGCGTCCGCGCCAGGCCAGGCCGAGCTCGCGGTTGTCGGTAACGACGGGCTCGAGCGCGATCAGCTTGTCGACGGACTGGCCGGCCTTGTTGACCGCGCGCAGCACGAGGCCGACGTCGGGCACGCCGAAGCCCTCGTTGTAGGAGACGAAGGTGGACCAGCCACCGCCCAGGCGCCAGACCGCCCCGAGGCTCTTGACCCATTGGCTGAAGCTGCGCTCGCCGCCCTGCACCGCGGTGCTCTTGTAGAAGGCCAGCGTCTGGTAGCCGTCGACCGCGAGCTTCGCGCTCTCGCGGCGCGCGCCACCGCGCACGGTGAAGGCGCCGACCTCGTACTCGAGCTGGGCGAAGGGCGCCGTGCTCGTGAACTTCAACGGCGGCACCCAGGTGCGGCCGGTCAGCGCCAGGCGCTGCTGGGAGGTGTCCTTCAGCCAGTCGAGGCCGGTCGTCAGCTCCAGCCCGTCGACGAAGAGATCCGGCCGAACCCAGCTCAGCTTGACGCCCGCCTTGTCGGCGACGACTTCGGACTGGTCGAACAGCCGGCCCTGGGGCGCGATGCTCGTGTCCTGGAAGGTCGTCGCGGCAGTTGCGCCGTACAGGGCGCTGAAGTCCTGCTTGTAGACCTGGGCGTGTGCCTGGCCGCCGGCCAGTTCGCCGTGGCTCCAGTCCAGCGACACGGTGCGCACATCGTTGCGCGGCGGCCGGCCAGGCGGCGTGCCGGGTGCGGCACTGGTCGGCAGCGCCGTCGCGCGGTTGCCGGCGACGGGCTTCCAGTCGCCTTCGCCCGCGACGCGGAAGCGGTTGACGGACAGCTGCAGGCGCTGCGGGCCGAAGTCGCGGCCGAGCTTCAAGAAGACGTCTCCGGCGCGCGAGTCCTGGGTGTCGCCCTGCACGGCCTCCAGCCCCAGGCGCCGGCCATCGCCGTCGACACCGACGCCGCGCAACGTCGCGCCGACGTGCAGCAGTGCGTCGAAGCCGCTCTTGTGTTCCAGCGTGTAGCCGGCCTTCCACAGGGCGTCGTCGCTGTGCCCCTGGGTGCCGTACTTCAGCTCGACGCGCTGGCGCGTGCCGGCCTCGCGCGGCGTGCGCGAGATGAAGTTGATGATGCCGCCGGTCGCGCCCAGGCCCTGGGCAGCCGACGCGCCGCTGATGACCTCGATGCGCTCGATCAACGACGGGTCGGCGAAGTAGCCCTCGCGGGCACCGTTGCGCAGGGGGTTGCTCTGGGGCACGCCGTCGAACAGCAGCAGCGCGGTGCGGCCGCGCATCGACTCCCCGAAGCTCGTCAGCTTCTGGCGCGACGGCGCATAGGACGGTGCCAGCACGGACAGCACCTGGCTCAGGTCCTCGGCGACCAGGGTCTGGGTTTCGATCTCCTGGGCCGTGATGACGCTGACGGCGCCCGGGATCTTGTCGATGGCCTTGGTGCCGCGGGTCGCGGTGACGACGACGCGTTCCAGGGCTGGGTCGGCGGCCTGTTGGGCCAGGGCGGGAAGCGTCGCGGACAGGGCAAGGGCCAGGAGGCTGGGACGCGGGAATCGGGCGGACGAGAAGGGCATCGGAAGGGGGGCGGCTAGGACGAGGGAAGCGTTCAACGCAAAGAACTGTTAAATCATAATGCGAATCGAACTCATTCTCATTACATAAATAACATCCGGGTTGCGGAAGCCTTGGTCCGCGAGTCGGGGCCATTCGGGAAGCAGTTCGCCATCGCCCCCGACGGAACGACGGGGCGTGCCGCAACGGCATCGCGTCGCCCGCGATGCCTGGACCGAGCCGGGCCTGCGGCGAGACGGCCCGACTCCCGCCTGCAACTTGATTCTCGGGATGGACAGCGGCGCAAGGAAGGGCGGCAATCGCGCGCCATGGGTGAAGCCACGCCGTGGGTGCGCCCTGTCAAGCCGCCACGGGCAGCCCGTGCGCGTCAACCTCGCAGCGACGCAGGGAGGCCAGATATGCCGGTCAACAGCAAGGTCCAGAAGAACGGCGCCCGCGATGCCGAGGCCAGCCCAACCCCGAGACGCGGCGAACTGCGGCCGGCGCGCCACCGCCAGCTGGCGGCCAGCCAGTTCCTCCAGGAACTGATCGCCAGGCCCGATCTGATCGCCGCGGTGCGGCTCGGCGGGCCGATCACGCCGGAGGCCCTGCGCCACCCCGGCCAATGGGTGCTGCGCTCGCAGGATCTGCTCTCCTTCCACCTCGAACTCAGCGGCCTGCAGGCCTGGCCCGACCCGGCGGGCGGCCCGCCGGTGCTGGCCCTGGCGGGCCGCGGCCCGGCCCTGATCGGGCTGCACTTCGCGCCCCAGGCGATTGCCGAGCGGGTCTTCTTCGCGGCCTCGCCCGCGCTGAAGTACCAGGATGGACATGTCGACAGCAACACCGACCAGCCGCCGCCCTCGCCGGCTCCGCCGCCGCTGGAACCCCTGGCGCCGCCGCCGATCGGCAGCCGCATCGCCTACCCCAGCCGCCTGGTGTTCATCTTCGACGAGTCCAAGCTGCGCAAGGCCGGCATCTGGCCCGTGCCCTACACGCAGGCCGGCATCCTGCAGGCCTGCCGCGTGTTGACCCTGAACGTGGCGGCCAACGCCCGCTATCAACCGCCGCGCCGCCCCCGCAAGTGGCCGATCTACCGGCGCACGCTCAAGGGCGACGTGGCGGCCGCCCATGCCGCCCTGAGCATGGCCCAGCGCGGCGCCCTGCTGGCCAGCGCCCAACGCAATCAGCAGCTCGCACGGCAGCTCGGCACCGCCGCCGGCACCGTGCTGCTCAGGCGGGCCGACATCCCCTTCCACGATCCCGCCGGCGCTGCCGAGGCGGCTTCGCAGACCGACAAGTCCGCGGCCGGCGCGCAGGCGCCCCGGCTGCCCAGCACCTTCGGCGCGATGGCGCTGGGCAGCGCCGCCGAGGCGATCAGCGTCTTCCACCCGCCGGCCACCAAGTACCTGACCGTGCCAAGGCCGCGCAAGCCGAATGCGGACGAGACCGCGCTCGAACTGCCCTTCCGGCTGCTGATCTCGCCCAATGGGGTGGCCCGCTTCACCCACGACACCCGGCCCGCCGCCTTTGCGCCCACCGGCCACACCGCGCTCTGGCACACGCGCCTGGCGGAATCCGGCGAGGCCGACACCGGCATCCACCAGCCGCTGGACGAGCCCATCCGTGCGATCTGGGCGCGCGGCGGCCCCGAGTCGAACCACAGCGTCTTCACCGACCACTGGCCTGCCGTGCCCGTCGTGCCCGCGCACGATCCCACGCCCGCGCCGCTGTTCCGGCAGACCATGGACGATGCCGACCGCTGCAACATCGCCCACCTGAGCGGCAACTTCGCGCTGCCGGGCGGCCACCACGAAGCGGTCGACTGCCAGCGCCTGATGCTCTCCTCCCTGGGCGGCTGGCTCGACGCGCGCGGCAACTGGGCGGTGCCGAACGGCCTGTCGGTCGAGCAATGGGTGCACCACGCGGCCCAGGCGCGCGATCACTACGTGCGCATCATCTACAAGGGCTATCTGCTGCCCTTCGGCCACCGGGTCTCGCTGGTCAAGGTCAGCGAGCGCTTCTTCATGAACCAGCAGCCGGGCAACGCCGCCTATGTGCTGCAGCGCATGTACTTCATCGTGCGCGAACCGCTGCGCGAGTTTCCCGAAACGAATCTGTTCAAGATGGTCAGCGGCCAGCCGCACTACTTCCACCGGGCCATGCCCTTCCCCGTGGTGCGCCTGCTCACCGAGGTCACGCCCGACATCGCCGACCCCAACCTCACCCAGATCGATTCCAACGGCCAAAGCCTGTTCTGGCCCACCTTGCCGGGCCAGGGCGAGCCGTTCCAGTTCCAGTACGAGGCGACCGACCTGGACGGCAAGAAGATCCGCTTCGGGCTGGGCGGCATCTTCATCGACAACACGCTGGCCAATCCGGCGGGCCATGGCGACCCCATGCCCCATTTCGTCGCCGCCCGCGACGACTGGCTGAGGGCCGACAAACCCGCCCGGCGCACGGCTCTGCTCAACCGCCAGAAGGTGGCGTTGGCCCCGTCGACCAAGCCCGGCGACACCGCCAGCGAGATCGACTCCCTGGAGTTCGGTGCCGAGACCGAGGGCCTGCAGGGCAGGATCAGCAGCCCCTTCATGCGCGCCAGCCTGCTCCAGGCGAACGTGCGGCTGCCCGCGGTGGGCGCGCTCACCGGCGGCGCGGGCAGCAACGCGCTGGCCTACGAGAGCGGCTACCTGGCCCGGCAAAGCGGCTTCGGCCCCGGCGAGGTCTACGCCCGGATCATGGGCGGCCAGGGGCTGGACTTCACCAGCTGCGGCCATCGCTCGGGCGGCTTCGTGCAGCCCAATCTCGCGCCCAGCGGGCTGTCTCGCCTGAAGGGGCCGGTCTCGGGCGACCTGGGCCAGGTCGCGGCGGGGCAGTTCAAGCCCACGGACTTCTTCAGCAGCCTCGCGCCCCTGCTGTTCGGCTGCATCCCGCTGGGCGGCCTGATCCAGGAGATCGCCGGCGATCTGGGCTTCAAGGAGATGCCCAATTTCGTCACCGAGGCCCTGCAGGAGGGCGAGGCGCTCTTCAGCCGGCTGGGCCAGCTCGACAAGCTCGACGACGTGATCGTCGAGCTGGTGCAGAAGGCCGCCCAGGCCGTCATCACGCAGGCGATGCAGCTCGCCTTCGACACCGCAGCCAGGCAGCTCGCGGTGCTGGACAGCACCACCGCGGCACTCCAGGCGCAGGCCCAGGCGGTGGCGAGCGCGGCCGGCAGCGTGGCGGCGTCACTGGGCAGCGCGGGCACCAGCCTGCTGTCCAACCCGGCGGCGCTGCAGACTGCGCTCGATCCGCTGCTGAACGCCCTGCAGACCCTCGCCGGCGCGCTCGCCGCGCGCGACACCGCCCTCGCGATCCCGGGTGCCGACGGCCTCTCGGGCGCCACCATCCAGGTGGTGCGCCAGCAGATCGCCCTGGTGCAGCAGCGGCTGCAGCAGGCGCAGGGCACCTTGGCCGATTTCACGCGAATCCCCGCCGTCGTCACCCAGGCCAGGGCGGCCTTCACCGCGCTGACCCAGGTCCTGGTCACCCCCGATCAGCTGCTGGCCCTGATCAAGGCCGGCACCCTCGGCCCCCTGCTCACCGCGCTGAACACCGCCCTGGGAAGCTTTGCCGGCGCGCTCAAGCCGCTGCAGCTCATCGAGGGGGCGGTCAAGAGCACCCTGCTCGGCCTGATCGCCGACCTCGACACCGTGCTGAGCGCGGTGGACAAGCTGCTGCCCATCCTCGAATCGCTGGTGGGCGAAGAGATCGTCGTGCGTTTCGCCTTCAACCCCACGCTCAAGCCCTTCTCGCTCGGCGGCATCCCGAACCTGTTCTTCCCGCACGATCCCAAGGGCTTCGTGGTGGCGGTCGAAGCCCGCGTGAAGAAAAGCGGCGGCACGCCGGTCGCCAAGGTGCGCTGCGCCCTCACCCACTTCGACCTCAACCTGCTGGGCGACAAGGACTCGGGCTTCATCAAGCTCGAGTTCGAGAAGATCGAGTTCAGCGCCGACTCCTCGCTCAAGACCAATGTCGACGTCGGCTTCTCCGGCATCCACTTCATCGGCGTGCTGTCCTTCGTCGAATCGCTGCGCTCGCTGATCCCGCTCGACGGCTTCTCCGATCCGCCCAGCCTCACGGTCGACGAGCACGGCATCGACGCCCAGTTCTCGATGGCCCTGCCCAATCTCGCCGTCGGAGTGATGAGCCTGACGAACCTGTCGCTCGGCGCCGGCTTCAGCGTGCCCTTCATCGGCCAGCCGCTGTCGGTGCGCTTCTTCTTCTGCACCCGCGAACAGCCCTTCAACCTGACGGTCTCCCTGTTCGGCGGCGGCGGCTTCTTCGGCATCTGCATCGACCCGCACGGGGTGCAGAAGCTCGAGGCCAGCTTCGAGTTCGGCGCGGCCATCGCCATCGACTTCGGCGTGGCCAGCGGCGGCGTGCATGTGATGGCCGGCATCTATTTCAAGATGGAGCCCGACAAGGCCTCGCTGACCGGCTACTTCCGGCTCGGCGGCTTCGTGGACGTGCTGGGCCTGATCTCGGCGTCCATCGAGCTCTACATGGACCTCGTCTACATCTTCGAGGAGGGCAAGTGCATCGGCCACGCCACCCTCACCATCGAAGTGCATGTGCTGTTCTTCTCGGCCAGCGTCCAGATCTCCGCCGAGCGCAAGTTCGCGGGGTCCAGCGGCGACCCCTCCTTCGCGGCCCTGATGGGCCCCGACGACGGCGGCGTCATCACGCCCGCCACGCAATACGCCTGGCGCGACTACTGCGAAGCCTTCGCCTGAGGAGCCCGAGATGGCCAAGCAAAGCATCATCTGGACCGTCCTGCCCAAGGGCCTCGACACGCGTGGCGAGCTGATCGTCTCGCTGGTTCCCTCGTTCCGGCTCACGCCGCAGGCGCCCGACGAGCAGGTCCTCGCGGCCTTCCCCGATCTGCTCGACTGGCCGGGCCGCCTGGCCCGGAGCCGCTTCGCGCTGCGCGTGGGCGCGAGGGCGTTCGAGCTCAAGCCGGTCAGCACCCCGGGCACCGACGTGTGGCAGGAGGTGTTTCCGGCCCGCCTGCCCGTTGCCGGCTACGCCTACAACGACTTCTCGCGGCAGAACCTGCGTTCCTTCCCGGTGCGCACCGTGGTGAGCTATCTGCACACCCACTACGGCGAACTGGCCGAGGCGGACGGGCTGGATCGGCCCAGCCTCTTCGGCCCCGGCAGCCGCCTGCAGGGCATGCTGGCCGAGATCGGCATCGGCCGCCTCGGGCGGCAGCGGGGCGGCATCGGCCGCTGGTTCAGCGACGGCCGCAGCAAGGAGACCGGCGTCACCGAACTCGAAGCCAGGCTCGACGAGCTCTACTTCAGCGACCAGGGCGTGGCCCCGCCCACGGTGGTGGGCATCGACGGCAGGCCGCGCGACAACGGCAGCAGCTACGTCAGCGCGCGCAAGCTGCGCCGCGCCCTGCCCGCCAATCTGAGCGGCGCGGCGGCCGGCCAGTTCCACAGCGACAGCGAGTACGCCCTCTACCAGGCCAACCGCTTCTATCAACGCCCCGAGAACGCCCGTCCCTACAGCGCCCTGCCCGTCGCCGGCTCGGCCAGCGCCCCGGTCAAGGCGCCCGAGTTCGACTTCCACCGCATGGCTGCGAGCTTTGCCGACGCGCCTTCGGTGATGCGCCGGCTCGGGCTGGTGCTCGATGCCGTCGTGGTCGGCAGCCGCGAGCTCGTCGACCAGGCGGCCGGCCTGCCCGGCCATCTGCTGCGCGCCACGATGACGCTGGAAGTGGCCCACCCGGCCTACAGCGTCGGCACCGAGGAGAGCCTGCCTTCGACGGCCTTCTGGCTGACGCCGCGCCGCTTTGCCTGCGACACCCGCACCGATCGCCATCGCGCCGGTCTGCTGCGCCTGGGCGGCGCCCGGCCCATCGGCACCCAGGCCCAGGAGCTGCAAGGCAAGGACCGCGGCTTCGCCCTCACCGCCGTCGACCCCGACGGCGCCGCGCTCAAGACCGTCGGCTTTGCGCTCAGCCTGCAGGACCATCTCGCCAAGGTCGCCGATGCCGGCGACCCCGGCACCCTGAGCCGGCCCGGCGAGCTCAGCTACACCACCAGCCAGGGCGAGAGCCTGGCCGCGCTGCGCAGCCAGGGCATCACGCTGGTCGAGCACGGGCGCGCCGGCCACGTCGCCGACGACGCCATCGCCTCCAGCCTGAAGAACGACGCGGTCGACGCCCATCAGGGCCACAAGATCGTCTGGTTTGCCGAAGACGTGCTGCGCGGCTACCGGGTCGACATCTTCAGCGAAGCCGGCGGCGAGTGGCGCTCGCTGTGCCAGCGCCTGGCGCGTTACGGCTGGACCGCCGGCCACGCCGCCGCGCCCGCCCTCGACGAAGCCAGGGACGAGGGCTACGTGAGCGGCGCATCGACCACCAGCAAACCGGCTGCCGAGCTGCCCCCCGGCGCCACGCAGGACCACTATCTGCACGAGGCCCTCGTGAAATGGGCCGGCTGGAGCCTGGTCGCCCCGCGGCCGGGCCGGCGCATCCGCCCCTTTCCGGACAGCAGCACGCCGCCCGCCGCTCGCGCCAAGCTGGGCCTGATCCAGGAGGAAAGGGTCGACGAGCAGACCGCGGCCGACACCCACCCTGACGGCTCGCCGGTCACCCGCGACGTCAAGGCCGCCCCGGGCAGCCTGCCGCGCCTGCGTTTCGGCCAGGCCTACCGGATGCGCATGCGCCTGGTCGACCTGGCAGGCAACAGTCTGGCTTTCGACGACGGCTCGCTGGACAAGCTCGAGGAGGCCAGCGAACCCATCGCCTATCTGCGCTACGAACCGCTGGACCCGCCGGTCCTGTCCCTGCGCGGTCGCGTCAGCGAGGGCGAGTCCCTCGAGCGCATGGTCATCCGCAGCAACTTCGGCCAGAGCTGTGCGAGCTATCTCGCGGGCGCCCCCTATGCCGGCAACCTGCCCACCGACAGCGGCTTCGCCTATGCCGCGGTCAACGAGCGGCATATGGTGCCGCCCAAGACCAGCCAGTCCATGGCCGAGCAGCATGGCGCCTTCGAGACCGCCATCGGAGCGGCAGCCACGCCCGCCCAGATCGCCGACGCCTACGAGCTCATCGCCGCGCTGGAGGCCGGCACCCTCTACGACGGCGGCGCCGCGGTGCAGATCGTCACCCCGCCCAAGGACGGCGCGGTACCGCGCTCGCCGGCACGCGACCTGGCCGTGGCGCCGCCCGAGGGCTTCCGCCTCGCACCGGGGGAGTACCTGATCCACACCGAGGCGGCGCTGGCCACGCCCTATCTGCCCGACCCCATCGCCGCGGCCGTGGCGCTGCGCGGCCTGCCCGGCGTCTTCGCCGAGGCCGTGATCGATGCCGCCGACGAGGTGCGTGCGGTGCGCATCCCGGGCAGCGAGGAGTGCGTCGTCATCGTGCCGCTGTCCGGCGCCTGGCCCGGGCGGCGGGGCCTGCGCCTGGCGGTGGCCGAGCATCCCGATGAGCTGTCGGGCTTCGACGGCTGCGCGGTGGGCGCCCAGTTGCCCGACCGGCTGCCGACCTGGGACTCCGCGGCGCGTGTGCTGACCGTCTACCTGCGCAAGGGCGAAGTGGCCCATGTGCGCTACGCCAGTGCGATCGCTCCGGAGGCGGTCAACCAGCTCGCGATACCGCGCCTGGCGGCCACCCCCGCCAAGGTGGCGATCCAGAGCGTGCTGGGCGCGCACTGGATGATCACGCCCGACCGGCCCCTGACCCTGGTGCATGCCACCCAGCAGCCGGTCTGCGAACCGCTGTTCGAGCGGCTCAACCCGATGCGCAACCCTGGCCAGACCTGGGCAGAGCTGCGCCGCACCTTGGTGCGCTACCACGCTCGCTCCACGGCGCAGCTTGAGGTGCTGGCCGCGTGGCTTGAGTGGCAGGACGACCCGAGCCAGCCCGCCCCGGTGCGCCGCGCCTTCAGCGCACGCCTGCCCCAGGTCGACATCTCCTCGCCGCCGCTGCGCAGCCAGGAGCCCGCCAGCGGCGTGCTGCTCGAAGCCCTCGGCAGGGGCGGCGCCGAGGCCGCGCATGCCCACATCCGCCACGAGTTCGGGGACCACAAATTCCGCCTGGTGCAGTACAGCCTGCGCGCCAGCACGCGCTTTGCCGAATACCTGCCGGCGTCGCTGCGCGAGGACCCGGCCCAGATGATTCGCGTCGGGCCGGTATTCGCCGGCCGCGGCTTCGACCTGCCCCCCAACTACGCCACCCAATATCCCGACCCGGCTGCCTTGCCGCCAGCCGCCCTGCCGCCCGACGTCGAACTCGGCGCGCCGCTGCTGGACGACGCCGGCCCCCCGCGGGCCGGCAGCGCGGTGCCCGCCAGCCGTCGCCCCGACGCACCCAGGATCGCCTATGCGGTGCCCACCTTCCGCTGGGAAGAGCACGGCACGAGTTTGGCCGAGGGCATCGCCTGCATCCGCCGCGGCAACGGCCTGCGGGTCTACCTCGAGCGGCCCTGGTTCTCCAGCGGCGAGGGCGAATTGCTGGGCGTGATCTGCGGCACGTCGGACCCCAGCCGGCAGCGCTTCGACCAGCTGCAGCCCGAACTGGTCGGCCTGGTCTCGCAGTGGGGCCAGGACCCGATCCTCGACAGCATCCGGCCGCGGCCGGTGATGCACCCCGGCGCCTTCAGCGCGAGGGTCGCCGACTTCAGGCTGTGGTTGCCCGAGGCCTCCCATGACATGGTGGTGGCCGCCCACCGGGTGCACTACGACTTCGAGCGTCGCCTCTGGTTCGCCGACATCGAGATCGACGCCGGCTCCAGCTACAGCCCCTTCGTGCGGCTGGCCCTCGTGCGCGTACAGCCCCATGCCCTGCAGGGCTGCGCGCTGTCGCCGGTGCAGCACACGCAGTACGCCCAGTTGCCGCCGACACGCGAGCTGCATCTGTCCCGGCTCGATCACGGCCGCCAGTCCGGCGTGGCGCTTCGGGTCTTCGGCCCGGCGCCCGAGATCGGCCCGGCATCCGGCCGCGGCGAACTCGTCGGCCGGCTCGATGCGGACCCGGGCCTGGCCGACGCCTTCGGCCCCCTGCTCGGCTACGACCGCGGGCGCAACCGCATCGAGCTGGTGGTGCAGCACCAGACCAGCGGCCTGGCCACCGACCTCGATTGGGCAGACCTCGCCGGCGTGCCTCCGCTCGGCGGCGAGGCCAGGCCAGGGCAGATCGCGCCCGGCGGCCCGCGGCGCGCCGTGGACGCGGCCGCTGCCGGCCAGGGTTTCAACGTTGCGGCGTCGGCGCTCGGCACGTCGGCGATCTCGACCGAGATCTTCCAGGCCGGGCTGCAGAACCTGCATCTGCTGCGCAACGACCTGCTCTTCAGCGGCCTGATGGCCTTGCCACCCATGCCCGAAGGCCAACGCTGGCGGCTGATGCTGCGGGAGTACGAGCGCCACTTCGGCGACTTCAACGTCACCGACCAGACGCCGCTGGGCCGGGTCACCCGCCCGGGCGTCGCCGAGCGGCTCGTGTTTGCGCGGGAGTTCTACGTGCTGGGCTACCGGCCTTGAGGACGCGCGCCGCGGCGGCCATCCACCGCTGCGGATGACGCTTGCGGGGCGCCGGACCGCGTCCCGCGTTCGGGTGACGGCAGGGTCGCAATTGCATCGGTTTGTGAGCCCGCCCGGCGCGACACCGGGCCGCGACGCCCCAGGCGCCGAGGCCCCGGCGCGGCTGAGCGGCCTCGCCATGCCCCTCCGCCCTGCAACGCCCATGTCACCGCGCCGTCATCGCCGGCAACAAGCATTGGCACAGCCCTGACGTGCAGTTCGTTCCCGACCCGCCGCGTCGCCCGACCCGCGTGAATGCCCTGGACGCGTCATCGCTCCCGCCGCCAACGTCACACCAGGAGAACCTCATGAAGCTCGCTCTCGCCGCCACCAGCCTCGCGCTGGCCAGCCTCGTCTCCGGCGCCTTTGCCGGCGAAGGCGCCACGCCGCACGGCGTGCCGCATCTCGACCATGTCTTCGTCGTCATGATGGAGAACCACGGCTACGGCCAGATCGCCAACAACCCGAACGCGCCCTTCATCAACAGCCTGGCGCGCTCGGCCAATCTGTCGGCGAACTATTTCGCGATCGCCCACCCGAGCCTGAACAACTACCTCGAGGTCGTCGGCGGCTCCAACTTCGGCGTGCTCAGCGACAACGACCCGGACTGGCACAACGCCGCCTGCGCGACCAACCTCGCCACCGGCGTGGCCAACACCGACAACCCGCCCAGCCCGGCGATCTGCCCCATCTACGGCGTCGGCACGGATGCGGCCGTCGTCGCGATCGACACGACCAACGAGGCCAGCGGCGCGCCCGGCACGATCAACATCGACGGCGTGCAGTCCATCCCGGCCATGTCGGGCGTCAGCGGCATCAGCATCGCCGACCAGCTCGCGCGCATGGGCAAGAGCTGGAAGAGCTACCAGGAAAACCTGCCGCTCGAAGGCGCCGACCGCATCAACTACAGCGACGGCGTCTACAGCAACCTGACCGACTTCACGAAGATCACGCCGGCCCTGAACCCGCCGCTGACGAGGGCCAACATCGTCAAGCAGTACGCGGCCAAGCACAACCCGTTCGTCTACTTCCGCAGCGTCCAGGAGGGCAGCGACCACAACCTGGGCTATCGCAACATCGTCGGCTTCGATGGCGAGCGCGGGCTCTATGCGGACCTGGCCGCCGGCCATGTGCCCAGCTTCTCCTTCATCGCGCCCAACCAGTGCAATGACCAGCATGGCCGCGGCAACGCCGGCGCCTTCTGCGCCTACGACCCGACCGACAACGGCAGCCAGGCCGGCCTGAACCCGGCGCTGATCCAGGCCGGCGACGTGGCCGTGCGCAAGATCGTGCAGGCCATCCGCGCGTCCAAGGCCTGGAAAAACGATGAACGCCGCAGCGCCATCGTCGTGCTGTGGGACGAGAACGACTACAGCACCGTGCCCAACACCAACCAGGTGATGCTGATCGTCGACACCAACTACGGCGCCCACGGCGTCGTCAGCAGCAGGCGCTACAACCACTTCTCGCTGCTGAAGACCATTGAGGGCGCGCTGGGCCTGCCCTGCCTGAACCACGCCTGCGACGCGAGCGTCGACGTGATGTCCGACCTGTTCGCGGAAGGCCGCCGCTGAGCCGCCCCGCGCCTCAACCCCATCCCATCCACCCGGCCGGCCGCGCGGTCCGACGCTCCGCGCCGGCCGGGCCCTGCACGACATCCAAGGAGAAGCTCATGAAGAACGACTCACGCTCGCGCCGCGAGGTCCTGAAGGCGCTGGCCGCCGCGGGTTCGCTGTCCGCCCTGCCGGACAGCATCACGAGGGCGCTGGCCGTGCCGGCCTTCCATCGCAGCGGGACGATCAAGGACGTCCAGCACATCGTGATCCTGACGCAGGAGAACCGCTCCTTCGACCACTACTTCGGCACGATGGCCGGCGTGCGCGGCTTCGGCGACCCGCGCGCGATGAAGCTGGCCTCGGGCAAGCCGGTGTGGATGCAGCCCGCGCCGGGCGGCGACGTGCTGCCCTACCGGCCGCAGGTGCCGCATCTGGGCTCGGCCTATCTGCCCGACCCGCCGCACGGCTGGAACGACGGGCACGGGGCCTGGAACCGCGGCTGCTACGACCGGTGGATCGCCAGCAAGGGCATCGTCACGATGACCCACAACGAGCGCCGCGACCTGTCCTTCCACTTCGCGCTGGCCGAGGCCTTCACCGTCTGCGACGGCTACCACTGCGCGGCGATGACCTCCACCGACCCGAACCGCTACTACATGTGGACCGGCTGGGTCGGCAACGACGGCAAGGGCGGCGGCCCGGTCATCACGAACGCCGAGGCCGGCTACGGCTGGAAGACCTTCCCCGAGCGCCTGCAGGAGGCCGGCATCAGCTGGAAGGTCTATCAGGACAAGGGTGACGGCCTGTTCCAGAGCGACAGCGTCTGGTGGGGCTGGACCGGCGACGCCTTCATCGGCAACTACGGCGACAACTCGCTGCTCTACTTCAAGCAGTACCAGGACGCGCTGCCCGGCACGCCACTGGCCGACCGCGCCAAGAGCGGCACCGAGGTCAGGCTGCAGAACCGCGACCCGCTGCAGCTGCTGGCCGACCTGCGCGCCGACATCGCCGCCGACCGCCTGCCGCAGGTGAGCTGGATCGCGGCCCCCGAGGCCTACAGCGAGCACCCGAACTGGCCGAGCGACTTCGGGGCCTGGTACATCGCGCGCGTGCTGGACGCGCTGACGGCCAACCCCGAGGTGTGGAGCAAGACCGCCCTCTTCATCAACTACGACGAAGAGGGTGGCTTCTTCGACCACATGGTGCCGCCGACGCCGCCGGCCACGCCTGACATGGGCGCCTCCACGGTGCCGGTCACGAACGAGATCTTCCCCGGCGACGCGCACCACCCGAGCGGCCCCTACGGCCTGGGCCTGCGCGTGCCGCTGCTGGTCGTCTCGCCGTGGAGCCGCGGCGGCTGGGTCAACTCCCAGCTCTTCGACCACACCTCGCTGATCAAGTTCATCGAGCGGCGTTTCGCCGACGAGCACCCCGGCCTCGTCGAAAGCAACATCCAGCCCTGGCGCCGTGCGATCACCGGCGACCTGCTGTCGGCCTTCGACTTCCGCACGCCCAATGCCGCGCCGCCCAAGCTGATGGACGTGTCCCAGTACATGCCGGTCGACAAGACCAAGCAGCCCGACCTCGCGCTGGCGGTGCCCGCGGCGCAGGCCCTGCCCCGGCAGGAGCGCGGCGTGCGCCCGTCGCGCGCCCTGCCCTACGAGCTGCATGCCGACGCGACGCTGGACACCGCCACCGGCCAGCTGTCCGTCGCGATGGCCAACAGCGGCACCGCGACGGCGGCCTTCCAGGTGCGCTCGGCCAACGCCGCGGACCTGCCGCGCTGCTACACCGTCGAGCCCGGCAAGCAGCTCACCGGCCAATGGAGCGCCGCCGGCCTGGCCCGCTACGACCTCGAGGTGCACGGCCCCAACGGCTTCCTGCGCGCCTTCCGCGGCGCATCGGCCGGCGCCAGCCGCGCCAACCTCGAGCTGCGCTCGCACTACGAGCGCGCCGCCCAGGGCCTGCGGATCAGGATCCGCAACCTCTCGCCGCAGCGCGCCCTCGTGCGCCTGACCGACCGCTACAGCGGCGAGACCCGCAGCCACGAACTGCAGCCGGGCGAGAGCCACCACGGCGCATGGACGGCCGTGCGCCATGGCGCCTGGTACGACCTCGTCGTCACGGTGGACGGTGACGCCGACTTCAGGTTCGAACTGGCCGGGCGCATCGAGAACGGCCGCGACGGCATCACCGACCCGGCCATGGGCGGCGCGGCCTGCTGCGCTTGAGCCGGGGCTCCGGAGCGGCTTGGCGGCGGGCAGGGTCGACGCGCCCCTGCCGCGCCACGGACGGCCTTCATGCCTGCCGGCCTGGGCAGCCCTGCTGCAGCTGCACGGGCGGGCACTTCACCGATCCGAACGAGCAAAACACGCAGCAGTCGCCCGGCAGCGGGCGCAGCACGGTCTTGCATTGCCCGCACTCGTAGAAGAACCGGCAAGCGTCCGTGGGCATGAGCTCGGCCTCGGCATGGCCGCACCGAGGGCAGGTCAGGACCGATTCGAGCACGGGCGCGACGGTCATATGCGCACCGTCGAGGGATGGCCCGCCCCGGGCGCCGCCAACAAGGCCAGGAGCACGATGCCGACGATCCGGAAGATCAGCCGCCGACGCTTGAGCATCGTCGGGTCGGCGCATGCGGCCCCGGCGGCGAGTAGTCCCCCGAACCTGAGCGCTGGCATCGGCAGTCCTGAATTCGTCGTTGCCTCGCAGTCTAGGAACCGTACAGGGTACGGAGTCAAGGGGTTCAACAATGACCGGGCTGACGACAGGGCGCGGTCAAGGCGGGTTGCCGCAGGCCCCGTCCGAAATCAGGTGCGCGTGCGACGCGACGGCCGGGGAAGGCTGCAGGAGGCGGGCGGGCCCGCCGCCCTCAATCCAGCCCGGGCAGGCTCAGCCTGCAGCGGATGCCGCCCGGCAGTTCCTGCCCCGTGTTGGGCAGCAGCAGCATGACGCCGAAGGTGCCGGCGGCTGAGTCGACGACGCGATCGACCGTCGTGATCGGCACGTCGAGCGAACGCGTGAACGGCTTCTCGGGGATCACCGTCGCGCGCCCGCCGACCTTGACCTGCGGCAGATAGCGGAACGGCAGGATGGCCTGCACCGCCAGCGGCTGGGTCTGGGCGATCTTCAGGATGGGCTTCTTGTTGTCGCCGGGCTCGACCAGCGCGCCGGGGTAGAGGTATTGATCCACGACCACGCCGTTGAAGGGGCTGCGCAGCTGGCGGCGGTTCAGGGTGTCGACGGCCTGGCGCTCTTCCAGCCGCGCCAGCTCGGCGTTTTCCTCGGCGGTCTTGAGCTCGGCCTCGGCCTGACTGGCATCGGCCGCGGCATCGTCGCGGGCCTGGGCCGACACGAATTCCTCGCCATACAGCTCGGCCATGCGGCGCGCCTTCTCGCGCGTGGCCGCGACCTTGTGCCGCGCCTGCTGCAAAGGCCCTTGCGCACCGGCGCGAAAGCGCGCCGCATCGGCGCCGCTGCGCTCGACGCTGGACTCGATGGTCACCAGCACCTGCCCCTGGCGGATGCCCGTGCCGCGCCTGACATGCACCTGCTCCAGCAGGCCCACCACCGGGCTGCGCACCTCGACGACCTGGGCCGGCTCGATCAGGCAGTCGAACTCGGCCGCAGCGGCCGGCGCCACCAGGCCGGGCGCCAGCAGTGCACCCGACAGCACCCTGGCCGCCGCCATCAACCCTCGTCTCTGTGTCATGTCACCCGCCCTGCAAAGCCAATCAATCGGTGGAGTTCGCGGTCCTGCTTCAGGGTCTGCAGGCGCACGCGGTAGGCGCGCCTTTCGGCCTGCGCCTGGGCCAGCCTGACCAGGCCGCGCAGCATCAGCCGCCCGAGCCAGCCGGGCCGGTGCAGCGCGCGGCGCAGCAGCCGCGGCTGGTGGTCGAACAGCGCATCGCTGCTGCTGACGATGGCCTGCACGACGCCGGGCTGGCCCTGGCGCGCGCTGCGCCCGAACAGCTGGCGGTCGATGCGCGGCGACTCGTGGAACTCGGTCAGGATGAGATGCAACCCGCCCGCGGCCAGCGCCTGCTCGTCGAGGCGGATGTCGGTGCCGCGGCCGGCCATGTTCGTCGCGACCGTGATGTGGCCGGCCAGCCCGGCGCGCGCAATGATCTGCGCCTCCTCGGCATCCTGGCGCGCGTTGAGCACGACATGCGGCACGCCGGCCTGCGACAGCGCCTGGGCGATCTGCTCCGAGGCCTGCACGCTGCGCGTGCCGATCAGCACCGGCCGGCCGAGGGCCGCGCTGCCGACGGCCGCCGCGGCCACGGCGGCCCATTTGGCGTCGGCGTCGGGCAGGCAGAGGTCGGCGCGGCGCGTCACGCACTTGGGCCGGTTGGGCGGGATGCGCAGCACGCGCAGCCGGTACACCGACCACAGTTCGCGCGAAGCCTCGGCCGCCGTGCCGGTCAGGCCCGACAGCAGGTAGTAGCGGCGGAAGAAGCGCTGGTAGGTCATGCGGGCCAGCGTCTCGCGGCCCTGGGTCAGCGGCACCCCTTCCTTGGTCTCGATCAGCTGGTGCAGGCCCTGCTCCCAGGAGCGGTCGGGCATCACGCGGCCGGTCGACTCGTCGACGATCACGACCTTGGACTCGGCGAGGATGTAGTGCTGGTCGCGCCGGTACAGGTGCAGCGCGCTCAGCGCCTGGCGCAGCAGCTGCTCGCGCCAGGCCGCGGTCTGCCAGGCCGCGGGCGTGTCCTGCGGCAGCGGCAGCGCATGGGCCAGCGCGCCCGCGCGCAGTTCGAGCTGGCGGCCGGCGCCGATCTTGAAGTCCCGCCCGGCCTTCAGGCGGCGCGCCGACGCAATGGCCCACTCCAGCAGCGCGACCTCGAACGAGGGCGGCGCCGGGTGGGACAGGATCATCGGTGTGCGCGCCTCGTCGATCATCACGCTGTCGGCCTCGTCGACGATCGCGAAGTGCAGGGCCGGGATCAGCGGCTGCTGCCGCGCGCGCTGGGCCGGGGCGAGCATCCGCTGCAGATGGCTGACGCGCGCCGGCAGCAGGCCGTGGCCGGCCAGGCTGTCCTTCAGGTAGTCGAACACGACTTCCTTGCCCGCCGCATAGCAGATGGGGTGGGCGTAGGCGCTGCGGCGCTGCGCCTCGCTCATGCCGCCCTGGATGCAGCCGGCGCTCAGCCCGAAGAAGCCGAACAGCGGCGCCATGCCCTCGGCATCGCGCCGCGCCAGAT
Source organism: Pelomonas aquatica (assembly GCF_026712205.1). Lineage (GTDB taxonomy): Bacteria > Pseudomonadota > Gammaproteobacteria > Burkholderiales > Burkholderiaceae_C > Pelomonas > Pelomonas aquatica. The sequence continues at coordinate 266,094 of NZ_JAPPUW010000004.1, forward strand.
AGTCATTCGTGCTGATCACATGCACGGCCGCGCCCGTGCCGGCCATGGCGGTGGCGGCCATGGCCGCCACCAGGGTCTTGCCTTCGCCGGTCTGCATCTCCGCCAGCCGGCCCGCCAGCAGCGCGCGCGCGCCGGCCAGCTGGACCGGGTGCGGGCGCAGCTGCAGGCGGCGCTCGCTGGCCTGGGCGACGCAGGCCAGCACGCTGGGCAGATGCGGCGAGTCGACGGCGTCGCCGTTGCGCAGGCCCTGCACCTCGGCGCGGAAGCGGCTCGCCACCTCGGCGTCGCTGGCGGCACGCAAGGCCACGCCAGCCTGGGCGACCGCATCCACCAGCTGCCGCAGTTCGCGCTGCGACAGCCGTGCCGGCGGCAGCCAGCCCGCCGTGTTGCGCAGCAGGTCTTCCAGCGGCCGTGGCGCCTCGCCCGCGCGTTCGTCGCGCTGGGTGTCGGCACGGCGGAACAGGCTGCCGGCGGCGCTGCGGGCGAGTCGGGGTTCAAACATTCAGCCTCGCCAGGAAGAGCTGCCGCAGGCGCAGAAACCACTGCCAGCCGAGTGGGGCATCGCCCAGGTCGAAGCGCACATAGGCGCGGTCGCCGAAGAGCGGCAGGGTCGTCGGCTGCGACAGCGTGAGTTCGAGGTCGAACACGCGTCTGAGGGTGTGGACGGCGCCGGGCTTGGCGGGGTCGACCGCGATCTCGCCGCCGCCCGAGGTGCCGAGGGCCGGCGACACCAGTTCGAAGTCGCCGCCCGGCACGCGCCGGCTCAGCTCCGCATCGACGGCCTCGGCCGGCTCGCGGGCCAGGCGCAGCTGGACGGCCTGCAGGCGCGAATGGATCAGGTCCATGTCTTCCTGGGGCACGGCCACGCGAACGACCCTGGACGGGCCGGCAACGACATAGCCGACGATCTCGCCCCGCTTGACATAGCGCCCCACCGGCTCGGTGGCGGCCTTGGGCACCCAGTGGCCGGCAACGCTGGGCCGCAGCTGCAGGGCGGCGACGCGCGCTTCGGCATCCCCGAGCTTGGCGCTGCGCGATGCCGATTCGCTGCGCAGCGCCTGCAGCCGCGCCGGTGCTTCGACCTCGGCCCGGCGCAGCTCGGCCTGCACCTGGGCCAGCGCGCCGGCGGCCCGCGCGACGTCGGCGCTCAGGCTCGGGTTGTCGAGCGCCAGCACGACCTGGCCCGCCGCCACGGCCGCACCGCGCTCGACGCCGGCCGAGCGGACCTGCCCCGCCACCGGCGCGCGGACGATGGCTTCATCGGGCACCCAAACCACGGCCTGATGCACCGAATGGAAGGGCATGGGCACCACGAAGAAGACGATGAACAGCAGCAGCAGCGCGAGGCCGCTGCGCCGCAGCGCCGGGTCGTGGCGCTGCGCCAGCGAGGCACCCTGGCTCAGATGCTTCCAGCCGTTCCAGACCGGCAGCACGAGCGTCGACCAGAGCGCCAGCAGGGCCATCACGGCGCCGACCAGCAGGTATTCCGATGCGACGAACCAGATCAGGCTGATCGTGATGAAAACCCGGTACAGCGGCGACACGAGGCCGTAGACCGCCAGCCAGGCGCGCTCGCCGCCCACCTGCAGCGGCGGCTGTGCATCGCGCGCACCGAAGGTGTAGCGGTCCAGCAGGTACACCCAATACTGGTTGGCGCGCTGGGCCATATTGGGTATTTCGAGCAGGTCGCAGGCGATGAAATAGCCGTCGTAGCGCATCAGCGGGTTGCCGTTGACGAGCACGGTCGAGACGCCCGCGATCAGCACCACATTGAAGGCCACGGCCGTGACCAGCCCCGGCTCGGCAAGCAGCCAGACCCACATCGCGATGGCGCCCAGTGCGAGCTCGGCCATGATGCCGGCCGCGGCGACGAAGGCGCGCGACCATTTCGACGCGAAGCGGTAGGACGAGGTCGCGTCGACATAGGGCACCGGCGTGAAGATCATGAACATCACGCCGATCTCGCGCACCGTGCCGCCGTAGGCCTTGACGGCGATGCCGTGCGCCCATTCGTGGACGGCCTTGACGACGGGATAGACGAGCCAGAGCAGCACCACGTTGTCGGCCGCCAGCACGCGGTCCGAGAGGTTGTCGGTCAGCTCGCTCCAGTGCTGCCAGGCCAGCACGGCGGCCGGCAGCACCAGGGCCAGCCACAGCGCCAGCATGGGCAAGGAGACGATGCGCCGCGCCAGGCCGGCCTGGCGCTGGAACCAGGCATCGGGGTGCAGCAGCGGCAGCCGGATGTTCAGCGGGTTCATCCAGCTCTGGCGGGCGCGCAGGCTGGACTGGCGGCTGTAGCGCTCCAGCGCCTCGGCCGCGTCCGGCGCCACCTGGCTCTGCAGCAGGTCGTTGGCGTGCAGGTTGGCGAGCAGCTGGACGAGATCGTTCTGCGACACGGCCTCGTGCCCGGCCTGCCCGGCCGCGTCGGCCGGCAGCGCGCAGGCGGCATGCCAGACCTGGTCGAGGGTGCGCCGGCCGTCGAGCAGTTGCAGCAGCCGCCAGACCGAGGGCGGCATGCGGTGGAAGCGCTGGGTCAGCGGGTCCACCAGCAGCACCCAATGGCGGCCGCGCAGGCGGCGGTGCACCGCCTGCACGCCCTCACGCAGGCGCGGGCGCAGGAAGCGGACCGCATGCCAGTGTTCGGACCAGATCGCCGTCATCGCCTGCCCGCCTCACCACCAGGACCACAGCTTCAGGCGCAGCCAGTTGACGGAGCTGCGCGTCCAGATGGTCAGCAGGTTGGCGCGGCCGACCTCGATCTTGCCGATGCCCTGCATGCCGGGACTCAGCGGCGGCGCCTGCCCGACCCAGCCGGCCTCGACGCGAAAGCCGTTGACGCTGTCCTGCACGCTGGCGACGGCGGTGACCGTTTCGACGCGGAACTCGTGGGCCTCGTGCGGCTGGCCGGTCAGGCGCAGCGTGCCCGTCTGGCCGGCGTGGACGCGCGCGATGTCGCGGTCGGGCACCTGCAGCACGACGCGGTAGCCCTGGCCGGAAGCGATCTCGAACATCTCCTTGCCGGTCTCGACGGGACCGCCGATCTGCTGCACCCAGTCGCCGCTCACGAGCAGGCCGTCGGCCGGCGCCACCAGGTCGGTCCGGGCCAGCTTGGCCTCGACCAGCGAGAGCTGGGCCTCGGCCTGCTGCACCTCGGCCAGCGCGAGGGCCACGGCACTGGCCTCGCGGTCGGACATGGCCTGGCGCAGATGGCCCGCCGCCTGCTCGCGCTCGCCACGATGGCGGGCCTGTTCGAGCTTGAGCTCGCGGTCGTCCAGGCGCGCCAGCAGCTGCCCGCGCTTGACCTCGGCGCCGGGCCGCACCAGGACCTGCTGGACGAAGCCGTCGAAGGGCGCCGTCACGAGCTGGCGCTGGCGGCCCTCGATGACGGTATTGGCCGTCACGCGGTCGGTCACGGGCACGGCCAGCAGCACGAGCAGGCCGGCGACTGCCGACGCGAACCCCAGCTTCCACGCCAGATGGCCGGGCTCGGACAGCCTGCGCCGCGCGGCCCCCAGCCGGCCCAGCGCGAGCCGCCACAGCGGGCGGTCGGCCTCGCGCCAGTGGCGCAGCAGCGGCTCGACCAGGCCGAGGCTGGCGCGCAGCACGTCGAGGGCCGGCTCGGGCAGCGCGGTGCCGGCGGGCCGCTGCAGCCGCGCGACCAGCACCGCGACGACGCGGCCATCGTCGTGCACCGGCATCGCCCAGCCGCCCTCGGGCCTGACCTCCTGCTGCTCGGCGATGGCCTGCACGGCGATCTCGGCGGCCGCCTCCAGCGCGGGCGACGCCTTCTCGGTCCAGGCGCTGTCAGCGCTGACCCACCAGGACGGGCGCCCGGCGCGCACTTCGAACAGCATCAGGCCGAGGTCGGGCTGCGGCTCCCCCGCTTCCTCGCGGGCCCAGGCGGCGCTGCGGTTCAGCCATTCCTGGGCCGCGGCACGCGCATCGGACTGGGCGCCGACATGGCCCATCAGCTCCAGCAGCCGGGTGGCGCGCTGGCTGATCCTCAGCCCGGGCAGCGCCAGCGCCAGTTGCAGCCAGCCCAGCGACAGCAGCAGCAACTGCACGACCCGGTCGTTATGCGGCGGCGCCAGCACCGCGCCGACCGCGCCGAGCTCGCCGTCGGGCAGCTGGATAGCGCTGACGACCAGCAGGTCGCTGCCGGGCCGCTCGTCGGCGCGGACCAGGCCCAGCGGCCCGCCGGCCTGCACCTGGGTGCACAACTCGGCCCAGCGCGGCGCCAGTTCGGACAGGGTCTCGGGCAGGCTGAGCTGGAACTGCGGATCGCTGCCGTGCAGAGCCACCGCGCGGCAGGCGACGCCGGCGCCCGCCAGCCTGGCACGCCAGGACTCGATCGCCTCGTTCAGGCCGGGGGCAGGCAGGGCCGCAGGCTGGACCTCGCGGCCCTTGGACGCATCGGCGTTGGGTGCGGGCAGTGCGCTCATGGGCGCACCCTTGGGCCTGCGGCCTTGCCTGGCCGACGACGCGGCCAGGCGTTCGCCAGGCACCGGATGCCCACTGGGCATCCGGTGCCTGGGCTTACTCCCGCCAGGCGGGAGCGACCTTGCTTGGGGCGGCCCGGCGCGGCGCTCATTGCGGCGCCTCCTCGCCCGGCGCCGGCGTGCGGGCGCGGGACGGCTGGGGCTGCTGCGACGGGGAGACCACGAGCAGGCGGTCCAGCGCGTCGATGTCCTCGTCGCCGAGCATGCCGGCATAGGACTTGAGCTTGACGTAGCTCAGCCAGGCGTCATAGCGGGCACGCGACAGGTTGCGCCGCGACTCGAAGACCTTGGTCTGGGCGTCCAGCACCTCGGCGTTCACCTTCATGCCGACCTCGTAGCCGCGCCGGTTCGCCCGGAAGGCCACTTCGAGCGAGCGGGTCGCGGTCTCGAGCCCATGCGCCAGGCTCACCGAGCTGAGGGCCGCGCTGAAGTTCTGGCGCACGCCCAGTTGCACGGTGCGCCTGACGGCATCGACATCGGCGCGGACCTTGTCGCGCAGGGCCATGGACTCGCGCACCCGGGCCTGCGTGGCCCCGCTGGCGAACAGCGGGATGTTGAGGCTCACGCCGACGGCCGAGGCCTGGCCCTGGCGCGGGAAGATGCTGGTCACGGTGCCGGTGTCGGCGTTGTTCGTGTAGGTGTAGGTCAGGTTGACGGTGGGTGCATGCCCCTGCCAGGCCTTTCGCAGCTCGGCTTCGGAGGCTTCGAGCGTGCGCTGCGCCGCCTGCAGCTGCGGGTTGTGCAGTTGCGCATCGGCCAGCCACTCCAGCATGGACGCCGGCGGCAGGTCGGGCATGCGGTCGCCGTCGAGCGAGCGTTCCAGCAATTCCGGCAGGGGCCGGCCGGCCAGCTCGGTCAGCAGTTGCTGCTTCAGCGCGAGGTCGGCCGCCGCCGCGATGGCCTGGGCATCGACGGTATCGATCTTGGCCTCGGCCTCGCGCACGTCGATGACCGAGACATTGCCGACCGTGAAGCTGCGCCGCGCCGAAGCCAGCTGCTCCTCGGCCGCCAGGCGCTGGGCGCTGGCCAGCGTGACCGCATCGCGCGCCTTGAGGGCGTCGAACACCGCTTCGAGCAGGCGCACGGTGGACTCGTCGCGCACCTGCGCCAGGCTCGCCCGAGCTTGTTCGAACTGGGCCTGGGCCGACTTCAGCGCCGGAAACAGTTCGTTGTGCAGCAGGGGCTGGGTGACCTGCAGCGTGGTCACGGTGCCATGGAAGCTGCGCCGCGACAGGGTCTCGGCGTAATGGGTCTGGTTCTGATCCACCGTGATGTTGGCCGTGGGCCCGAAGCCGGCGCGCGCCTGCACCACCTTTTCCTCGACGGCCCGCAGCTGGGCCTGGGCAGCCGCGACCGCGGGATCCAGGCCGAGCGCGTCGTCGCGCACGGCAGACAGCCACCCCGCGGCCCCGGCAGGCCCGGCGCCGGCCAGCAGTGCCAGCACGAGCAGGCCGGGCCATCGCATCGTCCGGACCGGGCCGCCCTGATGGCTCATGGCATCCGAACCACGGAGCGGATCAGCACTTCCTGCACCGGCACGTCGGTCAGCCCGCCGGCCGCGCCGGTCGCAACCGTCCCGATCGCATCCACCACCGAGGTGCCCGAGATGACCTGGCCGAAGACCGCATAGCCGTTGGGCGTCGCCTGCTTGGGGTCGTAGTCCAGCGAATGGTTGTCGACGAGATTGATGAAGAACTGGCTGGTGGCCGAGTCCGGCACGCTGGTGCGCGCCATGGCCAGCGTGTACTGCCAGTTCTTCAGGCCGTTGTTGCTTTCCAGCGTGATGGGTGCGTGCGTCGGCGGCTTCGCCACCAGGCCACTGGCATAGCCGCCGGTCTGGATCACGAAGCCCGGGATCACGCGATGGAAGATCACGCCGTTGTAGAAGCCCTCGCCGACATAGGTCAGGAAATTGGCGGCCGTGATCGGGGAGGTCTTGTCGTAGACCTCGAACACCAGTTCGCCCTTGCTGGTCTGCACGCAGACGCTGGGCCAGGGGCTGAGCGTCGAGGCCTTGGTGCCCGCGGCACTGCACTTGGCCACGGCCACGGCCACCGTGGTCGTCGCCGTGGCACCGCCGTTGTCGGTGACCGTCAGCGTGGCCGTGTAGTTGCCGGTGGCCGTGTAGACGTGAGTGTCGGCGCTGCCGCTCTGGCCGTCGCCATAGGCCCAACTGTGGCTGACGATGCTGCCGTCGGGATCCTTGCTCGCGCTGATGTCGAACAGGGTCGACGCGTTCAGCACGGCCTCGCCGCTCAACTTGGCCGACGCCACGGGCGGCTGGTTGGGCGTGCCCCCACCTCCCCCACCGCCGCCGCCCCCGCAAGCCGCGAGGCCGAGGCCCCCCAGCGCCAAGGCCAGTCCCTGGAGTCGGCTTGCCCGAGCGCGAACCATCGGCTCAGGCGGCGCGGCGACGGGTCAGGCTCAGCGCCAGAAGAGCGACGACGGCCAGTGTGGCTTCCGAGGGCTCGGGGAGCGGCGAGGGGTTCGATCCGGTAGGGGTCGTGCGCCCCGCAAGCACAAAGCCGCCGTTCGCATCGAAGATACTGAAGGCCTGGGGGCCGGGCATGGACCCTTTGGCACCGAGCCAGTCGAAGCTCACCGAGAACATCGCGGTGCTGCCACTGCCCAAAGCGGCACTATCGAACGTCGCCAAAACATCGCCATCCAGCAGCACCACCGAGTCGGGCTGAGTGATCACGATCGACGGGTCGATCGAAGACGAGGCCAGATTGGCATAGCTGGCGTAGCCGAACACCAGGTCGATGCCGCCGAACTGGTCGATGGGGCCGGTGACGGTGTAGTCGTAGCTCCAGCTGATTCCAGCCCCCTGGGTGGCGACATAGGTCACCGAAGGCCCCGCCCAGGCCATCGCCGACATCAGCAGCCCGGCACCGAGCGCCATCGCCCGCAACACCCGCCCGGCTGGCCCGGTGCTCGTCTGGGCCACACGCTTTGTTTGAGTTCGGAACTTCATGCGAGACCTCCGATTGAGTCCAGGCTGGGCTCCCCATGATAAGAAAGGGCCGGGCGAGGCCACACCCCGTACCCAGGGGGCATTTCGCGGATTGGCGCAGGGTGCTTTTTCATTTGTGCAGCTTGTAGATCTCGCCCTGCGTGGAGGCCACCCACAGCGATCCATCGGGCGCGAAGGAGAGCCCCGAGATCTCGTTGCGCCTGATGCCCTGCAGCGACGCGTCCAGCCGGCGCAGCTCG
>NZ_JAPPUW010000040.1 GCF_026712205.1 Pelomonas aquatica
CGAACCTTTCGGCTCGCCCCGCCAACCTCACCGCCGCTAACTGCCGTTCCCGGCAAGCGCTGCGTTGTGATCAGCGAAGCCTTCTACTGTAGCACAGGAATTTCAGGCCGGGCAAGAGATTCAAACTCTTCGAGAGAAGCGGTCTGAGGCCGGTGCGCCGCCATCAGTGGCGAACCGGCCGTGAGACTTCAGCCTGCTCATCGGCCTGTTTGCTCATCTGTCTACGGGACCAGTCTTTCGACCACTCCGAAACGGCAGCCGCCCTTCCTCAATGGACTGGCGCGCCCGCTCTCACAGATGCCAGCTCCTTGTCGGCCGTCCCGCGCGGATCCTCGCTGTCCAGTACGCGGGTCAGCGCCATCGCCAGCCGTTGGCTGTCGGCGCGCAGCACGCGCTGCTTCACGGCGGGAATCTGCGAGGGATGCATGGAGAAGCTGCGCAGCCCCATGGCGAGCAGCAGCTCGGTGAAGTCCGGGTCGCCCGCCATCTCGCCGCAGACGCTGACACCCTTGCCCGCTGCACGCGCCTGAGCGATGGACTGGTGGATCAGCTGCAGCACCGCCGGGTGCCAGGGGTCGTAGAGATGGGCGACGGCCTCGTCGGCACGGTCGATGGCCAGCGTGTACTGGATCAGGTCGTTCGTGCCGATGGAGACGAAGTCCACATGCCGCAGCAGCAGCGGCAGCATGACGGCCGCGGCGGGGATTTCGATCATCACGCCGAGCTCGACCCGCGTGTAGGCATGGCCGGCATCGGTGAGCTGCTGCTGCACCTTCCTGACGGTCTCCAGAATCTGCCTGACCTCGCTCAGGTGGGCCACCATCGGGATCAGCAGCCTGACCTTGCCGAAGGCACTGGCGCGGTAGATCGCGCGCAGCTGCTGACGGAACATGCTGGGCTCGGCCAGGCTCCAGCGGATGGCGCGCAGGCCCATGGCCGGGTTCAGCACATGCTCGTGGCGCAGCTCGTTGGCGGTGAGCCGGTCCAGCGGCTTGTCGGCACCGACGTCGACGGTGCGTATCGTGACCGGCATGCCCTTCATGGCCTCGACGGCGGCCTTGTAGGCGGCGAACTGCTCGTCCTCGCTGGGCAGTTCGCCCTCGCGGTTCATGAACAGGAATTCGCTGCGGAACAGGCCGACGCCGGTCGCACCCGCGGCGACGGCGGCCTCGGCGTCGGCCGGCATCTCGATGTTGGCGTGCAGCTCGATGTGCTCGCCATCCAGCGTGACGGCCGGCGTGTGCCGCAGCCGCGCCAGGCGCGCACGCTCCAGTTCGCTCTGGCGCTGGCGGAAACGGTATTCTTCCAGCACGATGGGCGAAGGGTTGACGATGACCGTGCCGGCGTCACCGTCGATGATGACCCAGTCGTCTTGCATGATGAGGCGCGAGGCCTCGCGCGTGCCGACGACGGCGGGGATGTCCAGGCTGCGGGCGACGATGGCCGTGTGCGAGGTCTTGCCGCCGATGTCGGTGATGAAGCCGCGGAACACGCTGCGCTTGAACTGGATCATGTCGGCCGGCGCGATGTCGGCGGCGACGAGCAGCAACGGATCCTCGCCGGCGAAGTCGCGCGCCGCGACGGTGGCCGGCGCGTCGCCCTGGGCATGGGCCAGCGCGCCCAGCACGCGCTCGACGACCTGCTCCAGGTCGGCTTTGCGCTCGCGCAGGTAGTCGTCCTCCATCTCGTCGAACTGGCGCGCCAGCACTTCGAGCTGGGCGGACAGCGCCCATTCGGCGTTGTAGTGGCGCTCGAAGATCCACTGCCCGGCGCCGCCGGTGAAGGCCTCGTCGTGCAGCAGCATCAGATGCACGTCCAGCAGCGCGGCCAGCTCGTGGGGCGCGTCTTCGGGCAGTTCGGCCTTCAGCGTCTCGAGCTCCTGCGCAACCGCGTCGCGCGCACGCAGCAGGCGGTCGAATTCGGCGTGCAACTGGTCCGTGGCGACGAAGTAATGGGCCACGTCGACCCGGCTGGACGCCACCAGCACGGCCCGGCCGATGGCCACGCCGCGTGAAACCGCAATACCGAACACCTGGAAGCTCATCAGCTCACCCCGCAGACCGATGGGCCAATGTAGCCTGTCGCGCGCACCCCGCGCGTCATGGTTTTTTCATAGAGGCTTCACCGCTGCGTCAAACCGCCCGCCCAGCATGCCGGGCATGAACAGCAGTCAAGACATCGTCACGCATGCACTGCCGCATGCGCCCTCCCTCATCCAGCGCCCCGCGCGCGCCATACCCGCCGCGCTCAGCGTGAGCTGGGCCCGCAGCGAGGCCGAGGTCCGCGAGGCCCAGGCGCTGCGCCACCAGGTCTTCGCCGTCGAGATGGGTGCGCGCCTGACGCCGCCGAAGGGCGCGCCGGCCGGCCTGGACATCGACCTCTTCGACGCCTATTGCGAGCACCTCCTCGTGCGCACGCCCGGCGAGGACGGCGAGCCCGGTCCCGTCGTCGGCACCTACCGCGTGCTGACGCCCGCGGCGGCCAAGCGCGCCGGCGGCCTATACAGCGACACCGAGTTCGACCTGACCCGGCTGCGCGCGCTGCGCCCCCGCGTGGCCGAGATCGGCCGCTCCTGCGTGCATGCCGACCACCGCAGCGGCGGCGCCATCATCGCGCTGTGGGGTGCGCTGGCCGAATTCATGGCCCGCAACGGGCTGGACACGGTCATCGGCTGCGCCAGCGTCAGCATGCGCGACGGCGGCCACTTCGCGGCCAGCCTGTGGAAGCAGATCGCCGCGACGCATCTGGCGCCCATCGACTGCCAGGTGCGCCCGCGCCTGCCGCTGCCCATCGACCACCTCCGCCAGAACCTCAACGTCGAGCCGCCGGCGCTGATCCGCGGCTATCTGCGCTGCGGCGCCAAGCTGATGGGCGAGCCGGCCTGGGACCCGGACTTCAACACCGCCGACCTGCCGCTGCTGCTGCGCACGGCCGACCTGCCGGCGCGCTTTCGCCGCATCGCTGGCTGATCACTGACCTTCGCCGAACTTGTCGTTGACGAGGGCGGCGATCTGGTCCTGGGCGGCCTGCTCGTCCTCGCCCTCGGTCTCCAGTTCCACCGTCGCCCCCAGGCCCGCGGCCAGCATCATGACGCCCATGATGCTCTTGGCGTTCACGCGCCGGCCGTTGCGGCTCATATAGACCTCGCACCTGAAGCCGCCCGCCAGCTTGGTCAGCTTGGCGGAGGCGCGTGCGTGGAGACCCAGCTTGTTGCTGATGGTGAGGGTGGACTTGATCATTCGTCGGGGGGCAAGGAAGGCGTGGCGACGATGCCGCTGACCGCACCCTGCACGGCGCGCCGGGCCAGCTCGGTCAAGGGCTTCTGGCTGGCGTAGCAGAGCGTGCGCCACAGCATGGGCACGCTGACACCGCTGAGCACCTGCACCCGCTCCCCCGCCAGGCGCTGGGCGCCGTTGCAGGGGGTGGCCCCGAACACGTCGGTCAGCACCAGCCACTCGGGCTGGCCGGCCTCGGCCATCAGCGCGCGGGCGGCCGTCTCGACGTCCTCGGCGCACATGCCGGGGCTCACGTCCAGCACGGCCAGCGTCGGCGCGCAGTCGGGAAAGGTGTGCTCGGCCACCTGCCGCAGCGCCGAAGCGAGCGGGGCGTGGGCGATCACCAGCAGGTTGGGCATAGGGCGCGATGTTAGCGGGCCGCCTCGGCGGCGGCGCCGACGCGCAGGCTGCCGACGAAGCTGTCCCAGGCCGCCGGGTCGTCCGCGTCCGCCGTCATCAGCGCCTGGTAGACCCGGCCGCCACGCGCGAACACGGCCACCCGCGTGACGCCGCCGGGGCCGGCCAGGCGATGCTGGAAGGCCTCCGGCAGCGGCGTCATGCCCGGCACCTGCAGCACCTGCCCCTGCGGCAGCGGCTGGCCGAGCTTGGCTGCGAGGGCCTGCGGCATGGCGGCCAGCGCGGCCGCCGCCTGCGCCGGGTCCGGCAGCTCGGCCCAGGACAGCGCGAAGCGCCGCCCCGCCGCCTCGCAGCGGGCCAGACCCATGGCGCCCTGCCGGCCGGGCTGCGCCGGCCGCTGCTCGATCTCGGGCTTGCAGGGGAACAGGGCCGCCGCCTCCGACTGCGGCGGGCGCACCTCGCGCCAGTTCAGCGCCGGCTGGCAGGCCGCCAGCAGGGTCAGCATTAGGGCAAATCCGGCGGTTGGGCAGAGGCGCATGGCCGAATTATCGGCAGCGGCCCCACGACAATCCCGCGATGCAACAGAAGCCTCCGACCCAAGCCCCCCAGGCCCTGTCCGGCGTGCGCGTGCTGGACCTGTCCCGCGTGCTGGCCGGCCCCTGGTGCACCCAGACGCTGGCCGACCTGGGTGCCGACGTCATCAAGATCGAAAGGCCCGGCACGGGCGACGACACCCGCGCCTGGGGCCCGCCCTATCTGCAGGACGCCGACGGCCGGGACACCACCGAAGCCGCCTATTTCCTCGGTGCCAACCGCAACAAGCGCTCGCTGGCCGTGGACCTGTCCAAGCCCGAGGGCCAGGCCATCGTGCGCCGGCTCGCCGGCCAGGTCGACGTGCTGGTCGAGAACTTCAAGGTCGGCGACCTGGCCCGCTACGGGCTGGACGCGCAAAGCCTGCTGGCCGAGCACCCCGGCCTCGTCATCTGCTCCATCACCGGCTTCGGCCAGACCGGCCCCTATGCCGAACGCGCCGGCTACGACTACGCCGTGCAGGGCATGGGCGGGCTGATGAGCGTGACCGGCGAGCGCGACGACCTGCCCGGCGGCGGGCCTCAGAAGGTGGGCGTGGCCGTGGCCGACCTCTTCACCGGCATGTATGCCACCGTGGCCATCCTCGCCGCACTGCGCCACCGCGACGCCACCGGCCAGGGCCAGGTCATCGACATGGCGCTGTTCGACACCCAGCTCGCGATGCTGGCCAACCTGGGCAGCAACTATCTGTGCAGCGGCAAGGCGCCAGGCCGCATGGGCAATGCCCACCAGAACATCGTGCCCTACCAGGTCTTCGAGGCCCGCGACGGCCACCTGATCCTGGCCGTCGGCAACGACCGCCAGTTCGCCAAGTTCTGCGACATCGCCGGCAGGCCGGACTGGGCCGCCGACCCGCGCTTCGCGACCAATGCCGAGCGCGTGCGCCATCGCGCCACCCTCGTGCCACTGCTGGAAGACGCCATCCGCCAGCGCCCGCGCGCCGACTGGCTGGCCGCGCTGGAAGCCGCCAAGGTGCCCTGCGGCTCGATCAACGCCATCGGCGAGGCCCTGGCCGACCCGCAGGCCCAGGCCCGCGGCAGCGTCGTCGACATGCCCCACCCGCTGGCACCGGTGCTGCGCCTGATCGCCAGCCCGATGAAGCTGTCGGCCACGCCGGTGCGCTACCTGCATGCGCCACCGCTGCTCGGCCAGCACAGCGACGAACTGCTGCGCGAAGCCGGCTTCGACGTGAAGGAAATCACGGACTGGCGCGCTGCCGGCGTGATCGCGTGAGTGCTTACCCACCCCTGAACCAAGGGTTTCCACCCACCCAGGGGATGGAGGCGGGGCCGGCCTGTCCTCAGCATGTGGATTCACACCGCGGCGGGCCCACCACCTAGAACCATCCGCCGCGGATTCGCCACTCCCGGGTCATGTCCACACCGCCTTCTTCCGCGCCAGTCAGCGCCGCCAACGATGTCATGCCCGAGCCAACGCCGGTGCAGTGGGCCGACATCGTCCAGCAACTGGGCGCCGAGATCGCCGGCCCGCTGAGCGCCGCGCTGGAGCAGATCCAGAACCTCGCCACCACCGGCCAGATCGACCGTCGCGGCCTGCGCCTGCTGCGCCGCAGCGTGGACGACGCCCGCACCGCCGGCATGCTGGGCCAGCAGCTGGCCCGGCTGGCCTCCGGCCGGCTGCGCCTGAACCGCGAGCGCCAGCACCTCACGCAGATGCTGCGCAGCGTGCTGGCCCAGCGCAGCCGCGAGACCCAGGCGCGCGGCGTGCAGGTGCGCCAGTCGCTCAAGCCCGTCGAGATCTGGGCCGACGGCGCGCTGCTGTTCGCGCTGCTGAACGCGCTGATGGACTGGGCCCTGGCCAACACCCACTCCTCGGTCGATCTGCGCCTGGACCTGACACCCTGGCCCGTGAAGGCGCGGCTGAGCTGCCGCTTCGCCCACCGCTCGCTGGATCTGCTGGGTGACGACGCCGAGCCGCAGGGCGAGTCGCCCGGCCTGGACTCGCTGGCCTGGCGCCTGCTGGAACAGACCGCCATCACGCTGGGCGTGCTGCCGCTGCGCGAGCAGGACTCGGGCATCACGCTGCTGACGCTGGAGTTCAACCAGCTCGCCCCCGACGAGGCGCCGCCGCCCGACAGCACGCACGCCCGGCTGGAGGCCGAGGCCGAGCGCATGGGCGGCAACTCGCGCCCGCTGGCCGGCTGCCAGTTGCTCATCCTGTCGGCCAACCGCGAGCTGCGCACCGAGGCCCAGGCCGCCGTGCGCCACATGGGCATGCTGGTGGACGTGGTGGGCAGCGTGGCCGAGGCCGAGCAGTTCTGCCGCGAAGGCCTGCCGCATGCGCTGCTCTTCGACGCGGCGCTGATGAACGAGGCCCTGCTGCAGCTGATCGCCGCGGTCACGCGTGACGCGCCGGACTTCAGCTTCGTCGAGATGTTCGACGGCGAGCACCGCACCCAGCTCTCCACGGCCACCCGTGACGGCGTGGCCCGCATCTCGCGCCGCCACCTGCCCGACGCCCTGCCTTCGCTGCTGATGTTCGAGCTCGCGAAGAGGACTTGAGAGATTTCCTAGAATCGCGGCCATGCTGAACCGCCGCGCCCTCGCCGCCCTCGCGCTCGCCGCTGCCACTCTGCTGGGCGGCTGCGCCCGCGAGCAGGCCCCGGCCGTCGACTACGTGCTGCTGAACGGCCAGAAGGCCAGCTCGCAGGACTGGCGCGGCAAGGTCATGCTGGTGAACTTCTGGGCCACCAGCTGCGCGACCTGCGTGAAGGAGATGCCCCAGGTCATCGCCACCTTCGACAAGTTCAAGGGCCGCGGCTTCGACACGCTGGCCGTGGCCATGAGCTACGACCCGCCGGCCTTCGTCGCCAAGTACGCCGAGACGCGCGGGCTGCCCTTCGGCGTGGCCATCGACAACACCGGCAGCGTCGCCAGCGCCTTCGGCCAGGTGCAGATGACGCCGACGACCTTCCTCATCAACAAGCGCGGCGAGATCGTCAAGCGCTTCGTCGGCGAACCCGATTTCGCCGCGCTGCACGGCCTCATCGAGCAACTGCTCGCGGAAGCCTGAAGCCGGCGGCGGGTCAGCCGCCGTTGTTCAGCGCCGCATGGGCCTGCTGGTCCGCGTGGTAGCTGGAGCGCACCATCGCGCCGACGGCCGCGTGCGTGAAGCCCATCTTGTAGGCCTCGGTCTCGAACATCTTGAAGGTGTCGGGATGCACATAGCGGCGCACCGGCAGGTGGTGGCCGGAGGGCGCGAGGTACTGGCCGATGGTCAGCATGTCGATGTCGTGCGCGCGCATGTCGCGCATGACCTGCAGGATCTCCTCGTCCGTCTCGCCCAGGCCGACCATGATGCCGCTCTTGGTCGGCACGCCAGGCACTTCTTCCTTGAAGCGCTTCAGCAGGTTCAGGCTGAACTCGTAGTCGGAGCCGGGACGCGCTTCCTTGTAGAGGCGCGGCGCGGTCTCGAGGTTGTGGTTCATCACGTCCGGCGGCGCGGCCTTCAGGATGTCCAGCGCGCGGTCGGCGCGGCCGCGGAAGTCGGGCACCAGCACCTCGATCTGCGTCGCGGGGCTGAGCTCGCGGACCTTGGTGATGCACTCGGCGAAGTGGCCGGCACCGCCGTCCTTCAGGTCGTCGCGGTCCACGCTCGTGATGACGACGTACTTGAGCTTCAGCGCGGCGATGGTCTTGGCGAGGTTCAGCGGCTCGTTCACGTCCAGCGGATCGGGCCGGCCGTGGCCGACGTCGCAGAAGGGGCAGCGGCGCGTGCACTTGTCGCCCATGATCATGAAGGTGGCCGTGCCCTTGCCGAAGCATTCGCCGATATTGGGGCAGCTGGCTTCCTCGCAGACGGTGTGCAGCTTGTGCTCGCGCAAGATCTGCTTGATCTCGTAGAAGCGGGTCGTCGGCGAACCGGCCTTGACGCGGATCCAGTCGGGCTTCTTCAGCACCTCGGCCGGCACGATCTTGATCGGGATGCGCGAAGTCTTGGCCTCGGCTTTTTGCTTGACGCTGGGATCGTAGGTCGTGTCGCTCATGGTCAGGGGGTCAGCTGGGCCGAGAGTCGCTCGGCGAGCCGGCCGGCCGCGGTCGGCCAGTCGGTGAAAACCCCGATTTTATCGAGGGATGTGGTTTCGAGGCCTTCGTAACCGCAAGGGTTGATGCGCAGAAAGGGTTCGAGGTCCATCGCGACGTTGAGCGCGAGGCCGTGGTAGCTGCAGTGGCGGCTGACCTTGATGCCTAAAGCGGCGATCTTGGCCAGGCCCCTGAAGGCATGGCTCGGGTCGGCCGGGCCGCTCGGCGCCGCGTGGGCGCCGGGGTCGGCCGGGCGGACGTAGATGCCCGGCGCGCCGGCCACGCGCAGGCCGGTCACGCCATAGCTGTCCAGCGTCTGGATCAGCGCCGTCTCCAGCCGGAAGACATATTCCTTGACGAAGATGGAGAGGCGCCGCAGGTCCACCAGCGGGTAGGCGGTGACCTGGCCGGGGCCGTGATAGGTCACCTGGCCGCCGCGCTCCGTGGGCACGACGGGGATGTCGCCCGGCAGCAGCAGATGCTCGGGCTTGCCGGCCAGGCCCTGCGTGAAGGTGGGCGGGTGCTCGCACAGCCAGAGCTCGTCCGGCGTGGCCGCGTCGCGTGCGGCCGTGAAGGCGCGCATGGCCTCCAGCGTGGGCAGGTAATCCACCCGCCCCAATGTCTTGACGATCATGTGGGCATCATAGGCAGGCCGTGTAAGCCTTGGCCCCGCCGGGCCGACTCCATCCGATGAAGACGCCACTGATCGCCGCTGCCCTGCTGCTCGTCGCCCCGCTCGCGCAGGCGGCCCCGTTGACCGACGCGCTGGCCGCCTACGACGCGGGCGACCTGAGGGCCGCGGCGCGGGGCTTTGCCGAATCCGCCCGGCGCGGCGAGGCGCTGGGCCAGTTCAATCTGGCGATGATGAACCTGCGCCGCGAGTTGCCGGACGCCAGCGACGCCAGGGCCTGGCGCTGGCTGCAGCGCGCCGCCAGGCAACGGCATGCGCTGGCCGAGAACGCCCTCGGCGAAATGATCGAGCAGGGCCGCCACGGCCGGCTGGACAAGGTGGCCGCCTGCGGCTGGTTCGAGCGCGCCGCAGAACACGGCAACGGCGACGGCGCCCTGGCCATCGCCACCTGCTACTACCTCGGTCGCGGCCGCCCGCAGGACATGGCCCAGGCCCAGCGCTGGTACCTCGAAGCCGCCAAGGCGGGCGATGTCGGCGCGCAATACATCGTCGCGTCGATGTTCGAGACCGGCCTGGGCGTCGAGGCCGACGCGCGGCTGGCGCGCTACTGGTACGACGTGGCCGCGAAGAACGGCGACGACGCGGCCAAGGCCAAGCTCAAGGCGATGCAGGACGCCGATGCGTCGAGCTGATCGATCAGGCGCCGGTCAGAGCACGACCTTGACCATCGGGTGGGTCGTCAGCGTGCGGTAGATCTCGTCGAGCTGCTCGCGGCTGGTGGCCGTGATGGTGATCGTCAGGCCCAGGTAGTTGCCGCCCTTGCTGGGGCGCTGCTCGATGGTGGCCGCGTCGAAGCCGGGGTCGAACTGCAGCGCGACGGCCGCGATGGCCTCGACGAAGCCGTCGACATGGGCGCCCATGACCTTGATCGGGAACTGCGAGGGGTACTCGATCAGCGACTGTTCGGGCGGGATCTCGGGAGGCAGGTTCATGGCACCCTCCGGGTGGCTTACTTGATCCACAGGCGCAGCGAGTCCCAGGCGCGGCCGAGCAGGCCGGCGCCGGGCACGGCCTCCTGCACGATCAGCGGCACCTCGGCCACCGGCGTGCCGGCGGTGGTGGCGACGCGCAGCGTGCCGACGCGCTGGCCCTTGTTCAGCGGCGCCACCAGCGGGTCGGTGCGCTCGACCTGGGTCTGCAGCTTGCCGGCATCGCCGTGCGGCACCGCGACGTAGACGGCGTCGGCCGCGCCGAGCTGGGCCTCCTTGGCCGTGCCCTTCCAGACCGGCACGTTGGCGATGGCCTTGCCGGCGTCGAAGATCTTGACCGCGTCGAAGGCCGTGTAGCCCCAGTTCAGCAGCTTCTGGCTCTCGCTGGCGCGCGCTTCCTTGGAGGCCGTGCCCATGACGACGGACAGCAGGCGGCGCTTGCCGTTCGGGAAGTCGCGGTTGGCGCTGGCGACCAGGCAATAGCCGGCGGCGTCGGTGTAGCCGGTCTTCATGCCGTCCACGGTCGGGTCGCGGCGCAGCAGCAGGTTGCGGTTGTCCTGGCGGATCTTGTTGAAGGTGTAGTCGCGCTGCGAGTAGTAGCCGTAGTAGTCGGGGAAGTCCGTGATGATGTGGGCGGCCGTGACGGCCAGGTCGCGCGCGCTGCTCTTGTGGCCGGGCTCGGTCATGCCGGTCACGTTCCTGAACTCGGTGTGCTTCAGGCCCCAGGCCTGGGCCTGGCGGTTCATCAGCTGCACGAAGTTCTCGACCGTGCCGGCCACGCCCTCGGCCAGGGCCACGGCGGCGTCGTTGCCGCTCTGGATGATGAGGCCGCGCAGCAGCTCGTCGACCTTGGGCGTCATCGTCGTGTCGATGAACATCAGCGAGGGGTCGCCCTTGCGCTCGTCCCAGGCACGCCTGGACACGGGCAGGGTCTGCTCCAGCGTCAGCTTCCTGTCGCGCAGCGCGCCGAAGACGACATAGGCCGTCATGAGCTTGGTGAGCGACGCCGGGTCCTGGGGCACGTCGGCCTCGCGCTCGGCCAGGGTCTTGTGCGTGGTCAGGTCGATCAGCACGAAGTTGCGTGCGGCGATCTCGGGGGGCTGGGGCGCCTGGGCCTGGGCAGCGACGGCAAAGGCGGTGAAGAGGGGGAGAAGCAGTCGTTTCATCGGATCAATTCAGGCGCGCGCCGGATCGAAGGCGCGCACCACCAGGGACTTGAGCAGCGGCAGCTGCCCGTGGAAGAAATGGCCCACGCCGGGCACGACGGTGACGGGCAGGCTCTGCGGCCGGGCCCAGTCGAGCACGGACGCGAGCGGCACGACGTCGTCGACCTCGCCGTGGATGACCACGGTGTCGGCCGGCACGGGGGCGGTGTCGAAGCGGCTCGTGGCGGGGCCGACGAGCACGAGGCGGCGCGCGGGCTCGCCGGCCTCGACCAGCCGCTGGGCGGCGCGCGAGGCGACGTAGCCGCCGAAGGAGAAGCCGGCCAGCACCAGGGCCTCGCCAGGATTGCGCACCGCGTCGAGCACGGCCTGCGCGTCGTCGATCTCGCCGCGGCCCTCGTCCCAGCCGCCCTCGGACTTGCCGATGCCGCGGAAGTTGAAGCGCACGGCGCGCCAGCCGAGCTGGATGAAGGCGCGCGCCAGCGTCTGCACGACCTTGTTGTCCATCGTGCCGCCCTGGGTGGGGTTGGGATGGCAGATCAGCGCGGTGCCGGCCGGCACCGCGCCACCGGCCGGAAGGTCGATGGCCACCTCGACCTGCCCGGCCGGGCCGGGGACGAGGCGCTTTTCGGTCTGCGAGTTCATCGGCCGACGGAATCCGGCAGCACGAGGCGCTCGACGACCTGGCCGTCGCGCAGATGGCTCTCGACGATCTCGTCGAGGTCGCCCTGGTCGACCCAGGAATACCAGACCGCCTCGGGGTAGACGACGGCCACCGGCCCGCCGGCGCAGCGGTCCAGGCAGCCGGCCTTGTTGACGCGCACGCCGCCCTTAGCCGCAAGGCCAAGCTGCTTCACGCGGGACTTGCAATGGTCGAAGGCGGCCTGCGCGTCGTGGTCGGCGCAGCAGGCCTCGCCGTTGGCGCGCTGGTTCAGGCAGACGAAGAGGTGACGCTGGTAGTAGCTCATCGCCCGCGATTCTCCCTCAGCGGGGTTTCTGGACCAGGCGGGCCGCCAGCCAGGCCGCGGCGATGAAGGGCCATGTCCAGGCCACCCAGCGCGTCAGGCCGTAGAAATGGATGAAGCGGCCATGCTCCCAGGCCTGCAGGTTCAAGGCCAGATAGGGGTCGCCGGGCGCGATGCTGATGAGGCCGATCAGCGCGCAGATCGCGAACAGACCCAGCGCCGCCGCGACCCGCGAGGGCAGCAGGCAGGCCAGCAGAGCCAGGCCCAGGCCCAGGCCGAGGCCGGGCCGCGTGGCCTCGCTGAGCCAGGCCCAGGCATGGTCGGGGCCGAAGGCCATGGCCGTCGACGTGGTCGTGCCCAGCAGGCCCAGCCCCACGGCCCCGGCCGCCAGCGCGATGCGGCGCAGGCCGGGGCGGGCGACGCTGATCATCAGCAGCACCGGCGCGAGCAGGCCCAGCGCGATCGCCAGCGCCTCCAGGCCCGGCGGCAGTTCGTGCTCGACGGTGACGGCGTCGCCCCATTGCAGCGCCCAGGGCGTGCCGGCGAGGGCGTCCAGCAGGGTCTCGCGCCACCAGGGCAGCCACTGGCCCAGGCCGAAGGGCAGCGGTGTCGGGTAGAGCAGGGCCAGCGGCCACAGCGCGAGCAGGGCGAGGGCGGGTGCGCTGCTGGCGCCGAACCAGTGGTCGCGCACGTCCTGCCAGCGCTGCAGGCCGCCCAGGCCGTGAAGCACCAGGCCCAGCAACGCACCCAGCGTGCTGCCGAGGGAATTGAAGCTCAGGTCCGACAGCGAGGGCACGCGCCCGGGCAGGAAGAACTGCAGCGTCTCCATCAGGAAGGACAGCAGCGGCCCGGGCAGCAGGCCCAGCAGCAGCGCGGCGCGCAGGCCCCAGCCCGAACGTATCGCCGCCGCGAAGCCGAGCAGGCCCAGCGGGATGTAGCCGAGCAGGTTGGCCTCGACGTCGAAGGCCCAGAAGCGGGTCGGCCAGGACAGCCCGAACAGCCAGGGCAGGCCCATGCCCGGCGGCCAGCGCCAGGGCCAGAAGGGGTAGAGGCTGGCGTAGATGATGAGCCCGATATGGGCCAGCAGCAGCCAGGTCGCGGAGCTTTGACGGCGGCGCATGGCTCAGCGCCCGCCGGGCCGCCCCAAGGACGCTGAAGCCCCCTCGGGGGGCAGCGTGCATCGCACGCGTGGGGGTTTCATCATTTCGTCAGAAGGGCTTGACCGTCACCAGCACGACGATGGCGGCGAACAGCAGCACGGCGGCCTCGTTGTAGACGCGGAACCAGCGGTGGCTGCGGCGGTTGGACAGCGCCTCGAAACCGCGCAGCAGGCGGCGGTTCATGTGGTGGTAGCCGACGACGCCGCCGACCAGCAGCAGCTTGGCGTGCAGCCAGTGGCTGCCCGAGAAGCGCGTCGCACCGAAGCCCAGCCACAGCCACAGGCCCAGCAGCAGGGCCACGCCCATCAGGAGGCCGCTGAAGCGGTGCAGCTTGTGCGCCATCAACAGCAGGCGTTCGCGCTCGGCATGGCTGTCGGCCGGCACCATGGCCAGGTTCACGAAGATGCGCGGCAGGTAGAACAGCCCCGCGAACCAGGCGGCGACGAAGACGATGTGGAAGGCTTTGACCCAGAGCATGGCGGCATTATGGGCAGGGCCGCTCGTCGAAGAATTGTCTGCAGCGTGAGCCCGAAGGGCTCCTTCGGCTTCACGGCATGGGGCCGCAGGCCCCGGCGCGTCAGCGCCGAGCGGTTCGCACCGCGAGACGCATGCCGTGTGAATCGAGTAGGGTGAGGGGTCGCCCCCTCAGCCCTCTCACACCACCGGACGTGCGGGTCCGCATCCGGCGGTTCAAGTAAAACGCTGGAGTTGCTGGTGGGTATCCACCAGCGAGACCA
>NZ_JAPPUW010000041.1 GCF_026712205.1 Pelomonas aquatica
TGGTCTCGCTGGTGGATACCCACCAGCAACTCCAGCGTTTTACTTGAACCGCCGGATGCGGACCCGCACGTCCGGTGGTGTGAGAGGGCTGAGGGGGCGACCCCTCACCCTACTCGATTGGTGGAGGTGGAAGGCAGCTTCTTTGCGCTGAGAGATCGCTGCATCAATGGCTTGGCATGCGATCCTGCCGATACGCCAGATCTGCCAAATCCAGTCGCGTGGATCGCGCTTTGGCCGCTGGGCCTTCGCCGACTCGGCCCATGAAAACTGCATGCTCGGTGTTCTCCCTGCCGAGCAACGCCGTCAACCGTGCCGCGATATGCTCCGCGTGCAGCATGGAGTCTGGACTCTCCGAGAAGGGAAGCCGATTTCTCGCATAGCGGGCAAAGATCAGTGGCGTCACTTCGGGCTGCAGTTGCAAGCCCAGCAATGTTGCAGTGAGCCAGAAGCGTTGAGTAACGCGGCCAGCCGCGACGTAGTCATCGGGCGTCATTGCCGGCGTCTTTGCGCAAATCACGAAATGCGCGGCACAGGCCAAGCCGGGAATCAGGTCCAATTCGATACGAGGCGCCCAGGTTCCCGCCAGAAAGCGATTGAAGGTTTGGACGCGCCCCCAGCTTTTCATGACCCGCCGCATCATGAGCAGGGTCAGCGGGCTGGCGCCTAACGCTTGATCCGGAACCTTGTCCTTGCTGAACTGCGCGTGCCATTCGATGATGTCGCGGTGGACTTCATAGGCCTCGCGGATTGTCAGTCGCAGTTTTGCTGAGTGGAACATCAGCTTGGCGGCGCGGGCGCGGATGCCCAGGCCTTCCAGCCATTGCACTCGATAGTCGGGGCCGACGGCCTCGGCAAGCTGTAGCCGTTCGCTGGCCGTCAGCGGTCGAGTCGAGAGTGCGCGCCGTTGGACACTGCGTCTCTCGATTGCAGCCGCCAGCGGGCTCGGCTCCACTGTTTCTGATTGGCGGAAGTTCACTTCGAACTGCGGGCGTGCTTCCGGTGTGCCCGCAACATGTCTTGCATCTACGGCCAGCCTGTGAGTGGACGCCGCGATACTGATCGTCTCCAGCAGGGCGCCTAGAGAAATCTGACTTGGGTGACCGTCAAGGTCATAGACGCAGTGCTCGCGAGTGTCAAATCCGTGCACCACGACCTGATCCGGCTGCGTAACTTCAAAGCGCCAAGGTTGCGTGTTGTCGCCGCTCGGCGCCCAGCGAGCTTTGTCGAGGATTTGACCGATGCTGTCGCTTAATTCCATGGTGTGCCTTTTTCGGGGCATGGCGCTTAATTTCGAGCACGTTCGCCGTCCGTTGGCGCCTTGTAGGTGCTTGTTGCATCATGCCGTCTTTGCTGGGCGATAGGCCTTCAACTTGCGGCCTTGTCTATCCCGGTTGGTCGTGGCGATGTCGCCGATTCTGGAGCAGTGGGAGGGTGTGTGGGTCAAATCAACTCTTTTGACTATGGCAGGGCATTCTCGAGGAACATCGGCTGGGTCACGGAGGCTGAGCAGCAGAAGCTTCGCGAATCCCGGGTGGCGATCGCCGGTTTGGGGGGAGTCGGTGGCGCGCATCTCCTCACCTTGGCACGCCTTGGCGTGAGCAAGTTCAACATCGCCGATTTTGATGAATTCGGTCTGCACAACTTCAATCGACAGGTCGGAGCATTCATGTCGACCGTTGACAGGCCCAAGGCGGACGTCCTTGCTGAAATGGTTCTTGAGATCAACCCTGAGGCGGATATACGAGTTTTTCCGAGTGGGGTGCAGTCCGATAATTTGAAGGAATTCCTCGGCGGTGTGGACGTCTATGTCGATGGCATTGATTTCTTTGCATTGCCGGCGCGCCGCATGCTGTTCCAGGCCTGCTATGAAGGAAACATCCCCTCGCTGACGGCTGCGCCTCTTGGCATGGGTGTTTCTCTGCTGTATTTCAAGCCCGGCGGAATGAGCTTCGAGAACTACTTCCGGGTCGAAGGGCGAAGCGAAAATGAGCAGTACGCTCGCTTCATTGCAGGGCTCTCGCCGGCGATGCTGCAGAGGGATTATCTTGTGGCGCCGCAGGCGGTGAATTTCCAGGAGCGCCGCGGCCCGTCGACGATGATGTCTTGTGATCTCTGCGCCGGCGTCATGGGAGTTGCGGTATTGAAAGTGCTGTTGGGGCGCGGCAAATTGCGGCCAGCGCCATGGGCCATGCAGTTCGATGCCTACCACCAGAAGATCAAGTTCACCTGGCGCCCCTTCGGCAATGCCAACCCGATGCAGCAACTGATGCTGCTGCTGATCCGGCCGTTGCTGGAAGGACGCGCGAAGCCGAGTTGAGGTGGGGGTGGATGCGGAGCGGCCGAGTGTGAAATTGCACGTCGTTCGATGCCTTTGCCCCCCTGATTGGGTTGCCGAAAGCGCCGTGAGCCTATGGCATCATGCGACGCGCCCATGCTTGGCGTGACGAGGTGCGCAGCCAGTCTGAGCCCTCGGTCCTTCAGAGACCAGACACACAGAGGATTCGCCTTGGACACCATTCACGCTCTTGATCGCGGTACTGCGCACCTGACGTCGGCCAGCGGTGTCCCGGTGTCTGACGGCAACGGGCTCTGGTTCAATGCGGCGCGTGCGCTCGCTGCAGTGATGCTCGGACTGTCGATGCTAGGCTGTGCCAGCAGCAACCATCCGGCGGCGCCGGCGGGCGTGACGACCGAGGACTACAGCTATGTCATTGGTGCAGGGGACAACCTGAACATCCTGGTCTGGCGCAACCCCGAGTTGTCGATGTCGGTGCCGGTGCGGCCGGACGGCAAGATCGCGGCGCCGTTGGTCGACGAAATCGTCGTGCAGGGCAAGACTTCCGTGCAGGTGGCGCGTGAGGTCGAAAAACAACTCGGCAAATATGTGCGCGATCCGGTCGTGACCGTCATCGTCACGAGTTTCGTCGGCCCGTATAGCGAGCAGATTCGCGTGGTCGGCGAAGCGGCCAAGCCTCAGTTCCTGCCGTACAAGCTGAAGATGACCGTGCTTGATGTGATGATTGCCGTCGGTGGCTTGACCGATTTTGCGGCGGGCAATAGCGCGACGATTCTGCGCACCTCGGAAGGCAACAAGCAATATTCCGTGCGACTCAAGGACCTGCTCAAGCGCGGCGATGTTTCAGCGAATGTGGAAATGCGGCCGGGCGATATTCTCATCATTCCACAGAGCTGGTTCTGATCGATCGGGCGTGCTGGCGCCAGTGGGGCCGAGGGCGCGTGTCGCGCCCGTTTTTGCTGTACCGACATAACCGAGACTGTTCCCGATGGAAGTGCTCATTGGCCAATTGCTGATCATCGTCCGGCGGATGTGGAAATACCGCTGGGTCGGGCTGGTCGTGGCTTGGGTCGCCGGCATCGTCGGCGCGGTGGTCGTCTTCGTGCTGCCTGACCGCTACGAGGCCAGCGCGCGCATCTACGTGGACACCCAATCCATCCTGAAGCCGCTGATGTCGGGCCTTGCCGTGCAACCCAATGTGGAGCAGCAGGTGACGATGCTGAGCCGCACGCTGATCAGCCGCCCGAATGTTGAGAAGCTGGTGCGCATGGCCGACCTGGACCTGAAGAACCAGTCCAAGGCCCAGCAGGAGGCCACCATCGAGTCGGTGACCGGCAGCCTGTCCATCCAGAGCAGCGGCCGCGACAACCTCTATATCCTCGGCTATCGCGACAGCGAGCCGGAAACTGCCAAGCGCGTCGTGCAGTCGCTGGTATCCATCTTCGTCGAGTCCAGCCTGGGCGCGCAGCGCAAGGACACGTCCACCGCGACGACCTTCCTGAACGAGCAGATCAAGAACTACGAGGCGAAGCTGGAAGAAGCCGAGACGCGGTTGAAGGAATTCCGGCTGAGGAATCTGTCCACCATGGCCGGCGACGGCAAGGATTCGGCCACTCATATTTCGGAACTGAGCACCCAGCTCGAGCGTGCGCGGCTGGAATACCGCGAGGCGCTGAATGCGCGGGACGCGGCCAAGGCCCAGCTCGAAGCGGAGAAGACCCACGGGGGCGCGCAGACGACGACGCAGAGTCTCATGCAGGAGGCCAACGCTAACGTCAGCACGCCTGAACTCGATGCGCGCTTGGCCGATCTTCGGCGCAATCTGGACGCCCTGCAGCAGCGCTACACGGACCAGCATCCTGACATCATCTCCACGCGGAAGCTCATCAAGGATCTTGAGGAGCAGAAGAAGCGCGAAATGGCCGAGCTGCGCAAGGCCGCGATGGCGGTGCCGTCCGTGTCCGTCGGGCAGAGCGGCGGCAATTTGGCCGTGCAGGAGCTCGTGCGCATCCTCGCGACGACCGAAGTGCAGGTGGCCACGGTGAAGGCGCGCGTCGACGAATATTCCAGCCGCTATGGCCAGGCTGTCGCCGCGCTGAAGACCGCGCCGCAGATGGAGGCCGAAGCCGCCCAGCTCAACCGCGACTACGCGATCCAGAAGAAGAACTACGAGGAACTGGTGCAGCGCCGCGAGCAGGCCTCGATTTCGGGCGAACTCGATGTCGCGTCGGGCGTCGCGGACTTCCGTGTCATCGACCCGCCGCGCGCCAACCCGAAACCGGTGGCGCCCAACCGCCTGCTGCTGCTGGCCGGGGTGATGGCGGGAGCGCTGGCGGTCGGCTTCTTCACGACCTTTGCGGCCAGCCAGCTTCGGCCCGTCTTCCATGACGGCAACGACCTGCGTGCCAAGGTCGAACTCCCCATCCTGGGCGTCGTGACCCGGCTGGTCACCGACGCCGACCGCGCCCGGCAGCGTGTCGATCTGATCCGGTTCGCGGCTGGCGCTGGGGGGCTGCTGGCGATGTTCGCCGTGGCTTTGACAATCTTGGCCGTGCAGCTCAGCCGGCAGGTGGTTTGACATGACGAGCCTGATCGAACAAGCCGCCCAGCGGCTCGAACAACTGCGCCAGGCGGGCGTGGTGCTGCCCGGAGACGAAGCGGCTGCGCCGGCGGGTGAGCCCACGCCGCCTGCGGCGGCTCATCCCAAGCCGCAGGCCGCCGCCGTGCCTGCCAAGGCGGCCAGGCCGATGGGCATCTCCGTCGAGCAGGACGGCCATCACAGCTCCTCCAAGCGGGTCGAGCTGGATGTCGTCGCGCTGGCGGCCCAGGGCTTTCTGATGCCGCACACCCCGCGCTCGCAGACGGGCGACCAGTACCGCGTCATCAAGCGCCCGCTGATCAAGAATGCGATGGGCAAGGGGGCGGCCACGATCAACCATGCCAACTTGCTGATGGTGACCAGCGCGCTGGCCGGCGAGGGCAAGAGCTTCACGTCCATCAACCTGGCGTTGAGCATCGCAGCGGAGCTGGACAACACCGTCATGCTGGTCGACGCCGACGTGGCGCGGCCGTCCGTGCTGCGCATGCTGGGCCTGCCGCAGGGGCCCGGTCTGCTGGACGTGCTGGAAGAGCGCGTCGACATGTCCGAGGTGCTGCTGCGCACCAATGTCGAGAAGCTGACCATCCTGCCGAGCGGCACGCCGCATCCGCGCGCGACCGAGCTGCTGGCCAGCGATGCGATGAGCAATCTGCTCGAGGACATGGCCAAGCGCTATCCCGACCGCATCATCATCTTCGACTCGCCGCCGCTGCTGCTGACGACCGAGTCGCGCGTGCTGGCCTCGCACATGGGGCAGATCATCGTCGTCGTGCATGCCGAGAAGACCGCGCAGAGTGCCGTCCAGCAGGCGCTGGCCGCCATCGAGAACTGCCCGTTGAAGATGATGCTGCTGAACCAGGCCAGCCCTAACGCGGCCGGTGGCTACGGCTACGGTTATGGCTACGGGTATGGCTATGGTTATGGCTACGGCTATGGCGGCAATGACTCGGCGCAGGGCTGAGCTGCTGCGCTGGCTGCCGGCCCTGGTGCTGGCCCTGGTCGCGACGGGCGTCGCCCAGGCGCAGGCCGAAGCTGGCGCGGCCGGCGGCACGACGGTGCGGCCGCGCATCGGCGTCATGGAAACCTGGACGGACAACCTGAGGCTGAGCGAGCACGACAAGGACGCGGCCCTCGTCACGACGGTGTCGCCGGGCATCAGCATCGTGCGCGGCAGCGGCCCCCTGCGCGGCAGCCTGGACTACACGCTGAACGGCATCGCCTATCTGAAGTCCGATCAGCCCTCGGTGCTGCAGAACTCGCTGCAGGCCAAGGGCCAGGCCGAGCTGATCGAGCACCGCCTTTTCGTCGACATGATTGCCAGCATCGGCCAGCAGTCGGCATCGGCCTTCGGCCTGCAGTCCACGCCGACGCTGGGCTCGCAGAGCAGCGTGTCGACGCTGGCCAACGCCAACCGCCACGAGGTCGGCACGCTGGCCCTGTCGCCGCTGTTCCACAGCGTCGTCGGCAGCCTGTTCAGCCTGGACCTGCGCGGCAATTTCACGCGCACCGAGGTGCGTGGCTCCAGCCTTGGCGATAGCCGCGGCGCGGGGGGCTCGCTGCGTCTCTCCGGGCTGGGCGCCGGTCCGCTCAACTGGTGGGCAACGGTCAGCACGCAGCAGACCGTGCCCAAGGAGGCGCGCACCAACCGGCTGTCCTCGGCCCTGGTGGGGCTGAACTTCCTGCCCGATCCTGATCTGACCCTGGGCGTCGACGCCGGCCGCGAGCGCAACGATTTTCTGGCCAGCACCGGGCAGAGCGGCGCCACGGGAGGCGTCACTGCGCAGTGGAAGCCGACACCGCGCACCCGCGTCAACGGCGACTGGCATCGCCATGAATACGGCAACAGCCACAGCTTCAGCTTCGAGCACCGCATGTCGCGTTCGATCTGGCAGTTGTCGGACTCGCGGACCGTGACGGTCGGCAGCGTCGCCGCGGGCGGCGTGCGCAGCAATTACGACCAACTCTTCCTGCTCTTTACTTCTCTCGAGCCCGATCCGGTCAAGCGCGATCAAGTCGTGCGGGACTATCTGCAGGCCCGGGGCCTGTCGCCGGATGCGCCGGCAAGCGCCGGCTTCCTGTCGAGCGGGCCGAGCCAGACGCACAACCAGATGCTCGGCATCACGCTGCAGGGCGCGCGCAGCACGCTGAGTGCCCAAGCCAACCGCATCATCACGAGTCGCCTGGGCAGTGGCCTGAACCAGGGGGATCTGGCCAACAACTCGCGCATCGAGCAGCGCTCCTATTCGCTGACCGCCAGCCACCAGCTCACGCCCATCGCCAGCGTCTCCGTGGTTGCCGCGCACCAGCAGACCTTGGGCGACGCCGGCGGCCGTGCCGCGCGGCTCAGCAGCTTGACCGCCAACTGGAATGGAAAACTCGGCCCGCGCTTCGGCGTGCAGTTCGGCGCGCGCCACGCGCATTTCGAAGGTGTCACGAGCTATGCCGAGAATGCGGTCTACGCCAACCTGACCCAACAGTTCTGAAAATGAAACGCCCGACCCGCCCGCGTTGCTCGCCGCCTTCCCGGGCCGAGGGGCAGCGGCGGCCGGTTGGCGGGCGCCACTGACATGTACGAAGCCTTCTACGGCCTGGGCAGCAAGCCCTTCCAGCTCAGCCCCGACCCGAACTTCTACTACGGCAGCAAGCAGCACCGCCGGGCCAAGGCCTATCTGGACTATGGCGTGCTGCGCAACGACGGCTTCATCGTCATCACCGGCGAGATCGGCGCCGGCAAGACCACGCTGCTGCGTGGCCTGCTGGACAGCCTGAACCGCAGCAACGTCGTCATCGGCAACGTCGTGACGACCCAGCTCGACGCCGAGGACACGCTGCGCATGGTGGGTGCGGCCTTCGGCGTGCGCGTGAAGGACGCGCCCAAGTCCGAGCTGCTGATGACGCTGGAGGCCTTCTTCGTCAACCAGGTCACGCAGGGCAAGCGCTGCCTGCTGATCGTCGACGAGGCGCAGAACCTGACGCCGCGCGCGGTCGAGGAGCTGCGCATGCTGTCCAACTTCCAGTTCGCCAACCAGTCGCTGCTGCAGACCTTCCTGGTCGGCCAGCCCGAGTTCCGCGGCATCCTGCAGAAGCCCGAGATGGAGCAGTTCCGCCAGCGCGTCGCGGCCACCTGCCACATCGGCCCGCTGGACGAGGACGAGACCCAGCGCTACATGGAGCACCGGCTGAAGTGCGCCGGCTCCACCGGCAAGCCCACCTTCGACCACGACGCCTTCCCGGCCATCCACAAGGCCAGCAACGGCATCCCGCGCCGCATCAACCGCCTCTGCGACCGCCTGCTGCTGCTGGGCTTCATGCAGGGCCGCTCGCACCTGACGCTGGCCGACGTGAAGGAGGTGCTGCGCGACATCGCCCAGGAAAGCGAGACGCCGCGCCAGAACGACGCCGGCTCGCTCGACAGCGTGCCCGCCAGACTGCCGGACAGCCGCCCCGCAGCACTGGACAGCGGGCCCGGCGCTCTCGACGTGGCCAGGCTGAAGATGAGCGTGGCCGAGGTCGAAGGCCTGTCCAGCGAGATCGCCGCGCTCAGCGCCGACCACCACACCGACCGCCTGCAGCGCCTGGAGCGCAGCATGATGCGGCTGGAGCGCATCAACCTGCAGACGCTGGCCCTGCTGCAGAAGCTGGTGGATGCCGTCAAGCAGCATTGACCGCGGACGCGATGCTGATGCCCACCCCGGCCCCGCCCCTGCGCAATGCGATGAGCATCGACGTGGAGGACTATTTCCAGGTCTCGGCCTTCGCGCCCTACATCCGCCGCGAGGACTGGAACGGCCTGGAATGCCGCGTCGAGCGCAACATCGACCGCATCCTCGCGCTGCTGGCCGACCGGCAGGTGCACGCCACCTTCTTCACGCTGGGCTGGATCGCCGAGCGCTACCCGCAAGTCGTCAAGGCCATCGTGACCGGCGGCCATGAACTGGCCAGCCACGGCTTTGGCCACGAGCGCGCCAGCGACCTGAGCCCGGCCGCCTTCCTCGACGACATCGCCCGCGCGAAGCAACTGCTGGAAGACCTCGGCGGCGTGCCCGTCGTCGGCTACCGCGCGCCCAGCTTCTCGATCGGCAAGTCCAACCTCTGGGCCTTCGACGTGCTGCGCGACGCCGGCTACCGCTATTCCAGCAGCGTCTACCCCATCGCCCACGACCACTACGGCATGCCGGACTCGCCGCGCTTCGCCTATCCGGTGCGCGAAGGCCTGATCGAGATCCCGGTGACGACGCTGCGCATGGGCTCGCGCAACCTGCCCAGCAGCGGCGGCGGCTATTTCCGGCTGCTGCCCTATGCGCTGTCGCGCTGGATGATCCGCCGCGTCAACGAGGCCGACGGCGAGCCCGCGGTCTTCTACTTCCATCCCTGGGAGATCGACCCCGGCCAGCCCCGCGTGGCCGGCATCGACGCGAAGACGCGCTTCCGCCACTACGTCAACATCCCGCGCACCCATGGCCGCATCGCGCGGCTGCTCGATGATTTCCGCTGGGGCCGGATGGACGAGATCTTCCTCGGCCGCGAGGCCGGCTCGCGCAGTTCCGCGCCGTTGCTGAGCCCGGCCTGAATGTCTTCCCCCCTTCGCATCGCGCAACTGGCCGCGAAGGACATGGCCTTGTCCTCGCGCTGGGACGAGTTCGTGCTGGCGCATCGCCAAGCCACCTTCTTCCACCGCAGCGGCTGGCAGCGCGTCATCGCGTCGGTCTTCGGCCACCGCTGCTTCTTCCTTTATGCCGAGCGTGACGGGGCCATCGAGGGCGTGCTGCCGCTGGCCGAGGTCAAGAGCCGGCTGTTCGGCCATTCGGTCGCCAGCCTGCCGTTCGCCGTCTACGGCGGCGTCGCCGCGCTGAACGACGAGGCCGCCGCCGCCCTGGAGGCCGAGGCCGAGAAGATCGCGCGAGGGCAGGGGGCCGAACACCTCGAATACCGCAACCTCGGTCCCGCCCGCCATGCCGACTGGCCGCGCCAGGATCTCTACGTGACCTTCCGCAAGGCCATCCTGCCCGACGAGGAGGCCAATATGCTGGCCATCCCGCGCAAGCAGCGGGCCATGGTGCGCAAGGGCATGGCCAACGGGCTCAAGGCCGAGATCGACGCCAATGCCGACCGCTTCTTCGACCTGTATGCCGACAACGTGCTGCGCCATGGCACGCCGGCGATGCCGCGCAGGTATTTCCAGGCCCTGCTCGACGAATTCGGTGCCGACGCCGAGGTGCTGACGGTCACCGGCCCGGACGGCCGGCCGCTGTCGTCGGTGCTGAGCTTCTATTTCCGCGACGAGGTGCTGCCTTACTACGCGGGCGACGACGAGGCCGCGCGCGGCCTGGCTGCCAACGACTTCAAATACTGGGAGCTGATGCGCCGCGCCTGCGCACGCGGCCTCAAGGTCTTCGACTACGGCCGCAGCAAGCAGGGCACCGGGCCCTATGCCTTCAAGAAGAACTGGGGCTTCGAGCCGCAGCCGCTGAGCTACGAGTACCGCCTGTTCAAGCGCGACGCCGTCCCCCAGAACAACCCGAACAACCCGAAGTACCAGCTGATGATCAAGGCCTGGCGCAAGCTGCCGATCGGCTTGGCGAACTGGCTCGGCCCCTTCATCGTGAAGAACCTCGGGTGATGAGTGCCGCCCCCACGCCCACTTCGTCGGCTGCCCCCCGAGGGGGCGCTTCAGCGCCTTCGGGCGGCCGTGTGCCGCTGAAGGTCCTCTACCTCGTCCACCGCCTGCCTTACCCGCCCAACAAGGGCGACAAGGTGCGCTCCTACCACCTGCTCAAGCATCTGGCAGCGCGGCACGAGGTCCATCTCGGCAGCTTCATCGACGACCCCGACGACGAACAGCATCTGCCGCGTGTGCGCGAGCTGTGCAGCAGCCTGCACGTCGCGCGCCTGAACCCGCGCAGGGCCAGGCTGCTGAGCCTGCGCGGCCTGCTCGGCGGCGAGGCGCTGAGCCTGCCCTATTACCGCGACGCCGGCCTGCAGGCCTGGGTGGACGCGACGGCGGCACGCGTCGGCTTCGATGCCGTCGTCGTCTTCAGCGGCGTGATGGCCCAGTACACGCGCGGCCTGCGCGGCGTGAAGACGCTGGTGGACTTCGTCGACGTCGACTCCGCCAAATGGCGCGATTACGCCCCCGAGCACGCCTGGCCGATGTCCTGGCTCTACCGCCGCGAGTTCGGCAAGCTGCTCGGCTTCGAGCAGCGCGTCGCGCGCGAGGCCGAGTGCAGCTTCTTCGTCACCGACCACGAGGTCGCGCTGTTCCGCGAGCTCAGCCCCGGCCAGGCGCCGCGCGTCGAGGCGCTGGGCAACGGCGTCGACGCCGGCTTCTTTGCGCCCGACCCGGCGCGGGCCAGCCCCTTCCGGGCCGGCGAGCTGCCGCTGGTCTTCACCGGCGCCATGGACTACTGGCCCAATGTCGACGCGGTCTGCTGGTTCGCCAGCGACATCCTGCCGGCGCTGCGCCAGCGCTTCCCGGCGCTGCGTTTCCACATCGTCGGCCGCGCGCCGGCGCCCGCCGTGCAGGCGCTCGCCGGCGACGTCGTCAACGTGACCGGCACCGTGCCCGACGTGCGGCCCTGGCTGCAGCATGCGGCCGCCGTCGTCGCGCCCCTGCGGCTCGCCCGCGGCATCCAGAACAAGGTGCTGGAGGCCATGGCCATGGCGCGGCCGGTCGTCGCGGCCGGCAGCTGCGTGCGGGCGATCACGGCCGAGGCGCAGCCGGGCCTGCTGCCGGCCGATGGCGTGGCCGACTATGTCGCCCATGTCGGCGCGCTGCTGGCCGACGCCGCTGCGGCCGATGCGGCCGGCCAGCGGGCGCGCGACTTCGTGCTCGGCGCCTGCAGCTGGGAGGCCCATCTGGCCGGCCTGGATCGTCATCTGGAGACCGCATGCTGAACCTGCCCAGGCCCTGGCAGCTGCCGCTGCTGGCCCTGGCCCTGGCCTGGGCGCTGCTGGCCGCGCTGTACTACGAGACCGGCGCGGCCATGGTCTTCATCTGGAACCGCTCCGAGACCTTTGCCCACGCCTGGGTCGTGCCGCCGATCTCGGCCTGGCTGGTGTGGCGCCGGCGCGCCGACCTGGCCGTGCTCGCGCCTCGGCCCGCGCCGCGCTGGCTGTGGCCGCTGCTGCCGCTCGGCCTGCTGTGGCTGATGGGCGACCTCGCCGCGGCGAATTCCGCAACGCAGTTCGCGCTGGTGGGCATGGCCGTCGTCCTGGTACCGGCCCTGCTCGGCACGGAGGCCGCGCGCCGCATCGCCTTCCCGCTCGGCTTCCTGTTCTTCGCCGTGCCCTTCGGCGACTTCATGACGCCCTGGCTGGTGGAACGCACGGCCGATTTCACCGTGGTCGCGCTGCGTGCGACCGGCATCCCGGTATTCCGGGAGGGCACCCAGTTCGTCATTCCCACGGGTTCCTGGTCGGTCGTGCAGGCCTGCAGCGGCATCCGCTATCTGATGGCCTCGGTCATGGTGGGCACGTTGTTCGCGTACCTGAACTACCGCAGCCTCGCCAAGCGCTGGGCCTTCGTCAGCGTCGCCATCGTCACGCCGCTGGTGGCCAACTGGCTGCGCGCCTACATGATCGTCATGCTGGGCCACTTGTCCGGCAACCGGCTGGCCACGGGCGTGGACCACGTCATCTACGGCTGGGTCTTCTTCGGCATCATCATGCTCGTGATGTTCATGCTCGGCGCACGCTGGGCGGACCCGGACCCGGCGCCCCAGCCGGCGCCCGCCCACGCCGCGACGCAGGGCGTTTCGTCCTTGCGCTGGTCGGGCGTGCTGCTGGCCGTTGCGCTGCTGCTCGTGTTGCCGCCGCAGTTGCGCGCCCGCGCCGAGCATGCCGCCACGCATGCCGCACCTGTGCTGGCCGCGCCGGCGTTGCCGGGCTGGGACTGGCACGGCGAGCCCATGAGCAGCTGGCGTCCGAGCTTCGAGAACCCGGCCGGGGTGCTGCATGGCCGCTTCGAGCCGGCCGCGGGTGGTCCGGCCGTGGGCGTCTATGTCGGTTACTACCGCGATCAGCGGTACGGGCGCCAACTGGTGACCTCCGTCAACCGTCTCATCAACGACGAAACGGGCAAGGAGTGGGCACAGACCGCCGGCGGCCTGGCCCAGCTCGACCTTCCCGCCGGCCCGCTGCCCTGGCGCACGGCCGAACTGCGTGGCCAGGCGCTGAGCGAGGTCAGGGGCGACGGCAGCCGTGCGCCGCGCCTGCGCGTCTGGCAGGTCTACTGGATCAACGGCCGCCCCTTCGTCAGCGACTGGCAGGCCAAGCTCTACGGCGCCTGGCTCGGCCTGCTCGGCCGGGGCGACGATGCCGCCGTCGTGCTGGTCTATGCGGACAAGGCCATGGCCGGCGCCGACGACGCCCGACTCAGAAGCTTCATCGGGCAACACTGGACTGCGCTGGACACCGCTTTGCGGGATGCCCGAGATCGGGATGCCACACACAAGCAGTGAGAATCGCAAGCTTCCCAAGCATTCACAGCAACGAGAAACGACCCATGAACACGCTCGCAGT
>NZ_JAPPUW010000042.1 GCF_026712205.1 Pelomonas aquatica
CGCGTCGGCGACGCCGGCCGGGCCCTGCAGGCCGATGCCGCCGAGGCCCGCTCCGGCGCCCCGGCCGCCGGCCACGACGCCGGCTCCGGCCACACGGTCGACGCGGCGAAGGAAAGCGCCAAGGCCCCCCTCGAAGCCGCGCAGCCCGGCGCTCACCGACCCGGCACGCCCGACCCGGCCCTGCCGGGCTTCGCCGCCGGCCTGCAGGCCGCCACGGCCGGCCCTGCGCCGGCCGGCGCCACGGCCGCCGCCACGACCTCCGCCGGCATCGCCTCGCCGCCGCAAAGCGCCGCGTTCGCGCCCGAGGTGGCCACCCGCGTCAGCCTGATGGCCGTGGACGGCGTGCAGCATGCCGAGCTGCAGCTCAACCCGGCCGACATGGGCCCCGTGGCCGTGCAGATCGTCGTGGACGGCGCGCTGGCCCAGGTCTCCTTCCATGCCGCCCACGCCGAGACGCGCCAGGCGCTGGAACAGAGCCTGCCCGACCTCGCCGCCGCACTGCAGGGCCAGGGCCTGACGCTGTCGGGCGGCGGCGTCTTCCAGCAGGCCCGGCAGGATCCGCGCGGCGGCGGCAACGACACAGGCGCTGCCGACCGCGGCAACAACGGCGCCGCCGGCTCGCGCGCGGCCGGCAGCAACGGCATCGACACCCCGGCGGCACGGCGCACGGTGGGCCTGCTCGACACCTTCGCCTGAAGCTGAAATGGAATTAGCCACGCGCCACGCTGGCTAATCCAGGCTTATCGGCCCATCCCGGGGTCAATAATCGGGCGCAGTGCTGCCCATTGCGACCGTTGGGCCGCGGACGTTCAAGGAGTTCTCATGGCGACTGCGCCGGCTGCCGAAGGAGCCGCCCCCAAGGGAGGCGGCAGCAAGAAGCTGATCATCATCATCGCCGCCGTGCTGGCGCTGGTGCTGGCCGGCGGCGGCGCGGCACTGATGCTGCTGAAGAAAAAGCCTGCCGACGACGGCGAGGACGGCGCCGACACCACCGAGGCGCCCGCCAAGGCCAAGGCCCATGCCAAGAGCGACCACCCGCCCACCTTCGTGCCGCTGGACCCCTTCACGGTCAACCTGGCCGACAAGGACGTGGACCGCTTCGCGCAGATCGGCGTCACGCTGCAGGTCGACGACCCGCACTTCGCCGACCAGATCAAGGCCTATATGCCCGCCATCCGCAGCAATGTGCTCATGGTGCTGTCGCACAAGACCGCCGTCGAGCTGCTGACCCGCGAGGGCAAGGAAAAGCTGGCCAAGGACATCTTGCGCGAATCCCTGCGCCCGAT
This sequence comes from Pelomonas aquatica, assembly GCF_026712205.1. Classification (GTDB taxonomy): domain Bacteria; phylum Pseudomonadota; class Gammaproteobacteria; order Burkholderiales; family Burkholderiaceae_C; genus Pelomonas; species Pelomonas aquatica. The sequence goes on from NZ_JAPPUW010000042.1 coordinate 1,287, forward strand.
GGGCATCGAGCCGGACGAGGAGGACGAGGACGAGGCCCCGGCGGCCGACGGGGCCAAGAAGAAAAAGAAGAAGAAAAAGGCCCACGTCGAGAGCCCGATCACCCAGGTCCTGTTCTCCAACTTCATCGTGCAGTGACCGCAGATTCGCCATGAATCAGCAGATCCTTTCCCAAGACGAAGTCGATGCACTGCTCCAGGGCATCACCGGCGAGAGCCAGAAGCTCGAGGCCGAGGAGGAGCAGGTCGGCGGCATCCGCGAGTACAACCTCGCGAGCCAGGAGCGCATCGTCCGTGGGCGCATGCCCACGATGGAGATCATCAACGAGCGCTTCGCGCGCAACATCCGCGTCGGCCTCTTCAACTTCATCCGCAAGAGCCCCGAGGTGGCCATCGGCGGCATCAAGGTGCAGAAGTACAGCGCCTTCCTTCGAGAAATCGTCGTCCCGACCAACTTCAACATCGTGTCGGTGAAGCCGCTGCGCGGCAGCGGGCTGATCGTCTGCGACCCGACGCTGGTGTTTGCCGTCATCGACTCGCTGTTCGGCGGCATCGGCAAGTTCCACGCCCGCATCGAGGGCCGCGACTTCTCGCCGACCGAGCAGCGCGTCATCACCCGCATCGTCGAGGTCATCCTCGCCGAGTACCACAAGGCCTGGAAGGGCATTTATCCGCTGGAGCTGGAGTACCAGCGCTCGGAGATGCAGCCCCAGTTCGCCACCATCGCCACGCCCAGCGAGATCGTCGTGTCGACCTCGTTCACGCTGGAGATCGGCGAGACCAGCGGCACCATCTATTTCTGCATCCCCTACTCGACGCTGGAGCCCATCCGCGACGTGCTGTATTCGACGACGGTCGGCGACTCCTCCGAGCCCGACCGGCGCTGGATCAACCTGCTGAAGACGCAGATCCAGGCGGCCGAGGTGGAACTCGTCGCCGAACTGGGCACCGCGCCGGCCACCGTGGAGCAGCTGCTGGCCTTCAAGGCCGGCGACTTCATCGAGCTCGACCTCGAACCGCTGATCCAGACCAAAGTGGACGGCGTGCCCGTCTTCAGCTGCCACTACGGCACCTCCAACGGCAAATACGCCCTCAAGATCGACAAGTTGCTGACCGGCTCTCAGGAGAGCTGGCTGGGAGCCAAACATGAGCCCTGATTCACCCAGCCAAGAAGAACAGGACGCGATGGCCGCCGAATGGGCGGCGGCCCTGGCCGAGGCCGCGCCGCCGCCCGCGCCTGCCACCCAGGTCGCCACCGAGGTGGCGCCCGAACAGGTGTCCACGCCCAGCTTCGCCAACTTCAGCCCGACGACGGCGGGCGGCACGGCCGGCGACATCAACATGATCCTGGACATCCCCGTCCAGCTGACCGTGGAGCTCGGCCGCACCCGCATCCCGATCAAGAACATCCTGCAGCTGGCCCAGGGCTCGGTCGTGGAGCTCGACGCGCTGGCCGGCGAGCCCATGGACGTGCTCGTCAACGGCTACCTGATCGCCCAGGGCGAGGTCGTCGTCGTGAACGACAAGTTCGGCATCCGGCTGACCGACATCGTAACGCCTTCGGAGCGCATGCGCCGGCTGAGCAAGGCCGCATAAACAGCGGCCCTTTCCCCGCTCAGTTGCCGGGATCGACGCCTCAAGTCGGTCCGCAGAATGCCGAGGCATGAATGCCTCCGGCCTGCTTCCCTTCCTCTGGTTCCTCGCCATCGTCGCGCTGATCCCGGTCGCGCTGTGGCTGCTCAAGCGCACGCCCATGGGTGGTGCCGCAGCGACCGGCGTGCTGCGCGTCGTGGCCCAGCTGCCGACGGCGCCCAACCAGCGCCTGCTCGTCGTCGAGGTCGGCCAGGGCGAAGACCGCCGCTGGCTCGTGCTGGGCGCGACCGCCCAGCACGTCACGACGCTGCATGTGATGCCGCCGCAGGCCGAGCCCCCTGCGCCGGCCTCGTTCGCCAAGCTGCTGGGCAAGGAGCGCGGCGATGCGGCTTAAGCCCTTGCTGACCGGCGCGGCCCTGCTCGCCGCCGGCACCGCCTTCGCGCAAAGTGCGACGCCGCCGGCCACGCTGCCGCTGCTCGTCGGCCAGGGCGCGGGCGGCAGCTATTCGGTCCCCATCCAGACGCTGCTGTTCTTCACGGCCCTGGGCTTCCTGCCCGCGGTCATCCTGATGATGACGGCCTTCACGCGCATCGCCATCGTGCTGAGCCTGATGCGCCAGGCGCTGGGCACGCAGGCCGCGCCGCCCAACCAGGTCATCGTCGGCCTGAGCCTGTTCCTGACCTTCTTCGTCATGAGCCCGACGCTGGACAAGGTCTACGCCGAGGCCTGGCAGCCCTACAGCGCCGGTACCATCCAGTTCGACGAGGCCCTGAAGCGCGCCGAGCTGCCGATGCGCGGCTTCATGCTCAAGCAGACGCGCCAGGCCGACGTGGCGCTGTTCGCGCGCCTGGCCAGGCTGGACAGCGGCGTCAAGCCCGAGGACGTGCCCTTCAAGGTGCTGGTGCCGGCCTTCGTCACGAGCGAGCTGAAGAGCGCCTTCCAGATCGCCTTCCTGATCTTCATCCCCTTCCTCGTCATCGACATGATCGTGGCCAGCGTGCTGATGAGCCTGGGCATGATGATGCTGTCGCCGGTGCTGGTTTCCCTGCCCTTCAAGCTGATGCTGTTCGTGCTGGCGGACGGGTGGAACCTGCTGCTCGGCTCTCTTGCTGCCTCATTCGTGACCTGACCATGGACGCCCAACAAGTCTTCACCTTCGGCCAGCAGGGCCTGTACATGATGCTGCTGGTGGCCGCGCCCATCCTCATCGTCGTGCTGCTGGTCGGCGTCGTCGTCAGCGTGATCCAGGCGGCCACGCAGATCAACGAGTCCACGCTGTCCTTCGTCCCCAAGGTCATCGCCGCCGTGCTGACGCTGGCCGTTGCCGGGCCGTGGATGATGACCGAGCTGGTCGAGTACATCCAGCGCACGCTGCAGACCATTCCCAGCGTCGTGGGCTAGATGTTCTCCGTCACCGAGGCGCAACTGCTGGCGTGGCTGAACCCGCTGCTGTGGCCCTTCATCCGCACGCTGGCCCTGTTCGCCGGCATGCCCACCTTCAGCCAGCGCAATGTGCCGCTGCGCCTGCGCATCGGCCTGTCGCTGTTCATCGCCGTCGCGGCCCAGCCCTCGCTGCCGGACATCCTGCCCACGCCGCTGGACTCGCTGCCCATGCTGACGCTGCTGATCGCCCAGCAGCTGCTGATCGGCCTGTCCATGGGCTTCGCGGTGCGCATCGTGTTCGCCGCGCTGGAGTTCGCCGGCGAGATCATCGGCCTGCAGATGGGCCTGAACTTCGCCGGCTTCTTCGACCCCGGCAGCGGCGCCCAGGGCACCGCCAGCGCGCGCTTCTTCGGCAGCATGGTGGCCTTCCTGTTCATCGCCATCAACGGCCATCTGCTGCTGATCAACGCGCTGGTGCAGAGCTTCCACGCCTTCCCGGTCGGCGCCGAGCCCTTCGCCTTCCTGCGCGTGGCCATGCCCCAGCAGTGGGGCGCCGAGATCTTCAGCATCGGGCTGTGGATCGCGCTGCCGCTGATCACGATGCTGATGTTCGTCAACCTCGTGCTCGGCGTGATCTCCCGCGTCGCGCCGCAGATCGGCGTGTTCTCGGTCGGCTTCCCGCTGACCGTCAGCATTGGCCTGATCGGCATGGTGGCCACGCTGCCGCTGATGCAGACGCCGTTCACGGTCGCCCTGGAGCGACTGCTCGCGGCGTTCAGCTGAGTCTCAGAGCTCGCGCAGCGCCGTCGTCACCGGCAGCGATGCCGCCCGCACCGCCGGGAACAGGCCGCCGACGAAGCCGATGGCGAGCGCCCACTTGATGCCTTCCCACAGCAGGCCCGGCGACACGGCCAGGTTGAAGCTGAGCTTGCCGACCGAGCCGGCCGACATCGTCGAGGCCTCGAAGCCGTTGAACACCAGCCAGGCCAGCAGTCCGCCGATCAGGCCGCCGATCAGGGCCAGCAGCGTCGTCTCCAGCATCACCGCGACGACCACAGGCACGCCGCGGAAGCCGATCGCGCGCAGCGTCGCTATTTCGCGAGCCCGCGTGGCCACGGCCGCGAACATGGTGTTCAGCGCGCCGAACACCGCGCCCACGGCCATGATGGCGCCCACGGTGATGCCGATGATGCGCAGCACCTGGGTCATCTTCTCGCTCTGCTTGGCGAAGAACTCCAGCGTCGTGCTGGCCTTGACCTTGAGCTGGGGGTTGGCCTCCAGCGCATCGCCGAAGGCCTTGATCGCCGCCGCGTTCTCCAGCTTGACCGTGGCCGAATTGCGGCCGGCGCCGCGCCGGTAGGTGTCGTTGACGACGTTGGCGTCGGCCCAGAGCTCCGACTCCATCGCGTCGCCCGACGCGAAGATGCCGACGATGGTCCAGGGCTGGTTGCCAAGCTTGAGGCCGGCGCCGACCTTGAGGCCCTCGAACTGGCGCACCGCGCCCTTGCCGACGAGGATCTCGCGCAGGCCCGGCTGGAAGGTCCGGCCCTCGATGAGCTTCACGTTGGGCCGCACCGCGAAGGCCGCCTCGCTGATGCCGCGCACCTGGGCGCTGCCCTCGTCGCCGGTCTTGCTGCCCTTGACCGGCAGGTTGGCCGCCACCACGGTCTCGGCCGAGACGATGGGCTCGCCCTTGGCGTTGCGGGCCACGCCGGGCGCCTGCTCGATCTGCACGAGGTCCTCGCGGCTCAGCGACGACGACACCTCGTTGGCCGACGCGCCGCGCATGACGATGGCGGTGTCCAGGCTGCCGGAGTTGCGCAGCGTCTGCGCATAGCCCTCGGCCATGGCCAGCAGGGCCACCAGCACGCCGACGACGCCGGCGATGCCGACGACGATGACGGCCGAGGAGCCCAGGCGCTGCGTCAGCGTGCTGATGCCGACGGCGGCGACCGAGCGGGCCTGCGCGCCGCTGCGGAACAGGAACATCCACAGCGCCACCAGCACGGCCAGCGCGAGCGCGCCCTGCCAGGGCATCAGCACCCAGGCCACCAGCACCACGACCAGCAGCAGCACGAGTCCGAGGTTCTTCAAAAATTTCATGTCATGCCCTCCCGGCGAGTGCATCGGTGATGTTCACGCGCATCGCGCGCAGTGCCGGCAGCGCGCCGACCGCAAGCCCGAACAGCAAGGCCAGGCCGATGCCGATCAGCCAGCTGGCCAGGCCCGCCGCGGGCAGGTTGAGCGCGCCGCCGCTGCCGGCGCTGACGGCCGGGCCGATGACGCTGGCGAGCAGCAGGCCGACGGCGCCGCCGATCAGCAGCAGCAGCACCGACTCGGCCAGCACCATCGCGAGCACGCTCTCGCCCGAGAAGCCCAGCGTCTTCAGCACCGCGATCTCGCCGGTGCGCTCGCGCACGGCCTGCATCATCGTGTTGCCGGCCAGCAGCAGCAGCGTGAAGAACACCGCGCCCATGATGGAGGTCACGATCAGGTTGATGTCGGCTACCTGCTTCATCCAGCTGGACATCGCGGCCTGCTCGGTCAGCGTGCGGGTCTCGTGGTCGGAGTTGGCCGAGATCGCGTCGATGGTCTTGAGCACGCGGTCGGCCTGGTTCACGTCCTTCACGCGCGTGACGTACCAGCCCACCTGGCCCTGGTTCCAGGGCGTCGTGTCGTCGAAGTATTTCCAGTTCAGCAGGAACATCTGGTCCCACCAGCCGGCGGTCTTCTTGTCGGCCACATGGATGAGGCCGACGATGGTGAAGGGCCAGTTCTGGCTGCCGTTCCTGTCCGGGAAGATGGTGGACTGCATGGGCACCTGGTCGCCCACCTTCCAGCCGAACTTGCGCGCCAGGCCCTCGCCGACGAGGGCGCCGTTCTTGGTCTCGGCGAAGGCCTTGCGGTGCTCGGCCGAGACTTCCATCTCGGGGTAGACGTCCAGGTAGTTGGGTGCCACGGCGAAGCTGAAGACCTGGTTCTCGGGCTTCTGGTAGGCGCCGCCGAACCAGTTGGCGAAGGTGGTGTCCTTCACGCCGTCGATCTGCGTGATGCGCGCGCCCAGCGACATCGGCAGCAGCTGGATGAAGCTGAGCCTGGAGCCCGTCTGCAGGCGCTGCGCGCCGTTGGCGCTCTGGCCGGCCTGGTCGAAGCCGACGCGCACGGCGTCCAGCAGCCCGAACAGCAGGAAGGCCGTGACGATGGAGACCAGCGTCAGCAAGGTGCGCCCCTTGCGCCGGAACAGCGCGGCCCAGATGAGGTGGAGGTATTTCATGCCAGTCTCCGCAGAGCCGCCTCAAGGAGGCTGGGCGCCCCCTCGGGGGGCAGCGAACGAAGTGCGCGTGGGGGCTTCATCATTTCACCTCGCGGATCAGGCCACGGCCTGTTCGACCAGGGTGCCTTTATCCAGATGCAGCGTGTGGCTGGCGCGGGCGGCGGCGCGCGGGTCGTGGGTGACCATGACGATGGTCTTGCCATGCTCGCGGTTCAGGGCCTGCAGCAGCGTCAGCACGTCCTCGGCGGACTGGCGGTCCAGGTCGCCGGTGGGTTCGTCGCAGACCAGCAGCGTCGGGTCGGACACGATGGCCCGCGCGATGGACACGCGCTGCTGCTGGCCACCCGACAGCTCGGTGGGCTTGTGCGCGGCGCGGTCGGCCAGGCCCACCAGCTGCAGCGCGATGGCCGCGCGCTTCTTGCGCTCGGCCGCGGTCAGCCTGGTCAGCAGCAGCGGCAGCTCGACGTTCTTCTGCGCCGACAGCGTCGGCATCAGGTTGTAGAACTGGAACACGAAGCCGACCCTGGACGCGCGCCACTTGGCCAGCGCCGCACCCGACAGCTTGTCGATGCGTTCGCCGCCGACGCTGATGGCGCCGCCGCTGGGCGCATCCAGGCCGCCCATCAGGTTCAGCAGCGTCGTCTTGCCGGAGCCAGACGGGCCCATCAGCGCGAGGAAATCACCCTGCTGCACATCGAGGTCGATGTGGTGCAGCACCTCCACCTTCTGCTTGCCGCGGGTGTAGACCTTGGACAGGTCGCGGACTTCGATCAAAGCGCTCATGCTCATTCCTTGTTCACGACGTTGGAACCATTCTTCAGCTCGGCCGGCGGCGACACGATGACCGTCTCGCCCGCCTTCAGGCCCTCGGTGGCCAGCTTGAACTTGCCGGCGTCGGCAGCGAGCTTGACCGTGCGCTGCTGGGCGCGGCCGTCGCTGACGACGAAGACGCTGCTGGCGCCGTCGCGCTGCGTCACGGCCTCGGGCGGCAGCAGCACCCCCGGCGCCGGCTTGGCCTCGGCCTTGGGCTTGGCCGCCAGGAAGCTCACGCGCACGCCCATGTCGGGCACGACGCGCTCGTCCTTCCGGTCCAGCGCCACGCGCACCTTGACGGTCGCCTTGCCGCGGTCGGCGCTGGGGATGACGGCGACGACGTGGGCCGGGATCTTCCAGTCCGGATAGGCGTCGAGCACGGCCTCGCAGGGCATGTCGGACTTGACCTGGGCGATATAGGCCTCGTTGACGTCGACGTTCACCTCCAGCGAGTCCATGTCGACGATGGTGCCCACGCCGGTGCGTGTGAAGCCGCCGCCGGCCGACAGCGGCGAGATGATCTCGCCCACCTGGGCCGCGCGCGCCGTGACGACGCCGTCGAACGGCGCCCGCACGGTGGCGTAGTCGAAGTTCACGCGCGCCGCGCGGGCCTGAGCCTGGGCCGCCTCGATCTGGCGCTGCGCCACCTCGAGCTGGGCGCCCACGGTCTTGACGGCCGTGGCCGCCAGCTCCTGGGCCTGGTGCGTCGTCATGCCGCCGGCGGCCAGCTCGGTCTGGCGGCGCGAATCGGCCTGGGCCTGGGCGAGCTGGGCGCGCAGCTGCCCGAGGTTGGCCTCGGCGCTGCGCACCTGGGCCTCGGCGGCGGCCAGGCCGGCCCTGAGGCCGGTGTCGTCCAGCCGCGCCAGCACCTGGCCCTTGCGGACCTTGAAGCCCTCGTCGATCAGCACCTCGGTCAGCGTGCCGGTGATCTGGGCCGACACGGTGGCCATGCGCCGCGCCGTGACATAGCCCGTGGCCTGCAGCACGGCATCGGCGCTGTGGCCCTCGCCGTTGGCGCGCACCGTCGCCGTCTGCACGGCGATGGGCCGGTTGCCGGCCATGAACCACCAGGCGCCCGCGCCCAGCAGCGCCAGCACGACGAGGCCGGCGATCAGCCCCCAGATCCACTTCGGCGGCCCGCCGTCATGGTCGTCACGCTGCGCGCCTTCGATGCGCAGCTCCTTCAGCAATCCGGTATCGATGACACGCTCCCCGAAAGTCTGGCGCCGCAGGCCTCGCACGGCCCGCCGGCGGCTGGCCTGACCGGCCATCCAAATGGAACCCGGCGCGCATTGTGCAGTGGCTGCTGCCACGGCCTGTCATCAATCGACGAACGGCCGCCAGGACTGCCGAATCGACGAAAGGCGGTGACGAACGGCGGTCAGCTCGCGACCAGGCCGTTGCGGATGGCGTAGACCGTCAGCTCGGAGTTGTTCGTCAGGCCCAGCTTCTCCAGCACACGGGCACGGTAGACGCTGACCGTCTTGGGGCTGAGCATCAGTTCCTCGGCGATGTCCGACAGGCGCTTGCCGGACGCGATCATCACCAGGGTCTGCAGCTCGCGGTCGGAGAGCTTCTGGTGGGCCTGCTCGGTGACGGGCGCGGTGAGGCTCTCGACGAGCATCTGCGCGATCTCGGGCGTCACGTACTTGCGCCCCTGGGCCACCGTGCGCACGGCCTGCACGAGGCTGGCCGGCTCGCCGCCCTTGTTGACATAGCCGTAGGCGCCGGCGCGCAGCGCGCGGATGGCGTACTGGTCCTCGGGATACATGGACACGATCAGCGTGCGCACCGTGGCGCCCTCGTCCTTCAGCACATGCAGCACGTCCAGGCCCGAGCGGCCCGGCATGTTGATGTCCAGCACCAGCACGTCGCAGGGGCTGTCCTTGCCGAGCTTGTGCCCCAGTTGGTGAAGAAGGCCGCGCAGCTCGGTGTAGTCGCCGGCCTCACCGATGACCTCGATGTCGCCGCTGTCGGCCAGCGTGTCGCGGATGCCGCGGCGGATCAGGCCGTGGTCGTCGCAGAGGATGACGCGGATCACACGCGCCCCCAGATGGAGGCGCTGTCGTGGTCCTCGCCGAAGTCGGTCGCATCGTCCAGCGCGTCGATGGCGTCCTGGGCCAGCGGCACGGTCAGGATCAGGCTGGTGCCGCCGCCCGGCGAGGCGGACAGGTCGACCCAGCCGCCCACGGTCGCCGCGCGCTCGTGCAGGCCGCGGATGCCGAAGCTGCGCTCCTTGGCCAGGTCGCCCGGCGCGATGCCGCGGCCGTCGTCGCGGATCTCCAGCGTCAGCACGCCCGAGTCCAGGCTGAGCTCGATGTCCACACGGGTCGCCTGCGCATGCTTGGACACATTGGTCAGCGCCTCCTGCGCGGTGCGGTAGGCCACCAGCGGCACGCCGGGCGGCAGCTCCAGGCGCTCTTCGCCGATGCGCAGGCCGGCCTCGATGCCGGTGCGGCGCTCGAAGCGCGCCGTCATCCACTGCAGCGCGGCCACCAGGCCCTGCTCCAGGATGGCGGGGCGCAGGTTGTGCATGATGCGCTGGCTGGCGTCGATGGCCGAGTTGACCGTCTCCAGCGCCGCGCCGACGCGCTGGCGCACCTCGGGCTCGGTGGCGTGGCGGTCGATCCAGGCGAGGTCGAACTTGATGGCCGTCAGCGAGCCGCCGACGTCGTCGTGGATCTCGCGCGCGATGGCCGCGCGCTCCAGCTCGACGCTGGTCTGCAGATGGCCGGCCAGCTGGTGCAGGCGCTGCTTGGACCTGACCAGTTCCTGGTCGGCCGCCAGCCGGGCGCGCTCGTTCTCGGCCGCGTCGATGGCGTGCAGCAGGGCCGGCGCGAGGCGGTTCAGGTTGTTCTTCAGCAGGTAGTCGGACGCGCCGTTGCGCATCGCGGCCACGGCGATGTCCTCGCCGATCTCGCCCGAGATCAGGATGAAGGGCAGCGGCAGCGCGCGCGCCTTCAGCGCGTCCAGCACCTCCAGGCCCGAATAGCCCGGCAGGTTGAAGTCCGAGATGACGGCGTCCCAGCGCTCGTCCAGCGCCGCCAGCACGGCCGGCAGCGCATCCAGCCGCTGCAGCTCGACGCTGAGCCCGGCGCGCGTCAGTTGCGTCGAAATGAGCTGATGGTCGAGCTCGGAGTCCTCGACATGCAGCACGCGCAGGACCCGGGGCGCCTGCTCCTCACCAGAAATCGTCATGGGGGCGCAGTATGCCGCCCTGCGCGGCGTGCCGCCCGGCGCCACACTCAAGCGGTGCCGGAGCGGTAATACGGCTCGTTCTCTCGACATCTCGCGGTCGACAGTGGCGGGAAAAGGGGTGAACATGCCATGATTCACTCACCCCTGAGGGGAACCACAGGGCACAGGGCAACCAGGACAAAAAGCGGCATCCCCTCGCGGAGACACGATGCAGACAGACACCTCCACCGCAGCCGACCTCGACGGGGCCTTGGCCGCCATGCCGCTGCTGGCGGCCGCGGAGCTGCAGGATCACCTGATGACGGTGACCCACGACCTCGAGCGCCTGCAGCGCCTGCTCGACGACGCCGGCGAGGCCCTGTCCACCCATTTCTACAGCGCCTCCAACCAGGTCATGACCCTGCTGAGCGGGACCGACGGCGGCCCGGCGGCCGAGGGGCTGAAGCAGATCATGCAGGACGTCGCCGGCGCCATCACGGCCCTGCAGTTCCAGGACATGGCCACGCAGCTGATCGCCCACACCAGCCAGCGCCTGCGCAACTGCGCCGACCAGCTCGCCCGCGACACCTTCGGCATGGACGACGAGGACGGCGCGGCCGTCGTCGAGATCGCGCCGCTGCGGCCCAACCCGGTCACGCAGGACGAGATGGACGCCGGCTCCATCGAACTATTCTGATACCCCAGCCCCCCAGGCAAAAAACGTTCTCTCGGAGAAAACTCAAATGCACTCAATCCTCGCTGTCGACGACTCGGCCTCGATGCGCCAGATGGTGGCCTTCACGCTCAAGAACGCCGGCTTCAACGTGGTGGAAGCAGTGGACGGGCAGGACGCCTGGGAAAAGTCCGGCCAGCGCGATTTCGACCTGGTGCTCACCGACCAGAACATGCCGCGCATGGACGGCATCAGCCTGACCAAGAAGCTGCGCGAGAACCCCAAGTTCAAGACCACGCCCATCCTGATCCTGACCACCGAGTCCAGCGACGCGATGAAGCAGGCCGGCCGCGCCGCCGGTGCCACCGGCTGGCTGGTCAAGCCCTTCGACCCGGCCAAGCTGATCGAGGTGATCGGCAAGGTCATCCGCTGAAGTCCATTGCAGACGGAGCACAGCCATGGGTGACATGACCACCGAAGGCGCCAGCATCAGTGCCGGCATCGACCTCAGCCAGTTCTACCAGGTCTTCTTCGAGGAAGCCGGCGAGAACCTCGACAACATGGAGCAGCTGCTGCTCAACGTCAACGTCGAGGCCGCCGACGACGAGGAACTGAACGCCATCTTCCGCTGCGCCCACTCCATCAAGGGCGGCGCGGCAACCTTCGGCTTCTCCGACGTCGCCGAGCTGACCCACCAGATGGAGACGCTGCTGGACAAGCTGCGCCGCCACGAGCTGCAGCCCAACGCCGCGATGGTGGACGTGCTGCTGCAGTCCGGCGACGCGCTGCGCGCCCAGCTCGGCCGCCACCAGGGCTCGGGCGCCGCCCCCTTCGACACGACCGACCTGCTGGTCAGCATCAAGAGCTTCGTCGAAGGCGGCGCCGCGCCCGCCGCGCCGGCCCCGGCGCCCGCCCCCGCGGCGGCCGCACCCGCGCCGGCCGCCGAGG
>NZ_JAPPUW010000043.1 GCF_026712205.1 Pelomonas aquatica
CAGCCGCTGGGCTACGTCCCTCCGGCCGAGTTCGAGGCCAACTACCATCAACAACGCGCTGGTCAGGCCGCGACCGTCTGACTTAAACCAACGGGCCTCCGCGAAACCCGGGGCGATTCATCCTGCCCATTGACAATCACAGTGAGCAACAAGAAGGGCTCGTTCCTGAAGACACGGATGCCGTAATCAGCTACCTCCGCGAACTGGGCTCGGAAGCATGCGCTCGAGCGCGCGAGTACGTATGCAGCGCGCCAGCTGAGGTTCGAACGCCGTATCGGTCGGTTATCGAGGCGAAACTGGGCTGGCTGCCGGTCAAAGACCGCTAGTCGGCTACGTCACCGGAACGCGATGTTCGCCAATACGCTCTGTCTGATTCTGGATTGTGAGATCCAGTCCCTGTTTGCCGGCCAAAGTGGTGCAAGGGGCATCTTTTAACTGCCGAATCAGTGAGTAGAGCAGCCGCATGATCGACGTCATGGAGGTGATTCATGACCGTTGAAACCAAAGATAGGAACGAACTCTTCGATAAGGCTGAGCTGACTTCGCCGGGCAGCGCGACATCCGAGCGCATCGTCTTTCGGTTATTGATCGCAGACGCAGGCCCCGAGGCCACTGCCAAAGGTGCGTGGGCGCCAAAGGCCCTCTGCTCCAGGGCCATTCGGGTATTGGGCCGCGCAGCGGCAAGTGCCAGGCGCCACATTTCAACGTCGAGCAGGATTCCAAAACGTCACATCCACCCAATGCTCCTGACTGCAGAGGCTGGCTGCTTCATCGGGCTGATCGTGCTGGACTTTCGCTCGCTGACGCCAGCAAAACTGGAGCTGGCGCGCGTCGCGGGATCCAAGCTGACCGACGTCCTGATGGTGGGCATCCGGCATCAGTGCGACTGGTCAGCCACCGGTACGGCAACTGCGATGCCGAACGGCCCCACGGAGGCCCCCGGCCAGACGGTTGAACAAATGCGCATCGCAGAACACTTTCTTGCCGCGCTAGAAAAGGCCGCCAACACCGCGGACAGCGGGGAGCTTCGCGTCAAGTCCATGCTGCCGGGGCAGGAGGCCGATGAACCGCTCTTGGTTAAGGCAACGAATGTGAAGCCCGCCACGCACTCTGAGACCGAACCCTGGCAGTTGGTCGCTCGTTTGGAGAGCATGGTCAACAAGGAAGTGATGCGCGTGCGCCGGCATGACGACCACCGGCCGATCCGGGTGGTGATCACCGGAGTCCCGGCGGCTCGCATTGACTTCCGTCTTCTGCAGGGCACGGGACCGGTCATCCTGCAGGTCAGCGGCCGGGTGGACGATTCCCTGGCCGAGGAGCCGACCGTCCGACTGATCTCGATGGAGGGGCTGGACATCGAGCATTGGGAATCCTGCGCAGACTGGATCGAGAACCTCGCCAGCCACCTCGACACCCACAGACGCACCTTGGAAGCTGCCGGCCTGCTGCCCGGCAAGCCTGCTTGGGCTGAGTCCGGCAGCTCAACTCGCTGACGACTCCAGCTGGTCCTTGGCCCGAACCGCCACCAATAGCACGAGGCCGGCTGCCGCCATCGCGACCGCCGTCTGCACCGGTCCATCCTCATTGCGCCTCACCCGGATCGCCAGCCGCCGAGTACCGCGGCCGCGCGCGTGCCAGTCATCTCGCATCATGGGCACCCGGCCATGCAGGTTTACCGGCAGCCCCAGCAGACGTGCCTCATCTTCCAGCGGCACAAGGCCGCCCGACGGCGAGGCGTATTGGCGGCGAGGTCGTTTTGCGCGGCCTTTGCCGGCTACAGCCTCGCCGACCGGGTCGGCTTCGCCCGGAAGCAAGAGTTCGACGCGCTCCTCGCCGAACGTTGCCTTCAGGACGGACGTCACTGCCTGCGCTGTGACGACGTCGCCTACCAACATCACACGAGAGCCGACGTGCAGGTGTTGACCTGCCAGAGCACTGAATGCCTCCAACCTGTCCGCTGGCCAGCTCTCGAACAACTTCAGCGCCTCCTGGATTGGGTCTCCTTTCAGGATCGTCTGCTCCAACGAACGATCAACCCATAGCCCATGCTTCAGCGCGCGGCCTTCGTCGAGCAGCCGGTCTGACCAACTGCGTGCCGCGGCGAGGATCGCTTCGACCCAGGCCTCGTCCTCAAGCATCACGTCGGCGGCCTTCATCCCCTCATCGTCATGCGCGCGAATGGCGAACTGCAGCACGGACAACGCGCTCACCAGCCAGCCCACCGACGGCACGGCCTTAACTGGGGTCAAGACCAACGGCCGATCGGCACGTTCCCCTTGAACGCGCCAATCGGGCGCAATGAATTCGATCAAACTATCGCCGAACTGATCGCCTTTTGCCGTCCACCGCTGTCGCTGCTTCTGCAGTGACTTGACGTTTCGATCGCCGCACCAGGCGAGAAACTGATCATCGCGCGCGCTCCAGTAGTTCCAGCGCGTCCGACGGCACCATTGATATAGCCACCGGTGCCCGGCGTGCCCATACACGTTGAGCGTCGTCGCCGGCGACGCGTGGCCCAGCAGCACTGCGATCCCCCACACAAGGCGCCGCGACGGATCGACTTCGTTCACAAGCTGAAGCGACAGAGGTAACAGGGAGCCAATCACCTCTTCCGGCGCAGCGACTTCGGCCAGCATCCTCGTTGCCCAGCTGTGGCGGCAGTGGTGAACGCGGATCGTCGGATCACCCGTCGCGCAGCGCAAGGCTTCAGCCAGTCGGCGCGCGATCGCCTGCTTGGGAACAAACTCCTGCGCATTAGTGCCCGCAGCGGCCTGGGCGAACAGCGGCTGCTTGGCGTCAGCGTCAGCCCCTTCGACCACATGGCGTTCCCATTGCCTCAGGATGTCGACTTCCATCTTGTCCAGCGGCTCCAGGCAAGGCACTGACCGTCGTGCCGCTTCCGTCTTGAGCCGCCGGTAGGAATTCCCCCGGACCCGTACCCACCAGATGCCAAGCCGCCGATCAAACCGAAGGTCACCGACCTGCAAGCCTGTGGCTTCGCCGATGCGCAGGCCGAACCGGTACAGCAACACCAGGACCGCCGCCTGCATCAGACGCCTGCGCTTGTCGGCCCAGGGATCGTGCAGCAAAAGTTCAAGAGCGGACCTGTACTCGTTCAGCTCCACGACATTGGCATTGACGTACTGGTGATCCACGCCGGCCAGTGCACGGAACTCCGACCAGTCGATGTCGGGCACGCCCTCGTTCAGCGCCAGCCAGCGATGGAAATTGCGCGCCGGCGCATAGAGATGGGTCTTGTCGTCGAGCACGGCGTCGTCCACGATGGCGCTGTACAGCTCCTCGAGCTCGTTGGACAGCATCAGCCGCGGATCGACGTCCGGGATCTCCTCGATCAGGCGAATCGACCATGAGAACCAGTAGTTCCTGATGGTCTTCGGCGCGTACCGCTTCTTGGGCTCGTATTCCGACGTGACCAGATGCCGCACCCACCGATGCATCAGTATGCAGATCGCGGGCATCCCAGCCTGCTTCAGAACACCCGACGCCATCTGGTCGAGCTCGGCCAGGCAGCGGTCCAGTGGGCTTTTCGCGCGCCCCTGTTTTCCATCAGGTTCGTCGGTCGAGTCCGTCACTGGTGCAACAGGCAGCCCAGCTGGCTGCACTGACACCGTCGGAGTGCGTGGCTGGGATTTGTCCTTCTTGGTCGACGCCGAACCGTGGACGAGGGTCGCCATGGCCTTGAGCATTGCCGCACGAAACACCCTCACCTGCGCGACGTCCACCTTGGTGACGAAATCCGCTCGCTCGGCGACCTCGCCCAAGGCCAGCGACCGTTCGTCCTGCCGAGCTCCGATCGCATCCAGACTCACCTTGGTGGGCGCTGCGCCACCCAGGCGTTCGGCATGCAACCAGCTGGGCGACACACTTTTGTGCGACCCGTCGGCCTGCCCGAGCACAAGGCCGGGGCAGTCGGCCGCCAATGCCCCCTGCAGTCGGCTCAAGAACTTCCAGAACCCTCCAGGATCCTGAACCTTGGCAGCCCGACAAAGCGCGCGGAGCGCGGCATCGAGGGACTTGTCAGAGACACGGGCCCACGCGGCGCTGTCCACTCGGTGAAGCAGCGCCGCCAGTGTCGGCGGGATGGCGTACTGCCGCAGGTTGCCCGAAGGGAGTGGCAGGTGCAGCCAGCGCACGCCATCGGGATCCTGGCTCCTCTTGAACATGGCCGGCGCCTTCAGCCAGGTCGTCCAGATTTCTGGATCGATTGCCAGGCCAACGGTGCACAGGGTCAGCACGAGTGCGTTGGCGTCGATCGCACTGGCGACTTCCTCGCCGCGCTTCCACGCTGCCCGTTGAGCATCCCAGTACTCACTCAGCGCGCGGTCGTACTGATCCAGCCAGCGCGCCGCGGAGAGCCCATCGAGGGGACAGACATGCGCGTGGTCCCTCAGGCTCAAGCCCACCGCAGGCAATTCCAGATCGGACAAATCGTGCTGCGAGATCCAGTCCAACAGCAGCGCCCGCATCAGCTCGAATCGTGTCGATGCCGCGCCGGAAGTGGCGTTGCTGGTCGAGCGGCGGACGTGCTCGAAGAGCTTGTCGATGTCAGCCTGGTTGAGCTGGCTCGGCGCCCGACCGTCCAGCTGATGCAGCGCCCAACCTTCCACGTCTTCACGCATCCGCATCCACTGCGCAGCGCGCCGCGCCGCACGGCGCTCATGACCAAACAGCATCGGCGTGGGCTTGGGCGACAGCGACGGCATCAGCGCGTTCGCCGCGGGACGCTCGAGGAACGTCGGCATCGTCTGCAGACCCAGGTCCATCGCCCAGCCATCCAGTGCAGTTCGCAGGCTCGAAAACAGATGCTCGTCGGCGAGAGGAGACCAGGTACTTCTGTTCTGCGTGCCGAGTTGCACGTGGCCGTAGAAGCTTTGCAGCGCTCGATCTTCAACGCCTCGCGCCAGAAGTTCGATGGAACCCGCGTGCCGGCCAACGTTCAGAGGCCAGGGCCATCGCTCGCCAAGGGTCTTGCGCAGGGTGCGCCAGCTGATTCGTTCGATCTCAAGCTTCTCGTTCAGAAAGAAACGGAACGGCGCAGCTCGCCACTCAGGCCTCTCGAGCGCACATCGGATCCGCTGTGCGGTCTCAGGCGCCACCGGCATGAGCTCCGCGATCAATCGCCACAGGTGGTCGGTCTGGCTTGCCACGGCGGCACAGCCGAAGGCACTGAGAACGATCAGGCGATGCGATCGAGCGACGGACTGGAATTTGTCGTCGACCAACAACTTCTGCCGATTGGTGTCGATCAGGTCGAGCGACTCCATGGGATCCGACACAGCGCGCAAGCCCTGCTGCAGCGACAGGCCGAGAACGTCAGCGGCTTCGCGGGCGTTATGCCGCTCATGCAGTGGGCGTGCCGCATCTTGAGCAACCGAGAGAGCCCATTCACGGACCGCGTCCAAGTCGCGACGCAGTTCCCCTGCCCTCGGATTCAGCGCCGAACCCAGCCAGCTACCGGGCGCGCTCGGCGGAAGGGCATCAAGCCTCCAACCTTGCCAGGTCAAAACCTCACGATGGTGGGCTGCCAGTTGATCCGATGGATAAGCCCGGTAGTAGGCGGCGGGACAGCGCTGGCCATCCATGACGCCGCAAAGCAGATGGCCAGGCACATGGTCAGGGGCACGCCCTTCATGCCCTTGGCTCAGCGCCACGGGAAGCCAGTTCTCAACCCTGGACAAGGTTTGTTGCCCGCCGCCCTCTGCGCGCAACCGGGCGAGGAGCCCTCGGGCGATCTGCACAACGTCGAGGGTGCTGAGCCCCAGCGCGTCGGCGATTGGCCGCTCGTCCTTCGGCGGCAGCAGCGCGTCCAACCAATCCGCGACCGGCTTGGGCAAGGAGAGTGCAACGTGGGATGCGCGCGCATTGACCCGGCCAACAAGTTGATCTGCCGGCTGCCAAGCCGACTTCTGCGCCGGCACAAATCTGTGAAAACACCGGTCCCCCAGCCAGGAGCCATCAGTTTTGCGGCCACGGCTCAGCCCTGCCACATCCTCCGTGAGCGTCCCAACGCACATGACGAGGCCCAGCACGCCAGCCGCATTGCGCTCTGCCGCTGACTCGTCGTTCAGGATCGACTCAAGGTGCACGACAAGGTTGGCGGCGTCGACCGGCGTAAGCCGCTGGTTGTCCCAGACAAGATGCTGGTTCTCGCGCGCCGTGAAAAATCCTGTCCGGGCGCGTCGTGCTTCGGCGGCCTGGTGCGACTCGGGCTGCCCCTCCTTTTCCGGGAGCGCGACCATGAGGTCGTGAGGAGATTCCGGATCGTCTGCCGTGTCACCGGCTCCCTCATCGAGCCCGTCCTCCGGCTCTTCGGGGTCGTCTGGCAAGGCATCCAACAGTGCCGGACGGAAGTCGTCATCGCCTGGCACTTGGGACGGAACTGGCGGCCGAATTGGGGCAACCGGCCGTGATGCTGGACGGCTTCTGCGGAGCGACTGTCTGACCAGTTCACACCAACGCGCGAGATCGATGAGCCAGGTTTGCTGCGGCCGGTTCAGATCGGAGGTTACCGATGCAAGCTTGGCGACATGGCCAGCGATGTGCTCGACCAGCTCGACCAGATCAAAAGAAGCGAGCCGGGGAGGTATGAGCGTGGCCCATGTCCCACGGAGTTCGGCGGCCTTTCGCGCGCCATCTGCCACAGCAGCCAGGAGCCTTGACTGTTCAAGCTTGAGCACCGGGCCTACGAGAAGCAGCGCCCGCAACTGCTGGTGGGCCTCGAAATTGACCTCGGGCGCTTGGCAACTGAGTAGGTCGGCCAGTGGGTAGTCGCCAGCCCGGTGGTCCAGGAAGCTATGGAGAGGAGGCGTGTCGATCAGCTGCGCGAGTTGAAGATCAAACCAGCCGTCGACGATTTGCAGCGCACGCCGGCTCTCACAGGCGGCGCGCCAGGTTTCAGCCCGAGCGGGCAACAGCTCGGTGAGCACGTTCCAGCTAGGCCCTATGTGTCCGACTTGGGCTTCCTGCGGCATGATCCGTCATGGCGACATGTTTGCCACGGATTCTGGCTCAATCGCGCGCCAAGTCTGCAGAAGACTATAAATTGTCGCCGTCCATTCCATTGAAAGCGACATCATTTTTCATGTTTTCAGTCAAATGATGTGTTTTTAAGATGCATTAACGCAATCTATACACAGTGCATTCGTAATGCGACTCCTCTTGCCGGCACCAAACAGCCCAGCCCTCCCGGTTGGGCTTTGTTGTTTCTGGGGCTCGGTTAGCCGGTGGTGCAGCGTTTCCACCCGCTTGCTCGCACATCCCCGCGACCGAGTGGTTGGGGCCAGGAAAAGCAAATCCGATGCAGGGCCGGGCTTGCCGGATAGCTCGTGGCAATCTCGCGGTCCGCATGGTCCTTTGTTCGCAACGACGCCAGCCCGGCCACGACGACCAAGACCTACGAGCGCTCTGGCGTCGCACAACGCGCCGCGCCCGCCGTGAGCGGCCCATTTCCCACGGCGGAAAATTTGGTGCTCGGAAAGCACCAACGGCCTACGATTCGAAAACCGTAAGCCGTTGATTCAAAACAAAAACTTGGTGGGCCCTGAAGGATTCGAACCTTCGACCAACGGATTAAGAGTTTGTCCGCGAAACCGTTTGCCTAGGCAAGCTGAGCGAATTCGAACCGATGGAGCCGAAGGAAAAAGCAATTGCGCGACAGCAACTTAGCGTAGTTTGGCGAACAAGGCCAAACCTGATGGCTGTACCGCTTCCGTACCGCAAATCAAAGAGCTGGGCCAGAACTCCGCCGACTAACGCACGCGTTCGATGCCCCCCCCGACGGTGGGCTGAGCAGCAGGGCCACCAGGTAAGGTAGCCCTGTTCGTCGGGTGCACGAGAGCCTGTCAGGAATTTCGTGCGCGAGGCATAGCAAGTCTCAAGCTCCCCCTGCCGCCTCCAGCGCGTACACGGGCACGTCGCCGCCACAGGAGCTGGTCGCGAAATAGTAAAACTAGCCTGCAGCGCCTTGGCTGGAGCGCACATGTCCCACGATCAGGCTGATGAGGACGCCGACCAGTTCCGGCGGGAAGTCGTGCCCCATGCCCGGCAGAATGACTAGGCGTGCTCCGCTGATGGCCGCGGCGGTGGCGTAGCCGCCATTGGTTGCCACCATCAGGTCTCGTTCGCCATGGATGACCAGCGTGGGGCAGCGGACGCGGCCCAACTCGGCGGTCCGATCGCCCGAATTGATGATCGCGCCAATCTGCCGCCCGGTGCCGACGTTGTTGCGCAGGCCGCCACCGCGCTCCCAGGCTTGTTCCGCATATCGCCGGTGCCGGGACTCGTTCCACGCCAGGCTCGAACCGACCACTCTCAGGAAGTCGACGTAGTCCCGAACGGCTTCCTGCTGGTTGCGGGGCGGCCGGCGGATCAACTGCAGGATCGCCTTGAACGCCGGCTGGCCGACCTTCAGCGATCCCGTGGTCGAGAAGACGGAGGTCAGCGACTTCACCCGCTTGGCATGGCGCGCCGACAGCGTCTGCGCAATCATGCCGCCCATGGACATTCCCATGACGTGGGCGGAGGCGATGGACAGCGCATCCATCAAGCCGACCACATCGTTGGCCATGTGACCCAGGTCGTAGCCTGGCGTGGGCCGGCGAAGCAGTTGCTGAAGCGTGCTGGGCGGCACGGTCTCGGTGAAGAACGACTGCCCCGAGTCGCGGTTGTCCAAGGTGATCACCCGCAATCCGGCGGCCACCAGGCCATCGATCAGCGGCTGTGGCCAGTAAGTCAGCTGCAACCCCAGGCCCACCACCAGAATCAGCGTCTCCCCGCCGTCGGGGCCGTGGCTGCGGTAGCAGATCCGTCGGCCATCGGCCAGATTGCAGAACAGGTCGCCCGTGTCCACTGGGGCACCTTTCGCACTGCGTGCTGTCCCGCCAGGCGGGAGCTGAGCGCCTTCGGGCGACCATGCGACGCTCATGCCTCAGCCTCCGAAAGTCGCCGACCGACCGGAGCCTTGGAGGCGGCAACGGGGGCCGGCGAAAACACCAGGCACTTCTCCGCCACCCGCCCGCGCCGCAGCAGCTTGACGTCGCGGAAATAGTCCATCGACATGACCCACGGCTCGCTGGGTCCCTGGCGCGGCAGGCCGTCCACCGCGCGCTGCACGTAGCCCGCTCCGAAATCCAGCAATGGGCGCGTCTTGATCCCCGCAGGTGCCTGCGCCTCGCAGACGGCGTGCCCATGTTCGTCCATGTAGGCCAGGAGCCGGCAGAAGTGGTCGCAAAGAAGGCAGACCTTCAGCGTCCACGACGAATTGGTGTAGCCGGCGGCGAAGCCGAAATTCGGCAAGCCGGACAACATCATTCCCTTGTAGGCCAGCGCGTTGCTCAGCGTCACCGGCTGCCCATCCTTGTGCAGCGTCACGCCACCGAAGAGCTGGACGTTGAGTCCGGTGGCCGTGATGATGATGTCGGCCTCGATCTCCTTGCCCGACTTGAGAAGGATGCCGGATTCGGTGAAAGTTTGGATGTGGTCGGTCACGACGGACGCCTTGCCCGCACTGATGGACTTGAACAGGTCATTCTCGGGCACCGAGCACAGCCGCTGGTCCCAGGGCTTGTAGGGTGGGTTGAAGTGCTCGTCGACCGGGTAGCCCTTCGGCAGCGCCCGGCGCACCAGCCCCATGAGCAGCTTTCGAGCCAGTTTCGGAAAACGTTGGCAGAAGGCCCAGAACCAGAGGGTGAACCTGGCGTTGACGTAGCGAATCGCCAAATAGGCGGCTTGTGGCGGCAGTATCTTCTTCAGGAACACCGCCACGGGATCGACGGCCGGCTGGCTGACGATGTAGGTGGGCGTGCGCTGAAGCATGGTGATGTGCGCCACCCGATCGGCCATCGCCGGAATCAGCGTCACCGCCGTGGCGCCGCTGCCGATCACGACGACGCGCTTGCCGGCGTAGTCGAGGTCTTCGGGCCAATGCTGCGGATGCACGATCTGCCCCTTGAAGCGCTCGGTGCCTTCGAAGCGCGGGCAGAAACCCTGGTCGTATCGATAGTACCCAGCCGCACTGAAGAGCCAACGGGTCATGACCGTGCGAGTCTCGCCACTGACGCCATCGCGGACCCGGACCGCCCAGAGGCCCTCGGCGCTCAGCCAGTTTGCTGATTCCACCTGCTGTTTGTACTGGATGGCAGTCTCCAGACCGTTCTCCTCCACGGCTTCCTGGAGGTACTCGAGGATGTCGCGCCCGTCGGCAAGGTTCTTGTCCTTGCCCCAGGGCTTGAAGTCGAAACCGAAGGTGTAGAAATCCGAGTCGGATCGAATGCCGGGATACCTGAACAGGTCCCATGTCCCGCCCATCCGCTCCCTCGACTCGAGGATGGCGAAGCGCTTGCCGGGCTGCTTCCGGCGCAAATAGGCGGCCATGCCGATGCCGGAGATCCCTGCCCCGACGATCAGGACGTCCAGCGGTTCATCGAGATGAGCAGATTGCGATGGCATGTTGTTCCTTTGTCCTCGTGTTCTTGACTGCTGGGTGAATGCCTGTGAAGCGGCGCGAGGCATCACGCGCAAGCTTGGGTTCGAGTCCTGGCCGATCACCGACGGCGCGATCACTGTCGCCACGGCGCCGGGCCATCAATCTCGTGGCCCGGGGCTGTGCGTCTTTCCCTTTGCTCTCTTCGTGCCAGCCCCGGGTCTGGCTGAATTATTGGTCAATTGACCACTGAATAGAGTAGGTGAAACAACTGATATTAATAGACGATACAGGTCATCCGACCACTTTTATGGATTGCAGGCCTCACTGGGCTCGATCCAGCGTCGCGGTCGATCGCCCGCCCAGCCGCTCACGCAGCTCGCCGGGCAAGCCAGCGCTACTCCACCGCCTTCAGCATGTCCTCGACGACCTTCTTCGCATCGCCGAAGACCATCATGGTCTTGTCCATGTAGAAGAGCTCGTTGTCCAGGCCGGCATAGCCCGCTGCCATGGAGCGCT
>NZ_JAPPUW010000044.1 GCF_026712205.1 Pelomonas aquatica
CATCGAGTTCTACAACATGCGCCGCCCGCATTCGTCGCTCGGCGCCAAGACCCCGGATGAGTTCTACTTCGCGTCGCTGCCGGCGATTCAACAGGCAGCCTGACGGATCGAGTTCCACTTGGGGTCGTCTCAGAAAACGGAAAATAAAGCACGCTAAGCGTGCGTGGAGGCTGGCACCCAGCGGTACAGCGTCGGAATGGACACGCCGAGGTTCTTGGCCACGTCCTTGGGCGGCACCCCGCTGGCCAGCAGCTTCTTGGCCGACTCGATCTTGCTGTCGGTCATCTTCGGCTTGCGGCCGCCTTTGCGGCCGAGCTGCTTGGCGACTTCCAGCCCGGCGCGGGTGCGCTCGACGGTCAGCTCGCGCTCCATTTCGGCAAGGCTCGCCATGACGTGGAAGAAGAACCGCCCGGATGGTGTGCCGGTGTCGATGGAGTCGGTGAGGCTCCTGAACTGGACACCGTGCTTGTGCAGATCGCCGACCAGATCGACCAGTTGCTTGACCGACCGGCCCAGCCGGTCGAGCTTCCAGACGACCAAAGTATCGCCTTCGCGCAGCATTTCGAGCGTCTTGGCCAAGCCAGGCCGGTCTGCCCGCGTGCCACTCACCTTGTCCTCGAAGACCTTTTTACATCCGGCCTTGCTCAAGGCTTCGCGTTGCAGCTCCAGGTTCTGATCCTGCGTCGAGACGCGCGCATAGCCAATCAACATGGCTTGTCTCGCGCCCGGTCGATGCGTTCCTGCATCGCCTGCATCACTTCTTCGTGGGTGTACGATCTGGCGTTGGCGTCGGTGGCTTGCCGCAGGGCTTCCTCAACCTCGCGCGTCATCCGCTCGTAATCCTCCGGCCACAGCGCTTGCTCCATGCGCAGCGACGCCTGACCCAGCAGGTGCAGCAGGCTGAACAGCCGCATGTCGTTGGTGGCGACGATGCGCTCCCGAATCTGCTCCTGAATAGCTTCGCTAGCCCGATGCGCTTGTGGTGTGGCAGTCCCCTCGTAGTCAGCGGGGAATTCCGCTTCCTCGGCAATCCTTGCCCAGGCGCTGGCCAGCGCCTCGATGGTTGACGTGCTCATTTCCGCCGCTCCTGTGCTCTTTGGCGAATCAACCGGCCAAGGGGCCTCGACGCGAAAACCAGCAGCATCACGCCTATCGGATACCAGGTCGAGAAGACCACCAAGGCATCGAAGGCTGGCCGTCCGGTGTTGGTAGGCAGTACGGCGGTCACAGCCATCAACCCGCCGACCGTCCAGATGATGCGCCACACGTAGGGCATCACGCGGGGCACGTAGCCGTCATCGAAAGCGGTCTGGTAGTAGCGGCGCAGGCCGCGCTCGGCAAGCGCCTGGCGCTGCCGCTCCGACAGCGCATCCGTCCGGCCATACCAGCGCCGGAATGGTGGACAGCGCAGCAGCAAAGGGGTGAAGAGGATCATCACCGCCACGATCGCGACACCCCACGCCATGACGGCGCCGGCATCGGGCCGCTTGGCGTTCTCGATCACGGGCGCGAAGACGCCCGGAGCACCGATCATCCAGAACAGCGCAATGTGCTGATGGAAGGAGAGCTTCATTTGCTCATCCACTTGCGCAGCAGGCGCTTTTTCAGGGAGGCGCGTTCTTGCGGGTTGCGTCCCTTGTGATTGGCGATGCGATCCGCCGTGGCGGCCTGGCGCTTGACGGGCCAGTAGGAGCGGCCATCCTTGCCCATCGACCAGACGCTGCTGGCCTGGTTTTCCAGCAGGGGCAGATGGGCGCTCAGGGCTTCGGGCGACGCGCTGGTCAGCGCCGTGCGCTCACGGGTGCGCCAGCGCTGATGCCAGAGCTTCTTGTCCTCGCGCTCGCTGCCGCAGGTCGTGTGCCCGACGATGGGTGTTTTGCGGCGGCTGCGGCTCATAACGTAGTGGTCTCCAAGAACATTCAGGACTGATCCCAGGCGTCGATGGTCAAGACCTGATCGGCAGGACAGGCGGCTACGCGGTCGGGAACTGGATGGTGTTCAGTCTCATGCCGACCCCATTCGATTGATCGCGTCGCTTGCGGCACGCTGCGACGCAAGGAGGTTTGCGACCTGGTTTAGCAGCCGTGTCCGCTGCATGTCTGTTACCTATCTCCCCGACCGCTCATTGGACCAACTCCAGAGATTGGGCTCTATCGCTCAGCCAATACGAAACCGGCATTGGCTGATGCCACAACCGAGACGAACACAAATGGCTCGGTACCTGTATTTCGCGCCCCGTGCACTTGGCCCGGTCTTGCCACGGCTATCTCACCTTCCCTGAGGGCACGAACAATCCCATTGCCCTGAAAGTAATCAGCCATTCCCGACAAAACAGTCCACGTGTCTTGGCCGTGAGGATGAATGTGAGCCGCAATTTCCTGCCCGGGATGGACATGCCAAACCACGATAATTGAGTCTCGGGTTTCAAGCACAACGGAACGAATAGGCTCGCCTTCGGACGGCTGAACATACTCGGCTACAGAAAATATTCTCGATTCAACAGTCATCGGAGATCCCTCTTTCACAGTGCCCCCAGACAGGCTGGATATGAGTTCTAACTCGAATTTGAACGGGAGGCTGGTCGTGCGGTCGTGCAGTTGCCGATGAGCGTGTCGGCTGCTGCCTCCTTGCCCACCAGCGAACTCACGTCCGTTGCGGCCATCCAGAAGGTCTTGCCCGAGCGCGGCTCATAGGTCGCGGGATCGAACACGCCAGAGGGGCCGAACATCGGCGGCTTGATTGGTCATGGCTCCATGCCTTTGTCGTTACGGTCTTCATCGTCGGCATCCTGACGCACGGCGGGCAATTGCTGGAGCAACGCCGGCAGCCATTCCTGTACCGTCTCCCACACCACATCGAGGTTGATGTCGAAATAGCCGTGAGCCATGCGATTACGCATATTGCGCATGCTGCGCCACGGCACGTCGGCATGCGCCTGGGTGAACTCGACGTAGCCATCCATCACCTTTGTGGCCGCCTCGCCGATGACGATCAGGCTCATGATGACGGCCTGCTGGGTGCGCTTGTCGGCCAAGAAGTCGTCCTTGGCCATCCCTTCCACGAAGCTGCGCGCATCGGTTGCGGCCTGCTGAATGTGGTCGAGGTAATCGGGCAGGCGGTTCTCGCTCATATCGGTTGCGCCTCCGCGAGCACCTTGGCCCGGAACTTCGGCGGCAGGTCGCCGGGAGTCAGCAGATCGACGTCAACGCCGAGCAGCGATTTCAGTTCTTCTTCCAAATCGCCCAAGTCCAACAACGTGGCACCGGGCAGCGCATCGACCAACAGGTCGAGGTCGCTGCCATCCCGGTCGGTGCCATGCAGCACCGAGCCGAAGACGCGCGGGTTCGCGGCGCGAAAGCGGCCTACCGCTTCACGCACTGCGCTTCGCTTCATGTCAAGCACAACAGACGGTCGCATGCGCATCCTTTCTTATCGAAACTCGTTGAGATGATATGCAATCAAGAATAGAATTTCAAGAACTATTTTCGAGAATCGCAATGCCTTGATTCCCGTGCCGCGCCGGTTGCCTTGGCGGGCTTGTCACAAACCTACGTTTTCAAGAAGAAGGAAACCGCATGCCCCGCCGTTCGATCCTCTCCGCCGCCGAGCGCGAAAGCCTGCTGGCGTTGCCGGACACCAAGGATGAGTTGATCCGTCACTACACGTTCAGCGAAAGCGACCTCTCCATCATCCGGCAGCGGCGCGGCCCGGCCAATCGGCTGGGCTTCGCGGTGCAGCTCTGCTACCTGCGCTTTCCCGGCGTCATCCTTGGCGCTGATGAGCCACCGTTCCCGCCATTGCTGAGACTGGTCGCCAACCAGCTCAAGGTCGGCATCGAAAGCTGGGACGAGTACGGGCAGCGTGAGCAGACCCGACGCGAGCACCTGGTCGAGCTGCAAACGGTGTTCGGCTTCCAGCCGTTCACGATTGGCCACTACCGGCAGGCTGTCCAGTTGCTGACCGAGCTGGCCATGCAAACCGACAAGGGCATCGTGCTGGCCAGAGCCTTGATCGAGCACCTGCGGCGGCAGTCGGTCATTGTGCCCGCCCTCAACGCCGTCGAGCGGGCGAGCGCCGAAGCGATTACCCGCGCCAACCGGCGTCTCTACGACGCCTTGGCTGAGCCGCTGACGGACGTGCATCGCCGTCGCCTCGACGATCTGCTCAAGCGCCGCGACAACGGCAAGACGACGTGGCTGGCCTGGCTGCGGCAATCCCCGGTCAAACCGAACTCGCGGCACATGCTGGAACACATCGAACGCCTCAAGGCGTGGCAGGCGCTCGACCTGCCCTCCGGCATCGAGCGGCTGGTTCACCAGAACCGGCTGCTCAAGATCGCCCGCGAGGGCGGCCAGATGACGCCCGCCGACCTGGCGAAGTTCGAGCCGCAGCGGCGTTACGCGACCCTGGTGGCGCTCGCCATCGAGGGCATGGCCACCGTCACCGACGAAATCATCGACCTGCATGACCGCATCCTGGGCAAGCTGTTCAATGCCGCCAAGAACAAGCATCAGCAGCAGTTCCAGGCATCCGGCAAGGCGATCAATGCCAAGGTGCGGCTGTTCGGCCGCATCGGCCAGGCGCTGATCGAGGCCAAGCAGGCGGGCCGCGATCCGTTCGCCGCCATCGAGGCCGTCATGTCCTGGGATGCCTTCGCCGAGAGCGTCACCGAAGCGCAGAAGCTTGCGCAGCCCGAGGACTTCGATTTCCTGCACCGCATCGGCGAAAGCTACGCCACGCTGCGCCGCTACGCGCCGGAATTCCTTGCCGTGCTCAAGCTGCGGGCCGCTCCCGCCGCCAAGGACGTGCTCGACGCCATCGAGGTGCTGCGCGGCATGAACAGCGACAACGCCCGCAAGGTGCCCGCCGACGCGCCGACCGAGTTCATCAAGCCGCGCTGGCAGAAGCTGGTCATGACCGACACCGGCATCGACCGGCGCTACTACGAACTGTGCGCGCTGTCGGAGATGAAGAACGCGTTGCGTTCCGGCGACATCTGGGTGCAGGGGTCGCGCCAGTTCAAGGACTTCGAGGACTACCTGGTGCCGCCCGCGAAATTCGCCAGCCTCAAGCAGGCCAGCGAATTGCCGCTGGCCGTGGCCACCGACTGCAACCGGTACCTGAACGACCGGCTGACGCTGCTGGAAACACAGCTTGCCACCGTCAACCGTATGGCGACGGCCAACGAGCTGCCGGACGCCATCATCACCGAGTCAGGCTTGAAGATCACGCCGCTCGACGCGGCGGTACCCGACACCGCCCAAGCGCTGATCGACCAGACGGCAATGATCCTGCCGCACGTCAAGATCACCGAACTGCTGCTGGAGGTGGACGAATGGACGGGCTTCACTCGGCATTTCGCGCATCTGAAATCGGGCGACCCGGCCAAAGACAAGAACCTGTTGCTGACCACGATCCTCGCCGACGCGATCAACCTGGGCCTGACCAAGATGGCGGAGTCTTGCCCCGGCACGACCTACGCCAAGCTGGCTTGGCTGCAAGCCTGGCACATCCGCGACGAAACCTACGGGGCGGCGCTGGCCGATCTGGTCAACGCACAGTTCCGCCATCCCTTCGCCGAGCACTGGGGCGACGGCACCACCTCATCGTCGGACGGCCAGAACTTCCGCACCGGCAGCAAGGCCGAGAGCACCGGCCACATCAACCCGAAATACGGGAGCAGCCCAGGGCGGACGTTCTACACCCACATTTCTGACCAGTACGCGCCATTTCACACCAAGGTCGTGAACGTCGGCGTGCGCGATTCGACCTACGTGCTCGACGGCCTGCTGTACCACGAGTCCGACTTGCGGATCGAGGAGCATTACACCGACACGGCGGGCTTCACCGATCACGTCTTCGCCCTGATGCACCTCCTGGGCTTCCGCTTCGCGCCGCGCATCCGCGACCTGGGCGACACCAAGCTCTACATCCCGAAGGGCGACGCCGCCTATGACGCGCTGAAACCCATGATCGGCGGCACGCTCAACATCAAGCACGTCCGCGCCCATTGGGACGAAATCCTGCGGCTGGCCACCTCGATCAAGCAGGGCACGGTGACGGCCTCCCTGATGCTCCGAAAGCTCGGCAGCTACCCACGCCAGAACGGCCTGGCCGTGGCGCTCCGCGAGCTGGGCCGCATCGAGCGCACGCTGTTCATCCTGGACTGGCTGCAAAGCGTGGAACTGCGCCGCCGCGTGCATGCCGGCCTGAACAAGGGCGAGGCGCGCAATGCGCTGGCCAGGGCAGTGTTTTTCAACCGCCTGGGTGAAATCCGCGACCGCAGTTTCGAGCAGCAGCGCTACCGGGCTAGCGGCCTCAATCTGGTAACGGCTGCCGTCGTGTTGTGGAACACGGTCTATCTGGAACGGGCTGCGCACGCGCTGCGTGGCAACGGCCATGCCGTTGATGACGCGCTGTTGCAGTACCTGTCGCCGCTCGGTTGGGAGCACATCAACCTCACCGGCGATTACCTCTGGCGCAGCAGCGCCAAGATCGGCGCGGGCAAGTTCAGGCCGCTACGACCGCTGCAACCGGCTTAGCGTGCTTTATTTTCCGTTTTCTGAGACGACCCCCTGAAGGCGTTTGTCGACCAGCACCGCCAGCAGCTTGGGGTCGAGTCGATCTGCCGCGTCTTGCAGGTCGCCCCATCGGCGTACTGGCGTCACGCCGCGCGTCAGCGCATCCCGGCCTT